>LVBB01000016.1:100925-529616 GCA_001603075.1 Phycisphaerales bacterium Planc_01 | reverse complement strand
GCAGGATGTCGTCCTCGAAGTGGGCTGCGGGACCGGCTCGATGACGGCGGCTCTGGCCGAGCGGGCCGGCCATGTGGTGGCGGTCGAGGTGGACCCGACGTTGGCGGCCATCGCCCGGTCGCAACTGGCCGGTGCCGGCAACGTCGAATTCATCGAGGGCGATGTCCTGTCGAGCAAGGGCAGCTTCCATCCGGCTGTTGTCGAGGCGATCCGTGCCATTGGCCCCATAAAAGCAGATGCTCCTGTGCCGCAAATGCATCCTCGGCTGCTACTGGTCTCGAATCTGCCCTACGACGTGGCCTCGGCGGTCATCGCCAATCTGGTCAACGGGCCGCTGGTGGCCGACGCGATGGTCGTCACCGTGCAGAAGGAGGTGGCCGAACGGATGGCGGCCGCGCACGGCAGCAGGGAGTATGGATCGCTGAGCATTCTGCTGGGCGCCACGGGCGACGTGGAGATCCTTCGCATTCTCAAGCCGGGTGTGTTCTGGCCGCCGCCGGCGGTCGATTCGGCCATCGTTCGATTCGTTCGCAACGACGACAAGAGAGGTGCGATCGACGACATCGCGCTGTTCGGTGACGTGGTCGGCCTGTTCATGGGCCATCGCCGCAAGATGCTCCGGGCCTGCGCCAAACATGCTCCGGTCCATCTGGGGGACCACGACCTGTGGATGCAATTGTTCGAGCAGTGCGGGATCGACCCCACCGCCCGCCCCGAAGAGCTGTCGCCGGGCCAGTATGTCGAGTTGGCGAACCGGTGTGGTCGTCATACGTCGGGGCGCTGAGCGACAGGCCTCAGACGCGAAATCCGCTCGAGAATGGTCGATTGCATGGGCATGTGCGCGAAATTGCCTGTTTTATTCGGACGTTCGGTGGGCCGGTGCATGCGCAAGATGTGTTAATATAGCAAGTTAGGGCGATTGTTGGGTTTTGGTTTGCATGGGCAAGCTGCTTCGGCTATAATGGAGCGGGTGTTCGTCGAAGTGGTATCTCCATACGAAAAGGCCGAAATCAGCGGAACAGGCCGCTGGTTGCGTGCATCATTGGATGTGGGTTTAGGGGCGTTCCAGAAAACTTGTGTGGGTGAAGGAGTTTCCTTTATGGCCAAGCGACGTGGTTTTACACTGATCGAACTGCTGGTGGTGATCGCGATCATCGCCATCCTGATGTCGATCCTGATGCCGGCCCTGCGACGCGTCCGAGAGCAGGGTCGCATGATCTCCTGTATGGGCAATCTGAAGCAATGGAACCTCATTGCCGCCATGCATACGGAAAGCAACGACGGGAAGTTCTGGCCCGGGAATGATGCAAACGCCTACTGGTGGATCTATCACCTGGAGGAGCAGTACAAGGACTGGAAGGCCAACAAGATCTGGATGTGTCCGACGGCGACCAAGCCGATCATCGATGAGTACGGCGTTCAGGCCCCGGACTTCAATATCTTCAATGCCTGGGGGATCTTCACGGGCGCACAACTTGGCCCCAACGGCGTATCCGGCAGCTATGGCATCAATGGCTATTGCCTGATCCCCGCCGGCGGCGGCACCGTGTATGAGGGAGGCGTTCCGGTCTCCGAGGGCTGGAAGACGGCCGGAGAAAAGGGCGCCGCCAATGTCCCATGGTTCATCGAGGCGCTGCGCTTCGACCTCTGGCCTCTGCACACCGATGCCCCGGCTTCCAACGAATTTGCCGCCTGGAGCGGAAACAACACCGCTCGCTGCGCGATCAATCGGCACCAGGGCTTCCTGAACGTGGCGTTCATGGACTGGTCGGTTCGCAAGATCGGCCTCAAGGAGGTCTGGACGCTGCAGTGGCACAAGAAGTACAACACCAGGGGGCCATGGACGAAGGCCGGCGGTGTCTCGGCCGACGACTGGCCCGACTGGATGCAGAGGTTCAAGGACTATTGATTTGCGACTGTGACACGCAGCATGGCCGGCCTTCGAGGGCCGGCCTTTTCATGCCATCCGTACGGTGTTTGTGCTGAAGCTGGGAGGCAAGAGAATGATGCTGAAAGGGAGTTGTGCAAGGCGTTTCGTTCGGGCCGGTTTCACGTTGATCGAGCTGCTGGTCGTCATCGCGATTATCGCCATCCTGATGGGTGTCCTCATGCCGGCCTTGTCGCGGGTCCGCGAGCAGGGCAAACGCGCCACGTGCCTGAGCAACCTGAAGCAGTTGACGCTCGCCTGGATCATGTACGCCGACGACAACAGCGACAAGCTCGTCAACGGCGATTCCGGGGAGTACGGCCAGGCCGCGGCCAACGGGCCGTACTGGGTCCAGAGGGACTGGGAACGGGCCATGACCGAGACACAGAGGCAGCAGGCGATCAAGGACGGCGCCCTGTACCCCTACACGCGGGACCTCAAGCTCTACAAGTGTCCGAACGTCGAACGCAAGGTGATGGACTACTACGGCCACCAGAGTCCGCCGGTCCGCACCTATTCGATTTCCGACTCGATGAACTGCAAAGCCTGGCCCAGCGAGATGCAAACGACGCTGACCAAGCTGCGAATGAAGATCAAGGACCCGGCGTTCCGCACGGTGTTCCTCGACGACGGCGGCACCTGTCCGTCGGCGCTGGGCGGCTGGACCGTCTGGGCGACGAAGTGGTCGTGGTGGGACCCGCCGCCGGTGCGCCACGGCGACGGAACCAATTTCTCGTTCGCCGATGGGCATGCGGACTACCGCAAATGGAACGACACGCGAACCCTCGAATTCGGCAAGCGCATCCCGCCGCAGGCCAATACGGGTGAATTGCAGGACGGCAACGAGGACATCTACTGGTCGTCTGTGGCGGTCTGGGGCACGAAAGAGACGCGGATGCCCTGAGACCCGTGCGCGGTTGGACGAGGGAACGAATCTGCAATCGACCGGACCGTCACAGTGGGCGGTCCGGTTTTTTTTGTCTCTTTCGCTCGCGAGGAATCTTTGAGGAGTGTCCCACGATGCACAGACGCAGAGGATTCACCCTGATCGAACTGCTCGTCGTCATCGCGATCATCGCGCTGCTGATGTCGATTCTGATGCCGGCGCTGTCGCGCGTGCGCCGGCAAGCGCGGGGCGTCGTGTGCCAGTCGAACCTCAAACAGTGGGGCACGATCTGGGCGATGTACACGGACGAGAACAACGGGATGTTTCCCACGCGACGGTCGGACCGAGGCCGCTGGATCGACCTGCTGTATAAGTACTATCACAAGGACCCGAAGTTCCGGGTCTGCCCGGTGGCCAGGAAGATCGCCGCCCCGGACGGAGCGGTGGATACCCTGACCCTGGGCGGCGACGCGGAGACCTCCTGGGGCGTTGTGGCTCCCAGCGGCGAGCGTCCCGTGGGGACGTGGGGCAGCTATGGGATCAACGGGTGGGTCTACGTCTGTGGCGACACGACGCTGTACGGCAAGCCGAAGGAGGCCTTCTGGAATTCGCCGAACATCAAGGGGGCCGCGCAGGTGCCGCTGTTCCTGGACTGCTGGTTCTGGTGCGGCTGGCCCGACGACACGGATTCGGCGCCGGTGGTGGACGGCCGGGATGGGCGGCTGACAGGCGACTCCGATTCGATGAACCGTTTCAGCATCAATCGCCATTCGCAGGCCATCAACGCCGTCTTCGTGGACTTCTCGGTGCGCAAGGTCTGGCTCAAGGAACTCTGGCGACTGAAATGGAGCAAACGATTCGACACCAGCGTTGAGGTCAACTGGCCCGACTGGATGGCCGGATTCAAGGGTGATTGACCGATCACCGTCGCGTCACAGGATCGCCGTCTTGTGGCGATGGCTGTGGCATTCGATGTTGACTGCCACCGGGAGCGAGGCGATGTGGCAGGGGGCGGTTTCGATCCGGACGGCGAGAGCCGTCGTATCGCCGCCCAGGCCGAGCGGGCCGACCCCCAGCGCGTTGATCGCGGCCAGCAGTCCGCTCTCCATCTGTGCGTAGAACGCATCGGGATGAGGCTCGACCAGGCTGCGCAACAGGGCCCTCTTGCTGAGCAGGCAACTGAGCTCGAAATTGCCTCCGATCCCCACACCCACGACGAAGGGCGGACACGCATCGGCGCCGGCCGCCTTGACAACCTCGACGATCCAGTCGGTGACATCGGACGCTTCGACGGTGGGACGGAACATTCGGAACTGGCTCTTGTTCTCGCAGCCGCCGCCTTTGGCCATGACGGAGATCTTCAGTCCGTTGCCCGCCACGAGCAAGTGATGCACGATGGCCGGTGTGTTGGTCCCGGTGTTGGCCCGACCGTTCAGCGGATCGGCCACCACGCTCTTTCGCAGAAACCCCTTCTCGTAGCCGGTGCGAACGCCTTCGTTGACGGCGTCGATGAGCGTGCTGCGATCGTCCCGGCCGGCGGCCAGGACCACATCGGCGCCCTGCTCGACGAAGACGACGGTCAATCCCGTGTCCTGGCACAGCGGGATGCGTTCGTCGGCCGCAATGCGGGCGTTGTCGAGCAATTGCGCCAGGACCTTCGCCGCCGCCGGATGGGACTCCTTCGCGGCGGCGGCTTCGAGGGCTGCCCGAACGTCGTCGGGCAACTCGTAACAGGCCGCGATGCAAAGCGACTCAACGGTGCGGCTGACCTGCTCGAATCCCACGGTTCGCATGGCGGCAGCGATTCCTCCTGTTCGTTGGGCTACTTGCCCAGCACACTGACCTCGAAGGTCTTGTAGGTCGTGTTGCCGGCGCCGTCGCTGATCCGAAGGGCCAGGACATGTTCGCCCGGAGTCAGTTCCTCGGTGACGATCGTGAAGCTCTCGTCGGTGGTGTCAAAGATCAGATCGTCCGGCAGCGTGCTCTTCCACTGGGCATTGCTGTTGATCGTATATTCGAGCTTGCTGATGACGCTCAGTTCGTCCGTGACCTGGAGCTTGAGCGTGGCGGTCCGGCCTGTCTTGTCGAGGTTGTATTTGCGAATCACCGGACCGGTGTTGTCGACGATGATCGGGTCGCTGATCCGGCTTCCCGTCAGTTTCGTCGAGGGGCTGTTGCTGCGCTCGTCACTGGCGACCACGCGCACCTCGTACCGACCGTCCTCGACGGTTCGGCCGTCCCATTCGTGGCTGTCGCCTTCGACTTCGTCTTTGAGCTCGATCCATGTGTCGCGGCCGATCCGGCGGAAATCGATCTTATAGACAAGCGTGTCGTCGTTCTCGTCGTTGGCCTTGTAGCTGATCTTGAAGCTGCCTTCTTTGCCCGAGCTGGTCAGTCGGGTGACCTCGACCGACTCGACGACGGGCGCCAGGTTCGGGATCGTGCTGGCCACGGCCACCTCGCGGATCAGCGGCGTCTTCTTCCCATCCGGGGTGTACAGCGTCAGTTTGTATTGACAGAAACGTCCGAGCGGACAGCGCAACTGGATCGGCTCGGTGATCTCAACCTGTTCGGTCCAGTCGGAGAACGTCGGGTCGTTGGCGTCCTTGACGTTTCCGCTGCGGCTGGAGACCAGGATCTTGCCGCCTCGCGGGATATCGGCGTCGATTTGCAGCTTGCCCCACCGGGCGGGCTGGCCGGCGTCGATCAGCCCGGAAACGTATGTTCCTTCGGAGGCATAGTTCGGAGACAGCAGCACGAGCTTGGCCGGGTTGGCCGTCCCGATGTACACGTCCCCTTCGATGGTGGCCAGGGCCGTGATCTGGGCGGCCCGTTCGTCCTCGTAGACGATCGTGCTGCGTTCGGCCTCGGGATCGATCGAATAGAGTTGGCCGCTGTTGCCCGAACCGAGGAGGATGTTGCCGTCCTGTTCGGTCAGACAGAGGAAGACCGCCGATTCGCTGAACAGCTCGGTGACGTAGCCTTGTTTGGAGATGCGGTAGAGGTAGCTGGCCGTGCCCGGCTTGCTGCCTCGAGTGACGGGCGCGGGCCGTTGGGGAGACTTCTTATCGGTTTCCGCCTTGGTGTTGGGGATCTTCAGTCGCAGACCGCCGTTGCTGTCGGCCTTGCCGCCGCCGCTTTCCTCTTTGGGCTCCGGCCGTCCGGCAACGGCCTGGTCGGCCGCGAACTTCTGCTCGTTCTGAACGACCTGGGCCGATGTCGCCGTGGCGTAAAGATATCCGGCGTCCGCCGGCGCTCCTCCGGCGAAGAGCAATGCGCTGATCTCCGGCTCGTCACTGTCGTAGAGGATCGTGGCGGATTTGTTGCGGGGATTGATTTTGTAGACCAGGCCGCGGGTGTCGCTTCCGGCGTAGACGAAGCCGTCCTTGCCGGCCACCAGCGACAGGATGTTCTTGTCGGGGCTGTCGTAGACGAGCTGCGCGACCTTGCCCGATGGATCGAGCACGTAGATCTTGCCCTCGGGGCCCGTGCCGATGTACAGGTTGCCGACGCTGTCGGCTTCGATGGCGAAGATGTACTTGGCGTCGTTCGGCTCGAAGATCGTCTCCATCGTGCCCGTTTCGTAACGACAGAGTCGGCACGTCTCGCCGCTGATGCCGACCACCAGCCGGCCGGCCACATCGACGGCCATGGCAAAGATGTGCTCGTTGGAGAACCGTTCGTCCTGCTCCACGGATTCACCGTCTTCGCCGCGCGTCGGGGCCTTCGGCACGGCCGGTCGGTCCTTGTCGATCGTCACCTCGCCCTCGGTCGGATAGATCTTCGTCAGGGCGCCCAGGCGGTACTTGTAGATGCTGCCGTTCGGACTGGTGCCGATGTAGACCGAGCCCCCGCTGGCCACGATGCTGTTGACCGACCAGACGTCATCGAATCCGGAGGCGAGCACCTTGGCGGCCCGTCCCAGTTGGATGGTGCCGCGCGAGCTGATCACGACGTTGTCCGTCTTGCCTTCGAGCAGTTGCTTGCTGGTGGCCTGCCGTGTGATCTTGCTGGTCACCGCTCCACTGGGGCCGGCGAGCAGGCCGATCGTCAGCGTCAGTGCGGCCAGCCGCAACGGATTCGAACAGCGAAATTCCATTCTCATCTCAACTCCCTGTTTTGTCATGCCGCCCCAACGATTCGGTCGGACGACCCCTTCGTCGGACGGATCACTCTTCCACAACGATAGGTATGATCTCTCTGTCACCGATGACGGTGCCTGTTTCTACGGTCTTCTCGATCCAGTGCGGGTACGGCTGGACCCGAAGCGCCCTCTTGTCGCTCTGGAGCACGACGCTCTTGGTTCCCGGCAGGTGGGGCAGTTCGGCCCGGTCCAGTGTGATGCCGCCCGGCGGCAGTACGAGAACGCAATAGAGCTTCGTACGAGGGATATTCAATGCCATATTCAGGGCGTCCACGAGCGTCTGATAGTTCGTGGCAATGAATCGATAGGGAACGGTCTTGGCCAGAAAGCGTTCGTACTCCGGCGCCCCGCAAAGCATCAGGGCATACTTGCCGGGGGCTACGGTCTTCGGCACAGGCAGCGCGACACGATACTTCCTCTTCTCGGAGAGGTACGATTCGACGATGACATCCACCTCGATGTCGCTGCCCGCTTTGATCTTCGGGGTGACCAGCTCGACCGACCAGATGTGTGACGAGATGGCGTCGGATCGGATTCGGGCGCCGAAATCGAGCGAAGCGACCTTGGCGGAGCCATAGGGGTTGTTCATCAACAGGGCCAGAGCGCCGATGATCTCGGAAACAGGTTCGACCAGCCCCGCGCTGGCCGAGACGTTTCCAAAGCGGATGGATTGTCCGTCGTCCATGTGGATCGCGGCGGTGTAGTCGATGGTGTGTTCCGGAGGCAGGGGACCTAGTCGCAGGGCCGCTCCGGCCACGGCCGCACGCGTCAGGGTGGCCGTCAACATCTCGTTGTAGGCGAGTCGGCAGTTGTAGACGCGTGGCTCGCTGTCGTTGTACCGCTCGATGCGAATCGACAGCGGAACCATGTTGGGCTCGACGCCGAGCCGTCCGGAGACGGCGGTCATCTCATCGGTCGTGATCGTGCCGACGATCTTGCCCGGCGTGCCCAGCTTGGACGAACGCATCACGCTGGAGATCACCGTGTGAATCTTGCCGCCGGCCATCGGCAGATTGACGGCGCCGTATCCCAGGAAACTGTGCCCGAACCCATACACGCGATCGCCTCGGATTTCGGTCACGGTGCCGAGCACGCTGATGCTGATGTCGCCTGTGACCAGAGGCATGGCCAGCGTGCCCCCGGGTTTCAGCTCGGTCGTCTCGTCATCGCCTGCGGCGGCGGCTGCGCCGCTGAGACCTGGGATGGCGGCGAACCCCATCGCGTCGAACTGCGAGGTGAGTTCCTGGCAGGCGGCGGTCGAGAGGCCGGAGATCAGCACCGGGCAGGGCAGGACGCTGGCGCCGCCGGCGCCGGCGGATCCGACGACCCTTTGGCGGAGAACCTGCTCGCTGACCTGGCTGACGTTGATGGGCTGGGAGAAGTCGAAGGCGAAGGCCGACGTCCGAGCGGCCCCCTGCGCCGTCATCGTCGGGTTCGTCCGCCCGACCTCGAGCATCTCGCGGATGGGCGTTACGCCGTACAGTGGGTCTTTCGCAAACTGCCAGCCGAAGGCCAGTGCCCCGGCCAGACGGCCGTCGATATAGACCGGAGATCCGCTACAGCCGCCCACCGGTCCGGTGTGTTTGAAACGCTCGTCCAGACCCATCACCAGGATGGCGTCCTGGCCCGGATCGATGTTATAAACGACGTCCAATACCTTCAATGCGAATTTTTCGATCCCGCCGTCCCCGTAGTCGGTCAGGCAATACGCGTCCATGCCGGGCTGGATTTCGTCGACGCCGATATACCGCTCCGGGTCCCAGGAAACGTCGGCGGAGGCATGCCCCGCAGAAGCCAAAGCCACAGCGAAGACCAGGGTGAGAAGGCCGATCACTACCCCGTGATGTCGGCCGAGACAGGCGAGTCGTTTCACGTTCTGGCGTGGCTTTGCGTCCATCCCCAGCATGTGCATCCTTTCAATGAGTAGCAACGCAAAATTCTACCTTCACGAAGGTTGCATTGCAAGCCGAATTTGTTACCATAAGGGCTTGTGTTTTGGATGGCCCGATAACCGGGCCGGTGTGCCCAGGCGTGGACATGGAGAACGATAATGAAATCGGATCATCGGCATGAACTGAAGACCAACGAGTTGGCCGACTGGCTGACGCACTTCCCGCAATGGGCACAGGAGAACCGTACGACGCTGATCGGCGCCGGTGTCGTTGTCGTTCTTGTGATTGGCGTGTATTTCGTGCGGTTTTATCGGAAGGACGTGGTCTCGGTTCGACATCAGGTGCAGTTGACCGGTCTGGTGACGCAGATCCCCGCGCAGAAGATGACCGTCGCGCGGGCCGCCAGTCAGGGAATGGACCAATCGATCGCTTTGCTTCCGATCGCACAGGAGTTGAAGGCCTTCGCCGAAGGCAGCCGCAACGATCGCATGGCGGCCTTGGCGTGGATCAAACACGCCGAGACGCTCCGCGCCGAACTGCACTATCGTCCGGGTGCCGGCGCCGGCGAGGACGTGGCCAGACAGATCGTCCAGGCGCAGAACAGCTACCAGGAGGCGCTGACCCGAGCGTCGAACGTTCCGGCGCTGGCCGCCACGGCGCAGTTCGGTCTGGGATTGTGCGAGGAAGAGTTGGGCAACTTCGACCAGGCCAAGGCGCTCTACCAGAAGGTGGCGCAGAACACCGAGTACGACGGCACGGCCGCGCAGGCCGCCGCCGCCAATCGTCTCCAGACGATGGATGACTACCGCGGCGCCGTCACGTTCAAGCCGGCGCCGGAGCCCAAGCCGGAGAGTGCCTCGACGCCACGGATTCAGATCACGCCGCTCGGTGCCGATGCAACGTCCGATGACGTGTACTTCGCGCCGACGACGCCCGAGGCCAACGCGCCGGCGAGCCACTGACAGCCGTGCCATGTGCGAGTTGCCCGAAGTCTACGGTCAGCCGGTGACGCTTCACGTCGGCGTTTCGCTGCGCGAGCGCCGGATCGACAAGTATCTGCACGGCCGTTTCCGCAATTTGAGCCGGCACTTCCTCCAGAATGCCATCAAGGCCGGCGCGGTCAAGGTCAACGGCCAGCCGGTCAAGCCCAGTTTCAAGCTCAGCCATCGCGACGTGATCGAGTTCGTGTTGCCGGAGCCTGAAAAGAAGGAGATCGAGCCGGAAGACATCCCGCTCGACGTCCTATACGAGGATGACGATTTGATCATCCTGAACAAGCCTCCCGATCTGATCGTGCATCCGGCCCGGGGCAACAAGCATGGGACTCTGGTCAACGCCCTGGCGCACTACTCCGAGCGGCTTTCCAGCGGACTGGGCGAGTTCCGTCCGGGCATCGTCCATCGGCTCGACCGCAACACGACGGGCGTGATGGTGGTGACCAAACACGACATCGCGCAGTGGAAGGTCGCCAAGCAGTTCGAGCTGCGGCAGGTCGAGAAGAGCTACCTGGCCATCGTCCACGGCACGCCCGAGCTGACGGCCGACCGGATCGATGCACCGCTCGGCGTGCATCCGAAGATTCGCGAGAAGTACGCGATTCGCCCCGAGACGGGCAAAGAGGCGGTCACGTTCTACGAGGTGATCGAGGCCTTCCGCGGGTTCTCATTGGTCCACTGCAAACCTCGGACGGGGCGGACGCATCAGATCCGCGTGCACCTGTCACACCTGAAGCACCCGATCGTGGCCGACGACATGTACGGCGGCAAGCTCGTCTATCCCTGGCAGCTCGCCGATGCGGAGCCGGCCGTCGAGGAGCCCGTCATCAGCCGCTGCGCCCTGCACGCCTGGACCCTCGAATTCACCCACCCGACCACCGAGCAGCGCGTCCGCTTCGAGGCCCCTTTGCCGGCCGACATGCAGACGGCTCTCGACCTCCTCCGTCGGCACCGTGCGTTGTGACCTTCCTGGACGGCCAGATGCTCTCCGGCAAGACTACTCCTGCGGGAGTCGGGCGAGGTCGCTGTCGGAGCCGGCGATCATCAGGATGTCGTCGGCGTAAACGATCGTGTCGGGCATCGGGATGTTGAAGATCGAATCCTTTTCATCCTTTTGTGCCCTGGCCTCATCGCTGCGCTTGATGATCACCAGGTTGACCTTGTACTTCTGGCGCAGTTGCAGGTCCATCACGGTCTTGCCGTCGAAGCTCGGCGGCGCCTTGATCCGCGCCAGACTGTAACCCGGGCCGAAGTCGATCTTCTCGCCGATCTGCGGGGCGATGAGCTTGTACGCCCAGCGCTGGGCCGATTCGATTTCCGGATAGATCACCTCCGTTGCGCCGACCTTGGAGAAGACTTCGCCCGCCAGGAGACTCTCGGCGCGGGCGTAGATTTGTTTGACGCCCATCTGGCGCAGGTTCACAACGGTCAGAATGGCGGCCTCGAAGCTCTCCTGGCCGAGTGCGATGATGGCGACATCGGCCTTGTCGACGCCCTGCGCCTTCATGGCCTCTTCATCGGTGCTGTCGAGACGGACGGCGTGGCTGACCTGGTCCCGAATCAACTCGACCTCGTTTCGGTCCCGGTCGATGGCGATGACCTCCGAGCCGCTCATCGCCAGTGCGATGGCCAGCTTCTGACCGAAACGGCCCAACCCTATGACGGCAAATCGTCTCATGCGATCCGTTCCTTAGCCGACAATGATTGCCTCGTCCGGATAGTTGTACCGGATCGGTTTCAGATTGAACGTCAGCGCCGCCAGAAGGGTCAACGGTCCCAGTCGCCCAATCAGCATGACGACAATGATAATGAGCTTGCCGGCCGTTGTCAAAGTGGGAGTGACCCCCGTGCTGAGCCCGACAGTTCCCAGCGCCGAGGCCGATTCGAACATGATATCCAGCATGGTGAAGTCCCCGGAGAGGGGCCCCTCGGTCACGCTGAGCGCCAGCATGGTTATGAACAGGACGACGATGAACAGCAGGGCGACCGTGATGGCGCGACCGACCACGACGAGCCGCACGCTGCGTCGAAACATCTCGACCTCCCCGCGCTTGCGCAGGGTGGCGAATACGGTCATGACGATGACGGCCAGCGTGACCGTTTTGATCCCGCCGGCGCTGGAGCCGGGCGAGCCCCCAACGAACATCAGCATCATCAACACGATCTTGCTTGACGGAGTCATCGTGGCGACGTCGATGGTGTTGAATCCCGCGGTCCGCGCCGTCACCGACTGGAACAGAGCGCCCAGCACATCGAGTCGTTGGCCGGTGAAGGGATCGCCCGCATACCTCTCAAACACCAGGATGGTGAGCATGCCGAAGACGATCAGCAGACCACTGACGCTCAGGGCCACCTTGGCCTGAAGGCGCATTCGCTTGGGAACCTCCATCTGAAGCCGATGCGGTTTGCCGAGATGGGTCTTGAAGAATCGGAGGGTTCGGTTGCCGGCTATATTGGCCAGATTGTACAGGACCCCAAATCCCAGTCCACCCAGGACGATGAGCGGACAGATGACGGCATAGACCTGCCACTGCCGGTTGTAGCGGATCAGGCTATCGTCGAAGAGGCCGAAGCCTGCGTTGCAGAACGCGCTGATCGAGTGGAAGATGCTGCAGAACCATTGCGTTTGGGCGTCGCCCTGCCAGCCGGGGACCTTGGCCCACATCGGATACAGCAGTACGGCCCCGATGGCCTCGATCACCACCGTGGCCACGAAGATGAACAGGATCATGTTGCCGATCCGGCTGAGCGTCTGCGCGCTGAGCACGTCCTGCATGGCGACGGACTCGCGAATGCTGAAGGCCTGCCCGAGCAGCAAGGCGAAAACGGCTCCGAAGACAACGATGCCCAAGCCGCCGAGTTGAATCAGGATCAAGATGACCAGTTGCCCCATAAAGGTGAAGTCCCGCCCGGTGTCTCTGACCACCAGGCCGGTCACACATGTGGCACTGGTGGCAGTAAACAGGGCGTCCACAAGACTCAGGGGCTCGGCCGTGGAGGCCCGCGGCAGCATGAGCAGGCCGCCGCCCGTGACGATCAGGACCACGAAGCTGGCCACGAGGGTCTGGGTCGGGTTCTTGCCCGAGGCGGCCAGACTCACCGAGGTGATGCAGACCTTCACGACGACCTCGACGATCAGATAGATCCCCACAGCCAGATGCCGCACGCGATCCGGTTCGGTTTCGCTGAACCATCGACCCGAGCCGAGAACGGCGATCCCCAACGCCGTGAGCATCGGGATCTCGAACCAGTTGGCGAGGAGGTACTCTTTTTTGGACTCGGCATTGAAGAAACGGATGACCTTGCCGACCAGGAAGATGCACAACGCGCCGATCTGGAAGCCGAACAGAATCGGCAGGGGGACGAAGGGTTTCTCGAACCCGAAGAGAATCACAAAAGACGCCACGACCATCGCGGAGGTGACCGCCTTGACGATCGTGAGGGTCTTCTCAATTGTCTTGTTCTTGTATGCGATCCGCATGGGTGCCGCTTCGTTCCCGGCCTTTGTCTTCGATCAGTTCACAGCGGCCTTTTACACCTTTTCCCGACGGACTTCCAGCAAAAACCCCGCCCCGCCGAAGCCGGGTGCACTGCGTGCTTGTAGGCAGGTTCCTGCCAAGCCCAGGAAGGAATTCTGTAGGATGGGCTTAAGCCCATGCTGTATCAGCTGGCCGAGGATAAGGCAATGTCCCATTCGCCGCCAGATTCCTCCACTGCGCTCCGGTCGGAATGACAAAATCGATTTCAGAGCCCCCAGGATCTACCTACAAACGTGAACCGCGCCCGCGCCGAAGCCGTTCACGGAGTCGCATCCGCCTGGCGGAGTCGCCGTCCCGGCTACGCGATATCGGCCAGTCCGAGGGAATCGCCGAATTTGGCCAGCAGGGTCCGACGAAGCTGGTGGTGCAGGGCCTCCTCGAGCATAGGGTCGCGAGCGGCCAGCGCGAAGGCGTGCTGGCGGGCCATCACCAGCAGTTCGGAATCGTCGAGAATGTTGGCAATCTTCAAGTCGGGCAATCCGTGCTGGCGGGCGCTGAACAACTCGCCCGGCCCGCGCAGACGCAGGTCCTGCTCGGCGATCTCGAAGCCGTCGTGGGTGCGCGTCATCACATCGAGTCGGCTGCGCGCGACCTCGTTGTCGGTCTCGGCGAAGAGCAGGCAGTAGGATTTGGACTCCCCGCGTCCGATACGGCCTCGAAGCTGATGGAGCTGGGCCAGGCCGAACCGGTCGGCCGCTTCGATCACCATGATCGTCGCATTGGGGACATCGACACCGACCTCGATCACTACGGTGGAGACCAGGGCGTCGATCCGGCCTTTGCGGAACTCCGTCATGATGCGCTGCTTGTCCGCCGAGGACATCTGCCCGTGCAACAGAGCGACGTGGAATTCGGGGAAGACCTTCTCCGCCAGTTCCTCCCACGCCTCCGTGGCCGCTCGGATGTCCTTGCCCGTCTCCTCGACGGCGGCGATGCGCGGATAGACGAAGTAGGCCTGTCTTTTCGCCTTGAGACGCTCGCGGATGAAGTCGTAGGCCTCCTGGCGGTGGGCTGGATCGACCCATCGCGTGATGACGGCCCCGCGTCCGGGCGGGGCATGCCGGAGGATCGAGACGTCGAGATCTCCAAACGCGGTCATCGCCAGCGTCCGCGGGATCGGGGTGGCGGTCATCACCAGGCAGTGCGGAGCGGCGTCCTTGCGAAGGTCTGCCCGCTGGTGGACGCCGAACTTGTGCTGCTCGTCGATGACGGCCAATCCGAGTCTGTGAAACCCGATGTCCTTTTGGAGCAGGGCGACCGTTCCGACGACGATGTCGATCTCTCCTCGCTTGATCTGTTCGAGAAGCTCCGTGCGCTTCCCGCCCGTCAGACCGCCGGTGATCAGCACGCGTCGGACGTGGCTGTTTTTGAGATATCGCTCCATGCTGATGAAGTGCTGTGACGCCAGGATCTCGGTCGGCGCCATGATGGCCACCTGCGTCTTGTTGGCGACCGCCAGCAGGGCGGCGTACAGCGCCACGACGGTCTTGCCCGAGCCGACGTCGCCCTGGAGCAGACGGTTCATCGGTTCGGTGCGTCCCATGTCCGCGACGATCTCGGCGATGCACTCGTTCTGGTCCTCCGTCAACAGGAAGGGGAATCGCCTGCGAATCCGGCTGTCCACTTCGTCCGAGCACGTGCAGGCGACGGCCGAGGAGAAGTGCTGGATGCGATAGCGACGCAGGGCCAGTCCAAGCTGCATCAGGAACAACTCGTCGTACTTGAGCCGGCGCCTGGCCTGGGCGAGCTTCTCCTCATCGGGCGGCATGTGAATCCATGCGAAGGCTTCCTTGCGGCCGATCAGGTGGTTCTTCTTGCGGAAGCCTTCGTCGTAGAACTCGCAGACGAGATCGTCGAGCCGTTCGAGCAGCGGGACGATGATGCGTTTGATCTGGGCGCTGGACAGGTGGGCCGAGGCGGGATAGACGCCGCCGCTGAAATACAGATCGGGCTGCGCGTGGGCCTCGTCGAGCACCATGAACTTCGGATTGGTCATCTGGAGCTGGTGTTTGAAGAGTGTGACTTTGCCGGAGAGCATGACGACCTGCCCCGGCTGGAGCTGATTGCGCAGGTAACCGCCGTGGAACCAGACGACTCGGCATGTTTCCGTGTCGTCGCTGACCATCGCCTCGAAGAGCGGGGGACGCCGATAGTTCTGATAGTCGGTCGATTCGACCAGAGCGATGATACTGGCGGTTTCGTTCGGTCGCAGTTGCACGACTTTCACGGGGCTCGGCGCGAAGATCCAGTCGCGCGGATAGTACTCCAGCAGATCCCCGACGGTCTCGACGCCCAACTGGGCGAAGGTCCTGGCCCGGGCGGGACCGACCCCCTTGACGTATTGAACGGGGGTCGAAAGTGAGATCGCAGCCCTATCGTGACCGTGCGCATCGTTTCGCACGGTCTCGATGCCCTTGTCGTCGTGGGCCGCCGTCCGTTCCGTTTCTGGGCGTTCTCCTGCCTTCATAGGGATCGGTCATCTTATCGACTTCGCCGACGACAAGCCAGTGGGACCTGCCCTCATTGGTGGAAGCCGTGCATACCAATAAGTCGGACGAAACGGCAGCCACAGACGCCCCGTTCGATCAGCTTGCCTCGGTACTTCTCCGCGACGACCAGCGTCTGGCTCGAACTGCCGCCGACCGGGGCGACGAGCACGCCGCGTTCGGCAAGCTGCGCCACCAACGGTGCGGGCAGACTCGGAGCAGCCGCTGTAAGGATGATCCGATCGAAGAATCGCGGCTCGGGCCAGCCGGCGCTGCCGTCGCCGACCCGGAAGTCCACATTGTCGACCGCCAGCTTCCTCAGCACTTCCCGGGCCTGTACAGACAACTCGTCGAGTTTCTCGATCGTGCATACCCTTGCGGCCAGGCGGGCCAGAATCGCCGTCTGGTAGCCGCTGCCCGTGCCGATTTCGAGGACCGTACAGTCGCGATCCAGCCGCAGCAGTTGCGTCATCAGAGCGACCATATATGGCTGTGAGATCGTCTGGCCGGCCCCGATCGGCAGCGGGCCGTCCGCATAGGCCTGGTGGCGATATCCTTCCGGCACGAACGCCTCACGCGGCATCTCCATCATCACCCGCAGCACATTCGGGTCGGTGATATCCCGGCCCCGGAGGTCGTTCCGGAGCATCCGCTGCCTGGCCTGATCCCCCATGTCCTGTTCGCGTTGCTTGTCCATGCGATTCGTGACGGCCCGCGTCGGCCCTTTCTATCTGGTTGCTACGTTGGTTTCAGAACAGCAGTTTGATCGCGGCGGCGGCGGCCAGCATCTGCATGACGGCATTGAACGCCTTCTGCGGGATGCGTCCGAGCAGGAAGATGCCGAGGACGGCGCCGAGGGCGATGACCGGCAGCATCATCAGGTCGAGGGTGAGCGATTCGCGCGTCATGATGTCGAGGTTCATGCTGAACGGCACCTTGAGCCAGTTGACGACGAAGAAGAACCACGCGCTGGTGCCGACGAAGGCGACCTTGGGCAGCTTCATGGCCAGCAGATAAATGACCATGATCGGTCCGGCGGCGTTGGCCATCATGCTGGTCAGGCCGGCGACGAAGCCCAGGGCGGCGGCAAACCACCACTGCGTCGGAATGTGGAGGTCTTCGTTCCGGTTCCGGGTCCGCCAGTAGTTCAGGGCCAGCATGACCAGCACGATGATACCGATGATCGGCTTGAGCTGCCCGTCGTTGATGACCTTCATCGCGAAGAACCCTGCCACGATGCCGGCGAAAGCCGCCGGAAGCAGGCGGATCATGTGGGACCACTCGGCGTTACGTCGGTGATAGGCCGCCGCGAACACGTCGCCGAGGATGAGAATGCCCAACAGCAGGCCCACCGATTTCTGGGCGGGCAGCACCAGGGCCATCAGGATCGTCGGAAGGATGCCCACGCCCGGTATTCCCGTCTTGGAGATGCCGACGATGAGGGCGGAGAGCGTGACCACGAACCATGCGATGGGCTCCAATTCGGGCATTTCTTATTCCTGCATAAGCGGCTATTATACTCCACCGTGTGTGGGTCGTGCACTGTAGCGGTTCTGCCCCTCGCTCGCAAGCCACTTTCCAATCGCGCCGAAGGGTGGTACAATACCCGTCATGGCTCGGGCCGGCGTAGTGTCCGCCATTCGGAACGAAAGCCAACGGCGATCAAGCGAGCGAAGGAGTCTGAATATGAGAGCGAAGAAAGCCCTGTTTTACGGTCTGGCGATCCTCCTTGGCGGCTGCGTCCCGGTCATCTCATTGCAGCCGCTTTTCACGAGGGACACACTTGTTTTCGACGAGCAATTGCTCGGTACGTGGGTCGAGAACCCCAGCGACATGCGCAGCGCATGGGTGTTCACGCGTCTGGGCCCGGACGGCGCCGATACGCTGCCCGACGCGCTCAAAGACAGTGCCGAGAAGGTCTATCACCTCAGCCTGACCGATCCGGAGGGCCGCAAGGGGTCGTTCTTCGTGTGCCTGGTCAAACTCGAAAACAACGTCTTCATGGACATCTTCCCTGATGTGCTGCCATCGGGGGCGGACGATCCCGAGAAGGCGGAGCTGTTCTACAACGCCTTCTTCTTTGTGCGGGCCCACACGTTCGTCAAGGTGAACCTCAGCGGCAACCGCATGTCGATATGGCTGACCAACGACGACAAGCTGAACGACCTGCTCGAATCGCGGCCGAGCCCGATCGCGTTCGAATCGGTCGAGGATCGGCCCATCCTGACGGCCTCGACGAAGGACTTGCAGGCCTTCGTCTCGCGGTACGCCAACGACGACCGCGTCTTCGCCGACGAGATCATCCTCGAGCGGCGTCCATAGCCACCGCCGGGTCCGCGCTCCGTAGTTGCTGAACCACCGCGCCCACGCCGGCTGGCCCTCCGGCCGTTGTCCAGGGGCCTGCCCGGTCGATTGGAGTCGCCTTTCTTGTGATCGGGGCCTGCGTCTTCTCTTGCGGCGCCAAGGAGTCTCCGGCCGCCGATCTCGTCGGCATTCGTGAGCCATTGTCGCATTGCCGCCGCGGCGCTTGGTTTTCTTGCGGGCTTGCAGGGCCGGGGATTCTCGGTATGATGAGCAGCCTTTGCCTGTGAGGGCGTTTGTTCCCGCTGCCGCTCGCTGCGGCGGCTGATTCTGGAAGGCCATGGGATCATGAAGCAAAGCAACAAGAGCAAGGGCACGACCGAAGCCGAGCGAGTCCGTTTCGGGGAGCCCCGGCGGTATCTCGTCGATGTGGACTCGATCTCGACCAACCAGCTCTTCACCGACTGCGTGGTTGTCGGGGCCGGTCTGGCGGGCCTGCGGGCGGCGATCGAGGCCGCGGGCCATCGCAACGTTGTGGTCGTCTGTAAGGGCACCCTCGAAGAGAGCAATACCTGGAAGGCCCAGGGCGGCATCGCCTCGGTCCTCGGCAAGGACGACACCTTCGAGGCGCATATCAGCGACACCTTCAAGACCGGAGGCGGCATCTGCGACGAGCAGATTGTCAAACTCGTGGTCGAGCAGGGCCCGGAGTTGATTCGACAGTTGCAGCAGTGGGGCACCGCGTTCGATCTCGTCGACGGTCAGGTCGATATCACGCTCGAAGGGGGCCACTCCTGCGCGCGGATCCTGCACGGGCATGGCGACGAAACCGGGCGGGCGATTGCCGAGGCCCTGATCGATAAGGTCAGGACCACGCCGAGCATCAAAGTGCTCGAGAATTTCTACACCATCGACCTGCTGACCGACGAGGCGCATCGCTGCGTCGGCATCATCGGATACGACCAGCATCGCGGATTGCAGATCCTCTGGGCCCCCAACACGATTCTTGCCAGCGGCGGCGGCGGACAGTTGTATCGCGAGACGACGAATCCGCCCGGGGCGACCGCCGATGGGATCGCAATGGCCTATCGGGCCGGCGCGGTGTTGCGCGACATGGAATTCGTGCAGTTTCATCCGACGACGCTC
Source organism: Phycisphaerales bacterium Planc_01 (assembly GCA_001603075.1). Lineage (GTDB taxonomy): Bacteria > Planctomycetota > Phycisphaerae > Sedimentisphaerales > Anaerobacaceae > Anaerobaca. The sequence continues at coordinate 510,300 of LVBB01000016.1, read as the reverse complement.
TACATCGCCGGCGCTTCGCGCGCGCTGATCACCGAGACCCTGCGAGGCGAAGGTGCGTACCTGCTCGATACGAACGGGCATCGGTTCATGTCCGAATACGATCCGGCCGGCGAGCTGGCGCCGCGCGACGTGGTCAGCCGTGCGATCCTGGACCAGATGCGCAAGACCGAATCGACGCACGTCTTTCTCGACGTGCGGCATCTGAAGAAGGAGTACTTTGCCAAGCGGTTCCCCATGATCAGCGACCTGTGTGAGAGCTTCGACATCGACGTGAGCCACGATCTGATCCCGGTGCGCCCCAGCGCGCATTATATGGTCGGCGGCGTGCTGACGGATGCATCGGCACGGACGAATATCAAGAACCTCTACGCGTGCGGCGAAGTCGCCTCGACGGGCCTGCACGGAGCGAATCGGCTGGGCAGCAACTCGCTGCTCGAAGGGCTGGTTTTCGGAACGATTGCCGGACGGTGTGTGGCGGAGAAGACCTCCGCCAATGTCACCACCAGCCTGAAGCACCCGCTCATCCGGTATCAGATTCCGCACTCGGATCGCAGTCAACTCGACGTTCCCGACGTGCGCAATTCCCTTCGCGCCCTGATGTGGCGCAACGTGGGCATTACGCGCACCGCCCAGCCGCTGACGGAGGCTGAGGAGATCATACGATTCTGGCACCGCTACGTGATGGACAAGATCTTCGATTCGCCGGAGGGCTGGGAGTGCCAAAACATGCTGACGGCCTCGCTGCTGGTCACCTGCGCGGCCCAGCTTCGCAAGGAGAGCCGGGGCGTCCATTACCGCGTAGACCACCCCAAGACGGACGATGCGCATTTCCAGAAGCACATCGAAATCGTCAAGGGCAACTGAGCACGATCGCCTCCATGCCCCTCCGAGCTTTGGCTGGAAGAAACTGGGGGGCGTTGATACAATAGAGACGGGTGTTGGCTGGATCGTCAATAATCAAGAATCAGTCATCGATGTGAACACGTCGATTCCGAGAGTGGGTTGGGCGGTCGCTCTGCGTCGTCTCGTGCGAGGCAGAGAGGAAAGTCCGAGCAGGGCAGGGTACGGTGGTGGCTAACGGCCACCGGGGGCGACCCCAGGGAAAGTGCCACAGAAAAGACACGGCCGATCCGCCTGTGGCGGAGGCAAAGGTGAAAAGGTGCGGTAAGAGCGCACCGCGACGGCGGCGACGTCGTCGGCAGGGTAAACCCCACCGCCTGCAAGACCAAGCAGCCGGTCGGCTTCGGCCGCACGTGGCCCGCGTGCGAGTCCGCCACAGGCGGATCGGCCGGTGGGTAGGTCGCTTCCCGCTTCGGCGGGAGAGCCGGTCGGCAACGGCCGGTCCAGATAAATGATCGCCGCCCGCCCTCGCGGCGGGTACAGAACTCGGCTTACAGACCCACTCTCGGAACCGACGACAGGCGGCAGGTGCTATCGAGCCGGCGTCTTGCCGGCTTTGCCTTCGGCGGAGACGCCGGCCGTCAGCAGGAATTGCATGGCCCGATCGACCGTCATATCGACCGGATGAATCTTGTCCTTCGGCACCATGATCGTGAAGCCGCCCAACTGGTAGCTCATCGGCAGATAGACGGCCACCGTTTGGTCGTCGCCGATGCCCTCGGGCAGATCGTCGAAACTCTCCCTTGTCACCAGGCCCATCAGGCGGGTGTTTTCGTCGCCGATGGCGACCATGACGGTCTTGTCGAAGTCCTTCTCTTTCGAGGAGTCGAAGAAGCCGACCAGATCGCGAATCGAGCCGTACAGCGATTTGATCCCGGGGATCTTCTGCAGCAACGCTTCGCCCAGCGAGAAGACCTTGCGGAACAGCCAGAGCTGAAGGAGCACGCCGACGCCCAGCGTGATGAGGAATCCGAATAGCACGCCGAGGCCGGGAACGTAAGCGTCTCCGATCGCGTACCGGATGACCGCGCCGAGAACGGATTCGGCCGATGTGGCCAGCCAGTAGATCAGATAGAGCGTCAGCGCGATGGGGAGAATCGCCATCAATCCATGAACGAAGCGCTTGCCGATCCATTTCATATCTCAGTCTCCGTGCGGAACGTCTCAATTCCAGTGACGCTTGGCATTACCGTATCAGACCACGCGTTCATCGCGATGTCAGCCAGTCTTTGGAGATGGCGAGGACCTTGAGGCGGTTCAGTCCGCCGACCTGCTTGTCGCCGGCGCAGTAGGCCAGAAGCATCCGATCCTTTACGAACGCGATCGCCGTGTAGCAATACCAGCCGTCGGGATCGGCCTCGATGACGCGCGAGGCGCCCCACGTCTGGCCTTCGTCGCTGCTGACGGCCACGCACAGCGGCGTGCGTCGGCCGGCCGGGTATGGGTGACGCCCGGAATGATCGTTCCACACGCAGACCAGATCGCCCGTCCACGGAATGCGTTCGATCGAGGCGGGGCTCAGCGGCGAGGCCAGTTCGGAGGGCCGCGGCTTCGACCATGTGTCGCCGCCATCGGTCGAGTGGCAGACGTACTGGCTGCCGGCATCGGTCCGTATGAACATCATCAGCCGCCCGTCGGTTAGCTCGACCACGCCAGGCTCCTGCACGATGATGCGATTGCCATCGGGATCGTAGCCTTTGAACGAGTCCCTGCTGCGCCGCCACGATCGGCCGTGGTCGTCGGATAGATAGCACATGACCACACCGGCGCTGTCTCGCGGCTTGCCCGGGCCCTGGTGCCAAGCCACAGGTAAAATGATCCGCCCCGACTTCAATTGCATGGCCCGATCGTTGTTCAGCACGTAGTAGCCCGCCTCATCCGTAATGCAGACGGTCGGCTCGCTCCAGGTCCGCCCTTCATCCGTCGAGACACACATGACCGGGCGGCAGTCCTCCTCTGAGATCTTGTGCAGGTAGAACAGGGCGATCCGGCCGCCGGTCAGCCGCAACAGCGAGACGGACATGACGTTCAGCCCGCCCGTCCGCCGGACCACAGTCTCCGGCTTGGTCCAGGTCTCCCCATCATCGCTCGAAACGCGCATGACGAGATCGGCCCTGGCGTGGTCGCCGCTACCGCCGGTGAACCGCGTGTAGATCAGGCATAGCCGCCCATCTTTCAGTTCGAGGATGTCGCCCTCGGAATGACGCGGGTACTCCTCGCTCGGCTCAACGACGAGCAGCGGCCGCAGCGGCACATCGCCGGCCACAGCCGCCCCGCCCAGCAGCCCGGCTGCCACTGCCACGATCCACATCGTCCTGATGGCCATCATCGGCGCCCCTTCCACATCCCAAGGCACAATGCTGCCTCCGTGCCGACCCGTGTCACGAAACCGCCGTAGCATAACGCATCCGGTCCACAAACGCAAAAGCCCCCGGTTGACGAGATCGGGGGCAATGTCGAGAACCGCGGCGAATTGCGGGTTGGCTGTCTATGCCGACATGCTTTCGAGAACGCCGCGCAGGATCTGGGCCGACCGCTCCAGGCCCTCCTGCTCGCCCGCCGGCAGGCGGGCGGCAATGATCCGCTCGACGCCGTTTTCCCCCACGATGCAGGGAACGCTCAGGCAGATGTCCTTCAGGCCGTATTCTCCCTCCAGCAAGGTCGATACGGTCAGTACGCTGTGCTCGTCGCGGAGGATCGCGCCGGAGATCCGCAGCAGCGAGAGCCCGATCCCGTAGAACGTCGAGCCCTTGTAGTCGATGATGTGATACGCCGAGTCGCGGACTTCCCGGGCGATCTCGTCGTGATGTCTGGCGTAGTCGCATACCCTGCAGATTTCGCAGTACTCGCGGATCGGAATGCCCGCGATATGTGTCATGCTCCAGGCGGGCACCTCGCTGTCGCCATGCTCGCCGAGGATATAGGCATGGACGTTTCTGGCGTCGATCCCGCAATGCCGGCTCAGCATGTACTTGAACCGGGCGCTGTCCAGTACGGTGCCCGATCCGATGACGCGGCCGCGCGGCAGTTTCATGTGTTTCCGGGCAATCTGGGTGAGCGTATCGACCGGATTGGTCACCATGAGCACCACCGCGGTCGAGCCGGATGCGCGAATCTGCTCGCAGATCGACCGAACGATCTGGGCGTTCTTCTGGATCAGCTCGATGCGGGACTGCCCCGGCGTCTGCTTGGCCCCGGCGGTGACGACGATCAGATGGGCGTCGGCGCAATCGTCGTACGTGCCCGCCTTGACGGCAACGGGGGGGATGAACGGCAAGCCGTGCGAGAGGTCCATGATCTCGCCCTCGACCCGCTTGGCATCGAGGTCGATCAGGGCGATCTCACTGGCCAGACCCGTCGGCAACAAGGCGTAGATATATGTCGTCCCCACCGATCCGGCTCCGATAACAACGACCTTGCGAGGTGTCTTAGTCATACTATCCATCCTTTCGTTATTCCGTTTGTACGCAAGGCTGGTAGGGTGGTGCTTGGAATGTCAGCCGTTCCAGGGGGGCCAGCACGAGAGCGGTCCGAGTTGGCCGTGGATCGTCGGCGGTCATTCGCCCTGGGTGGTGTCGTTGCGGCTGCTGCGGCGTTGGCGGAAGAAGTCCTGAAGCAGGGCGGCGCACGCGTCGGCCAGGACGCCGGAGGTGACTTCGAGGCGGTGGTTCAGGCGCTCGTCGCGGACGATGTCGTAGAGGCTGCCGCAGGCGCCCGTCTTGGGGTCGGGGCAGCCGTAGACGAGCCGGTCGAGCCGGCCGAGCACCAGGGCCCCGGCGCACATCGGGCACGGCTCCAGTGTGACGTAAATCGTGCAGCCGTGCAGCCGCCAGCTTCCGATGGAACTGGCCGCCTGGGTCAGTGCGATGATCTCGGCGTGGGCGGTCGGGTCGTGGAGCTGCTCTCGCTGGTTCCAGGCCCTCCCGATCACCTGATTCCGGTAGACGATGACCGCCCCGATGGGCACGTCCCCGTTCTCCTCGGCGATCATCGCGGCGTCAATCGCCCTGCGCATAAACTGCTCGTCGGGGTCGGTCCGCGCAGATTCACCATTGAGCTCGAGCATCGGGGGAATGGACCTATAATCGCTCGTCAATCATCAACAAAAAGTGAAAAAGTACCCCCTAGGGGAGTCGAACCCCTGTCTCCAGGATGAGAACCTGATATCCTAGGCCACTAGACGAAGGGGGCACGAAAGACGCGCCGTCGTGCGATACTCGTCAAAAAACGCCCGTTGGGCGAAAAAAGCTCCAATAGCGGCGGGTGGACTCGAACCACCGACCTTAGGCTTATGAATCCCACGCTCTAACCAACTGAGCTACGCCGCCGTTTCGGCCAAGTCGGGTCAGTATAGTGCCGTGCCCGCCACCCTGTCAAGGCGGATTTCCTCAAAATCATCGCTGATCGCCGCCCTTCTCGAAATCCGGCAAGGGGCACAGAAGCGGTGCGCGGCGAGAGGGCCTTCTTGCCGCGGTGCCGGCTGATCCCCGCACCCTCCGGGTCGGCCCCAATTCCTTGTGGGACCTCGTGATTGGCAAAAAAAGGATGCCCGCTGACCAGGGGATTGTCGCCGGGCCGATAACGAAAGACGGGTGCAACGTATCAGCATTGTTACCACAGGAGTCGCCACGGCGACGCCTGCGACGGACTTGCCTGCCGACGGGATCCCGTATCCGAAACCTGCAAGAATGGCCTCCATAATCTCTCAAGAATTCGTCGGGCCGCTGCCGAGAAAGGCGGAAACGATTGGCCCGGGACCCCTTTCGCCGGGGCCGTGACATGAGTGTTGACAAACAACAGTCCGTTTGTTGTGGAGGACTTGCAGTGGTCAGGAAACGAATGGTTCTGGTAGTGGCAAGTGTAGTGTTGTGGACCGTCCTTGCGGCGAATGCCGCCGTCACGGTCTGGACCGGACAAGGGGCAGGCGAAGACCAATGGAGCAATCCGGATTACTGGAGTGCGGGCGTGCCCGGCGCCGCCGACACGGCGCAGTTCGGGCCGCTGGCATACCTGGTGCATTTCGACGGTGACACGGAGATCGCCGGACTGGAACTCACCGAGGATGCGTCGGGCAGCCGGTGGCTGATCTACGGCCAGTTCACCCTGACCACGAGTTCGCTCGTCAACGATTCGGCGGCGGGGACAATGCTGGACCTGGCGACGGACCTGACCGCCCCGGTCGGCGGATTGTCCGTTCTCGCCAATTCCGGGCCGATCGTGCTGGCCGGCGGCGGACCGGACTATACCGAGACCATCACGCTCAACGGCGATCTCGAGGTGGGCGGCGACAACGACACCTACATCTACGGCCCGATCACCGGCGACGGCGGTTTGATCAAGAATGGCTCCGGCACGCTCGTGGTGTTCGTATCGGAGTTCATGAATGAGTTCATGGGTGACGTCGTCCTCAACGACGGGTTGTTGGTCGTCGAAGGCTTCGACGGAAACCCGGATGAGGACCCGACCGGCAATGCCCTGGGAGAGGGTGACATCCATCTCCATGGCGGCACGCTGGCGCTGACGGGCAATCTGGACGAAGACTATGAGATGCTCAATCCCATGCAGACCATCCACGTCGGGGGCTCCTCCGGAGATCCTGTTACCATCGACGCGGCACATGTCGCGTCGCAGCTCTCTCTTGGAGACGGCGTCTCGATCAGTCAGTATGCGGCCGGCCTCAACGAAGGCGACGGCCGTGACCTGATGTTCCTGAACGACTTCGTTCTCGGTTACGCCGGCGCCATCGACGTCGTGCCTGCCGACTTGGTCCTCGGCAATCCCACGGACGGCGATGAGTTGATCATCGATTTCGAGTTGAAGGACGAAGACGATCCCGAATCCTCGACCATCACCTTGCTGGGCGACGGGGTCATGCACAATCTGACCTTGTATGCCGAAGCCGAGATCGAGGCGAAGATCACCGGTGACGGCGGCCTGCGCGTCACCAGCGAAAGCACCGGCTTTCTGGGCCTGTTCAACACCGAGAACGATTTCGCCGGCGGGCTGGAGTTCAACGGCGGTGTCCTCGTGACCGCCGATTCCAGCCAGGCCGGGACCAGCACGCTGGGCACCGGGACATTCGCCATCAACGGCGATGCCTCCGACTTTTCCAGGGTCATTCTGATCGGCGAGCCCTCCGAGATCTACTATGACGACGGGTGGAAAGACGAAGATGATAATCCCTGGGATGGGAGCATCGGCACCATCGAGATCGGCAACGACGTCGAAATGCAGGGCAAGTTCACCGTCGCCGGCCTCGGAATGGTGGAGATGGACGACTGGTTCGACGATGCGGATGACGTTCCCGTGACGATGATGGGCTCACACATCGAGATCAGCGGCGCGACGACACTCGTGGGCGACACCGAGATCGCGGTGGTCACGATGGAGCTCGATGTGGATGAAGACGTTCCGGCCGACGCCGTCAACGCGCTGAACCTGCCGGACAACTACTTCACTCTGGAGATCTCCGGTGACATCGGCGAGTCCGGCGGGGCCCGGACACTGACCAAAGTCGGCGAAGGAACGCTGATCCTCAGCGGCACGAATACCTTCACCGGCGGACTGAACGTCTACGAAGGCCTCGTCACGCTGGAGGCCGAAGACACGATTGCGACCGCTCCTTTGACCATCGCCGAGGACGCGGCCGTCGAGTTCGGCGCCGACCAGACCCTCAAGGCGCTGAACGGGTCGGGACATCTCGATGCCCAGGTCAACAATCTGACCCTCGGCGCCGGCACGAGCGCGTTCAACGGGACCTTCGAGAACCTGCTGGACGTCATCATCGCCGGCGGCACGCACGCGATCGATTCGGATATGTCGCTGCAGTCTCTCGCGGTGGACGCCGGAACGCTGATGCTCAACGGCGATATCGGCTCCGATCAGGCCATTACCATCGCCGCCGGTGCGACCGCCGCCTTCAACGGGGCCGTGGAGTTCTACAACGACGACGCGATCGAGAACTCCGGCACGCTGATCGGCGGCACCGCTTCCCTCGGCGCGGTGGATATCGAGCTGAAGGATGGCTCGGCACTGAAGGCGGCCGCCGGCGGTCTGGTCGCCTCGGCCGTCTCGGTCGACGCCGATGCCACTGTGATCCTCAACAGCACGGACGGCCTGCTGACTCTCGACGACCCGACGTTCGATGGCGACGCCACGATCAACCAGACGGGTGCGAACACCACGTCGATCAGCGATCTCGACAACCAGGCCGACAACACGATTACCCTCAACGCCGGGACGCTCTACCTGATCGGCGATGAGGCATGGGCCAGTGGCGGCGCCGGTGGCGGCGTCACCGCCAATGCAGGAACGACGCTGATCGTTGATGTGCCCACGCACAACATGGATGACATCACCGGCGCCGGAACGATCGTCAAAACGACGAATGCCTATGCCTCGGAAGAGGACTACTACGACGATCTCGGCACCCTCGACGGCGACGATCTGACGCTGGCCGACGCGACGATTGCCACTTCCCAGGGCGGGACTCTCGAGATCGCGAAAGATATTCAGATCGAAGAGGGCTCGACCGTGCAAGTGGTCGGGGAATCGACGGTGGTGGTGCCGGCCGCCAACACGCTGACGGTCGCTGACAACGCCACTCTTCAGGTCGGGCAAGAGGCGCAAATGCAGGTCAATGGCGCTCTCGATATCGGCGCCGGGCAGACGTTGAACGTCGCCGGCGGCGGCACGGTCGCGATCAATTCGAGCAACGCCGCGCTGGATGAGACGGCGACGGTGGCGGTCAGCAATTCGACGCTGACGTTGGGCAGTGCCGCCGCTACGGGCAACGCGCAGGTCGCCCTGGCCAATTCGGTCGTCAACGCTGCGGCCGACGAGGTGGCCATCCGGCAGGCCAACGTCAGCGGCAACGTACAGGTCACCGGCAACACGCTTGCGGTGCAGACCCTCCGAACGGAAGGAGACACCGCCCTTGAGGTGGCCCCCGCCGCCCAGGTGCAGGTGAACCAGGCGCTGGACATCGATGCCGGCGAGACGTTGAACGTCACCGGCGGTGGTACGATGGCGATCAATTCGAGCAATGCTGCGCTGGGTGAGACGGCGACGCTGGCCGTCGCCGACTCGACGCTGACGTTGGGCAACGCCGCGGCGACCGGCAACGCACAGGTGACCCTGGCCAACGCGACCGTACAAGCGGCCGCCGATGACGTGGCGATCCGGCAGGTGAACGTCAGCGGGAACGTGCAGTTCACCGGCAATACCGTCGCCGTCGGGACGCTGGACACCTCCGCCGGGGCAGCCAATCTGACAACCGGCAGTGCCGGCGTGCAGGTGGGTACCCTCAGCGGGGGCAACGGTGTGCATGCCGTCCAGGGCAAAGTCGCACTGACCGGCGACAGCGAAGCGTACGAAGGGACGATCGTGGTCTACGACGAGGCCGAGGTCGAGATCGAGGAAGACGCCGTGCTGGGCGGTTCGGTGATTCTGGCCGGCGCCGGCACGATCAACGGCACTGTCATGGGCGCCGTGATCGTCAACGATGCCGACGCCTCCCTCGGCGGCAGCGGTTCCTTCCAGGGCGGTCTGATAATCACTAACGGTGTTCTCGCTCCGGGTCAATCGCCGGGTGAGATTACCGTCTCCGGCGGGGAGTTCGTGCTCGGCGCCGGCGCGACCCTGAATATCGAAGTGGATGAGGAGGGCAATCACGACAGCATCCGTATCACCGACGACAGCAACGCCAACTTCGTCACCGGGGCCAAGGTGGTCGCCGTGGCCATCGGCAATGCCGCCGACGGAACATATGACATCGTTACGCTCGAAGGTGCCGGCTACATCCAGGTCGACGGCGCCAACCAGGCGGCGGATGCCAACCTTGCCGATTTCATCCAGAACACGGACCTGGCGACCATCACCTCACTGGTGGTCGATGGCACGGGCAAGATCGTCGAGATGAGCGTCGATTTCACCTCCAATACGGAGTTTCTCAGCGCGACCGGATCTCGCACGGTCCGGAGCTTCGGCGGCATGCTCGACAGCGAGGCGTTTGCCGAAACGGCCAGCGAGGCCTTGCTGGATATCGTGGCGGCGGCCCAGGCGTCGGACGACATCGCCGGTGCGTATGCCCAGATGACCAACCAGCTTCAGACGTCGGTCTCAAGTGCGGCGTCCGGCGTGACCTCCAGTGTGAACAGCAGTCTGAGCCGGCGCATGCAGGACGCCCGTACCGCCACGCGTGAGGGTCTCAACGACCGGGCGACCGGGCCGCTGCTGGCATCGCTGTCGCCGACGGTGGCGCGCGATCCTTCCGACGCCGGCTGGCAGGGGTATCTCCAGGGATACGGACGATGGGGCGATCGAGACGACGCCGGCGGTGTCGTCGGGTACGATTACAACACCTACGGCACTCTTCTGGGCGCCGAGAGATTCCTCGGCGAAAGCGGACTGCTCGGCGGCTCCATCGGCTATGGCCGTACGGATGTGGACAGCGCCGACAGCCTGTCCGCGATGGATATGGACTCGCTGACGACATCGCTCTATGGCACGTGGTTCAACCAAGACTACTATCTCGGCATGACCGTCGGCTACGGCTATCACAACGTCGACGAGATGCGCGATCTGCGTTTCGCCGGGCTCCGTGCCAAGGGCGATTTCAAGGCGCATACCATCTCGATCGCGCCGGAGGTCGGCAAGCTGCTTCGGTACAAGTCCTTCGGGATCGAGCCGTACGCCGGCCTGAACTACACGCACTTCCGTCACCAAAGCTATACCGAGAAAGGGGCCGACGCCGCCAATCTGTCGGTCAACAGCGATACCGACGACAACCTGTCGCTCGAACTGGGGACGCGGCTCCGCAAGACGTGGGTCTTCGACAATGGCAGCTACGTAGCGCCCCAGTTGCGGTTCGCCTGGCGGCACGACTTCGGCGATGAGACCAGCAACATCGCACGGCTGGCGGGCGCCGAGACCTCGTTCAAGACCACGGGAATCTCCGTCGTCAACGACGTCTTCAGCGTCGGGGCCGGCCTGAACTGGCGGATCGACAAGTCCAAGATGTTCTACGCCCAGTACGACGCCGAATTCGGTTCCGGGTATGATGCCCACACCCTCCAGGCGTCCATCAAGATGCAGTTCTAAGACCAACCGTGACAGACGCGGAAGTGGACGGCCGCGAATAAGGCGGCCGTCCACTTGCCCGTCGCCCGGCCCCGGTCCGTCGCCCGGCCCCGGTCCGTCGCCCGTTCCCGGCCCGCCGCCATCCCACTCGCCGCCATCCCACTCGCCGCTTGCGATTCACGATTTCGGATAGACGAGCCGCACCCCGCAGCGCCTCGGCCCGCCAACTCTCCGGGTCATCTCGCCACCGACGTCTTCCGCGATCGGCCGGCCTTCCGCCGGTCTGTTCGACGCAGTCATCATGCCCCCATCCAAGGTCACGGCCCGCCCGTTGGTCTGCTAATGATGATCGAAGGGGCTGACCTTCAAGCTCGACCTCGATCTCCCATCGGTCGAATCTGTTGCCCCTCGTTTTGGGCTGCTGCGCCAGGTGGGCCACAGGCGGGTTTCTGGGCCGAGGAAGTGAAAAACAAAGCCAATTTCCGGGGGCTTTGCGATCGAATATCGAGGCCGGAGCGTAGAATCGGGATCGGTATGGTATAATAAATGGTATTGGGGCGGTTGGTGCCTCTGCAAGGAATCAGACAACGGAGGAAACGATGGGTGGGCTTGTTTTTGTGAAAGAGGGTGCAAGAAGGGAAGGGGCAGGGGGGCGTCGGGTGAGGTGCTCAGTTGGCGGTCTGGTTCTGGCCTTGCTGGTGTGTCTGTTGTCCGGCCCGGCCCCGGCGGAGCCGTTGGATCTGTGCGAGTATGGCAAGACGCAGATCGTCTTCCCGGATGACCCGTTCGAACATCGCCAATACATAGGCATGTCCAATCTGGGCTGGGTCAAGTTCACACTGCTGACCGAGCCGCACGATCCCAACGTCGTGTACTTCCAGGACAGTGGGCATTTCCCATTCCACTATGACTTCGCCTCCGAGTGTCTCGGCCCGTTCATCGGGATCAGCCCGCAGGAGTTTGACCGCATCACGCTGCACGCCAACGGCCAGCAGATGATCCTCGGTGCGGTGGTCACGCCGCCGAGCGGTTTCGGCGTCAGCGCCCCGATCCAGGAATACGGGATACAGTTCGTCCGGCACGACCCGTTTACCCGCGAGGAGATCGCAGAACTGTTCGCGAAGGTGGCCGCGGCCGTCAGCAGCGATCCAAACGTTCGGGCGTTTTACTTCCCCTCCTACGAACAATCACAGGTGGCCCAGGCCAACGCCGAGTGGTTCGCCGAGCGGGGCATGCCGGTCAGTTCACCGTCTCGCTGGATTCGGGGCAACGCGATCTACTCGCAAGGCTGGACGTTGGGCCGCCTGAGGTACGTCGCGCCGGACAAGATCGACTCGGCCTACAGTCGCGGCGAACTGCGCGCCGACGACGTCCTGCTGACCGACGCCGTGCCCGCCGAGATCCCCGTCCTGGCGGGCGTCATCACGCTGACGGCCTCGACGCCCAACAGCCACGTGGCGATTCTGGCCAACACCTATGGCATTCCCTTCGTGCATCTGGCCGAGCAGGCCGATCGCGAGCTTGCACTCGATCTGGTGGGTCGGCGGGTCGTGTTACGGGCCTACGACCGCTACGGCAGGCTTCTCGTGAATCTGGTCGATGCCAACGACACGATGACGGATGAGCAGGCGGCCGAGTTTCTCGCGCTCAAGCAGCCCCCTTTGCTGGCGATCCAGCCCGTCGAAGCGCTGGGCCGATACAGCGCGCCGGTCGATTCGCTCGGTCCCGACGACATCCGTCACTTCGGCGGCAAGGCGGCCAACTACTCGATCCTTCGCCGGGCCATTGGCGGCAACTCCCGTGTCGCGATGGCGTTCTCTTTCGACCTGTGGAACGCGTTCCTCGACCAGACGCTCGCCGGCGGCCGGACGCTGCGCGAGGAGATCGCCATGCGACTATCGGGTTTCAGCTTCCCGCCGGCATCGGTCGCGGCGCTGGAGTACGAACTCGAACGGATTCAGGACCTCTTCAAGGACGACCGGATAACAGCGTTCTCGCCGGCCCTGGAGGAGGCGGTGATCGAGGCGCTGACCGATCCGGCCTATGGCTTCGATCCCTATCAGAAAATCCGCTTCCGCAGCTCCACAAACGTCGAGGACAGCGAGCACTTCAGCGGGGCCGGGCTCTACGACAGCTACAGCGGCTGCCTGGCCGATGACCTGGACGGCGATAGTTCCGGGCCGTGCCACTGCGATCCAGCCGAGTCGAAGGAGCGCGGCGTCTTCCGCGCGATCCGCCGGGTCTTCGCCAGCTTCTACAACAAGAACGCCTATCTGGAGCGTCTGCGTCACGGCCTGTCCGAAGACGAGGTCGGCATGGCGATCCTGGTCCACCACTCGTTCCCCGATGAGATCGAACGGGCCAACGGCGTGGCGGTGCTCGAGTTCGGGACCTATGGCTCGACCATTCGATTTGTTACGCAGGCCGGCGCCGTGTCGGTGGCCAACCCGGAGCCCGGCCTGATCCCGGAGGAGGTCTCCGCTTCGACGGGGCGCGATTCGGATTTCGTCTACGTGCGGGTCCAGCGGTACTCCAATCTCGTGCCGCTCGGGCAAACCGTGCTGAGTTGGGAGGACGACTACAAGGCTCTCGCCCGGCTGCTGGATCGGGCGGCGGCGCAGTTCGAGGAAGACACGGGCCGGACCCCGCATCAGCTCGACTTCGAGTACAAGAAGATCGCGCCGACCGGCGAACTGGTGGTCAAGCAGATTCGCGAGGTCCCCAACCCGTCGAGCGGCGCCGCCGAGCGCAGGTTCCTGGCCGGCGGCTCGATCCGTCTTTCCGTCTTCCAGGGCGAGCACGCCCCGATCTTCGGCGCGCATCGTCTCAAATCCGACTGGCAGCTCCAGGCCCCCAGCCGCTGGCTGACGACCGAAAACCTGGGCACCTGCCTGTTCGAGGATGCGACGGTCGAGTACCACGAGCGAGGCAGCTTCGGAACGATGTCGGGCTCGCCCGCTTCCTGGCCCGAGGCGCAGCACGCGTTTGTCGTGCAAGAGCCGCTGGGACGCGATCCCGACACGCCGATCTCGTCGGACGACCTCGGCGGCTACGTTACGGCGGGGTTCGAGACGACCGATTCGTGGCGTCTCGACCATCTGGACAATCCGCGACGGTACGCGCTGACTACGTCGTTCAGTATCTACGGTCTGGTGCCGGAGAGCTGTCCGGTCCTGTTCCTTTCGGACCTCTCGTACGATCTGGATGTGAAATACGACGAGCCCGTGCTCGACTGGCACTGGACCGACGAGGTGATCGGCACGAGAAGCGACCGGGTCAGTCTCCGCGTGCCGCCCGCGAACGATCCCGACGACATTCGGCAAACGCGCCGGATCGAGGGCGGCGGCATAACGATCGAGACCGCGTTCTACTGGCCGCCGTATCCGACCGGACCGACGGCCGGGTACACGGCGCCACTGGTTCGATGGGTCCAGACCACGATCTCCGGCCTGGCTACCGAGCCGTTTACACTCACGGGCCACTACGCGCAGACGTATGTGCCGGGGCACCACAATTTCTTCGAGTGGTTCCTGTTCGACCCGAGCCTGGAACCGGGTCTGCCGCAGGAGACGCTCGACGAGTTGCAGGTGGCCGGCGTCGATTGGATTCTGGCCACGACGGGATTCGACGGCTCGGCTATCGTGACATACAACCTGAGCGATCCATTGCCTCCTGAGGCGGGCGACGAGTCGCGGAGATAGGGCAGCCCTACTCGATGTTGCCCGGCGTGTGGCGATGGGCCAGCGCGCGGGCCATGTAGTCGTCGAGTAGTTCGATCTCGAACTCTCGGACCATCTCGCTGGCGGTGACGGTCTCGTGCTCGCTGGTGATCAGGACCGAACCGAGAAAGCCGGGGTCCTTGATCGTGACCTTCGGGCCGTACGTGGCCTTCAGCGCTCGCAGCCGCGACCAGTTGTAGTCCAGATGGGCCAGGCGGCAGTCGAGGTTCACGTCGGCCACGACGAAATCGAAGTAGTTCGTGCTCGATGCAATCACATCGCCCTGCGGATCGCGAATCTCACAGGGCAGACCGGCGACGGCGCCGACGAAGTGGGCCCGGCACGAATAGGCCCAGTATGCCTGCATCAGACCGCCGTGGTACATGGAGGAGAAGATGATCAGGTCGGGCTTGGCCCTGGCATATTTCAGACGCAGCTCGTCGAAATTCAGGTCGAAGCAGATCGCAAACGCCACCCGTCCGAAGTCGCAGTCGAACACCGGCGCCTCGCGCCCGCAGAGGATGCCGCTCTCCGTGGTCTCCTCGATCACGACGTGGTTCTTGTTGTAGGCGCCCACGATCCGGCCGTCCCGGTCGATCAGGACGCTGGAGTTGCGCCAGGTGCCGTCGTCCATCTCCCTCGTGGCCGAATAGACGATGTAGCAGCGGTTCTCTTTGGCGACCTGGGCGAAAAAGTCGCGGATCTGGTCCTTGCGCACGCGGTAGTAGGCCAGACATCTTTCCCTGGACAGGCCCCCCGGCCGGTCGCACACCTCAGGCACGACGATCAGGTCGGGCTTGTCGGGCAGCACCTGTGCGAAGCGGCCCCTCCAATGGCCGATCATCTGCTCGACGATCCTCTGCGGCTCGGTATTCGCATCGACCGACGGCGGCCGGGACCCGAGCGTGGCGATCCGCACGTGACCTCGCTTCTTGGGCGAAGCCTTTTCCTGGGTTTCCTGCGACAAGGCCGTCAATGTCAGGAGCAAGACCAAAGCTGAAACGATGAGAGAAGAGCGGGACTGTCTCATGATGTCACTCCGTATCGGTTGATCTTACCTGGGGACCCGACGGTCCTCGATGGGTGTCTGGGTCTCGATCGTGTTGTTCTCCAGGACAACGGGCCCGACGGTCTCGTCGATCTGGATTCCGACGTTTCGCTCCTGCGGGCGGCTGTCGCGGATCACGTTGTTGCGAAACACCAGATCGTTGACCTCGCCGCGGATGCGAATCTCGGCGCCGCCGTTGTTCTCGATGACGTTCTCTTCCAGCCGGTTTCGGTGCGGCGCCATGCCCAGCGATTCGACGCGGAAGAAGACGCCGTGCTCTTTGTTCGAGCGGACGACATTGCGCCGCAGCAGATTGTCGGAGTCCTTGTGCCCGATGGAGATGCCGAACCGCCCGTTGCCTTCGAGCACGTTGTCCTCGAACAGGCCATGCCGAACCCGCCAGCACAGGAACAGCCCGTCCGTCCCGTTTCGCCTCGCGATACAGCGGCGTACGATGGGCCGCTGCGAGCCGCTGCCGGGGTGGAGCCCCAGGTCGGCGTTGTCCTCGCTGAGACAGTCGCTGACGGTGACGTCATTGGATTGCTGAAAGCTGATCCCGTCGCCGTTGTATCCGCGAATCGTGCAGCCCTGGATGACCATGCCGTGCGAGCCGTAGAGGAAGATCCCGGCGCCTCGACAACCGTTCAGCGTTGCGTTCTCTGCCTTGTTGCCGTCGATCGTCACGTCCTCGATGCGGGCGCCCTGGGCGTGGTAGGCACTGACGACGGGGAAGACCGTCGCCGCCTTGGCGTGATTGCCCACCATGCAGTCGGCCATCAGCGGCTTGTCGATCGCGAACGTATGGCCCTTCTGTCCGGTGATGCGGGCCACTGTGGTGTGGAAGCCACCGGCGCGGTCGTCCCAGACGGCCACGCCATAACCGACGGCGAAACCGTTCGGGTCCGCGACGGTAATCTGCTGCTCTCCGAAGTCGCCGTCCAGGACGAGGGCCGAAACGACGCCGGGGGCTTTTCGCAAAACGGTCTGCCCTTTGACGCCGCGAACGGTGACGTTGGGCCGCAGGTGCAACGAATCGTGCATGAGGTATTCACCCGGCCCGACCTCGACGAGCCCACCGCCCAGAGCGGCGACGTAATCGACCGCCGCCTGAAGGACCCGGTTGTCGGCGCCGATAAGATCGGCCTCCTTCCGGCCGACCGCAATACGAGGCACCCGGTCCATCGCCGAGTGCATAGCCGTCGGAAGCTGCCGTTCCTCCACCCTGGGCGAGAAATCAGTCGTTGCGTTCGTCGCCTTTGGCGAGGCCAGGATGCACAAGATGAGCATAAGGAACAGTGTGGATGCGATTGGTGTGCGAGCCATCGTCGATCTCCTTGCCGTTGCCGGCGGACCTCTGAGGAGGGTCCCGCGAGACGGGCCCTCTGCCCGCCGATTATCAAGCACCCGGCTATACCTGTCAACGACCCCTTGACTTCATGGGCCATCGGGAGTAAAGGAGGCATACGTATCTGCGTGACAGGCCGCCGTTCGGGAGCAGCGCGATGATTGTAGACGAGCGAACGTTGGAGGAAATGCTCAGCGAGCCGTCCGAGGGCACGCGCGAAGTCCTCGCCCAAACGAAGGGGGATTTCCTCGTTCTCGGCGCCGGGGGCAAAATGGGCCCGACGCTGGCGATGATGCTTCGCAGGGCGACCTCGGGCCGGAAGGTCTTTGCGGTCTCGCGCTACAGCGACCGCAACGTCAAGGCCCGCATCGAGGAGCACGGAATCGAGACGATCGAGGCCGACCTGCTCGACGAATCGGCCTGTGACGACCTGCCCAATGTGCCGAACGTGTTCTTTCTCGCGGGCATGAAGTTCGGCGCCACCGGCAACCAGCCCTTGACCTGGGCGATGAACGTGCATGTCCCGGCCCTGGTGGCCCGGCGATACGCCCGGTCGCGGATCGTCGCCCTGTCCACGGGCAACGTCTATCCGTTCACGCCCGTTGACGGCAGCGGCTCGCACGAGGAGGATGCCCCCTGCCCGGTGGGCGAATACGCTCAATCGTGTCTGGGCCGCGAGCGGATGTTCGAATACTTCTCGCAGGTCCACGGCACGGCGGCTACGCTGATCCGACTGAACTACGCCAACGAGCCCCGCTATGGGATCCTTGTGGACCTGACGAACAAGATTCTCCGCGATGAGCCCATCGACGTGACGATGGGATTCGTCAACGTGATCTGGCAGGGCGACGCCAACAATTACATCGCCCAATCGCTGAGCATCGCGACATGCCCGCCGGCAATCCTCAACGTCGCCGGGCCGGAAGTGATTCGCGTTCGCGATCTGGCCGTGCGAATCGGCGGTCGATTGGGCAAGGAGCCGCGATTCGCGTCGCGCGAGGCGGCCACAGCGCTGCTGAGCGATTCGTCCTCGTGCGTAGAGCGGTTCGGTCCCCCGGCGACGCCACTGGATGAGATGATCGCGCACATCGTCGATTGGGTGGCCGCCGGCAAAGCGGTCCTGAACAAGCCGACGAAATACGATGTTCGCGATGGAAACTTCTGAAGGTCCTCGCCCATGATCGAATCGACTGTCTTGCAGAAACTTCGTTCCGGCTGTGTCATCCCGGCCCACCCGTTGGCCCTGGATGCGCAGAACAAACTGGATGCGCGTCGGCAGCGGGCTTTGACGCGATACTATCTCGCCGCCGGAGCGGGCGGCCTGGCCGTGGGCGTTCACACCACCCAGTTTGCCATCCACGAACCGAAGGTCGGGCTCTATCGCCCCGTCCTCGAACTGGCGGCCGAGGCCGCCCGCGAGGAGGCCGGCAGCAAACCAATCCTGATTGCGGGCATCCTGGGCCCGACCGAGCAGGCGGTTCGCGAAGCGCAGACTGCCGTCGAGCTTGGCTATCACATCGGCCTGCTCTCGCTGACAGCGCTCAAGGGCAAATCCGTCGGCGAACTGATCGACCACGCCCGCTGCGTCTCGGAGGTGATTCCGGTCATGGGCTTCTATCTCCAGACGACGATCAGCGGGATGATCCTTCCCCAGGAATTCTGGCGCCGCTTCGTAGAGCTGCCGAACGCCGTGGGCGTCAAGATCGCCCCCTTCCACCGCTATCAGACGCTCGACGTCCTCGAAGCGGTCGCGATGTCAGGCCGGGCCGACGACATCGCCCTCTACACCGGAAACGACGACAACATCCTCGTCGATTTACTGACGCGGCACATGTTCCATGACGGCCGCTGCGAGGTGCCGCTGCAGATCGCAGGCGGGCTGCTCGGGCAGTGGGCCTGCTGGACGCGCCGGGCCGTCGAGAATCTGGAGACGATCAAGCAGATCCGCGAGGCGAACGGGCCCGTCGAGCCTGAGATGCTCACGCTGGCGAGCCAGTTGACTCTGGCCAACAAGGCGATCTTCGACGCCGACAATGGTTTCGTCGGGTGCATTCCAGGCATCTCCTACGTATTGATGCGCCAGGGACTGCTGGCCAACACCGCGTCGCTGGACCCGTCCGAACGGCTCTCGCTCGGCCAGGCCGAGCGCATCGACGAGGTCGTCCGCCGATACCCGCACCTGACCGACAACGAATTCGTACGGGCCAACGCCGACCAATGGTTGGCGTGAACAACGGAGGTCGCGAAATGAGAATGCACTGCCGAATCCTGTTCGTCACACTGCTCGTCTGTTTGTCACCTGGCTCTGTGGCCTGGTGTGCCGATGAGGTTGCTGTACTGAGGGCGGGAACCGCCCGGGCAGACATCACGCCGGAAAAGCCCGTGCAGATGTCCGGCTACGCCAGCCGCAAGGACCTGTCCACGGGCGTGCACGATCCCCTGTCCGCCCGCGTCCTGGCCTTCGAGGCCCGCGGCAAGCGCCTCGTGCTCGTCTCTGTGGACATCATCGGGTTCTACGGAGGCACCGCAGAGTACTTTCGCGATGCGCTGCTGGCCGAGTACGATCTCGAACCATCCGAGTTGTTTCTCTGTGCGATCCACACCCACAGCGCGCCGACGCCCACCATCGACAAGGAGAAGGGCCATCCGAACAACGTCGAGTACACCGAGAAGCTGCGTGGCGATCTTATCAAGGTTGTCGGTCAGGCGCTTGGTCGGATGCAGCCTGCGGCCGTCGGCATCGGGGTCGGCTCGTGTCCGGTGGGATCGAATCGCCGCGAGCTGCGGATCAACCAGGCCGGCGAAAGCTCCATCGTCCTGGGCCGCAACCCCAACGGGCCAACGGACAAAGAGGTGCTCGTGATGAAGGTCAGCCGGCCCGACGGCGCGCCGCTGGCGGTGGCGTTCGACTACGCGACCCATGCCACCTGCCTCGGACCGGGCAACTACGTGATCAGCGGCGACGTGATCGGCCTGGC
Source organism: Phycisphaerales bacterium Planc_01 (assembly GCA_001603075.1). Lineage (GTDB taxonomy): Bacteria > Planctomycetota > Phycisphaerae > Sedimentisphaerales > Anaerobacaceae > Anaerobaca. Next base: position 490,230 of record LVBB01000016.1, on the reverse strand, counting down.
CGAGCAGTTCGTCGAGAGGATCGTAGGCGACGGCGCCATCGCGCCGGCCTTTGTGGGCGCTTCGGGCAACATTGATCCGTGGTTTCGCGTGTTGCCGCAGTTCAATGCCGAACCCGGCTGGGTGCCGGAGCCCGTGCTGCTCGGAACGTTTCTGGGCGAGGAGGTCGTTCACGTCTGCCGGGCGATCGACGCAAATGTCGCGACGTCCCGGATCGCCGGCAATCTCGCGGTCCTCGATCTTCCCGCCAAGGCCTCGGGTGTCCTTTCCGGAGGCGGCGCATCCACCGCTCCGTTCGTCGTCACGGTCGCACGGCTGGGCGACGTCGCCTTCGTGGGGTTGGGCGGCGAAGTGCTGACCGAGATCGGCATGGCGATCAAGGCGGGCTCGCCGTGCCGGCACACGTTCGTCGTTACGCACTGCAACGGCGCCGCCGGCTATCTCGCCCCGGGCGAGCTCCACGTCGAGGGCGGTTACGAAGTGCGCAGCAGCCGCTTCACACCCCAAGCCGCCGACATCGTAGTCCGCGAGTCCATCCGCCTGCTCCACGATCTGTGACTGCCGCTGCACCCGATTCGTGCGACACGGGTGGCAGCCCCGAACGCGCAGCGTTTGGGGATGGTTCGGGAACGGCAAGCGCATCATTCCTCCCGTGTGCCGGGCGCGGCGATGCGCTCGATGGCCAGGGCCACGGGGGAGGGGGCTTCCTCGCCTCGCTGGGCGATGGAGGCGACGTCTTCGATGGCCTGGTGCAGGATTTCGCACGCGTGTTCGTAGCTGCACCCGGTCACCTGCGAGATCAGGCGCGTGCCGCGATCGATGAGCTTCTTGTTGCTGGGCGACAGCCAGACCATGGCGTTGCCGATGACGCGGCCCAGCCGCACCATCGTCGCGGTCGAGACCGTGTTGAGCACGAGCTTGATCGCCAGATGCTCCCACAGGTGCAGGGGCGACGCGGGCAGCTCGCACGCGAAGTGGAAGTGCTCGTCCACGTCGGGGGTGTGCCGATCCGGACCGATCGTGATGGCCGCCGTCTTCCCGAACCGCATGGGCGCAGGATGGGCCCATTTTGCCTCGTCGCAAAGACCGACGGCTACCAGCGCCGAAGCCGCCGCCTCGGTGCGCGAGGCGTCCGGCTCGTTGCCGATGCGGAAGCGGTGAATCTCGGCGTTGTCGAGCTTGGGCGGATTGGCCTGGATTCGCGGCGGGGCGTTCAACTGCCGATAGGTTTCCGGCTTCCATCGCAGGCCACGGGGCGGGCGCTGGAGCATTTGTTCCCAAGCCTCTTCGGTTGGGCGGTGCGGGTCCTTCACGAATGCCCACGATACCGGCGAGTGGGTGTCGCCATCTTTGCGGAACGGCGGCACCATGAACGTCGGCGACCGCTCCGTCGTGTCGGTCAGGACATCCAGCAGGAGGCTGTCGGCGACGTAGGTCACCAGGCCGTGCTTTCGATAGATGGTCTCTTCGAACTGCGTCACGCGACAGAGGGTGTCCACCGCTGGCGGAGTTGACAGGTCGCTCAAGAGCTCTCGAAACAGCCGCCCGTACTCCTCTGGCGGCCGCAAGTCCCGCGCGAGCTGCGGCTGGCGGTCCTGAAGCCATCGGACGATGGCGGTCTCCAGCGCGGCGGCGACCACCAGCAGTTCGGCGGTCGTCGCCTGCATGCGGGTCGATCCCATCACGGCCATAGGCCCGGTCGTCAGATCGAGCTTCACGATGCGAGGCTCCTCGATGACCTGCCTGGATCGCTCGACGTGCTCGGCCAGCAGAGTGGTCGGGTTGTTGTAGACGAAGAAGACTTCGGCCCCCCGGTCGAGGCCCTCCCAGGCGGTGCCGATGACGAAGGGGGTCTCGCCGCCCTCGGTGATCGCGACGACGACGTCGCCTCTCTGCACGCCCGCCTCGCGGAGCTGATGCCGGCCGAAGTTGGGGAAGTCCTCAAAACCCTCCACCGACTTGATCAGCGCGAAGTCCCCGCCGGCCATGACGCTGATGCACAGCGGCCACATCTTCGCCGCGTCGGGTGGGAGCGGTTTCATCTCGTCCCAGAATCTTCGCCAGGCGGCCTCCAGCAGGATGCTCAGCCGGCCGGTCGCGCCGCAGCCGGTGAAGAAGATCCGCCGGCCGGCGTTCATGGCGCCGAGGAACGCGTCGATCAGTCGGTTGTAGCCGTCTTGAGCGAAGAGCCGATCGGCCGCAATCGCGATGTCCTCGTCCACCGAGAGCAACTGGCGGATGCCTGCGGCGACGTCCGCCTGGATCGTTTGCGAAAGCCGGCGCGTCCTGGGATGCGACGACTCGGTCAACAGCGGACCGAGGCGAAACGCCCTCTCTTCTCGCAGAAACGCTCTGGCTCTCTCCACGGCATCCGACATAGATCACTCCTCGCATCAGCGGGCCACTTGCCTGTGCACACGAACCTCGGCGTATTCATAGCACCTCGCCCATATGGTGTAAACGGCAATATCCTCATGCCGCAGACGCTCGATTCCTGGCGACGGTTCTGGTACGCTATGAGGTATGAAGGCCGGTGATAGAGACAGGTCGGTTGCACCCCGCTGGCATGAGAGTGTTCCGTGCGTGCTCGTAGTCTTGGCGTGCGGGGCGGGGCTTGTTTGTGCGGCACAAGGTCCGGCGGACAGCAATCCGCAGGTGGAGGATGTTCTTGGGGCGTTGGGAAGGGTCTCAGAGACGTCCCGTGCGATTCTCTGCGATTCCGGCCGCTTCGACGTTCCGCGTGGCGGGCATCTTCAGGGGATCCAGCAGGCGACGATCGACGGGCAGCCGCTTCTCGTGCTCAGCGGCAGTGCGAGCGACGAATCCTATCTCGCGCTGGTAGCCCTCGAAGGCTCGATGGGACGCGTCGTTGCGGTCAAGCCCTTGATGTCACGCCCGTTCAAGCACGCCGGCGGCTTCCAGATCTGCGGCGATTACCTGGCTGTCGGTATCGAGGACGACAACACCAAGATGGCCTCTCGCGTGTGGATCCTCCGGCCGGCGGAGTTGTTGCAGGCCGGCGGACCGAAGCCCCTCGTCCAGATCGAGCGAACCGGCGCCTATCAACGCGCCACCGCCGGCGCGGTTGCCATGGCCAGGGTGGGAGACCGGCACCTGCTGTGCGTGGGCACGTGGGATTCGGCTACGATCGACATCTACCTCTCCAACGCGAAAGCATTGGACGACCCGGCGTGTGCCTTCGCCTACCGCGAGACCTGGGACGCCAGAAGCGCCGACCGATCCGATTGGTCGGATCGCGAATATGCGTCGTATCAGAATCTCAACCTCGTGGTCGACACGAACGAACGCGTGTTCCTGGTCGGGTTCGCGCACACCGGCGGTGCGGATGTGATGGACGTTTTCGAGTTGCGAATGGAGACCGCCGTGCCCGTCGGGAAGCGTCTTCGGAAGGTTTTGAGACGCGCGATGCATGGGCTTCAGACCAGCTTTCGCCACGGCTCCGGCCTGGCCATCGCCGATGCGAACACCGTGGCCGTCCTGGCCTGCGGTTATCAGAAATTCATCGTCGAGCGGTTCGAGCCCGAGGCGGATTGAAGGGACGCAGCGTGATGCACAGGAGAAAGACGACGCGAGTGGCGGGACTGATGTCGGGGACGTCGGTGGACGGCATCGATGTGGCTATCGTGGATATCCGCGATGCGAAGGTCCGGCTCGTGGCGTTCGACGTGTTCCCGTACAAGCCTGCTCTTCGCAACGAGATTCTCGCGTTGTGTCATCCCGACTCGGCGAAGGTGGACCGCATCTGCCATCTCAATCATGTCCTGGGCGAGGTGTTTGCGGACGCGGTCCTCAGGCTGTGCCGCAAGCGTGGGGTTGCTCTGGGATCGATCGATTTAATCGGCTCCCACGGCCAGACGATCTGGCACCAGCCCGAGGGCGGGCGCTACGGAGGCAGGACGATCCGCTCGACCTTGCAGATCGGCGAGCCTTCCGTGATCGCCCAGCGCACGGGCATTACGACGGTGGCCGACTTTCGGGCTCGTGACATGGCAGCCGGCGGGCAGGGCGCGCCGCTGGTGCCGTATGCCGACTATGTGCTCTTTCGGGACGCGAAGGTCAGCCGGGCCGTTCAGAATATCGGCGGGATCGCCAACGTGACCTTCCTGCCTCGGGCGTGCCAGCGGGACGACATTCTGGCCTTCGACACGGGACCGGGCAACATGGTGATCGACGGCGTCTGCCGTCTGGTTACTGGCGGGAAGCGCCAGTATGATCGCGGCGGGGCCTTGGCCGCCAAGGGCAGGATCGACGAGACCCTGCTGTGCGAGATGCTCGAGCATCCTTTCCTGCGCCGCAAGCCGCCCAAGTCCACCGGACGCGAAGAGTTTGGTCAGGCGTATTGCGAGTGGTTCAGCCGCGAATCGCAGAGACGGACACTGGGTCCCGAGGATGTGGTCGCGACCGTTACAGCGTTCACCGCCCGCACGATCGCGGAGGCATATCGCCGGTTCCTGCCGGCGATGCCCGACGAGATGATCCTGGGCGGCGGGGGGGGCCATAACCGAACGCTCGTGCGGATGTTGCAGCGGGAACTGGAGGTCGTTAAGATTCGCACAACCAATGAATTCGGGATCGACGTCGATGCCCGAGAGGCGGTTGCCTTCGCGATCCTGGCGTGGGCCACGATGCGGGGGACTGCCAACAACGTGCCCAGCGCCACGGGGGCGGCCGAGCCGGTCGTGCTGGGCAAAATCGTGCCGGGGAGACGATGAGAGCCAAGAAGCTGCCGACAACGGAGAAACGCAATCCGAACAGTGCCTCGGTCGATACCCTGTCCACTCAGGCGATTGTGGACCTGATCGGCGCCGAGGACCGGACTGTGCCGCAGGCGGTGGCGACACAGCGCGAGTCCATCGCGGCGGCGGTCGATATGATCGTCGGTCGCTTCCGCGCGGGGGGGCGGCTGTTCTACGTCGGCGCCGGGACCAGCGGCCGGCTTGGCGTGCTCGATGCCTCCGAGTGCCCGCCGACGTTCGGGGTCAAGTCGTCGCTGGTCCAGGGCATCATCGCCGGCGGTCGGCGGGCGCTGGTGCGGTCCATCGAGGGGGCCGAGGATCACCCCGAGGACGGCGCGGCCGCCATCGACGCCAGAGGAGTCAGCGCGAAGGACACCGTGGTCGGCTTGGCCGCCTGCGGCATGACGCCGTTCGTTCACGGCGCCCTGCGGCGCGCCCGGCAGATCGGGGCCGGGACCGTCTTCGTCACCTGTGCGCCGGAAGCGGTCGGGTCGATCCCCGCCGAGATCGTCATCAACCCGGTCGTCGGGCCCGAGGTGATCACCGGCTCGACCCGGATGAAGGCGGGTACCGCCACCAAGCTCGTGCTCAACACGCTGACGACCACCGCCATGATCAGGCTCGGTAAGGTCTACGGCAACCTCATGGTGGACCTCAAGGCCGTCAACGCCAAGCTTCGCGACCGCTCCGTTCGCATCGTCATGGAGGTCACAGGCCTGTCCCGGCCGAAGGCCAAGGCCCTGTTGGCACGAGCTGAGGGCCGCGTCAAGGCGGCGCTGGTCATGCATTTTCGCGACGTTTCTCTGGCGCAAGCCCTGCAGATTCTGAAGGAGAACAACGAATTGTTGCGCCCGGCTATTGCACAGTCCATCGAATCGGCATAATGCCCAGATCCAGGCAACTTCGGCTCCTTGTTCTGCTGTTGGTGCTTGTTTCTGCGCCCGTCGCCATGGCACAGGGGCAGGACGCGCACGTCCCGTCGGTCGGCGATGCGCTCCGCGAGATCGCTCGGAACTTCACGGCGTGGGACTGGGCGGTCATCGTGGTTTATCTCGCCTTCACCACCGTCCTGGGCGGGCTGCTCGCGGGCCGGCAGGCGTCGATGAAGGACTTCTTTCTCGGCGGCCGCAAGCTGCCCTGGCCGGCCGTCTGCGGCTCGATCATCGCCACCGAACTGTCCGCCGCGACCTTCCTCATCGCGCCGGCCCTGGTCTTCTCACAGGGCGGCGACATGACCTACATCCAACTGGCCCTCGGCACCATCATCGCCCGCTTCGTGATCGGCTACCTCTTCATTCCCGTCTACTATCGACGTGAGATCTACTCGCCCTACGAGTACATGGGCGACCAACTCGGTCCCCGCGTGCGGAAGATCACGACCGGCCTGTTCATGATCGGCGGCATCCTCGCCCAGGGCGCTCGCGTCTATATCGCCGCCAAGGCCCTGCAGGTGATTACGGGCACCGACACCGCGACCTCGATCGTCATCATCGGCGTCGTCTCGATCGGGTGGACCGTGATGGGCGGCATCACGACGGTCATCTGGACCGATGCGATTCAGTGCCTGCTGTTCACGTTCGGGGCCATTGCAGCGTTGGTCTTTGCCTCCTCGACCATCGACGGCGGCCTGGCTGCCATCGTTTCACAGGCCTGCCACGCCGGCAAGCTGCGGACGATCAACCTCAGCTTCGACCCTCAAGAGGCCTTCACGCTCTGGTGCGGTGTTATCGGCCTTGGCGTCCTGACGCTCGCTTCGCATGGTACCGATCTGCTCATGGTGCAGCGCATGTTCACCTGCCGCAGTGCCGCCGACGCCCGCAAAGCCGTCGTCTGGTCGGGCCTCTCGCAACTGCTGACGTATCTGCTGCTGTTCGTCGGTGCGGCCGTCTACGTTTACTACCAGCGCGTACCGCTTTCGCCGGCCGAGCAGGTGGTGGTGGCGGACGACTCGATGAAGGTCTTCGCCGTCTATATCGTCGGTGTCATGCCGCCGGTGCTGTCGGGCCTGCTGATGGCGGCCATCTTCGCCGCCGCCATCTCGACGCTCGACTCGCTCCTGGCGGCCCTGTCGCAGTCCACCATTGCACTGTTCTACAAGCCCTACCTCAATCCCACCGCTTCGGACCGTCAGACAGTACGTGCGTCGCGTGTGATCGTGCTGATCTGGGGTGTCCTGCTGACGGCCTTTGCCGTCTATTGCGATGTGATCGCCCGCTCGTATGCCGACCTGCTCCAGTTTGCCCTGGCGATGGCCGCCTATACCTACGGCGCCCTGCTGGGCGTCTTCCTGCTGGCCTTCCTGCCCATTGGGCGCGACGACCGGGGCCTGATGTGGGGCGTGCCGCTGTCGATGCTGACCGTTTTTGCGTTGAACTGGCACCAGCCGATCCCCCAGGCCATCGTGGTGGTCGCCTCGGTCGTGCTGCTGGTCCAGGCAGTCCGGCACCTCCGCTGCGAGCCGGTGAAGATCGTCTACGTCGCTCTGGCCGTGGCGTTGCTGCTGTGGATCGGCCTGGTTCCCGTTGGGCGGGGCCTCGACGGGATGCCGGTGTATTTCACCCTCGCATGGCCCTGGCACTTCCCCATCGGCACCGCCATTACCCTGGTTCTGGGCTGGCTCGTCGGCCACAAGCGACCGAAAGGGCCGGTCGATGGTTCTCGGACCTGAAACATGGCAAAACGGCTCTGTTTTACACGAATGAGAACGCCTGCGATGTGGTATAATTGTGGGAATGGACAAACACGAACTCAGAGCGATCCAGGGTTTTCTCTCGGCCGTCGGTGAGGCCTTCGAGGGCGACCGTGACGGTGTGACGCTCCGGGACCGTCTATCGGAACTGTCGCGGATCATTCAACGGTTGATGAGCGCGCGTCTTGGCACGGGCAGCCTGCGGGCCAAGGTTCATATGGCGACGCTGGAGCGGACGGCGAGGCGGTACCGACGGCAGATTGCGGCGAGATTGGGCGAAGGACATCGGGCCAGTTAGCCTGTGCGGGTCGTGACGGTACCAGGATGTGACAAGCGGCAAGGGAGGTGCGATTGTGTTGAGACGGGCGTTGGTCGTTTGGGTGCTGGCGGTGGTGGCGAATGCCGCTTCAGCGCGGACCCTGCTGGAGACGGCGCGGCAGCGGTCGAGCGACTTGCGGCTGGCGTCGTATGCGACGTCGCATCACGTCGAGCGGATGGCGACGGACGACGGGTTTCGGACGGCCGTCTGGCAGGCGGTCGAGCGGATGGGGATCACGAAGCTCTATCTCGAAGTCTATCGCAGCGGCCATACAGTGCCGCCCGAGCAATTGACACAGGTCCGCGACTGGCTGCTCGAACGGGACATCGGCGTGGTCGGCGGTATCGCCACCGTTCCGGGCGGTGACGTGGGTGTGCGGCAAGAGGGGCCGCTCGGCTGGTTCAACTGGCAAAACGAAAAGACGCGGCGGGACCTGGAGCGGATCATTCGCGCCAGTGCTCCGATCTTCGATACGTTCATCGTCGACGACTTCCTGTGCACGGGCGACGTCAGCGCTGAGTCGGAGCAGGCCAAAGGCGACCGCTCCTGGGGCCAGTATCGCCGCGAATTGCTCACGGAGCTGGCGCAGTCGATCTTCCTGCGGCCGGCCAGGGAGGCTCATCCCGGTATCACCATGATCGTCAAGTTCCCTCAGTGGCACGATCGGTTCCAGTTGTTCGGGTACGACACCGTGACGTTTCCGCGTCTGTTCGATCAGGTCTGGGTCGGCACCGAGACGCGGGGCCGCAACACGCAGCGGTTCGGCTTCGTGCAGCCTTACGAGGGATTCATCAACTACCGCTGGCTGGCGGGCATTGCGGGCGAGAAGATCGGCGGGGCGTGGTTCGATCATGGTGATTGCGCCGAGCACGATTTTCTCGATCAAGCGTACACGAGCGTCCTGGCTGGAGCACCGGAGCTGGTCTTTTTCAATCTGGGCGACGTGGTCGCAGGCCATCCGGATCATGCGAAGGTCGCGAGCCGGTTCGGCCAACTGGCGGATCTGGCCGCGTTCGTGCGGAAGCACCCTGTCACAGGTGTGCCGGCGTACAAGCCGCCGAACAGCGACCCGGCCGGCGACATGTACCTGATGGATTTCCTCGGTATGCTGGGCATCCCGCTGGTCCCCGTGCACGAGTTTCCGCACGAGGCGCCGATCCTCCTCCTGCCTGCTCAGGCGGCCGCTGATCCCGGGCTGTCGGAGCATGTCGAGAGGTCACGGGCGAGGGGTGCGCACCTGATCGTGACGACGAACCTGCTGATTGCATGGCCGCAAGGCAGGGAGTTGACCTCTGTTGTCGGTATCGATCCTGACTTTGCCTCGGCGCCTCTGCGTGCGACGTATCGCACGGAAACCGGGGACGTCAAGATTGATCTCGAAGCGCCTATCGAGGTTGCGCCACGAACGGGTGATGTCGTCTGCGCGGATGGTGTTCGGCAACTGCTGTTGTTGCGCACGGCAGGCAACATCTCTCTGCTCAACACGCACACGTATAGTCAGACGGATTTCGACGCGGTGGGCGAGGTGTTGCTCTGTCCGCGTCCGCTCGGTTTGCTCTCTCTGGATGAGCGGGCCCTGACCGCATTCCGCACGGCGTTTGCCGGTGGGAAACCGCCGACCCTCAACGGTCCGGCGTGCGTCACGTACCATCCGTTTGCCGATGCGAGCCGGGGCGATTGTGTGCTCCAGAACTTCAACGATCGAGCCGTCGAGGTCAGCCTGACATTGCCGCACGACGGAGTCCGGCAGACTCTCACGATACCGCCGCGCGATCGAATCTGGATCTCATCCGGGAGGACGAGGTAGATCGATCAGAAGATTCGCCGGTAGACGTGGCAGTAGGGTGTCTTCTGCGTCTTGTTGTAGTAGTCCTGGTGGTAGTCCTCGGCCGGCCAGAACGTGCTGGCGGGTGTGATTTCGGTCTTGACGTCGTAGCCCTTCTGCCGGAGCACCTGCACCAGCTTCTCGGCGGTTTGTCTCTGCCCATCGGTCAGATAGAACACGCCTGAGCGGTACTGCCGTCCAATGTCCGGGCCCTGGCGGTTCAACTGCGTGAAATCGTGCGTCTCGAAGAACAGCCTGGCGAGCGTCTCATAGCTGGTCTGCTTGGGGTCGTAGAGGACCTCGACCGCCTCGGCGTGGCCGGTGCGGTCGGTGCAAACCTGCTTGTAGGTCGGCCGGTCCACATGGCCGCCGATGTAGCCGACGGTTGTGGAGAGCACGCCGGGGGCCCGCTGCATGTGATATTCGGTCCCCCAGAAACAGCCGGAGGCGAAGATGGCTCGTTCGGTCTTCGGCTTGGCAACGGCCTGGGCGTTTCGCTCGTCGGCCGAGAGAAAGCCCATCGAGATCGAGTTGACGCAGTATCGTGTGTTCTTCGGCGTCAGTTGCTCGCCTTTGAATACGTGCCCCAGGTGGCCACCGCAATTGGCGCAGACGATTTCGGTCCGCATCCCGTCGGCGTCGCCCTGCCACTTGACCGCACCGGGGATCTGATCGTCGAAGCTGGGCCAGCCGCACTCCGAGCGGAACTTCGACGACGACTCGAACAGCTCGGCTCCGCATCGCTTGCAGGTGTAGACGCCGGTTTCGAAGAAGTTGTTGTACTTGCCTGTGAAAGGGCGTTCGGTGCCCTTGTAGAGAATGACGCGTTCTTCCTCAGGGGTCAGTGGGTTGTACATGCTCTGCTCTCGATAAAGGGACAGGTTGGCGACCATGACGTCGGCATCACGGTCCTTGCCCGCCGCTACGATCGCGACGGTCCGCAGGGCGGCCGGATCCAGCGGGGCCTGCACCGAGACGCCCACGAACTGGGCAAAAGGCAGCATGACCTCCCGCCACTGGCCGCTCGTCTGGAACACTGCTTCATAATACTGCGTAGCGAACCGGGTGTCTTTGGTCCGCAGGCGGATGGAATAGGATTGTCCATCGCCCCTGACCCGTAGCTTCAGACCCGTAAAGCCGTGGGCGTCGAAGTTCCGTCCTCGCGGGTGGAGCGCCAACTGGGCCTCAGCGAATCCACCCCTGTCGGCCGACGCGACGGAGCCGCTCAGGTGCAGGACCGTCTGCCCATCCTCTTGTACGAATTCCAGCTTCGTGGCGAGGGCATCTTGCCCTTGCGCCTTCTCGGCACGAGGGCGGGACGCCCTCGCCACGGCGTTGCCCGAGGTCTGATTTGTCCGAAACACCCACTTGGTTCCCAGCGAGCTGACCTGGTCATCGCCCGAGAAGTCATCGATCAGTCTGTCTGGGGTTGCGGGTGATCGAATCGGAGCGTCTGTCGGCCCATCTTGTTGCCCCCAAGCCACCACAAATGCTGTGCTTATGAGAATTATGAGTATAGCCGATCCGGCTGCTGCCAAACGCCTCTTCCAGTTCATGGCTATCCCTTTCATAGCTTGCAACCATGTATACCGGGATTGGCGGCCGATTGTTTCCCGCATCCTTGGCAGGCCGGCTGATTTCTGTCCGGCGATGATTCGTCGGACACACCCAGGCCAAAGAGCGAGGGGCTGGGATCGATGATCCCAGCCCCTTGTGTGCTTCGTGCAGGATGAGCAGGTTTCCTGCCCATGTGACCGGATCTCAGAACGGCTTGGCCAGTGGTTCGGTCTGACCGGCCAGCCAGAGGATTTCTCCTTCGGACAGGGCCTTGTCGTAGACCCGGACGTCGTCGATCAGGCCGCCGTAGAGCTTGTACAGAGTGCCGTCCGCGTTGTTGGTGATCGCTCCGATATAGGCGTTGTGCTGAGAGGTGCCGGAGAGATTGTAGGTCGGCGTAGCCGTCACGGTGGCTTCCAGTTGCCCGTCGATGAAGATCCGCAGGGCCGCGCCCTCTCTCTGGCCGACGACGGCATGCCATTCGTCATTGTTGGTCACGCTGGCGGAGTCGATCACGTACTTGGTGACGTCGTCGTCGGTGACCAGGGAGACAACGCCTTCTGTGGTCTCGCTCATGATCAGACAATAGCGATGTCCGCCGGTAGAGTCTCCGCCCTTGGCATAGATGGTTCCCTTGTTGGCGTCGCCCGTGCCGGTCATGGCGGTCTTGAACCATGCGCTCACCGTCCAATCCCCGGTGCTGAAATCGAGCAGCGCGGGATTGCCGAGGTTGACGTTGCCGGTCCGGGTGAGCTGAAGGGCGCTGCCTCCACCGGGTCGGCCGGAAGCTACCAACGGCCCGTTGGTTATCGTGCCGTTCAAGCCGTTTCCGGACGTGTCGTTCGCGTTGCCTTCAAAGGCATAGAGAGCCAGCAGGTTGGCGCCGTCGGGCTCGGTCGGCGTGATGAACTCGGGAGTCTTCGGATAGAGTCGAACGTCGTCGATGTACAGAATCCCCTTGGACCCCGAGCCCTCGATGCCGATCGTCAGCTTGGTCACATTCCTCAGATTGCCGACCGCAGACAGATCGATGTTCCAGGGCAGCCAGGCCGTTCTGGCGATGTCGCCCGGGTCACCGTTGTACGCGATCTTGGTGTTGTTGATCTTCACATACATCTGTCCGGTGTTGCCGGGCTCGCCCCGGAAGTAGAGCGACAGACTCTTGATCCCGTTGGCCGTCCAGTCCTGCGGCTCGGCGAACTGACGCTCGGCTTCGGAATAGGATGCCGAACCCGTGTTGTCGTACGTCAGGGGCATCGATTGCGCGCCGCTGTGGACGATGGCCCGCTCGGCAAACGGGGCGTTGAGGTAGCCGACCGTCGAGCCGGTGTTGTTGACCCAGCCGTCGAGCCAGGTGTCGAAAATGGCTGTTCCGGCGTCGATGTCGTCGTTGTAGGTCTCAAAGCCATCGATCAAGGCGTACTCCTGCGTCGAGAAGCTCCAGACCTCGCCGGCCCAGAAGGAATCATCGCCGACCTCGTCCACCCTCCAATAGTACGTGGCGCCGTAGTTCAGCGCGCCCGGGATAAAGCGGCTCTGCGCGACGCTGCCGGCGAGAGGCAGGCTTTCCGAGTCCGTGCCGAAGTAGACCTCGTGTGAGGTCGCCTCACGTCCGGCGCGCCAGCTCAGGACCGGGTCCGGGACGATGCCCGTTGCGGCATCGGCGGGCTGCGGCTGGCGAGCCTGCACGGGAACCTGGAAGAAGCGGACTTCGCTCAGGCCGTACTGAGCGAGCGAACCCCAGTTGCTGTTGACGGTCAGGCGGACGTACCTGGCCGCCACGCCCTGGAGGTCCACCACGCTGTTGTGGGCGTAGCCGGCCTTGGCGCTGGCCTTGGCCAGCTCGACTTCGCCGAGCACAACCCAGTCGGCTCCGTCGGCGGAGTACTCGATCGTCACACTCTTGAGCCCGAACCCGAGCACGAGTTCGAACTCGACGTTGTAGTTCCAGACCCACATCTCATAGAGCTTGTAGATCTTGTCGAACTCGTACTGGATGTAGACGGGCTCGTCCCCGGCGGGCAGGCCCAGCCACATGTCCGAGGCACCGGTCGAATGCTCATCGGCAGCGTTAAGCCCGGAACCGTCGATGGTTCGCTCGGGACCCGAATCGGCAGTGGAGGTCGCATTGCTCGTCGCAATGACGCCCGCAATCGCATACGCAAACGGCTCCGTCGTGAAGCTCCAGACCTCGCCCTTGAAGATCGTATTGTCCGGCGCGCCGTTGACCTCGTCGATCCGCCAATAGTAGGTTGTGCCGAATTCGAGAAGGCCGGCCGGATCGTAGCTGGCGGCGTCCTGTCCCTGGCTGACCAAAACACCCAGCGGATTCGCCCGGCTGGCGGTGTTCACATCCTCGAAAACCACTCCAAAGTACACGTCATGCGTGACGGCGAATTCTCCCGGCGTCCATTCCAGAACGGCTTCGCGCACGATGTCCGACGCGGCATCCTCCGGCAGCGGATTCGTCGCTGTCTCGCTCGTCGGCGCCGGCAGAACCGCCACGCCCAGCATGTTGCCCCCATGACCTTCGGTGCAGCCGCCGATCGTGACGACACCCGCCTTGACTTCGAGGGCGAAGATGGAATAGTACTGGTTGATGCTGCCGTCGGCGCTCTCGTCAATGCCGATGTCGATACCCGTATCGACGAAGCCCATGCTGGTCAGCCAGGGCATGCCGGTGATGTTGGGGGCCACACCCAGGCCGCCTGCGGCACCGCCCATGCGGTTGTCCACGAACACGTAGACGATGGCATTCTTCGCCACCGTGATGTCCAGTTCATAGGCGGACATGTTCTTGTTGTCGTTGGCCAGGATGACGTACTCGGCCCCGATGAGGAACTCCGGCACGTCGGCATAGATGTGGGTCCGGTCCACGAAGGTCAGCGCGCCCTCGTCCAGTGGATTGGGCGCAATCTGCGGGTCCTCGGGGGCGTCCGTGTCGGTGTTCCGATGCGTCACGGCCGTGATCAACTGGGCCTGGGCTATCGGAGCGGCCGCCGACAGGGCAGCCAACAGCAAGATCAGAACCATCAGTCTCTTGAACATGGTAATCCTCCTTCAGAATCGATCACTGGAACTGCGCTGGCGTCGGGTGCCGACGCACTACAGATATGCCCGTACAAGCATGCCTCCGGAACACAGCAGGAATCGTGCTGTGAACGTCCGCTCTGCACAGTATATGGACTGCCACACATCGGCTCAGGTCCTCCGTCCCGTCTATGCTGAACTCGGGGGTCCACAATCCATCGGACTGACCCTGAACCTCCCGCAACCGCCAACTCTCTTATATCACATCCTGGCCTGTCATGCAACGGAATCTGTCCGGACCTGGCCCGCGTTCGGGGTACTATGGCTCCCTCTGCGGGGTGGTGACCGGCGCCGGCTGGGGAACGCCTCGGGTGGCCTTGCCGTGCAGGACGCCTGCATCGTCGAACCACAGCGGGTCGATGCAGAGGAATCGGTTCCACGGCTCCGAATCGTCCTTCTGCTGGTGGTAGATCGACCACAGGTTGCCCGCGGCGTCCCTGACGACGCAGCCATGGCCTGGGCCGAGGGCCTGGTCGGTCCGGCGGACGATGGGGTTGCCGCTGTATTTGGTGAAGGGGCCGGTCGGCTTGTCGGCGGTCGCGTAGCCGATGGCGTAGTCCAGCGTGTTCGCCGCCGTGCCCGAGTAGAGCAGATAGTAGGTCCCCTGATGCTTGAGCATCCACGGGCCCTCCGTGACTGCGCCGCGGATCTTCTCCCATGGTTCGGTCGGATGGAACAGCTCGATGGGCTCGCCCTCTTTCTCCAGCGGGGTCTTCATCGGCTGGACGTGGATGCGGAAGCCGGGGAACTGCACGTAATAGAGGTAGTACCTGCCGTCGTCGTCGCAGAACATATGGGCGTCGATGGCGTTGTCGAACAGCCTGGCGCGGTCGACGAACTTCCCCTCGGGCCGATCGGCGACGGCAACCCCGATGTTCTCGCCGACCGTGTAGTAGAGATAGAACCTGCCGTCCTTCGGATCGCGGAAAACGTCGGGCGCCCAGACGTTCCTTTGGCCCGGCTCGAACACCCGGGGGCCCTTGGTCCAATGGACCAGGTCCGTCGAGGTGTAGACGTGGTAGCTGACGTTGTCCCCGGTGGGATAGAGATAATACATCCCGTCGACGAAGATCACGGTCGGGTCGGCCGGCCCAATCTCGTCGATGATGGGATTGGTATAGGTCTTGTCCGCCGCCCCAGCCAGCGACGCCAGCACGACCAGGCTCAATACAGCGTTCAGCATTTCAACGACCTCCCATGAAGGTTACACCGTCATGTCCATGCTACCCGAGGACCTTCGCGACGCCAAGAAGTCAGTCGAGAACTTGCCTGAAGGGAAGGTCCTCTGTAAGATCGGTTTCTTCGCCCACGCGGCGTGCGGCGAGCGAACGTCAACCGAGGTGGAGGCCGGCCCATGCGTACGGTTCGATTTGGCATCATCGGTTGCGGGATGATCGGGCGGGAGTTCGCCAGTGCGGCGGCTCGCTGGCTGCACCTGCCCGAGATGACGGTGCGGCCACAGATCGTCGCCGTCTGCAACCGCACCCTCGCGACGCCGAAGATCGACTGGTTCCGCGACCACATCCCGACCCTGAAACAGGTCACCAGTGACTACCGCGAGCTTCTGGGCAATCCCGACGTCGAGGCGGTCTATATCGCGGTCCCGCACCATCTGCACGCGGAGATCTATCTGGAGGCGATGGAAGCCGGCAAGCACCTGATGGGCGAGAAGCCCTTCGGCATCGACCGCCAGGCGAATGAGGCGATCTTCGCATGCGTCCGGAAGCACCCGGAGCTGTGCGTCCGGTGTGCCTCGCAGTTTTTCTTCTTTCCCGCAGCCCAGAGGATCGGGCGGATGATCGAAGCAGGGGCCTTCGGAAAGATCATCGAGGTCAACGTGGGGTTCCTCCATAGCAGCGACCTGAATCCGGACAAGCCGATCAACTGGAAGCGCACGCGCCAGTTCAACGGCGACTACGGCTGCCTCGGCGACCTCGGGCCTCACGTCTGCACGCTGCCCTTCCGGGCGGGCTGGGTTCCGCGCAACGTGCGAGCGGTGCTTTCGAACATCATCCCGTCGCGCCCGGATGGGCAGGGCGGCGTCGTTCCGTGCGAGACCTGGGACAATGCGACGCTGCTGTGCGAGATGGAAGTCACCGACTCGGGCGAGCGGTTCCCGCTGACGCTTCGGGCCCATCGCATCTCGCCGGGCCAGCGAAACAACTGGTACATCGAGATCCTCGGGACGGCCGCTTCCGCTCGATACAGCCTCAGGCAGGCCAACACGCTGGAGGTGCTGGAGTACCAGGGCGGCGCCGAGCAGCAGTGGCGACGGATCGAGATGGGACAGGAGACCGCGTTTCGGTCGATCACGCAGGAATTGGCTCAGTTCGGCGTCTGTGACGCGATCCTCCAGATGTGGGCGGCGTACCTTTACGAACTCCACGCCGGCCGGCCTCTCAGCCGCTTTGCCGGCTGCGCCCGGCCGGAGGAAACGGCTTTGTGGCACAGGCTGTTCACCGCCGCCCTCGAATCCCAAGCCGGCGGCAAGACAGTCCCCGTATCACGCTGAACGAAGTCTGAGCGCGCAAGGAAGGATCGACTCTTGAATACGGTAGTTGAGACCTGGGAGGTTCCGGGGATTGGCTCGGTGGCCGTGGCGGTTTCCGACCGGGCCCGTCATGCGCGGATCACGATTCGCCGGGACGGTGCCGTCAAGTTGATTCTGCCCAGGCGAGCCTCTCTGCTCCAGGCAAGGGGGCTTCTCCTGAAGAGCAAGGACTGGATTCAGAAGCATCTGCGGCAGGTCCACGCCGAGAAGGCCGACCCCCGGCTCGACCGCGTCCACGCACGCAGGCAGCTCGTCGAACGCCTCGAACACCTGGCGAAACAGCATGGCTTCGCGTACAACAAAGTGTTCGTGAAGAGTCAAAGAACCCTCTGGGGCAGTTGCTCGTCCCACAACAACATCAATCTGAACGTGAATCTCGCCCGCCTTCCGGAGGAACTGAGGGACTACGTCATCCTCCACGAATTGGTCCACACGCGGCACAAGAACCACAGCAGGCAGTTCTGGCAGGCGCTTGACGCCATTGTCGGCGACGGCAAGGCGCTTCAGCGGCGACTGCGCTCCTACCAGCCGCGACCGTTGCCGGTGTGAAACGCATTGAGCCGCTGTCACGGAGGCTTTGAGGCCGATCCAGGGTCTTTCGGCCCTCTGGCCTCAGAACTCTCCCTCCACGTAATCGTCGAAGTGGTACATCTCGGCGTCTTCGAGGAATGTCTCCGGCCTGGCCACGAAATCGCAGAGCCGCTGGACCAGCGTCAAGTGCTTGTTCTCCTCCTCGGCCAGTTGCTGGAAGATCGCTTTGTGGTCGTCGTTGCGGACTTCGGTTGCCTTCTGTGAGTAGAAATCCCGGCTTTGTTTCTCGATCTCGCAGGCCTTGCGATACAGATTGACCTCGCCGCCGCCGAAATCGAATCTCTCCGCGCCGTCCCTCATCCTGTCGAACACCTCCTCGGCCCTCTTGAGCACAGGCGTGGAGGTCGGCTTTCCGCCCGCCTGAGTCTGCATGGCCTGCACCGTCCGGTAGTGTTTGACTTCCTCCTCCGCCAGCATGTTCAGTATGTTCTTGAGTCCCGTGCTGTCGGTCCGGTCGGCCAATTCCCGGTAGAATTGCTCGGCGTACGTTTCCTTCTCCATTGCGAATTCAAATATGTCCATTGACCTTCCTTTCAACAACTGACGTGAGAGCCGCATGGCAGCCAGGGGCTTCGCAACCTGCTGGTCCGCCGCACATTCCAGAGGTATCCGGGTCGCCGGGATACAGCATCTCGATGCTCGCCGTGCCGTCGCCTGTTCGGTGACACGACATAGTCCTACTGCCGAACGGGCCTTATGTTCTGAGAAACCGAAATGTTTCGATTGGGCACTTGACTTGCGGCGGTCTGCGGCAAAAATAGAGCCGAAGGCGAATGCGATCTCCTCGGTTTTGCCGGAAGGTGCGCCGCTTCTCGCAACACGGACAGGGTTGGAACATGTGCTTGCAGGCACACAAGTTAAGGAGGCAAACGATGGGAACCAGAGGCACCGAAATCGTCGGAATGGATGTCAAGGAGCTGTTGGAGTTGCTGAATCGGGCCTATTGTGATGAGTGGCTGGCCTATTATCAGTACTGGCTGGGGGCCAAAGTGGTCAAAGGGCCGATGAAAGACGCCGTGATCGTCGAGCTCGAGCAGCACGCCACGGAGGAGTTGAACCACGCCCTGATGCTGACCAACCGGATTATCCAGTTGGGCGGGACCCCGATCACGACCCCCCAAGCCTGGTACAAGTGGACCAACTGCGGTTACGATGCCCCGGACGACCCCTACGTGCAGACGATCCTCGAGCAGAACATCAAGGGCGAGCAGTGCGCCATCAGCACGTATCAGAAACTGATGCAGAAGACGCTCACCGCCGACCCGGTTACGTACAATATCGCCCTGCAAATCATCGAGCAGGAGGTCGAGCACGAAGAAGATCTCCAGGCGTTGCAGGAAGACCTCGAACTGATGCTCCAAAGGCGTTGATCCGAAGAAAACGGAAGGACGCGCCGGCCCTGTAGGGGCCTGGCGAACGTTTTTCTTGTTTTTTGGGCCATTGGGAGCTATTTTTTGGAAATGCGCCGGAATTCGACTTGACACATGTTGGGAACCGGCCATATACTATAGTTGCTTCTTTTATGGGTGGGTCGAATATCCAAAATGAGCAGCGGTCGATGTTGGCCGGTGGAGTTCTGGCAAGCCGGTGGTCGTTTGGACAATTTGAGGCCGGTTTTTTGAACACGAGGTTTTGCCGGGTCGTAGGTTTGGTAACGCCAGGACAGAGAAGAACGGTCCCGACAAGGGACAACTGACAACTTAAGAGCATCTTAAAGCCCCTGCGTAGTCTCGCTTCCTCTCCCTCCGCACCGCAGGGGCTTTCCTTTTGCGCTCTTCCCGCGTCCACGCCAGCGTGCCTGCTCTGTGCCGGCGATCCGCGGCTCGGCGTGTGTGCATCGGATCAGGACTCGTCGTTCGTGCCCCCTGTAGCCACGCGTGTCTATCCCAGAAATCCCCTCGGGCTGACGGAACAAGCGAGTCGCGATGGTGTATGAGCCTGGGAAACGTATGAGATCAGCACGGAGCAATGACGGTGAGGAAGTACTCCCCGGGGCGGCAGCGACGGCAAGGAGCTTCGTCCCGGCGTGCCGGTGTGGTCGGATATTCGCCGGTCTCTGGGCGCATCTGTGCGGAGAAGTGTGAATCTGGGGGCTCTGTGTTTGAGAGGGCTATCTCGTAAGTCATGCTTGTGAAGAGACTTACTTTTGTGTGGTCTTGGTGGGTATATAAATGTGACATAAATAACAACAAAATGCTTGACTGGTGCTTATGTTTCGCCGACAATGCGAGATGTTGTCTTTGGGCGTAGTTAATACTGTCGATGTGCCTCGATCACGTGCGAGGCCGATAGCATAAGCTCCTCAGGTCGGGTTGATCGCTATGGCCAACAGAAGCTGCATCATCAGGCTGTCCCGGTACAAGAACGCATTGAATCGTTTGAAGACGCTGAACTTCGTGCGCGTCTTCTCCGACAATCTCGCCGATGCGGCGGGGGTCACAGCGGCGCAGGTCCGCAAGGATTTCTCGCTTTTTGGCATTACGGGGAACCGTCGGGGCGGGTATAAAGTGGATGAGTTGAGCGAACAGCTCAACAAGATCCTCGGCAAGGATCAGCTTCAGGAAGTGGTCGTTATCGGCATGGGCAATATTGGCAAGGCCCTTTTTCATTATGGTGGGCTGGAGAAGAGCGGGATCAAGGTCGGAGCCGGGTTTGACATCGACCCCGTCAAGTTCAACAGGGACTCGCCTCAGCCTGTACTGCCCCTGGAGGACCTCGTCGCTTTCGTCGGGAGCCGCAACGTTGTCATCGGGATCATCGCGGTTCCGGACTATGCGGCCCAGCAGGTCCTGGAGTTGATGCTTTCGGCCGGGATCCGGGGGGTACTGAACTTCGCGCCGATCTGTCTGAAGGCGCCCGAGGGGTGCGTCGTCAACAACATCAATCTGGAAAGCGAACTTGAGAACCTGATCTACTTCGTCAATGCTTCGGAAGATGGGAAATAGCCAGATATTGCCGCCGGTGTCGATCAAGACGAGGATTCTGATCTCGTTTCTTGTGGTGGTCCTGACGCTTTCGGTGTCGATCGCGCTACTGGGGTACTACGTCGTCATGCACGACATCTTCGGACGAGCCGAGCGAAAGGTGCTCAACGATCTGAAGGTGGCCCGCATGGTGTACAGCGCCGAAATCGAACGAATCGGGCAGGGTCTGCGACTGATCTCTCCGGAGGGGGACATCGAGGCGTTGCGACAGAGGCTGGACCTGCATTACCTGCGTTACGTTGCGGCCTCGCAGTTTGCGGGTCTGCAGAGCGACCTGGCGCGGATTGCCGTCACGGACGGACGGGCCCTGGGAGGGACGCGAAGGATGTCACGCGAGGAACTCGACTCCATGCCGGGCGACTTCGCGGGCAAACGTTCCATCCCGGTCAAGGATACTCCGATGGCCGGGCCGACGGAGCGAGAGGTGCTCGACAATGTGATGGTCAAGGAGTACGCCGTGCCGGTGATGAACGGCAGGGGCCAGGTGGATGGCGTCTTCTACGGCGGGCGCGTCGTCAATCGAGACTACACGTTCGTCGACCGCATCCGCGATCTGGTCTATGGCAGAGAGCTCTACCGCGGCAAACCGGTCGGTACCGTGACCATCTTCCAGGACGACGTCAGGATATCGACGAACGTCCCCGACGAGAGCGGTCAGCGGGCGATTGGAACCAGGGTCTCGTCGCAGGTTTACGAGAAGGTAGTCAAGGAAGGGCAGGTCTGGCACGACAGGGCATTTGTCGTGACGGACTGGTACAAAACGGCCTACGAGCCGATCAAGAACATCCAGGGCGAGGTCATCGGCATCCTCTATGTCGGGACCCTCGAACAGCCGTTTTACGACATGGCCCGACAGGTGCTTGTGATCTTCCTTCTGGCGGTCGGTGTGGTGACCCTCATCGCCGTGCTGTTCTCGTTCGTTCTCGCCGGTGCGATCTCCAGACCCCTGACGCAGGTGGTCCACGCCAGCGAGTGCCTGGCCTCGGGTGACTGGGGCTGCCAGGTGACCGCGAATACGTCCATCAAGGATATCAACAGCATGGCCGAGGCCTTCAATGCGATGGCCATCGGCTTGAAGGAACGCCAGGAGAGTCTGCGGGTTTCCAACGAGAAACTGGCGGCGATGAACAAGAGCTATGTGGACCTCATCGGGTTCGTCGCCCACGAGCTCAAGGGCATCCTGGCCTCGGCGGTGATGAACGCCTACGCGGTGCGCGACGGCTATCTCGGCATGGTGAACTTCAAACAGCGAAAAGCGCTCGATTCGGTCACGCGGAACCTGGATTATCTCGATGCGACCGTCAAGAAGTTCCTGAACCTCGGGCGGGTCGAGCGCGGCGAACTCGACGTGCACAAGACGTCGCTCAGTCTGAAGAAAGATGTGTTCGATGCGTCGATTCACTCCCTGGCGGCGATTTCGCTGCGCAAGAAGCTGAACATTTCGAACGAGATCG
Organism: Phycisphaerales bacterium Planc_01; assembly: GCA_001603075.1. Taxonomy (GTDB): domain Bacteria; phylum Planctomycetota; class Phycisphaerae; order Sedimentisphaerales; family Anaerobacaceae; genus Anaerobaca. The sequence goes on along the minus strand of LVBB01000016.1, from coordinate 468,415 downwards.
ACCCGGATCTGGCGGTTCAGGCCGACGCGGACCTGATGCAGATCGTGGCCAACAATCTCGTGAGCAACGCGATCAAATACAGTCCGGACGCCGGGCGGATCAGCGTGACCGCTCGACCGGTCAACGGCAAAGTTGAGGTCGATGTCTACAACGACTCGACGCCCATCAGCGAAGAGCAGAGGGCGCGGCTGTTCCAGAAGTTCTCACGGCTGGACAGCCCGGAAACGAAGAAAGTCAAAGGCACCGGACTGGGCCTGTACATCACCAAGCAGATCATCGAGCGCCACGGCGGCAGCATCCGGGTCGAGCCTCGAGAACACGGCAACTCGTTCGTTTTTCAGATCGAAAGGAACTGACACAATGCCGACTCCATTGGACCTCATCAAGAAGAAACGGGCCGAAGCGGTCAGTCGGATCATCGGGAAGGGATATCTCTCGACCAAACGCGTCTACGTTGGGATGGCCACCTGCGAGATCGCAGCCGGATCCAAGGATGTCATGGAGGTCTTCCAGAAGGCGATCAGTCTCGGGCTGACCGATGTCTACCTCAGCCAGAAGGGCTGCGCCGGGCGATGCAACCTCGAACCGACGGTCGAAGTGATCGAATCGGGAAAAAGTCCGGTCAAGTACGGCAAGGTGGACAAGGACAGGGCGATGCAGATCATCGAACGACACCTCAAGAACGGCCAGGTCATTCAAGAGTGGGTCATTGACTAAAGTACGAAGGGAACCTGCGGTGGCTACAACCTACGGAATCATTGTTTGTGACGGCACCCCGTGCATCAACAGCGGGGCGCGAACGCTCACCTCGGCGTTGCAGGAGCAGTTGGACAAACACGGCCTGCACGACAAGGCGGCGATCCATCTGTCGGGCTGTCTGGGCATGTGCGACAAGGGTCCGATCGTGGTGGTCAATCCGGGCTATACGATCTACGGTCACGTGACCGAGGCGGACATTCCCGAGATCATCGAAGAGCATCTGGTGCATGGTCGGCCTGTGGCCCGGCTGGCGATCCAGGAAGACCATTTGTACAACCGGTTCTTTCGCGTGTTCGGCGACGCCAAGTTCTTCGGCAAGCAGATGCGTATTACGCTTCGCAACTGCGGCATTATCGATCCGGAGAACATCGACGACTACCTGTCGCTTCGCGGCTATGAAGCGCTGGCCAAGGCGGTCACCGATCTGACGCCGGCGCAGGTGGTGGCCGAAGTCGAAACGTCCGGGCTTCGCGGCCGGGGCGGCGCCGGTTTTCCGACCGGACTGAAATGGAAATTCGCGGCGGCCCAGAAGGCCACGCCCAAGCACGTGATCTGCAACGCCGACGAGGGCGATCCCGGCGCGTTCATGGATCGCAGCGCCATCGAGGGCGATCCGCACACGGTTGTCGAAGGCATGGCCATCGGGGGTTACGCCGTCGGCGCCAGCAAAGGGATCGTGTACATCCGCGCCGAGTATCCGCTGGCCATCAAGCGGATTACCAAGGCCATCAAAGACGCCCGGGCCCATGGCCTGCTGGGCGACAACATTCTGGGTTCCGACTTCTCGTTCGATATCGAAATCCGACTGGGCGCCGGCGCCTTCGTCTGCGGTGAGGAGACGGCGCTGATCCATTCGATCGAAGGGGCGCGTGGCATGCCTCGCCCGCGGCCGCCGTATCCGTCGGTCAAAGGTCTGTTCGGCCAGCCTACGCTGATCAACAATGTGGAGACCTGGGCCAACATCCCCGTCATCATTCTGGACGGCGCCAACTGGTTCCGGACGGTTGGGACGGAGACCAGCAAGGGGACGAAGGTCTTCGCCCTGGCGGGCAAGGTCGTCAACACGGGCCTGATCGAGGTGCCCATGGGAACGACGCTTCGCGAGATCGTCTATGACGTCGGAGGGGGCATCCCGGACGGCAAGAAGTTCAAGGCCGTTCAGACGGGCGGCCCTTCCGGCGGCTGCCTGCCGGAGGAGTATCTCGATACGCCGATCGACTACGACTCCCTGGCGCGAGCCGGGTCGATCATGGGCTCGGGCGGCATGATCGTCATCGACGAAGACTCGTGCATGGTCGATATCGCCAAGTTCTTCCTGGAGTTCACGCAGAACGAATCGTGCGGCAAGTGCACGCCGTGTCGCGAGGGCACCAAGCGCATGCTGGAGATCCTCACGCGTATTACCGAGGGCAAGGGCCAAGCGGGCGACATCGAGAAGCTCGAACGGCTGGGTGACACGATCCGGAAGGCATCGCTGTGCGGTCTGGGCCAGTCGGCCCCGAATCCGGTCCTGAGCACGATCAAGAACTTCCGCGCGGAATACGAGGAGCATATCCACGAGAAACGATGCCGGGCCAGGGCCTGTACGAATCTCGTGACGTATCAAATCACGGAGAAATGCGTCGGTTGTGGCGCCTGCCGCCGGGTCTGTCCCGTGGGGGCGATCACCGGCGCTGCGAAGAAGCCGCACGTCATCGATCAGGACAAGTGCGTCAAGTGCGGCATGTGCTTCAACACCTGCAAGTTTGACGCCATTGTGAAGGTTTGAGGATTCCACATGGACAGCAACAAGATCACGATTACGATAAACGATCAGCAATACAAGGTCGATCCGGGACAGACGGTCATGCAGGCGGCCGACAAGTGCGGATACCGCATCCCGCGACTGTGCTATCACCCCAAACTGTCGATCGAAGGGGCGTGCCGCGTCTGTATCGTCCAGATCGAAGGTGTCCGCAACTACGTGGCGTCCTGTGCCTACCCTGTGGCGGACGGCATGAAGATCTACACCAACACCAAGGAGCTGCGCCGGGCTCGGCGGGACATCGTCGAACTGCTGCTCGACAACCACCCGATGGACTGCCACACCTGCGATCGGGACGGCAACTGCGAATTGCAGCGGCTGGCCTACTCGATGGGCATTCGGCAGCGGCATTTTGAGGGCGAGCGCAAGCACTACGAGAAGGACCTGTCCTCGACCAGCGTGATTCGCGACCCGGACAAGTGCATTCTCTGTGGGCGCTGCGTCCGGATGTGCTCGGAAATCCAGGGCGTCCACTGCCTGACGCAGGCCCATCGCGGGTTCAACACAGTCGTCATGCCGGCCTACAATCTGCCGTTCGCCGAGAGCGTCTGCACAGCCTGCGGCCAGTGCATCAACGTCTGCCCCACGGCCTCCTTCGTCGAGAAGAACTACACCCAGGACCTGTTCGAGAAGCTCAATGATCCGGACCTAATCACGGTTGCGCAGGTCGCGCCGTCGGTTCGCGCGGCCATCGGTGAAGGCTTCGGCCTGCCGCCCGGACGCAACATGGAAGGCCAGATCGCCGCGACGCTACGGCACATGGGCTTCAACTACGTCTTCGACACGCAGTTCTCCGCCGATCTGACCATCATGGAGGAGGCCAGCGAATTCCTCGAACGCGTTCAGTCCAAGGGCCCGCTGCCCCTGATCACCTCCTGCTCCAGCGCGTGGATGAAGTACATGGAGCAGTTCTACCCGGACCTGATCGAGAACATCTCGACGGCCAAGTCGCCGATGTCGATGGCCTCGGCGATGATCAAGACGTACTTCGCCGAGAAGATCAAGGTCGATCCCAAGAAGATCCTCAGCGTGGCGTTCATGTGCTGCACCGCCAAGAAGTATGAGGCGGCCCGGCCGGAGCTGGAGGTGCGCGGGATGCGGACGACCGATATCGTCATCACCACGCGCGAGCTGGTCTGGATGGCCAAGTCGGCGGGCATCGACTTCGTCAACATCAAGCCGGAGAAGTTTGACGAGCCGCTGGGCCTGTCCTCCGGCGCCGGCGCCATCTTCGGCGTCACCGGTGGTGTGATGGAAGCGGCGATTCGCACGGCCTACGAACTCTATACCGGTGAAACGCTGATCGACATCGAGCTGAACGACATTCGCGGCTTCAAGGGGGTCAAGGAAGCCAAGGTGATGCTGGACGGCCAGGAGCTGCGCCTGGCGGTGGCCCACGGCTTGGGCAACGCGCACCAGGTGCTCGAAATGGTGCGCAAGGATCGCAGTCGGTTCCACTTTGTCGAGGTGATGGGATGCCCCGGCGGGTGCATCGGCGGCGGCGGCCAGCCCTATCCGCTGGTCAATTCGATCCCGCTGGATGAGGAATGTCTCAAGTTGCGCGCCCAGGCGCTCTACGGTCTCGATCGCGAGAAGACGATCCGTCGCAGTCACGAGAACCCGGATGTGCAGAGGCTGTACCGGGAATTTCTGGGGCGGCCGCTCAGCGAGAAATCGCACGAACTGCTGCACACGCACTACAAGGCGAAACTGCCGAGGGGCATTGTATCGCCCGAGTTGAAGATCGTCTAAGGGGGGTATCGTGACGGCCGTGGCATCTAACCAGTGTGAGCGTACGAGAGCCGGCGTGGCCGATTGGATCCGAGATCGGATCAAGCCGGAGCAGATCGAGAAGTATCTCGACGACGGGCGATGCTTCATCGACGCCGAGGCCATCGAGCGGGCTCTGAATGCCAATAGGAATCCCGATCCGAAGCGGGTCAGAGACATCCTGCAGAAGTCGCTGGCCATCGAGACGCTGACGCCGGAGGAGACGGCCTGCCTGATCCACGTGGACGATCCCGAGCTGCTGGCCGAGATGCGGCAGGCGGCGCATGCCGTCAAGATCAAGGTCTACGACAATCGCATCGTGACGTTTGCCCCGCTGTATCTGGGCAATCTGTGCGTCAATAACTGCGCGTACTGCGGCTTCCGCAGCAGCAACTGCTCGGAGCAACGTCGCGTGCTGACCCTCGGCGAGGTCCGGCGGGAGATCGAGGTTCTGGCCGGGCAGATCGGCCACAAACGGCTGATCGTTGTCTACGGCGAGCACCCGGCCACCGATGTCCACTACATCGCCTCGACGCTTCAGACCATTGCGGATGTGAAGGTCAAGACCCGACGCGGCTGGGGCCAGATCCGACGATGCAACGTCAATGCGGCCCCGATGTCGATCGAAGAGCTGGCCATGCTCAACGAGGTCGGCATCGGCACGTTCCAGGTGTTCCAGGAGACATATCACCGACCGACCTACGAGCGGCTGCATCCGCAGAACACCATAAAGGGCAACTATCTCTGGCGGCTCTATGCCATGCATCGCGCGATGGAGGCCGGCATCGACGACGTCGGGATCGGTCCGCTGCTCGGGCTGTACGACGGGCGGTTCGAGGTGATGGCGCTGCTCTATCACGCTATCGAGCTGGAGACGAAGTTCGGCATCGGGCCACACACGATCTCGTTCCCGCGAATCGAACCGGCGCACAACACGCCGCTGACGCAGAACCCGGGATACGCCGTCGGTGACGAGGAATTCAAGAAGCTCGTCACGGTGATTCGGCTGGCGGTTCCGTACACCGGCATGATCCTCACCGCACGGGAAGACGCCCAATTGCGGCGGGAGGTCCTGTCGTTGGGCTGCACCCAGACCGACGCATCCAGCCGGATCGGGATCGGCGGCTACGCCGATTTGGCCGACGGCGACCAGCAGGGCGATCGTCAGCAGTTCCTCCTGGGCGACACCCGCTCGCTCGATACCGTGGTCCGGGAGCTGGCCGAGGCCGGCTGCATCACGTCCTTCTGCACCGCCGGGTATCGCTGCGGGCGAACCGGGCAGAAGATCATGGGATTGTTGCGAAGCGGCAAGGAAGGGCAGTTCTGCAAGCTCAACGCCGTCATCACGTTCCGGGAATGGCTCGATGATTTCGGCAGCCCCGAAACGATCGCGGTCGGCGAAAAGGTGATTGAGCGGGAGATCGAGCAAGTCAAAGAGAAGATGCCGGAAATCTTCGAACAGTTCATGCGCTACTACGAGAAGACCCAGGCCGGCGACAGAGACCTGTATTTCTGACAGGAGTTCTGCAAAATGGAGGTTAGGCCTACATTGCTCAAGGAAATCGTTCTTCTGATTTCCTTGAGCAATTACGACAACAAACTATATCTGCGGGGTTACGGTTATGGGAGAAAAAATCAAGACACCGATTTTTTCTCCCATAAGCAGGCCTAACCTCCATTTTTCAGAACCCTAATTTCTGACAAGAGATTTGACGAGGACATCGGACATGGCAACGACCCAGGCGAACGACGCCGTCGCACCGGACGAACAGAAACTCGCACAGTTGAAGGAATTCATCGCGCAGACGCGGCAGGACGAGCATCCCGACTCCTTCCTGATCGCCGTCTTGCACAGGGCGCAGGAGCTTTACGGCTATCTGCCGGTTCCGGTGATGGATGAAGTCGCCGAGGCGATGGGGATTCCCACGGCGCACATCTGGGGTGTCGCGACATTCTATCACTACTTCAATCTGACGCCTCCCGGCCAGCATGTGATCTCGATCTGCCTCGGGACGGCCTGCTACGTGCGCGGGGCCGGACAGATTCTCCAGACGCTCAAGGACGAACTGAAGATCGACGTGGGGCAGGTGACGGAGGACGGGTTGTTCTCTCTCCAGCCGGCGCGGTGTCTCGGCGCCTGCGGCCTGGCCCCGGTCGTGATGATCGACGACAAGATTCACGGCGATCTGACGCCCAAGAAAATGGTCCAGATCCTCAACCAATACCGCAAGCAGGCCAAGAAGTGAGTGATGCTCTCGCGGACACAGACCATACTGGAGAGGGTCTTTACCGCCGACGTTCCCGACCGGGCGGATATCGAGCACCTTCTGCGTCTGGATGACGAGCGGCACGTTCAGTTGCTGTTCGATTTCGCCGACGTGGTCCGCCGGGAGTACGTCGGCGACGGAGTGCTGCTGCGTGGGATCGTCGAATTCTCGAATTTCTGTCGGAATGCTTGCGCGTACTGCGGACTGCGGGCGGCCAACCGCCGGCTGAGGCGCTATCGCCTGACGAGCGAAGAGATCCTGACGGCGGCCGAGAATATCCGGCGCGCCGGTGTGAAAACGATTGTCTTGCAGAGTGGCGAAGAGGATAATCTCGACGCCGACGGGTTCGCGCGGATCATCGAAGAGATCAAATCGCGACTCGATGTGGCGGTGACGCTCTCCGTGGGAGAACGCGATCGTGAGGAATACGCGATGTGGAAAGAGGCCGGAGCGGATCGCTATCTGCTCAAGATCGAGACCTCCGACCCCGCGCTGTACGAAGAGCTGCATCCTGGAATGAGCTTCGCCAATCGGATCAGATGCCTGGAGGACCTGGCGGAACTGGGATACCAGACTGGCTCCGGCAACCTGGTCGGTCTGCGCGGTCAGACCGTCGAGTCTCTCGCCGGCGACATCGTATTCTTCAAGAAGGGCGATTTCGACATGATCAGCGTCAGTCCGTTCATCGCGCACGCCGAGACGCCCCTGGCGGACGAACCGGCGGGCGATTTGGCGATGACCCTGAAGATGACGGCTCTGGCCCGGATCGTCAGCCGCAACGCCCATATCCCCGCCACCACGGCGATCGGATCGCTGGGCGGTCGGGACGAGCGGCCCCGGGCGCTCGGCGTCGGCGCCAATGTGCTGATGCCGAACTTCACCCCGGCGCCGTATCGACAGCAATACGAGATCTATCCGAACAAGCGGTGTGTGACGGAAGACCCCGGCGCTTGTCCGGGCTGCATGGGGCAGATGGTCACCGCCCTGGGCCGGTTCGTCGATCTGGACAAGGGCCACTCCCTGAAGTCGAGATCGGCGGTGGGCCCAATCGCAATACGAAGCAAGTAAGATTCAGCCAAGTGAAGGAGAAGTGCGCAATGGCGAAGAAGGTGCTGATGATTGATGATGATCCGGAATTTGTCGATGCGATCTCGAACCTGCTCGATGCCAAGGGTTATGAAGTGCATACCGCTTCGAACGGCAAAGACGGGGTGGCGCTCGCCAAGGCGGAGGACCCGGATCTCATATTGCTCGACGTGATGATGACGACCAAGCACGAGGGCTTCGACGTGGCGCGGGAGCTGCACGAAGATCCGAAGGCCAAGGATACGCCGATCCTGATGATGACGGGGATTCGACGGGAAATGAATCTGCCGTTCGGCTTCGAGCCCGACGAGGCATGGTTGCCGGTCAAACAGGTGCTGGAGAAGCCTGTGAAACCCGAGGTCCTGCTCAAAGCGATCGACGAGCACATCCGCAAGTCGTGATCGACATCGGCGCGGCCCGCGCGGGTGTCGACGCCCGCGCGGTGCCGCGATCAGGATCGCTCGGGCCTTCTGTGATTGCCTGCGGTAGGCGCACTCATTCCGGCGCCGACGACGGGACGTTCTTGCGAGTTCCAGAGATGCGGCCTCGACGGCCCCAGGGCCTGTTGCGGCGATCCGATGGAACCTGCGATGCCTTCACGGAGCGAGCCTACGGAGCGCCGCACATGCAGGATAAGGTAGAGCATGCCGATGATGCACAGGCTGTCTGTAAGTATGCTGTCCATCGTTGCACCCCTGAAAAGGTCGCCAAAGACCTCCTCGAATCCACCTTGCCGATTCTGCCCGTCCACGGAGGAAGGCCTGTTGTTAGAAAGGTACGGCCGAGACGTTAGGGCGGGATTAGGCGGCTGTTAGCGAAGTGTTAGATTTCCGTTAGAATTGTGTTAGAATCGGCCTTCGCGGGGTGGTCGGGGGCATCGTCCGGCCGCTGGCGAAAACTTGCGTGTCCCTCGTCCGATGGTGCCGTATAATCACCTGCGAAATCGGCCTGGGGTCACTGGGAATTCGGGCCGGCCCTGCGGTTCGGGAGATGGCAATGACGAAACCGACGATTCTTGTCGTTGACGACGAAGAGGACATCCGGGAGCTGGTCGAGTTGAACCTGCGTCGCGAGGGGTATCAGGTCCTGACGTGCGAAACGGGCGAGCAGGCCCTGCATCGAGTTGCCTCCAAGACGCCCGACATGGTCGTTCTCGATCTGATGCTGCCGGGAATCGACGGTTTGGAGGTGTGCCGGCGACTGAAGGCCGATCCCAAGACCCAGCAGATCGCGGTGGTGATGCTGACGGCCAAGGGCGAGGAAGTGGACATCGTCACCGGCCTGGAGCTGGGCGCCGACGATTACGTGACCAAGCCTTTCAGCGGCAAGGTTCTCGTGGCTCGCGTGCGGCGGCTGCTGCGCAAGCAGCGCGACGAAGGCGACGAGCGGGCCGTCGTGAGAATCCACGATCTGACCATCGATCCGAGCCGTCATGAGGTTCTGCTCGGCGAACGGGCGATCGTGCTGACGCCGACGGAGTTCAATATCCTTCACACGCTGGCCAGAAGGCCCGGCCGGGTCTTCACCCGGTATCAGATTGTGGATGCCATCCATGGCAGCGATTATCTCGTGACCGATCGGGCCGTGGACGTGCAGATCGTTTCTCTCCGCAAGAAACTGGGCTCCTGCGCGAAGTACGTCGAAACGGTCAGAGGCGTCGGATATCGGTTTATGGACTGATCTGGGATTCCCGGAGGGCACGTGTTTGAGGAAAAGCTTGTTGACCGATCCTTCAGAAACCAATACAAAGGCCGTTGCGTCAGGGGTATTTGCCGGTCGCCTGTTTCATAAGCGGATTCTATGATCAAAGACATGATTTTCTACTCGGTCGGGGGTCTGGGTCTATTCCTCTTTGGCATGAAGCTCATGTCGGAGGGTCTGAGGGCTTGTGCCGGTCGGCGTCTGAAGAGTGTGCTTGAGTCCATGACGAAGAAGGCGTTTGTCGCTTTCGCCATCGGGGCGGGCATCACGGCGCTGATCCAGTCGAGTTCGGCCACCACGGTGATGGTCATCGGTTTCGTCAATGCCGGCCTGCTGACTCTCAAGCAGGCCATTTGCGTTATCATCGGCACCAACGTCGGCACCACCGCCACCGCCTGGCTCGTGTCGATCTCGGGGCTCGGGGCCTTCAAGATCACCGCCTACGCCTTGCCGGCCGTCGGATTGGGATTCCTCATGCATGTGGGCGGACGAACGCGAAAGGTCCGCAGCGTGGGGCAGATCTTCCTCGGTTTCGGCCTTTTGTTCGTCGGCATCGGGTTCATGAAGGATGCGTTCGAGCCCCTGGAGCACAGTCGCAGGGTCCAGGAGCTTTTCGTTTCGCTCGGCCATCGACCTTTCCTGGCGATTCTGGCAGGGACGGGGATCACGATGCTGTTGCAGAGCAGTTCGGCGGCGATTGCGATCGTCCAGTTGTTGGCTCTCGGCGGGGCGTTTGGCCTCGATTGGCACGTGGCATTGAACATCGCCATTCCTTTCGTGCTCGGCAGCAATGTCGGCACGACCATCACCGCGCAGCTCGCGGCGATCCAGACCAACGTCAGCGCCCGGCGGGCCGCCTGGGCGCACACGGTGTTTAACGTCGCCGGGGTTGTCATGGGGTACCCATTCGTTCACTGGGGATGGTTCGGGACGTTTGTCGCCGCCGTATGTCCCTGGACGTTGGGGCCGACCACGATCGCCATGTCCATTGCGGTGGCCCACACCGTCTTCAAGCTCGCCGACGCCGCCGTCTGGCTGCCGATGGCCGGGCTGCTGGAGCGTTTCGTCGTCCGTGTGGTCCGCGAACGGCCCGGCGATGCGGCCATGAGGCCCATCATGCTGGAAAAGCACCTCCTCGACACGCCGGAAATCGCCCTCGAGCAGACCAAACGCGAGATCGTGCGCATGGCCAAGACCGCCAAGAGAGCGCTGTGCGCCTCGATTGCCGGCATCGCCGAGAACGATGCGCGCAAGCTGGCCGCCGTCAGGGAGATCGAAGATTTCATCGATTGTTTCCAGTTGGAGATCACGTCTTACCTGTCGGCCCTGTCGAGCCGACATCTCTCCGAGGAGGTTTCCATCGAATTGCCCGTGCTTCTGCACACGGTCAACGATCTGGAACGCATCGGCGATCATGCGGTCAACATTGCGGAAATCGCCGAGCGGAAGATGGATCAGAAGCTCCTGTTCACAGACTCGGCGCTGGCCGAAGCCGACCGCTTGAAGCGGGAAGTCGACCAGATGTTCGATTATATCATTGGGGCCCTCCAGAACAGTGACGTGGAGCAGGCCAAGTCGGCCCTTACGAATGAGAAGCACCTCAATCGAATGCAGGTCGAGTTTCGTCGCAGTCATGTGGATCGCATGCGCGAGGGACTCTGTACACCGGAGGGCGGCCTGATCTTTATCGATCTGGTCGACAACATCGAGAAGATCGGGGACCATCTGACCAACATTGCCCAAGCGGTCATCGGGGGTCTCCAATGGGCCGGCGTCGAGCCCAAGATTGCCCAGAATCCCCACATGGTTGACTGACCGGAAGTGCCCGTTGCCGATGTATCCTTCAGTCGGAAATTCGCAGTCCACAATCCACAGCCGAAAGGTCCGAGGAACGTGAATGGACATTAAAGACATGGTATTTGGAACCGTCGGCGGGCTGGGGCTGTTCCTTTTCGGCATGGGGTTGATGACCGACGGCTTGCGGAAGGTCGCCGGACAGAAACTCAAGAGCCTGCTCGAAGCTCTGACGAAACACCGCGTTGTCGCGGTGCTGATGGGCGCGCTGGTCACGTGCCTGGTCCAGTCCAGTTCGGCCACGACGGTGATGACCGTCGGGCTCGTCAATGCCGGGCTGTTGACGTTGCGGCAAGCCCTCTGCGTCGTCCTCGGAGCCAATGTGGGAACGACCTTCACGGCGTGGCTCGTCTCGGCATTTGCCATTTTCAAGATCAGCAGCTATGCCCTTCCGATGGTTGGCGCGGGCTTTCTTCTCTACATTGCCGGCAAGTCGGCCAGGGCTCGAAGTGTCGGGCAGATCATGATCGGGTTCGGGCTGCTGTTCCTGGGCATTCACTTCATGAAGGAGGCGTTCGCCCCTCTCGGTGACAGCGAGAGCACCAAACGAGCTTTGATCTGGCTTGGGGCCAATCCGATTCTGGCGATCCTGGCGGGAACGGTCCTGACCATGCTCCTTCAGAGCAGTTCGGCCTCGATTGCCCTGATTCAGACACTGGCGTTGCAGGGCGCGTTCGGCTCCGACTGGGACGTGGTGCTGCGTGTGGCCATCCCGTTTGTTCTCGGTGACAACATCGGCACGACGATTACCGCGCAGATTGCGGCGTTGCGGACGTCGCGAAACGCCCGCCGGACGGCCATGGGCCATACGATGTTCAATGTGATCGGCGTTCTCTACGTTCTGCCTCTGGTCTGGATCGGCTGGTTTGCCGACTTCGTGGAGTGGCTCGCGCCCGTCGAGCTGTCGCAGGGGACGATCATGGTCTTTCTGGCGATCGCTCACAGTGCGTTCAACGTGTTCAACACGATCGTGTTCCTGCCGCTGATCCGCGTGCTCGAGATCATCGTTCTGCGAATCCTCCCCGTCCGGGCCGACGAGGTGACATTCCAGCCGGTGATTCTCGAGAGGCACCTGCTGCAGACTCCGGTGCTTGCCATGGAACAGGCCCGGCGCGAAATCGTTCGTATGGCCAAGACCGCGGAGACGGCCGTTTTGTTGGCGGTCGAGGGCATTATTGAAGGCCTCCCGAAGAACTTCGTCTCCGTCCGGGAACTGGAAGACCAGATCGACGCTTTTCAGATGGAGATCACCTCGTACCTGACCGACCTGTCCGAGGAGGCTCTGTCCGAGGATGTCAGCACGGAGCTTCCGGTGCTTCTGCACGCGGTCAACGATCTGGAACGAATCGGCGACCATGCGGTCAACATCGTCGAAATCGCCGAGCGCAAGAACCTGCAGAAGCTCGAGTTCAGCGAGGCCGCACGGCAGGAGGCCGAGCAGATCCGTGACGAGTTGATCCAGATGTTCAGTCGCGTGGTGGCCGCCCTGGAGGCGGGGGACGTGGCGAAAGCCCGGTCGGCTCTGGCCAGCGAACGGAAACTCAACGAGATGCAACTGGAGTTTCGCCGCAGCCACGTGGCGCGCATGACCGACGGCGCCTGCACGGCGGTCGCGGGGCTGATCTTTATCGACCTGGTAGACAACGCCGAGAAGATCGGCGATCACCTGACGAACATCGCGCAGGCGACGATCGGGGGTCTGCAATGGGAAGGCGTCAAGCCGCAGAAGATCCCGCCGGCCTCGTAGCTGCCGCTCCGATGGGCCCGTGAACCCGAAAGGATGTCGGGCCGTAGGACGCAGGGTCTGTCATGGTTCTTTCTGGCAATGGGGCCGAGTGATGTTCCGAAGGAAACTGATCTGGCAGCTTTACCCGTCGTTTCTGGCCACGACCTTGTTGGCCCTGCTTGCGGCGACCGCCTATTCGTCGTACACGCTCCGCACGTTCTATCTCGATCAGCTCAAGGAGGAGCTTCGTCTGGTCGGGGATGTGGTGGCCTCGCAAGTGGCGTCCGTGCTCGATACCGGGACGGCGGCCGATGTCGATGCCTTGTGCAAGAAGCTGGGGCGGGCCGGCAGTGGCCAGATGCGACTGACGGTGATTGCGTCCGACGGAAGGGTCCTGGGCGATTCGGATGAGAACCCTGCGCTGATGGAGGACCACTCCAACCGGGCCGAGATCATCGATGCGATTGCCAAGGGGCTCGGGCGGTCGATTCGTTTCAGCCCGACGCTCGGGCGGAACATGATGTACGTCGCCCTACCGGTCCGTGAGGCCGGCCAGACGGGTGTCGTCGTGCGCACGGCGATCCCTGTGACGGAAATCGAGCGCGCCCTGCGTCGCATTTACATCGCCATCGTGTGGGCCGGGGCGATCGTGGCGGTATGTGCCGCCTTGCTGAGCCTGCTGATCTCACGTCGGATCAGCGCCCCAATCACCCGCATGAAGCGCATCGCCCAACTGTTCGCACAGGGACAGCTCGATACCCGCGTCCCGGACACCGGCGCCGCCGAGTTGGATGAGTTGGCGGGGGCGCTGAACGAGATGGCCACGCAGCTTCAGGACCGAATTCTCACCATCACCCGGCAGCGGAACGAGGTGAAGGCGATCCTCTCCAGCCTGGGCGAGGGTGTCCTGGCGGTGGACCGCCGGGGACGCATCGTCAGCGCGAACCGGGCGGCCGCACAATTGCTCGGCATCGACCCGCTCGGCGCTCAGGGACGCCACATCGAGGAAGTCATCCGCAACGTCGGATTGCAGCAGTTCGTTCGCCAGACTCTGGAAAGCGATCAGCCCACCGAAGGCGACGTATCCTTCCCGGAGGAGGGGGGGCGGTTCTTCCGCGTTCACGGGGCGGGCCTGGCCGATCCACAGGCCGAGCGAGGCGGAGCGGTGATCGTGCTCAGCGATATGACCCGGATTCACCGGCTCGAGAATCTGCGTCGGGATTTCGTCGCCAACGTTTCGCACGAACTGAAGACCCCCGTGACCTCGATCCAGGGCTTCGCCGAGGCCCTGCTGGACGGCGGGCTTGGCGATGGCGAGCAGGCGTCTCGGTATCTGGGGATCATCGCCAAGCACGCCCAGCGGCTCAATGCGATCATCGATGACCTTCTGAGTCTGTCACGTCTCGAAGAGGGAACGGAGCGGCGGGCCATTCTCTTTGAGGAGATCGCGCTTCGCGGCGTGCTCGAAGCCGCCATCGAGCTGGCGGGCGTCCGTGCCGAGCAGAAACAAATCAAGGTGGAACTGTCGTGCGACGAGTCGATCTCCGCGAAGATCAACGCGCCGCTCCTTGAACAGGCCATCGTCAATCTGATCGACAACGCCGTCAAGTACAGCGACGAAGGGACGACCGTGTCGATCGAGGTTCTGCAGAAGGACAGTGAGGTCGCCATCGGCGTGCGCGACCGCGGCTGTGGGATTCCGAAGGAGCACCTGGCCCGGGTCTTCGAGCGGTTCTACGTCGTGGACAAGAGCCGAAGCCGCAAGCTGGGGGGCACGGGCCTCGGTCTGGCCATCGTCAAGCACATCATTCTCGTCCACGGCGGCCACATCAGTGTCGAGAGCACCCCCGGGCAGGGCACGGCCTTCACCCTTCATCTGCCGCGTTGATCGGTTTTGGCGTCGTCACGCGCGCCTTTCGCTAATGCGATTCTAACGTGAAACTGATTGAACTGTAACAGTTCGGGGCTACAAGTATCGCGCGAACCCCAGTTGCGGTGTTTCAGGATCGGCCTGATCGCGCCAAGGGTGTTCGTGGATCTGTGTGGAGACGCTGCGATGGATACGAAGCGAACGAGCATGTACGGCGCGCTGATGGGAATGCTGTTGTTGACGGTTGTCGGCCGGCCTGTGGCTTGCGGGGCCGACGAACTGGGCGACCTCAAACAGCAGCTCGAAGACCAGAAGATGCGGTCGGCGGAACTGGAAGATCGGATCAACCAGCTCGAAGCCCGGCAGAAACTCAAAGAGCGTTCGATGAGCGAGGAGATCGCCGCCCTGAAAGACTCGCAGATCGAGAAGGCCCCCACGGATCTGCAGGCGTATTGGAGAGACGGCCTTCGATTCAAGACGGCCGATGATCTGTTCCAGTTGCGGATCGGCGGGCGCATGATGTTCGACTGGCTCTGGATCGGCGAGGATGACGACATCAAATCCGGGATCGGCGAGCAGGAAGACGGCGTCGGGTTCCGTCGGGTGCGTTTCTATATGGCCGGCAGCATCTACGAGAACGTAGACTACATGCTGCAACTCGATTTCGCCGGCGGGGGCACCGCCCTGAGGGACGCCTACATCGGCCTGACGGACTTGCCGCTCGGCAAGCTGCGTATGGGGCAGTTCAAAGAGCCCTTCAGCCTGGAAGAGCTGACCAGCAGCAACTACATGACGTTCGTCGAACGGGCCCTGCCGAACGCGTTTGCACCCAGCCGCAACGTCGGTTTCATGCTGCATGACGTCGCGCTGGACAGTCGCATGACCTGGGCCGCCGGGTTGTTCCGCGACACCGACGATACAGGGTTCGATATGGATGACGGAGGCTACAACCTCACGGGGCGCGTGACGGGCCTGCCGTGGTACAAGGACAAGGGCCAGTCGCTCCTGCACCTCGGCGCCGCTTACAGTTACAGGAACCCGGATGAGACGCTGCGCTATCGCGCCCGCCCGGAGACGCCCATGACCGACCGCTTCGTCGATACCGGCGCTATCGCCTCCGATCGGGCGAACCTGCTCGGGCTGGAGGCGGCATGGGTCGCCGGGCCCGTCTCGCTTCAGACCGAATACGTACGGGCAGATACGGATCGAACCGGGGTCTCGGACGTCGATTTCAGCGCGTACTATGCCCAGGCCAGCTACTTCCTGACAGGCGAACGGCGTCCTTACAGCACCTCCTCCGGCACGTTCGGTCTGGTCAAGCCGAAGAGGAATTTCCGTTTCGGCGGAGGTCCCGGCGCGTGGGAACTCAAGGCCCGCTATTCCAACATCGACCTGAATGACAAGGACATCCGCGGCGGGGAATTGGACAACCTCAGCGCGGGCATGAATTGGTATCTCAATCCCAACATGCGGATCATGTGGGACTACATCCGTACCGACGTCGATGACGTGGGGCAGGCCGACATCCTGCTGATGCGGCTGCATGCGTTCTTCTGATTGCCCCGCCGATAACGGGATATTAACCGCCGGCTAACGCAATCCTAACATGCCGCGCGTACAAAGAGGAGAAAGCCAAGGAGACCAGTCTATGAAGAAGATGCTGTTCAGTGCCTTTGTGTTCTCGCTGGTGACGGGGATTGCCGTCCAGGCCCAGACCCTGCAAATCGACGGGTCCACCACCGTCGGACCGATCGCGGACGCCTTCGCGGAGTATTTCAAGAGGGTCCATCCGGATCTCGACATCACCGTCAAGAAGACCGGCAGCGGCGATGGAGCGGCCGCGTTGGTCGATGGGCGTTGCGACATCGCGACGATGAGCCGGTTCATGAAGGAAAAGGAGTTCAAGGACGCGGTGGCCAACGGGGTCTTTCCGGTCGCCCACGTAGTGGCGATGGACGGCGTCTGCGTGGTGGTCCACCCGTCCAATCCGGTCGGCGCCCTGACGACGGCACAGGTCCGCGAGATCTATGCCGATAAGATCACCAATTGGAGTCAGGTCGGCGGACCGAGCATGCCGATCGTCGTGATCAGCCGGGACACGTCGTCGGGAACCTACGAGACGTTCGATGAACTCGTGATGGCCAAACAGCCGATGGGACCGGGCGTCGAATACGTCAACGCGAATCCGCAGGCGCACGCCAGAGTCAAGACGACCCCGGGAGCCATCGGCTACGTCGGGATCGGATTCCTCGATAGAGAGGTCAAAGCGATCAAGGTCGACCAGATCGCGCCGAGCCGGCAGACCATCGCCAGCGGCGTTTACCCGGTGGCCCGGCCGCTGTTCCTGTTCACCAACGGCTATCCCAAACTGGGCTCGATGGTCCACAGGTTCTGTTCCTTCTACCTGACGGAAAAGGGACAGGAACTGGTCGAGGCCAAAGGCTTCGTGCCGTTGACGGCCTACTGAGCGAGTCGCAAGAAAGGTCTGGATGGAGAGCAGGAGCTTCACTTTGATGCTGGGGCCGTCGGCGGACCGTCGCCGGCCCCTGGCACTGACCCCGGGGGAAGACCTCGTCGGGTTCATTGCCTCCTATCTGGGACGGGCCGTCCTGTTTCTCATCACGGCCACGTCCGTCCTCGCCGTCCTGCTGATCCTGCTCTTTGTCATCCTGCGGTCAACGCCGTTTCTTCGGGAGTTCGGCGTCCGGGAGTTTCTCACAAGTCGGGTGTGGCGCCCGACGGCGGACGAGCCGGTCTTCGGCGCCCTGACGCTGATCGTCGGTTCGCTGTACGTTTCGATTGCGGCGCTGCTGTTCGCGGTGCCCGTGGGAATCCTCGCGGCGGTCTTCCTGAGCGACATTGTCTCGTGGAAGATCCGCAACGTCGCCAAGCCCGTTGTGGAGATCCTCGCGGCGATCCCCTCGGTGGCCTATGGCTTCTTCGCGGTGCTCGTACTGGCTCCGTGGATGCAGAGACGGTTCGGTTTCTCGACCGGGACCAACGCGTTGAATGCTTCGATGATCCTGGCGGTGATGGCGTTGCCGACGATCATCAGCGTGGCCGAGGATGCGATCTCCGCGCTGGGCCGGGAGCTTCGTGAGGCGTCGTACAGCCTGGGGGCCACGCGTCTGGAGACGATGGTCAAAGTGGTCATTCCCGCCGCACACAGCGGCATCATTGCGGCGGTGGTCCTCGGCATGATGCGGGCCATCGGTGAGACGATGGTGGTCTGGATGGCCTCGGGCAACGCCACGCAGATTCCACATCCGTGGTGGGACCTGTCGCAGTCGATCCGAACGATGACGGCCACCATCGCCGGCGAGATGGGCGAGGCGCCCGAGGGCATGGCCCACCGAAGCGCCCTGTTCGCCGTGGGCGTGGTGCTCTTGCTGATGACGTTCGTGTTGAACATCGTCAGCGAGTATTTCCTCTCTCGGGCCAAGAAAGCGACGGGGAAGAGCTAAATGAATCTCGGCATCCGGCGTACCCTCGATCGTGTCTTCACCGGCCTGACCGGCGCCTCCATCGTATTGCTGATGCTGGTCCTGGTCGCCGTCCTGGGCCCCATGATCTATCGGGGCAGCGGCGCGGTGTTGTTCGGCGGGACCATCGAGTTTCGCAAGATGCAGCGCGACCTGTTCAACCGCGCGGATCGAGCCGCCTTGGAGGCTGAAATCGCCGAGGCCGACAGAGCCCGCCAGGTCGTCTATGATATGATCGACCGGTTCAAGAAAGGGATCGATATCGCCACGATGTCGTCCGAGGCGCGGGAGATCAACCGCGAATATGGCCGGGAACTGCGCTACAGGGATGTGGCGTCGGAGGAGTATACCGAAGCCAGAGAGGTCGCTCGGATCATTCGCGACAAGCTTGAAGAGGCGTTCAGCAGCCAGGACATCGCGTTGATCCGCGCCAACGTCGCCGAGGTGCTGGCCCAGAAGGACGAGGCACGATTCAAGGGCACGGTGGCCGAGCGATTCTTCAGTCTGGCGACCGACTTTCTGGACGCGGCCGAGCACATCGATCTGAGCCACTATCACGACTACCTTGTCGCGCTCGATGAGGTCGAGGTCATTCTCTTCGGGTCCATCGAGCATCCGGGTCTGCTGGGGCCCCGCCCGAATCAGTCGGCCCGGCCCCTGGCGATGACATCGTACGGGGCAACGCGCTGGGACCGGGCGCAAGCGTTGCTCGACAGACTTCTCTGGGCCGAGAAGTGGGTCGAAAAGGAGCCGGGCCAACCCCTCGTCAAGGCGCGAAGCCCGAGGGCCGCGTTGTTTCATGACACGGCGCTCGAGCCGTTGTTCGCCTACGTGCCCGAGCACCTCAACGAGATGCTCCGGCCGCGGTTCACGGTGTATTGGCAGTTCTTCATCGACGACAATTTCGACAGCCATTACTTCGGCGGCGTCGGTCCGGAGATCATCGGGACCCTGCTGATCACCGTGGTGGGGATGCTGTTCGTGGTGCCGCTGGGGGTGATCTCGGCGGCCTATCTCGTCGAGTGCGCCTCGGAGGGGCCGATCATGCGGATTCTTCGCATGTCGATCAACACGCTGGCCGGCGTGCCCAGCATCGTGTTCGGACTCTTCGGCCTGGCCTTCTTCGTGCTCTTTTTGTTCCCCAAGCTCGGTTTCGAGCCGAAGGCGTGCATTCTCGCGGCGTCACTGACCTTGGCCGTCCTGACGCTACCGGTGATGATCCGCGCCAGTGAAGAGGCCATCCGCACGGTGCCGCGCTCGTACAAGGAGGGATCGCTGGCTCTGGGCGCCAGCCGGTTCCGCACGTTTGTCACCGTGACGTTCCCGGCGGCCTTGCCGGGGATTCTCACCGGGGTGATCCTGAGCCTCAGCCGGATCGCCGGCGAGACCGCTCCGATCCTTTTCACCGGCGCCGTGGCGATGGGGCCCGTGCCGAAATCGATCTTCGACCCGACCCGTACGTTGTCCTACGGCAGCTATGATATGGCCGTGGGAGATCGCCTCGCGATGATGGTCCCGCACAATCAGTACGGCATGGTGCTCACCCTGATCGTGCTGATCCTGGTCCTCAACGCGGTGGCGATCGTGCTGCGGTCGAGGGTGTTCAAGAAGCTCAAAGGGCATTGACCCCGCCATGGCGGGCCGAAAGGTGATTGTTGGATGCCGGAGAAAGACAAGCCTATGCCAGCTACCGCCGCCTACAGCCAAGCGACGAAATCCGATATCAGGATGATGGTGACCCTTGGCAGCCGGTCCGCGCCTGACTCGAAGAGTCCGCCCGCCGCGTGCGTCTGTCCCGTGATCCGGTCGAACGGTTTCTCCCTGTACTATGGCACCAAGGCAGGGGTCAGGGACATCACCATGGACATCCACCCATGCACCGTCACGTCGATCATCGGCCCGAGCGGGTGCGGCAAGAGCACGTTCCTGCGCAGCATCAACCGCATGAACGATCTGATCCCGCACGTGCGGACCGAGGGCCTGCTTGAAGTCGATGGGCAGAACGTTTATGACAAGCGTACGAACCTGGTCAACCTGCGCCAGCAGGTGGGCATGGTCTTCCAGAAGCCCAACCCCTTCCCCAAGAGCATCTTCGACAACATCGCCTACGGTCCTCGTCTTCAGGGAATCCGGCGCAAGGAGGAGCTGCATCACATCGTCGAGCAGAGCCTCAAGGCGGCGGCGATCTGGGACGAGGTCAAGGACGATCTGCGAAAATCGGCCTTGGCGTTGTCCGGCGGGCAACAGCAACGGCTGTGCATCGCCCGCGCGCTGGCGACGCGCCCGCGCGTCCTGCTGATGGACGAGCCCTGCTCGGCGCTGGACCCGATTGCGACCGGGCGGATTGAGGACCTGATCGGCCAGCTCCAGAGCACGTACACGATCGTGATCGTGACGCACAACATGCAGCAGGCGGCCCGTGTCAGCGAGCGGGCGGCGTTCTTCTGCCTGGGCGAGTTGATCGAGTACGATCGGACCGAGAAGATCTTCAGCAACCCGGCGAAGAAACAGACCGAGGACTACGTCACCGGACGATTCGGATAACACCCGAATGCAGAGATCAACAATCAAGAATCACGATTGAGGAGGTCATCCCGATGTCCATCGGGATTCCGTTATTTTGCTTTTTTCGTTTTGCGTTTTGATTCATCCGAAAGGGAGCAGTTTCTTATGCCTGCCCACTTGTTACGTGATGTCGAACTCCTCAAGAAGGAGATCCTGACGCTGGGGACGATGGCCGAGCAAGCCGTGCGCGAGGCGACGACCGCCATTGAGACGCGCGATGCCGCTCTCGCGCAGCGGATCATCGACAACGATTTCAAGCTCGATGAGATGGAGGTGCAGGTCGAGGAGAGTTGTCTGAAGATTCTGGCCCTTTATCAGCCGGTGGCGACGGACCTGCGGTTCATCATCGTGGCGCTGAAGATCAACAACGATCTGGAGCGGGTCGGCGATCTGGCGGTCAACGTCGCCGAGCGGGCGGCCTTCCTGGCTACCCAGCCGCCGGTCGATATCTCGTTCGATTTCAAGGCGATGGCCCGCAAGGCCCAGGCCATGCTCCAGAAGAGCCTCGACGCTCTGGTCAACCTCAACGCCAAGCTGGCACACGAGGTCTGTGCGGCCGACGACGAGGTGGACGAGCTGAACCGCCAGATGTACCGGATCGTCAAGGACATGATCCCCGCCCGGCCACAGCACACCGAATCGCTGATCCACATGTTCTCCGCGGTCCGGCACCTCGAACGCATCGCCGACCACGCGACGAACATCGCCGAAGATGTCATCTACATGATCGAGGGCCGCATCATCCGCCACCGCCTGTGAGGGCGAATCATCATTCGCCCCTACCTGTGCCAGCGCGCCCCTCACGGGATCGACTTGCAGGGGAATCCGGCGGCCATGTACTCGACGTCTTCCCGCTCGTCGGCCGGCGGGGTCATACTGAATGCGAACTGGCCTGACTCGTACATCGCGCGATGGCACCATTCGATCAGGCTTCGGTTCTGCCACTTGCGCGTCTCGGCGTGGCCGTCGGCAAAGCCCAGCGTGGTGCGCTGGGGGTGCCACATCGCCAGCGGGTCCACCCATGTCTTTGGCCCAAGGTTCATCTGCCAGGAACCGATCTGGATGCCTCGGGGATCTGCTTCTTCGACGAAGACATACTGTCTTGCGGGGTTGGCCAGGTCGGAGAACCGTTTGGCTCTGGTGTATCCTGCCCACATCTCTCCGTTGGCGCCGCCGGGAATGGCAAATGTTCGATAGGTCACGGAGCGCAGGTCCTGTCGTCTCGGATCGGCGGGACAACGATACATCTCCACCTTGCCCACGTAAGGAAACAGCGCACCCCGTCGGATGGCTTCCTTCTTCTGCACGAGGGTGGCGCCGGCCGGGTCGCGGTCCACCCACTGGCCGGCACCCGTGTGCCCACCGACCAGATTGCCGTCATGGTCCTCGGCGAACTGGAGCCACGCCTGCGACAGTCCCTTGGCATTGGCCAGGCAGACCGCCTCCTTGGCGCGATTGCGTCCCTGTTCGCCGGCTGCTCCCAGGCAAGCGACCAGAACAGTCACGCACAGCACCAGTACGAGCGCATCGATTCTCCGAAGTCTCGGCATTCTTGACATCGTCCCTTCCCTCTCTATGGCGTCGGCTCATATCCCAGGCGGCCCCAGACGGCGCGCTGGAGCTGGTGCAGGTCTTCGCGACCTTCGCCGGTCTCCGGCGCGTGGTTGTTGGTCCGATGCGATTGTTCGCTGTATCGGCCCCACTCGATGGTATCGACGCCTTTCCATTGCCAATGTTCGGCGTGGCCGTCGGCGAAGGAGGCCGTCACGCCGTCGTTGTGTCGGACCGGCGGATCGTCCCACCAGGTTTCCTGATTGTAGTGGGTGTTGTAGCTATCTGGCGTGATGAATCCTTCGTCGATGAAGACCATGCGCTCGGCTGGACCGGGCGAGAGGATCTCGCTGAGATTCTGCACCCAAACGACCGTATCGCCAATGCGCACGCCCTGCGTCTTGCCGCCGGCCCAGGTCGTCGTACCGGTTCGGCTCAGCCCGTTCATGCTGTCGACGATGGAGTAGTTCAGTCTCTCGCCCGCATGCCCGCTCGGGCAGCGATACAGGTTCAGCTTCTGCACATAAGGCCAGAGCGCCCCTTCGCGAATCCCGTTGATCTGCTGGTCTTCGGGCAACCGGCCGCCTGATTGGTAGTGACTGGACCAGCACCGGCCGACCCACGGCGCGCCGTGCGGAGAGTATATGCCGGTAGCGGCATTCACGAGGTTGCCGTCGTGGTCGTCGGCGAACTGACGCCAGGCCTGTGTCAGGCTCTTGAGATTGCTCAGGCACACCGCTCTCCTGGCCCGCTCGCGGCCCTGTCGGCCGGCAGCGCCGAGCGTCATCAGCACGAGGGCGATGCAGACTACAGTGACGATGATGTCGCTTCGGTTCGCTCTCATATCTGGTTCGCCTCCATGTCGTCGGGCTCGGAGGCCGGCTCCTGGAGCGAATCGACGGACAGGGTTTGCACCGTGTTGGTCGCGTCGGTGATGAGCATCGAGTAGTCCTGCGAGTCGGTGACGAGCACAGCGCCGTCGGCTGTGACGATCGGGTAGGCGGGCCAGCCGGCCGTCTGCCAGTGGCCGATCTGCCGGCCGTCGGCATCGACGACGTATACGCAGCCATCGTCACAGGCGGCGTAGACCAGGCCGTTCGCGTCGACCGTCAGCGTGAAGCCACCGACATCGCCCAATCTGATGATCCACTTGAGGGCGCCGCTCGGATCGACCGATCGCAGATAGGGATCGTCCAGGCTCACGTAGATGGTCCCATCGGGTCCGATGACTGGTTCGGACCAGCCGTCGGCATACGGATCGAATTCCATCGCGGTTTTGTCGATTGCCGGCGTGTCGAGCAGATCGACGGACCAGCGAATCGTTCCGTCGCTCGGCTCGATCGCATAGAGGTGGCAGTCGTAGAGCAGCGTCTGATAGATCGTCCCATCGGGACCAATCACCGGAGAGGCGAACGGCCAGCCGCCCGTCCTGGTGCTGTTGGGATCGTCCGGGTTCTCCGGATACAGCGCGAAGCTGCACGCCCATTTGACGCTGCCGTCGGCCGGGTCCAGGGCGTAGAGAGTCGGATCGTAGAGGCCCGCGATGTAGACCGTGCCGTCGGCGCCGATCGAAGGCGATGCGAAGACGGCGCCTTGGAGATTCGCCAAAGCGTTGGTCTCGAATGACCATAGCATTGCCCCGTTGGCATCGAGGGCATAGAGCTTGCCGTCGGTCGATCCGAAGTAGACGTTGCCGTTCGATGCGATCGCCGGTGACGAGTAGATCGCGTCGCCCGTGCCGTGCGTCCATCGCACGCTGCCGTTGGGATCCAGGGCGCTGAGCCTTCCGTCCCGGCTGCCGACGAACAGGCGCCCATCAGGCCCGATGCTCGGCGCGCTGAGCAGCGGCGCGTTGACGTCGGCGGTCCACAGGGTTGCACCGCCGGCATCGAGCGTGTAGAGCCTGCCGTCCTCACAGGCGACGTGGATCCGGCCGTCATGGCCCACCGTGGCGCTGCCGACGACGGCGCCGCCAACCTCGCGGCTCCATTCACCAGCCGG
The DNA here is from genome assembly GCA_001603075.1 of Phycisphaerales bacterium Planc_01. Taxonomy (GTDB): domain Bacteria; phylum Planctomycetota; class Phycisphaerae; order Sedimentisphaerales; family Anaerobacaceae; genus Anaerobaca. The sequence continues at coordinate 443,979 of LVBB01000016.1, read as the reverse complement.
CTCGATCAGTCCCTCATTGGGGCTCAGTCCGCTTCGCGTGTAGTCGCCTCCGAGCGAAGGCCACTGGCTCTCCAGTTGAAGCTGTGGATTGGCGGTGTTCGGGTCTGCCAACGCTGTCGGCACGATGGACGGTTGCGTCAGCGCAAAGGTCAGGACCCCTGCGCACGCCAAGATGATGATCGATGTCTTGGTGTTCATGGGATGCTCCTCTTCTTCTCGCACCAGAATTTCAGCCGCCTCTCCGGGCGCCTCCTTTCGCCACAGAGCCGCTAACGCTTCTATTATAGGGTTACGACGGGCCGATTTCAAGCCTTCCGCCCATTCGCGTGCCGGCAGACCGGCCCCGAGGGCGATCCGCCGGAGGCGGACCACGATGGGACTCGTATCCGTCAGTCCCTGACGGAGGGAGCGTGTTACGCTTTTTCTCGCGGTTTTTTCACGATCCGATAACAAACGGGTCGCTGATTCTCCCGTGCCGTCCCGCTGCGCCGACAGGGGGTTCACATTCTCCACTTTACCCTTGACGCCGCAGGCGAAATCCATTCTATTTACCACCGCTGTGGCCAGGGATGGACCCATCTGCCGCACAACGCGAGGTCCTGAACCACCCACATCTGCTTTCAGGGGATGACACGTTAGGGATTCTTGATAATGGAAAGGATTGGGCAATGCGGAGTTTGAAGCTTTCGAGCATTTTCGTCGTGCTGGTTCTCTCGATGGGCATGGCACTGATCGGGGGGTGTGCGGGAACGAGTGACCTGAGACTCCAGAATGATACCCAGCGCAAGCGGATCGCGGAACTGGAGAGCGAGTTGCAGGCCAACCGCCTGGAGTTGGATCGGCTGAGACGACAACTGTCGGCTGCGGGGCAGATCGGCGGCGTCGAGGTCGATGCGCTTCGCCAGAAGATCGCGGCGCTGGAAGAGGACCTGGCCAGGAAAGAGGAGCTGATCAAGAGCATGCAGGATCGGCTGATGGGCGTTTCGGTGCTGCCGGTCGAGCTCAACACGGCGCTGGAAGACTTCGCGGCCCAGAACGATATGGTCGAATACGATCCCGATCGCGGCCTGGTGAAGTTCAAGAGCGACCTGCTCTTCGAGCTTGGCAGCGACAGAGTGACCACCGCGGCGGCCGAGACGGTTCGGACGCTGTGCGGCATCCTCAACACGAGCGAGGCCAAGCAGTTCGATATTATCGTCGCCGGACACACCGACGACATTCCGATCCGCCGGCCGGAGACCAAGGTTGCCCACCCGACCAATCGCCATCTTTCATCCCATCGCGCGATTGCCGTCGTCGCTGTGCTCGAAGGTTGTGGCCTCGATTCGAAGCGGATGAGCACGCGCGGCTTCGGCGAGTATCGGCCGATCGCCCCGAATGCGGCCGGCAACAAAGGCAACGCCCAGAACCGCCGCGTCGAGATCTTTATCGTCCCCAGCGGGTCCTGACGACGATCGAGTTCCAGGGGTCAGGGCTCAGGCAGGTCCGTTCGCGGGTCTCTGAGCCCCGACCCCTGATCTTTTCAACCCTGCTCCACTTCCGCCGCGACCTCGCCTCCTCCGAACAGGTCCGTAACCGCGTGATTCAAGCTCGTTGTGTATCCGACGCAGATCGAGTAGGTGACGGCCCAGTGCAGCCTGAAGACATACAGGCACACCATCAGCAGCGCCGCGGTCACGACCAGGGTGACGATCACCTGCCAGAATCGGGCGGCGGTGTCAACGATCACCTCCGTATCGAGCAGACCTGCCCGAAACAACAGCAGGGGAACCACGGAGTTCAGGATGTTCCACGCGGGGAACACCATCAGCCAGCTTCGTGCCGTGGTAAGCATGAGGGACCCGGTGTAGACGCCCGTGCCGGCCGTGACCACCACCGCGAAGCACAGCATCAGCCATTTGACCTCTTTGGGCTTCGGCTTCGGATAGAAGACGCCCAGCAGCGACAGGACCATCCCGAGGCCCGCCAGAGGGACCAGGATGGCGAAGTGCCCGGCAAGGGACCACACGACTCTCGCCAGAGGTTCGCCCAGTTCCTTCGAGATCGGCAGGGCCAACGCCAACGGGTGGCGAGGCGCCTTGGGATCGAGAAGCAGCAGGAGGATGAATGCGGAACTCAGCGCGAACAGCGTCAGGCTGTCATAGCGCGGCAGCAGGGAAGACAGCGCCCGTGTCATCGCCTGCCGCTTGTGTTCCTGTTCGGTCATGGCCCTGCGCTTGCGCAGCTCCCGGGCGATCTGACGATCGCTCAGGCCCCGCCAGTCCGGGGCGTCGGTCGCTGCGCTGTCACGCACTGACTCGTCGCCCCTGGTCCTGGAAGGCGTCTTGACGCGGACGGTATGCCCGCACGCCGGACACGGGATCTGTGTCCCGGCGAGCCGGTCCTTCGCCCAGATCTTCCTGCCGCAATACACGCACGCAAATCGAATCATCGCGCCATCATCCGCACAGATCGCCCCCAGTTAATGTCCCTCTGACTATACGCGATTGTCATTCTGCCTGCAAGTCAGTGGGACATCCGCTGGCGCGCCCCGCTTGGGTGAAGGCTTCAGGGCAGGTGGGGCTGGATGGTTTGGGCGACCTTTTGGGCTTGGGTGCGGATTCCGTCTGCGTTGAAGTGGACTCCGTCGGGGCTGTAGTATTCCGGATGGTCGATCACGAGCGCGAACAGGTCGTTCACGGGTAGCCCGAGCGGCTCGACGAATTCGGCGGCAATGGCGTTCCGCCGCCGGACGCGGTCGGTGGTCTCCGACAGCTCGCTCAGGGCCTCGCGACGGCGGACCGGCGTGGTGGTCGTCCAGATGAGCTTGGCGCCGCGGCTATGTTGCTGCAACGCGTCGAGCAGTCGCGGGAAGGCGGCTTTGTACTGGTCCTCGGTATATCCCCAGCCGTGAAGACCGTTGTTGAAGTGAATCACGTCGAATCGATACTGGGTCAGGACCAGCTTCAGCTCGTCGAAGAATACGGGATCGCAGATGCAGCGGCTCGTCGTCAGCCGGGCGCAGTCGGCCTGGCCTTCGAGTTCCCTCTCGACGCCTGCGAAGTAGCCGCGCACGATCGAATCACCGATCAGCAAGACGCGCGGCAGGTCAGTATGCTCTGCGTTGGTGATCCAGATGTCACACCATTCGATGCGCTCGCGGATCAGCGGCGTGCTGGTATGGCTGAGGATGAACTGCACGATGGGGGTCGGGTCTTGCAGGCTGTGCGGGTGGTGTCCGACGCCCGGTTTGTGAATCACCTGAATCGAGCCGCCCAGGGCCTTGTACCGCTCTTCGAGGATCGTGGTGTTCTCAGGCACCGGCACGACCTCATCGGCGTCGCCCACGACGTGCAGCAGGGGAACGCCGGCCGTCGCCAGCGGTTCGAGATGGTCGATCGGATTGCACCGGGCGGTCAGGGCCTGCTCTTCGGTCATGCCATAGGCTTCGAGGCACTGCGCCCAATCGGCGGCGCTGCCCGGTCCGGCTCCTTTGCCGCCGGGCCAGCTCCTGATGTCGCAGACGGGGGCGTCGGCGTAGATGCAGGCGACCTTGTCGGGGTTCTTCGCCGCCCAGTTGTAGACGATCAGTCCGCCCCGGCTCATGCCCTCCAGAGCGGGCCTCGCCGCGAAGCCGTGCACCTGCGTCAGATAGGCATAGAACCGGTCCCAGATGGCCACAGCCTTGGGCGAGCCGAACAGGCCGGCCACATCGGTGTACGCGACGTGAAATCCCTTCTCCAGCAGGGCGACGTCGGTCTGCGGCTCGTGGCCGAAGAAGCGGGCCCGCCAGATCCACGGCTTGCCCGACGCGACGGTCTTCGGTGTGACGACGACGCACTCGCGTCCGGCGTATGAGAAGTCGTAGCGGTCGTACGAATGAAAGGATGACACCTGCCCTGTGAAGGGCGGGGCTTCCACCGCCTCGATATCGGCCTGGAGCGGTGAGGCCAGGAGGACCGTTGTCAGTACGATGCGGAGTCTGTCGGCGAATGGGTGCGAATGCGTCACTGTCTTTGTCCTCACTGTATGGTTCTCTTGGCGCGAATGCTCTCAGCGGTCGGATCGGTCGTGCTCGACCCGAATCAGTGCGTCCGTGTCGAATCCCAGGTCTTTGGCCTGTGTCATCAGTCGGTCCACGACCGCCGGATCGAGCGATGTGTCACGGGCGAGGATCCACAGGTACGACCGGCTGGGCCCGCAGACCAGGGCGTAGGAGTACTGGTCCCGGTCCAGGGCGATGACGACGTAGCTGCCGTAGAAGGGCCCGAAGAACGACACCTTCAGGTGCCCGGTTGTCGGCCCGCTGACCAAGTAGGCCTTGCCTTCGACCTGTTTCCATCGGCCCTTCTGCTTGTCATAGCCCCTGTTGAGCACGCCGACGCCGCCGTCCTTGCGCATCGTGTACGTGGCCGAGACGTTGCTCAGGCCTCGCTCGAAGCTGTGATCCAGGCGGGCGATCTCATACCACGTCCCGAGGTAGCGAGGTAGATCAAAATCCCGGACCGGCTCGACGCCCGAAGGCACCCCGGCGCAGCCGGCCAGGACGACGCCGGCCAGTAGCGGAAGCCATCGGAAGGCCCTTGGGAATCCATACGCTTTCATTGCTCTGTCCTCGCTCTTCGTCGGCGATGCGTCTACGCCGGGGGTTTGTTTGTCTGGATGGGGATTTCGCCATGGATCGTGCGGATGTGGATGTCACGCTGCGGGAAGGCGATCTCGATCCCGGCGGCGCGGAAGGCGTCGTCGATGGCGAAGTTGATGTCGTGCCAGACCGGCAGATTGTTCTCGATGCCTGCGAAACAGACGCGCAGCTCGAACTCGAGGCTGTTGTCGCCGAACCCTTTGAACAGGACGGTCGGCTTGGGTTCCTGCAGGACCAGCGGATGGTTGCGGGCGATGTCGTAGAGCAGTTGCTCCGCTTTGCGAATGTCCGAGCCGTAGACGATCCCAACGGGGAAGTCGCGTCGGAGAATGCTGTCCGACAGGGTCCAGTTGACCAGGCGGCCGGTGATGAATTCCTTGTTGGGCACGATCAGCTCTCGCTGATCCCACTTTCGAATTGTGGTCGCGCGGGTGCGGATCATGGTGACGCGGCCGGTGACGTCTCCGACCGTGACAATGTCGTCGACGCGAATCGGCTGCTCGAACAGCATGATCAGGCCGCTGATGAAGTTGGCGAAGATCTCCTGCAGGCCGAAGCCCAGGCCCACCGTCATGGCGGCGATGAGCCACTGGACCTTGGCCCAGCCGATGCCGAGTTCGGTGAAGGCCAGCACCACGCCGATCACGACAAAGATATAGCGGCAGATGGTGACGATCGCGAAACGCACGCCGCGGTCCAGGGGCAGGTGTCTGAGGATGGCCAGCTCCAGCAGGCCCGGCACGTTGCGGGCGATCAGAACGGTCAGGGCGATCAGGACCAAAGCTGTGACCATTGCCCCAAGGGTGACGATCTCGTCGGGACCGGCCTTGTAGAGTTCAAACGTCCCCAGCTTCGTCAGCGCCGGGAGCACGTCCTTCCAGATGTACCATGCCCCGAGCACGAGCAGGATGGTGGTCGCGGCCGCGATGAGTCTTCGGGTTTGCTGCGACATCTCGAAGATGGTCTGTTCGGGCTTGACCTTGCTCTCGGGCGTCTCTCCGGTGGCGGTCGCTGTCGTCGCCGGGTCCTGTAAGGGTTTCTGCTCGACGGCGGCCTGGCGTTTCTGTCGTTCGAGCAGCGCCAGTCGCCGCTGCGCGAGGGTCAGGCCCCGGACGAACATCGCGCGAACGAGGATGGCTATGAGAATCAGACCGATGGTGCGCATCAGCTTCTCGTTGAGATAGCGGGCCCCGTAGAGATAGCCTGTGCCCGCCAGAACGGCAAAGGACAGCGGTACCAGCAGGCACGCCGGATACCAGAGGAAGTGAAGACGATCCAGCCAACCTCCTCGATGTTGCTTCAGCCAAGTCTCCATCAGAGGTGCGGCAGGACGCAGCAAACGCAGCAGAAACACCGCAAGGCCTGCCTGGCCCACAATGAAGACGATCCGCCCGGCGGCGCCGTACCACGACTCATCGGTTTGCTGCGTTCGCATGACTTCGAACACGAATACGACCGGATAGATGAGCAGGCCGAACCATCGCAGATGCCGCCGCAGAAAGGCCAGCGGCTCCTCACGAACGCGAAAGTGATCGTCGGCCAGGCCGTGGCGCATGGCCAGGCGGCTCAGGAAACTCAGGACGAAGACGGCCGAGGCCATTCGGTGCAATCCGGCGGCCACCGCACGGACGAAATCATCGAGGGCCATCATCGACAGACGCCAGTGAGCCAGCAGAAGAAACGCCGGCCAGATTGCCGCCAGCAGCGCCGTCAGAGCGAGCGCCTCGACCGTCAGGAAGAAGCAGTCGGTCTGAATCTGGCGGACCTTCTCGGAGCCGGCTCTGATACGGGCATGGACCCGGCGACGAAACGTTATCACGGCCCCGACGAGCGCTGCCACAAGGACGTAGATCATGGGGTTCGCGGACAGATCGTTCCACAGCGTGCGAGCGGTTCTCTGCCAGTTCAATGGAGAAACGAGCCAGAGAAACGCCTTGGCGGCCTGCCCGAAATGAGACAGGCCCGGCATGCGGTCGCTCTTGACCCACAAGACATTGGCGTCGATGAAGTCCGAGAAATCCTCGACGGTTTTGACCAGCAGCCGCTCGCTGCTGTCCAGATGGGCCAGACGCGTCGCAAAATCCCAATAGTGGTCCGAGATGGCCCGAAGCAGCTTCCTCTGGCCTTCGTAATAGTCGGCCGCCTCCTTGATGACCACGTCGCGCTGGATTTCAGGAAGGCTGGCGTCCAATCCGGCGGCCACAGCCTCCAATTCTTCGGTCAGGTCGGCCAGCTCGGACCATTGTCTGTCATAGGCCATCGCTTGAAGCTGCGACGAGACGATGTCGGAAGGGCGATCTCGCATCCGCCGCTGGCGTTCACCGATGTTCGGGAGCTTGTCTCGTTTGCCCAGCAGCAGGATGCCTATCGAGTCGGTGACCCTGCCGGCGGTCTCGATCTGGCTACGAATCTCGTCGAAGTCCTTTCGCGTGGTCGCCAGCGTGGCGTCCACGGTTTCGGCGTACCTCGTGACCCCCTGAATTCTTGAAACGAGTTCCGCCTGCTCCTGAGCCAGTTCGGCATTCCTCTCGACGATCGGCTGGAGTTCCGGACGGGCCGATTTGGTTTCTTCCTTGGCGCGAAGGGCCTCGGTCCTGGCGGCTTGGGCGGCCTTCTGCCGCAGGGCTTCCGTCTTCTCCTGCCAGAAATCCACCCGTTTCTGGGCGGCCGCCAGTTGCCGGGTCGCCAGGTCTCGGCGGGCGGCGAGCAGTTCGTTGGTCGCATCGTAGGACAGCAGTTCTTTGGCGTTCGCATCGAGCCGATTCTGCAGGACAGTCCGCTCGGCCGCCAGAAGAACGTGGTTGGCCTGGTCCGATTCGGTCTGTTCGGCCTGCGCTTCGAGGGCCTTCTGTATCTCGTCGAGCCGCTGACGTGTGGTCTTCGATTCCTCAGGGATCCTGGCCCTTCGGTCGGCGCGCCTGCGCGGTTCTTCCTCCAGTTCGGCGGCCCTCTTCTTGGCTTCCTCCAGGGCCACAAGGGCCTGTGCCAGACTCTGCTCGGCCTGGGCCAGGGTCAGGTCCGGGGCCACCTCCGGCGCAGCGGCGACGGCCGGCTGCGCCAGCGATTTCCGGATCTCCTCCAGCGTCGACGGTGCGTTCTGGATGGTCTGTCCGTACTGCCGGTCCTTCTCCGCCAGCTCCTGAGCCAGTTTCAACTGAGCCAGGGCTTTGTCGTAGATCTCGGTCAGTCGGACCTTGGCGTCATCGGCCAGATCCGCAGAGCCTGCGATGTGCTTCTTCCGTGCGTCGATCGTTTCGGCGGTGACCACGGGTGCGGCTTTGGTCGTCTCGGCCGCCTCGGCACCGGTGGGACCTGGCTGATTGACCTCAGCCGGACCGGTCGAGATCGTGTCCGATGTCTGTGCCGTCAACCTCGGCGATGCAGGCGACAGAACAAGGGCTGCGAGCAGAATCAGGTGTGCCGTCATGGCCCTGGGATTGCCCGAATTCACACTGACCATACAGATCTCCAAAGCGGCCCTCCGATCCCGATAGGCCCCGGGATCCCCCATATATGCGATATGCGCGGCCGAGCGCGACAGAATCCAGTTCGTCTTGTGGGTGCTCAGTGTACTTGGCCGTCTGGCGCATGGACAGCAAAAACCCGTCCGAACGAACGCCTGTACCACACCGATTCACAGACGATATATGGGACCATTGTGATTGGATCGTCGGGGCGCATGGACTGGAAATGGGTGGCTCGAAATGGTATAATGAAGCGGTCCATCGGAACGCCGGGAGGGGATGGTCGCCTGCCTGCGATTCGACGAGTTCGCAGGGCAGATGTGAGGTTGGGTCGGTGTATGAAACGGGGGTTTTGGGCGAAAGTGAATCGGCGCGTGGTTGTCCTACGTCGCGAGACCGCCGTGCAGAAGCTGAATGCCCTCGCGGGCTTGCTGATCGTCTTGCTGGCGGCGACCGAGGGGCTCGGCGCTGAGGCGGTGCTGCTCAAGAGCCGTCGTTTCGTTCCCGAAACTGGCCTGGATGGGCTGATGTCTGTCCGGCAGGACCATCGATCCGAGCGAATCCATGCCATCCTGCAACTGGACTCTGTGCCGACGGTGGAGGAGAAAGCGACACTGGCCCGGGCGCAGGTCCGGCTTCTGTCGTATATTCCCAACCACGCGTGGCTGGCGAGCTTTCCCTTGAGGGCGGCCGAGCGAATTGCAGCGATCCCAGGCGTCCTGGCGCTGGCCAAGATCGAGCCGGAAGACAAGATCGATCCGTCCCTGCGCGACGGGGGTGTCAACACCTATTCCAGAACCGCCGATGGTGCCGCCAGGCTGATCGTGACACTCTTCGAGGACGCCGACGCGAGCGAGGCTGTGGCGACAATCGTCCGGCTGGGCGGACAGATCGTCGGGCGCGCCGAGGCCGGTCGGGACATCGTCCTGCTGTTGCCCGTCGATTGCATCGCCGACCTGGCCTCGTGTGACGGCGTCAAGTGGATCGATCAGCACTACGAATCGGCGGACCTGAACGACGGGGTGCGGGCGGCGACCAGCGTCGATGCGGTCCAGGTGCCGCCCTATAGTCTGAGCGGCTCCGGCGTTATCGTCGGCCAGTGGGAGTCAGGCCATCCCGACGCCAACCACGTGGACCTGATCGGCCGGGTCACGAACGTCGATGACGACGGCCGATCGGGCGATCACGCCACCCTGGTGGCCGGCACGCTCGTGGGCGACGGAAGTCTGCTGACCGGCCGTCGCTATCGAGGTATGGCTCCGGCGGCCACGCTGGTGTCGTTTCGCGCCTGGGACAACGTGGCCCATCTTCGCCAGCAATATGAGCAGGCCATCGACCTATATGACATCGACATCTCCAACAACTCATGGGCCAAGGTCGAGTGGCATGTCTACAAGGATTACTGCGCCGCCCTCGACGAGATCGTCCGAGGAGGCCTCGGCAAGCCCGTGTCAGTCGTCTGTGCGGCCGGCAACGAAGGCGGCTGGGCCACGATCGTCTCGATGGCGGTCGGCAAGAACGTCATCACGGTCGGGGCCACCAATTCGGACGATGGCTCGATCTGGTCGTCGAGCAACAAGGGACCGACGGCGGATGGGCGGATCAAGCCCGATGTGATGGGCCCGGGCTGCGAGGCCCGCAAGGGCTGGGGCGTCTGGTCGACGCTGCCGGGCAATCGCTACGGCTCCGGCTGCGGCACCTCGATGGCGGCGCCGTCGGTTTCGGGGACGCTGGCCTTGCTTCTGGAGGACTGGCGCGCCACGTATGGGACCGATCCGCTGCCCTCGACACTCAAGGGCATCCTGATCCACACCGCAGCCGACCTGGGCAGTCCGGGCCCCGATTATGCCTCGGGATACGGATCGATCGACGCCAGGCGGGCGGTCGAGTTCGTCCGCGCCAACACGCTCGATGCGCTCATTATCGAGGGGCGTATCGAGTCGCCGGGCCAACGAAACACCTATGTGTTCGAGGTGTCTTCCGAGCAGACCGAGCTGAAGATTGCCTTGGTCTGGGACGATTTTCCCGCCGATCCGCTTGCGGCGCCGGCCCTGGTCAACGACCTGGACCTTGTGGTGATCGACCCGGCCGGGCGGCGTCATTTCCCCTGGACGCTTGACCCGCGGACGCCGCAGGAGCCGGCCCGGCGCGACAGGGAAGACCATACGAACAACGTCGAGCAGGTCCATGTGGCCGATCCCGCCGAGGGCTCCTGGCTGATCGTGGTGGCCGGTACCACCGTTCCGCAGTGCGAGCAGACCTATTCGCTGATTGCGGACGGTGGGTTGAAGGTGGTCGAATAGCGCCGTGCCCGACGCGCGGAGCTTGAATCGGACGGGGATTTCGGGTATCATAGCGGTCAGTGAGAAAGGTTCCTCAGGAGGAAGGATACGGATATGAATAGACTCGTTGCAGCGCTGATCGTTTGGGTGCTGACCGTTCCCTGTGCCGCGAGAACGATCTCGGTCGATGCCGACGGCTCGGCCGACTACCCGACCATTCAGCGGGCGATCGATGCGTCCCGGGACGGCGATGTCATCGTGGTCCGGCCGGGGACGTACCGCGAGCGGATCGCGTTCGTCGGCAAACGCATCACCGTTCGCAGCGAAGACCCGGATGACCCGGCGGTGGTGGGGGCGACGGTGATTGTCGGACCGTCCGGTTCCAGCGTCATCTTCGATTCCGATGAGACCGGCCAATGCGTTCTGGAAGGCTTCACGATCACCGGCCATGGCGTTTCCTGTGTGGGATCGGCCCCGACGATCTCGAAGAACATCATACGCGACTGCGAAGGCGCCGGGATTGCCGGCCAGAGCGACGCGACGCCGACCATCGTCGGCAACACCATCGTCGCCAACGGGCTGGAGGGCATCTATGCATGCAGCGGTCTGATCGAGGGCAATACGATCTCCTACAACGTCGCCGGGCTTGCCTACTGTCACGGAACAATTCGCGACAATGTGATCTCCTACAACACCGAGGCCAGCGGGCTGTATTTCTGTGATGGCTGGATCGTCGGCAATCGGATCGTCGGCAACGTCGCCGTCCCCGACGGCGGGGGGCTCTACGACTGCAACGGATCGATCGAGAACAATGTCATTGCAGGCAACCGGGCTACGGGAGAAGGCGGGGGCCTGTATGCGTGCATGCAGCGGATCTGCAACAACACGATCGTCGGCAACGTCGCCGGCACCTATGGCGGCGCTCTGAGCCGTTGTTCGGGGACGGTTTGCAGCAACATTTTCGCGTTCAACGAGGCGCCTTTTACCGGCGGCATCTACGGCCCGTGCACCAACTCTTACAATGCCTTCTGGATGAACGACAGCGGCAATTTCGGCGGCAATGCGACACTGGGAACCGGAGATTTTGTTGCGGACCCGTTGTTCGCTGCCGAAGGTCGCTGGGACGACAATGGCACGCCTCAGACTGATGACGACGTGTGGATCGACGGAGACTATCACCTGCGCTCGCAGGCCGGTCGATGGGACCCGGCGGTCCGGCTGTGGGTGGCCGACAGCGAAACGAGCCAGTGCATCGATGCGGGCCCGCCGGACTCGGACTTTTCCGCCGAGTTGTGGCCGCATGGCCGGCGCATCAATGTGGGCGCCTATGGAGGCACCGCACAGGCCAGCATGTCGCTGTCCGATGCGGGACATCCGGCGGACCTGGACCATGACGGGCTGGTCGAGCCCGACGATCTCGTGCGGTGGGCGGCCATGTGGCTCGTGCAGGACGATTTGCTTGCTGAAGACATCGATCGGAACGGCGCAGTGGACTTCCGCGATTTCGCCGTTTTGGCACGGGCCTGGCGCGGGACGCCCCCGACGACGCCGATCCCACCGACACCGAATCCGATGACGTGGGCCACCGCTCCGTATGGGACCGGACCCTATTCGATTGCCATGACCGCAACGGTTGCGACATCCGGGGACGGGACCGAGGTCGAGTACTACTTCGAGAACGCCCAGCATCCGGAGTCCAACAGCGGGTGGCTGACGTTTGCCGCCGGGCAGCAACCGCAGTGGGAGCAGACGGGGCTTGAGCCCATGACACTCTACTGGTATCGGGTCAAGGCGAGGAATCGGGGCAACCGGCTGGAGACCGACTGGTCCGAGACCGCCCGCACCAGTACGCTGCAGGACGACACCACGTCGCCGACGCCGAACCCGATGACGTGGGAGACCGAGCCCTACGACTCTTCGTCGAACGCGATTCGCATGGTCGCCACCGAGGCGATGGATGCCAGCGGTGTCGAATACCAGTTCGAGTGCACGTCGCATCCGGCTTACAGCAGCGGCTGGCAGGACAGCCGAATCTACGAAGTGACCTCGGTGCCGCATGGACACTACACCTTCGAGGTTCGGGCCAGGGACAAGTCGCCCAATCAGAATCCGACCCTCTTTTCGTTGTCCGCGACCGCCGACCTGCAACCCCCGACGCCGGACCCGATGAAATGGGAGTCGGAGCCCAAGGAAGTCAACATCGGTGGAGGAAGCCTCAATTACTACGCGACCATGACGGCCGTCGAGGCCGTCGATGAACGAGCCGACGTCGAGTACCTCTTTCAGTGCACGACCGAGTCGGGTTTCAGCAGCAAGTGGCAGAGTTCCAGGGAGTATTCCGTACTGATCGGGCGTTCCGGCCAGGCCCATCGGTTTCGCGTGAAGGCCAGAGACACCTCCCCGGGACGCAACGAAACCGGCTGGTCATCCGTCGTGATGGCCCGGTAGGGGCGAATCATCATTCGCCCGTACCAGGTCTCTATTGTGGATTCGCTATGACCGAGCCCCATTGGGAACACTACTCGCATCCCGCGGACATGGGAATTCGCGGCTTCGGCCGCACGCGAGAAGAGGCCTACGCTCAGGCGGCGCTGGCGCTGACCGCCATCATCACCGACCCGGCAAAGATCGAGCCTCGGAAATCCGTCGAGATCATCTGTGAAGAGGATGACGACGAGATGCTGTTCTGGTATTGGCTCAGCGCTCTGCTCTACGAAATGGACACGCGAACGATGCTGTTCGGCCGGTTCGACGTCGCACCGGTCGATGGGGGCATTCGGGCGACCGCCTGGGGCGATATGGTGGATGTGACCAGGCACCAGCCGGCGGTGGAGGTCAAGGCGGCCACTTACGCCGATCTGAAGGTGGAACGCGATTCCAGGGGTATGTGGGTCGCTCAGTGTATCGTGGATGTGTGACGTCCAGGGAAGGAGACCGTGCGGCATGTATGCCGAGAAGCTCAAGCGCCACAGCGAATGTGCATGGTGCATCGATCCGTTCGGTTCCATGCGAGTTCCCGTCGTTGTTTTCGCGGACAAGCCCCTGATTGACGCGATGGACGAGCAGGTCTATGCCCAGGCGGCCCACGTGGCGGCGCTGCCGGGCGTGGTCCGGGCCTCCTACGCGATGCCCGACGCTCACTGGGGCTACGGTTTTCCCATCGGAGGCGTGGCCGGCTTCGACGCCGAACAGGGCGGGGTGATCTCGGCCGGCGGCGTCGGTTTCGACATCGCCTGCGGCGTGCGGGCCTTGACGACCAGCCTGACGTACGACGACATCGAACGATGCAAAGACCCGCTTGCGACGATGCTGGCCCATTGCATCCCGGCCGGCGTCGGCAGCCGAGGCAAGCTCGAATTGTCGCCCGGCGAGATGGACGACATGCTTCGCGGCGGAGCGCACTGGGCGGTCTCACGCGGCTATGGCACGCAGGAAGACCTCGCTCGCATCGAGGAGAACGGCCGGATAGGCGGCGCCGAGCCGCGATTCGTTTCCGATCACGCCAAGCAGCGACAGAGAGACCAGGTCGGCACGCTCGGTTCGGGCAACCACTACCTCGAAGTCCAGCGCATCTCGGCGATCTACGATGCGACGATTGCCGAGGCGTTCGGACTGCGCCTGAACGACATTGTCGTGATGATCCACTGCGGCTCCCGGGGCTTGGGTCATCAGGTGGCGACCGATTTCCTGCCTCGCATGGTCAAGGCGGCCAAGAGCGAGGGCATCGAACTGCCCGAGAAGGAACTGGCCTGCGCGCCGATCAAGTCCGACCTCGGCAGGCAGTACTACGGTGCGATGAACGCAGGCATCAACTGCGCGGTCGCCAACCGGCAGGTCCTGACGCACCTGGTCCGCCAGGTGTTCTGCGATCTGTTGCCCAAGGCCGATGTGAAGCTGCTCTACGACGTTTCGCATAATACCTGCAAGGTCGAGGAGCATCTCGTCGACGGCAAGCCGCGAAAGCTCTACGTCCATCGCAAGGGGGCGACCCGCGCCTTCGGGCCGGGACACCCTGCGCTGCCGGCGGACCTGCAACAGACCGGCCAGCCCGTCCTGATCGGCGGGACCATGGGGACATCTTCCTATGTGCTGGCCGGCACGCGGACGGGCATGGAGCTGTCGTTCGGCTCCTGCTGCCACGGGGCGGGCCGCGCGATGAGCCGCAAGCAGGCCACCCAACGGTGGCATGGCAAGGACGTCGTCATGCACCTGGCGCAGAAGGGCATTGTGATCAAGGGCGCCTCCCTGCGAGGCGTTGCTGAGGAGGCCCCCGGCGCGTACAAAGATGTCACGGCCGTCGTCGACGCCACCGAGAAGGCCGGTTTGGCCAAAAAGGTCGCCCGCCTCGAACCGCTGATCTGCATCAAAGGGTGATCTGCTCCCGCGTTCCCCGACTTTCGCCAGAGAGATCTTGCCCCACGCATTCGGTGTCGTGTCGCCCTTGCTGAAGGTGGATCGGTGGGTTAGAATCCTTTCTTGCGGCCGGGAGGTACTGGGCCGCACAGCCGCTGGAAATGAAAGGAGCGCCACCATGCAGACACGTCCATCGTCGAGACCAACAGCCGTCTTCTTCCTCGTGCTTTTCTGTCTCCTGTTCGCTGCGCAGGCGTTCGCCGCCGAGCCGTTGGCGACGTTTACGGTTCGGGCGGGCGAGCACACCCGCGTGGACACGCCGGTATCGGCGCCGCTGGTCGGGCTGACCGACATGGCGTCGCTGCGTCTGCAAGAGGTCAAGGGTTCGCAACGCGTCGCGGTGCCTGCCCAGGTCGAGCCGGGATCGACCCCGAGGTTGTGGTGGATTCTGGGCGGCACGACACCGGCCGGGCAGAGCCGGGTGTTCGAGCTGGTTCGCGGCGAGCCGGCGACGGACGGCCTGGTCACAGCGGTCAAGGGTGACAAGGCCCTCGATCTTCAACTCGGCGGCGCCAACATCCTGCGCTACAACCACGCTGTCGTCCCGGCCCCGAAGGACATCGGACGCATCCCGGAGGCACGGCGGTCGCTCTATGACCGCAGCGGATTCATCCACCCGCTCTGGTCTGCCAAAGGCTCGGTGTTGACCGAGATCCATCCGGCGGACCACATCCACCACATGGGGCTCTGGATGCCGTGGACCCACACGCAATTCGAAGGCAGGATGGTCGATTTCTGGAACGTTGGCGACGGGACTGGAACCGTTCGCTTCGCGAAGTATCTGTCCACAACCGACGGACCGGTCTTCGGCGGGTTCCAGGTCGAGCAGGAGCACGTCGCCCGCAAGACCAGCAAGGGCGAGCAGGTGATCCTCAACGAGGTCTGGGACGTTCGCGCCTACAATGTGGGCGGGCCCGAGAAGGGGTACTGGCTGATCGACTTTGAGTCCACGCAGCGGTGCGTCGCCGATGAGCCGCTCATTCAGGACCAGTACCGCTACGGCGGATTCGGCTTCCGCGCCACCTCGAAGTGGAAGGGCCAGACCGCTGCTTACCTGACCAGCGAGGGCAAGGGCCGCGACGGCCACGGCACCCGCGCACGATGGTGCGATACATCGGGCAGGATCGACGAGTGGGAAGGCGTCACGTTCTACAGCCACCCGCAGAATTTCCAGCATCCCGAGCCGATGCGGATCTGGCCGGAGCCGGACAACTACATCTTCTTCAACTTCTGCCCCTCGCAGGCAACGTCCTGGGAGATGAAGCCCGGGGAGGACCACGTCTTCCGCTACCGGATGTACGTGCACCAGGGCAAGGTCGTGGTGGCCGACGCCGAGCGCATCTGGCAGGATTACGCCCATCCGCCGCAGGTGGACGCAAAGTTCGGCCGGCCCGACAATGCGATCGTCCTGTTCGACGGGACCGACTTCTCAAACTGGGAACGGGACGGCGGAGGCGAGATCCGCTGGAAGCTGGCCGACGGCGCGATGCAGGTCGTCCCGGGCAGCGGCAGCCTCCTGACGAAGAAGCCCGTCAGGGATTTCGTGATGCACGTGGAATTCCAACTGCCGACCGACCCGCAGGACCGCGAGCGCGGCAACAGCGGGGTTTACATCCAGAGACGCTACGAAGTCCAGATCATCAACTCGTACGGCGGGGAACTGGAGTTCGCCGGATGCGGATCGATCTACCGTTTCAAGGCGCCGGACTACAACGTCTGCAAGGCGCCCGGCGAGTGGCAGAGCTATGACATCCGCTTCCGTGAGGCCCGCTACGATGGGGACACCAAGGTGGCCGACGCTCGCGTCACCGTCTATCACAACGGCGTACTGGTCCACGACGACGTGGCGGTCCCGAACAAGACCGGCGCCGGCCGGCCCGAGGGGCCCGAGCCGCTGCCCATTCTGCTCCAGGACCACGGCAGCGCCGTGAGCTTCCGCAACATCTGGATCGCCCCATTGGATTCCGACGGAATGTCGTTTCGCGACAATGCCGGCCGGTCGCTCGATGTGCTCGCCGACGGGAAGCCACTCCTGCGCTATATGTACGACTTTGACCCCTCGACGCCGCAGCGGCGGTTCGAGACGTACAAGCCGTTTCTGCACGTCTATGACGGGAGGCAGCGGCTGACCAACGGCCCGGATGGCCAGAGTGAGTATCCGGCCGACGGGATTCAGTACCCGCACCATCGCGGGATCTTCGTCGGCTGGAACAAGCTCGGGTTCGAGGGCAAGCGGTACGATCTGTGGCACATGCCCAACGTCGCCCAGGTGCACCAGCGGTTCGAGGAGAAGTCGGCCGAGGGGAATGCCGCCACGTTCGTCTCCGTGATCCACTGGAACGACCCGGACGGCGAGCCGGTCCTCGTGGAACGGCGGCACATCACCGCCCGTCGGCTCGACGACCCGTCCGTCGTGCTGCTCGATTGGTGCAGCGATCTGACGGCCGTGCGCGGCGATGTGGTCCTTGATGGCGACCCCGAACATGCCGGCGTGCAATACCGCGCGCACAACGACGTGGGAGCCGGGCCGGACGAGGACAAGGCCCAGTATCTGTTCCATCGCGATGGAATCGATCCGCGCACGGACAAGGACCTGCCGTGGGTGACGTTGTCTTGTGGCCTGGCCGGCCGGCGCTACTGGGTCCAGCAGATGAACCACCCCGACAATCCGAAGGATACGGTCTTCTCGGCCTATCGCGACTACGGTCGCTTCGGCGCGTTCTTCACCGGGACGATCGGCAAGGACCGTACGCTGACGCTGCGCTACCGCTTCCAGATCGGCCGGGGCCCAACCCCGTCACGGGAGGAACTCGCCGCTCGCTACGCAGAGTACGCGAATCCACGGTGAGCCCACGCTCCTTGAACCGGCGCGTGCGTCAGTAGTCCTCGACGGTGAGATGGGGGATGTGCCTGAAGTGTCGGGCGTTGCGTGTGATGAGCGAATGGCCGTGGACCATGGCCGTGGCGGCGATCAGCACGTCCACATCGCCGGCGGGTATGCCGATCTGCTGTAGAAGGCCGGTGACCGAGCCGAAGACGCGCGCCGCCGCATCGTTGAACTCCAGCACCTCGAATTCACGCAGCAGAGTGCCGATGGCCTCCTCGTCGTCTTTGGGACGCGTGGACCTGGCCAGGCCCACGTAGAGTTCCGCAACGTTGAAACGCGTGGTTGTGAGTGCCTGGCCTCTTTCGGCCAGTTCCTCGATCTTGCGCACGGCCTGACGCTTTCGAACCGAGCGCCTGCCGATCAGATCGATCAGGATGGTGGTATCCAGGCACGCCATTACCGTTTCCGTCGGGATGGACGGCGCCGTTTCTCAACGTGCGATTCGATGGCGGCCGCTGCTTCGGCGCTGATCGGCTTACGGCCGATGCGCTTGAGGAATTGCGGCACGTCCAGCGGCTTGCCCACCACGCGCTTGATGACCTGGCTGAACGACTCGGTCTCCCGTTGCACCGCCTTGAGCCGGTCGTACGCCTCCAGATCGATACTGATCGTCTTCGTCGCCACAGGAACTCTCCTTTCGAGCATACACATACATGCATGTACATGATACAACCCGCAGCATGGCCCGTCAAACCAATTCCTGCCGCCCCTTGTCATGTGTCATGAGTCATGCGATCCGCGTGAATCGCCAGGACAGTTCGCCTGATTTGGCTCTCGAATTGAGTATGTTGTTCCGAATGGCGGTGCTACGGCGGGTGTGTTGTGTCGGAGGGGGCTTTCGGGCTGACTGGGGCGGGGCCTCAATGGGAATCAGGCGGCGGTTGGTCGGGTGGTTCGGTGGCTGTGAGGAGGCGGACGTCTTCGAGATCGATGTCGCGCCCGGCGGCCCGTTTGGAGCGAATCAGATCCTCGCGCGAGACGATGAAGAACTGCTGGCCTTGGTACGACACCACCTGATGATGGGTCCACGCTTCCTGGAACGTCAGGCCCGGCGTGGAGGTCTGCACGTCCACGCGGATGCGATCTTTGAACATCGTGATCTCATGGGCGAGCACATCGGCGGCTGATGTCAGCGAGGCGCTGCCCAAGCCGGCGTCCAGCAGGGCGCGGAGCAGACGCTCGGCATTCTCGGGCGTCGGTTCGATCAGGATGTCCAAGTCGAACGTGGCGCGAGGTACGCCGTGCAGGACGGAGGCGATTCCGCCGATCACGATGTATCTCACGTCATGGTGCTGAAAGGACCTGAACACGTCCTGCAATCGGTTGAGCATCTTTGCGTTCCTGGAGTGCGGGGTTGACGGTCAACGCCAGATCGGTGAAACAGCAGAGCATCTCCATCCGTTCGGAAAGCGGCAAAGACTGAAACCAGCGGGCTTTCGCCTCCATGCTCTCCTCACGGCGATCATGTGTGACACTGATCTGTGTTGTCGTGATCTTCGCGACCAAGCCGTGTTCTCCAAGCCTGAGATCTCTGCCGATGCGCATCATTATGTTATCACAAGGCCCGAAGCAGATCAATCGGGTTTCTGGGCCCATCTATCCCTTCGTTCGGGCACTCACACGACCGATTCGCTGACGTCGAACTCGGCGCGTTGCCATGTCTTTTCATTGGATTCCATCCTGTCCTGGGTCTATGATCGTCCTTGCAGGGCGATGCGGGGTGTGTCGCGGCTGGTGGTTGTGAAACCGTGCAGAAAGGAGTTGCTCCGATGAAGAGGTGGATGGGTTTGTTTGCGCTGTGTTGTTTTGCGTTGCTGCTGATGTGGCCGGGGGTGTGCGGAGCGCAGCGGTACGAGGCGAAGTGGGAGTCGATCGACAAACGCCCGACGCCGCAGTGGTGGGTGGATGCGAAGTTCGGGATCTTCATTCACTGGGGCGTGTATTCCGTCCCCTCGTGGTCGGTGCGGGGCGAGTACTCCGAGTGGTACTGGAATCGCATCACCGGCGACAAGGCCAAGAACGGTCCGTGGTGGCAATATCATAAGAAGATGTACGGCGAGAACTTCCCCTATGCGGAATTCGCGCCGATGTTCAAGGCCGAACTCTACGACCCGGCGCAGTGGGCGGACATCTTCCACCGCAGCGGGGCCAAGTACATCGTGCTGACCAGCAAGCACCACGACGGGTATTGTCTCTGGCCGAGCGCCGAGGCGAATCGAAGCTGGGGCCGGCCGTGGAACAGCGTGGACATCGGGCCCAACCGCGACCTGCTTGGCGAGCTGACCGAGGCCGTCCGCGCCAAGGGCATCGAGATGGGCTTCTATTACTCGCTATACGAGTGGTACAACCCGCTTTGGGTGACCGACCGCGCGTTGTACATCGACAAGCACATGTTCCCGCAGTTCAAGGACTTAGTGACGCGATACAAGCCGACGGTGATCTTCTCCGACGGCGAGTGGGACATGCACAGCAGCGATTGGCGCAGCGAAGAGCTGATGGCGTGGCTTCTCAACGACTCGTCGGTGAAGGACAGGGTGGTGATCAACGACCGGTGGGGCAAGGACAGCCGGCACAAGCACGGCGGGTACTGGACGACCGAGTACGGAGCCGGCCTGGCCAGCGGGACGCATCCGTGGGAGGAATGCCGCGGCATGGCGCACTCGTTCGGGTACAGCCGGACGGAGTCCCTTTCCGACTATAAGTCCTCACGGGACCTGATCTTAATGCTCATCGACATCGTCAGTCGGGGCGGCAATCTGCTGCTGGACATCGGCCCGGACGGCGACGGGACGATCCCGGTCATCATGGAAGAGCGGCTGATCCAGATCGGCGACTGGCTCAAGGTCAACGGCGAGGCGATCTACGGCACGCGGAACTGGAAGAAGACCATCCAGTGGACCGAAGGCAAGCGCCCGGAGGTCGGCTACGGGCAGGAGTACAAGGCCAAGTACGATATCGCCGAGCTTACGGGGCCGCCGGCGGGCGACAAGGCTGTTATTGATGTATTTTTCACAACAAAGGATGACACGCTGTATGCGATTACGCCGCGCTGGCCAAAATCCGAGTTGGTGATTGAGGATATCGAGGTCTCGCCGAATACGAATGTAACGATGCTCGGCGTGGCGCAATCTGTCGAGTGGCGTCGGTCCGGTCGCAATGTGGTGGTTAAGGTTCCCGCTCTATCCATCGACGAGGTGCCCTGCCAACACGCCTATGTGCTCAAAATAACGCATGTTCGGTAGATTTTATTGGCCGTTGGCGAAGTGGGATTTGGCTGGAAATTGCGTTTGCCACTCTCCGGCGGGCCGGTATAATGAGGAACCTTTAAGACGGCCTGGGAGGATCAGTGCCTTTCATGAATACAACTTCAGTTCGGCAACGCAAGACGCGCACGTCAAGAGGCTCGCGACCAATGTAGCGGCAATAACGGGACAACTGTAAGCGTTCTTTCCCGGAGAAAGGAATCGCTTTGGAAAGGTCTTCAAACTGAACTGCAAAAGGAGGTTACGAGATGGCTAGACCTGTCACACTTTTCACCGGGCAATGGGCGGACCTGCCGCTGGAGACGCTGGCCAAGAAGGCGGCCGGCTGGGGATACGATGGGCTGGAGCTGGCCTGCTGGGGCGACCACTTCGAGGTGGACAAGGCCCTGGCCGACGACGGCTACTGCAAAGCCAAGCGGGCCCTGTTGGACAAGTACGGGCTCAAAGTGTTTGCCATCTCAAACCACCTGATAGGGCAATGCATCTGTGACAACATCGACGAGCGTCACAAGGGATTCGCCGGTCCGAAGATCTGGGGCAACGGCGAACCCGAGGGCGTCAAGAAACGCGCCGCCGAGAGGATGATCGACGCGGCCAAGGCGGCCAAGAAGCTCGGCGTCAAGGTGGTCAACGGCTTCACCGGCAGTTCCATCTGGCACCTTCTGTACTCGTTCCCCCCGGCATCGCCGGCGATGATCCAAGCTGGCTACGACGACTTCGCCAAGCGTTTCACGCCGATCCTCGACGCGTTCAAAGCCGAGGGGATCAAGTTTGCTCTGGAAGTCCATCCCACCGAGATCGCTTTCGACATCGCCTCGGCCCAGCGGGCCATCGACGCGGTCAAGGGGCACGAGTGCTTCGGCTTCAACTACGACCCCAGCCACTTCGGCTACCAGGGCGTGGACTATGTCAAGTTCATCCGCACCTTCTCCGACCGCATCTTCCACGCTCACATGAAGGACGTCTGGTGGGGCCATGGGGACGGCACGGTCGGCGTTTTCGGCGGCCACACGGAATTCGCCGATCCGCGTCGGTACTGGGACTTCCGTTCGATCGGGCACGGTGACATCAACTTCGAGGAGATCATCGTGGCGCTGAATGACATCGGCTATCAGGGTCCGCTGTCGATCGAGTGGGAAGACAGCCGGATGGATCGCGAGCACGGGGCCGAAGAGTCGTGCGCCGCGGTCAAGAAGTTCGATTTCAAGCCGTCGGCGATTGCCTTCGACGCACAGTTTGACAGATAGTCAGGACCGACTTCCGCAGGGCCTGGACCTCTCAAGGGTCCGGGCCCTGACGGTTGCAGGAGAAGCAGCATGAGCATCCGGCGCGGTGGGGTATGGCGCCAATCCGTCGGGAGGGTGGTTACGGCACCGCATTTGTTTCCAGCCCGAGACCGAAGCGATCCTGCCGATCCAGTGTCACATTCATACGGACCGGCGCGGCATGGTGCCGGCAACGTCCGCAGGGTTCACCGAAAGACGAGGGCAGTTCGATGACAAAAGTGCGTATGGATCGGCGCGGTTTCATCAGGACGACGGCGAGCGCTGCTGTCGCGGCGATGGCATTTCCGTATGTCGTGCCGTCGTCGGTGTTCGGCCAGGGGGGGCAGGCACCGCCCAGCGAGCGGATCACGCTGGGGTTCATCGGGTGCGGCAAGCAGAGCCAGCACCTGACACGGTCGTTCCTGAACTCGGCGGGCACCCATGTCGTAGCCGCCTGCGATGTGGACAAGCTGAAGCTGGCGCGCAACCAGAAGATCATCGAAGATCACTACGCCGGCAAGAGCGGGCAGTCCTATAAAGGCTGCGACAGCTATGGTGACTTTCGGGATCTGCTGGCCCGCAGCGACATCGACGCCGTTGTGATCTCGACGCCCGACCACTGGCATGCCGTCCACGTCGTCGATTCGTGCAAGGCGGGCAAGGACATCTACTGCGAGAAACCGCTTTCGCAGACGGTGGCCGAGGCGCGGGCGATGGTCAATGCGGTCCGCAAGTACGACCGGGTTTTTCAGACCGGTAGCATGCAGCGGTCCGACTGGCATTTCCGTCTGGGCTGCGAGTTGGTCCGCAACGGCTATATCGGACAGCTTCAGCACATCACGGTGGGCGTTGGCGGCCCGCCCGGCGATCGGCCGCTGCCGGCGCAGCCCGTGCCGGACTATCTCGACTGGGACATGTGGTTGGGACCGGTGCTGTGGCGGCCGTATAACGAGGAGCTCTCGCCAAACATCAGCTTTGATGGGTTCCCGAACTGGCGCAACCACAGCGCGTTCGGCGGCGGCGGCATGACCGACTGGGGCGCGCACCACTTCGACATCGCGCAGTGGGGCCTGGGGATGGACGAGAGCGGCCCCGTGGAGATCATTCCGCCGGACGGCAAGGACTACAAGGTGCTCACGTACAAGTACGCCAACGGCGTGACGATGGTCCGTGACAACGCCAACGGTGTGTTGTTCGCCGGGACCGAGGGCAAGGTCGAGACCAATCGCGGCTATCTGAAGACCTGGCCCGACGAACTGAAGGACGTCAAGATCCGTCCCGAGGAAATCCATCTGTACGAATGCAACAACCACTATGTGGACTGGCTCGATGCGATTCGCAAGCGCACGAGGCCGATCTGCGATATCGAGACCGGGTGCCGTTCCGTAACGGTCTGTCACCTGGGCAATATCGCATACCAGCTTCAGCGGCCGCTGAAATGGGACCCGGAGCGCGAGATGTTCGTCGGCGACGACGAAGCCAACCGCCTTCTGTCGCGAGGGTATCGCAGTCCATGGCATCTTTGATCCAAGGCGTGGAGTCCGCCGCATTCTGCGGCGAGAGTGAGGAGCAACGTGTATGACAAAAAGACGTGTATCGCGTCGTCAATTCCTGGGGACGGCCGCCGGTGCGGTGGCGTTTCCGTACATCGTCCCGTCGTCGGTTTTCGGCGCCGGGGCCCCGAGCGGCAGGATCACGATGGGTTGTATCGGGGTTGGCTCGCAGGGCTCGGGGAATATGAACGGCTTCCTCAACAAGGGCGATGCAAGGGTGCTGGCGGTCTGCGATGTGGACAAGGGACATCGCGAGGGCGCCAAACGGCGGGTCGATGAGAAATATGGCAACAGCGATTGTGCGGCCTATCACGACTTTCGCGAGCTGATCGCCCGTGACGATATCGATGCTTTGTCGCTGGCGGTGCCGGACCATTGGCATTCCATCCCGGTCATCATGGCGGCCCGGGCCGGCAAAGATATGTATGGCGAAAAGCCGCTCGCGCGGACGATTGCCGAAGGCAAGAGAATGGTCGAGGCGGTCCATCGCTACGACCGGATTTGGCAGACCGGCAGTTGGCAGCGTTCGCAAGGGAACTTCCACCACGCGTGCGAGTTGGTCCGCAACGGGCGGATCGGCAAGGTCACTCGCGTGGAGGTGGGCCTGCCGACCGGCGGCGGCGGCGAGGTCAAGGCGGTGCAGCCGGTCCCGGAGAACCTGGACTGGGACTTCTGGCTTGGGCCGGCCCCGTGGGTGCCGTTCCGTGGGGTCTCTCATTGGGACTGGCGTTGGATCATGGATTATTCCGGGGGGCAGCTCACCGACTGGGCGGGCCACCACATTGATATCGCCCATTGGGGTCTGGGCCTCGATGAGACCGGCCCGGTCGAGATCGAAGGTCGAGGCGTTTATCCGAAAGACGGCATCTACGACGTGCCGACCGAGTACAAGTTCACCTGCCGGTATGCCAACGACGTCGAGATGGTGGTTGCCAGCGACCGGCTGGTGCCCAAGGGCATGGGGACCGTGTGGTACGGCGAGAAGGGCTGGGTCCATGTGGATCGCGGCCGGCAGGCGACGAACCCGGCGGAGTTGTGGAACGAGGCGATCGGGCCCAACGAGATTCGCCTGTACCACAGCCGCGACCACCAACAGAATTTTCTCGATTGCGTCAAGTCCCGTCAGAAGACGATCACGCCCGTCGAGGTGGCCCATCGCTCGATCAGCGTGGGTCTGCTGGGCGAGATCGCCATGCGGCTGGAGCGCAAGCTGCGCTGGAACCCGGACAAAGAAGAATTCGTGAACGACCCCGAGGCCAATCGGATGCTGTCGCGCCCGATGCGGGCCCCGTGGCATCTGTGATGGAGTTTGAAGTGTGGAGTTTGAAGTGCGAAGTTGCAGGGTTCGCATCATGCCCCGTCCTCTTCGCTTCAAACCTCAAACGTCAAACCTCAGACTTTTGAAGAAAGGAGCTGACATGATTCGATCGAAGGGTATCGCCGCCGTACTGATGGCCGGCTTTTGTGTCGCGATGCTGGCGGGTCCGCTGTGGGCCCAGTCGCCGAAGGAGCTGCGGCAGTTGAAGGATGAGGAGATCGCCAGGATCGCAGCGGCCATGCCGACCAAGGCGGCCGTGACCCCCGAGAAACCCCGCAAGATGCTCGTGTTCTGGCGCTGCGAGACCTTCTTTCACACGGTGATCCCGGTGGCGAACAAAGCGCTGGAGATCATGGGCGAGAAGACCGGGGCGTTCGAGGTGACGCACGTCACGGACGATTACTCGGTGTTCACAGCCGACAGACTCAAAGAGTTCGACATCATCTGCCTGAACAACTCGACGAGCCTGAAGTTCAATCCCGAGACCACGCCCGAGCGATGCGAGGCCCTGATGGACTTCGTCAAGAGCGGCAAGGGACTCGTCGGCCTCCACGCCGCCGCCGACAATTTCTACGAATGGCCCGAAGGCATGGAGATGATGGGCAACAAGTTCACCGGCCATCCCTGGAACGCCCCCGGGACCTGGGCTTTCAAGATCGATCATCCCGATCATCCGCTGATGGCGCCGTTCAAGGGGCAGGGCTTCAAGCTCAGCGATGAGATCTACCGGACCGACCCGCCGCTGTATTCGCGCGAGAAGCAGTTCGTTCTGATGAGCCTGGACTTGAGCGACGAAACGACGCGGAACACCAAGGGCGTGCGCGAGGGAGATGAGGACACCGGCATCACGTGGATCAAGGACTGGGGCAAGGGCCGCATGTTCTACTGTTCGCTGGGGCACAACGATCCGGTCTTCATGAATCCGACGATCCTCGAGCATCTGCTGCTCGGCATTCAGTTCGCGGCCGGGGACCTCAAGGTCGATACGACACCGAAACCGGCCGCCGGCGGTGGAGCAGGTTCGGAGATGGACCAGTTGTTGGCGAAGGTCAAGACGTACGACTTCGGGGACAGCCGGGAGGCCTTGACGACCCTGAGCGACAAGATCCGCCAGGCGTACGGCAAGACGGACGAGCTGAAGGCCATTGAGAAGGGTCTGCTGGGCGTGCTGCAATCCGATGCGAAGTACGCGGGCAAGCAATATGTTTGCCGCGAGCTGAGCATCATCGGGAGCGACCAGTCCGTGCCGGTGCTGGCCTCCATGCTGATCGATGAGAAGCTTTCCGACATGGCACGGTACGCGCTGGAGCGCATTCCGGGCGATGCCGCCGACAAGGCGCTGCTTGCGGCCCTTCCCAAGGCCGAAGGCAAGGCCAAGATCGGCGTGGTCAACTCGCTGGGCGAGCGTGGCTATCGCGGTGCGGCCGGCGAGGTCGGCAAGCTGGCGACCGCCTCCGATCCGCTGTTGGCCGGTGCGGCGATCAGCGCCTTGGGCAAGATCGGCGGGGCCGATGCGGCCGCCGTGCTCGACAAGGTCAAGGACAGCGCGCCCGACAGGCTGAAGATGGTTGCCTATGACGCGTGCCTGCGATGCGCCGACCAGATGGTGGTCGAAGGCGACAGGGCCGGCGCGCTGAAGATGTATCGTGAGCTGAACAAGGCGGGCGTGCCGCAACTGATTCGGACCGCCGCTCTGCGCGGGATGCTCAACGCCGCCGGCAATCCGAACAGGTAGTCACGAATGACACTCTCGCCTGAGGTTGGGCCGAGAGGCGCCGCCTCAGGCGCGGGAGCGCAAGAATGGAATGCCGATCTCGATTTAGGGTGGTATAGATGAGGTTGTCTTTGAAGAGAAACGGCTTGGTGCTGGTTCTGGTCGTTGTGGCCGCTCTGGCGGGGCCCCACCGTGTGGTGGCCGGTGATGCACACCAGGAAGTGATCGATCTGGTGATCGACGAGCTTCGCAGTGGAGATCCCCAGCGGCAGGCCGGCGCCATCGCCATCGTGCGGGATATCCCGGGTGAGGCGATCACCCGGTCGCTGGCCGAGGAACTCCCCAAGCTGTCTCCTGCGGTCCAGGTCCAGTTGCTCTCGACTTTGGCGGACCGCGGCGATGCGACGGCGTTGCCGGCGGTCGCCGAGGCAGCCGGGGCCCAGGATGAATCGGTGCGCATCGCCGCCCTGCGGGCCGTCGGCCAGTTGGGGGGAGCGGAGCAGATTTCCATGCTGGCGCCACGGGCCGCTCGCAGTGGCGGGCAGGAGCAGAAGGCCGCCAGAGACAGCCTCTATCGACTGCGCGGGCCCGACGTGAACCCCACGATTCTCGATGGTCTCAAGACGGCCGACGCCGCGGTCAGAGTCGAATTGATCCGCGCGGTCGGCGAACGCAACATTGTCGATGGAGTGGCCTCTCTGCTGCAGGCGGCCGGCGACAGCGATCGAAAGGTCCGGTTGGAATCGCTGAAGGTCTTGCGGATCGTCGCCGATCCGAAGACTCTGCCGGCCCTGATCGATCTGACGCTGACTTTGACAAGCGAGTCGGACCGCAACGAGGGCGAGCGGACTGTGGCTGCCGTCGCCCGCAAGATCGAAGACCCGAGTCGGCGTGCGGCTTGCGTTCTGGCGGTTCTGCCCAACACCGAGAAGACCGCCGCTCGGGCTTCGCTGCTTCGCATGCTCGGTCGGATCGGCGACAACAGCGCGCTGGCAGCTTTGCGTGCAGCCTTGGCCCGTCCGGAGGCGGAGCTTCGGGACGCGGCGATTCGGGCCCTGTCGGATTGGCCGACGCCGGAACCGGTCGACGACCTGCTTCAGGTAGCGCAGACCAGCGACAATCCCGTGCACAAGGTCCTTTCGCTGCGAGGTTTCGTGCGTCTGCTCGACTCGCCGAGCGACCGGTCGGCCGAAGAGACGGTCGCGCTGTACGCCAAGGCGATGGAGCTGGCTCCCAACGCCATCGAGAAGAAACGCGTGCTTGCCGGTCTGGGCGGCGCAGGGACATTGCAGGCCCTGCAGATGGCCGCGCAGTATCTGGATGACGCGGCACTTCAGGTGGAGGCCGAGTCGGCCGTCGTCCGGATTGCGGAGAAGATTCAGGATGCCCATCGGCAGGAGTGCCGCGAGCTGCTTGCCAGAGTGGTCAGGAATACGAAGAATGAGACTCTGCGCGAGCAGGCGCAGGGGGTGATCGATGGGACCGCGACCCCGTAAGGGTGGTGGCCGTCGTCTCGGCGGATGACCGAGCCTGTGGTGTGATGTTCCGATGGGGACAATGTCCTCGATCGGCGAGCGAATTGTCAGAAAAGGGATCAGGGAATGAAGAAGGCAACGGCAGAAGGGCACAGCGGCAGGTTGTCCCGTCGCGATTTCATGGGGACGGCCGCCGCCGCGATGGCCGCGGTGACATTCGTGCCGCGACAGGTCCTGGGCGGCCCGGGCCATACCCCACCGAGTGAGAAGCTCAACGTCGCGGGCGTCGGGATCGGGGGCATGGGCCAGAACAACATCCGTGCCTGCGAGAGCGAGAACATCGTCGCGCTGTGCGATGTGGACTGGACGTATTCGGCCGAGGTGTTCAAGCGGTATCCCAAAGCCAGAACCTGGAACGATTACCGCAAGATGCTCGACGAGCAGAAGGACATCGATGCGGTGATCGTCGCCACGCCCGACCATACGCACGCGGTGGTGGCGATGGCGGCGATGCAGCGGGGCAAGCACGTCTACGTGCAAAAACCGCTGACCCGCAGCGTCTACGAGGCGCGCATGCTGACCGAGGCGGCGCGGAAGTACAAGGTCGCCACGCAGATGGGCAACCAGGGCCATTCGAGCGAGGAGGTTCGGATGCTCTGCGAGTGGATCTGGGACGGCGCGATCGGCGACGTCCACGAAGTGCATTGCTGGACGAATCGTCCGGTATGGCCGCAGGGCCTGGATCGGCCGAAGGACACCCCGCCCGTGCCCGAGACGCTGGACTGGGACCTCTGGATCGGTCCATCGCCGATGCGGCCGTATCACCCGACGTACCTTCCGTTCAATTGGCGTGCATGGATCGACTTCGGTGCCGGGGCGCTGGGGGACATGGGCTGTCACGTGATGGACGCCGCCTTCTGGGCGCTGAAGCTCAAGTATCCCGTCAGCGTGGAGGCCAGCCACTCGTACGAAGTGCCGACGATGTGGACGCGGTTCGAGAACAAGGAGACGTATCCGACCGCAGAAGTCGTGCACTATCAGTTCCCGGCCCGCGAGGGCATGGTCCCGGTGAAGCTGCACTGGTACGACGGTGGCATCCTGCCACAGCGGCCCGACGATCTCGAACCCGGGCGCAAGATTCCCGAGAGCGGCTCGATCTTCGTCGGCACCAAAGGCAAGATCATGTGCGGGACCTACAGCGAGAACGCGCGGATCATTCCCGAGACGAAGATGCGGGCCTACACGCGACCGGCCAAGAGCATCCCTCGCATCGAGAACGGCCCGGGCGGCCACGAGCAGGACTGGGTGCGGGCATGCAAAGGCGGTCCGGCGGCCAGTTCCAGCTTCGACTACTCCGGTCCGTTTACCGAGACCGTGGTGATGGGTAACCTGGCCGTGCTGAACCCGGGCAAGAAGCTCGAATGGGACGGCGAGAACATGAAGGTCACCAACGACGAGGAAGCCAACGCCTATGTGCGTCCGGTGTTCCGCGAGGGGTGGTCTCTGTAACTTAGACATCGATCTGTTATTCACCCGAAGTGAAGGAGCCAAGCTCATGTCGAACATCACACGTCGTCAGTTTGTCAAACGCACGGCTGCGTTCGGAGCCGTATCCGCGATCGGTTTCCCGAGCCTCATCCGGGCCCAGGGGCTCAACGAGAAGCTCCAGGTAGGATTCATCGCCGTGGGCGGACGGGCCGGAGCCCATACCGGTGAGGCCTATGAAGAAGGCTGCCAGTGCATTGCCTTCGCCGAGACCGACAAGGGTCGGTGGGGCGGCGTATTGGAAAGGAAGGGCTGGGAACAGGCGAAGGGTTACACGGATTGGCGCAAGGTGTTCGAGAACCACGGGAAGAACCTCGACGTGGTCTTCGTGGCGACGCCCGACCACACCCATTTTGCTCCGTCGATGACCGCCGTGTCGATGGGCATTCACTGCTACACGGAGAAGCCGCTGACCTGGTCGGTTCGCGAGGCGCAGCTTCTGGCGGCCGCCTATGCCAAGAATCCCAAGGTCGTCACGCAGCAGGGCAACCAAGGGCATGCGGGGAACGGATGGCGGCTGGCATACGAGTACGTCAAGGCCGGCGCCGTCGGCGACATCAAGGAGTTCCATACCTGGACGAACCGTCCGATCTGGCCCCAGGGTGGCGACCGGCCGGAAGGATCGGATCCGGTCCCCGAGACGCTGGACTGGGATGCCTGGATCGGACCGGCCCCCATGCGTCCGTACAAGGGCAACCGGGCTTACCACGATTTCAACTGGCGAGGCGTGGTCGATTTCGGCTCCGGTGCTCTGGGCGATATGGCCTGCCACACGACCGACGGGATCTACTCGATCATGAATCCGGGCTACGCGGCCACCGCTGAGCCGTTCATCATGACCGGTCCCGTCAAGGATCAGTGGCCCGCCGGGATGGTGGTCAAGAGCACCTACCGCGCCAAAGATGGCCGGCCCGGGTTCAAGACCTTCTGGTACGAGGGCGTGGACGGGAACGGCAGGCCCTTCATGCCGGATACCCCTGAGGAACTCGAAGTTGATGGACGCCAACTGCCGAGAACCGGAAACCTGATCATCGGCAGCAAGGGCAAGATGCTGGTCAATGGCGATTACTGGGAAACCCCATTGATTATTCCCGAGGCCCGGCGCAAGGAGTTCGGTCGCCCGCCGCAACTGCTCGAACGCTCTCCCGGCCATCACAAGGAGTTCTTCATGGCCTGCCGGGGCGAGAAGCCGCGCGAGTTCAGCCAGTCGAACTTCAGCTATTCCGGTCCCATGGCCGCCAACATTCAACTCGGCAACCTCTGTGCCCGTGCGGGCAAGAAGCTCGAGCTCAACGAAGCGGGCGAGATCACCAGCGACCCGGCGATCAACGCTCTGGCGTGGCGCGAACCGCGCGCGGGTTGGGGTCCGCTGGAAATGAAGGTCTGAGTGAATCACGAAACGTAGCGGAAGGTCGATTCTTTCATTTACTGTGAGTTAAGGAGCCAAGCTCATGTCGAACATCACACGTCGTCAGTTTGTCAAACGCACGGCCGCATTCGGAGCGGTATCTGCGATCGGTTTCCCGAGCCTCATCCGGGCCCAGGGGCTCAATGAAAAGCTCCAGGTGGGGTTCATTGCCGTAGGCGGGCAGGCGGGGTCGCATACCGGCGCCGCCCATGGAGAAGGCTGTCAATGCATCGCCTTTGCCGAAACCGACAAGACCCGGTGGGGCGGGGTGTTGGAGAAGGAAGGCTGGGGACAGGCGAAGGGCTACACGGATTGGCGCAAGGTCTTCGAGAACCACGGAAAGAATCTCGACGTGGTGTTCGTGGCGACGCCGGACCACAGTCATTTCGCGCCGACGATGACCGCTGTCTCCATGGGCATTCACTGCTACACGGAGAAGCCGCTGACCTGGTCGGTTCGCGAGGCGCAGCTTCTGGCGGCCGCCTATGCCAGGAATCCCAAGGTTGTCACGCAGCAGGGCAACCAGGGCCATGCCGGGAACGGGTGGCGGCTGGCATACGAGTACATCAAGGCCGGTGCCGTCGGCGACGTCAAGGAGTTCCACACCTGGACGAATCGGCCGGTCTGGCCCCAGGGCGGTGACCGTCCGGAAGGGGCCGATCCGATCCCTGATACGCTGGACTGGGAGGCCTGGATTGGCCCGGCGGCGATGCGTCCCTACAAGAAGGGCGTCTACCACTCGTTCAATTGGCGCGGCTTTGTCGATTTCGGCTCCGGCGCGTTGGGCGACATGGCCTGCCACACGACCGACGGGATCTACTCGATCATGAATCCGGGCTACGCCGCCACCGCTGAGCCGTTCATCATGACCGGGCCCGTCAAGGACCAGTGGCCCGCTGGTATGGTGGTCAAGAACACCTACCGCGCCAAAGACGGCCGGCCCGGGTTCAAGACCTTCTGGTACGAGGGCAATGACGGGAACGGCAAGCCCTTCATGCCGGATACCCCCGAGGAACTCGAAGTCGATGGACGCCAACTGCCGAGAACCGGCAACCTGATCATCGGCTCCAAGGGCAAGATGCTGGTCAACGGCGATTACTGGGAAACCCCGTTGATTATTCCCGAGGCCCGGCGCAAGGAGTTCGGCCGCCCGCCGCAACTGCTCGAACGCTCTCCCGGCCATCACAAGGAGTTCTTCATGGCCTGCCGGGGCGAGAAGCCGCGTGAGTTCAGCCAGTCGAATTTTGCCTATTCCGGTCCGATGACCGCCAACATTCAACTCGGCAACCTCTGTGCCCGTGCGGGCAAGAAGCTCGAGCTCAACGAAGCAGGCGAGATCACCAGCGACCCGGCTATCAACGACCTGGCCTGGCGCGAGCCCCGCGCGGGTTGGGGTCCGTTGGAGATGAAGGTCTAACTGCCTCGACACACGTTCTGTCATAACAGGTGCTGCACGTTGACACCGACGTGCAGCACCTTTGTAGAAACACGAGGTGTTCCATGACGAATCCGAACAGCGTCAAGACCGAAGGAACCTCGGATCAGGGGCTGTCGCGACGACGATTCATGGGAGCGGCGGCTGCGTTGGCGGCCTTCACGTACGTTCCCAAACGGGTGCTGGGCCAGGCCGGCGGAGACTCCGCCAACAACAAGCTGAACATCGCCGGCATCGGTGTCGGCGGCCAGGGCGGCAGCGACCTCAACGCCGTCAGCAGCCAGAACATCGCCTTCCTCTGCGACGTCGATCTGAATCGAGCCGCCGATACGATCAAGCGGCATCCGAATGCGAAGGTCTATCGTGATTTCCGCGTGATGCTCGAGAAGGAAGCCAGGCACATCGACGCGGTCGTCATCGGCGCGCCCGACCATATTCATGCGCCGGCGGCGATCCTGGCGATGAAGATGGGCAAGCACGTCTACTGCGAAAAGCCCATGGCCCACACGATCTACGAGGCCCGGCGGATGACCGAGGTGGCGAAAGAAACCGGCGTCGTGACGCAGATGGGCAACCAGGGCCATGCGGGCGAGGGCCTGCGGCTCTACCGCGAGTTCATCGAAGATGGTGCCATCGGAACGGTTCGCGAGGTCCACGTCTGGAGCGATCGCGCCGGCACCGCCGAGCGTCCCTGGTGGCCACAAGGCATCGGTCGTCCGACACAGGCCATCCCGGTGCCCAATCACCTGGACTGGGATTTATGGCTCGGTCCGGCCAAGTGGCGACCGTATGCCAAGTTCCCCAACGGTCGAGGCGGCGAAGCCACCTACGTTCCGTTCAACTGGCGCGGCTGGTGGGATTTCGGCTGCGGCGCCATCGGCGACATGGCAGTGCACAACGCCGACCCGGCCTTCTACGCCTTGGACCTCGATGCGCCGACCGCCGTGGAGGCCGAGACCAGTGGAGTCAACGACGAGACGCTGCCCATCTGGAACATCATCCGCTTCGAATTCCCTGCCCGGGGCAACCGTCCGGCGATCCGAATGACCTGGTACGACGGCTCGAAGCTGCCGCCTCGGCCGGATGATCTCGAAGAGGGACGCCGGCTCGGCGACAACGGAATCCTGTTTGTCGGCGACAAGGGCAAACTGCTCGGCGGAAGCCACGCCGGCGTGCCCAGGCTGATTCCTGAGGCGCGCATGAAGGAGTATGGCAAGCCTCCGCAGACGCTGTCTCGCTCGCCCGGCCATCATCAGGAGTGGATCGACGCCTGCAAGGCGGGCAAGCCGCAAGACGCCAAGAGCGGCTTCTGGTACGCCGGTCCGTTCACCGAGGCGCTGCTCGTGGGCAATCTGGCGGTGCGCCTGCAAAAGCGCGTCGAGTGGGACGCCAAGGCCATGCGCTCGCCCAACTGTCCCGAGGCAGACAACTACATCACGAAGTTCTATCGCGCCGGCTACAGCATCATGTAGGCGGGCAGTCGATTCGCAGCAAGATACGGCCCCTGCACCGCAGCCGGCGCAGGGGCCGTTTTCAAGGAGATCGCTCGTGCGAAGGGCCACGACAATCGGCCGCAGATGTCTCGATGGACACAAAGCCTTCGAGGGGAGGCCGAAGCTGTCCCGCCGCCGAGTGCTCGGAGCGGCGGCGAGTCTTACGGCATGGACGATCGTCCCTCGTCACGTGCTCGGCGGAGCGGGCCATGTTCCCCCAAGCGAGAAGCTCAACATCGCCGGCATCGGTGTTGGGGGCCAGGGCGCCGGCGACATGCAGAATGTCAGCAGCGAGAACATCGTCGCCCTGTGCGACGTGGATCACGCTCATGCCGCCGAGACATTCAAGCGTCACCCGAAGGCCGGCGCGTACTCCGACTTCCGGGTCATGCTTGAGAAGGAAGACAAGCACATTGACGCGGTTATCGTCGCCACGCCGGATCATACCCATGCCGTCGCCACGATGACGGCGATCCAGATGGGCAAGCATGTCTACTGTGAGAAGCCTCTGACACATTCGATGCACGAGGCGCGCGCAATCGCGAAGGCCGCGCGCGAGGCGGGCGTCGCCACACAGATGGGCAATCAAGGCCACGCGGGCGAAGGCATTCGCCTGATCTGCGAGTGGATTTGGGATGGTGCAATCGGGCCGGTCCGCGAAGTACACGCATGGACGACGCACGCCGTCTGGCCGCAAGGGCTCCAGCGGCCCCAAGAGACCCCGCCGGTTCCCAAAACGCTGGACTGGGACCTGTGGCTGGGCCCGGCTCCGTGGCGGGCGTATCATTCCGCCTACGTGCCCGCGCTGTGGCGAGGCTGGTGGGATTTCGGCACCGGCGGACTGGGCGACATGGGATGTCATAATCTCGATCCGGTCTTCTGGGCCTTGAAGCTTGATGCCCCGACGAGTGTGGAAGCGAGCTGCTCGATCTTCGTTCCGACGATCACCTGGGACAAACCGTTCAATACGGAAAGCTATCCGCAGGCTTCCATCGTGCGATACGAATTCCCCGAGCGTGAAGGCATGCCGGGGCTGGATTTGACCTGGTATGACGGGGGCCTGATGCCGCCGCGTCCCAGGGAGCTCGAGGACGGCAGGTCGATGGGGGACAAGCTGGGCGGTGTGATCTTCGTGGGTGAGAAGGGCAAGATCATGTGCGGCAGCTACGGCAACAACCCCCGTCTGATTCCCGAATCGAAGATGCGAGCGTATCAGCGGCCCGACAAGACGATCCCGCGCTCGGTCGGCCATCACAAAGAATGGATCGAGGCCTGCAAGGGAGGCCGACCGGCCGGCTCGCATTTCGACTACGCCGGTCCATTGACGGAGATGGTCCTGCTGGGCAACGTCGCGGTGCGCATGAGCCTCGAACTGCAGGCCAAAGGGCTCAGGCTCGCCTACGACGGCGCGAGCATGAAGGTGACGAATCTGCCCGAGGCCAACGCGTACATGCAGCGGGCGTATCGCGACGGATGGACTCTCTGATTGATTGTGGATTATTGATGATTGATTGTTCGTTTGGCCGGGAAGTCCAATGAACCAGCAAGGTGGGGCCAGGATCATGAGAGCGGACAGCGAAGGAAGGCAGGACGGGGCGATGGATCGGCCGTCGCGGCGGCGGTTCATGCAGGAGATGGCGGCCGTGGCGGCGTTTACCATTGTGCCGCGTCGCGTATTGGGGGGGGCGGGCTACGTGCCGCCCAGTGAGAAGCTCAACATCGCCGGCATCGGCATCGGCGGCCGGGGCGAGGGGGACCTCGACGAGGTCGGCAGCGAGAACATCGCTGCGCTGTGCGATGTGGACGACGCCTACGCGGGCAGGGTGTTCGCGAAGTACCCCAGGGCCCGCAAGTGGCGCGACTTCCGCAAGATGCTCGACGAGCAGAAGGACATCGATGCGGTCGTGATTGCCACCCCGGACCACACCCACGCCGTGATCGCGATGGCCGCCATCAAACGCGGCAAGCACGTCTACTGCGAGAAGCCACTGGCGCACTCGATCTGGGAGTGCCGACAGCTTGCCGAGGCGGCCCGCGAGGCCAAGGTCGCCACGCAGCTCGGCAACCAGGGCCAGGCGACGGAGAGCAATCGGCTCGTTTCGGAGATCCTCTGGGACGGTGCGATCGGCCCGGTCCGCGAGGTCCACGCGTGGTGCAACCGGCCCATCTCGCCCCGCGGGATCGGCCGGCCGAGTGACACGCCGCCCGTACCGGCGACACTGGATTGGGACCTGTGGCTTGGCCCGGCCAGATCGCGGCCCTACCACCCATGCTATCTGCCGTTCAGTTGGCGCGGCTGGTGGGACTTTGGAACGGGCGTGCTCGGCGACATCGGCTGCCATCAGCTTGATCCGGTCTTCCGCGCGCTCAAGCTCGGGTATCCGACGACAGTGGAGGCCTGCTCCAGCAATATGGATGAGGGAGCCGGCGTGAAAGAGGAAACTGCCCCGAAGGCGTCGATCGTCCGTTTCCAGTTCCCGGCCCGGCAGGAAATGCCTGCTTTGACGCTGACCTGGTACGACGGCGGCATGATGCCCGAGCGGCCGGTGGAGCTGGAGGAAGGACGCAAGTTCGGTGAGGCCGACGACAATCTTTTCGTGGGTGACAAGGGTAAGATGCTGGGCTATCGCCTGATCCCGGAGGCGCGGATGAAAGAGTATGGCAAGCCGCCGCAGCGGATCGAGCGTTCGCCCGGCCACCACAAGGAGTGGCTGATCGCGTGCAAAGGGGGGCCGGCGGCGCGAGCGAATTTCGATTGGGCGGGACCGCTGACCGAAGTGGTTCTCTACGGAAATATCGCCCTGCGAATGGAAAGGCAGTTGTACGAGAAAGGGCTCAAACTCCACTGCGACGGCCCGAACATGAAGATCACCAATTTGCCGGAGGCCAACAGGTACATCCGCGACGAATACCGCGACGGATGGCTGCTGTAACAGAATCGTCCATGGCGCAATCATCAGAATGAGGAGTATTATTGTGAAAGACAAGGCATTATCTCGGCGTGATTTCATGGGTGCCGCAGCGGCCATTGGGGCGTTCACGGTGGTTCCGCGTCACGTGCTGGGCGGGCCGAACAACACCCCTCCCAGCGAGAAGCTCAATATCGCAGGGGTCGGTATCGGTGGACAGGGCGCCAGCGATCTGAGGAACATGGAGAGCGAGAACATCGTCGCATTGTGCGACGTGGATTGGCGGCATGCAGCCGGGACGTTCCGACGCTATCCCGACGCCAGGAAGTACTACGACTTCCGCGAAATGCTCGACAAGGAGGGCAAGAACATCGACGCGGTGGTTGTGGGGACCCCGGATCACATGCACGCGCCGGTCTCGCTGGCGGCGATCAAGCGGGGCAAGCACGTGTACTGCGAGAAGCCGCTGACCCACACCGTTCTGGAAGCCAGGATGCTGGCCGAAGCCGCCCGCCAGGCGGGTGTCGCCACGCAGATGGGCAACCAGGGCCAGGCCTCGGAGCAGACCCGTCTGCTGTGCGAAACGATCTGGGACGGGGCCATTGGCCAGGTGCGCGAGGTGCACGTCTGGACGGATCGGCCTCTGAACGGGACCAACAAGTGGTACTGGCCGCAAGGTGTGGACCGGCCGCAGGGCAACGATTCCGTCCCCGAGACGCTCAACTGGGACCTCCTGATCGGTCCGGCCCCGATGCGCCCGTACGTGCCAAGGGTGTATCATCCGTTCGTCTGGCGCGGCTGGTGGGATTTCGGCACCGGAGCGCTCGGCGACATCGGCTGCCACAGCATCGATCCGGTGTTCCGCGCCCTGAAGCTGGGATATCCCACGAGCGTGGAGGCCTGCTGCACTCTCGTCAACGATGAGACCTACCCGGTCGCCTCCCGTGTGACGTACGAGTTCCCCGCCCGCGGTGACCTGGCCCCGGTGACGCTGCACTGGTACGACGGCGGAATGAAGCCGCCTCGGCCGAACGAGCTGGAGGATGGCCGTCGCTGGGACACCAACGGCGCGCTCTACATCGGCGAGAAGGGCAAGCTGTATGGCGGCCGCCTGTTGCCGGAGTCTCGGCAGAAAGACTACGGCAAGCCGCCGCAGAAGCTGGAGCGTTCGCCCGGCCATTACGTCGAGTGGATTCAGGCGTGCAAGGGCGGCAAGCCCGCCGGCTCGAACTTCCCGGACCACGCCGGTTTGCTCGCGCAGGTGGTGCTGATGGGCAACATCGCCCTGCGCTCGGAGCTGAAGCAGGACAAGTATCTGGGAACGAAGCTGCTCTGGGACGCCAGCAAGTTCGAGTTCACCAACGTCCCCGAGGCGAACAAGTATTTGACCAAGGAATATCGTGAAGGCTGGACGCTGTAAGCCGACGAGATCCAATCACTCACCAGGTTGAAGGATAGTTACGATGAAAGATGGACGAATTACCAGACGGCGGTTTCTCGGGGGTGCGGCGGCAGTTGCGGCGTTCACCGTGGTTCCGCGTCACGTTCTCGGCGGGCCGAACCACGTCGCGCCCAGCGAGAAGCTCAACATCGCCTGTATCGGTGTTGGCGGCATGGGGGCCAGCGACGTCGGCCAGTTTGCCGGCGAGAACATCGTTGCGCTGTGCGACGTGGACTGGCGGCATGCAGCCGGCACGTTTGAGAGGTTCCCCGATGCCAAGAAGTATCGCGACTTCCGTAAGATGCTCGACGCCGAGGACAAGAACATCGACGCCGTGAGCGTTTCGACGCCGGATCATATCCACGCGGTCGCCTCGATGGCGGCCATGCAGCGGGGCAAGCACGTCTACTGCCAGAAGCCGCTCTGTCACAACGTGTACGAGGTGCGTCGTCTGACGATGGCGGCCCGGCAGTACGGCGTCGTGACGCAGATGGGGACTCAGCTTCACGCGACGACGGAAATGAAGACGATGGTCGAGATGATCCAGTCGGGTCTGATCGGCAAGGTGCATAAGGTGGACCTCTGGAGCGGCAAGAACTGGGGCGGCGGCACGCGTCCGACCGACACGCCGCCTGTGCCCGAGACACTCGATTGGGACCTCTGGCTCGGACCGGCCCCCTATCGGCCGTATCACCCGACCTATCTTCCCGGAAACTGGCGGCGCTGGTGGGACTTCGGCACCGGGACGCTCGGCGACATGGGATGCCACATCATCGACCCGGCGTGGTGGGCCCTCGATCTCGATGCGCCGACGAGCATTGAAGCGCAACCTGGGCCGTTCAGTGATGAAACGTACCCGACCAAGACGATCATCACGTGGGAATTCCCGGCCCGCGGCGACCGTCCGGCGGTGACGGTGCGATGGTTCGACGGGGACAATCGGCCACCGCGCCCGGAGGATCTGGAAGAGGGGCGCAACCTGCCCGATCAGGGCGGTCTGTATTACGGCGACAAGGGGACACTCCTGCTGCCGCACGGCAGCCGGCCGGAGTTGATTCCGTACTCGAAGATGCGCGGGATCAAGACGCCCGATCCGTGGATTCGGCGGTTCAAGCAGGGGGACAGCGGCCACTACCTCGAATGGGTCGAGGCGTGCAAGGGCGGGCCCAAGCCCCTGTCGAATTTCGACTATGCCGGTCCTCTGACCGAGGCCATCCTGCTGGGCAACATCGCTGCCAAGGCCGGTCGGAAGATCGAGTGGGACAGCGCGGCGATGAAGGTCACGAACATGCCGGAAGTGAACGAGCATCTGCGCCGGCGGTATCGCCAGGGATGGACCCTGTAGCGAAGGCGACAGGGGATCTCACAATCGTGGTGCGACAGGGGTTTTGCGTTCAGGAGAATTCCAGATGAACAAATGGATGAAGACAGTGGTCGTTCTGGCAGTGACGGGGATTTGTATCTGCGGTGTTGCCGTCACCGGCGCCGAGGCGAAAGACCAATGGCGCCTGGGGACACAGGCGTATAGCTTCAATCGGTTCACGTTCTATGAGGCGGTGGCCAAGACGAAGTCGGTCGGCCTGGGTTACATCGAAGCCTATCCCGGCCAGAAGCTCAGCCAGGAAGACGGTGACGCCAGACTGGACCACAACATGTCGGCCGCACTGCGGCTTCAGGTCAAGCAGATGCTCAATGAGCAGGGGATCAGGCTGGTCAACTACGGCGTGGTGGGCCTGCCGAACAACGAGGAGGAATGTCGCAAGGTGTTCAACTTCGCTCGCGACATGGGTATCGAGACGATCGTCTCCGAGCCGCCCGAGGATGCCATCCCGTTGATCGATCGGCTCTGCCAGGAGTACAAGATCGGCGTGGCGATCCACAACCACCCGGAGCCCTCTTACTACTGGAACCCCGACACCGTGATGAGGGTTTGCGAGGGCCGCAGCAAATGGATCGGCGCCTGCGCCGACACCGGGCACTGGACCCGTTCGGGAATCGATCCGGTCGAAGCGGTCAAGAAACTGGGCCGGGCCGGGAGGATTCGCAGTCTGCACTTCAAAGACCTCAACGAGTTCGGCAACAAAGGTGCCCACGATGTGATCTGGGGCACGGGCAAGAGCAAAGTCGGCGCGGTGCTGGCCGAACTGGCCTGGCAGAAGTTCGACGGGGTCTTCTCCATCGAGTATGAGCACAACTGGGACAACAGCCTGCCGGAGATCGCCGGCTGTGTGGATTGGTTCCATCGGACGGCCTCCGATCTGGCTGTCAGCACGTGGGAGTATCTGTTCGACGGCAAGAACCTCGGCGCCTGGGACGGCGAACCCCAACTGTGGTCGGTTAAGGACGGCTTCATCCGAGGCGAGACGACGCCCGAGAACCCCGCTCGGGGCAACACGTTTTTGGTCTATCGCGGCGGCGCGTTCGGCGATTTCCACCTGAACCTGAAGTTTCGCATCCTCAGCGGCAACTCCGGCGTGCAGTACCGCAGCAAGGAGTTCGCCAAGTGGCGGATCAGCGGGTATCAGGCCGAGGTGGAGAACAATCCCGGCACGGTCGGCTTCTTGTACGACGAGGGCGGCCGCGCCTGGCTGGTCAACGTGGGCGATCTGATGGTGATCGATGGAAACGGCGAGAAGGTCGTTCGCGGCCGCGTCAATGACCAGAAGCAGCTCGTCCAGGAGGGCTACTACAAGGACAAGGACTGGAACGAGTACGACATCATCTGCCAGGGCAACCACCTCCAGCATTTCCTCAACGGTTACCAGACGATGGAGTTGATCGACAATGACCGGCTGACCGCGCCGGGCGACCCGCAGGACCGCAAGGGTGCCTCGCGGAAGGGGCTGCTGGCGCTGCAGCTTCACGCCGGCCCGCCGATGATCGTGGACTTCAAGGACATCCGCGTCCAACGCCTGTGTCCTGCCTACGGCGACGCGCAGTTGGTTTTCAACGGCAACGACCTCGACGGCTGGGCGACAAGCACCGGCTCGGGCAAGGCGAACCTGTGGACGGCCGGAAGGGCCAAAGTCGCTGCGAGCGACCCGAAGCAGTTGGAGCAGGTTGAAGGGGTCGGCGAGCTGATCAACCTGGCGCCCAAGCACGGCGAGAGCCAGGACATTTACTCGAAGGCGAAATTCGGTGACTGCCGGATCGAACTGGAGGTGATGGTGCCTCAGGGGTCCAACTCGGGCATCTATGTGATGGGCGAGTACGAAGTCCAGGTGCTGGACAGCTACGGCAAGATGCGAATGGGCAGTGGGGACATGGGCGCTATTTACGGCGGCTTTGCCCCGCCGGTCAACGCCTGCAAGAAGCCGGGCGAGTGGCAGCAGTATGTCATCGAGTTCCGTGCTCCGCGATTCGACGCCGATGGCAGGAAGACCCAGAACGCCGAGTTCGTGAAAGTCGAGCTCAACGGCCAGTTGCTGCACAAGAACCTTATCATGCCCCAGCAGACACCGGGGGGGCTGACGGGCAAGGAATCACCCGTGGGACCGCTGATGTTCCAGGGCAACCATGGTCCGGTGGCCTATCGCAATATCATTGTGAAACCCTTGCTGGAGTGAGTGATGGCCCGGTGACCGCCTCGCCAGTTGGTTGCGGGGCGGCATTATCGGACCCCGGAAAATCGGGGCAGTTCCCTTGACAATCTGCGCCGGGGCCACCATAATAACGGGCCAAAATTTTGACAGTTCATCGCAAATTGAAGTGCTAACTTTTTGGAGCTAATACGAATACAATGAGCGACCAGACGAACGAAAAAGGGATGGATCGACGCAGCTTCCTGCGGTCCACGGCGGCCGTAGGGGCCGGGTTGGCGATGGCTCCCCGCGTTTTTGCCCAGGCCGGCGGCGCGAAGCCGGACGATATCAACGTGGCCCTGTTGGGGGCGGGCTCCCAGGGACAGATCCTGATGGACGCCGCTCGGACGATCCCGGGCGTGCGGTTCAAGGCGGTCTGTGACATCTGGGAGGAGTACAACCTCAAGCGCGTCTCGCGAACGCTCGCTCGCTATGGCCACCAGAACAACACCTACGTGGACTACAAGGAGATGCTCGACAAGGAGAAGGGCAAGATCGACGCGGTGATCGTCGCGACACCCGACTTCTGGCATGCCGAGCACGCCATTGCCTGCATGGAGGCCGGACTCGACGTCTACTGCGAGAAGGAGATGTCCAACGAACTGGCCAAGGCCAAGCAGATGGTCGAGGCGCAGAAGCGGACCGGAAAGCTCCTGCAGATCGGCCACCAGCGTCGCAGCAATCCGCGGTATATCCACTGCTACGACAAGCTGATCAAGCAGGCCAACATCCTCGGGCGGATGACCACGATCAACGGGCAATGGAATCGCGGCGCTCAGCCCCCGCTTGGGTACCCTGAGAAGATGGTGATTCCCGCCGACGTCTTGGGCAAGCATGGTTTCGAAAGCATGGAGCAGTTCCGCAACTGGCGCTGGTACAGGAAACTGGGCGGCGGTCCGATCGTCGATCTGGGCTCCCATCAGATCGACATCTACAGTTGGTTCCTCGATGCGACCCCACGTTCGGTCATCGCCAGCGGCGGGACCGACTACTACGACGCCAAGACCCATGAGTGGTATGACACGGTCATGGCCATCTATGAGTTCGAGACGAAGGCCGGCGTCGTACGGGGCTTCTATCAAGTCCTGACCACGAACAGCTCGCAGGGCTACTTCGAGACGTTCATGGGCGACCAGGGCACGCTGCAAATCTCCGAGTCGGCCAGCCGGGGTTCGGTCTACCGCGAGGCGACGGCTCCGGAATGGGACAAGTGGGTCAAACTCGGTTTCGTCAAAGAGCCGAAGAAGGAAGAGGCCAAGCCGGAAGGCGAGGCGGTCCTGGACGTCCGTGAGACCCTCGCGCCGCCGGCCTACGAGATTCCGATCACCATGGACGGCAAACCGTACCATCAGCCGCACCTGGAGAACTTCTTCAACGCCATGCGCGGCAAAGAGA
The DNA here is from genome assembly GCA_001603075.1 of Phycisphaerales bacterium Planc_01. Classification (GTDB taxonomy): domain Bacteria; phylum Planctomycetota; class Phycisphaerae; order Sedimentisphaerales; family Anaerobacaceae; genus Anaerobaca. Next base: position 400,514 of record LVBB01000016.1, on the reverse strand, counting down.
AGCTCAACTGCCCGGCCGAAATCGGCTACGAGACGGCAGTGATGGTGCTCAAGGTCAACGAGGCGGTCGAGGCCGGACGCCGACTCGAATTCGGCAAGGACGAGTTCCACGTATAGATCGAGTGTTTCGGGCGATGATCGGGCACCCGCAAGGTGCCCGGTCATCTCTCAAGAAAGGATTTGGGATAGCCTTGAGAAGCAGACTGATCTTAGCCGTCGTTCTGTTGCCGGTGTTGTCTTTGGCGATGGCGTCCGCGCAGGAATCGCAGGAGGCAGCGAAGGGCTTGTTGGGGGATGAGAGTGACGGCAGCCGAGCGCACCCGACCCATCTGATCCCGCTGTTTGCGGAGGACGAGGATGGCGACAAGGGCGCGCAAGTCACGCCCGATGCGGACCCGCTCCTGCCCTTCTCCACCAAGTACACCTGCGGCGAGTGTCACAGTTACGACGTGATCCGGCGCGGCTGGCACTTCAACGCGATGGATGAGACGGTGCCGCCCGGCCGGCCCGGAGAGCCGTGGATCTACGTGGACCCGAAGCTGGGGATCCAGGTCCCGCTTTCGTACCGTTCGTGGGCCGGGACGATTCAGCCTCGCGAGTTCGGGCTCTCGGAGTTCGCGTTCACGAGGCTGTTCGGTCGGCACATGCCCGGCGGCGGACCGGGGGAAGTCAAGGCGACCGACGACGCCGACGTTGGCCGGCAGTATATCTCCGGCAAACTCGAGATCAATTGCCTGGCCTGTCACAACGGACACTACGGCCAGGACATGGGAGGCGTCAGCGGCTGGGCGGTCCAGATCGCGGTCAGGCAGAACAACCGCTGGGCGGCGGCCGCTTCGTGTGAGTTTGCTTCCGTGAAAGGTTCCGCCGCGGACATGGGCGTGGCCTACGATCCGTTCATGCCGGAGGGCGGCGACAAGGAACCCCGCGTGGAGTATCGCGACGGTGCGTTCGATTCCGATCATCAGGTGCTGTTCGACATCGTGCGGGAGGTCCCGAACGCGCGGTGCTACTACTGCCATTCCGACGTATATTTCAGCGGCACCGATGAGAAGACCGAGAAGTGGTCGTCCGAGGAGGACGTTCATCTCAAGGCCGGCCTGACATGCGTCGATTGCCATCGCAATGATATCCATCACGAGATCATCCGCGGCTACCCGGGCGAAGAGGAGATCTCGGACAGCCGACTCGCGGCAACGACGACGTGCCAGGGGTGTCATCTTCCTGCCGGGCCGAATGTGCCGGATGCGGGTCGTCTGGGCGCTCCGGTGCCTCAGCACGTGGGGTTGCCTCCGGTGCACTTCGAACGGCTGAGTTGCACGGCGTGCCACTCCGGGCCTTGGCCGGGCGAACAAGCCGTCTTCACGAAGACCTCGCGCGCCCACCGGCTGGGTACGCCCAATGTGAACAAGTCGGAGGAGATGGTGCCGCATATCCTCTCGCCTGTCTTCGCCCACGACGGCGACAAAATCTCGCCGCACAAAGTAATATGGCCGGCCTACTGGGGCACTCGCGCCGACGACAAAGTGACGCCGATCGCGCTGGATGTTGTCGAAAGGGCCATCAAAGCTCAATTCGACAAGCTGGAGATCCCCTCGAGCGGGACCTGGCCGGGCATTTCCACGGAACAGATCGCTGCGGCCCTCAAGTCCCTTTCGCAAGCGGCCGATGCCAATGCGGTCTACGTGGCCGGTGGAGCGTTGTATTCGTTGAACGAGGCCGGCGAGGTCGAGGAAGAAGCCGATCACCCTGTGGCGAAGCCGTACATGTGGCCCCTGGCGCACACCGTACGCCCCGCGGCTCAGTCGCTGGGCATTCGCTACTGCACCGACTGTCATGCGACCGACTCGCCGTTCTTCTTCGGCAAGGTTGCAGTCGACAGTCCGATCGCCTCAGACGTGCCGGCGACCCGACAGATGGTCGGCTTCCAGGACATCAGCCCGTTCTACGCGTGGGCGTTCTCGGCGTCGTTCGTGTTCCGCCCATGGTTCAAGGTGATTGCGCTGGGAGCATCGGCGGTCCTGGGCATCGTGCTGCTACTGTATGGGCTCAAGGCGCTGGGCGCCGTTGCCAGAGTTCTGGCCGAAGACGAATAGATTCTGCTTGGGTGAGTAATCCAGATGTTTCAGACCATATCCATCTTCATCGTGTTGGCCACCTTCATCGGCGTCGTCATCCACTGGTTCGCCTTTCCTGCCGGTCCCGAATGTCGGGGCGGCTCCGGCTTTGTCCGTGGCCTTGTCCACGCCTTCAGCCTTCTGCTGATCGAGCAGCGCAACAGCCTGTTGGGTGCGCTGAAGAAGCTGTGCTACCTTCTGGCCGTGGTGTGCTTTTTGGTCCTGGCATTCACGGGCTTCTGGCCGCTTCTCGTGCGAGGGGACGAGCACATCTCCGGCTATCTCATGATGGTGCACGCGACGTTTGCCCCGATCTTCGCCTTCTGCCTGGCGGTTCTGGCGATCACCTGGGCCAGTCGCTACCGTTTCGTCGTGGGCGACTGCCCGTGTGTGCAGCGGCTTCTTCGCCGCGTTACGCGGTTGCATGTCCCGGCCCCTGAAGAGGCCTGCCGCTGTGCCTCGACCGCGCAGAAGGCGGCGTTCTGGGCGATCGTCGTCCTGGCGTTGCCCCTGATCCTTTCGATCGTGCTGAGCATGTTTCCGCTGTTTGGGACATACTATCAGGAATTGGCCTTGGCGATTCATCGGTGGACGAGCATTGCGTTTTTCGTTGCGGTGATCGTTCATACGTATCTGGCCGTTCGGGTCCGATTCGCGCAGTGAGGGGATTCGCGCGGCGCGTGTCGCATTTTGAGGGCTTCGCAGGCCCATCTTTGATTTCTCCACGCCTGAACCGGCCGAGGCGGCGCGGGCCGGGCGTGGTTTTGGTTTTGTGACGGCCGAGGCGACGGTTCGCGAAAGGCATGGGGAGAAACGCGTGCATCCGATGGTCGGATTCCTCTCCGGCAGGGCTCCGGTGCACATGCCCCACTTTGCCTATTGAGAATGCCGCATTTGTGCCGATTCTATGAGTTGGACGTAAATGAGTCGGGGTATTTGATTTAGGAGAGCCGATCATGAGCAACGGAGTACTACCAGACTATCTGAGCATGGCCAAGGCCAACCCGCCTACGAACCGGGCCCCGTGGTACAAGAACACTGCGCCGACCTACGCCGGGATCTTCCTGTGGTTCGTCTTCTGGAGCCAGGCGCCCAGTGGCGGCGGCGGTGCGCCGGGCGGAACCCTCGCCCAAGGGGTGGGGGTGGCCCTTCTCGGACTTGTGATTGCGGCGCTGCTCTGCCACTTCCTGTTCTATTTGGTTCCGGGCATGTTGGGCATGAAGACCGGCTTGCCTCTTTATGTTGTCGGCAGCTCAACGTATGGGACCCAGGGCGGTTTTCTCATGCCCGGCTTCCTTATGGGTGTTCTCCAGTTCGGCTGGCTCGGTGTCAACGCCTATTTCTCGTCAATGGCGTTGTCTCCGATGTTCAACAACAATCCGGCTGCACAGAAGATCATTGCTGTTCTGTGGGCAGTGGTGGCGGCTTTCGTCGGTCTCAAAGGGATTCAGTATGTGGCAAAGGTTGCCACGTTTCTGCCCGTGATTCCCATTGCGATTCTGTTGATTTTGTTGGTCAAGACGATCGGGGGCGTGGGTGACTTTGATGCGGCAGCGTTCGTTGCGGCCGGTACCGCTCCTGAGGCGATTGGAACGCCGGGGCTGAGCTTCCTGGGCGTCATTGCGTTGTCCATCACGTTTGTGGTCGGTTTCTTTGCTACAGCCGGTGCCGCCGGTGTGGATTTTGGAACCAACAGCATCGACGGGAAGGACGTTCAGATGGGCGGGCTCTTCGGTATCGCGATTGCGACGATCGTTTCGGCCGGCGCCGCACTCCTGATCGCGGCAGGAGCATTCGGGCTTACAGGCCAATACGCCGTGAATCCTGCCGACGGTGGGTTCATGGGCAATGTGATGGGCTCTCCCGGCGCGGGAAAGGTCATGGGCCTCCTGCTGGCTATTGCCGCCTTCCCGTCCGCCTGCTTCTCATCGTTCATTGCGGCCAACAGCTTCAAGACGACTCTGCCCAAGGTCAATCCCTCGATCTCGGTCGGGATTGGCGCAGCGGTCAGTGTTCTTCTCGCCGTGACCGGTTGGGCCGGACAGGCTGGAGCGGTGTTCACAGTCATCGGTGCCTCGTTCGGTCCGATCTGCGGCGCGATGATGGTGGATTATCTGCTGGCCGGCAAGAAATGGGCCGGTCCTCGCAAGGGCTGGAACCAGGCCGGCTGGATCTCGTGGGCCGTCGGTTTCATCGTGGGCATCGCACCGCTGGTCGGACTGGCCAACATTCCGGCCGCGCCGCTGGTGGCCTTCATCGTGGGTGCGGTCATCTATTTCGTATTGGCCAAGGCCGGGCTTCAGCCGCCCGTGGTGGCGATGCCGGGCGCCGAAGCGAAATAGGTGCACGAACGCCGCGATCTGTTTCACGGTTGTATGAACGTAGCAGGGGTTTGACCGAGGTCAAACCCCTGTCTCTTTTCTGCGTGTGTGCGGGTGGTTCCCAGGTGCCCCGAGGTGGACACTGAGCGTCTCTGTTGGATGTAACAAAATCCCTCCCGGCGCAACTTGACAAGACAGGAGCAGGTCGGTAGCATACCTGTTCTCTATCGTTGGGGCCGGCGTGAGTGGCGTGGGCCGAATCGGCGAAGTACGGATATGAGGTTCTGCACTTATTGAGGTCAAGGAAATGGGAAAGAGGAATGCAGGTTCGATGGCAAAGTTGATCTGTCTGGCGTTGCTCGCTGTGGCTCTGTGCTTCGGCCCGTCGTGTAAGAAGGCGCAGGAGCCCGAGCCGGCGCCGTCACAGTCGGCCGCTCCGGCGCCCGCCAGCACCCAGGAGCCTTCGACGGCGGCGAAGTTGGCCGACGCGGCGAAGGAAGAAGTCAAGGAAGTCGTCACAGAGGTCAAAGAAGCGGTTTCCGCCGGGGCCGAGATGGCGCCGCTCGACATCAAGCTGCCCAAGCCGATGTTCGTCGGGACGCCGCAGGATACGCGCGTGCCCAACCTCAGGAAGCCCACCGGCAAGGCCCGTCCGCCGTTCCTGGCGCCGGTCGGCGCCAAGCTCCTTTCGCTGAACAAGCCGGTCTCGGCCAGCGATGAAGAGCCCATCATCGGTGACATCGAGATGATTACCGACGGCGACAAGGAGGCCGCAGACGGCAGCTACGTCGAACTGGGGCCGTTCCTGCAATGGGTGCAGGTCGACCTCGAGCAGGAGGCCGAGATCGCCGCGATCGTGGTGTGGCACTACCACAAGCAGCCGCGAGTGTACTTTGACGTCGTCGTGCAGATTTCCAACGACAAGGACTTCATCACCGACGTCAAGACCGTGTTCAACAACGACCACGACAATTCGTCCGGCCTGGGCATCGGCACGGACATGCACTACACCGAGACGTCCGAAGGCGAGTTGATCGATTGCGTCTCGCACGGCACTCCCAAAGGCCGTTACGTTCGGCTCTACAGCAACGGCAATACGAGCAACGATCTGAACCACTACATCGAGGTGGATGTCTACGGCAAGCCGGTGCAATGAAACGGCAGAGCTGGGTCCCTTCTGAGAGGGGGGCCGGACTATACGGATTCGTGATCATCGTCGTGGCACTCGGGGCATTGGCGACCCGAGTGCNNCCCCACGAGTATCACGGCCCGACGCTCAACTACTCCACACTGATCCCGGCCTGGCTGGCCGGCCGGCACAAGTACACCGAGATCACCGAGGTCACTCTTCGCGTCGTCCCCGTCATCTTCAGCGTACTTCTCATTGCGCTGACCGTGCTGCTCCTGGACGGTCTGGGACCGGCAGCGATCGTGGCCGCTTTGCTCGCCGCTGTCTCGCCGGCGATGTTCTTCTACAGCCGCTACTACATCCAGGAGATGCTGTTGGTCTGTTTCACCTTCGGCGCCATCGTTTCGGGCTATCGCTATGCTCGGACGAAGGCCCTGTTCTGGATGGTGGCCGCCGGCGTCTCCGTGGGGCTGATGCACGCGACCAAGGAGACGTGCATCATCGCGTTCGGTGGCATGGGGCTGGCTGCGGGGCTCCTGGTCTTGAACCATATGGTCCACCAGAGATCGTGGCGAGGCGGTCTCGCCGGCGTGCCGTGCAGGCATGTTGTCGTCGGTCTGGTTGCCGCCGTTGGCATCTCGGCCGTATTCTATTCCTCGTTTTTCACCCGGTCGCAGGGGATTTGGGACTCGTACCTGACGTACACGACGTACCTGGCCCGAGGTGGCGGACACGACACCACGCACGTTCATCCGTGGCACTACTACCTTCAGATGCTTGCCTTCGCCAGATATGAGGGCGGTCCGGTCTGGAGCGAAGGGGCGATTTTTCTGCTGGCGGTCGTGGGGCTTGTCGTGGCTGTCCGAGGCAAGCCCATCTGTGGCATGGACTCAACCCTGCTGCGGTTTATCGCGATTTACACGGTGGCCTTGACGGCGGTCTACTCGGCGATCCCTTACAAGACACCGTGGTGTCTGCTGGGCTTTCTGCACGGCACGATCCTTCTGGCCGGCGCCGGTGCGGTTGCGCTGCTCAGTTGCATGCGGAAGCCCGTCGCTCGATGGGTGGTTGCCGGATTGCTGGTCGTTGCGGCAGGGCATCTGGCGTTCCAGAGCTATCGAGGCAGCTTCGTGTATCATGCCGACAGCCGTAATCCCTATGTCTATGCCCACACGGCTGAGGATATCTTTGCGGTGGTGAACGCCGTTCAGGAGTACGGTGGTGTGGGCGGTTTGGGCGAATCGGTGCCGATCCAGGTGGCGTGCTCGGGCAAAGACTACTGGCCGCTGCCCTGGTATCTTCGGTCCTACGCCGTCGCTTGGTCGGTCGAACTTCCTCCCAAAATCGGACCGTTGATCGTTATCTCGAATGATCTGGAAGGGGCTCTGGCTCGGCGGCTCTACGTCGAGACACCGACCGAGGACCGCCGGATGTACATGTACCTGTTTGACGATCCCTACTACATGTGGCTGCGCCCGCAGGTCAAACTGCTCGGCTTCGTTCGCAAGAACATCTGGGAACTCCTCCAGCAGCGGCCGGACCCGACCGAACTGTTGAAGGGCATGCATGACCGACAAAGCGAACAATCCGTCTCCGGATCCATCGGGGCCGTTCGTCCACAGTGACTGCAACGCGGTCGCCGACGTCCACCGATTCGCACATCATGCGATGGCGACGACATTCGAGATCATCGTTCAGCACGAGAACAAGGTCTACGCGCGGCAGGCAGCCGATGCCGCCTTCGATGAGCTGGACCGGATCGAGCACGAGCTGAGTCGGTATGTCGAAAACGGCGACGTGGCGAGGATCAACCATCTTCCCGCCGGCCAGCCGCTTCTGCTCGGCCTCGATACGTTCGAATGCCTCCGAATCAGTGCGATGGTGCATACGGAGACCGGGGGAGCCTTCGATGTGACGGTCGGCCTGCTCGTGGATTGCTGGCGCGACAAGGACAAGAAGCCTCGAACCCCGTCGCCGGAAGAGTTGGCGTTTGCACGCGAGCACACCGGCATGTCACTGCTGTGTCTGGACGAGAGCCGGTACACCGTGGAACTGGTGGCCAGTCCGATCCGCGTGGACCTCGGAGGTGTTGGCAAAGGCTACGGCGTCGACCGTATGGCCGCGATGCTGAGGGACTGGAGTATTGAGCGAGCGCTGATTCACGGGGGGTTCAGTTCGGTCCTGGCAATGGATGCTCCGCAGGGCGCCGCCGGATGGCCGGTGACTCTGAGCGACCCGCGCGATCGGAGTCGGACGTTGGCACGTCTGAATCTGAAGGGCGTTGCGGTCAGTGGGTCGGGATTGGAGAAGGGCAACCACATCATCGACCCGCGAATCGGTCGGCCGATCGAAGGGAAGATTGCCGCCTGGTCCGCTGCGCCCGATGCGGCGACGGGCGACGCCCTTTCGACCGCGTTCATGGTGATGTCCGTCACCGAGGTGCGGCAGTACTGTGCGAGGCACCCAAGGGTGGCCGGCCTGCTCATCGTGCCGGGCGCAGAGACGCCTGAATGCATCATCGCGGTCGGGTCGTGGCGAGAGGGCGAACTGGTCTATTAGCTCGACGTCTTCGGATGCGGATCGGTGCCGTCCTGACCGACCTCGGGATTGTTCTGTGACAGGGCGCGTCTCAGTTCCAGCAGTTCGGCAAGTACCGGCCAGGGCGTTCGCGTAACCGACAGCCGACTGTCGAGGTCGCAGGCCCATTCGACGGGAAACTCGCCGATGCGATAGCCCTGCCGGCTCGCCCGCAGAATGATCTCGATGTCGAACATGAACCCATCGGTGACGCATTGCCCGTACAGGGTCCTGGCCACGTCGCCCTTGTAGACCTTGAAGCCGCATTGCGTGTCGCTCAGTTGCCTGGGGACGCCCAAAAGGGTCCGGACCACGGCTTTGAACGTGCGAGAGAACAGACGGCGGTGCCAGGGCTGATCGCGAAGAATGTCGCTGGCGATCAGTCGTCTGGAGCCGTGCGCGATGTCGCACTCGTCCTTCTGGAGCATTTCGAGTCCCTGAAGGACGTTGCCGTAGGGGATGCACAAGCCGCAGTCGGCGAACATGACATACCGACCCGTCGTGGCCTTCATGCCCGTGCGGACGGCAAAGCCTTTCCCGCGATGCGGCTCATAGCGCAGGACATCGAGACGGACGTCCACGGGGACGCTGACCTTCTTTGCGACCTCCGCCGTGTTGTCCTGGCTGCTGTCATCAACCACGATGATCTCGCCGGCCAAGGCATTGCCTGTGAGAAACTGTGCGGCCGCCTCGATGTCGCGAGCGATCTTTCTGCTCTCTTCATAGGCCGGTATGACGATCGATAAATCCATTGCGTTCCTTAACTCGTTGGCCGTGCTGTCCATGCTGTCTCCACCATTATAGGCCAATCGTGGCTGTGGGCAAGCTTCCCTTCTCGCAGGCGGCCAACACTCAGGCGGGGGTGTGAGAGACGCAGTTTTCGGTTCGGCTCGAAACGATGGCGAACCGCAGCCTGCCACAGCTCGTACGTGCCTTCAAGGGCCGAACGCCTGTGAAAGGGGTGATGGCATGTTCCGACGGTCTTTGCTGGTTGTCATTGTTGCTCTGTGTTCACCGGTCTACGGACCCCGAGTGGCGGCCCGGGTGGGCGATGAACCCATCGGCGGAATTGAGGCCGTTGGAGACCGCCAGTCCGGGCCCCGCCTTATTACAGACCCTCTGAATCGGTATTGTCCTGAAAGTATCATCGTCAAATTCTCCGGCGACGTCCCGGAAGAGGATCGAGATCTGGTTCTGGGCCGCTACGGCTGTTTCGTAGTGCAGACCTGTGAACGCGGCATGTTTCATCGAGTGCGCATTCCTCCGAGCGAGATGCCCGAACGAGTCGTTTGGCTTCTCGATATGGAGGGCGTCGTTGAGTACGCCGAGTTGAACCACTACGCGAGCCTCTATTTCGTGCCAGACGATCCATTTTACGCTCCCTACCAATGGAACCTTCAGAACGAGGTGAGCGGCGGGATCAATATGGAGGCGGCCTGGGACATCGAGATGGGCGATCCCAACGTGATCGTGGCCGTTCTCGACACGGGGGTTGCCTACGAGGACCACGGTCGTTTTCGGCAGGCGCCCGATCTGGCACAGACATTGTTCGTCCCGGGCTACGATTTTGTCAACGATGACGCGCATCCCAACGACGATCATGGGCATGGAACACACGTCACCGGGACGATCGCGCAGAGCACGGACAACGCGCGCGGGGTCGCGGGCATCGCCTTCGGCTGTTCGATCATGCCGGTCAAGGTGCTCGATACCCGAGGGGTTGGCAATTCGTTCGACATTGCTCGCGGCGTCTATCATGCGGCGGAGAACGGCGCACACGTAATCAACATGAGTTTCGGCAGTTCCGACCGTTCCCGCACGATCGAGCAGGCCCTGGCTTTCGCCTATGGCAGGGGAGTGACCATCGTTTGTGCAGCCGGCAACGGTTTTGCGGATGGCAACCTGCCGTCCTATCCGGCAGCCCATAACGACTACTGCATCGCAGTCGGCGCCGTCCGATACGATGACACCAGGGCATATTACTCCAGTACCGGCCCCCATCTGGACGTCGTCGCGCCCGGGGGCGACCTGCGAGTCGATCAGAACCGCGATGGCTACCCGGACGGTATCATCCAACAAACCTTCACGGTCGATCCAAGTACGTTCAACTACTACTTCTTCCAGGGAACCTCCTCGGCTGCGCCGCACGTCAGTGCCGTCGCAGCGCTCCTGATCTCGCAGGGTGTGACGGCCCCGGACATGGTCCGTGCTGCGATCGAAGGCACAGCGCGAGATGTGGGACCGTCCGGCTGGGACCCGGAGTACGGCTGGGGCGTGGTCGATGCGCATGCGGCCCTGTTGTATTGGATGCCGTAGGCGCGTTTGCTGCCATCCTCGCTGGATCTCTCATACGCCACTTGATTCCAGCGTCTCCTTCGGTTACCATGATCTCATGGCTTTGATGTCGAGCGCGGAGGTTCGTACGGGTGTGACCGCATTGTGGGCAGGGCAATAAGGAGGACCCGATCATGGCGTGCAGAATCGACCGGCGGAGTTTTCTGGGCCAATCGATTGTTGCGGGCGCTGCATACGCCGGCGTTCGCAGCCTCGAAGAGAAGAACCTGCTGGCGGCGGTCCAGGACGACGGCAACAAGACGCGCGAGCTGAAGAAGACCACTGGGGCCGAGCCCAAGATTCCCACGGGGAAGATCGGGAATCTGGAGATGAGCCGGATCATTGCCGGCGGCAACGTGATCAGCGGGTGGTGCCATAACCGTGACCTGCTCTACGTCTCGACCCTGGCCGCACAGTACCTGACCGAGGAGAAGCAGTTCGATACGCTCGAACTGATGGAGGAGTACGGGATCAACACGATCTCTCCCGACCCCTCTCAGCTCGGGATCATCAACAAGTACAAGCGCGAGCGGGGCGGCGAGCTTCAGACCGTCGTCGGTGTGCGCGACGACTGGTCGCGCCTGGGCAAACCCACGTGGAGCGGGATGAAGGAGTGCATCGACCGCAGCATCGACGAGGGCGCCACGACGATGTACACCCAGGGAGGTTTCACCGAACATGCGATGAAGCAGAGCAAGCCCGAGCTGATCGAGGTCATCGCCAAGGCGGTCCAGTACATCAAGGAGCAGGGCTATCCGGCCGGGCTCGGCTGCCATGACGTCAAGGTCATCGAGGTGGCCGACGAATACGGCATCGATCCGGACTACTATTTCAAGACGTTCCACCACGACAACTACTGGTCGGCCCACCCACGGGAGAACCGCAAGCACTGGTCGGTTGATTCGGATCGCTCGAACGATCACAATGAGTACCACGACAACATCTACGACCTGTTCCCCGACAAGACCGAGGCCTTGATGGCGGGCAAGAAGAAGCCGTGGATCGCCTTCAAGACGCTGGCGGCCGGCGCCATTCACCCCGAATCGGCCTTCCAATTCTGCTTCAAGGGCGGCGCCGATTTCCTGGCCGTGGGCATGTTCGACTTCCAGGTCATTGAGAACACGATCATCGCCAACCGGATCCTGGCGATGGACGAGGTCCGCAATCGCACGCGGCCCTGGTATGCTTGAGCCCATACGACGCCGTGTTTCCTGATTGCGCGCAGATTGTGCCACGTGGGAGTTTCCTCCATGAACAGACGCAGTTTCCTTCGTTCCACGGCGGCGGCCGGCGCGGGCCTGGTCGTCTCGTCGTCCGTTGCCGCTTCGGCGGGCAGCGACAACAGTGATGACATCCACGTCGCGCTCATCGGGGCCGGCGCCCAGGGGGAAGTCCTGCTGAACATTTGTCTCAAGATGGGCGTTGAAGCCGGCATTCGCATCACAGCGGTCTGTGATGTCTGGGAGGACCTGAATCTCAAACGCGCCGTCGGCCTGCTGGGCCGTTACGGCCACGAGGTCCACGGCTATGTGGACTACCGCGAGATGTTCGACAAGGAGAAGAACCTTGACGTCGTGTTGATCGCCACGCCCGATTCCTGTCATGCCGAGCAGGCAGTGGGGTGTCTCGAGGCCGGTCTCCACGTCTACTGCGAGGCGCCGATGTCCAACACAATCGAGGGGGCCCGCCGAATGGTGCAAGCCGCACGCCAGGCCGGCAAGCTCCTCCAGATCGGCCAGCAGCGGCGAAGCAATCCACGGTATCGCCACGGGCAAACGCAGTTGCTGGATGCCGCCAATCTCCTGGGTCGCCTGACCGCCGTCAACGGCCGGTGGCATCATCCCGCCCGCACGGATCGGGGATGGGCGAGGCGATGGGCGCTCGATGAGGCGACGCTTGCCAGGCACGGCTACGCCTCGATGCATCAGTTCAGGAACTGGATGTGGTACAGAGGTCTGGGCTCCGGCCCGTCCGTTGATTTCGGGGTCCATCAGATCGATGTGATCAACTGGTTCCTGGGCGGACCGCCCAAAACGATCACCGCACGGGGCGGCACGTACTACTACGATCCGAAGACGCACGAGTGGCCGGACACCGCGATGGCTATCCTGGAGTACGAGACGGACAAGGGCCTTGTCACGGTTTCGTACGAAACCCTCTGCACCAACGGTTACGGCGGGCATGTCGAGGTCTTCATGGGCGACCAGGGGACGTTGGAACTGTCCGAATCGGCCGGTCGCAGCGGGGTCTACCGCGACCCCGAGGCGCCGGACTGGCGCAAGTGGGTCCGACTGGGTCTGCTACGCGAGCCCGGCGGCGAGGACAAGCCACTGCCGAGTCCGGCAAATATCGACGTGCAGGAGACGACACCGCCGGCCAGGTACGAAATTCCCATCTCGCTGGATGTCCCATACCACCAGCCGCACCTGGCGAACTTCTTCGACGCGATTCGAGGCCGCGCGCAGTTGAACTGCTCCGGAGAAGTGGCCTACGCCGGTACTGTCACCGCGCTGAAGATTGTTGAGTCCATCGAAAGCAAGCAGACCCTGGATCTCACCCCCGACGCCTTCCGCGTGTGACGGGCGGCTCTACTTCACAGGCAATGCCTCGAAGACGAGCGCTGCAAAGGGCTCCAAGTCGAACGTATGCGGCCGACCCGCCTCCAGCGTAATCTCAGGCGAATCCTCGACAGTCTTCCAAGGTTGCTTCAGCCGGTAGCGCGCAGAGGCCCCGGCCGGCAGTTCGAACGCCGTCCGGACATCTACGTCGAATCGGGTCTTCGTCTCACCCGGGTTGCGCAGCACGAGAATGCCCGTGCGAGGCGACCACGAAGCGTAGCCATAGGGTTCGCCGTTGCCGGGGTCGCCGCCGATCCAGTGCACGTCCACCAGCACGTCGGCATTGCGGCGCGACCACGCGGCGGCCTCCGCTGACGCGTCCCACATCGGCGGCGTCATCATCGCCGGCGTGACGTACAGCTCCTGGAGTTGCGTCCCGGAGCCGAACAGCATGCGGATTTCGTCCACCAGGTCGCCCAGATCGTTCGCCATCTGCGTTGCCGTGCCGAGCTGGGCATAGCAGATGCCCTGGACCATCAGCGAGTTGAGCGGATACAGCGGCGCGCGCTGGACGATCATGCGATACGTGATCATGTCGCGGTAGGTGATCCAGCGCTGGCGCATCGTGCCGGCGCCGTGGAAGCCGCAGTCGAGTCCGTTGCGCCAGATGGAATCGCCGTAGAGCAGCCAGTGCGGCGACGGCCATGTGCCGGTGGTGATGCTCAGGTACACATCGGGCCGCAACGCCCGCAGCTCGGTGCAGAGTCTCAGCAGCCCCTCGATATCGGGCAGGAACTCCGCGTCGGCGCCGTCACGGTCGTTGCCGATTCCCACGCCGTCGAACTTGAAGTAGTTGACGTCGTACTCGTCGATCATTTGCGCGCACACGTCGCGAAAGCGCGCGTAGTACTTTGGCCCGGCCAGAGAGAAGCCGTTGCGATTGGCTTCGAAGCCCTGCGTTTGGCCGTACTTCATCCGTTCCTCTTTGGCCTGCCCATACCCGCCCCAGGGAGACAGCCAGACGCCGATCGCTGAGTCATGTCTCTTCGCCAGCGGCACGAGCGGGCCGAACCCGTTGGGAAAGCCTTCGTGAAAGCCCCACAGCGTCTTGTTGTCGTCCCAGCCGTCGTCGAAGACAAACGAATCAAGATTGACACCGCGCTGTTGCGTCAGCTCTTGACCGAATTGCTCGATCACCTCCCGGCATTGCCGCTCGTTCATTTTGCGGTCCGCCCAGGCGATATCATACCAGGAGTTGTAGTGCAGGAAGGGCCGGTAGGGTCGCGGGCGCTCCAGCTCGATGTACTGGCCGTAGGCCCGCCGCAGTTGTCCGGATGGAGCGACGCCGATGACAGACGACTGGATCAGTGGTCGATCCGAGTCCAAGGGCATGTTGCGCGTAAGACGGCATGTCACGCGTCTCGACGCATCGTCGGACCCGTTGTCAACGCGAACGACGCTCGCTGCATTCGGATGCTCGTAGGCGAAGAACATGCCCTCGGCCACGACGGGCGAACCGGCTACCGTACCGGCCACACGGGCATTGGGGCAAACCAGATCGACCAGCGTGATGGTCTCTATGGGGAGCGACTCGCGGCCGGCGCGCAACGTTAGGGACTGTCGAATGTAATGCGTGTCGTCTCGAAGCACGGCCTGCCATTGAATGTACGGTCCATGTTCGGTGTCTCGAAACCTTGCTGTCACAGACCGTCCGGCCAGGCGGTCGGCCAGTCTCGGAGCGTCGGGACGGGCCGACAGGGTCCGAATCCGCGGCGCCTCGACCATCTCAAGCTGCGAGGCCTTGATGCTCCGTCCATTCGACAGGGTTATGGCGAACGCTTCACCGATTGTCTCGATGACGCGGTTCGAGAGCTTGTCTCTGATCGCCAGCGGGCGCAGCCGCCTCTGTCCGATTTCCCATGTGACGGCCAGGGCTTCGTTCTCCAGCGTGACCGTGTCGCCGGCGATCTCGGTTCGTGCCGCCCCGGCTGTTGCCGCACGAGCGACCGAAGGCAGAAGAGAGACTGCGATCAGTACAAGAATGGTTCCTCGATTCATTTGTGTTCTCCCTTCACATGGTGATTGTTCGCGTCAGAAATCCTCGATGCAACGTGCCATCGTTTCGTAGTTTCTCAGGGTCCGCGTGCTGACCGTCCGGCCATAGGGGCACGCCGACGGCATCAGCACGAATCCGCGACCTGGCCCGCGCGTCCCATCGGCCAAGGCCTTCCGCACGATCTGCTCGAACCGGGCTGGCTCGGCGTTCTCGACGTCGGCGATTTCGATGTTTCCGAACAGCACCAGGCTCTTGCCGTATTCGGTCCGGACGAAGGCCAGGTCCACGTCGCCCTGTGGAGGCGGCTCGATCGGGTCGATCGCGTCGGCGCCCATTCGCACAACGGAATCCAGGATGGTTCGAATCCGGCCGTGAATGTGGACCCTCGCGAAGCCGCCACTGCGATGGATCGCTTCGATCATCGGTCCAGTGTACCTGACGACATACTCATCAAACAGGTGCGGTGGCAGATAGGGTTGCGTCGCAAACTCGGGTCCATAGATGCGCCACAGACGCCCGGGGAATTGCCGCGCGACCTGCTCGGTTCGGGGATGAATGACCCGGGCACACTTCTCCAGCAGGCGATGGAACAGGCCTTGCTGTGTCATGGCGAGGATCGTGAAATCTTCCATGCTGAACAAGGTAGCGGCCGCACAGAGGGGGTCTTCGGTGTCCACCATGACGATGCCGCGCTCGCCCAGGCGATTCTCCTCCTCAACCAGAGGCGACACGTCGATCGTCTCGGCGAAGACTTCGTCGGGTAGCTGAAGATAAGCCTCCACGTCCTCGGGGCTCTTGAGCAGGTGCTCGACGGTCCACACGGTATCGACATCGGGATCGCGTCGCGTCAGGCCCGTCATGCCCCGGCCGGCAATTGTCAGCGTCGTCCGCGTCATTCGACAGCCCCGATCCAGATACCGTTCGATCGTAAAGAACTCGCTGTGGGCCGCCTGCGAAGCGGCGGGCGGAGACTCCCACGCCTGATGCGACTGTGCTCGCACGGGACTTCGCATGCGGATCAGATCGGTCCGCTCCTCGGCCAGCGCCAGCAGCGGCTGCCAGGATGGGTCGCGATAGATGTTGAACGGGTCCGGATCGGACGGGTCCATCGTCAGGCCGCCGATCTCATAGAAGCTGACAGCCGGACGATCTATGGCTCGACCCTCCAATGTCGCCATCAGTCTCTCTCTCGACGTCATGATCATTGCACCTGCCCGCGACCGTTGCCAGTGATGATCCCTTCTGAATCGCCCGACAGTATATCAGAGATTCAGGCGGCGCGGACCCCCCTTGTGGGAAGCACGCCGCTTCGGTGTGCATAGAGGAAGGGCCTGAGTTCCATCGCTGGAACCCAGGCCCGTTCTATTGCAGTCTTCACCGAATCGGCGGCTGGCTCAGCCGACCACCTCATCGATCCAGCCACACAATTCCTTCACATCGGCCAGGGTGATGTCGCCCATGTGCGCGATGCGGAAGGTCTTGTCCTTGAGCTGGCCATAGCCATTTCCGAAGGCGGTGTTGTGCTTCTCCTGAACAGCCTTGATCACGTCGGCCACGACGATTCCTCGCGTGTTCTTCACCGTGGTCAGCGTGTTGGAGGCGTATTTCTCCTCGCAGAAGACCTCGAACTTCTTCCGGGCCCAGCCGCGAACGAATTCGCCCATTTGCTTGTGCCGGGCCCAGACGTTCTCCATGCCCTCTTTCACGAGCTTCTCACATTGGTAGTGCAGCGCCACAATGTGCGGGATGCTCGGCGTCACAAGCGTTTGGTTCTTGGCGGCCGACTTGGCCCACTGCTGAAAATCGAAATAGTAGCCCCGATTGGGTACGCTTTTGCTCTTCTCCACGGCTCGGTTGCTGACGGCGGCGACGGTGAATCCCGGCGGAAGCGCAAAGGCCTTCTGGACCGAGGCGAAACCGATATCCCAACCCAGCTCATCGAAGTGCACGGGCAGACCGATCAGACCGCTGACGGCGTCAACGAAGACCAGTACGTCGGGGTACTTGGCCTTCATCATCTTGCTGATTTCGTAGACGGGATTGGTCAGCCCCGTGCTCGTCTCGTTGTACACCAGCGTGATCGCAGCGTACTTGCCCGCCGACAGCTTCGCATCGATCTGTTCGGCCGTCGTCGGCTGGCCCCACTCGACCTTCAGCCTATCCACCTTGCGTCCGCACATCTCTGCGACTTCCGCCCACTTGTCGCTGAACGCGCCGCAGCACGTCGCCAGGATCGTCTCGTCCGGCGCCACGCAGTTGCGGATGGCGGCCTCCCATAGGCCCGAACCACTGCACGTACACAGGAACACGTTCTGCTCCGTGAAGAGGATCTTCTTGAGCATCTCGACCGTTTCGCCGTGAAGCTGGGCGTACTCCTTGCCGCGGTGCCCGAGCGTGGGCCGGGCAAGCTGCTGGAGGACATCGTCATTGACCTTGACAGGGCCGGGGATGAAAAGTCTCGGGGGGTTCTTCCAATCTGGCATGGGTGTGCTCCAAAGGATTAGTTTTAGAGTTTCTGAATCGTCAAACCGGTATACATTTTGGGAAAGAAATACGTCGATTTGTGGGGCATGCGCTCGCCGGTGTCGGTCACGCCGACGAGTTGTTGCATCTTCACGGGGTTCGTGAAGAAGGCGACCTGCCTCTGTGCGGCGTCGATGCGGGCGATGATGTCGCGGATGGCGTTGGGGACGTCCTTGACGTATTCGACGCAGTCGGGGTTGCCCATGCGATCCTCGTCGATGCCCAGCAACTCCTCCAGGACCAGCTTCTGGAGCACCGAGACGTCGAGCGTCCGCCAGGCTTCGCTCATCCCGGGCGCCGCGTCCGCCATGAGCTGCTTGTCTTTGAGGACCGCCACATGAAACGCCCCGCCGGCCATGTAGATCCCGAACGCGACCTGGTCCTTCTCATACAGACTCCTCATCGCCGCCAGCATCTTCTGTCGGGCCTGGGCCTTGTCCTCGTTCTCCGATGTGAATCGGAACTCGACGAGATCGAACTTGCCCTGCAATCTCCTGAGGAAGGTCTCCGGCTCAAAGCCGACCATTCCACCGGCGACGCGATGCGTGGCCAGAACCGCGAGGCCTTGTTGGCGGAGGTTCGTGAAAGCCATCATCTGATACGCGGCCGCAGGATTACCGCTCTGACGCCAGTAGTTCAGTCCCGTGGTGTAGCGGTGGTGGCCGTCGGCGATGATGCAGCTCTTCTCGTCCATCATCTGACGGACGGCCTCGATCTCTCCCTTGGCGGTGATGGCGAAGAGCCGATGTCGCACCTGCTGATCATCGACGAAGTCGATCAGCGGTTTCTGGGCGGCGGCCTTCTGAATGATCCGGTCTGCGACGCCCTGGGGGTCTTCGTAG
Source organism: Phycisphaerales bacterium Planc_01 (assembly GCA_001603075.1). GTDB lineage: Bacteria > Planctomycetota > Phycisphaerae > Sedimentisphaerales > Anaerobacaceae > Anaerobaca. The sequence goes on along the minus strand of LVBB01000016.1, from coordinate 382,058 downwards.
AGCATGAAGACCAGGCCGAACCGGGCGGCGGTGGCCTTCTTAAGATTGAGGCGGTCGAGCATCGGTTTGGCGAACACCTGCTCGTGCGGCTTGACGGTCTTGCCGAAGTCTTCGAGCTTGCCCAGAGCGATGAAGGTCAGACGCTCAAAGGCGACTCCGTCGATCTCGAAATCCTGAACGTAGCCGTAGATGGCCTCTCTCGTATCCTGCTTGAGAGCACCCTGCTGGATCCATTGTGTCAGGTACTCGGCGGCGCGGGTGTACTGGTTGTGCTGTTCGTCATCGCAAGAGGTGGTCTTGCCCCTGGTGATGCGGACGATGTTGTAGGGGCTCTTCTCGTACAGTTGCCGCTGCTGATCGGCGTCAATAACGTCGTAGGGCGGGGCGATGCAGTCGCCGACATCGCCCACAACATTGGCATCGAATCGATATGCTCTGAACGGTTGGATTTCCATTGGCACCTTCTTGGCGGCCTGTCGAGACCGTGAATCTGTGGACGCTCCACCCTCTCTCGGCCAAGGCCAGAATCTGGATCAGTATCGAGGCTGGAAACCCCTCTCGGTGTTTCTCCATGCCTCAAAGCGTCGGGATCATAACCAATGCATCCCTCTCTTGTCAAGCAAGAACATTGTACGGGTAGGTTCTGATGCCGGTGGGTTTTGTGGATGGGCTCAGGTTTACAATCGACTGACATGATCCACGGATGACTCAATCGCAATCCCGTCCTGCGCAGCTTGGCCATTTCGCACAGAAAAATTATCCATAAATGGTACTAATATCTTTATAGCATGGCGTGAGTCGCGGAAGTGTTGTTCTAATATTGCACTTTCATGGCGTTTTCAAGTCGAAGCCACGTGGCAAACGTCTCTTTGCCGTCCTCGATGAGGATGACGCGGCCGCCCCTGGGGAATCCATCGCGGCCATAGGCGCTGAATCCGGTTGCTCGGCCGTAAATCAGGCGAATGCCGTGGAGGGTGCCCTCGTAGTCATTGACGTGGTCATGGCCGACGAATGTGCCCTTGATGTCGCCGCATTCGAGCATGGCGGCGAAGAAGCCGGAGTTGATGTCGGGGCAGCACACGCTTTCGTATCGATAGCCGGCCAGGTTCGCGTTGGCATCGGCCAGCACCTGATCGTATTCCGGAAGGGGGATGTGAAAGAAGGCAAGTGCCGGGCAGGGGCGGCCGCCGTGCTGAGCTGTCAGCTCTCTTGAGGTTCGGCGGTACCAGTCGACCTGATCGGTGTGAATCCAGTCGTACTTGCCCAGCGATTTCTCAGGCGGATAGGCATTCGAGTCGAGAAAATAGAGAATCCATTTCGCCTCCTTGCCGTCGGCCGAATGTACCGGCAAGGTGTAGTTGCCAACGCCGGTGATCTCCCTTGGACCATGCTGCGACAGCGAATATGGCAGGGATGCGATGACGTCCATCAGGCCTCGACGGTCCCCGGTGCCCTCGTCGTCGTGGTTGCCCAGGGTGACTGCCCAGGGGATGCGCCGCTCGACCATGGGCCGCGAGCACAACTCCATCGTCTCTCGCACCTCCTTGGCCGCGCCGAGAACGTCGCCTGTCAGCACGACGAGCTGGGGCTTCTCCGCATCGAGCACTTGTGCCATCAACGCAATGGTCTTGCCGTCGTCCTTGTTGCCCTCCTTCAGGTGCAGGTCGGTGAATTGGACGATCTTGAACTGGCCCTGAGCGTCGAATCTCAACGATGGTTTCTCCTGCGGACCGGACTGAGCGCCGCACGTCGCGACAGCGAACAGAACGAGAGCCGGCAGCGAAACGAGAACTTTGGCTGATGCGTACATAGGATGTCTTCCTTTCCGTGAAACACGTCTTCCGAGGCGATACCGACACAGCGGCTCCAGCATCTTTCCCAGACTACCGTGCCTCCCCGTGCCGGTCAAACCAGAACCTTGTTGGATTTGGCCTGGCTTCCAGCGACTTGATGCAGGCTATTCCCTGCCAATCCGCTATGGTGTGACGTGTCTTGTACCCGCCTGGCTGAGACTGGCCCTGGGACATTGCCCGGTGTGCCGAATCAGGCCAAGGGGGCGGGAATGAAAAGAGTCCCCAATAGAGGTGCGCGCACCCCCTTGGCCATCCCTGATGGCGTCGGGCATGGTGCGAATGTGGACGACAAAATCCGCGCGCGTGACATTTTTCTCGCCGACATCGCCGAGAGATGATCTTCCCTATCCTTCCTTATCGGCGTCACGGAGGACGTATCCGGCGGGGAGTTCGACGTGGCGGCGGGTCTGGCCGTTGTCGTTCCACCATCGGACCACCACGGGGCCGTCCGGCGTCAGGAGCTTGCCCTCGCACCAGTCCAGGCCCACATCGGCGATCCTCAGGTGTACGGTCTTGTTCTGCGTATCGACGTGCCGGATGCCGAGCAGGTCGCGGTAGAGGCTGTGGGCCACGTGGGAGGCGAAGCCGTGATTGCAGCTTGCCTCGGAGCCGACGTTCTCCCACAGGGTCCCCGTCCGGTCGGCCATGTAGAGATAGTAATCTGCGAGTTCCTTGCGGATCTGGCCCGGCATCCCGTAGCGGCTGAGCAGCTCGAACCGCAGATAGTTGCCGATGAAGGCGTTGGCCGGGTGGACCTCGGGGAAGACGCCGGTCGTCTTGCGCCGTGGGCCGAACTGATGGGCCAGCCGGTCCCAGAGTTCGCCGTGAGTCTCGGGCGTCGCCACGTCGAAGAAGAAGGCGAAATACTGGCAGACCTCGCTGCGATTACGGGTGACTTCGAGCCGGCCGTCCTTACGCACGGCGTTGTCGACGAAGAACTCGCCGTCGAAGGACTGCCGGCGGATGACCTCACGGATCTGCTCGGCCTCGTCGAGAAGGGCGGGCTCGTCGTACATCCGGCCGGCCGCCGCCAGGGCCGCCGCATACAGCATGTTGCTCGGATAGCTGACATCCTGTACGAAGCTGTTGGCGGCCGACCACTCGACGAAGACCCAGCTTTCCAGCTTCTCCAGCAGCCCATCGGCGTTCTTGAACCTCTGGAAGTACTCGTACAGGCCCTCCAATCGGGGTCGCAGGGCGGCCACCAGCTCGCGGTCGCCACTGCGGGCCTGGTATTCTTCCAATTGGATCACGAACCACAGCGCCCAGTTCGGAATGAAGACGCCGTCGTAGTGATCGGCGGGGTAGCACATCGGCAGCATCCCTTCGGGCAGGTGGTCGAAGCGCGGCGGCAGGAGGTAGTTCTCATACATGTTCTTCTCGATGGTCGTATTGCCGCACAAATCGAGTGCGACGCGGGCCGTGAAGAAGCTGTCGCACAGCCAGCCGGCTCGCTCCCGCGACGGGCAGTCCATGAAGACGTCCACGGCGTTCTGTCGGAAGGTCTCGCGGGCGGCCTCGAAGATGCGGTTCAGGCCGGGGTCGCTGCACGCGAACCTGGCTTGGTCGACCTCGGGATTGGCGTATTCCCGCAGGTAAAGGCCCTCCACCCGACACTCGCCGGCCAGTACGTTGAGCTTGAGATACCGCATGGTATAGGGCTCGAACGACTCCAGATGGTACGTTCCAGGCTGCAGTTCGTAGCCGATGGTGTTGACGCAGCCGAGCCGCTTGAAATCGATGTCGTCCTGTGTCAGGATCTCATCGAATGTGATGTGGAGCGTGGTCGGCCCGGCGCAGCGGATCTGTGCCCCGACGAAACCCGTGAGGTTCGTGCCGAGGTCAACGATGGAAAACGTGTTCTGGCCCAGCGTGATGGCCTCGTTCGGCTGATAGGGCTTCTCGGCCTTGCTGGTGAACGTCGATCGGACTTGCTGCAACTGGGTCGAGGGGACGATCTCGAGTTCGCTTTCGCGATACCCCTTGAGTTGCGGCCCGATATTGACGAGCGAGCGGTCTTTCCAGAGTCGTTCCACCGGCACATCCTGTTCGAGCGTGCCCTGTGCGAGGATGCGGCTCGGCTGGCGCTTCAGGAATCGCGGGTAGGCCACCCGGCGGACCAGGAGTCTGCGGGCAGGCTGAATCGAACAAGCGGTGGACTGGGCTGTGGGGCGGTCCCACCAGCGGTCGTCGCCGGCGCGCATGCGATAGTACTCGATGAAGGGTCGCTGAAAGCTGTAGCGCTGCACCTTCTGCACCCGATGGGGCAGGACCGTGGCCTCGAAACCGGCGCCCGCGCCGGCGGTGGAGGCCAGCACTTTCGCATCGGCGACGACCTCGGCCTGGAGGAAGGCGGGCTCGTCCAAGAGGTAGTAGCTGTTGGCGTTGTAGCCGGCGACCTCGACGGCAAGGACGTTGCGTCCACTTGCCGGCTGGAGCGGCCATTCGTCAATGCGGCAGTGCCCGTGAGGGCCGCGAGCGGGACCGTGACCGACGAATCGCCCGTTGAGGTAGACGCGGTAGAGTGACGAGGCGGTGATCCGCAGGGCGGGCTGACCCGATTTCGGGGCGTCGAATTCAGTCCGAAATCCCACGAACAGGTTCTTCTCCGTCTGCCGATCGGCCACCCAGATGGGCCGGGCCGAGGCAAAGGACGCCTGATCACCGGCGGCTGGCCCTGCTTCGGCAGAGACCGAGGTTGCCGCGACGCAAAGAACTCCAATAAACACCAAACTGCGAACCGATCCGAATCGCGTTCTCATCGTTTGTCCCCTCGAATCACTTCTTCCGTGCAAACCGATCCCGCCGACCATCGGGAGTGTCGGGCAATCATGCCACCGAATCGCTGCATTATACCTATCGACCCTGTCAGATCGGAAGGCCGGAATGCACGCCAAAAGGGAATGGTTGTCGATTTGGTTGTAGCCGGCAGGGGGCCCCGATAGAATGGTGGCAAGTGTGGCATCTGTTGACAGAAGAAAGTCCCGATGTTCGTTGGGATTGCGGCCGGGGTCGCACGTCAAGAAGGAACACTCATTGTAGCGGGAGGATTGTCATGGAGATGCAGAGACAACCATCGGGATGTGCGTGCTGCGGATGGAGTCGGCGTCGGTTCCTGGCGGCCGGCTGCGGGGCCTGCCTCGGTGCGGCCGGTATTGTGACAGCCCCTCGCGTCGCTCCTGCGGCTCAGAGCAGCGGAAAGATGCGCATCCACATTGTCTACGCGTTGCACGCGCCGGTCCAGCCCGGCCCGGACTGGCCGAACGTCGGGTTTGATTTCCGTCCGGTGATGGAGCGAATCACGGGCACGTTGACGAGGCAATGTCCTGACCTCCAGTTCCGCGCGTCGATGGCGACGGGGCCGGAGCAGGCTCAGAAGATTCTCGACGACGACAAGGGTGCGATCGACGGCTACGTTGTCTGCCAGTTGAATTGCTGGAACCGTGTCGTGCAGACCCTTGCGACCTCGGGAAAGCCAACGTTGTATGTTGACTTTCAGTATGCCGGCAGCGGCGGCTTCCTGGTCTACACTGCCGCATTCCTGCGAAACAGTACGCCCAACGTTGGGTTCGTATCGTCGTCGCATATGGAGGACCTGGTCGAGGCGGTCAAGTGCTTCGGCGTCGTCGGCAGGGGGGGCTCGCCCGCCGAGTTCGTCGCCGCGACGGCGCGCGTGCGGACCTCCACGACGCCCAGGGCAGGCGATCTGTCCTGCAAGCCGGATCCGGTCAAGACGCTCTCGTCGGCCGAGTGCATCGCGGCGATGAAGTCGTCGAAGATCCTTGCGGTGCGCGACCAGGAGTCGGGACCGGCCGAGCCGGTCTCCGGCATTCCTATGGAACGCGTCTCGTTCGCCGAAGTCAATGAGGCGTGGAAGGCCGCCGACAAGGACGAATCCCGCGCTGTGGCCGACCGCTGGCAGCGAAGTGCCACGGAGGTGATCGACGTCTCGCGCCAGACGCTGGAGACCTCGGCGGCGATGTACCTCGGCATGAAGTCGGTGCTGAAGAGGCACGGCGCCAATGCGATCACGATCAACTGCCTGGGCGGCTTCTATGGAGGGCACATCCACGCCTATCCGTGCCTGGGCTTCCACGAGCTGAACAATGAAGGACTGATCGGCGCCTGCGAATGCGACGTCCGTTCGACCGCAACGATGGTGATGCTGACCGCGTTGACGCAGGGCCGGCCGGGATATATCTCCGACCCGGTCATCAACACGGCCAAGCGCCAGATCATTTACGCCCATTGTGTGGCCTCGAACAAGGCCTTCGGACCCCAAGGTGCAGTCAATCCATTCGCGATCATGACGCATTCAGAGGACCGCCAGGGCGCATCGGTGCGTTCTGTGCTGCCGATCGGATACATGACCACGACCGTCGAGATGGAGCAATCGCGCAAGGAAATTCTTTTCCATCAGGGCAAAGCGGTGGAGAATGACCCGGACGACCGGGCCTGCCGGACCAAACTGGCCGTCGAACCGGTGGGGGACATCGAGAAGCTCTTCGGGCAGTGGGACCAGTGGAGCTGGCATCGGGTCACCTGCTACGGCGATCTCAAGGGGCCGATCTTCGCGCTGGCCGATGCGATGGGCTACAAAGTGCTCGAAGAGGCATAAAATCTCTGTTCGACGGTGTCCACCGTTCGCAGGAGCCGTGCGGAGACTATAGCTCGGCCGACGTCAATCCTTCCTGGATGGCGTATTTGGTGAGCTGCGCGATGTTGTCGATGTCGAGCTTCGACATCAGACGGAGGCGATGGCCTTCGACAGTCTTGGGGCTGATATGCAGACGCAGGGCAATCTGCTTGGTCGTGTTGCCCTCGGCCATGAGCTGAAGCACCTCCCTCTCGCGTTGGGACAAGACGGAGAACGCCGACTTCTCCGCCTCCGCCGGCTGACGGACATAGCTGTCGACGACGATGTCGGTAATGGCCGGGCTCAGGTAGATTCTGCCGGACAGGATGGTCTGCAAAGCGCCGGTCAGCTCTTCCAGGGCACAGTCCTTGAGCAAATAGCCGGAAGCGCCCGCCTTGAGCATCGCCACCACGAACTTCCGGCCGGAGTGCATGGATAGCGCCAGGACCTTGATCTCGGGGTTCTCTCGCAGGATCTGCTGAGTTGCGTCGATTCCGTTGAGATCCGGCATGCCGACATCCATGACGATGACATCCGGCGACAGTTCTCTCGCCAGTTCCACGGTGGCATGTCCGTTCTGGGCCTGGGCGACGACCTCGACATCGGTTTCCTGCTGGAGCAGCTTGGTCAGTCCATGGCGGACGATGGTGTGGTCGTCGGCGACGATGATTCGGATGCTCATCTTCTCGCGCTCCTATTGGGGGCTGCTGTTCTCCAAAGGCGCCCGCAGCACCACCTTCGTTCCCTTCATTCGATCGGACTGAATATACACGGTCCCGCCCATATGTGTCAACCTTTCCCGGATGCTGAAGAGCCCGAACCCTTCGGTCCGGTGTGGCGAGCGGTCTTCGAGGTCCGACGTGTCGAAACCGATGCCGTCGTCTTCCACCGTGATTCGGATGTTGTCATCGATCCTGTCCACCGTGACGTGCACGACGCGGGCGTCGGCATGCTTGGCTGCATTGACCAGGAGTTCGCGAACCGAACGGTACAGCAGCGTCTTCATCTGATCGTTCAGCGGCTTGGGATCGTCCGTGTCCTGCATGGTGCACTCGATCTGACGCTCCTGACTGAACCGCTGCGTCAGTTCCTCCAGAGCGGACTCCAGGCCAAGCGTATACAGCTCCGGCGGACTGATCTCGAACGTCAGCGTCCGTGTCTGCTGAATCGCCTCGTTGACCTGCTCGCGGATGTGGCTGACCGTCTGCGAGAGTTTGGCAGGCAACTGGGCCCGACGCAACTCACCCATCTCGATCTTGATGAACGCCAGAATCTGGCCGACGGAATCGTGCAGCTCCATGGCGATGGCGCGCCGCTCCTGGTCCTCGACGCGGAGCAGTTGGGCGGTCAGGGCTCGGAGCTGCACCTGATCGGCGAGGATCTTCTCTTCGGCCTTCTTGGCGTCGGTGACGTCCTTGAGCGAGAGGACCAGGGACTCGACCTCGCCGTCTGTACCCAGAATGGGCACCAGTGTCCAGTCCCAGTACGTCACGCCCCACTCGGGATGATCCGCGAAGCGGAAGGGTCTCGCCAGGGCCTGGTAGGTCGTCTTCGTTCTGACGGCCTCCTCGAAGATCCGCTGATTGTCCGGATCGGGGTAAAACTCGAAATGATTGTGTCCCTTGAAGTCGGAGATGGCCCGCCCACAACTGTCCGCGTAGGCCTGATTGACTCGGATGAAGTTGAACCGGCGATCGAGGATTACCAGTGGTGTGATCGAGTAGTGGAAGAAAGCCTCAAGGGTCTTCGACTGTGCAGCCAGCTCTTGTTCAGTCCGTATCCGCGCCTCTACTTCCTTCCGAAGGGTCTCCACCGTCTGCGACAGCTCGGCGGTGCGCTGCCGAACCCTGGCTTCCAGATCGTCGTGAGCTTCCTGAAGATCGATCTGGCGCTGTTTCAACTCACGGTAGAGCAAATTGTAGGGCTCGCGCAGGCCGATCTCGATCAGGGCCTTATAGACAAAGTAGAACGCGACAATCTTCAGGAGATGGCCGACGGCATTGGTCCCTTCATAAGGACTCGTGTACCGGGTGAACATGAATTCGGACAGTATCGTCACAACGATCGAGAAACTGATGTACTTCAGAACCCTGGAGTCAAAGGCGCGTCGATTCCTGACCAGTGCGAGCAGGGCGCCCAGAAGGATGCCGATGATGATGAATTCGCTGATTTCCTTGAATGAGGTCAGTTGGCCGTGGATGTCATCATAGCAGATGGGGAAGAATCCCCAGGGAGAGATCAACAGAAGAACGAGACACGATAATACGGCATAGGCCAGAAGGACCCAAAGAATGTTGTACTTGCGTCGAAGGAAGAGCGGAGCGATCAGAAACGAGAGGCTCTCGGTGTACCTTGCGACGATCCAGAGTTGTGTCGGCAGGTTGGCTCCGTGATCGGGAAAGACCCCCATCCCCTTGTATGCGAGAGTGTGAATCAGGTCGAACGCGCCGACGAAGAGGAACGCCGCACCGAGAAAGAGCATGTAGCCGTTCTGCATGAACTTCCGGCTGTTCCAGACGATCAGGAAGATGGCGAACGCGACGCTGACGCTGGCGATCTCGACCACGCTGTGGAACAGCAGAAACCGACGCAGACTGAGCGCGTAAAGAGCGCCGAGAACCGCCGCCCAGCAGATCAGGCCAAGAAGCATCCTGTGGATCGGCGTACGATGGTCGTGCATGGGAACGTATGCTATGCGGGTCCTGCTCGACTCCGAATAGGGAATTTCCCTATTTCTCCGGGCCCGGCCTTGACCTGTCAGGAGTTCATCCGCCGCCGGCGTCAGCCGGCCAGCGTTACTCTCGGTCGAACCGTTCGTAGATTTGGGCGATCTCGCGGAGCAGGGCTTCGAGCTGAGAGTAATACTGCGCTTCGGGAAGATCGCCTTTGGCGTCGCGCAGCCTCATCACGTCGAGTTCGAGCCGATCGCGCTCGGCGCGCAGAGCCGGGGGCATGGCGGCCTCGGTGTCATTGTAGAGCAGATGAAGCTGATGGGCCCGGTAGCCATCGAGTAGGGGCGAATCATGATTCGCCCCGCCGGCTGCCTTGCGGACGGGGCGGATGCCTCGGAACCAGTCGGCCGGTGTACCCAGGCCGTCGCCATTGTCGTCGAGCAGCGCGTGCTCGGTTGCCAGCCATCCCTGTCCCTGATAAAACGCCTGCGTGCGATGGGAGGCGGTCAGGAACGCTTCCAGCAGCGAGATCTGGCCGTCCTTGTCGAGATCGGCCGCAGGTTCTGCAATCGCCTCGGCCAGATGCCGGCCGAAACGCGTGTAGTTCTGCTCGAATCCGCTCTTGGTCGCCGTGACGATCACCCGCCCCGGAGCGGACAGCGCCGTGAGAAACGGGGCGCTGGCGGAAGCCGTATTGATCAGAGCGACGGGCCTCTCTATCGGGGCGAGCCATTCGACCAGGTCGTCCGTCGTCAGGTCCGGCCCTCTCAGATTGAACCGGGCCGTCCTGCCGTCGAACGTCCCGTGTCCAATAAGCACCAGCCACAGCGGGCCGTCGCTCTCCCGCGATTCCGAGATCAGCAATTGCTTCAGAAGCAGGCGGTCAGGGATGTCGTCTGATCCGTTCAGCCCGATGGTGGAGAACCGCACGCTGCCCTTGGCGCAGGCCCTCTCCCAGAGGGCCGTCCACTCGACGAACTGTTCCAGATATCCCGGCATTCCGGGGGCCCCGACCACCAGGATCACGCGTTGTGGGGGCGAATGATCATTCGCCCCTACGCGTTGCGACGCCGCATGTGAAATCGGCGCTGCGATCGCGCCGATGACCAGTGCGCCGGTCAAGAATGTCACCAGCTTGTTCATGGCATTCCCTTCCAGCGGCGAAGCGTCCATTCGACAACGAGGCAGAGCACCACCAGCAGGAAGACGGCCGGTAGGACCCCCCGCAGGTCCCACAGGGGTCGGACCCAGAACTCGCTGATGGGGGCCTCATGATTCGGCAGACTGCGAGCGAAGCGTTCCAGTTCGTCGATCTCCAGGACGCGACCTCCCGTCTGGCGGGCGATCTGCTCCAGCAGCGAGCGGTTGACCCCGATCGAGCGCAACTCGCAGGCCTCCAGGTCGGTGGCCCAGCCTGCTTCCGCTCGGCCGATTTCGATACCGTCGCGACCGGTGACCACCGCTCGGGCGCGATATCCACCGCTGAGGCGCGGGACATATGTGCTCTCGAACAGGCCGCTCCGGCCGGCCGCCGGGGTTGCCGCCAGACGCAGCACTTGCCCCTGCGCAGAGCGAGCGTCCCCGCTCGCCTCGTCGTGCGAGGGTACACGACCCACAGACGGCCCGTCCACTTCGATGGCCACCGAGACGTTGTCCATCGGTTCGAAGTTCTCACCTCGGACGCGGACCTGCAACGGCATGGCCTCGTTGGTCCGATCGGCGTCGTGGGCCACATGAAGCGAAACGCGCTCGGGTACGTCTGCCACCAGCCATCGCAGCGTTTGTCGCCAGAATTTGTTCATATCCTCACGCATCTCAGGACTCTGCATGCCCCACCGCCAGATGTCGCCGACAGTCAGCGCGGCGCTGCGTCCATGGCCGGTGCGTTGCACGACCAAGGCCGGCAGGCCCACCGTGCCGTCGTCTCCGACGGTCGCGACGGTTCTCGCTCCGGCCTTCGTCGACGCGATGCGATTGAGCACGCGGAAGTCGGGCATCTGCGCGAGCCGCTCCCGTTCGTCCGGTTCGTTGTCGCGCAGTCGGGTCCACGGCTCCAACCAGCCCTCGCGCGTCAGAGACATATGAATCGAAGGCGGGGCCGCGTCTCTGGGCAATCGGTCCAGGTAGACCGGCAGGATGCTGCCGATCGGCGTGCGGTCGAAGCCGCCGTCTCGGAAGGAATCCTTGCCTGCCAGCATGAGGAATCCACCGCCTCGTTCCGTGACGAATCGCCGCAGCAGGTCCATCTGGTCGTGCGTGAAGAACGTCGCCTCGACGTCGTCCAGGATCACAGCGTGATAGCCGAACAGCAGTTCGGGCGTCTTCGGGAACCCCTCCTGAAGCTCCGCCGCATCGCGCGTGTTCAAACGGACCAGAACGGGCTGGTCATACTGCTCCATTCCTTCCCGATCCTGGCGGTCGAAGCCGCGATAAAGTGGGTTGCTCTGTTCGCCAGGGCGTCCGCGCCAGTCGTACTTTGGCTCGCGCCGGGCCGCGCGGATCAGGCCGACCATCTGAATCTGCTCATCTTCGCTGATGGCCCGCTGGAGAAACTTGTATTCCCAGTTCGGCCGGCCGGCGACATAGAGAATTCGGTAAGGGCCCTGGCCGCGATCCACCACAACGGTCCGCATGTTGTTGGCGAGCGTCGCTTCGGGGGAGCCCTTGGACGGGTCGGCTGATTCGTCTTTCACGTCTGTGACGCGAACCTGGTAGAACAGGACGCCCGATCTGCCCGGACGGATGCGAAAGCGGAAGACCTGCCTGGCACCGTCCTTGCTCACCTTCCATAGCTGGCATTCGACCGGATTTCCCGACTCGTCTATCAGTTCGACGGCGACGCTCTGCCCGCTGAACCCGATGGCTTCGATGTCGGCCTGGACAATCACGGGGGCGTCTTCGAACGCCGTCTGAGTGACGGAGACATTGGCCACGGAGAGATCCTTGCCGGCTCGATTCCGACCGATGACCACGGGATAGATCGGCGGCACGCTCAAAGGGGCGGTCGGTTGCGCAAGCTCATCGGTGGCGTTGCCATCGGTCATCAGTAGTACGCCGGCGAGCGGCCGATCGCGGTATCGCTCGGCAACCGTTTGCAGGGCGGCGCCGATCGTGGAGGCGGTGCCTTGAAAGGTCAGTTCCGAAAAGTCCGACGTACGGCGCAGCCGTGAATCGAAGGCGTACATCCGAAGCTGGAAATTGTCGGCCAGTGCCGCCAGCCAATCCGTCTTCGTGACATCCAGGGCGTCGCGGAGTATCTCGCCGCGCGTTCGTTCCGAGCCGGTGTCCCGGATGTTCATGCTGGTACTGTTGTCGGCGATCACGACGAACAGGTTGGCGCCGGACTTGGCGCGCCGACCGCTCCAGAGAGGCTCGATCAGACACACGGTCAGGACAAAGACGCCCAGCAGCTTCGCGACGAAGGCGATTCTCCCCGCCGGGTCGTTGCGCGGACTGCGCCGGTACGTCCAGACCAGCAGCCCCGTCGCCGCCAGCGCCAGAATCGCCGCCGGCCAGACCCAGGCCGTCTGCGGGATGGTGACCGTCGCCAACAGTGTCATCGCGCCTCCCCCCCGAGGTTCTCGAAGTAGTTGCGGACCAGTTCGGTGAAACGGTCGGGCACCGGGTCGCGGTCGATCGGGACCAGGGCCTTGTCCGACGCAAGCTGCGCGAGTCTGTCGGCGAGCCGCTCGCGCAGTTCGGCCAGAGGCTTCATAATCTGCCGGGCCACAAGGTCCCACTGCGGCTCCTTGCCGTGACGCACAAGCTCGGTCCGCACGGTGCGGGCCCGATCCCGGACCCTGGCCACGGTCTCGCGGAGTTCGCGTTCGGTGAGCATCTCCTCCACGTCACGGAGCCGGTCGGACCACTCGCGATAGTCTCCTCCGGTCAGCGGGCCCCGCGCGGCATCGTTCCATCGGTCCGACAGCTCGTCATTCAAGCCCCGACCGGTGGGATCGCTCCCTTCTTCTTGTACGGTCCTGGCGTCTTCGGCAGAGGCTCGGTTGTCCTGTGACGATCCTCTCGCGCGGGCGGCCTCTTCCTGGACCTGCTCGATCAATTCGTCGAGTTGTTGCCGGGCCAGTCGGAGCGATTCGGCCTCGTCGCCCAGCACGCCCTCAGCGGCCTCTTCGACGCCTTCGCGAAGCTCGCGGATTCCCCGAGCCGCCCGTCGCTCGATCTCCTGGGCCTCGGGCAGGAAGTTTCGCTCCAGCAACTGCCCGGCGGCTTCGAGGGTCCGGTCGAGGTTTTCCGCGCTGGCCCGGCGAAGCGTGTCGTAGAGCCTGCGCGAAAGGAGGGGTTCAGCGACCTCTGCCTGATCGCTGACGTCTCTCATCCGCTCGATCAACTCTTCGATCTCTCTTTGCTGTTGGCCGATCTGCTCGGTCAGGTCTTCGTTCGCGTCGCTGCCGGCCAGCATCCTGCGACTCGAACTCTGTTCCTGCTCCATTTGTTCGGCAATCCGGTCCTGCCGTCGGTCGAGCTGCTGGGCGCGATCGCGCATGTCACGCATCTCCTCGGAAAATCGGCTCGACGTGTTGCGGCGAAACTCGTCGCGCATCTCTTCGAGTTGGCGCTGGGCGCGGGTGGCGGATGTGATGGCCTGTGAGACCTTGCCTTCTTCAAGCTCCTGAGCCGACTGTTGGATCTGCGAACGCGAATCGTCGAGTTGCTGCCGGGTGTCTGTCATTCGCTGCCGGCTCTGGGCCTGGTCCATCCTGGCCTGAAGTTCATCGACATCACGGAGGGATTCGAGCTGCTCGTCTCGCAGGCGTCTGAGCTCTCGGAGGACTTCCTGCCGCTCCTGTTCATTGCGGGCCTGCCGCAGGGCAGCCTCGGCCTCTCGCAGCCGTTCGCTCATGTCGTTCTGCCGCCGGGCAAGATCGCCGAGCCGATTGAGCACCTGAAGGTCTTCCCGCTGGGCCGTCTGCCGCTGCGATTGGGCGCGGCGCTCCGTTTCGTAACGGTTTTCCTGCTCGGTCAATTGCAGTTGCTGCAACTGCTGCTGCGATCGGGCCGAACCGCGATCACTGCCGCGATCGGAGTTTTGTCCTCGTGCGACCTGGTGCTCGCGCTGTCTGAGCTTGAGCAGTTCCTGGTAGGCCGCCTGCTCAGCGTCCAGTGCGTCGAGTAGGGACGAGGCATGCCTCGCCTCCACCTGGGTCAGGTGGTGCACAGCCTCAGTCATATGTTCGGTCGCTGCCTGAAGGGTCTGGCCGGCCGAGGGGTCTTCCGCTTCGGCCAGTGCCGATTGGGCCTGCTCCAACGCATCGACCTGTGACTGGCGGACAACATCGAGATCGTCGGCGCGGTCGCCAAGGTTGCCCGAGAGGTCGGTTTGCTGCTTGATATTCCACGTGGCGATGATGATCTGCTTCTGCATCTGGATCAGTTCTTCGGTCTGCCTGCCCTGCTGCTGTCCGTCCTGGCCTTGCTGCTGTTGGCTTTGTTGATCCTGGAACGACTGATTCTCGACGAAGACCTCATCGAAAGGACGGATCTCGGCGAAGTAGATGTCGCTGGCGGTCCGGCGAGGGTTGCCGTCCGGCCCCACGTCGTCGGCCCAGAAGTAGTACGTCAGCAGTTGGTCCGGCACGGCCCCCAGTTCTTCGAGGGCCAGCAGGTGCTGAATCGTCCCGCTGGGCGAGACCGATGAACCGGCCAGCGCGATCTCGCGACTCTGCACGCCGGCAAGGGTATATGTCAATCCGAAACTGGTCACGCCGTAATCATCGGAGACCTCTGCCTGGAGATCCAGCTCCTCGAGAGCAGACGCGGCAACGTCACGATTGGGGAACACCGGCTTGACTTGCGGCGGAAGGTTCTTGTGGACGTCGATCGCGAAGCGCGGGGGGAACTCGTTCTCCAGACCCTGGGCATCCGCCACAAGCAGTTCGTAGCGTTCGCTATTCTCGGCGGTGAAGGATGTCGTCAGGACATTTGGAACCCCGGTGTCAACGCTCAGGGCCAGGGCGATGCCTGTCCGGGGGGCCAAACGCGCCGTCGCAACCGGCTTATTCAACGTGAAGATCAGCGTGATGTGCGATCCCTCGACCACACTGATCTGCCGCGTGTCGTGGATCGTCTTCTCGGGCAGGTTCGTATAAGCCGGGAAGACGATCTTTGCATCGGCGCGCACCAGTCGTGGGCGGTCATGGACGCCGATCCTGTAGTTGTCGCTTCGCTGGCCGTCGTATTCAACGTGATAGAGCAGGTCGGATCGAACGTCCTGAATGACGCCCCCGAACACGGCGTCATCCACACTTCGCGTCAGCAGCACCCGCTGTTGTGCCTGCCCGGCCACGCCGTAAGAAAGACTGACCTCCAACGGAACCCGTCCGTCAAATCGTGCGACGATCACCACGGGACTCCCGGCTTCGACGATGGTGTCGCCCGGCGTGATCGTCACGTCGTAGCCTCTGGACGTCAGGAAACCGCGACGGCCCTGCGGCAGCAAAGACAGCGAGGGCAGCATTTGCGAGAACACAGCGACCAGGAGCAACAGGGCGGCAATCCAACTTGCGTGGGCCAGTGCCACGGTCCTCGGCGGAATGCTTTCGAGCCAGTCATGGTTCGTCGCATGAACGACGGCCTCCCTGAGCACCTGCGTCTGGAGGTAGCCCAGCCGGCCGCCCGGACTCTGTGGCTTCTGCTCGATGGCCGCCAATAGGAGGGCCCGGAGATCGGGGTGGTGCCGTTCGATGTCCCGCGCGATGGTCTGGTAGTCGGGCCCGACACGCTCGCATCGCCAGAAGGCTATAATCGTCGCCACAACGGCGGCAATACCCCACAGAACCAGGGCAAAGGGCAGTCTCCAGCCCGAGAGCCAGGCGGCGCCAATCAGCACCAGTCCTATGAGGGCGGTGATGAGCCAGTGGAGCGATAGACGCCATGCGAGGTCGAGACGCCTTCGGCGCGTCACGATCGGCTCGAGTTGTCTGCGAAGCGAGTGCTCGATCATGGCTGAGCCCCCTGAGACTCTGTCGCCGGTCGGGTCAGCCGGCCCGCCAGCCAGATCTCCATCAACAGCACAGCCAAAGCGGCAACCAACACCCACCGCCAGAGCTTCTGCTGATTTTCGGTTTCCACCAACCCTCTGTGAATCGCGGTCTTCGCAACCTGTCCGACGGCAGCCGGCCCCGGCGTCTTCATCGAGAGCCCCAGTCTCTCCAGATCCTCGAAGGGCATCGGGTCGGTCCGGCCCTCTGAGGCGGCCACATTAACCGCAAACCACGCTGTCTCGCCGGCGGATTCGACGCCATAGATCCCGGGCACGTCGGTCTGCATGAACGTCTCAACGCCCGCGTCAAGGGCAACCGCCGCGCCGTCGGGTTTGCGAACTCGTACGTCCGCTCGCGGTCCGTCCGGACCGGTCACAGGCACCGGATCGCCGACAACGTACTGTGCCTGCGTCGCCATTCGGACGCCGCCGTATTCGAGGATGCTGTAGAGCAGCGGAACGAACTTCGACGAGAGGGCCAGATCGCTGTCGGCCGGATGCCAGCCGCCGGTCAGGACAAGCAATGCACCGGAGCCAATCGGTACTTCAAACCACGCCGGGTCGTTGCTGTCGTACCAGGCGAGAACGCGGGCGTCGGGCAGGCCGGCGAGTTCGACGCGACGATGTCGCCAGAAGTGGACCTTGGTGAAGTCGCCGAAGCGCGGATCGGAGAAGGCCGACAGCACGGGATGGGCGAACTCCATTCGTCCGAGCATCGCGTATCGATCGATGTCCGCCTCCTGCAATTCGATGCGGCTGCCGCCTGTCAGGGCCGATAGCATTGTAGCGGCCTGAGCCGAAGGCATGACCAGAAGGATGGTCCCACCGGTTTCGATGTGTCGTCGAAGGGTCGCGAGGCTCTCTGTGCCGGTCACGTCGGTTGCGACGATCAAATGCGCCGTCGCCACTTCGTCCGCGCGCAGTGCCCCATCGCTCCGGCGGCTCGTCACGCGGGCATGGAGTGCGCTCGTGACGCCGAACGCTTGACGCAGGTAGAACAGCATGCCCTGCGGATCGTCGGGGTCGTCGCGGCCGATATAGAGAATGTCGATCTGCTGTTGCAGGTGCGGTGCGATGTAGAGCGTGTTGTCGAAATCGTGATCGTCGCCGGTCAGGATGAGGTGATGGGTGGCCGAAGAGTCGGGCGGCGGCGGAACCTGGACGACGTGACTTGTGCCCGGCGGCACGTAGATCTCCGTCCTTGCGTCATGGGCGTCCCATCGCAACTGGAACTGCTCGGTGGTCGCCTCGGACGAGTTGCTCACGCGAATGCGGAGCGCCTCGCTGCCGTCCGGGCTTGCCAGACGATCTCGCTCGGCCACCCATTCCAAGGTGGCGTTGGTCAAACCACGCGAGTCGACGGGGCGAACGACCAGTTCCGTTGTAGCGGGCCATTCGTACGTGTGAAGCGCATCGAGGCGGCTTCCCTGTTGCACGTCGCCGATCAGCACGACCTGTCGCGGTCCGACCGGCTGCCGGTCGTCGTGGACTTCGTCGTCTTCGACGGCTTCGGCCGCGGCCACAAGGGCCCGGCCCAGATCGGTTGAGGCCCAGCCGGGTGAAAGGTCCGAAAGGCTGGCCATCACCGCCGCAGCGCGTTGCGACACGTCCAGACCGGCCCACTGCTCGAAGCCGATCTGTATGCGCGCACTTCGGTCGAAGGTCATCAGGCACAGGCGATCCATCGGTTCGACGCTGCGCAGTACCGAGCGCACTTCGTCGAGGGCCTGGCCCCAGAGTCCGGTGCGGCGCATCGAGGCACTGGTGTCGACGAGCAGAACGACCCGCCGGCCCGCGCGAACGACGGCCTCAGGTTCCTGCCGGGAGAGCAGTGGGCGGGCGAACGCCACCGCCAGAAGGACCAGCAGCAGACAGCGCAGGATCAGCAGCGGCAGATTCTCCACCCGGCTGCGATTCCGCAGACGCGGCGCCGTCGTCCGCACGAACATCAGCGAGCTGAACGTCACGCGCTTCCGCGTATGGCGCCGGATCATGTGCAGGACAATCGGCACGCCGATCGCGGCGATGCCGGCCAGAAACAGAGGATACAGAAAGCTCATGTCCTCCTCCCGGCAGTTGCGCTCCGGGTCCGTCGGACCTGTTGCTTGTGGCGACGCATCCGGTCCTGCAGGAACTCCAGCAGGGCCAGATCGAACGGACGGTCCGTTGCGAACAGGTGGTAGTCGATCCCCAGACGCCGGCACGCGGTCCGGGCCTTGTCCAGGTGCGCCTCGAGCATGCGTTTGTAGCCCTTCTGGGCGGCGGGTGGATCGACGTACATGTCACGATCTGATTCGAGGTCCCGAAACAGGGCGGGCGCGTCGAAATCGAAGTTCAATTCGGCCGGGTCGAGCACCTGGAATACGACGACATCGTGGCCGCCGGCCGCCAGATAGCCCAGGTCGGATTCGAGCCAGTCGATCGAGGTCAGCAGATCCGAGACCAGCACAATCAGACCGCGCTTGGCCAGCATTCGGGCCAGGCGCTGCAGTGGGGGCCCCAGGTCGGTGGCGCGGCCCTGCGGATCCGCGTCGAGCGCCAGCATCAGGCGTCGCAGATAGCTGGGCCGGTTGCGGGGCGGCATGTACTGGGTGATCCGGTCGTCGAACATCGCCAAGCCGACAGCATCACCTTGCGTGAAGAGAAAGTACGCCAGCGTGGCCGCCAGGGTGCCGGCATATTGGCTCTTGCTGTAGCCGATGGACCCATAGCTCATCGACCGGCTGTGGTCGATCAGCAGGTGGCAGCGCAGGTTGGTCTCGTCCTCGAACTTCTTGATGTAGAACCGGTCACTCCGCGCGTAGACGCGCCAATCGACGTAGCGCGGATCGTCGCCGGCGCTGTATTGGCGATACTCGGTGAACTCGGCGGAGAAGCCGTGATAGGGACTTCGGTGGATGCCTCTGAGGAACCCCTGGACGACGCCCTTGGCGCGCAGCTCCATCGACCGGATCTTCATCAATGCGGCCGGATCGATCATCCCGCTCGTCGTGCGGGATTCGAATGGAGTCGGCACTTCCGTCATTTGCCGCTTTCCTTGACTGATTTCAGCAGGCGGTCGATCAGGTTGTCCGTCGTGACGCCCTCGGCCTCAGCGCGGTAGTTGATCAGCACGCGATGCCGAAGCACCGGATGGGCCAGGGCGCGGATGTCCTCGAATGTCACGTGCGCCCGTCCGTAGAGCAGCGCCCGCGCCTTGCCTCCGAGCACCATGTACTGCGAAGCCCGCAACCCGGCGCCCCACGTGACCCACTCATTGACGAAGTCAAGCGGGTTGTCAGGGCCCGGCCGCGATGCGGCCGCGATGCGCACGGCGTAGCGCACCACGTCCTCGGCGATGGGCACGCGCCGCACGACGCTGTGGAACCGCAGCAGATCGTCCCCGGCAAAGAGCGGCTCAATCGGCTCGGCATCCGTCGTCGTGGTCTGGCGCACGGCGGCGACTTCGTCGTCCTCCGAGAGGTATCCGACCCAGATATTGAACATGAACCGGTCGAGCTGCGCCTCGGGCAGCGGATAGGTGCCCTCCATCTCGATCGGGTTCTGCGTGGCGAAGACGAAGAACGGCTCGCTCAGCGCGTGACTGACGCCTGCCGCCGTGACGTGGTGCTCCTGCATGGCCTCGAGCAGGGCGGCCTGCGTCTTGGGCGGCGTACGGTTGATCTCGTCGGCAAGGATCATGTTCGCGAAGATCGGGCCCCGGACGAACGTCATGGTCCGTTCGTGGTCGGTCTGCTGGAGGATCTCGGTGCCTGTGATGTCGGCGGGCATCAGGTCGGGTGTGAACTGGATGCGCTGGAATTTCAGGTGGAACAGTTGCGAGAGCGACTTGATCAAGAGCGTCTTGGCCAAGCCCGGGGCGCCTGTGAGCAGGCAATGCCCGCCGGCCAGCACCGCGATGATCAGTTGCTCGATCACATCTTCCTGGCCGATCACGACCTTGGCCAGTTCGGCCCCCATCCGTTGGCGGGCTTCCTTGAGCTGCTCGACTGCTTGCCGTTCCGATTCATACGTCTGCGTCGTCAAGATCATTGTCCTTTCTCGTCTGTGGTGCGTGTCGCCGGGCCCGGTCTCACCGAGTCATCGCATAGAACACGATGTTGATCCCCATCGGATAGGCCTTCTTCTCCGAGAACTCTCGAAAGAACCACTCATCGGTACCTTCCTCTTCCCATCCGTCGCCCAGGTCAGTGTTGTGGCAGATGATCGCCATCATCCGGCCCTTGTCGTCGTAGAGGGCCTTGTAGTGCGGCTCGCGGGCGTCCTCGCGCTCCCAGGTGATGCCATAGGGCCGGCCGCGGATCGCCGCGTCGACGCTGGGGATCTGAGGCTTCTCCTTCAACTCGAACACGGCGCGGAAGATCGGGTGACTCAGCGGCAGCTCGACCGGCTCGCGATCGGGGAAGACCCGCTTGATCTCATAGTAGAAGTTGTACCACTCCTCCTGTCCCCAGAAATCATCGACCATCAGAAACCCGCCGTTGAGCAGGTACTGCCGCAAGGCCACGACCTCCTCTTCGGTAAACACCAGATAGCCGGGCTCGACGATATAGATGAACGGATAGTTGAAGAGTTCCGGGTCGGTCAGTTCGAGGACCAGGCCGTCCGGGTTGACCTCCAGCGACGTCAATTGCTGGAGGCGATAGGAGAAGTTCAGGTCGCTGTCGGGATAATCGGTAGCCCAGCGTCCTCCTCCGCGTCCGAAACCGCGCCGGCCACGACCGGGGCCGTATCCCGGACCGAAGCCTCCGCCGCCGTATCCGGAGGAGTACTGGATCCGCACGAAGGTGAATACATCGTGAGCGAACTCCTTGTCCGTCTGCCAGTCGGGCACGCCCCGGCGATCGTAATACCGCTGGGCGAACACCAGCGTCCCACCGACAGCGGACAGGATGACCAAGCCGAGAAGCCAGCGCGTCTTCATCATTGCGCACCTCCCTGATCTGTCGAAGACGGTGTATCCTGCGCGTCGAGCAGTTCCAGAAGCAATCGATGTCCCTCTCGAAAGCGCGGGGCATCGGCGAGGGCCTCGAGGATGTGGCGTCTGGCGTCGGCGGGCTCGCTATGTCGAAGCAGTCGAGCCAGGCGATAATGGACCTCAACGGGATCGGCCGGCTCCAGCAGGAGCAGTCGGCGGTAGGCATCGACAGCCTGTTCGCTGCGTCCGAGTTCCTCCGCGGCCCGCCCGAGCGACTCATAAACCCTGCCCAGCATGGGGTAGACGGCCAGATATCGCTCGGCGTTCTCTATGACCTGGTCCCATGATTTCCGTTCGGCCGCGATTTCCATCAGCCGCATATAGGCATCGGCTGCATCAGAAGACATCTCCGCCAAGTTGCTGAGAACGTCACGCTCCCGTTCGGTCTCGCCAAGCGCGCGATGCACAGCCGCCAGGAGCCCGTATGCGTTTCCCTCACCGACGTGCTCGGGATAAAGGTCGATCAGCTTTTCAAGCGGCTCTTTCGCCTCTTCCCATCGCTCGCCGGCCAGGAGCATGCGAACTTGAAGTTGCAGAGCCCAGAAGCTGTTGGGGCGCTTGGCCAACCATTCCGCTACCGCCTCGGGATTGCCGGGATCGACCTGCTCTGTGCTCGGCTGCTCCCAATCAACGTCCGGCGCCAGACCCTCGGCACGCTTTCGCGCAGAAGCCGCGAACTGCTGCTCGATCTGCGCCAGCGGCGCAGTGTGCCTGGTGAGGGTCGCGTTGATTTCCTCGCCATCGCCCAGATCGGCCAGGATCGCCTTGACGGCATCCAGGCCGAAACGCTCGATGAGAAACTCGACCGCGAGCGCCGATTGATAGTATGCGAACTGGAGATGCACCGGCGTCGGCGGATTCAGGAACGCGCCGCTGAGCTTGCCGACCGGCGTCAGTTCTCCGCTCAGGATCATCCGGCGATACGTCGGATTCATCCGCTGGCCCCACGCCGCGTTCCGCTGCAACTCTTCGTGGACGGAGATTCCTTCGCTCAGCCAGCGCGGCATCTTGTTTCGCGTCAGGTTCAGCGTCACGACGTGAGCGAACTCGTGCCACAACACCGCCTCCCAGTTCGCAGGTCGCTGAGCCTTGGGACTGTTGGCCGTGATGACGTTGCCGAAGCAGACACCGAGATAGCCATCGACGTCAGGCATGCCGAACGTGCGCACCGCGAAATCCTGCGGATTGGGAAACAGCTCGACGATCACGGAGTGGTCAAGTTGCAGACCGTACTTCTCGCACAACTGCGACCGGGCCTGCTTCAACAGCGCCAGCGCCCTGTCTCCATAGACCGCCGCCTCAAGCTCGTTCATCCGCAACACGAACCCGTCGGCCTCCAGCGTCTTGAACTTGGACATGCTGTCGCGCAGGGTGGCCAGGTTGTACGCCTTGACGTTGTACGGGTCGGCATCGGCGACTTGTCGGGCGAGCGTCCAGCCCGGCTCATCGTCTCCGAGCCGCAGCAGGTCCTCGGCCAACTGGATTCGTGCCGGAATGAAGTTCGGGTCGGCTTGCAGCGCGCGTCGTTGATGGGCGCTGCCCTCGGCGAATCGATACTTCTGCGAGAGTTTGGTCCCGATCCGGTGGTCCACCAGCGGATTGAGCGGCCGAAACTTCAGCGCCTTGGCCCGGCAGGCAGTCGCCTCGTTGGGATCGCCCGCCAGATGGGCCAGCAGCGCGCGATAGGCCCACGCTTCGGGCCGCCAGGGATTGACAGCCAGCACCCTGTCCAGCGACTTGGCGGCCCCGTCGTGGTCCTCACAGTCGATCTGGTGCTCGGCCAGCAGGATCAGCGAGGGCGCGTGCCTCGGATTGACGAACAAGGCAGCGTCCAAGTGCTCCATCATGGCCCGGCGATCGCTGTGATAGAACGCCCTGGCCAGGCCGCAGTGGACGTCCGGATCGTCGCTGAAGCGTGCGAGCGCCTTGCCCAATTGCTCGGCCGCCAGTTCGAAGTCCTGCTTGGCGATCGCCAGATCGCCGGCCGCCAGATACGCTTCGCGACAGTTCGGGTCGTTCTGCAGCGCCCGGTTGTAGAAATCCCGCAGGACAGTGCGTGGCTCGGCCCCCAGCAACAGAAGCGCCTGTCCGAGGGCCACCATGTCGTTACTCGTGACAAACGCCAGGCGCCTGGCGGAGGCGATCCGATAGATTTTCTCCAGCATCTCTCGCGCCAGATCGGGCCGGCCGTTGTCCGTATACACCGTATGAGCGAGCTTCAAGAGCGTGAGGTTCAGCGGGTACTGAATCAGGATCGAATCGATCCTGTCGGCGGCTTCGTCGTATCGACCCAGGGCCAGCAGGGATTCGATCCACAGCATGCGCCATTGGGGTTGATACGCCGAATCGGCGATAGCCTTCTCCGCTGCGTCGAGCGAAACGCTGTACAGGCCTCTTCGGAATTGCTCCCGCGATGCATCCAGACCCGCCGCCTGCCCGGGCCGCATCGATCCGAGCACCAGTACCATACAAGCTGCCGCTCCGCTCAGAAGCCTGCGGCGAGAATCCTGTCTGTCCGACGCGATCATCCGTTGGCCCACTCGATCCGGCGTCCGTGAAGCGTTTCCCGCCCAAAGCCCGGCTTGGCAAAGGCATTTGGGCGGCCTGTCACGAGAGTCACTCTTCGACGATCCTCCGGACCGCCGTCCAGTGCCATGATAGTGCCAAGCGGCGCCGAGACGTTACTGTTTTTTTTGATCGCGGATAGGCGACGAGCCGCGAGTCATTCCCTTGGGGTTACGCGGCCGCTGTGCCCGCTGTTCGCGAGGGATTCTCCGCAGGGCGGGCGCCTGGCTCGCCAAATCGTACGCTGCTGTTTGCGCTACCGGTCTCTGCCGGTCGGCGCCGTCGGAAGCTGTGAGAGGACGTAACTGCGGCGCGAGCGCACGAATTGCTTGATTGCGTTGCGTCGGCTGTTGTCGAAGCCCTCCGCCCCCAGCGCGTCGGCCGCGTCGTCCAGGAATCGGTCGAACGCCGTCGGCGGGTCGTTCGTGCCATACGACGTCTGCCACGGGCCTTCGACCAGCGTCCGCAGCGCGTCCCAATACACCTGCTTGTATGTGGGGTGATTGAGGAACTGATGAACCTCGGGGAAGATGCTCGAGTTCGTCGGTGGCAGCGATGTGGACGGCCCGTCGCCCGATCCGAGCGTGAAGTCAATATCCCACGGCAGGAGATACCATTTGCCCTCTTGAGCAGCATAGTAGAAGCAGTTGTTCTTGCCGCGACGGTATCCGTAACTGTCCCAGTCGCCCACCGCGTGGCGAATCGCCAGGACCGCCGCAAAATGGTCCGGATGGATGACCGATTCAATGGCCTGCTCGTACGTCGAGCTTGCAGACGGTGTGTTCATCGCCACCGCGAAGTCAAACAGATGGTTCCAGCGGTCATTCTCACGGTGCGAGCGCTTCTCGAAGCCCCAGCGATACGTCTCCTTGAGCAGGGGGTGCCGGGAACTATACCGCAGACCTTCATCGAGATTCGAATGTGCGGTGCCGTCGGCGGAATACTCGAAGTAGTCGTCGATCTTGTGAATGTAGCCATCGGCGTCGTCGGGGAACCACTTGTCGACATAATCGCCGTCGATCTTCTGGACGTCCTCATAGATGTTCCTCGCGCGGCCGTTCATGATCAGGCGTACGTGCTCTTGCCGGGAGAACTGCAGGCCCATTTGCTGATAGAACCAATACGAGGCGCGTTCCTGCAACGGTCCGCGACTGGAGCCCTCCGTGCCGTCGAGATTGACCTCCTGGCGGTCGCGGAATCGCTGGTCCGCGTTGAAGTCCAGTCGGACGCCGTGACTGTCGGCGGGGGCCGGCTCGCGCCCTGTTCCGCTTCGCAGAAACGGACTGCCTCGGTGACGAATCCCAACATTGTAGAAGATGTCCGTGTCGTTGTAGACGAAGGTGCAGTCCAGCAACTCATTCGAGAGATTCGGGCGCGAGCGGAACGTACTGACGACATCGTTCGAGAGCCAGACGCGATACGTGGCGAACCGGCTGTTCACGGGTGTCTCACCGACGCGGACCAGGCAGGTTCGGTCGGGCACTTCCGCGGTGGGGGCCAGCCGGCTGGGGAACCGCGTGAAGGCAGCGCCGTCGAAGGCCTCGATATAAAACGCCCGCATCGTGCCGGACGGCGCGCCGGGAATGGTCGCGGTGAACACGCCGTCGCCGGCGACCGCATCGTCGTCGGAACCGTCATCGACCATGGGCATGTTGGTGAACGCGCCGCCCTCGGATCGGTAACTGAGCATCGCCATCACCACGCCGTCGCGGTCGGTGATGCGTGCGGTCACGACGATCGGCTCGCCGCCTGCGGGAAGGACGGGACTATGTCTGACGTCCATGATGTCCGGAGCGCGATTGGCTACGAGGGCGGTGTTTCGCAGGCCCGGTGTACCCAAATGGAACGGGATGTCCAGCTCGAAGGCGTAGGCCGGCCGGGGGGGCTGGACGGGCGATTGAGTTCGGGCGGTTCGCATCAGCAGATACCGGCTGCCGCGCAGCCAGCGAGCCCGGAAGCGGAACGTCACCGTGCCGCCGCTGACGCCGGAGATGGACTGGTTCAGGCGATTGGCGCCCGGATCGCCGTGCCCGGTCGCGATCAGGTGCAGCGCGCGAGAGCCGGAGTAGCTTTCGGCTGTCGTGACGAAGGAGCGCACGTGGTTGCCGAGCCTGCGCCAGGGTGACGTGCCGCTCTCGAATCCGCCGTTGGTCAGGCGGTTGGTCCCGTCGATGATGCACTCGATGTCGTCCAGGAGGACCTCGCCTCGATTCAGGAGCATCAGGTCGAACACGTTGGCGCTGTCGTGACTGTATTGCGTGTCGTTGCCGGCGATGGTGAAGGCGTACTGGGTCCACTCGGTCTTGGCGCTCTCGTCGCTGGCGGCCCAGGCGTCGGGTTTGTTGTTGTCGCTGAGCGGGTCGCGCAGTTCGAGGCTGGCCCCCTGGCCGTCGGCCCAGACGGGCCATCGACCGCCGTCGTAATAGGTGACTTCATCGGCCGTGACCATGTGGACCTTGCCGTTCTCGGTCAGCGGATACGACAGACGCAGGCGATCGCTGCGGTTGCTCAGGCGACCAGTGTATGGTCCGACCACGTTGACACCGAGTTCCAGTTGGTCGTAGATCGCCGCCAGGAAGTTCGGCGACTGGGCGATCACGAGATACGAATCCGGAGGCATCTGCACGCCCTCGTCAAACGTGTAGTCGATGCCACTGGTGAAGGCCCATCCGCCCAGCGAGATTGTCTCGTCGCCCTTGTTGTACAGCTCGACGTATTCGAATCGTTCATCAGCGGTGAGGTGCTGGTACATGATCTCGTTGATGACGATGTCGTGTACGAACGGCCGGGCATTGGGCAGCGCCGGCGTGGCGGTCTCCAGGAGATGCAGGTCGGCCGATCCATCCGGATACCGCCCGAAGGTCATCCCCGACGGGATCGTCCCGAAACGCACCGCGTCCATCACGCGAACCGCCTTGGGCGTCGTCGTATTGGTCGCGGCGGTCAGATAGACCGTTTCGCCGGAGAAATCCAGCCCGAACGGAAACCCCTGTGGCTCTGCGCCCTGCTCGACGGCCCAGAACTCGCCCGGGGCCAGCGTGATCCCATCGGGCAGCTTGTATTGCAGCAGGTTCGCCGGATCGTCACTGAGGTAGACGCCGCTCAGATCGACCGCGACCGGACCGGGGTTGTACAGCTCGATCCAGTCAGTGCCGCCCTTGGCCAGCAGTTCGTTGATGACTACGCGGGCGCGCGGGTCGTCGGCCTGCTCCGGGCTCTTGACGACTGCGCGAAGGATGGGGCTGGCGACACAGTCGGAACTGCCGGAAAGCGACGAGTTGTGGACCTGAATCGACAGGACGTTCGTCCCGACGGCCAACAGGTTCATGCGATCGGTCAGATCCACGATTTCGGCCGGTGGCTCCCATCCCTGGCCGGCGGTCTGATTGAAGGCCGGCGGGTCGCCGGGAATCTGCCCGGAATCGGCTACCCGAACGCCGTTGAGGTACAGGACGAAATCGTCGTCGTAGTAGACCTCCGCCTGCAACTGCGCGAACGAGTCGATCTGCTCGGCCGTCAGCGTGAACGGCAGGCGCGCATAGACGGAGATGTAGCCGCCGTTCATATCGTTCAGTCGCGTCTGGATATACGCAAGCTCGGCGGCGTCGTTGCTGTAGCCGTAGCCGCTTGGACCCTCAAGCCAGTCGGTCGCAGTCGGGTCGTCGTTGAAATCGATCGCCGTCCAGTCCGTGGTGGCCCGTCCCGTGCGATCCGGCGAAGGTTCCTTGGTTCCCTTGAAATATCGTCCCGGATGGCCGATGTCGATGAGCGTCAGCGGTGTCGGGCCTTCGGGTTCGACCTGGATCGGGTCCGGTGCGCCGGGCGTGCCGCCAAGTGTGCTGCCGGCGACCCAGCTCGATGCCTCGTCCGGGTCGCCCCCGAGGGTGGCCAGGACCAGCGAGTGCCCCGTCCCGCTCGGTGCTGCCGACCAGGGCGGTTCTCGGTCGTAGCGGACGGAAAGGACGATGCCCCCATTGGCATTGGACAGTTCGATTCGCTCGCCGGCGTTGTCGAGCCGGCCGACATATGGGCCCAGCACTCCGGTGATCCCATAGGCGGCTTCGAGTGCGGCCGGATCGCGCGCGACGACCATATACTGCTTGGCGCCGAGGATCGTCTCCGGTCCGAACGTGTATTCGATGCCCCGCGTGAACGCGTAGCCGCTGAGGTCCTCGAAGACCGCCTGATCGTTGTACAACTCGATGAACTCGAGCGATTCGCCTTCATCGGCCGGATGGTACATGATCTCGCTGACGACCAAGGCCACGCTCGTCGATCCCGGCAGCATCGGGACCCAGAAGACCATCGCGCAAGCCAACCCCCATCCCAGTCCGGATCTCCGTCCGCCATCTCTCATTGCTCTTCCGATCCTTTCCGGCAGGGGCGAATGATGATTCGTCCCTGCCATGTGTCAGAAATCTTCAAACCACCTATTTTACCAGATTGGCGGTGTGAATGTGCGTCGTTCTTGTGTTTCACGCTTGTTTTTCGGGCAGGAGCGACCGGCCCTTCGGTCCCCGCCCTCACGCGACCTCCGGCCAAGCCGGACAAAGGGCATCTGTAACACTGGGACAGTCAGATAGTTATGTGAACGGCTCTTGGAAATGGCGATTTCAACGCGATCGTTTGGATTCTCTCGGCGGTCGGCCGAGCCTTTGTATGTGGCAGGGGTGCATTGACGCGGCAGGATTGCCTGGCTATATTCCGCGTTCTTTTTTTCACTGGGTGAGTATGTTCAAGCCAACGACGGCCCTCGAAACGAAGGGGGCCTTGTATATTGTGTTCCTGGCGATGATCGCCGCGGTCCCCGCGACGGCGACGGACATGTACCTGGCGGCGATGCCCACGATTGCGGCGCATTGGGGTGTTGCGGACAGCCGAGTCGGACTGTCGCTGGTCCTGTGGTTCGTCGCCTTCAGCATGTTCTTGCTGGTCTGCGGCCCGCTTTCGGACAGGCATGGTCGCAGGCCGGTTCTGCGGGCGGGCCTGACGCTGTTCATTGTCGCGACGTTCGCCTGTGCCCTGGCGCAGAACGTCTGGCAACTGGTTGCCTTCCGAGTCCTTCAGGGGATCGGAGCAGCCGGGCCGTCGTCGATGGCGATGGCGATCTGTCGTGACCGATACGACGGCCTCCAGCGCAAGCGCGCGCTCGCCTATATCGGCATTATCCTGACGGTCGCACCGGCTGTGGCGCCGACCGTCGGGGCATGGCTTCTGGCGTGGTTCCACTGGCGGGCCATCTTCCTGGTGCAGGGCGTGCTGGGGATCGCCGCGCTATTGGTCTCGCTTGGCTATCGTGAGACGGCGGCCGAACGCGTATACGGGGGTGTTGTGCAGATGATCGGCCGGTATCGACGGTTGCTGCGAAACCGCCGGTACTTCCTCTCGACGGCGGCGATGGGGCTGATCCTTGGGCCGTTTTACGGCTTCATCGCCTTCAGTTCGATCGTGTACATCCGGATCTTCGGCCTGTCCGAGCGCGTCTTCGGCTTGTTGTTCGGCCTCAACGCTCTGATGAGCATGGCCGGCGCGTTCGCTTGTACGCAGGTGATGAAGCGCTTCTCCGACACCTTCCTTCTGCGGGTCTGTCTGATCGGTTGCACGCTGGGGGGCGCAGGAATCCTGATGCTGGGGCATTGGCACTTTCTGGCCTTTTCGGCCTCGATGAGCGCGATCACGTTCTTCTGTGGGATGAGCCGGCCGCTGAGCAACCACCTGATCTTGCAGCAGGTCGATCGCGACATCGGCTCGGCCTCGTCGTTCCTCGTGTTCTACCAGTTCATGATCGGAGCCGTTTGTATGCGGATTGTCACGATGGATTGGGCCCATCCGATTCCTGTGTTCGGTCTACTGGCCCTGCTGCTTCCGGCCTGCGTATTGGCGATCTGGCCGAGCCTGTTGCGCATGCTCAACGACTGCGATGCCATACCCGTGGCATCAAGCTGTGCCAACGGGTAGGATCTCTTCCCGGTGTCCATCGGGATCCGTTCGTACGGGGGTTAGGACCCCGTTGCGCCCGGAACCAGGTCAACGTCGTCGTCTTCGGAAGGCCAGAGCTTCAGAAGAGCGCGCTGGACGTCTTCGGCGATCGAGTAGAGGCACGGGACGATGACGAGACTGATCGCCGTGGCGAAGAGAATCCCGAAGCCCAGGCTGATGGCCATGGGGATCATGAACCGTGCCTGCCGGCTCGTCTCGAAGATCATCGGCGCCAGGCCGCCGAAGGTGGTCAGCGTCGTCAACAGGATCGGACGAAAACGCCGTACCCCCGCCTGATGGATCGCTTCGAGGGGCGGCAGGCCCTCTCGGGTCCGCCGGTTGGCGTAGTCGATCAGCACCAGCGAGTCGTTGACGACCACTCCCGACAGCGCGACGACGCCCATGAGGCTCTGGAGACTCAACGCATAGCCCATCAGGATGTGGCCCAGCACGGCCCCGACGATGCCGAAGGGGATGGCGATCATCACGAGCAACGGCTGCGTGTAGCTTCGGAACGGGATTGCCAGCAGCGTGTAGATGGCGAACAGGGCCAGCACCAGACCCTGGATGAGACTGGCGGTGCTCTCTTTCATGTCCTGCTGGCGGCCCTCCCACGCGTAGGACAGGCCGGGAAAATCGGCCAGCAATTGCGGCAGGACCTCCTGGTCCAGCGTCGTCTGCAACTGGCTGGTCTGGCTGATGGGCTCGACGTTGGCGGTGACGCTGACGGTGCGTCGGCCTTCGCGTCGGGTGATGCTGGTATAGGCCCGGCCCGGGCGGACCTCCGCGATCTGCGTGAGTGGGACGAACGTGCCGCGAGGCGTGCGGACCAGCAGGTTCTCGAGGTCGTACTGGCGAATCCGCTGGGCGCGCGGCAGGCGGACCTTGACGCGAACCTCGTTACGTCCGCGTTGCTGGCGCACGGCCTCGGCACCGTAGAAGGCGTTTCGCAGTTGACGGGCCAGCGCCTGCTGGGTCAGACCCAGGGCGTGCCCTTCCTCGGTGAGGCTGAAGTCCAATTGCTGCTTGCCGGGCGTGAACCCGTCGTCGATGTCCCGCAGGTTGGCATAGTCGGCCAGGCGTTCGGCCAGCGACGCACTGGCGGCGTCGAGGACATCGATGTCGCGATGGCTCAATTCGATCGTCAGAGCCGCCCCGCGACCGGGTCCGCCGCGGTCGGACTCGAACAGAAGGTTCTCCAGGCCGGGGATCGGACCGGTCCGCTCTCGCCACAACTGCGTGAACCGCGTGGTGCTGACCGGCCGGATGCGCGGATCGGTCAGATAGACGGTGACGCCGACGACGTTCTCGTCGATCTGGGCGAAGATGCCCTCAACGAGCTTGTCGCCGCCGTTGGCCTGGGCCATCTCCTCGGCGGTCCGGAGCAGCCGCTCGCGGACCTCTTCGGCCTTCGACAGGGGCGAGCCGTAGGGCAGTGTGGCCGTGACGACGGACTGATCCGATTCGATGCGCGGCATGAGGATCACGCCGATGCGGCCGCTGAAGACGTAGCCGACCACGACGATCAGGACCGCGACACTGGCGGCGATGGTCACCATGCGAAAGCGAATGCAGAAGTCGAGGAATGGTGCGTAGAGCCGGTTGATGAACCAGTCCAGGCCCGCGCTGACGCCGTTTTGAACGACGCCGACGGGGCCTCTGCGCCGTCCATGCGCGCGGTGGCCGTGGGCCAGGTGACACGGCAGGATCAGCAGGCTCTCGACCCAACTGATGGCAAAGACGGTGATGACCACCAAAGGAACGACGCGCCAGATCTTGCCCATGAAGCCCGGCATATAGAGCAGGGGCATAAAGGCGACGATGTTGGTCAGGATACTGAATGTCACCGGCAGCAGCACGTCCCGTGCGCCCAGGGCGGCCGCCCGCATGAAACTCATGCCGCGCAGACGGTACTCATAGATGTTCTCCCCGACCACGATGGCATCGTCGACGACGATGCCCAGGGCGATGATGAAGGCGAACATGGAGATCATGTTGATGGTGACGTCCATGCCCGGCAGAAACAGGAAGCACCCGAGGAACGAAATGGGGATACCCAGCGTCACCCAGAACGCCAGCTTCAGCTCGAGGAACAGGCCCAGCAGCAGCAGGACGAGTGTCAGGCCGTAGAACGCGTTCTTCAGCAGCAGCGTCAGACGCTGGCGGTACACGTTGGACTGATCCCGGCTGACGGTCCAGTCGACACCGGGAGGGAGGTCCTCTTCGATTTCGATCATGGCCGCACGCACCGCATCCGAGACGCCGATGGGGGTCTGTTTGCCCACGCGAAAAACGCTGATCCCCACAGCGGGAAAACCGTTGTAGGTCGCATAGCGATGCGACTCCTCGAACGTATCACTGATCCGGGCGATGTCGCCGACGGTCAATACCGCCCCGTCGGCGGTGGTCACCAGGGGAATGGTGGCGAATTCCTTCGCCCAATTGCGCCGTTCGTTGACACGCAGGAGGATGTCGCCGGCCTGTGTCTCCAGCGTACCGCCCGGGATCTCGACACTCGTCGTGCGAACGCGCTCGGCGACCTGATCGAGCGTCAGCCCGTAGGTGCGCAGCGTATCCTGATCGAGTTCGACGGCGACTTCGTACCGGCGGGCGCCAACCAGGTCGATCTGTGTGATCTGGGGGTCCTGAAGAAGGCGGTCCCTCACCTGTTCGGCCAGCTCGCGCAGGACCCACTCGCTCGTGTCGCCGTAGATTTGGATTTGGAGCACTTCGCGGCGGGCGATTCGCAGGCTCACCTCCGGTTCTTCCGCATCCAGCGGAAACGTGATGATGCGGTCGATCTGCTGCTTGATATCCTGATAGACGCGCTGGTGGTCACCGCCTTCCTCCAGTTCCGCGGTGACGAGGCCGATCCCTTCGGACGCGGTCGCGGTGATCTCCTTGATGCCGTCCAGGCCGCGAATCGCTTCTTCGACCACCAGGATGATGCCTTGTTCGACCTCCTCGGGACTCGAACCGGGATAGGCCACCTGAATCGTGACGATGCCCAGATCGAACTCGGGGAACACCTCCTGCTTGATGCGCGTCGCCATGAACAGGCCGCCCAGCAGGAAGACCGCCATCATGACGTTGGGTGTGATGCGGTTGTGGATCATCCAGGCGATGACCCCATGGTGCTCCGTCTGGTTGGTCAGAGGTTTCGAATCGCTCATGGCTGTGTTCCTTGTCCCTGAGCCACGGCTGTTTCTTGCTGGACGTCTCCGGCGCCCGGAACGCCCAGACGCAGCGGCATGCCTGCCACCGGTGCGGCGATGTCAGTGAGGATGAGTCGCTCGTTCTCCTCAAGCCCGTCGCTGACAAACACCTTCTCCGGCCCGCGATAGACGATCTGCACGGGGCGGATCTCCAGCTGATCGTTGGCGTCCATGATCCACACGGTGTTGTTGTCGCGCAGGTGCGGCCGGGCGATGGGGTAGACCGATTCGAGCGTACGCCCTTCGATTTCGGCCTGAACGAACGTCCCCATCAGCAGTTTGGGCTGGTCCTGGTTGGCCGGTTTCAGACAGAACGGATCGTCGACCGCCACCAGCAGCCTCGCCATGCGCCCTTCGGCCTCGATCTCACCATACAGACGCACCACGCGCCCCATGCGAAACTCCTCCGGTCCCCAAGCCAAGGTGTTGTAGATTCTCACGCTCGAACCGGTGTCCCCATCTTTCCGGGGGATCGTGATCCATCGGAGTTGGCTGATCGGCACCTTCAGATCGACCCAGGCCTCGTCGGTCCCGATCAGGGTCACCAACTGTGAACCGGCCGAAACGGTCGCTCCGAGGTCGACGTGTTTGTCCTGAATGACAGCGTTGAACGGGGCGGCAATCTCGCATCGGGCCAGATCCAGCTCGGCCTTTTCCAGGGCCGCCTTCGCCGACTCCCAAGCCGACTGGGCCGAAGCCAGTTGGGGCTCGCGCAGCACCAGCTCGCGGTCCTCTTCGGCTATGATCTCGCCGAGAAGCGCGAATTCCTGTCGCGCGATGGCCTGGTTGCCCTGTTCGACTTTCAGGTTCTCGACCGCCCGGGCCACGTTCCCTCGCTGTTGCCGGACCTGGACTTCGTAGTCGCGCGGATCGATCGTGATCAGCTTCTTGCCGGTTTCGATGAGGCCGCCCGGAAGGAGTGTCTCGCACACCTCCACGATCTGGCCGGCGACCTGCGGGTGCAGCGTCACCTGCTGGGCGGGGATGACCGGTCCCATCGCGCTGACGGTGGTGGTATGGCGGCCCTTCTGTGCGGCAATCACCTGGACGAGCCTGGCCTGACGGGCCGGCGTCTGCCGCTGGGCCCGGGGGCTGGTGTCCATCTGGTGCTTGTAGACGGCCGCCGCTCCGCCCACGAGCAACAATGTCAGCACAACCTTCAGCGTGCCTCCAAGGATCCTGGGCAGCCACCGTCGTGGCGTTGAATCCACATCTGTCTTTGAATCGCGCGGTGTTGTCATAACCTCACCTGATTGTCTTCGATGGTGCTCTGTGTAGCCGTGGTTGTTTGCGCCAGTTCGGGCCGGAGCAGGTCCCATGGCCCGGCCGTGGAACGATACAAATCAATGCGACGTTGGATCAATGTACGCCGGGCCCTGACCACGTCCCGCTCCAGAGATTGCAGGCTCTGAAGCGACTCCAATACCCGGATGTAGTCCGTCTGGCCCTTCATGAATCGCTCCCGGTTGTGGCCGTATGTCCGTTCGGCCAGTTCCAGTTGTTGCTGAACGCTCTCCAGCAGCAGCGCTTGTTGACGCTGCTGGGTCAGCGCCGTCTCGATGTCCTGAATCGCATCGAGCAGGGCCTGCCCCCATGCGTGGATTCGCTCGGAGACGATCGCCTCCTGCCGTTCGACTTCGGCCTTTCGTTGTGCCCCGTCGATCAGCGGCTGGACGGCGTTGGCCGCCAGGTTCCCGATCCAGTCGTCGAAGAGATCGCGGACTGACGTAGCCGTCGTCTCGGCACTGGCCGACAGACTCAGTCGTGGATACCGATCGGCAACCGCCACGGCCAGCCGCTGATCGGCCGCTTGCACCTGACAATAGGCCTGGCGGACGTCGGGACGGCGCCAGAGTATCTCAGAGGGAACGCCCACCTCGGGCATGGGGCCCAGCTCGGGCAGGGCCACCGTCATCTGCTCCCACGCTCGTTCGGGGGGCCGACCGATCAACACCGAGAGGGTGTGCTGCAGCAGTTCGACAGTCTCCTGCGCCGAGATCAACTGGCCCTCGGTGGCCGAGACCAGTTGCCGCTGCCGCAGAACGTCGGCGGCCGAAGCTGCGCCGTTGCGGAATTGGATGGTAACGATCTCGAGGACCTGCCGGTTGTTCTCGATCTGATTTTGGGCGATGCGTACGAGTGCCTTGGCCTCGGCCAATTGGCACCACGTGTTGGCGACCGAGGCGGCCAGTGTGATCGCGGCGGCATCGACCGCATCGCGGCTGGCCTGGGCGTCGAGTCGGGCCGCCTCCTGTGACGACCGCAGACGCCGCCAGAGGTCCACCTCGTAGCTGGCGGCAACACCGACGCTGTAGAGGTTGCCGTACACCCCCTGGTCCTGGACGATCTGACGATTGCGTCGGTAGCCGGCATTGAGGTTGACCTGTGGCCAGAGTGTCCCGTCGGTCTTGCGTGCGACAGCCTCCGCCTGCGCCAGTCGATCCCAGGCCGTTCGCAGACTGAAGTTCTCCGTCAGGGCCCTGGCGATCAGGTCGTTCAACGTCGGGTCGCCGAAGTCCTTCCACCAGTCGTTTGCCACAGGCGATTGGCCGCTATCCGAAAACGACTCAGGCACCGATACCGGCATGGCCGGCTTCCTGGTTGCCCGGCTGCAACCGCCGCCGAAACACAGCAGTCCCAGTAGCAGCCAGACGTGACGTCTTGTCCTCAAACGTGTCATGCTCTTCCTACCACGATCCTATTTAGGACTGATCCCCACGCAGGTCCCAGCGGATGGCGAATCTGTGGCGGACGGCGAATTCGCCGCCCCGCGCCCACACTCTGCAGTCCGTCCAACGCCGGACCGAATATCTTGACGTATCCTCTCAATCCCTGCCAGCGAGAAACGCGCAATATGATCGGTCAGCGTCTTGACCAGTTGATCGGTCGGCGCATCGAACCTCACATGAGGCGGGATCTTGCCGCTGAACAAGCGGATTCCGATCGCGAGGCACTGGTGTACTACGCTCATGCCGCACAGATGGATCTGTTCGTCGGAGGCCCCCGGCCCGAGCATTTCCTTCATCAGTCGGCGCATCCGTTCCTGCATCGGCCGAAGGGCATCGTCTTTGACGCGCTCGATCACCTCGGTCGGGTTCATCATCTCGCGCAGCAGCAGCTTGCCCGAGTGTCCGATTCGCCCGCGATCAACCAGTTTGCCCACCAGCGAATGGATGGTCCCGCGCAGACGGTCTTCGGCGAGCGCATCGGGGCCGAGTCCGCCTTCGGGAGGGTAGGCCTCATTGGCCTCATCGAAGGCCTTGCGCCAGACTCGGGCGTAGAGTTCTTCCTTGGACCCGAAATGATAGTTGATCGCCGCAATGTTGCTCCCAGCTCGTGAACAGATGTCCTCGACGGTCGCCTCGTGATAGCCCTTCTCGGCAAAGACCTCCTGCGCCACGGCGAGAATCCGGCGGTGCGTTTCGATTCCATCTCTTCGTCTGGCCATTGTGTGACCCTTGGCCGTGTCAGTCTGAACGTTGGACCGATCGTGGCTTCGTAAGCGAGAAGAAGTTGCAGCCAATCAGCATAATAGGCGAATTCTCATGGATAGATCAAACGTATTTTTCAAAAGTGCGTTAGATATTCTCGGTCGATGGCCCTGCGATCCTCCGGATTATCGGTATTTCCATAAATCCCTTGTTTATAATACTTTGTGTTATATGCACCTTTCGATGCCGACATTGCCACTGTCCTCTGGCAGCGATGTGCCAAGCCCCAAGGACGACGGTTGAGGCCATCGTAGTGTAACCCCGCCTCCGCTCGATATCACTGCTATGACATGGCAAAGGCGAATAAGGACTCGGCGTAATTCTGAACGGGTTTCGAGGATGCGCATGCCCGCCGACTGGAGAGGCAATGCCCTCCGAATTCGAGTGTTGGGGAAGACTGGAGAAAGCTACATGGAGGTGCCATTCCTGAAGTCGGAGACCACCCGATACCGTTCTTCGCTTGTGCTGATCCTGGGCTTGGTGATCGTGCTATCCGTCTGCGGCTGTGGGGATCTACGGAAGTTCTTTGACCGAACGCCCATCGACACCCATTCCAGAGACCTGATCCGTGAGATGGAGGATATCAAGCCCATTCCCGACCCCAACGCGCTGGTGGACACCGTCTATACGGGCCCGCCGGAAATCGTCAAAAATGCCATGGGGACGTTTGTCTTCTACAACACCAGGTACCAGCCGCCGGCGACATTGACCTCCCTGCTCAAAGATACTCTCGGGGTGACTGTCTCCGGCAATGAGAGAATCAATCAATGCGTGATCAAGTGCGATTCCGAGGATGCCGCGCAACTTGTGATCGAGTTTCTGGGAAGGATGGATAAGCGGCCCATTCAGGTGGAGATTGACTGTCTGGTCTCGGAAGTATATGCCGATCTGACGCTCGATTACGAAACCACCCTGGCCATTCAGGATCTGTTCGGGACCGGAGGCGGAGGGCTCCGAAAGGTGGGCGACGTCCTGGCGGATGCCATCGAGCTTACCGGAACGTTGCCGGGCGCCTCCAATCGGGAGGTGACTCGCTCCAATATGGGGATCACCATCGGGCTCTCCTCGGCCAGCAGCAGTTTCGGTGCGATGATCGATATGTTGGTTTCTCGGGGCTACATGCAGGTGGTGATGCGGCCGAAACTGAAGGTCGTCAACGGCTCAAAGGCCTCAATCAAGACCTCGGCTTCGGTACCGGTCACCAAGACGGTTACGGCCGCCAATGTCGAGCCCTACGACATCACGGAGTACACCGATGTCACGGATTCGCTCGAGGTGACACCCAATGTATATGCAGACGGCTCGATCGGCTTGTCCACGAAGGTGGTGTTGGGTTCGACTTCTACACCGCAGGGGGTTTCCCAGAAGACCATCATCACAACCCGCACGATAGACGTCGCCGAGAACCTGATCCAACCCGGTCGGAGCCTCACCATCGGTGGATTGCGCAAGACCGAAAAGGTCGGCATCACGCGAGGTATACCCTTCCTGATGGATCTCCCCTTGCTGGGGATTCTCTTCTCCAGCAAAGACTACGAGACCAGCGCCACAGAGGTTCTCTTCATCCTGACGCCGACCATTTCGGACATGGGTGAGGATCACTACAAGACCATGAAGATGATTCGTAGGAAACACGCGGAAAAGGAACAGATCGACTTCCTCAGAAGCGTGTATCCTCCTACTCGGTTCGGACACCCCAAGGACCCCAACGAAGACCCCGAGGAGAAGCAAGAACATGTCGAGGGGCCTGCGGAGGAATCCGTCTCGAACCCCGCCGAGGAACCGCACACGGTATCAGCGCCCGAGCCACCGACGAAGACTTCAGCACCCACCCCAGCCCCGGTGCCGGCGGAGAAACCCGCGGATTGAACGGATGCCAGAGATGTCAGGCAGCTTGCGCAAGCCGGTCCGGATCCTCGCAAAGGCAACGATCGGTTACCTTGTGGAGAATCTGAAGATGGTCGTGCTCTCGAACCTCTGGTTTGGTCGGAGCACAGTGGACGGGAAGTGCGACTTGTTGGGCGAATCGGGAAAATGCTGCGTTTCCAGGCAGAAGCTGTGGTGCGAGCCGTAGATCTTGCCGCCCTTGCCCTTGACGTTGTTCATACCGTTGGCGGTGTAGAGCTGCACGCCCGGCTCGGTGGTGTAGACCTCCATGACCCGCCCGCTGAGAGGCTCGTGGACGCGGGCGGCCAGGATCGACGAGCCGTACGAGCCTTTGAGCACGTAGTTGTGGTCGTATCCCCGTGTCTCGGTCAGTTCGTCGATTCGCTCGCCGATCGTACGAGGCGCGGTGAAATCCAGGGGTGTGCCTTTGACAACGTGAATCTCGCCCGTCGGGATCAGGCCTTCACCGGCCGGGGTGTACCACGGCGCGGCGATCATCAGCTCATGGCCCAGGATATCCCCGCTGCCGGCGCCGGCCAGATTGAAGTAGCTGTGATTCGTGAGGTTAACTACAGTCGGCTTGTCCGTAGTGGCGGCATACGTAATCCTGAGTTCATTCTTGTCGGTCAGCGCATATGTAACGGTGCATTGGAGGTTGCCGGGAAAGCCCTCCTCGCCGTCAGGGCTGAAGTGGGTCAGGCGGACGCCGATCTCCGTGCCGTCGCGGTAGCTTGAGCCCTTCCAGACGACCTTGTCGAATCGCTTGTCGCCTCCGCCGTGAATGTGGTTCTTGCCCGCGTTGGCGGTGATGCGGTGCTCGACCCCGTCCAGCGTGAATCGTGCGCCGGCGATCCGGTTGGCATAGCGCCCGACGACGGCGCCGAAGAGCGGATTCCTCTTGATATAGGAATCCAGGTCGTCGAAGCCCAGCACGACATCCGCCATCTGCCCGTTGCGGTCGGGTACGTCCAGCGAGACGAGAATGGCCCCGTACGTAATGATCTTCACCTGCAGTCCGTGGGCGTTGGTGAGGGTATAGAGCATGACATTCCGTCCATCCGCCGTGGTGCCATACAGGGTCTCAGAGAGGCTGGTGATCGCTGGCTGGTCGGCCCCTGCCGACAGCGTGGATACAAGAATGACGGCGATCAGGAACAACGGGGCAAATGGGCGTCTGACGGTCATGGTCTGTCTCTCCTGCACTTGGCGCCTGCTGGCACACTATGGATTGGCCACGG
Source organism: Phycisphaerales bacterium Planc_01 (assembly GCA_001603075.1). Classification (GTDB taxonomy): domain Bacteria; phylum Planctomycetota; class Phycisphaerae; order Sedimentisphaerales; family Anaerobacaceae; genus Anaerobaca. The sequence goes on along the minus strand of LVBB01000016.1, from coordinate 342,544 downwards.
GACGACGACGGGATTGTAGGCACAGCATGGTGGCCCGGTCAAGACGACAGTCCGGCGCCACTCGATCTGCCGGAACAACCCGGTCGCCACGTCATATTCTTTACTGCTCGCGCCGATTTCCGCTTGACAATAGTTCGCGTGCGAACTATTCATCCCGCATAACATGTTCAGGCGATGAACAGGACGGCTATGGTTGACCTCGATGGTATCGCAGGGCAGATAGGCAGGATCAGAGAGAAGGCCAATGCCCTGGTGGAAGACGAGCTGAAGAACCGGGGGCTCAAGGGGATTGTCCCCGCGCACGGACCCGTGCTGGCCTTTCTCTTGCAGCAGAGGGGACCCGTTCCGATCAGGGCGGTGGTCGAGAGCGTGCGACGCGTCAAATCAACTGTGACCGTGACGATCGGCATCCTCGAGAAGCACGGCTACCTTCGCAAGCTTCCCTGTGAGACGGATGCTCGTGTCACCTATGTCGAGTTGACCGCCAAGGGTCACAGGCTTCGGAAAGACTTCGATGAGATTTCGCAGGCGTTGCGGAACAAACTCTACGGCGACATGAGCCAAGAAGAGCGTGAGCGTTTGGTCAGACAGTTGGACGAGATCGAGGAGAACCTGAGCGAGTAGTCGTTTTTCTTCTGCCTATAGTTCGTAGACGAACGATATGTTTCATTACGAAAAGGAGCCGAACCATGCCGATCACATCGAGTCCGCTGAACGCCGTCCACAGTTTTTTGGTCAAGAGCCAAGTCCAGTATCTGGCCACGATTGGCTTGGACGACAGACCCAAGGTCCGTCCCTTCCAGTTCATGCTGGAAGAAGGGGGGCGACTGTACTTCTGCACCTCCAACCAGAAGCCCGTATTTCAGGAGATGCAGAAGCATCCATACGTCGAGTTCTGCGCATCCGGGGATAGCTTCTCTTGGCTTCGTCTGCGCGGCAAGGTCGTATTCTCGAATGACCCGGTGCTCAAAGCCAGAATCCATGACGCCAGTCCCATCGTCAAGTCCATCTACAAGACGCCGGATAACCCGACCTTCGAAATCTTCTATCTGGACGGTGCTGCGGCAACCATCGCCGATTTCAGCGGCAATCCGCCCCAGACATTCAAGCTCTGATTTGCTTGCGAGACCCATGTTCCGACCGAATGGGCATGAGGTTGTTTATGGGCCGGCAAGAGTGGTATACTCGCTGGAAAAAAAGGAGGCAGCTCATGAAGCGGACGACGGTTGTTTGGATGTTCATAGGGGCCTTCGGTCTGGCCGTGGCGGCTCAAGCGGGGGATTGCCCTCGGTTTCGCGGGCCGGCGGGGGACGGGGTATTCCCGGAAACGGGTCTGCTGAAGCAATGGCCGGAGGGCGGGCCGAAACTCGCCTGGTCCGCTGACGGGCTGGGCCCAGGCTACTCTTCGGCGGTCGTTGTCGACGGGACCGTCTATGTGACCGGCATGGACAACCAGAACCAGGGTGTGCTGTTTGCTTTCGGCGAGGACGGCTCGCGGAAGTGGAAGGTGGCCTACGGCCCGGAATTCGTCAAGGAGGGGCCCGCTCCGACGGGAACGCGCGGCACGCCGACCGTGGATGGCGGCCGAGTCTTCGTGATGACCGGCTTCACCAGACTGATCATTCTCGACGCGAACAAGGGACAGGTGCTCAAGACCATCGATCTGCTGGAGCGATTTGGCGCCGAGAAGGCGGCATTTGGCTTCGCTGAGTGTGTTCTCGTCGATGAACGCAAGGTCATTTGCACGCCAGGCGGCCCCGATGCGTCTCTCGTGGCTCTGGATCGGGAGACGGGCGAGACCCTCTGGCAGACCAAGGGGCTCGGTCAGCCGTCAGGTTACTGCTCCGCCAGGCTGGTCAACCATAACGGTCGAAAGCTGGTCCTGACGATGCTGGCGAAATCCGTGGTCGCCGTCGATGCTGGGTCGGGCGAGGTCGTCTGGCAGCACGAATACCCCCACCGCGCGGGGGTTCAGCCCAATCCGCCGCTCTACGCCGACGGAATGGTCTACGTGGCATCGGGGATGGGCGCCGGTGGCGCGATGCTGCCGTTGGCCCAGACCGCCGCGGCCGCCAGGTGGACGGACAAGACGCTGGATTGCCAGATGCAGGGGACGGTCCTGCTCGATGGCTGCATCTACGGGACGGCCCAGAGCGGCAACCGGGGTCTCGTCTGCCTGGACTGGAAGACAGGCCAGGTGAAATGGAATGCCCCGGCCACCAAAATGGGTGTGGTCGTGGCCGCCGACGACATGCTCTACGTCTACACCCAGGATGGGACGATGATTCTCGTGCAGCCGAGCCTCGATGGGTACAGGCCGGCAGGGCAGTTCACGATCTCGGGCGGGACCAACGAGCACTGGGCCCACCCGACCATCGCCAACCGAAGGTTGTACGTCCGCCATGGCGATGCACTGCTGGTCTACGACATTCACGCCGGGTCGTAGGGCGCACATGCATAGGGCGCGCGTTATGGCCGGATGGCTTGCGTGTGGCTTTTCGCCCCAGATCCGGGCAGGAATGAACCATTGGGGCCGGCGTGGGGTATAATCGAGCGTCACAACGCACCACGCGGCTGGTGGGCGGGGCGTGCCTCGCCCGTAGGGGCGGATAATTATTCGCCCCTACGCGGTGCAGGGCAATTGACGGCAAGGTAGGGCAGTGATCGAATGACAGCAGGGCAAACTGAGAAGCGACCACACGTGGTGTTCTGTAGCTGCGCCTACTATGAAACCATCCCCCAAGCCGTGAAGGAGCAGGTCTTCAGCTCCCTGTGCGACGCCGGCATCACTGTAGAGGCTGTAGCCGATCTGTGCGGCATGGCGGCCAACCGCCATCCGAGATTGGGGCACTGGGCTCAGACCGATCCGCTGTCGATCGTCGCGTGCTTTCCGCGGGCAGTCCGGTGGCTGTTCGAGGCCGCCGGTACCCCGCTGAACCCCCAACGGACACGGCTGTTCAACATGCGCACCCAATCGCCCGAGGAGATCGCAAACGCAATTCTCGATCTCGTGGGGGCGACGCATGCGTCGCCCCTGCCATCCGTGTCGACCTTGCCTGTGAAGGAAGAAGGCTGGGTGCCTTGGTTCCCTGTGATCGACTACGACCGATGCGCCAACTGCAAGCAGTGTATGAATTTCTGCCTGTTCGGGGTATACGGGCTGTCCGATGAAGGCTGCGTGGAGGTGCAAAACCCGGCCGGCTGCAAGACGAACTGCCCGGCGTGCGCGCGGATGTGTCCGGCTAGTGCGATCATCTTCCCCAAGTACGCCGATTCCCCGATCAACGGCGATGACGTCGCGCCGCCGGCCGAGGTGCGACAGGAATCGGCTCCGGACCTGCGTAGCCTGCTGCGCGGCGATGTTTACGACAGAATTCGCCGGCGCGAGCCGGGACGCAAACGATTCTCGACCGATGCGCCGGACTCCGTACCGGCCGGGCCGTGTCCCACGATCGACGCCCTGCGGCGCGACCTTGATATCCCCGATGACGTCCTGGCCTCGCTGTCCGGCGCCGAGTTGCAGCGCCTCCGAGCCCAGGCGCGCACCCCGAAGGCCGGAGACAGCGACAAGAAAGAGAGCCGCAATGCCTAAGTCGCGACTCCAGCCCGCTGTCGTCCTCGTCGCCGACCGGACACTCAGCGCCGATTATCGCATCCTCTTCGACGGCATGTTCGCCACCATGCAGATGACCCAGGTGCCGGAAGCGTTCATGCGTCACTTCCTCGCACCGCCCGTGCCGACCGATGCCGACGGACGCGCCCGAACGGTCCCCTTGGGGCTGCGGCGGGTCGAGTCGGCGCTGCTGAAATACACGACTCTGGAGCCGGGCGATGTGGTCTGCACGACGCCCGAGCGACTGGGCGACGTGATCGGTCCGTGGGTGAAGATCGTGGGCTTCAGCTCCAGCGACCCGCTCGGCATGGGCATGAGCAACACGACGACCTCCAACTTCTGGAAGGGCGAACTCTACACCCGGCGATGGACGCGTCAGACCCTTGAGCAACTGACGGCGCTGAAGCGCCGGCATGGTTTCAAGATCGTCGTCGGCGGCGCAGGAGCCTGGCAGTGGATTGCCCATGCGGACAAGCGACCCGATGTCGATATCGACGTGGTCTTCCAAGGCTACTTCGAGGCCTCGGGGCCTGAGCTGTTCACCGAACTGCTGAACGGCCGCCTGCCCGGGCATCACGTGGTCGAAGCGGACATCGGCGCGGATCGCATCCAGCCGATTTGCAGTCCATCCTTGCTCGGGATCGTCGAGTTGTCGCGCGGCTGCGGCAGGGGGTGCAAGTTCTGCGCGATGGCGCGTCACGGAATGAAGCACCTTGATCCCGATACGATCCTGGCGGACCTGCAAACCAACGTGGCCGGGGGGCTCAAGGCGGTCGTCAGCGGCAGCGAGGACTTCTTCCGATACGGCGCCAAGGGGCTGCGTCCCGATTTCGAGAAGCTGTGCGGTCTGCTGGAACGGATGCGGCAGATCAAGGGGCTGTCGTTCATGCAGATCGACCACGCGAATGTGACATCGGTTCTGCAACTGACCGACGAGCAGCTTCGCGAGATCCGGCGTCTCTTGACCTGGGAGCAGCCGAGCGAGTATCTATGGGTGAATATGGGCGTCGAAAGCGCCAACGGGCATCTGGTGGCCGCCAACAGCCCCGGCAAGGTCGCGCCCTTCGATCCGGACGATTGGGGGCAGATGGTTCGCGAGACGGCGGACCGCACGACGCGCTGCGGGTTCTTTCCCGTCGTCAGTGTCCTGCTGGGCATGCCGGGCGAGACCCCGGACGACGTCGTGGCCACCCTGGAACTGGTTCGGGACCTGGCGGCAAAGAACGCCGTGATTTTCCCCATCTTCTACGAGCCGATGGCCTCCGGGGAGGAGGCCGACCGGCAGCGATTCACGTTGGCGAAGATGACGCCGGAGCATTTGGAGCTCTATCGAACCTGCTACGAGCAGAATTTCAAGATGGTCCCGAAGTTGTTCTGGGACAATCAGCGTGCCGGCGGCGTCTCGTGGGCCCGACGTGCGTTCATGCAGACTCTCGGGCACGGCGAGGTGATGACCTGGCGACGGACCTTCAGGAGATTGCGAAGACAGATGGACCGTTCCATTCCGACAGTGGTGGAGAAGGAGCAGGTGTATGCCTCATGACCGTGTGACAACGGCCCGGCCTGTCAGGCAGCCTCAGGACAACGTCCCACAGACCAAGCAGGAGCGCGACGATTTGCTCGGTGTCATCCGTCAATACGTCGAGGCGCATGGGCCGGTTCCGCCCCTGTCGATCGGCGAGCTGCGGGCTCACACGGAGGCCGTGCTCGAACAGGCCGGCATGGATCGCAAGTACACCGATTACGCCGCGGTTCTCGTCAACAACGAGGTCTGGCGCGAGACGGTGGCGGCTATTCCCTACGAGAAACGTCTGCTGCTTCTGCCCAAGTGCTTGCGGAGCAGCACGGAATGCCCGGCGAGCTTCGACGATCTGGGCTTGCTTTGCGAGCATTGCGGCCGATGCGCCATCGACGAGTTGAAGAGTCAGGCGGAGCAGTTGGGCTATGCCGTCCTCGTCGCTGAGGGTTCACCCGTTGTGATGGGCCTGATCGAGACGGGACGTATCGAAGCGGTCGTGGGCGCCAGTTGCCTGTCGGTGCTGGAACGGGTGTTTCCGTACATGGAGGCCGGAGCGGTCCCCGGCGTGGCGATTCCCCTCCTGCGAGACGGCTGCGCCGACACCAGCGTGGACCTCGGCTGGCTCTGGGAGGCGATCTATCAAACAACGGACGATCAAACCAGGCGTCTCGACCTTGATGCGCTGCACGAACAGGTCAACGCGTGGTTCTCGCAGGAAGCCCTCGCGCAATTGATTGCGCCGCAGCCCGACGAGACCGAGCGGGTGGCCCTGGATTGGATGGCCAAGGCGGGCAAACGCTGGCGTCCCTTCCTCGGTGTCTGCGCGTACAAGGCCCTCTCGACCGACGACCTGCCTGCTACAGATCCGGACCTGCAACGGATTGCTGTCGCCGTGGAGTGCTTCCACAAAGCGTCGCTCGTTCATGACGATATCGAAGATGGCGACTCGGAGCGGTACGGCGACCAGACGCTCCATTCGCAGCACGGTGTTCCCATCGCGCTGAACGTCGGCGACCTGCTTCTGGGCGAGGGCTATCGGCTTCTCGTCGAGACCGACGGCTCGGACGAACGCAAGGCGAGACTCCTGAATGCCGCCGTGCAAGGCCATCGTACGCTGTGCCTGGGCCAGGGCCGCGAGCTGGCGTGGGCCCGGGCGCCGAGGCCGCTGACGGTGGACCAGGTGCTGGAGATCTTTCGTATGAAGACGGCGCCGGCGTTCGAGGTGGCCCTGCGCCTCGGGGCGATCCTCGCCGGCTGCGACGATCGGGTCGGCAGCGTGCTGAGGCAATACAGCGAGTCTCTGGGCATCGCGTATCAGATTCGCGATGATCTGGACGACCTTCGCAGCCCCGAGGGGATCGATCTGTGTGCGAGCCGGCGGCCGTCGGTCCTGTTGGCCCTGGCCTACGAGATGGGTGACGAGGCGAAGAGAAAGCAGATCGAGCGGCAGTGGGCCCCGTCCGCGACGGATGCCGATCGGCAACAGGTGCGCCAGATTGTCTCGGCGCCGGAGGTCGAGCTGGCGGCGATGCGACTGATGGAGAGCTACAAGGCGCAGGCCATCGGCTCGCTGATCGCCTTGAAGAACGCCAACCTCAAGGGCCTGCTGCGCCGCGTAATGGGCAAGATATTCAACGACTTCGAGATCATGGGCTGCTGCAATGACCATCCGCCTCGACATGCGCCACGCCGTGACTAAGGCCGCCGAGGCCCTGGGCGATTCCGTCGAGGCGGTCCGAGAGTTTCTCGGCCGCCATCTCAATGACGACGGGGGCTTTCGGGGTCGGGACGGAAAGAGCGATCTGTATTACACCGTCTTCGGATTGGAGGCGTCCCTGGCTCTGAAAGCGCACATACCATACGAGCGCGTTGCAGAGTATCTTCATCGCTTCAGCACGGGCCAGTCCCTGGACCTGGTGCACCTGGCCTCCCTGGTCCGATGTCGGGTCAACCTCACGGATATCGCGCGTGACGCATTCGATTCGGGTACACGACGGACCCTGATCGCGCGCCTGATGGAGTTTCGGGCGAGCGATGGAGGTTTCAGCGTATCAGCCGGGGCTGAACGTGGTCATGTGTACGGCAGCTTCCTGGCCTTGGGTGTCTGTCAGGACCTTCTGGTGGATGATCTGGACCCGACCGGTGTGCTCGATTCCGTTCGTTCTCTCCAGATGCCCGACGGCGGTTTCTCGAACGAACCGACGATGACAGTTAGCGCCACTGCCGCCACCGCGGCGGTGATCACGATCTTTCACTATCTCGAAGCGCCGCTGCCCACATCCGCACTGCAATGGCTGGCCGGCCGAGCCGAGCCATACGGCGGGTTTTCCGNNCAACCGCATTGCACGCTCTGACGTTGGCCGGAGTGGATCTGGACGAGATTCGAGATAGGAACCTCGACTATCTCGATGGATTGTGGGACGTGCAGGGCGGTTTCCACGGTCATCCGGCCGACGATGTCCTGGACTGCGAATACACCTACTATGGACTGCTGTCGCTGGGCGACCTTGTTGGATCATGATGCGAGTCGATCAAGAGACGTTGAGCCAGACGATTGCGACGCTCCGCGAACGCCTGCTGGGGTGGAGGAACACTGAGGGCCATTGGGTCGGACGCCTTTCCAGCAGCGCCCTATCGACCGCCACCGCCGTCTTCGCTTTGGCCCAGGTCGATGCAACGCGGCATCAGACGCTGATCGACCGGGGCCTGAACTGGCTTTGCGAGAACCAGAACGACGACGGCGGATGGGGTGACACCGTTCAGAGTCCGAGCAATCTCAGCACGACACTGCTATGCTATTCAGCGCTGGCCGTGGCCGAGGGTGGCAGCCTCAAGTCCGAAGGACTTGGGGATGGTTTGCACGAACGGGCCATCCCCAAGCGGCGCCTGAGGTTGCCAGTCGCCGTCGAGAAGACAGAGGTGTGGCTTCATCGTGAGGTCGGCTCGCTCGAACCGGATGCCTTAGCCGGGGCCGTGATCGGGCGGTATGGCAAGGACCGCACGTTCTCCGTTCCGATCCTGACGATGTGCGCGTTGGCCGGGCGGCTGGGCGCCGGATCGCAGGCGTGGCGTGGCGTCAGGCCGCTGCCGTTCGAGCTGGCGGTCCTGCCGCACCGGCTCTACAGGTGGTTGCGGCTGCCCGTGGTGAGCTACGCATTGCCCGCTCTGATCGCTATCGGGCAGGCCCGCTATGCCCATCGCAAGCCCCGCTGTCCGGTGGCGCGGCTCGTTCGCCATCTGGCGAGAAGGCGAAGCCTCGATGTGCTGACGACGCTCCAGCCGACCAACGGCGGCTTCCTCGAAGCGGCTCCGTTGACCTCGTTCGTCGTGATGAGCCTGGCCTCCTGCGGACGAGCCGACCACCCGGTCGTCTCCAAAGGGGTCGAGTTCCTCGTCGCCTCGATCCGCCACGATGGCAGTTGGCCGATCGACACGAACCTTGCGATCTGGGGCACGACGCTTTCGATTGCCGCCCTGGCACCATGGGCCAAGGCCCATCCTACGTTGCCGGCAAGCGAGTGCCGACGGCTGACCGACTGGCTGCTGGCCTGCCAGCACACGCATGTGCATCCCTATACCCAGGCGGCGCCCGGAGGCTGGGCGTGGACGAATCTGCCTGGCGCGGTGCCCGATGCGGACGACACCGCCGGTGCGCTGCTGGCGTTGCACCATCTCGGGGTCACGGGGGAGGCGATACACGATGCAGTTGCGGCCGGAATCACCTGGTTGCTCGATTTGCAGAACTGTGACGGTGGGATACCGACATTCTGCCGGGGTTGGACGAACCTGCCGTTCGACAAGAGCGCGCCCGATCTGACCGCCCACACGCTTGGCGCGATGGGCACATGGCTGAACGAACTGCCGACCAACCTGAGGCAGCGAACAGACGCCGGGATAGTTCGGGCGATGGACTTTCTCAAGGCGGCGCAGCGACACGATGGCTCGTGGGCGCCTCTGTGGTTCGGCAATCAGTCTGCGCCGAACAAGGAGAATCCCGTTTACGGCACGAGCCGGGTGCTGACACACCTGTCGCGCGTTCCGCCGGCCCGCCGCCAAGGGATGGATGCCGCGTGCGAGCGGGCGGTGCGATGGCTTTTGTCGGCGCAAAACGCCGACGGAGGCTGGGGCGGCGCGCCGGGCATCGCTTCGTCTATCGAGGAAACCGCACTGGCGGTCGATGCCCTGGCGGAAGTGGTAGGGGCGAATCATGAGTCGCCCACATTGGCCTTGGGCGAAGCGATCAGGCGCGGGGCCCAATGGCTCATCGACCATACCGACCAGGGCAGATCGACGCCGGCTTGCCCCATCGGCCTGTATTTCGCCCAACTCTGGTACTTTGAAGAACTGTATCCGATCGTCTTTGCGCTCTCGGCTCTCGGCAAGGCGCAGGCCGTACTGGGCTCGGTGTAATCGCTCCCGTCCCGAAGCACCGTATTCTTCCTGGTCGGCAGGCGGTGGGGTGTATATATTTGCCAATAGCAACTATTGCTATGAACAAATAAATCGGCAACGGAGTATATCCCATCATGAGCCGACGGTTTTTTGAACTGATTCTGGCGATCAAGCGAAAGTGCCAGTGCAACGAGGAGCAGATCCAGGAGCAGTTGGGTCTGACCGCGGCACAGTTCCATGGCTTGATCGTCTTGGACGAAGGGGGCGAAGTCGCCGGGTGCGAGTTCGCCCGGCGGATGGGCCTGTCGCCTTCGCGCGGCAGCCGGGTGCTCTGTAGTCTGACAACGGCCGGCTATGTTGCGACGCACGTCCGGGCTGAAGATCGCCGGACGATCCAAGTTGCACTGACGGACAAAGGCAGACGAATGAAAGGGCGAATCGCGGATCGCATGACCGATTGCGAAAGCCGTATCTGCGATCGTCTGGACCATTCCGGCGTCCGGCAGGTCAGGGCGGCGCTGGAACGCCTGGAGGCGGTCCTGTGAGAAGCTCGTTCAACCGAACTTCAAGGAGAATGACAATGCACAGAGCGATGCTGATTCAATTGGCGTTGGGGTTGCTGATCGGCGGCGGCATGGGAGCGGTGATGGGCTATTTCGGCAAGTGTTCCAGCGGGGCGTGTCCCCTGACGGCCAACCCATATCGCGGCGGGTTCATCGGCGCGTTGATCGGGGGCATGCTGGCGCTCTCGGGCGTCTCCTCTCGGGCGAATCCCGAAGGCAAGGAAGGGGGCTATGCGGCCGTGCAGATCGAGAATGCAGCGGACTTTGACCGCCTGGTCCTCAAGGCCGAGCAGCCCGTGATGGTCGATTTCTACTCGAACGGTTGTCCGCCGTGCCGCAGGCTGGCCCCGACGATTGAAGAACTCGCCGAGGAGTATCAGGGTCGCGCCGTCGTGGCCAAGGTCAACGTCGATCGCGTCCCCGATCTGGCCCGCCAATACGGCATCCAGGGCATCCCCGCCGTCCTCTTCTTCGACGGGGGCAGCGAGACACAGCGTCTGGTGGGCCTGCGCTCTCGCAGCGACTACACTGCGGTGCTCGATGGACTGCTGGGCTGACGCGACCTATGGCGACCACAGGGGCGAGAGCAGGTCGTAGATGGCCAGAAAGATGCAGGCCAGGCCAGCCGCAACGCATACGAAACCGAAGACGCTGAGCACCGTCGCGATGAACTTCCCTTCGAAATAGGGCGACGCGGAGAACCGCTGTTTCAAAACCACGCCGCCGATGCACAAAGGCGCCGCCACGCCCAGCACGCCGAGCCCCGTCAGGATGCTGCGAAGTGGGTCCTTCATGCGCGGCCCCTCAGGTTCGGGCAGAATGGCCAGCACGACGAAGCACGCCAGAGCAACGGCGAGCGGCGCCCCGATCGCCAGCAGGAGCTTTCGCGTGCCACGCCGCTTGTCGCGCTTCTGTTGGATATCCGTCTCGGCCATCACGTCGCCGCCGTCAGCGCATCTTGCGGATGCGGACCTCGATGTCTTTGTTGTCGGCCAGGAGCTTGACGAGTTCGTTCGGATCGGTCTGTCCGTAGTGATAGGGATAGAGGATCTTGGGTTCAAACATCCTGGCGGCATCGGCCACCATCTCCGGGGTCATCGTGTATGGCAGGTTCATCGGCAGGAAGGCGATGTCGATCTTCTTGAGGTCCTTCATCTCGGGGATGTTCTCGGTGTCGCCCGCGATGTAGACCCGCAGCCTGTTGAACGTCACGACGTACCCATTGCCGTGGCCCTTGGGATGGAACGGGGTGCCGTCGGGCCTCTTGTGCACGATGTTGTAGGCCGGCACTGCTTCGATCTTGAACCCGTCCACCGTTCGCACGTCGCCATTCCTCATGGTCAGACCACCGGCAACCTTCTCGGCGCAGATCCTGGTCAGGACGATCCTCGTCTCGGGCGTGCGAATCAGCTCCAGGGCCTTGGGGTCGAGATGGTCGCCGTGCTCGTGGGTAATCAGGACGAGGTCCGCCTTGGGCAGCTTCGTGTAGTCGGCCTCCCGGCTGACCGGATCGACGTGGATGACCTTGTCCCGCCATGTGAACATCAGCGTGCCATGACCGATGAAGGTGATCTTCAGGTCGCCCTGTTCGGTCTTGATGACGTCCTCTTCGAGCTTCTTCTCGTCGGTGGCACCGACCGGTGCCATGCCGAGGCCCGCAGCGAGCAAAACTGCGGGGACAAGCCATGTCATTGCTGTCGTACCGCTCATCGTCTGCTCCTTCTTTCACAGGCCGAACCGATGTGCTACTTGGCCGCCATCACATCGAGTTCGGCGATCGTGGTGTAATACTGACGCCCCCACTCGTTCAGGGCCACCAGGCGAATGTAGCGGCCCTTGACGGGCTGGGCGAACGTGACCGTCTGAAGCTGATCGTTGTTGGGGAACTCCGCCTTGACCACCGGCTCGCCCCAGTCGGTGCCGTCGTCGCTGACATGGAATTCGTATCGGCGAATCCGCCCGTTGGCCTGGTCCTGGCGGGGCAACTGCGTGAAGCCCAGCATCTCGACCGTCTGGCCCAGATCGATCTGGATCTCGTGGGGATGTTTGTCCTGAGTCGAAGACCAGTTCGTGTGCCAGAAGGTGGCGGGGTCACCGTCGAAGGCGTGACGGACTTCTCCCTCGCCCGGCTCGATGCTGCTGACACGGACCACCTTCCACGCGGATTTGTTTAACTCTTGCATCGGGACGATTGCATCCATCTCGAAGCGGGCGGTATCACTGACCAACTCATCGCTGACCTTCGCTCGGGCTTCGAGCGTGCCTTGTCCGGCGTGCTCGAACGGTCCGGCGTAGGATTTCCAGGCCTGACCGCTGAGACGGTATTCGATTCGGCCTGCCATGGACGATTCGATGTGCACCATGGCGGCCCGGTCACGGGTGATCAGCGGGGCTTCGAGATTGGGCACCCGAATCCGCGCCTCGGCAGCGAGGTCCTTGGTCGCCGGCCGCAACCCGTAGCGGAACCGCATCGACCTGGCGCTGAGAATGTACTCGTTCAGCGGACGCGGTCCGCAACTGGCGCCGCCGAGACCCATATGCGCTGCGTCGATGCACAGGTACACCTCGTCCCGCGGCAGGACCCGATGGATGTGCCGGGCCTCGTCGATGTCGGCAGCGGTGTTGTGGTGGGCGCTGATCGAGTAGGTGCCATCCGTGACGACCAGCAGACCCTTGTTCTTTCGGTCCGTCAGCGCGGCCCAGCGCACCTCGGTCTTGTTGCCGTTCTCTTGTGGCCGGACGTAGCGTTCGTACTGCTCGGCCACCGAGCCATGATAGAGGCCCACGTCGGCGCTGCGCCAGCGATCAACATAGCTCTCGTGCGGACCTCGGCCCAGCCACGTCAGCGTATCGAGCCCTTTGGGCAGCGCCAGACTCACGCCCAGCTTGGGCAGCACCGAGAGGTTGCCATAAGGCTGGACCTGATTGACCACGTCGATGGTCCCGTTGCCGAAGACCGTGAACGTGGCGGTGTGCATCATGCCGTTGTCCGAACGGCCGGCGCAGTCCACCGTGCAGCGCACCCGGACGATGCCGTCGGTCGGCTGCTCAGCCGAGATGTCCTTGACGGCATAGGTCAGATCGCGCAGTCCGGCACGCTCCACATCGCGACGCATCCAGGTATCGTTGTCCACCAGAGCGCGGTACAGATTCAGCCGGGGGCCGTGCCCGTCGTGGATCATCTCCACCCCATCGTAGACCAGCGACGACAGGGTCCCTCTCGCTCGGCTGAAGATGGCCTGGAATCCTTTGCCCCCGACGACGATCACGTCTGTGCCGTCGGTCAGGGTCACAGCGGCCAGCGTCGCCAGATCAACTTGCGGAGCGTCCGCCACGGCGTACGGCAGTTTCATCTGCTCGGAGGCAACCACGTGGCCGGCCCTGGCGTACAGAGTCTTGGCCTTCCGCGTCAGGCTCACGTTCAGGAAATACTCGGCGCCCGCCTTGAGCTTGGGCTGCGAGGCGGACAGCACGACGCTCATCGATTGTCCCGGCGCTACGCTGTCGAGCTTCGCGCGGCCCTTCTTGACGATGCGCCCATCCTCGATCAGTTGCCACTGGAGGTCGAAGTCGTTCAGGTCCGTGAAGAAGTACTTGTTGGTCAGCTCGACCGTCACATTCTCGTCGCTGACGCTGCCCAGGGCAAAGCCGGCGTACTGATAGACCTTCTTGACCTCCCGCAGCTTGGCAGTGACGGTGCGGTCAGGGCAGACGACGCCGTTGCAGCAGAAGTTGTTGTCGTTGGGCCGGTCGCCGTAGTCGCCCCCGTAGGCGAAGAACCATTCCTTCGAGCCGTCGGCGGCCGTTTCGCCGGTGTACTTGCGCAGACCCTGATCGACCCAGTCCCAGATGCACCCGCCGATCAGTCGTGGATAGGTCTCGATGGCGTCCCAATACTCCTGGAGGTTGCCGATGGCGTTGCCCATCGCGTGGGCGTATTCGCACATGATGAAGGGCTTGGGCGAGTCGCTGCGTCCCTGGCCGATCAGGGCGGCGACGGACGGGTACATCACGCTGTCCATGTCGGCGACGGAGTTCATGCGCTCGTAGTGGATCGGCCGGGATGTATCGAGATCGCGAATCGCCTGCGCCGCCGCCTCGAAGTTCGGGCCGCCTCCGGCCTCGTTGCCCAGCGACCAGATCACCACCGATGGGTGGTTCTTGTTGCGTTCCACCATGCGGACATTGCGATCGACGTGGGCGGTCTTCCAACTGTCGACGGCCGCCAGCGTTTCGCGGCCGTATCCCATGCCGTGCGATTCAACGTTGGCCTCGTCGATGACGAACAGGCCGTACAGGTCGCACAGATCGTACCACAGCGGATGATCGGGATAGTGGCACGTGCGGACGGTGTTGACGTTGTTCTGCTTCATCAGCTCGATGTCGCGGATCATCGAGCCGATCTCCACCGCGTGGCCGCGATCCGGATCATGCTCGTGACGGTTGACGCCCTTGAGCTTCACCGAGACGCCGTTGACGAAGAACTGACGGTCCTTCAGCTCCACCTTGCGGAAGCCAAAGCGGCAGGCCTTGACCTCGGTGGTCCTGCCGTCGGCGTCGAGCAGCTCGAGAACCACGGTATACAAGTTTGGCGTTTCGGCCGTCCATAGGAGGGGTGAATCATGATTCGCCTCGACCGTAAGGCCGATTTCCTCTCCGGGCTTGATGGTGGCCAGGTCGGACTGGCCCAGTGGGCTCTTGCGCTGTTTCGCATCGACCAGCGTCGCGCGAACCTGTCGGGTAGCCTGGCTGTCGGAGAGATTGCGCACCTTGGCGGTGATATGAATCTCGGCGTTACGGTACTGCTGATCCAGATCGCTCAGAACGAACATGTCCCGCAATTGCACGACCGGCGTGCTGAACAGGTACACGTCGCGGAAGATGCCGCTCAGACGCCAGAAGTCCTGGTCTTCGAGGTAGCTGCCGTCGCTCCAGCGGTAGACCTCGGCCGCCAGGATGTTTTGGCCCGGCTGGAGGTATTGGGTGATGCGGAACTGGGCGGGCGTCCGGCTGCCCTGGCTGTAGCCGACCTTCTGACCGTTGATCCAGAGGTAGAAAGCCGATGCGACGCCCTCGAAGTGGATGAACACTTCCCGGCTCGACCAACCCTTGGGTATGGTGAACGTGGTGCGGTAGCTGCCTACCGGGTTCGGCTCGTTCGCGGCGGTGAAATCGGCCGGAACGTTGCCGAGGATCTTCGGGGGCTGGCGCAGGTGCGGATAGCGGATGTTCGAGTAGATCGGCGTGCCGTAACCGTGAATCTCCCAGTTCGAAGGAACGGGAATCTCATCCCAGCCGCTCACGTCGAAATCGGGCCTGTAGAAATCCACGGGTCGCTCGTCGGGCGACTTGACCCAGTGGAACTTCCACGGCCCGTTGAGCGACTGCCAGTATGGCGAATCCGTCCATTTCTTCAGGGCATCTCTGGCGTCCTTCATGGCGTGCGCGCGGATCGCCGATTTCGCATCGTCGAACGACAGACCCGTGGCGGCAGCCGGTTCCTTGTTGATTCCAATGATCAACTCGTTCTCCCAGTCGGGTACCTGCGCCAAGGCAGCGGTATACGTGACCAGTCCTGCTAAGACCATCCATCGGTAGCTCATCTTTGCACCTTCGAAAAATCCTTGTCTTTCTGATATGATGTACCGATCATGATAGTTCAATGTGTCGGTCTATGCCATAATGGATTCTGACGATTTGGACACGTCAATGCATGAAGACACGATCAGACAGAACGCCGACAGGATCGAGTCCGCCCATTGTCGGGACACTGTGGACCGCAGGACCGTTCTGAAGTCGGTCCTCGGGGTGGCCGCCGGACCGGTGGTGTTATCGCTCTCATGTGCTTCCAGCGATACGCTGTCCCGCAAGGAGCGGCCCGTGCGGTTTGGGATGGTCACGGACTGCCACTATGCCGACGTCGATCCTGCGGGCACGCGATTCTATCGCCAGTCGCTCGATAAACTCGGCGAGTGCGTGGCTCGAATGAATGCGGAAGACGTGGACTTTCTCATCGAGCTGGGCGACTTCAAGGACCAGGGCCGCCCGCCCGTCAAGCAGGACACGCTGGCGTATCTGGAGGAGGTTGAAGCGGTGTTCCAGCGATTCGACGGTCCGACCTACCACGTCCTCGGCAACCACGACGTGGACAGCATCTCCAAGCCGCAGTTCCTGGCCCGCGTGACCAATACCGGCGTCGATCGCACCCGCAGCCACTATTCGTTTGACATCAAGGGCCTGCACGGCATCGTGCTCGACGCCAACTATCGCAGCGACGGCGCGGACTACGATCGCGGCAATTACGACTGGACCGACGCCAACATTCCCGCCGACGAACTGGACTGGCTTCGCCGAGACCTGGCTGCCGCCCGTGGTCCGGCGGTCGTCTTCATCCATCAGTTGCTCGACGGGGCCGGTGCGGTGTACGTCAAGAATGCGGCCGAGGTGCGCGATGTCCTCGAACGAGCCGGCAAGGTCCTCGCCGTCTTTCAGGGCCACCATCATGCCGGCGACTGCAACGAGATCAACGGCATTCACTATTACACGCTGATCGCTACGGTGGAAGGTCAGGGCGCGGAGAACAATTCGTATGCGATTGTCGAGGTCTGTCCCAACCTCGATGCAATCGTCAGCGGCTACCGTCGGGCGGCGTGCAGGACGTTGACCCAGGCTCGGCTCACGGAGCAGCGGGTATGACGTTCTGCTTCGTGACCACGGCCCGGGCGTAGCGGCAACCCAACTGCCGGGCCGCCTCCGTGTTGAAGTGCACCTGATCGTCTTTGCAGGCCAGCCCTGCCGCTGAGACCCAGAAGACGCGCTCGTCCGCCTTTGCCACAGCCTGGATTGCCTCGATCACGTACCGGGTCTCGGGTGTCCGAGCGATGACGGCGTCGGCGGGTGTCCCCGCCACGAACAGCAGGTCCGAGACACCGAGGTCCCGGCGAAGGTTCTGGATCAATCCCGTCAGTCGCTGTTCATATAGAGGCCCGTCCTGGGCATTGCTGTCGCTCTCCCCCTGGTGCCAGAGCACGCCTTTGATGACGCCTCGCTGCATGGCGACGCGACACCGCGCGATCGCATCGTCGTACGGATGCACGCCTGTGGCCGGGTAGTAGGCGTGAGGCTTCCACACCGAGATCGGCGAACCGCCCAGCGAAACGTGAAGCCCGAAACCCGAAACCCGAAACCCGAAATCCGAAACAAATTCGAATTACCCAAATCCTAATGTCCCAAACCTTCGGCCGTAGGCCGTTTTCGAATTTCGGTCATTGGGCTTTCGTGCTTGTTTCGGATTTCGACATACGGATTTCGGATTTGGCTTGCTTCGCTGGCGCGGGTAGGATCGAACCGGCTTGGCGACCTCCGCCTTCCCCGCATTGTTAGGCGGAGGCCAAGGTCTCCACCTCAGCGATCGTCTTCGGGATCGGCGGGCCCAGCACACGGGCGCCGGTGTCGGTGACGAGGATGTCGTCTTCGATCCGAACGCCGCCGAAGTCGCGATAGGCTTCAACCTTGTCGTAGTCGATGAAGGCCTCGCATTTTCGCTCGGCCTTCCAGCGGTCGATCAGCGTCGGAATCAAGTAGATGCCCGGCTCGACCGTCACGACGTAATCCGCTTCGACAGCCTTGGCCAGTCTCAGCGAGTTCCAGCCGAACGCCGGATTCCTGTGGATGGCCTCCGTGTAGCCGACATAGTCTTCACCCAGGCCCTGCATATCATGGACGTCGAGCCCCATCATGTGTCCGAGGCCGCACTGGAAGAACAGCGTGTGAGCGCCGGCCTCGACCGCCTCGTCGGGATCGCCTTTGGTCAGGCCCAGTTCCTTCAGTCCGGCCACAAGCCTCACACAGGCCAGGCGATGGATGTCGCGGAATTCCACGCCGGGCCGGATGGCGGCAATGGCGCTCTCCTGCGCATCGAGCACGATGGAGTAGATCTCTCGCTGATTTTGCGTGAATCGCCCGCCGACGGGAATCGTCCGCGTGACGTCGCTGGCGTACCGCAAGGGCGACTCGGCCCCCGAGTCGTTGACCGCGACGTCTCCGGCTTTCATCACGTTGTTGTGGAAGGGGTTGTGCAGCGTCTCACCGTGAATGCTGAAGATGGGTTCGAAGGCGAACCGCACACCCAGGGCTATGGCAATGCCTGCCATGGCGCCGGCGATTTCGCGTTCGATCGCGCCGGGCCTGGTCATCTTCATTGCGGCGGTTTGCATCTGGTAGGTGATACTCAAGGCCAGTTCGATCTGCTCGATTTCCTCCGGCGTCTTCACGGACCGCTGTGCGACAACGGTGCGAATCAACGACTCCGAGACGCGCTCGCCGAGCGTCTGCGGCGGCACGTTCAGGAGCCGGCTGATCTTCAGGATCTGGTCGTCTCGGCAGGGCGGCAGAAAGTGGATCGGCCGATCGTGGTCGCTCGCCTTTTTGAGAAACGAAGGCAGGTCGCTGCTTGGGGCCGTTTGCGTGATCCCCACCTGATGGGCCTTCTCACAGAGCGGTGTCTGCGGTCCCGTCCAGATCACGTCATCGACGGTCGCATCGTCGCCGAAGAGGTATTCGGCGCCTTCATCCACATCGATCACGGCGGCCAGGGCCGGCTCATCGAGCCCGAAGTAGTAGAGGAACGAACTGTCCTGGCGGAACGGATAGCAGTTGTCCGCATAGTTGATCGGCGATGGCTCGTTGCCCGCAAACAGCACCACGCCGGACGAGATCTGACGGCGAAGTCGATCACGTCTCTGTCTGTAGATTTCGGGAGGGAACATCGGCTATTCCGTACCGGTCGGGTTCGTTCGTCCGGTCAGCAGACTGACACCCACAAGAGCGACGACGGAGAGCGTGATGGCCGGCAGCACCGCGTCGAGGTCCGCCGCCCACGCCGGAAGGGCCGCCTTCACAAATCGCAACTCTTCCCAGGCCAGAGCCGTGACCGTGCCGACGAGAATGGACGCGACAGCGCCGTACTTCGTCGAGCGATTCCAGAACATTGCTGCCACCAGGCACGGCGTGATCGCCGCTCCATAGATCGTAAACGCATATAACGCCTTGCGGAAGACCGTGGTCGATTCGGCGAACGCCAGCGACACAAGATATGCAATGATCCCGAACGCCAGCACCAGCAGACGGCTGAGCAGTACGACGTGTTTCTCGCCGGCCTTGGGATTGATGTGGACCAGATAGACGTCTTTGATGAAGGTGGTGGCCGGAACGAGCAGGAAGGAATCGGCCGTCGAGATGATGATGCCCACCACCGTGACGAGGAACAGAATGCCCAACGGCAGCGGCATGAAGTGCTTGGCGGCGTAGATCAGCACGTAGCGACCGTTCTCGGGGTCGGGGATCAGGCTGGACGAGATCCAGGCGCTGGAGATGATCAGAAGCTCGATGGCCAGCGCCAGGAAGATCATGATCAGCACCGCCGTCCGCGCGCCTTTGGCGTTTCTGCTCGCGAAGATTCGCTGGTATTGATTGGCGTCGCCGAGGATCAGCAGGAAGACGGGCAGGCAGTAGTTGATGATGGTGACGGGGGAGTAGACGCCCCAGAAGCGCATGTGGTCGGGCCGGTCGCCCATGGCGGCGAAGGCTTCCGCCATGCCGCCGAACCCGCCGGCCTTGAGCAGGAGCACGGGAAATGCGATGACAAGAGACACCGTAATAATGGTCCCCGTCACGATGTCGGTAAACGCCAGGCTCAGCAGGCCGGCCAGCATCGTGTATGTGATAATGAAGATCGCGGCGATGATGGTCGCATCGCGCGCAGTCAGTTTCGGTTCCGACAGGATGAGCCGACCGTAGTCGGGCAACGACGCGACGCGATAGAGTCTCGCTGGACTGTCGTCGTCATGCCCTTCGATGACGATCTTGGCCATCGAGTTCATCTTCACGGCGACGTGATTCCCGGCGGCCTCTTCGGCCAGTTGTCTTTGCGCCTCGATGCTGTCCCGGCCCGCGACGACGTCGATCGTGAAGATCTCCGTCCGGGGCGACCAGCCATCGTCCGCCTTCACCTGAAACCCGACGGTCGTCGTTCCCGTCCAATCGGTCTGCGGCTCGAAGACCAGGTAGCCCTTTCTGACCTGAGAGGGGGTCAACTCATCGGCGGTCTGCAGGGCGATCGGGTCCTTCTTGCCGGTGATGACCTCGAGGACCATGCCGCCGGCGTTGAACTGGTAGCTGACGATCACCATATAGGCAATGATCAAGGCCACCACGGCCAGCAGTCGCGCGGTCCGCCCGTAGCGCGAGCCGATGATTTCGGGCACGCTGGACACCTCGATCGACCGGGCCTTGTGGGCGATCATCGACAGCAGGATCATGCCGATGAACGTCCCGCTCGGCAGGATCAGGGCCGCCATGCCGTCGCGAAAGGCCTGGCCGGCGTTGCCGACGATGGAGCCGGTGCCGATCCAGACGGCCAGCATGGTGCAGACCATCACCCAGGGCGAGAGCGTTCGGCCCGCCACGGCGAAATCCGCCTGCGTCTTGACCCGCCGGGACATGTGGACGCCGATGCCCGTCAGGGCGAACAGATAGATGAGAATCCCAATGAGATAGATCATGGCACCTGCTTCGTGTCCGGACGCCGTCTGCGCGTCGATGTCACCTGACGAACTGCTCGACGAAGTACTCGGGCGCGAGCGGCCGGCCGGTCGAGCGCACGATCATCTCGTCCCACCGGTAGCGGGCCCCCGGGCCGAGCACGTTGTCCCGGAGGTATCGGCCCACGCGCCGCTCGCCAACATAGCTGAGCCCCTCGTCCGAATCAAGCTTCAATATCTGGCGGACGATGTGATGGTGCCATTGCGAGGCCAGCAGTTCCCCGAGCATGTAATTGTGGTAGTAGCAGGGGGCGGTGGTGAAATGCAGCTTCGAGGCCCATCCGGCGTCGGCCGGCTCCGGAGGGCGCTGGACGAACTGGTATCGCTCGACGAGGTCCCACCACAAGCTGTTCAGGTCCTGATCGGGGTCGGCGTAAAGGGCCTTCTCGAAGTGGACCATCACCATCGCCCAGCGGGCGAAGAGGATCTGCTGGAACCGGAGATAGCGATCGCTGACCGTTCTGATCTCAGCCGTCTGTTCGTTGGATAGTCCCAGCATCTGCTGCATCCAGGCCGCATTGCGACTGAGCCGCCCGAAGAGCATGGCGATCGCCTCCGTGGTGAAGCTGTGCGCCGGCTCGCGCAGCAGCCAGGGTTCGTCGCGGTCGTGGTACTTGCTGTACAGGGCGTGTCCCAGCTCGTGCAGGAGGGTCTCCATCCACCGCTCCGTATCCTGCAAATTGCAGAGCACGCGGGTGTCGCCTTCGCGGTCGGCGTCGAAGCCGTAGGCGTGTGGGTACTTCCCCTCGCGGTCGTACAGGTCGCTGCGAGCCAGGATGTCATCGACGGGCAGGTCCACGCCGGCGAAGTAGCGACGGGCCAGGTCCTCGATGTCGCGGCCCTTGTAGTACTGGTCCAGGTCCAGGTCATAGACCAGCGGCGTCCGCTGGAAGAAAGGATCGTGGTAGTGCCAGGGCATCAGGGCATCCGGGGCGATCCCATAGCCTTTGGCCAGAATGGCGTCCAGCTCCCTCTTCAGCTCGGCGAACGGTTCGCGGGTCAGCGCGTCCAGTTCCTCGAAGATTCGGTCGAGTTCGGCGACGTCCTGCTCGCCTGTGACGATGGCCATGGTGTGGTAGTTGTCGAAGCCGAGTTCCTTTGCCGCTCGGTTGCGGAGCTTCACCAGACGAAGGAGGTCCTCGATGATGGCGTTGCCGACCTGCCGGCTGGCGCGCCAGGCGGCCTCTCGCTTCGGCGTGTTTGCCTCCGTCGTCATGAGCGTGTAGATGTCACTCATGGTGACATCCCGCCCGTCGATGCGGCCGCGATAGCTGTTGTAGGTCTGCTGGATCTGTGTATCCAGCGTCACGATCTGTGCCAGCAGATCGGGCTCGATCTGGTTCTGGAGGTAGGCGTAGTAGAGCTTGTCGAGTTGACGAGCCAGACGCGGATCGTCGGCCGTCCCGGATTCCTTGAACGCCTTGATGCGGGCGAAGTCCTCCCGGCTGCTGTAAACCTGCCGAATCTCAAGCTGCAGTCGCTCGTATGTCTTCCACGCCTGTGGATTGCCTGTTGTGGTGGCGTCCCAGTACGTCAGATTGGCCTGCGTCCAAAGCGGGGCGACCGTGGCTGTGTGCGCCTCGATAAAACCCGCCGGCCCGCTCTTCCTGTCGCCCGACGCACAGCCGAGCCCGAGCATGCTCACGAGCAGCAGAGCACTCCAAACGAATATCGTTCTCATGCTGGACCTCCCAATACGATTTCTCGAACCGCCTCAGTCTACCATGCCACCGCTTAAGCCGCAACGCGGTGAAAGCGCTGGAGCGATCCGATGGAGCAGTTCTCCGTGCGTGATTTGGCTGCTCGAGTTTCGGATCGGAGGTTCTACGGCTCTGCATCCGGTTTCTGCAGGAGGGCTTCGACTTCGGCAAGCGGGGCCGGCCAGTGACCTTCGACAACGCCCCAGACCGTGGCATCGTCGATGGTTTCGTAGCCATGAATGATCCGGTTGCGAAAGCCCACAATCCGAGACAGGTGATGAATACGGGCAGCCGTGGCGGGGCCTTCGTGCGAAAGCTGGTTGAGTGCTTCGCCGATGATCTCGAATTCCCGTTCGACCGCGCGACGGAACTGACGATTGGCTTCGTACTCGGCAAAGGTGCGATCCTGACACCAGTGGTGAATACTGCGCGCCGAATCCTGGACGTCAAACAGCAGTTTCCGGGTGTGGTTGTTCATAGAGAAGTCTTCGGGTCGATTCGATCTCTCAGCGCAGATACGGATTCCGAATCGATTGCTCCGTCAACAGATCGACCGGTCGATGAAAGAGTCGCTCCAGGTCCTCCGCGAATCCGAGGTAGCGTTCTGCATACTCGCCGCTGGGCTTACGGTCGGCAAAGCGAGCCAGAAAATCAAGATCGCTGTGTGTGGCATCGAAGTGGTCCGACACCGCCGACCCGAACATATAGAGTCTCTCGACTCGATAGTGTCGGCACAAATGCACCAAAGCCGCTCGGTTCTGTTCTATAAGGGCCACCCTGATAGCGTGAGTTTACGCAATTGCTTTTGGTCTTGTCAACACCCACACGCATACCTGTGCGATGTGTCGGGCGCGCCAGTTTGTCTGGAGGATCTACCTTACAGGGCCTTTTGTTCGGTGCGGGCGATGATTTCGTTCTGGAGGTCGCGGCCGAGGTCGACGAAGTAGTCGCTGTAGCCGGCGACGCGGACGATCAGGTCGCGGTTTTGCTCGGGGTGCTTCTGGGCCTCGCGGAGCGTCTCGGCGTCGACGACGTTGAACTGGATGTGGTGGCCGTCGAGGCGGAAGTAGGAACGAATCAGTTGCGTGAGCTTGTCGAGGCTCTCTTCGCCGTCGAGCACCTGGGGGTTGAACTTCATGTTCAGCAGGGTCCCGCCGGTGCGGGCGTGGTCCATCTTGGCGGCCGACTTGAGCACCGCCGTGGGCCCGTAGCGGTCGGCGCCCTGGACGGGCGAGACGCCTTCTGATAGCGGCAGTCCCGCCTTGCGGCCGTCGGGCGTCGCGCCGATCACCGAGCCGAAGTAGACGTGGACCGTGGTCGGCAGCAGGTTGATGTGATAGCGGCCGCCTTTGGTGTTGGGCCGTCCGTCCACCGCTTCGAAGTAGACCTCGAACACCGATCGCATGACGTCGTCGGCGTAGTCGTCGTCGTTGCCGTATTTGGGTGTTCGTTCCAGCAGGGTTTGCCGCAAGGGCTCGTCGCCTTCGAAGTTGTTGTGCAGCGCCGCCAGCAGTTGCGGCATTCGCAGGCTTTTGTGGTCGAACACATGGTACCTGATGGCGGTCAGCGCATCGGTGATCGTACCCAGCCCGACGCCCTGGACGTAGTTGGTGTTGTAGCGGGCGCCGCCGTCGTGGTAGTCCTTGCCTTCGGCGATGCAGTCGTCGATCAGGATCGACAGGAACGGGGCGGGCATGTACGTCGCGTACAGCTGCTCGATGACGTTGTTGCCCCGCATTTTGATGTCCATGATGTAGTTGACCTGCCGGCGGAACGCCTCGAACAACTGCTCGAAGGTCTCGAACTGCTCGGGGTCGCCTGTCTGCGGGCCGAGACGCCGCCCCGTCCTCGGATCGACACCGTTGTTCAACGTCAGTTCCAGAACCTTGGGCAGGTTGAAGTATCCGGTGAGGATATAGCTCTCCTTGCCGAACGCGCCGACCTCGACGCATCCGCTGGAGCCTCCGTTGCGGGCGTCGGCCACGGACTTGCCCATGCGGACCAGCTCCTGGACGATCAGGTCGCAGTTGAACACCGACGGCTGGCCGAACCCGGTGCGGATGATCTTCGTCGCCCGCTTGATGAAGCGGTCGGGGTTCTTCTTGCTGACCTGGATGGAGGAGCTGGGCTGGACGAGCCGCATCTGCTCGATCACGTCAAGCACGAGGAACGTCACCTCGTTGACGCCGTCGGAGCCGTCCTCCTTCAGGCCGCCGCTGTTGATCTGGGCGAAGTCTGTGTACGTGCCGCTCTCGGCGGCTGTCACGCCCACCTTGGGCGGCGCCGGCTGGTTGTTGAACTTGACCCAGAAGCACTGGAGCAACTCCTCGGCCTGCTCGGCGGTCAGCGTCCCTTCGTCGAGGCCTCTCCGATAGAATGGATAGAGGTGCTGATCCAGGCGGCCCGGGTTGAACGAGTCCCAGGGATTCATCTCGGTGGTCACGCCGAGATGGACGAACCAGTAGTACTGAAGCGCTTCCCAGAAATCCCGCGGCGCGTGGGCCGGAACGTGCGAGCAGACCTGAGCGATCCGCTCCAGTTCGGCCTTGCGTTGTGGATCAGACTCCTGCTCCGCCATTGCACGGGCCTTCTCCGCGTGCCGCTCCGCAAAGCGGATCAGCGCCTCGGCGCAGATGCGCATCGCCTTGAGTTCCTCCTGTTTTGCGTAGGCCTGCGGATCGTTGAAGTAGTCCAGACTGTCCAGGCTGCGCTGGATGTCCTGCTTGAAATCGAGCATGCCCTTGCGATAGATCTTGTCGTCCAGCACGGTGTGGCCGGGCGACCGCTGCTCCATGAATTCGGTGAACAGGCCCGCCTCGTAGGTGGCCTTCCATTCGTCGGTCATCTCGCGGAAGATCCGTTCGCGCATGGTCCGGCCCTGCCAGAACGGAATGATCGTCTCGGCGTAGACCTTTCGCACCTCGGGACTTACGGCGAACGAGGTCTTCTCGCGCGAGTTGAGGATGTCCAGGTCGCTCAGCGTGTGGCAGCACAATTCGGGATAGGTCGGGGTCGCCTTGGGGGCGTGGCCCTTTTCGCCGACGATCAGCTCACCGTCGCCGATGTACACGGTCTTGTGCTCCATCAGATGCTGAAAGGCCATGGCCCGTGTGACCGGGACGCTCTCGCACCACGCGGCGCCGCTCTGGTAGAACTGGGTCATCAGTTCGGCCCGTTCGCTGGAGATGTAAGGGTGCGTTTCGACGCTCTGCCGGCGAAGTCTTCTGACACGCTCGTTCATCGTCTATCCACCTATCGTGACCTCGAATCCATACCCACGCAGGGTCCTGGCGATCTCGGCCATCTGTTCATCACTGGGGCTTTCGCCCTCCATCAGGTCGAAGCCGGCAGTCAGCCGGACCGATTTCTCCAGCCCGCCGCGATTGTAGGGCAGGATATCAATCCTCTTGACCGTCGGCAACGACTGGGCGAATCGGGCCGTGTTCTCGATATTGACTGGGTCGTCGTTGAATCCCGGGACGATCGGAATTCGGACCACCACCTTCTTGCCTGCCTCGGCCAGCGTCCTGAGATTGGCCAGGATCAGATCGTTCGGCACGCCCGTATACCGTTCGTGTATTGGCGAATCCATGTGCTTGATATCGCACAGGAACAGATCGGCGACCTCGGCGACCCGCCGGACCAGATCGCCCTTGGCGTGGCAGGTCGTATCGACCGCTGTATGTATGCCCTCGGCCCGGCAGCGGTTCAGCAGCGCCAGCAGAAAATCGCCCTGCATCAGCGGTTCGCCGCCCGAAAACGTGACCCCGCCGCCCGACTGGTCGTAGAAGATCACGTCCTTGACGACCTCCGCCATCACCTCGGCTACGGTCATCTGCTGGCCGATGATTTCCCTGGCGCCGGCCGGACATTCGACGGCGCAGCGGCCGCAGAGGACGCATTTCTCCACGTCCGTCACGGGATAGCCGTCCGGGAACGTGATGGCTTGGCCCTGGCAGACGGCTTCGCACCGCCCGCAGCGGACGCAGCGACCCTGTCGAAAGCTGGATTCGGGCATCGCCTGCCAGCTCTCCGGATTGTGGCACCAGCGGCACCGCAGCGGGCAGCCTTTGAAGAAGACCGTGGTGCGGATCCCGGGACCGTCGTGGATCGCGTACTTCTTGATATCAAAAAAGATCCCCTGCGCGTCCGACGCCGGCGCCCTGCCGTGCGTCGCCGTCCGCAGATGGCTGTAAGCAGATTGTCCGTCGTGCTCTGTCTTCACCAAAGTTACCATCCCCGTGATCCATCGCCCGCATGACCTTCTCCCCAGGGATTCAGCATACCCAAATATCGCTGCGGAAACAAGATACCATCGAACGTCCACTTGTTTGGGCAGGGAAATACAGGAGCGGGTGATTATTCACCCCTACAGCCTTTACAGAAAGGGGGGCATCGGCGAATATGGCCGGCGACAGGGACTGGCTGGAGCCGAAACATGCGAATCGTTGGATAGGCGTGAGGTGTATGATGAGACGATGGCGACTGGTTCTGGGGTTGACCGTGGTTCTTGGTGGGGGACTGGCTATGAGCACGAACGCCCGCTCTGCCGAGGAGGCTGTTGTGGAGGCGAAGCTGATTTTCCCGCTGGAGGGCCGGCCGACGCCAGGCTGTCATGCCTCGACCATCGAGCAGACTCACAGCGGGCGAATCGTTGCAGCGTGGTTCGCCGGCGCCGACGAGGGTGAAGACGACGTCGGCATCTGGGTCTCGCGTCTGGAGGATGGCCGCTGGTCGAGACCGGTCGAGGTGGCCAATGGCGTGATGTCGATCCAGCGGCGGTACCCGTGCTGGAACCCCGTTCTGTTCCAGCCGAAGGAAGGACCGTTGGTGCTGTTCTTCAAGGTGGGCCCGACGCCGCGCGAATGGTGGGGCCATTGGACTGTTTCAGCCGATGACGGTCGGACCTGGGCCCGGCCGCAACTGTTGCCTCCGCACGCGATGGGACCGATCAAGAACAAGCCGATCCAGCTCGACGACGGCCGCATCCTGTGCCCATCCAGCAGCGAGCATCAGGGCTGGCGCGTTCACGTGGAGATCACGAGCGACCTGAAGGATTGGCGTATGGTCGGTCCGCTCAACGACGGCAAAGAGTACGGCGTGATTCAGCCGACGATCCTGACCTACCCGGACGGCCGGCTCCAGATGCTCTGTCGCACGCGGGGCAAAGCGTACGTCACCCAGAGCTGGTCGAACGATGGCGGCTCGACCTGGAGTCCGTTCAGCGTCACAAGCCTGCCCAATCCCAACTCAGGGATCGACGGCGTCACGCTCAAGGACGGGCGGCAACTGCTCGTCTTCAACAACACGCCCAAGGGACGCAGTCCGCTCAATGTGGCGGTCTCGTCAGATGGGCAGAACTGGGATGTGGTGCTGACGCTCGAAGACCAACCCGGCGAGTACTCCTATCCGGCCGTCATTCAGGCCGCCGATGGGCTCGTCCACACGACATACACCTACCATCGCAAGAGCATCAAGCACGTCGTCATCGATCCGGGCAAGCTCTGATCCCCCTGCAAGACCGCGATCTGCGGGGCATTCGGTGCAATTGCGCAAACCCTGCGCGCATGGCGGGCGTATAGCAGCAACAGGGCCCATAGGACCTATCCGAATCCCGACCGGCAGAGGGATCGGGGCGGTGTTTCAGGGAAGGAGAACGGATATGATCGATACGGAAGCGATCGCCGAGTTGACCTACGATCTGGCCCGCCGCGACTTCTCACACCCATCCGGGCGGCGCGACGTGGGATTCCGAGAGAAACCGATCTGGCAGAAGGTCCGCGCCCTGGGCACGCGGTTGTGGCTGGACACCGGCGACATTGACGAGGCCGATGCGCTTTGGTGCTGCGAGTTCGAGGCGCTGACGACGAACAACACGCTGCTCAACAAGGAGATCCAGAAAGGGCTGTATGACGATCTCGTTCGCGAGGCGGCCGAGGCGATTCGACGAACCGTGCCCCAGATCGACGAGCGGGAGTTGGTCCTGGAGATTGCGTTCGTCCTCAACGCCCGGCATGCCTTGAGACTTGTCGAGAGGTTCGACGCGCACGTGAGCGTGGAACTGCACACCGATCTCGGTCACGACGTGGAGCGTTCGGTGGCCTATGGGAGGCGATACTTCGATATCTGCCCGGAGCGGTTCTATGTGAAGGTGCCGTTGACGCCGGCCGGGCTGCTGGCGGCGCGGAAGCTGGGACAGGAGGGCGTTCCAGTCAACTTCACGTTGGGCTTCTCGGCCCGACAGAACTACGCGATTGCCATGCTGGCCCAGCCTCGATTCGTGAACGTCTTCATGGGCCGGCTCAACGCCTTCGTCGCCGACAACGGGCTGGGCGACGGCCGCAACATCGGAGAAAAGGCGACGCTGGCGACGCAACGGATGCTCGTCGAACTGCGCGACGCCCGCAGGACGCGTTCGTTGCTGATCGGGGCCAGCGTGCGCGAGGGCGCGCAGGTCGCGGCCCTGGCAGGACTCGATGTCCTGACGATGCCGCCGAAGGCGGCAGCACAGTACGAGACGTCGCCGCCGGCCAGACCGTCCTCACAGGTTCGGACCGATCCGAGCGTTCCGCTGACGGAAGGCGTCAGTTTCGAGGATTTCAACGCCCGAACGCTCTGGGACGTCCCCCAAGTCTTCAAGGACTGCGTCGAAGGCCTCCTTCAGGAAGATATGGATACTGTGACGCCCGAGGACGTTCGGTCCCGTTTTGCCCGGCGTGGGCTTGCCGACTTCCTGCCCGACTGGTCGGCCGAAGACGTGCGCACGGCGGCCGGCGATGGCAAGATTCCCGTCTTCACCACGTGGAAGGAAAGGCTCTCCAAGGGTGCTGTTGGCCTTGACGCCTTGTTGAATCTCAGCGCTTTCGAGGCCTTTTCGGCCGACCAGAGGGCGCTGGACGACCGCATTCGGTCGCTGATCTGACCGGTCCTGGTAAGGAACACGGCCGCCTGCCTTTGCTGAATATCTGCTCTTGTCGCTTTTCGCGTATTCCGGCCTGCGGTAGAATGGCCCGGGCAGGGGCTGTCGATGCGTCGCCCTGCAGGCAGGGACGGGATTGGGGCAGGTATGGTTGGGATCGTTTCCAGGCCGGACACACAGGAGAAGCTCGAAATCCTCAGTGCCGACGCCCAGTACGATCTGGCGTGCGCCTGCGGGACCAACCGAGACGAAGGACGCCGACGTGGCCGGGATGGGCGATGGATCTATCCGGTTACGCTGCCCAGCGGCGGCCGGAGCGTCCTGTTCAAGAGCCTGATCTCGAACGTCTGCACCAACGACTGCAAGTATTGTCCGCTGCGGGAGCAGCAGGACGTTCGACGGTGCAGTCTCAGCCCGGACGAGACGGCCAATGTGTTCCTGGACTATTACCGGCAGAAGAAGGTGTTCGGCCTGTTCCTCAGTTCCGGGGTGATCGGCTCGCCTGATGCGACAATGGACCGGCTTACCGCCACGGCACGGCTGC
This sequence comes from Phycisphaerales bacterium Planc_01, assembly GCA_001603075.1. Classification (GTDB taxonomy): domain Bacteria; phylum Planctomycetota; class Phycisphaerae; order Sedimentisphaerales; family Anaerobacaceae; genus Anaerobaca. Next base: position 312,693 of record LVBB01000016.1, on the reverse strand, counting down.
TGCGACGCAAGCACGGATTCAGAGGATACATCCACCTGAAGGTCATTCCCGGCGCCAGCGATGCGGCCATCGAAGAGGCGGTCTCGCTGGCCAGCGCGGTGTCGTTGAATATCGAGACGCCGGGACGGAAGAACCTGGCCAGGCTGTCCAGCCGCAAGGACTACATCCGCGACATCATCGAGCCGATCAAACTGATCAGCCGGCTGACGGCCCGGGGCACGCGGTTCGCCAGGGTCAAGCAAACTACCCAGTTTATCGTCGGCGCTGCCGGTGAATCGGACGCTGAGATCGTCAAGTACATGGGCGGCCTCTACGACCGGCTCCACATGCAGCGCATCTACTTCAGCGCCTATCAACGCGGTGCCGGCGATGCCTCGTTGGATTCCGACCCGGCCGCTTCCGTCGACCCGGCGGCGGCCTTCGTCCGGGAGCACCGCCTCTATCAGGTGGACTTCCTGATGCGCAAGTACGGCTTCAAGGATGACGACATAGCGTTCGATTCCCGGGGTCGCCTGGCGCTCGATGCCGACCCCAAAGAGCTGTGGGCCCGAAACCACCCCGAGTTTTTCCCGCTCAATGTGAACCGGGCCTCGCGGCTGGATCTGCTTCGCGTGCCCGGATTGGGGCCCCTGACCGTCGATCGGATCGTCAAGCAGCGGGCCGATCGGCGAATCCGGTGCCTGGAGGATATCGGTCGAGTCGGCGTCAGGCTGGGCAGGGCGACGCCCTATCTGATCTTCTGAAGATTTTCGTTGCGAACGGGTCCGGGCTCCTTATAATTCGCTGCCTGACCGAGCGTTAGGCCGATACGCGGCCCAATGGTAATCGGGGTCCTCGAGAATATGAAAAGGAGGTGAAGATGCAGAACATGGTTCCCTCAAGGGTCTTTCTGACCAAGGGCGTCGGACGGCACAAATACCAGCTCAAGTCGTTTGAGGAGGCTCTGAGAAAGGCCGGCGTGGCCCAGCAGAACCTGGTCCAGGTCTCCTCGATTCTGCCTCCGAAATGCAAGATCATCAGCCGCGAAAGGGGTCTTGCCGAGTTGACGCCGGGGCAGGTGTGTTTCTGCGTCATGGCTCGCGCCGATACCGACGAGCACGGTCGCCTGGTCGCTTCCTCCGTGGGGATCGCGGTCCCGAAGGACGGCCGGAAATGGGGGTATCTCAGCGAGGTCCACGGCCACGGCATGGACCAGCGAGAAGCGGCCGATCTGTCCGAAGACCTGGCGGCCGGCATGCTCGGGACCACACTGGGCCTGGAAGTCGATCCGAACAAGGCATGGTCCGAAAAAGAACAGGTTTACAAGTCCAGCGGGCTGATCATTCGCACGTCGAACATCACACAGACCGCCCGGGGCAAGAGAGACCTCTGGACCACCGTAGTGGCGATCGCCATGTTCCTTTTCGATTGAGGACCGGGGCGGGGCCGTCGATCGTCCCGATGGTTCCCAAGGGGCATCGGGAGCATCGCTCGTCGGATGCGGGCAGACGCTATGGTCTGGAGTCTCTCGCGATGGTCCAGGTTCGCGACGTGACGGGCGCGCATGACAGGGCAAACCACCGTCCACCGTATGATGCGGAGTGACCGAGATGAACAAGAAGGATCTGCTCAGAGAATTCGTCAAACACGTCGATATCAAGGCGTTCGACTCGACGCCCATCGTCAATGCGATGCGAGAGATGTCGTTTACCGCCCGCGACACCGCGCGGGCCGCCGACATCCTGGCGACGATGATCGAGGATGCCGACTGTACGATCATGCTGTGCATCGCCGGGAGCACCAGCGCCGGCGGCTGCATGCAGGTCTACGTCGATATGGTTCGCCACAACATGGTCGATGCGATTGTTGCGACCGGGGCCACCATCGTCGATATGGACTTCTTCGAGGCGATCGGCTTCCGGCACTACAAAGGCAGCCCGTTCGTGGACGACAACAAACTCAGAGAGCTTTACATCGACCGGATTTACGACACGTACATCGACGAGGAACAACTCCAGGTCTGCGACGAGACCATCAAGCAGATCGCCGACGGTCTGGAGAAACGGCCGCATTCGTCGCGTCAGTTCATCCGAGAGATGGGCAGGTATCTGACTCGGCACGCCAAGAAGAAGGACTCTCTGGTTCAGACGGCCTACGAGTGCGATGTGCCGATCTTCTGCCCGGCCTTCTCCGACTCCAGCGCGGGCTTCGGCCTGGTCAAACACCAGGTCGAGAACCCCGACCAGCACGTCTCGATTGACTCGGTGAAGGATTTCCGCGAACTGACGGAGATCAAGATCCGGTCCAATGTTTCCGGGCTGTTCATGATCGGCGGCGGGGTGCCCAAGAACTTTGCTCAGGACACCGTCGTTTGTGCCGAGGTGCTCGGCCACTCGGTCGACATGCACAAGTATGCGGTGCAGATCACCGTGGCGGACGTTCGTGACGGCGCCTGCTCCAGTTCCACCCTGAAAGAGGCCTGCTCCTGGGGCAAGGTGGAGACCGGCTGTGAGCAGATGGTCTATGCCGAGGCGACCTGCGTGTTGCCTCTGATCGCCAGCTACGCATACCACAAACGCGGTTGGGAACAGCGGTCTGCCCGACGTTGCGCCAGGATCTTCGAGCCGGTTCCCACGGGAGAACGGAAATGACCGGAAGGTTGAGAACGGCCGCGTCTATGCGACGTGCCGTGGTCCTGGCGGCCATCCTGCTGATTTCGGCCGGGTGCGGTGACAGCGACCTGGAGAAGGCCCAGCAGGATGCCCGGGAGGCCAAGGCCACGGTCAAGAAGCTCGAACTGAGTCTGGCCAAGGCCATGCAGGAGATTGCCGACCAGAGGGCCGAGTTGGCCGTGGTGCGTGAGACCCGCGACGAGCTCCAGCGACAGGTCGATCAACTCGCCCAGGAGCGGGACAATGCCGCAGCCCTGGCGCAGCAGGCCGAGCAGGTGATCACGCATCTCAGCTCGCGCGCCGAGGGACAGGTCGGCGCCACCGCGGCCCTGCGCAAGCAGGTTGAAGATCTCAAAGCCGTGATCGCTGACCAGCAGGCCCTCATCGAGGAATTGCAGAAGGGCGGGGCCGTCGAGTCGCTCGTGCCGAGCCGGCCCGAGGGGACCGGTGACGCCAACGAGCCTGAGGGCGGTCCCGGCGCATAGAGCGTCCCGGACGCGCCGACGCACACCTCGCGCAGGGCAGCGTCCCTTGCCTCGCCTCGTGCATGGCCCCCATGCAGTTTCTCCTTGCATGTTCCTGGGGCCGTTGTAGCATGAAGCAAGGCCCGCCGACGTGAGTCGAACACACACAGAGCGGATGTACGACGTCTGCATGAGCAGTCTTGTCATGGAGGACATCGACATGTGGGATACTCTATTGAGCTGGAAGGGGTGGCTCTGGCCGACGTTGGTGCTGTCGCTTGCGGTCTTGGCGGCCTTGGGCTGCCATTTCGTCATCGTCACCGTGCTGTCGCATTTCGCCCGCCGAAGCGCGTCAAAGGTGGATGATGTGTTGCTCCGTCATCTTCGCCGTCCGGTTCGCTGGATCATGGTGGCGGTGGCGTTCCGATTGGCCCTGGATCCGCTCGATCTGCCGGACGGAGTCCGGAACCTTGCTCTGATGGTTTTCGGCCTGAGCTTCATTGCACTGGTCGCGTGGCTTCTCATCAGGGCTGTCTATATCCTCAGCGACGTGGTGACATTGCGTTTTCAGGTCGATGTCAAGGACAACCTGCGGGCGCGGAAGATCCACACACAGTTGCGTGTGCTTCGCCAGATCCTCGTCATCGTAGTAGTCGTCATCGCCTCGGCCTCCATTCTGATGACATTTCCCAAGGTCCGGCAGCTCGGGACGGCCATATTGGCGTCGGCCGGCATCATTGGCATCGTGGTCGGTCTGGCCGCCCAGAAGACCATCGGCACGATCATCGCGGGCTTGCAGATCGCCTTCACACAGCCGATCCGTCTGGACGACGTGGTGATCGTCGAAGGGGAGTGGGGCCGGATCGAGGAAATCACGCTGACGTACGTCGTCGTGCGAATCTGGGACCTGCGGCGCCTGATCGTGCCGATCACGTATTTCATCGAGACCCCTTTCCAGAACTGGACGCGGACCTCGGCCGACATCCTCGGAACCGTCTTCCTTTACGTCGATCATACGGTCCCGATCGACGCCGTCCGGGCCGAGCTTCAGAAGATTCTTGAAGCGTCCGAGGCCTGGGACCGCAAAGTATGCGTGCTTCAGGTGACCAACACTTCCGAGCGAGCCGTCGAACTGCGGGCCCTGATGAGTGCGGCGGATGCGTCGCTGGCCTGGAACCTCCGCTGCGAGGTGCGCGAGAAGCTCGTCGAGTTCATCCGAAGGGATTATCCGCACGCGCTGCCGCGCCTGCGCGCCGAACTGGAGAAAGGAGAATGCCGGTGAAAGTCGAAAAGAAGGACAAGATCAAGCTCGTCGCCCTGGTTGTGGTCGCGATCATGGCGATCATCATCTTCCTGCAGAACACGGAGATGGCGGAGGCGCGGATTTTCTTCCTGACCATCCAGATGTCCCGCGCCCTGTTGCTGATGCTGACCTTTGCGCTCGGACTGCTGACCGGCATTCTCGTCGCCACGAACTTTCTGAGAAAGAGGGCCAAGCCCTGATCTCTCGTGCGAAAGGACGCATCGAATATGGCCGCCAAGCCGAAAGCCGGACGAATGCCCGTTGCCAGACGCTCGAAGAAGGCCGGCTTGCCGCCGGGAACGCTCGTCTACACGGGCGAGCACAGCGTCGAGTCGGTCCGGATCACCCTCATCGACTATGATGAGCAGCACGTTCAGGAAAAGCACGTTGCGTCGATCGCGGAATGCCTTCCGTTTCGCGCCGCGCCCACGGTGACGTGGGTGAATATCGACGGTCTTCATGACGTCGGCGTGACCGAGACGCTGGGCAAGGCCTTCGATCTTCATCCCCTTCTTCTCGAAGACATCCTCAGCACCGCCCAGCGTCCCAAGTTCGAGGACTACGAAAAGAGCATTTTTCTCGTGCTGAAGATGCTCCATTTCGGTGACGATCGTCAGGTCGTCGAGACCGAGCAGGTCAGTCTGATCGTCGGGCCCAACTTCGTATTGTCGTTCCAGGAGCGGGTCGGCGACGTCTTCGATTCCGTGCGGGACCGCATCCGCAGTGGAAAGGGTCGCATCCGCAAGCTCGGCGCCGATTACCTCGCGTATTCGCTGTTGGATGCAATCGTCGACAGCTACTTCCTCGTTCTCGAGAAGCTCGGCGAGAGGATCGAAGATCTGGAGGAGGAACTGGTCAACGACCCGAGCCAGAAGACGCTTCGGCATATTCACGGGCTCAAACGAGAGATGATCACGCTGCGGCGATCCATCTGGCCGCTGCGCGAGTTGGTCGGCGGGCTCCAGCGGAGCGAATCGCCCCTGATCGCCGAATCGACGCGCGTCTATCTTCGGGACGTCTACGACCACACCGTCCAGATCATCGACACGATCGAGAGTTTCCGCGACATGGTTTCCGGGATGCTGGACATCTACCTGTCGAGCGTCAGCAATCGGATGAACGCCGTAATGAAGGTGCTGACCATCATCGCGACGCTGTTCATCCCCTTGACCTTCATTGCGGGAGTCTATGGGATGAACTTCGAACACATGCCGGAGTTGAAATGGCGTTACAGCTATGCGGTCGTCTGGGCGGTGATGATCGGTGTTGCCTCGATCATGCTGGTGTATTTCCGGAGGAAGAAATGGCTCTGATGCCTGCCGCCGCATTTATCGAGTCTGCCGTATTCACCTGGGCTGTTCTGCCCGTTCTGATCTTCCTGGCCCGCATCTGCGACGTGACCCTGGGGACCGTGCGTCTGATCTTCGTGTCGCGCGGCTTCAAGTACCTGGCCCCGATGGTGGGCTTCTTTGAGGTGCTGATCTGGATCCTCGTGATCGGCCAGATCATGCAGAATCTCTCGAACTGGCTCTGCTACGTGGCCTACGCCGGTGGTTTCGCCACGGGCAACTATGTGGGCATGCGGGTGGCCGAGAAGCTCTCGCTGGGGATCGTGCTGATTCGCATCATCACGCAGCGAGGCGCCCATGCCCTGGTGGATCGTCTGCGCAAGAGCGATTATGGGGTGACCAGTGTGGATGGCGAGGGGGCCGTCGGCCCGGTGCAGGTCATCTTCACGATCGTCCCTCGACGGGAGGTTGGTGCGGTCGTGGAACTGGTCAAGGCATACAATCCGAAGGCGTTCTACTCCATTGAGGAGGTGGGTTTCGTGGAGAAGGGCGTTTTTCCCGCCAAAAAGGACTTTCGCTACGTCGGTCTGGAGCGGTTTCTCCGGCCGTTGCGCAAGCGCAAATAGCCTATCCGGACTGTTCAGCGGCTCCGGCGGCGTGTACAATACCACGCTTTGCGGTCGGGCCGGAGCGTCGGTTCGGCGAGTGGCCAATTGTGGACGGCGATAAGGTCTGGTGGATGAGAGCGGCAGAAAAGACGGGTCCGAAGCTTCAGAAATTGACCGAGCTATTCGCGGGCAAGGCCTACCTGCTTATCATCATCCAGGACAACCCCGATCCGGACTGCATCGCCTCGGCGGTCGCCCTGCGCCGGCTGGCCAACAGCCTGGCCAATCTCCAGTGCTCCATTGCCTGCGGCGGGACCGTCGGGCGGGGCGAGAACCGGGCCCTCGTCAAGTATCTCGGCCTGAATCTGCGCAACTGCGGCGAGATCGACTACAGCAAGTTCGATCTGCTGGCGACGGTGGACACCCAGCCGGGAACGGGAAACAACTCCCTGCCCGCGCAACTGTTGCCCAACATTGCCATCGATCACCATCCGATCCGCCGGCTGACGCGAGCCGTTCCTTTCACCGACATCCGCAGCGGCTACGGGTCCACATCCACCATCTTCGTCGAGTACCTCATCGAGGCGGGTATCACGCCGGACACGCCTCTGGCGACGGCTCTTCTCTACGGGATTCGTTCCGATACCCAGGACCTCGGCCGCGAGGCCGCCCGCGCCGACGTCGAGGCCATCCAGTTCCTCTATCCGTTTGCCAACAAACGCATGCTCAGCGTCATCCAACGGGGCAAGGTGCCGAGAGTGTATTACCAGATGCTGGCGGACGCCCTGCGGAACGCCCGCGTTCAAGGTCCGGCCATCATCACCGAACTCGGCGAGATCGACAATCCCGACATGATCGCCGAGGTCGCCGATCTGCTGCTGCGCGAGGACGAGACGACCTGGACGATGTGCACGGGCCTGTGGAACGACAAGCTTCTGATCTCGATCCGCACCTCCGAGGAGAGCAACGTCGCCGAGGATGTGATGAAGCGCATGGTCTTTCGCAAGGGTACCGGCGGGGGGCATCTGACCTACGCCGGTGGCCAGGTCCCTCTGACCAACACCAGCAAAGCCGAGCGGTTGGAGCTCGAAAGGCACATCGAAGAGAAGTTCTTGAAGGCGATCGGCGCCGAGACGGCGGCGAACGCCCGACTCGTGAAGGCATAGACCCTCTCGATCCCGGCCTCCGCCGGTCGTGTCTCCTCGCGACAATCGTCTTGCTTTTCGTCCTCGACGCACTACTATTGCTTGTGGGCGTACAGACTGGGGCGCATCCGTGCGGCTCGGTGCGCCAGTCCGCCTCCGGCGGACAGTCGGGTTTGGACATCGCAGGAGGACACGACGATGACGCAGGGGCAAGGGGGCCGTCTGAGCCAGGAGTACACCAATTGCGCCGTGATCGTGGCCCATCCGGACGACGAGACGCTCTGGGCCGGCGGCACGATGCTGCTGCACCCGGATAGCTGCTGGACCGTCGCGGCCCTGTGCCGCAAGAGCGATGCGGATCGGGCCCCGAAGTTCCATCGGGCGATGGAATGCTACAACGCCAAAGGTGTGATGGGCGACCTCGACGATGGGCCGGAACAGGCGCCGCTGCGTACGGTGGACGTAGAAGATGCGATCATCGACCTGTTGCCTTCGGATCGCTACGATCTGGTCCTGACCCACGGCCTGTGGGGCGAGTACACCTCTCACCGGCGTCACGAGGAGGTGGCCAAGGCGATCATGGCGCTGCGGGAAGGCGGCCGACTTCTGGCACACGAAGTATGGATGTTCGCCTACGAGGACGGCGCGAAGAAGTATCTGCCCAGACCGATCCCCGATGCCGACGTGTACATTCGTCTGCCGAAGGATGTCTGGGAACGCAAGTACGAGATCCTTCGCACGGTCTACGGTTTTGATGAGGACAGCTTCGAGGCGCGGACCACACCGAAAGAGGAGGCGTTCTGGGTTCTCGGGAAAGGAAAGTGAGTGGTGCAGGTGTTCCCGCTCGTTTCCGCTGGTGATCGGGAGAACTGCCGGGAGAATGCATGAAGGTCCTGCTGCTGTACGATTATCCGCCGTCTCCGGCCGGTCTGGCCACCCAGGGGCACCTGCTGCACCGGGGCCTTGCGGAATTGGGCGTCGAGGTCCATTCGGTCCATTTCGAGTCGGCGCAGGAGAAGGAGTGGTACTACCGCTGGTTCGAGCCGGACATCGTCCTCGGCGTCGGATACTGGGGGCACACGCCATACCTGGTCCTGCACCCGCAGCGCTACGGCGTTCAGCCGGTGCCCTGGCTGGTCGCCGACGGCTACATGGCCAACTATCACGAGGTGCTCGAAGCCCTGCCCCTGATCCTGGTTACCAGCAAGTGGGTCAAGCAGGTCTACATGCGCGACGGGCTCAGCGGCAGGAACATCGAAGTCCTTCCCGTCGGTTGTGACACCGATGTGTTCATCCCGCGCGACCGCAACGACCCCAAGGTCGCGACGGTCCGCGAGGCCCTTGGCGTCGCGCCCGATCAGATCATGATCCTGACCGTCGGAGGCGACGCCACCAGCAAGGGCGCTCAGGAGGTGATGCAGGCGCTGGCGACGATCGACACAAGGGCGCCGGACTGGAAGTACGTCTGCAAGGTCTGGCCTCAGCCACGGACGCAGCATCAGAACCTCATCGACCTTCAGCTCGCCACGCAGTTGGGCATCGAGAAGAACGTCGCCTATACGACGAATGTGATCTCGCGAAACTTCATGCCCTACCTGATTGCGGCCTGTGACATCTACGCGGCTCCATCTCGATTGGAAGGGTTCGGCATGATCCAGGTCGAGGCCAACGCCTGCGAGAAGCCTGTCATCGGCATCAAGGCGATGGGCCTGCTCGACACCATGATTCACGGCGAGACGGCCTACCTGGCCGGCATCGCCCAGGAGATCCGGCTGCGCGAGACCATCGTGGGGGACGAATCCGGATACGAATCTGGTCACCGGGTGGTCTTCAAGAGCCCCCGCACGGTGGACTACCGCGCCAGCGTTCACGATATCGCGGACTATCTCCTGGAGTTGATGCAGAACGCCGAGTTGCGAACGAAGATGGGTCGCGCCGGACGCAAGCGGGTGGTCGAGCATTTCGACTACCGCGTGGTGGCCAGGAAGTTCGTCGAGGTCGTCCGGAAAAGGCTCGGAATTGGTTGATATGACATCGCCTGACTGGAAGCTCGTTGATCGCGCCAAGGCGGCGGCGGTTGAGGTGCTCCTGCACAATCTGCACGGTCCATATCGCGGACTGCCTCGCACCGCCGGATGGGGCTATCCCGAGCCCTATACGCGCGATCTGATGATCGCTTCGCTCGGCGTCCTGGTCGCCGGCACCGACAGGCTCAACCAGGCGTGGCGCCGCACGCTCGAAACGCTGGCGAAAAACCAGACTCCGCTCGGTCATATTCCCTCGCTGGTCCACGATCCCGACGACCGCGGCGCCAGCGACACGACGCCACTGTTTCTCTTGGCCACGGCGATGTTTCGAATCAGCACTGGTGAGGGCGACTTCCTGGACGAGGCGGTCGGCAAGGCATTGACCTGGATGGCCTACCGCAGTCCCTGTGACCGCGTTTTGGTCGCCCAACTTCCGACCAGCGATTGGCGCGACGAACAGTGGGTTCTGGGCTATGGTCTCTACGTCAACACGGTCCTCTATGCGGCGCTGCGCCTTCTCGGCTGCCATGATCGGGCCGACGTGCTGCGCGAGATGATGGAGCATTTCACCGTCAAGGGCGAGCAGCAGCAGCGTCACGTCCACGAGGGACTCGTATTGCGAAACAAGCCCTACTACGCGATGTGGTCGTACAAGGTGTATCGCAGCGAGCGGTTTGATCTGTTGGGCAACAGCCTGGCGATTCTCTCCGGGATCGCTTCGCACACACGAGCCAGTCATCTGGTGACGTGGATCGAGGCTGAGTGTGCGGCGTTGCGCCGGAACGGGCTTCTGGCGGTCGAGCTTCCCCCGAACTTCTTTCCCTATGTCCGCCCCGACGATCCGGACTGGATGCCGCGCTATGCGAAATACAACCAGCCGGGCGAGTACCACAACGGCGGGATCTGGCCGTTTGTCTGTGGCTTCTACATCGCCTCTCTGGTGGCCGCCGGACGGTATCGACTGGCCGAACGCACCCTGCTGGCCCTGACCGAGCTTGTTCGCCTTCGACGCGAGGCCGACGTCGAGTTCGGCTTCAACGAATGGCACCGGGCCCAGGACGGAACGCCCCAGGGCCAGGACTGGCAGACGTGGTCGGCCGCCATGTACCTCTATGCCGCCCACTGCGTGCAGACGCAGACAACGCCGTTCTTCAACCGATGTCGCCGGGGTTCAGAGACGTAACCGCGTCAGTCGTTGTGCATTCCAAGCGTCTCGAAGAGGAATGCGTAGATATCGGCCTGTTCCTCGATGGCCTTGGAGACGGGTTTGCCGCCGCCGTGTCCGGCTTTGGTCTCCACGCGCAGCAGAATGGGGTTGTCCCCTCCGGCCTTCTCCTGGAGGGTGGCGGCAAATTTCTTGGCGTGCAGCGGCACGACGCGGTCGTCGGTGTCGGCCGAGGTGATCAGGATCGGCGGATAGCTGACGCCAGGCTCGACGTTGTGCAGGGGCGAGTAGGCGTAGAGATAGTCGAACTCCTCCTTGCTCGCCTCGGCGTTGCCGTATTCGGGGATCCAAAAACGACCCGCGGTGAATCTGTGGTAGCGCAGCATGTCAATCACCGGGACCTGGCAGACGACTGCCCCGTAAAGGTCGGGTCGCTGGAGCATGCAGGCGGCGACCAGGAGACCTCCGTTGCTTCCGCCGCGAATCGCCAGCTTCTCGGGTCGGGTGTAGTTGTTTTCGATGAGCCATTCGGCGGCCGCGATGAAGTCATCGAAGACGTTCTGCTTCTTGTCGAGCATGCCGGCTCGATGCCAGTCCTCGCCGTACTCGCTGCCGCCCCGCATGTTGGCCTGGGCGTAGATGCCGCCGGCTTCGAGCCAGGCGAGCGTCGAGGTCGAAAACCCCGGCTTGATGTTGATATTGAACCCGCCGTATCCGTACAGCAACGTCGGATGGCTGCCGTCCAGCGCCAGACCTTTGCGGTGTGTGAGGAACATCGGCACACGGGTCCCGTCCTTGCTGGTGTAGAAGACCTGCTTCGTTTCATACTCCGCCAGATCGAAGTCGATCTCGGGTTGATGAACGATGCGCAGCTCGTCCGAGCCAAGGTCGTAGCGGAAGCTCGTGCTCGGATACAGAAACGAGGTGAACGTGAAGAACATCTCCGGATCGTCCTGCCTGCCCGAGAGACCTGCGACGGTTCCGAGACTGGGCAGGTCGATGTCGCGAATGTATTGGCCGTCGAGATGGAAGACCTTGAGCTGGTGGTGCACGTGGTGCATGTAGACGACCACGAGATGGTTGTCGATCCAGCCGGCGTAGTCGATCACGTCGTCGCCTTGCGGGACCACCGTTATCCACTGGCTCCGCTCGGGCCGTTCGGTGTCGATGGCTACAATGCGTCCCTTCGGGGCGTTGAGGTCCGTCAGGAAGTAGAAGACCGGGCCCATGCTGCCGAGGAAGTTGTACCGCGCATCGGCCTCGTCGAGCAGTCTGACGAACGGACCGTCGCCGTCGAGCGGCCGGTAGTAGACGCGGTTCCTGGGATCGGTCCCGTGCTGGATGTACAGGATCAGGTGCTCACCATCCTCCGTGACGACGGGGGCGAAGCTCAGTTCCTTGTTGTCGGGCCGCTCATAGATGAGCGTGTCGGCCGACGGAGGTGTTCCAAGCTGGTGCCAATAGACGCGGTTGTAGTTCATGCGGTCTTCGGGTGCGACCATATCGGGATCCGGGTAGCGGCTGTAGAAGAACCCGCTGCCGTCGGGGTGCCATGCGATCGTCGTAAAGCGGCACCATTGCAGGACCTCGTCAAAGTCTTCGCCCGAGTCGATCTCGCGAATCAAGACGTCCTTCTCATCGCTGCCGCTGCGCGAGAGGCCGTAGGCCAGCTTCCTGCCGTCCCAGCTCAGTGCGGCGGTCGTCACCGCCACCGTCCCGTCGGCGCTGAGCAGGTTCGGGTTGATGACGACCTTTCCCGCGTCGGCCAGTGTTTCATGAACGTACAGAACCGATTGGTTCTGAAGGCCGTCATTCTTCCAGAAGAAGTAGCGCCCTCCCTGTTTCGATGGGGACGAGTACCGCGGGTAGTTCATCAGCGATTCCAGCCTGGAGCGGATCCGTTGTCGGCGGCCGGTGCGAGCGAGGAACCGCTCGGTCAGCTCGTTCTGCCGGGCGACCCATACCCCGGTCTCGTCCGAATCGGCATCTTCAAGCCATCGGTAGGGGTCGGCCACTTCGATCCCATGATAGACGTCAACGACCGCGTCCTTGTGGGCCTGCGGATAGACCGGCCGGTTCGACTTCGTCTGCGGGGTCGAGAGTTGGTGACAGCCCGCGCACAGCGCGGCGATCAGGGTGCTCATCAGTGCGATGGACGTGCTCATTTTCTTCATAGACAGGTCTCCGTTCCAGGTCGGTTCCATATCGCAGGCGACGGCCGGCCCCATTGAACGCGGTGGCGGCCGTGTTGTCAAAGCCGGACCCGACAAAATGGCCGGTCGCTTCGGGAATCCTCCGATTCGATGTCGCCTGCCTCAATATGGACAAGTTGGGCAGCGATTCTTGTGGTCAATTTGGGAAAAACTGTTGAATTCTTCCAGGCCGGGCGGTACGATTCCCGTGACGTGCCCCGGCTTGATCTGTGCACCTGACGGCGAGGTTACGAGGTATGGCTGACCCGACCCGAACCAGCAAGGACCGCGATGACGTGAAGGCGGAAAAGGCCGCTCGTATCCCGCAGAGCAGCCTGGACGACTACGTCAACAATCTCAGTCCGGAGCACAAGATGCTGGTCGCCCTGAAGGTGCAGTTGTACGGCGGTTCGTGGGAGCCGATGCTCGATGATCTGCGCAATCGACTGACCGGGCAACCCTATATCTTCAAACTGGCCAACCGAATCCAGGACGATATCGAGCGCATCGAGCAGATGCAGCGCTTCGAAGCCGAACGTGGCGTCGATCTGGCCGATCACGTCGAACTGCCCTGAGAATCGGGGGACAGGACACCGGGCGTGCCTCGTGGGACCATGGTGGGCAGGATGCTGCCCCGTGGGTCGGGCGCTCCATGGGGCCACCCTCCCGTTCCCGACGGCCGTCGGGAGGGGGACGTGCTGCAAGTTGAGGAGGCCCTTTTGACGAGGATGTGGGAAATGCGAAGATTGATGATGCCGAAGGCGTTGCTGGTTCTGGCGGCGGCGCTGTTCGTGGGTGTCCCCGCGCCGGCGGACGGCTCGGATTGGCTTGTGTCGAAGGAACTGTTGGGGCCCGCCAAACTGGCGCCGGTGTGGCAGACGACGCTCCCGGTGCGGTTGGATGAGCGATTCGAAACGGTAAGCGTCGTGCAGGATCGGCTATCCGTGCGATCGACCGAGAATTACGTCTGGTCGCTCGATCGGCGCACGGGGGACATCGTGTTCAGCCGCTCGATTGCCCCGGCCGGGTTCCCCGTCTTTGGATGGACCCTGTATGCGGACCGTCTGATTACCGTGATCGACAACCAGGTTGTGGAGCTGGACGCCAACGCCGGGACTCGAAGACGGGTCAGCAACCTGGAGCTGAGTATCATTGCACCGCCTGTGCGGAACAGCGAGTTCTTCTACGTCAGCGCCGCCGACCGGCGGGTTCATCTGTTCCGAGCGGAAGACATGGTCAAGATGCGCATGGTCTCGGCCGACAACGATTCGCAGATCACCTCGGTCCTGGCCGGGGAGGATATGGTGGTCTTCGGCACGGATGCGGGCAACCTCATTGCGATGGCGACCGACGCACCCAGGAAGCTGTGGCAGTTCGATGTACCCGGGGCCATCGCCGGGCCGGTCGTTCGCAGCGGCGATTCGTTCTTCTTCGCCAGCAAGGACACCTGCGTCTATCGTGTCGATGTCACCGAGGCCGGAGGGGTTTCAATGGCCTGGCGATATCAGACCGAGGCCATCCTGGACCGCGAACCGCGAGTCACGGCGACTGCCGTCTATCAATATGCGCCCGGTCGCGGCGTCACAGCCATCGCCCGCCGGTCGGGCGAGGCCCTCTGGTCTCTTCCCGAAGGCATGGAGTTGCTGGCGGAGGCCGGCAACAAGGCATACGTTTTCACGACGCTCAAGACGCTGGTCGTCATGGACAATGTGTCGGGCCGCCAGATCTGCTGGGTGAATTGCGCCGCCGTCGCGTATGGTGCCACGAACACGACCGATGCGAGAATCTACCTGGCCGGTCGGGATGGGCGGGTCCTTTGTGTGGAACCGATTCGATAGGGACCGGCCGCCGGAGTGCGGCATGCACGGACCGGATTTACCAACCAAATGAGTATGGGAGAAGGAGTCGATATGGACGTCACAGTCAAGACCGCACTGATCAGTGTTTCCGACAAGACCGGGGTGGTCGAGTTCGCCAAGGCCCTGGCGCAGATGGGCGTCAGGATCATCAGCACCGGCGGCACCGCCGCCACGCTGGCCCAGGCCGGCGTCGAAGTCGTGAGCATCGACGCCGTGACCGGATTCCCCGAGATGATGGACGGCCGCGTCAAGACCCTTCACCCCAAGATCCACGGCGCCCTGCTCGGACTGCGCGACAAGAACGAGCACGTCGAGGCCATGACCCGACATGGGATCGAGCCCATCGATCTGGTCTGTGTCAATCTCTATCCATTCGAGGCGACGGTGGCCAAGGCCGACTGCACGTTCGAGGACGCGATCGAGAACATCGACATCGGCGGACCCAGCATGATTCGCTCGGCGGCCAAGAACCACAGATTCGTTGCCGTCGTCACCGACCCCGGCCAGTATGCCCAGGTCATCGAACAGATGCGAAACAACAACGGTGCCGTCAACAGCGGTCTGCGAAGCGACCTGGCCCGGGCGGCCTTTGCGTTGACCGCTGCCTATGATGCGGCGATCGCCAGGTATCTCAACGCCAAGGCGGGGGTCGAGTTCCCGAATCGGATCTCGATTGCCCTGACGCAAGAGACAGCACTTCGCTACGGCGAGAATCCGCATCAGAGCGCCGCGCTGTACAGGCTGCCCGCCAGCGACGAGCCTTCCGTCTGCAACGGCAGGCTGCTCGAGGGCGGCACCGAGATCAGCTTCAACAATCTGCTCGACGCCAACGCGGCCTTCGAACTGGTCAAGGAGTTCGACGATCCGGCGGCGGTGGTCGTCAAGCATCTGAATCCGTGCGGGTGTGCCGTCGATGACGACATCAACATTGCCTACCGCAAGGCCTACGAAGGCGACGTGGTCAGCGCGTTCGGCGGGATCATTGCGCTGAACCGTCCCGTCGACGTCGAGCTGGCCCAGACGATCATGGAATCCTACGGCCGCTTCGGCAAGGCCCTCGGCGCCAGCGGCTTTTTCGCCGAGGTGATCATCTCGCCGCGATTCGAGGAGGATGCCGTTGAGATCATCCGCACGCTGAAGACCTGGGGCGGTCGGGTCCGCCTGATCGAGACCGGGCCGATCGACCGCACGAAGATCGATACATCCGAGTTCGACGTTCGCTGCATCATCGGCGGTCTGCTGCTCCAGAAGCGCGATCTGGTCGGCTGGGAGCCCGACGTGGTGACGTGCCCGACCCAGACCAAACCCACACCGGAGCAACTTGAGGACCTGCGAATGGCCTGGCTCGTGGCCAAACACACCAAGAGCAACACGATCATCCTCGCCAAGAACAGGCGCATCCTTGGGGTCGGCGCCGGGCAGATGAACCGCGTCGAGTCGGGCCTGCTGGCGATGAAGCAGGCCGGCGAAGAGGCCCGGGGCGCCGTGATGGCTTCCGATGCCTTCTTCCCGTTCCCCGACAACGTGGACAACGCCGCAGAGGCGGGCATCAGCGCCATCGTCCAGCCCGGCGGGTCGAAGAAGGATCCCGAGGTCATCGCCGCCGCAGACGCCCACGGCATCGCCATGATCTTCACGGGAAAACGCCACTTCAAACACTGACATTCCATCCACCTGGCGGTGCGATCGGTGACTGTCGGTATCGAGTCCACGACCTTGCGGGTCTGCGGGCGAGGTCTCGGTCCGGCCAAAAAGTCTATCATGCCCACCGGAATAATATATTTTCCTGGAAACCTGCTCTTCGTTGGATCGTACCATCTCCATTGCGAGGGGAGCTGATGAGCTATGGCAAGTGAAGAGACGGCCTTGGTTCCTGGCGCCGAGGCGCCGAATCCGGGCCGCACGCTCTTGAGAACAACGCAACTCTTGTAGGCCGGGCCGATGGCTGCACGGCCGTCGGCTGTGGGCACAGTGCTTGGGAGGTGACCAGAATGGCTACCCAACAGACAATCAGCAAAGTCAATGGAATCGATCTGGATGTCCTTCAGGAGACGGTCAGCGCAATCGAGAAAAATCCCGGGTTGGGCAAATGCAAATTCCGGGCGAGCAATAAGTGGATCAACGGCAGCCACAATCGCACGCGGATCACGGGCTTCTACGGCGCCGGACAGGAGATGGAGCACCGACAGCCGTTCGAGCTTCACGCCGACGAGCCGCCCGTGCTGGCGGGCGACGACGAGGCGCCGAATCCGGTCGAGCATCTGCTCAATGCGTTGGCCGGCTGCGTGACGACGAGCATGGTGGCCCACGCCGCCGTGCGCGGCATCCACATCGAGGAACTGGAATCCCAGTTGGAAGGCGACCTCGATCTGCGGGGCTTCCTCGGCTTGTCCAACGACACTCCCAGAGGCTACACGAACATTCGCGTCAGGTTCAAAGTCAAGGCCGATGCCGAAAACACCGAACGGCTCAAAAGGCTGACCGAATATTCGCCCGTGCTCAACACCATCACGCACGGCGCGAAGGTCGATGTCACCGTTGAGCCCAAGTAGCGGCGAATGATCGGTCGCCTCTATGGACTCTCTTCCGGGAGCCGCGAGGGTGTCGTGGCGCGGCTCGAATCTTCGGCGTCAACCGCCGGATGAAGGTCTTTGTGCGTTTCATGGAAAGGAGCCTGGCTATGGCGGCTTCCGCTGTTCAGACCATCTCCAACGGCACGGTGACTCTGGGAGAGCGCACCGTCGCCGAATTGGGCGCATCTCTTCGTGGTGAGCTGATCGAGCCCTGGCATAAGGCGTACGACGAAGCGAGGACCCTGTACAACGCGATGATCGACAAGCATCCGGCCCTGATCGCGCGATGCCGGGACGTCGCCGATGTGATGGCGGCTGTGAACTTCGCCAGGGACAACGATGTGCTCCTGGCTGTCCGGGGCGGCGGGCACAACGGGCCGGGGCTGGCCCTCTGTGACGATGGGCTGGTGATCGATCTGAGTCTCATGAAAGGAATTCGTGTGGACCCGGCGCGTCGCACCGTTCGCGTCGAGCCGGGCTGCCGGTGGGGCGATGTGGACCACGCCACGCATCCGTTCGGTCTGGCCGTGCCGAGCGGAGCTATATCCACCACGGGCGTCCCCGGGCTGACGCTGGGTGGTGGGCATGGCTATCTGACCCGGAAATACGGCTTGACCATTGACAACCTGCTCGAAGCCGATGTTGTGCTGGCGGATGGGCGGTTTGTCACGGCCGGCCCGCATGAGAACGAAGATCTCTTCTGGGTCCTACGCGGTGGCGGCGGCAACTTCGGCGTCGTCACCTCCTTCCTGTTCCGGGCCCATCCTGTCGATACGGTCTATGCCGGTGTGACCCTGTGGTCTTTTGAGCGGGCGGGTGATGTGCTGAGGTGGTACCGGGATTTCTGCCGGCAGGCCCCCATCGACCTCTATGGGTTCTTCGCCTTTCTGGCGGTGCCTCCCGGTCCACCATTTCCTGAGGGTCTGCACCTCAAAAAGATGTGCGGCGTGGTCTGGTGCTACACCGGCCCGGTGGACCAGGTCGGTCAGGTGTTCGCTCCGATCCGGGAGTCTGTCCGGCCTGCCTTCGAGGTGCTCGGACCCATGCCGTTTCCACAGGTCCAGAGCCAGTTCGACGCGCTCTATCCGCCGGGGTACCAGTGGTACTGGAAGGGCGACTTTGTCAATGAACTCAGCGATGAAGCCATTGAACTGCATCTTGAACATGCGGCCGCACTTCCGACGCCGTTCTCCACCATGCACCTCTATCCGATCGACGGCGCCGTACACGAGGTGGCCCCCGGCGCTACCGCGTGGAGCTACCGGGATGCGACCTGGTCGATGGTGATCGTTGGCGTCGACCCCGACCCGGCCAACCGCCAGAAGATCACAACATGGGCCAGGGAGTACTGGGAGGCCCTGCATCCCTACTCGGCCGGCGGCGCGTACACGAACTTCATGATGGACGAAGGCACCGAACGCGTCAGAGCGACGTATCGTGACAACTACGACCGGTTGGTGGACGTCAAGACAGAATACGATCCGACGAACCTCTTCCGAGTGAACCAGAATATCAGACCCAGGACCTGAGTGGGTGTGGGCCGATTGTTCCACCTCAGGTTGGATAAGGAGAGTTCATGTCATGGCAAGGTTTCTCATTGAAGTTCCACATGAAGCGAAGACGAACGAGTGCGCTCTCGCGGCCAAGATCCTGATCAGCACCGGATCCCAGTACTTGGCCCGGGCGGATTTCGGGTGCTTGGACGGAGAGCACAAGGCATGGATTGTCGTAGAGGTCGCCGATAAGAAGGAAGCCCGGTTCATTCTTCCTCCGCTCTTTCGACCTCGGGCCAAGATTGTCCGGTTGAACAAGTTCTCCTTGGGCGAACTCGACGAGATTCTCGAATGCCACGAAGAGCAGCCCCTTGAAGAGGTGGTGTCGCACGGACAGGCAGAATACAGTCCTTCTCCGTCCGCCTGACGAGGCAGGGCAAGACAGATTGGCGTGAATCAGAATGCTCAATCTTGAGGTTGACGCAGCGGCATCCGATGTTTGGGAATGGGAGGTTGAATCATGGCAGCAGTACAACTCAGCGCTCAGAGAGCGCGTGCGGTGGTGTCCAAGGAGACAGTAACGGAACTCCAGACCGCGATACACGGCCAGGTTCTTGTTCCGGCCGGTGACGGATATGACGAGGCCCGCCGGATCTGGAACGGCATGATCGACAAGCGGCCGGCGCTGATTGCGAGGTGTACAAGCACGGCCGATGTGATTGCCGCCGTGGACTTTGCGCGCGAGCACGGCGTGCCCCTGTCGGTTCGGGGCGGAGGCCACAACGTGGCGGGAAAGGCCCTGTGCGACGACGGCCTGGTCATCGACTTGTCGCCGATGCGGGCGGTTCACGTCGATCCTGATGCACGCGTGGTGCGCGCTCAAGGCGGTGCGACACTCGGTGACATCGACCGCGAGACGTCCGCCGGTGGCGGATTCGGTCTGGCCGTGCCGCTTGGGGTGGTCTCGCGGACCGGGGTGGCCGGATTGTGTCTGCACGGGGGGATGGGCTGGCTGACTCGCAAGCACGGTCTGACGCTGGACAATCTGATCGCCGTCGAGATCGTCACGGCCGACGGCCGGCTGCGTCGAGCCAGCGAGACCGAGAACGCCGACCTGTTCTGGGCCGTCCGAGGCGGGGGCGGCAACTTCGGCGTCGTCACCTCGTTCGAGTTCCGCGCTCACTCCATCAGTCCGGAGGTCTGGTTCCTCTGCGCGATGTACCCGATGTCGCAGGCGAAGCGCATCGTGCAGTTTCTCGAACGGTTCATGCGGCAAGCGCCGGAGGAGTTGGCCGTGTTGGTGTCGCTCTGGAGCGCGCCGAACGACGAGTCGATCCCGTCGGAGCACCGGGGCGAGCCGGTGATCGTCCTGCTCGGCTGCTACAGCGGGCCGTTCGAGAAGGGCGAGCGGACCATCCAGCCGCTGCGCGAACTCGGCGAACCGGTGGCCGATCTCAGCGGTCCGATGCCGTTCGCCCAGGTCCAGTGCTCTCTCGATGCGGACTACCCGGACGGCAGGCTATACTATTGGAAGTCGGTCTATCTGCCGGAGTTGGACGAACAGATCATCGATGTACTGGTCGATGCCGCCCGGCGACGGCCCTCGCCGTTGACCTCGATCGACGTCTGGTTCCTGGCCGGTGCAGCAATGCGCGTCCGGACCGACGCCACCGCCTATGTTCGCCGGGACGTCCCGTACGCGATCGGAATCGAATCGAACTGGACCGACCCCGCCGAGTCCGACGCCAATGTGGCATGGGCCAAGAAGCTGTTCGACGCGCTCCAGCCGTTCTCACGAGGGACGTATCTGAACTTCCCCGGCTTCATGGAGGATAGCGAAAAGCTCCTCCGCGGCGCTTACGGGGCCAACTATAAGCGGCTCGGGGCGATCAAGGCCAGATACGATCCGGACAACCTCTTCAAAGGGGCCCTGAACATCCCGCCCAATCCGCCAGTGGCGGAGCGGAATCCGCCTTCGGCGGACAAGTAGGGGCGAATAATCATTCGCCCCTACCACATTTTTGTCCGCCTCGGGCGGACTCTTTGATGTTTGCATTTCGGCGAGCTGGTAGGATGGGCTTCAGCCCATGCTGCATCTTCAACCGGCCGCTGATCCGCCGAAGGCGGACTTGGCAGACGCCGATCCGGCCGGTATAAGGATCGAATGCGCATGGTGCGCTTGCGGAGGCCGAATCGATGTCAAGCAGAACGGCCCAAGAGGTGGTCGCACAGTTGAGATCACTGGGCGACCCGAACGCTGTCGAAGGAGCGGCCCGGTTCGGGATCAATGCCCCGAACATCCTGGGGGTTTCCGCGCCTGCGTTGCGGAAGCTCGCCAAGGAGATCGGCACCGACCACCGGCTCGCCGGCCAGTTGTGGCGGACGGGCATTCACGACGCCCGCTGCCTGGCGGCGCTGATCGACGACCCGGCGATGGTCACGGAAAGCCAGATGGAACGCTGGGCCAAAGACTTCAATTCATGGGCGGTCTGCGACACCGCCTGTGGCTGCCTGTTCGACAAGACCCCCTATGCCTGGGACAAAGCGGTCGAGTGGAGCCGGCGCGACGCCGAGTACGTCAAACGGGCGGGCTTCGTCCTGATGGCGTCTCTGGCGGTTCACGACAAGACGGCACCGGACGAGCGGTTCGAGGCGTTTCTGCCCTTGATCGTCGAACAAGCCGGCGACGAACGCAACTTCGTCA
Organism: Phycisphaerales bacterium Planc_01; assembly: GCA_001603075.1. GTDB lineage: Bacteria > Planctomycetota > Phycisphaerae > Sedimentisphaerales > Anaerobacaceae > Anaerobaca. The sequence continues at coordinate 291,220 of LVBB01000016.1, read as the reverse complement.
AGAAGGCCGTCAACTGGGCCCTGCGCCAGATCGGCAAGCGCAATCCGCCTTCGGCGGACTTGAACAAACGGGCGATTCAAACGGCCCACGAGGTCCGCGCGCTCGGTACACGAAGCGCCCGCTGGATCGCCGCCGACGCCCTGCGCGAGCTGACCGGCGACAAGGTCCAGGCCCGCCTCAAAGCGGTTGGACGCCTCTGAGTCCGCCATAGGCGGAGCGATCCGCCGGAGGCGGACGCACCTCGAAATCCGAAATTCGAATATCGAAATTCGAAACAAATCTGAAATCCCAAAATCCCAATGTCCAAATCCGTTTCGACATTGGGATTTCGAGCCTTCGAGCTTGTTTCGGATTTCGGATTTCGTGCTTCGATATTCGCCCCTTGCCTTCGTGCTTGTTTCGGATTTCGATATTCGGATTTCGTGCTCGCATTCAGGCGCCGTTGGTTGTCCGCCCATGGCGGATCCCCGCGGCCTTGCGGGCTGCTTCCAGACGCTGGGCGGCAAAGGGCCAGTTCGCCATCTTCATGAAGTTGTCCACCCACGCGCCGCGGTCGTTGGCGTATTTGAGGTAGTACGCATGCTCCCACACGTCGCAGACCAGCAGGGCGACCGTGTCCGTGAAGGCGAGGTTCTGATGCTTCTCCGCCTGCAGGATCAGCAGGTTGTCGGCAATGGGCTCGTAGGCGAGCACGCCCCATCCGCTGGCCTCGGCGGCCTTCGTCGCCGCGGCGAACTGCTTCTGGGCCGCATCGACCGAGCCGAAACTCCTGGTCAAAGCTTGGCGGAGGCTCTCGTCCGCCTGAGGCGGATCGGGCTTGTCGGGACTCATCGAGTGCCAGAACAGCGTGTGCAGGATGTGGCCGCTGCCGTTGAACGCCAGGTCGCGGCTCAGCGCCTTGATCGCGCCGTAGTCGCCCGAGGCGCGGGCCGCCTCGAGCTTGGCCAGCGTGCTGTTGAGCCCGTTGACGTAGCCGGCGTGGTGCTTGGTGTGGTGGATCGTCAGCGTGCGCTCGTCGTACAGCGGCTCCAGCGCATCATACCCATAGGGCAGCGGCGGCAGCGTGTAGGCATTGTTCTGGTATGCGCCGCTGACGGCCGCAGCGGATTGTGACGGTCCGCCGGCGGCGGACAGAATAGCGCTGCCCGCAGCGCCGATGCTCAGCAAGCCAAGCGCTCCGCCCTTGACCACGTCTCTTCGCGACGGTTCCGATTTCATCATCGAGTCCTTTCCGTTTCGTTCTCATGGATGCGTGTCCGCCTGCGGCGGACGACGGACGGTAGCACAGAGGGCTCGAACCATCAAGTAAGACAATCCCTGATCATCGTACAGGGAATTCCTGGTGGTCCGCCGCCGGCGGATCGGCTGCCATCACCGTCACGCTGGGACGCTGGAGCTGGACCTGTCGATTCGTCAACTCGGTGATCTGCCGCTCCGCGATATTCAACGCCTGCTGGGCGGTCCGCAGCCGTGCCGCCTGCGGATCGAATGCCGACGCCCTCGCCAGTCGGCGCTGCGTTTCATCGAGTTGAGTTCGGAACACCTCGAGACGCGCCTTCTGTTCGGCTGTCTGGATGGCCATCTGGCTCAATTCACTGTTGAGACTGTCCAGGCGACCGCCTCCGACGTCCTTGGTCAACTCCTCCTGCCGCTTGGCCAGCTCGATCCTGGCCCGGGTCAGGTTCTCCTGGATCGGCGCCAACTCCGACTGCGGCAATTGGCCCGCGTCCACCTGCTTGCGAACCTGGGAAAGACGCATCTCAATCATCTGGACGAGGGTCTGAAATTCCTTGGTCACGGTGTCCTGGGCCAGCTTCCTTTCCGCCTCATCTCTCGTGCGGGCGATCTGTTCCTCGATCGCCTGGCGTCGGGCCTCCATGCCGGCCATCTGCATCTCCAGGTTCCGGATCTGGTTGGACAGGTCGCGCCGCCGGGCGATCAGTTCCTGTGTGTCTTCCTCGGCGCTCAGCGCGATTGATGTCGGCGGCGTCTGCAATTCCTCTTCCCGGATGATGATGACATCGTCGTCGATCTGGTAGGAGATGTCGGAATTTCCGCCGCTGACGGCTGCGATGACCGTCTTCAAGGCCGTCTCCAGCCTGACCGCAGGCGGACCGTCCATTCCGATCGGTGTGGTCGGTTCGATGTTGCAGCTCTCCTGCAATTCTCTCCACAGCACGACGATGGGCAGCGGCGGCTCGACCGCGTTCTTCAGGAGCTCGACGGCTTCCGAGAACGGCATCTGAGGCGTCAGCGCGGATACGTCCACGACCATGCTCAACTGCTCGCGTATTCTCCTGCTCCCGGGTGAGGAAGAAGCGGCGCTTCGCCCAAGCTGCTGCTCGATCTCTTCGCGCCGGAATTCAGCGAACTGGATCTGTTCGCTCAGGAGTCTCTCATACCGGCTGTAGGAATCTTCCAACGCTCGTCTCAGGTTGTCCACGAGGGCTTTGACGAACTGGCCGGCCGCAGGTTTGACATCGTTGGGCAGTTCGACGAACAGCCGGACCATTGCGGTCTGCTGCCGGCCGGCATCTCTGGCATCCCGTGCCTGCGAGCCCCAGCCGCCGTAGAGGCCACCGCCGTAACCACCCATGCCGCCGTAGGGACCACCGCCATAGGGATCCATTCCCATGCCGCCCATCGCCATGCCGCGGGTCATCCCCCGTCTGCCGCCACCCATCATGGCACCACCCATTCCGCCATAGCCGCCCATACCACCACCCATTCCCTGTTGGGGCGAACGATCGTTCACCCCTGCGCGATTGTCGTCGGTTGGCGGGGTGACGACGGCCGGCTCCTGCCTTTCGGGCCTGTCACCGTCTTGGACGCCGAGCATTCTGGCGTAATCATCTCCGTAGATTGGTGCCAGTTGTCGGATTATGTCGCTATCTTCAGCGGTGTTCCGTTGCGCTGGTTCGGGCATGCCGGTCGTCTGGGCGGTTTGGGCGAGCCACTCGATTCGGATCTCCTGGAGGATGTTGCCGGCGGCTTCTGCCTCCAGCCCAAACACGTCCTTGGTGGCCTTTCCGGCCACGGCCGAACTGCGGATCAGTTGCTCGACCGTAGTCGGGTCCAAGGGCAAGATGTCCGCGTCGATCGCGACCCTTATCAGACAACTGGCGAATCGCGAGTTCGAGGGCGCCTCGGCCTCGCCGAAAGTCGGTGCCGCAGCCAGGACCAGGCTCAGGGTCAGACAGACGATTGTGATTTGAGCAGTTCGCATGGGGATTCTCCTTCCATCGGGGACTTGTTGAAACGTTGATTCCGGATTCGGGCCAGTCTTTCTCTGGCGACGTCGGCCCAGCGGTTCTCGGGGAACAGACGGATGACCTGCTCGTAGGTCTCGACAGCCGACTCGACCTGGTTCATCTCGCCAATCATCCGGTCCGCCTGGTACACCAGTGCAAAGGCGGTCTTCTCCGCCTGTCGTTGAAACTCCTGCGCCGGATCGGGAATGCTCGCCAGCTCGGCATGGAGGGCCGCGAGTCGCCGTTCCTGTCGCTCTTTGGCCAGGACTTCCTGGACGAGCCGCATGGTGGTCTCGCTTTGCTCCTGCAACTGTCGCACCTGCTCTTCGAGTGAGGCGATTCGCTCCTGCGGCTCGAGGGCACGTTTCTCCGGCTCAGACCGCGCGTTCCAGAGGGCGACGCCGCACAGCAGGACCACCGCTGCGGCAGTGGACGCTGCGACGGCAATGGAACGTCGACGACGCAGTTGCGCTCGGATGTCGCAAGTACGAACCGCCTTGTATCGCGGCGGACCGGCTGCCTGGTCGGCGTCCTCCAGCAGGTTCTTGATTCGTTCGTCGTTCACGTCTTCTCCTCGATCAACTCGCCCAGGCTCTGTCTCAATTGTTCTCTGGCCCGGGTCAGTCGCACCTGCATGGCATTGACGGTGATCCCCAGAAGCTCGCACATCTCGGAGGTTTCGAGGCCCTGGAGGTACCGCAAGACCACGACCTCGCGGTACTTCGGCGGCAAGGCCCGCACCGCCCGGCGGACTCGCGCGAAGGTCTCGGTGTCCATCGCCGCTCGCTCCGCATTCTCCTCGACACGTAGATCAAGGCAATCCTCGTCGACCGCGATCGCGCGGATGCGGAAGACCCGTCGGCGCTGCCTCCGCCGGCACATGTTGACCGTGATGGTAAAGAGCCACGTCCCCAGCCCGCAATCGCCTCGGAACTTCCGCAGGCCCGTGAAGGCCGCCAGGAAGACGTCCTGTACGACATCGTCGACGTCCTGGGGCCATCCGAGCAGACGATTGGCCAGCGCGGCAACGTCGGCCGCATGCCTCTGCACGATCCCGTCAAACGCGGAATCGTCTCCCCGGCGGAAACGCTCCACCAGGGCCTGCTCCGCAATCATCTTCGCCATGGCTGCCATATTAGACCCGCTCCGGTATCGATCCTTACAGAATTCCCGCCCCGGTGTGGTGAGTAGGGGCGAATGATGATTCGCCCGTACCTGGGTCTGATAATGGCTGCTGTTCGCGAAATGGTTAGAAGAAAACGCAATTATGGGTTGTTGCGGCAGGGTCCGGGAAGACATAATAACCTGGTAGGATGGGCTTGAGCCCATGCTGCATCTTCAATCGGCCGCATGGGCTAAAGCCCATCCTACATCACTACATCGCTGCGGCTTGGTCCGCCGCAGGCGGATCGAAACAGGGAGGATACAAGGGTGCAAGCAGTAACGCCTCAATTCGTCCCAAGGGCCATCGGGGTCCGCCAGAGACGTTTCATTTCGAGAGTATCTCTCTGTAAATATGTCCGGCGCGAGCCTGCCGCTTGTGGAGCCGGTAATTCGGGCCGATAGAAGATCAAAGAGCAAAATGCAAAATGCAAAATCGAGGAAGGCATCCGCCGCAGGCGGATTCCGCTCCGCCACAGGCGGATTGATGTTTGATCTTTGCTATGGTTCTTTTGAAGGAGGACAGGCATGTGTAGAAAACCGGTGGTCTTGATTCTGGCCCTGTCCGCCATAGGCGGACTGGGCGTGGCGACCGAGGGCTGGGCGGCTGAACTGGCGCATCGCTGGAGCTTCAACGGGGACCTGAGTGACTCGATCGGAGGGCGGGACGCCACCATTGTGGATCTGGGCGCCAACAACGCCATCCTGTCCGACACCGAGGTCACTCTGACCGGCGGCGCCAAGGGCAGCAGCGATTACATCGACCTGCCCGACGGCATCGTCAGCAGCCTGGGTGATTTCGTCACGTTCGAGGCGTGGGCCACCCAGATTTCGGTGCAGAACTGGTCGCGCATCTTCGATTTCGGCACGAGCACGGCGCACAACGTGTTCATGAGCTGGACCAGCGGGACGACGTTGACCGCTGATCGCGTCGAGTGGCTCGGCCCGAACGGCAGCAACACGCTGGACAACACGAACGCCCCGTATACGCTGGGTGTGCAATACCACATCGTCTGCGTGTTCGACGAGGGGCTGGTCACGTGGTACACCGCGCCGGCCGACAGCGACAGCATCGGCGATGCCAAGGGGTCGTTCCAATCGGCCAACCGTCTGTCGACCCTGGCCGACACCAACGTCTGGCTGGGCCGCTCACAATGGGAAGACAACACCGCCAACGCCAGCTTCAACGAAGTCCGGCTCTGGAAGGGCGCGCTGACACGCGCGGAGATCGACAAGCTTCATCGCATGGGCCCGGACGGATTCAATCCCAACGTCGCCTACGATCCTTCGCCGGCGGACAAGGCGATCGACGTGCCGCGCGATGTGACGGTCGGATGGAGCGCGGGCGAATCGGCAGTGACCCACGATGTGTATTTCGGCGGCTCGGCCGACGCGGTCGGGGCGGCCGAACGGGGCAATCCGATGGGCGTGCTGGCCAGCCAGGCGCAGACGGGAACGACGTACACCCCGCCGGCTCGTCTGGACTTCGAGCAGACCTGCTACTGGCGCATCGATGAAATCGCGTCGGACAACACGATCTTCCGGGGCGAGGTCTGGAGCTTCACCACCGAGCCGTTCGTCTATCCGATCGGCAATGTCGTGGCCACGACGAACGCCACCAACGTCGAACCCGGAACCGGACCGGAGAACACCGTCAACGGCTCCGGCCTCGACGCCGCCGGCAAGCACTCGATCAACGCGGCGGACATGTGGCTCGGCGAGTTGGTCGATACCGACGGTCCGGTCTGGATTCAGTTCGAGTTCGACGGCGTTTACAAGGTCCACGAGATGCACGTGTGGAACTACAACGTCATGTTCGAGCTGATGCTCGGATTCGGACTCAAGGACGTGACGGTGGAATACTCCGCCGACGGCCTCGAATGGGCGACGCTGGGCGACTTCCAGTTCGCCCGCGGCACGGCCAAGACCGGCTACGCCGCCAATACGACGATCGATTTCCAGGGCGTGGCCGCCAAGGGCGTTCGCCTGACGGTCAACAGCGGCTACGGTTCGCTGGGCCAGTACGGCCTCAGCGAGGTCCGCTTCCTGCACATCCCCGTTCAGGCCCGCCAGCCCAAGCCGGCGGACGGCGCGACGGATGTGGAGATCGGGGCCGTGCTGAACTGGCGCGCCGGCCGCGAAGCAGGCTCGCACCAGGTGTATCTCGGCACGGATGAAGCGGCGGTGGCCGATGGCGCAGCCCCTGTCGCCACGGTCAGCGAGAGCCGCTATAATCCCGCCGGCCTGACGCTCGATGCGACCTACTACTGGAAGGTCGATGAGGTCAACGACGTCGAGGCCGTGAGCCTCTGGACGGGATCCGTCTGGAGCTTCTCGACACAGGAATTCGTCGTCATCGATAACTTCGAGAGCTATACCGACGACATCGCCGCCGGCGAGGCCATCTTCGATACGTGGCTCGACGGCTGGGTCAACGGGACCGGCTCGACGGTCGGCTACATGAACTCGCCGTTCGCCGAGCAGACGGTGGTCAACAGCGGGCGTCAGGCGATGCCCCTGTTCTACGAGGGCAATTCGCGGGCCGACTTGGCGATGGATGCCCAGAACTGGGCGGCCGGCGGCGCGACGACGCTGGTGCTGTTCTTCCGCGGCGCCACCGACAACGGGGCCGGCCAGCTCTATGTGACGGTTAACGGCACGAAGGTGACGTACCCGGGCGCGCTGACCAGCCCGGTGTGGAAGCAGTGGAACATCGATCTGGCGTCGATCGGGACGAACCTGGCGAACGTTCGGACATTCAGCGTGGGTGTCGACGGCAGCGGCTCGGGTCTGCTGCGGATCGACGACATTCGTTTGTATCGCGAGGCGCCGGAGCCGATCGCTCCGGTCGATCCGGGCACGGCGGGTCTGGCGGCCTACTACATGATGGACGGCAACGTCCAGGACAGCTCGGGTAACGGTTATAACGGCACGCCGTTCAACGATCCGCCCTTCGCCCAGGCCCCGGCCGGCTTCGGCCAGGCGATCCAATTCGACGGCTTCGCCGACTATGTCGAGCTGCCGATCGGCTCGCTGATGGCCTCGCTGCGCAGCGCGACGTTCTCGACGCGAATCCTGTTCGACGGGACGGGCAGTACTTGGCAGCGAGCCTTTGACTTCGGGACCGGCGCGACCGCCTACATGTTCCTGAGCCCGAACAACGGGGCGACGAACAGCCCGCGGTTCGCCATTACGACCAGCGCCGGTGGCGGCGAGTCGATCGTGACGGCGCCGGCGGGTCTGACGCCGGGACAATGGCACCACATCGCGGTGGTGATCGACGCCGACAGCATGATGCTGACGCTGTACGTCGATGGCCAGGCCGTCGACAGCACCGAGACGGGGACGCTTCCGGCGGATCTGGGCCAGACGACGCAGAACTGGCTGGCCCGGTCGCAATACACGGCCGATCCGTATTTTGCCGGCTCGCTCGATGAGTTCCGTATCTACAACCGTGCGCTGTCGGCCGGCGAGGTCCGCTACCTGGCCGGAGACCGCTGACGGGTATCCAGTGACATAACGCGTCCCGGCCAGCCGGGCGCAGTGATAGGCACAACCACGGGGCCTGCACCCACACGGGGCAGGCCCCGTTTTCTTTGGGGCTGACTTGCCGCCCGACGTGACGGGAGATTCGTCGTGGCACACCGCACCCGGCGGCATATCCGCTGGATGGCTCCCATTCGCACGGACCGTTTCCGGTCCGCCGGAAGAACTTCTGTGATGCACCCGGTTCTCCTTGACGTCCCGGCGGCAAATCGAGTATAAGGAACTCAGAGTATCCTGCGATTCTCATTCTCAGGGGCCGGGAGTAGGGTGTGAACGGCCGATGCGGCGGAAAGGCTTGAAAGTCTGGTTCTGAGGTGGGTGACAGTCTATGCGTGTTGAGGTCGCGTGCCTCACGGTCATTCCCATCATCGCAGTGCGTCGTTCAAAGAAGGAGGTCACTTCTATTCCGGGCAGCAGCAATCCGTGTTCTTACGGAGGCCGCGTACGCACATGCAGGATCTGTGTGGAGGTGACCGGCTTCGAGCGGATCACGGTGAGCCGTTGCCGAGTGCTTTGGGCTGCGGTCTGAAGTGCATCGTCCGGATCGTGGCCGCGTGGAATCGTATCGTCGAACTGCATATGCGTCGCGTCAGACTGGCGACCGAAGAGTTCGGCGACCATGTCGTTACTGATGTCGAGTTAGAAGGAGGACTATCGCATGTCACGAAGAATCGTTCTTATGTTAGCGGTACTTGGCTTCTGTCTGGTCCCCGCCGTACAGGCGGCGGACATCATTCTCGTCTCCCAGGTGTACGATACCGACGGAGATGGCGTCCAGGACGATCAGGCCCTGGAAGACTGGCTCGTGGCCGAGGGGCACACCGTCGATGTGCAGCGCGGCAACTGGGTCGATCTGGATCCGAACAAGATCGAGGCCCTGAACGCCGCCGATCTGATCATCATGAGCCGGGCAACGAATAGCGGCGACTACGCCGGCGGCGAGAAGGTGACTCAATGGAATTCGGTTACGACGCCTCTGATTCAGATGAGCGCCTATCTGGTCCGGAGCAGCCGGTGGCAATGGGTCAACAGCACAACCGTCGTCAACCCGGTCGGGGCTGCAATGGAGGCTGTGGACACCGGCAGCTCTGTGTTCCGGTTCGTCCCGCTCGTTTCCGCCGATCCGAACGATCCGAATTCGCCGGCCGTGCTCGTGCAGGCGGTGGATGGGACCACGGGCACCGGTCAGACTTCGCTGATCGGCACCCTCGATATGGGCAACGGTCAGTTGATCGCCAAAGGGGCCGATCTCGATGCGGCCTGGATCGCCGTGTGGGACGCCGGCGTGGAGTTCTACGACGGCGCCGGTCAGATCGCCGGCGGCAAGCGCATGATGTTCTCGGCCGGGACGCAGGAAGTCGACGCGACCCCGCAGGGTGCGTTCAACCTGACGGCCGACGGCGAGCAACTGCTGCGCAACGCCATCTCCTACATGCTCGGCAAGTCGCTGGTCGTGTGGGTTTCCTTCCATGAGGCGGATGATGCGCCGTCGGGCGGCGCCGCCGGCGCCGGATTCACCGCGGCGGCGGACAAGGAATACACCGATCTGCTCAAAGCGGCCGGATATGAAGTGATCCGCTACGTGCAGACGGGTACGCCCGATCCGGACGTCGTCGAGGTGGCCGATCTGGTGATCATCAGTCGCTCGGTCGCCAGCGGCAGTTTTCAGAATGACGCCGCGACGAGGTGGAATAACGTGTCCACCCCGATGATCATTCTGGGTGGCTATGTCATTCGGGCCAACCGCATGGGCTTTGCCACCGGCAACACCATTCCGGACACCACCGGGGACATCACGCTGACGGTCACCGATCCGGAACACCCGATCTTCGCGGGAATCGCGCTGACGGACGGCACGATGGACAATCTGTTTGCCGGTATCGCCAGCTATGCCGATGGAAGGCTGGCGCGGGGCATCTCGGTTGTGACCGACGCGCCGGATGACGAGGCCGTGGTTCTGGCCACGGTTTCCGCTGCATCCGAGGGCGCCGGGCCCGTCGGCGCGATGATGATCGCCGAATGGCCGGCCGGGGCGACGTTGAGGCATGACGGCGGGGCCGGCACGGACGTGCTGGCCGGTCGCCGGCTGGTGTTCCTCACCGGCGCACGCGAGGCAGACGGCATCAGTTCGGAGACGGCGGGCATGTATGACCTGTACGAGGACGGCGCGCAGATGTTCCTCAACGCGGTCGCCTACATGCTCATCGAGCCCGAAGAGCCGGCCGATCCGCTGGCCGAGGGTCTCGTGGCCTACTATCCCTTCGATACCGATGCCAGCGACGCGTCGGGCAACGGCAACGATGGGACGCTCCTGGGCGACGCCTTCATCCTGGACGGTGTCCTGGTCCTCGACGGCGCCGATGATGCGGTCGATATCCCCCGGCTGGGCGGCGACGACGCGGTCTTCAGCGCGTGCAGCATCTCGATGTGGGTCTTCCCGACCGCCGATCTGAGCGGAATGCAGTTCGCCGGCGGCATCAACACCAACGGCTGGACCGACGGCGCGGTACACTTCAAGCTCAGCTACGGGATGCTCAACGCGGGGATCAACGGCCTGGACGGCGGCGATCTCCAGGGTGTCACGCCGGTCATGCCGGCGGTGTGGAGCCACATGGTTCTGACCGTCTCGGAGACCGAAGCGGCCCTGTATCTGAACGGCCAACTGGAGGACATCCGTGTCCTCGACGCGCCGCTGGCCGGTCTGATTCTCGGTGGTGCGGCGCTGGGCGCCTGGAACAACGGCGGGGACATTCAGCGCGAGATGCCCGGTCTGATGGACGAGGTCCGCATCTATGACAGGGCGCTGTCGGCGGCAGAGATCGTCGAACTGGCCGGCCTGTAACCTCGTCACAGCAGCCTGCGGAACGCAGGTGGGTGGTCCTATGTCACACGACGGGGCCCATGTCCAAGCGGCGTGGGCCCCGTTTTTGATTGTGCTCGTCCGGCTGCTTCAATAGAATACCGAGATGGCTAAGGAAGTCGACACGGACAAGGTCGTTCGCCAGCACCTTGATATGGAAGGGTTCTTCACCGGATACGTGATTCGCGGTGCCAAGTCGCGCGAGCCGGTCGAGCCGCGGCGACAGGAACCCGACGAAAGGCCTGCCGTCAAGGCAGGCACCTCCGATGCGGTTGGCGAACTGGAAGCCATCGCTGCGGAGGTCCGCCAGTGCTGCAAGTGCGGCTTGGGCTCGACCCGGACCCACGCGGTGCCGGGCGAGGGCAGTTCGACTGCCCGCATCATGTTCGTCGGCGAGGCGCCAGGGGCCGATGAAGACGCCCAGGGCCGTCCTTTCGTCGGGCGTGCAGGACAACTCCTGGACAAGATCATCGGGGCCTGCGGCCTGAAACGCGAGGACGTTTTCATTGGCAACATCCTCAAGTGTCGACCGCCGGGCAACCGCGATCCGCGAGAGGAGGAGATCTTCAGTTGCCTTCCATACCTGCAGAGGCAGATCGAGGCGATTGGGCCGGAGATCATCGTCGCTCTCGGCGCCCATGCGGCCAGGACCCTCCTGGACACCGAGAAACCGATTGGCCAGCTTCGGGGTCATTTCCAGGAATACTCACCGGGTGTCGGTCGGCCCCCCATCAAGGTCATGGCCACGTATCATCCCGCCTACCTCCTTCGCAACTACACCCCCGATACGCGACGCAGGGTCTGGGAGGACATGAAGAAGGTCCTCGTTGAACTCGGTCTACCCGTCCCGGAGCGAGGGAAGGGGTGATTCGCGGGCATCGGCGAGGCTGTAACGCCCTCGAAAATCACACGAAAGCGGCGATTCCGTAACCCAGCGGTAACAGTCCCGCGATAGACTCCTCCGCAGACAGGTCCACGGCATCCGATGGGCGGTGGCTCCCGTTCGGTACGTCGGGGCGATCTCCGCATCGACGGAATTCCATTTTCTGCGCAATGCAGACCTGCCGGGCGCGTCTATATAGGAAAATGGGAAAAGCCACGTGTTTCGTCTCGGCGACGACGCGAAGGCTCTGAATTGTCTTGAAAAACCGACCGAATTCGGGTAGAAATATATGTTCAGCCTGTTACCGGAGGCAGGTTGATCTCCAGACACTCCTGCTCACAACGTGCGGGTCCATGGGAAAGGTGAGGACATGAAAAGAACGAGCGTACTGGCGGTCCTTGTGGCGGTTGTCTGTGCAGGGGCCGGCTGGGCGGAGGTGCGAAGGGTTCCGAGCGACTATCCGACCATTCAGGCGGGAATCGATGCGGCCGACGACGGCGATACCGTGCTTGTAGCGCCGGGGGTCTACTTCCAGACCATCGATTTCCGACGCAAGAATATCACAGTGACCAGCACGGACCCCGACGATCCCAGGATTGTCAGCTACACCGTTCTCAAAGGCGATGCCAACGGCTCGGTGGTCACGTTTGCAGGGGGGCAGACCTCCCAGGCGGTGCTGGCCGGCTTCACGATCACCGGCGGCAGCGGCACGCTCCACCCTGAGCTCGGCGGCAACGATACCGAGAGGCTTTACATGGGGGGCGGAGTCTACTGCAACCGCAGCTCGCCCACCATCACGAAGAACGTGATCGTCCGCAACGAGGGCCTCTTCCGCATCTCCGAGACCCAGATGCAGGTCGATCTCTGCTTCGGCGGAGGCATCGGCTGCTGGCAGTGCAGTCCCGTGATCACATACAACACCATCCGCAACAACAGCGCCTATATCGGGGCCGGGATCATCGGTTACTTCGGTGAGCCCACGATTCACAACAACATGATCTTCGAGAATTCCGCCTACCTCGGCGGCGGTCTGGTAACGTTCGCCGGGGACGTCTACAACAACACCTTCGTGCGGAACAACTGCGATTTCGGATCGACACTGGGCATAGGAATCGGCGAGGGCATGGGTGGCAACCTGTACCTCGTCGCCGCGCCGGAGTACGGGTACGCCCGGATCTTCAACAACATCCTCTGCGAGGCCGGATCGGGGGGAGGTATGTTCTGGGAGGGCGATCTCGAATATGCCTCGGTCGCGTTCAACAACGTCTGGGGAAACGTGCCCGGCAACTACGGGTATCTGGACCCGCAGACCTACTCGGTTGTCTACGACGGCGACGGAGACCAGACGGGCGTTAACGGCAATGTCAGCGAGAATCCACTGTTCCTGGCCCCTACGAGCAGGAACTTCCATCTGACGCTGGACTCGCCCTGCATCAATGCCGGCGATCCGGACTTCGTTCCTTCGGCCGGTCAGACCGACATCGACGGTGAGCAGCGCGTCTACGCCAGCCGGATCGACATCGGCGCCGATGAGTACGTCGGCTATGTCAAGCCGGTGGCCTCGGCGGGCTGGGACGTGCACGTGCTCGAAGCGGGCCAGACGGTCACGCTCGACGGCACCGACAGCTTCTTCTACGACCCCTTCGATATGCAGACGTACCAGTGGACACAGGTCTCCGGGCAGGATGTTGTCATCGAGAACGCTGATTCGGCGTATCCCTCGTTCGTCGCGCCGGCCGAGGGCAGTTACGTGTTCCAGTTGGTGGTCGCCGACGGTCGATACGCCAGCGGGCCGGACGAGGTACTGGTCTACGTCGGGCCCAACCACCTTCCCACGGCCGATGCCGGCCAGGACCGCGTCTGGCAGGCCCCCGGCCAGATCACGCTGGACGGCGGCGGCTCCCACGATCCCGATCCGGTCGGGCGGCTGGGCTACCAGTGGACCCAACTGAGCGGACCGAGCGTCGTCCTGCGGAACCCGGAAACGGCCACGCCGGCCTTCGATGCCGAGCCGGGCGAGATCTACACCTTCGAGCTGGTCGTAAGCGACGGGTTCGGCAACAGCGCGCCGAGTCAGGTGCGCATCGTGGCGGTCAGGACGACGACCAACCTGCGGGCGCTGACAATCGAGCCGATCGGTAACCAGACCCCGCGGTATACCGATGTCTCCGGGACGAAGGTTGTGGCGGTCTCGGACCCAGGGAATCTCACCTGGCAGATTGCGTATACGGATTTCGCCACGGGACTGACCGAGACGTTCTCTGGCGGCGGATTCAGCACGCAGCCGAAGGTGGACGGCAACCTGGTCGTATGGGCCGGCGGCGACCGTGTCAGCGGTGCTCTGACGCGGATGTGTACGAGCATCTTCGTACGCCACCTTGCCACGCAAGAGCAATTCGCTCTGCGAACGCACACGGATTACGAGTCTTACAGCCACCCGGCCATCTCAGGCCGCAAGGTCGTCTGGGTTCGGCACGCGGGGATCGACAGGAACATCGCCGGCCAATGGAACAACATGCCCTACGATATCTGCGGCGCCGACATCAGTGACCCGCAGAATCCCGTCTATTTCACCGTGGCCACCAATGTCGGTCGCAGAGACCCGCTGCCGATTCAGAATCCGGCCAACGACTACGATGACGTTGTCGACATCTGCGACGATCTCGTGGTCTGGGAAGGGGACGGCGATATCTACGCCGCTGATCTGTCGGACCTGGCCGACATCCGGGTGTTCACGGTCTGCGACGCCCCCGGGCGACAGCGCGATCCGTCGGTTTCCAATGGATACGTCGTCTGGACCGATGAACGCGACGATGCCGGCGACATCTACGGCGCGGACGTCTCCGATCCGGAGGACGTCAAGGTGTTCGCGATCGCCAAGGCCAGAAAGGGACAACGGCAGCCGGTGGTGGACGGAGGTCTCGTCGCGTACCTCGATGGAGAAGAATCCGGCGGCCAGATCCGACTCGCCTGCATCACGGCCAACTACGGCGTGATGAACCTCGACCTGCCAGCCGTGCCGTATGGCCTGTCGCCCTCATTGCAGGGCGCCTCGCTTGTGTGGCTGGGCGGCGCCTATGGGCCGATCCAGGGCCTGAGGCTGGCCTTCGGCTATGCGATCTTCGATGGAGCCGTACGGAACGCCACGACCGGCGAGCGTTTCGATTATGTGCAGCATGCGATCGCCACTGCCGATGCGGGCGACGAGATCGTGCTGCCCGAAGGCGTCTATCGTGAGTCGATCCACTTCGCAGGCAAGGCGGTGACGGTCCGCTCTGCGAACCCGGACGATCCGGCCGTGGTGGCCGCTACCGTTATCGAGGGGCACGCCAATGTCGTCACGTTCGCGGAGGGCGAACAGGCCGAGAGCGTTCTGGATGGCGTGACCGTCTCCGGAGGCATGGCCGGCGTTCTCGTCTCCGGCTCCATGCCTACCATCAGGCGATGCACCATCGCGGGCAATCAGATGGGCATGCTCATTATCAACCAGAGCCGACCCAGTGTCATCGGGTCGCGCATCATGGGCAACCTCGGAACCGGGGTGGAGATGTGGATTCCCACGGGATCGCGCACGGTTCGCCACAGCATGCCGACGTTCCTGAATTGTCTCGTGGCGGGCAATCGCGGTGTGGGCGTCGTCGGCGGACGGCCTTCGCTCACCAATTGCACGGTTGTGGAGAACCTCGCGGCCGGATTGAACACGCTCGGGGCGATGGTAACGAACTCGATCATCTACTTCAACGATAGCGACGGCGTTCAGATCGGTGACAATCGCGCGGAGGTGACCTACTCCAACGTGCAGGGCGGCTGGCCCGGCGAGGGCAATATCGACGCCGACCCGCTCTTCGTCTCTTCCGGGCAGCGGTCGGACTCTGTGTGGACGGCTGGTGACTACCATCTCCAGAGCCAGGGGGCCCGCTGGGATGACGTTGCCGGCCTCTGGCGGTCGGATGCGCAGACCAGCCCGTGCGTTGACGCAGGGGACCCGGCCGCCTCTATTGTGGACGAACCTGTGGCGATCGATGGCTCTACTGTCGAAAACACGCGAATCAACATGGGCGCCTATGGCGGAACGACGCAGGCCAGCGTCGCTCCCGCGGGAGACTGAGCGGCCCAGAAGCACATCTGCGGAGACAACGTGAGGATGACGCGGTGGGCTCGTCGGGTCAGGCCCACCGCCTTGAGACTGTAGGGGCGGTCAGCTCTGGCGGCCGAGCAATTCCGTCAAACGCTGCAATTCCCCCGGTTTCATGTGGTAGCTATGCTCGTCGTCGGGGAACCGGCGTGCCTTCACCTCGTCGGTATAGGCGCGGAAGGACTCGACCGAACGCGGTCCAAGATCGCCATACGCCTTGGAGAACTTCGGCAGCTTGCCCTCGGTCAGGCCGAGGATGTCAGGGGCGACGAGGACCTGCCCGTCACAGGCTGGCCCCGACCCGCAACTGATCACCGGCAGATCGGTTCGCTTGGTGATAACCTGGGCGACTTCGGCCGCTGCTCCCTCAATGAGAAGTGCGCCGGCGCCCGCGTCGCCCATCTGGCCGGCCAGGTCGATCAACTGCATGGCGACCTCGGCCGTCGTGGCCTCGGCGCGAAGCCGCCCGACGGCGCTGATCCGCTGTGGCCGGATGCCGATGTGGGCCATCACGGCGATTCCGGCGTCACTGACGGCCCGGATCGTGTCCAGATGAGCGCCTGTGGCCTCAATCTTGACCATCTGTGCGCCGGCCTCCACCAGGAACCGACCGGCGTTGCGAATCGCCTCGCCGACGCCGATCTGGTAAGATAGGAAAGGCATGTCCGCGACGAGATAGACGTTCGGGGCGCCTCGACGGACTGCCGCCGTCAACGCGACCATGATCTCCATCGTGGCGGGCAGCGTCGAATCGAAGCCGAACACCAGTTGGGCGGCAGAGTCTCCAACGATAATCATGTCGGCGCCGGCCTGGCTGACTTGACGAGCGGTGGTGTAGTCGTAGCAGCTTACCGCGGCGATGGTGCGACCGTTGCGTTTGGCTTCAAGCAGATCGGAAATCGTGATGCGGCCGTTCATGCGACAGGAATCCAAGACAAGTAACAGAGTTTTCGTGAAAATAGCAGAACCCGCGCTCGTCGGCAAGGGTAAAATGAAATGATTGAGGGTCGCAAATGAGGCGTTTGAATCGGCAACGGCAAAAAAAATGCCCGTTTTCCGATTTAGTCCTTGATTTGTGGGCGGGAGCGAGTATTTTCTGGGTATCCTTGTTTTTCGCTAAAGAATTTGCGCGTGTTGCTACGATGATAAAGACAGGGATGCAGTTGAGAGCAAACAAGGCCTTTTCGAAGGCATGTACTTAGCTTTTCATCACCCTCCTCCGAAGCCAGATTCTGTTAATTTGGGATCTGGCTTTTTGACGGCCCGGCATGTTAATCTGAATAGATTCTTCTTCGGAGTTATGGGTCGGATAGGATTTGCGGGATATTGAAGTTGTCTTTCTGTTCATACGCTGTTGCAGCGATCTTCGCCTTCTCCCCTTTCTCTTCTGTCTTGTCTTGTTGTGCCTGTAATGTTGTGCATGCCGGGGTCCGGCTGTCCAGTGGTGTTCCGGCCCGAGGCTCTCTGTTATCGGGCGTGATCTCGCCGGAAAGCCTGATCGCGGATTCCTCCTGGTGTTTCGGTTCAGTGCGACGCGGATCCGGCCGATGAGAGAGCAGACTCTGCTGCGGCGCCAGACGCAGGGTAGATAGGGATCGGACCATGAGGATCATCGCTGTTGTCAACCAGAAGGGCGGCTGTGGCAAGACGACCACCGCAGTCAATCTGTCCGTGGCGTTCGCCAAGGCGGGCCGCCGGGTTCTGCTGGTGGACCTGGACCCCCAGGGCCATGCGACGATGGGCATGGGATTCGACCCCGATTCGTTTCAACGGACGGTCTACGATGGGCTCGCCGGTGAGCACCTGCCGATTTCTCGTGTGGCTGTGAGCACCGATATCGAGTGGCTCGATCTGGCCCCGAGCAACGTGGGGCTGGCCAGGGCCGAATTGGAGCTGGTCAACGCCCTCGGCAAGGAACTGGTGCTCGGCGAATGGCTGCACGGCGTCGCCGACCACTACGACATGTGCCTGATCGATTGTCCCCCATCGTTGGGGCTGCTCATGCTCAATGCCCTCGTCGCCAGTTCCGACGTGATCATTCCGGTGCAGGTGCACTTCTACGCCTTCGAAGGCCTCAAACGCCTGCTCGAGACCATTCGGCTGCTCAAGAAGCGGTTTCACCCCTGTTCGGCGCGAACGCTCGGGCTGCTGTTGACGTTTGTCGAGGACCGGCCGACCTACACCCGCAGGATCCAACTGCAGTTGCGTGAGCTGTTCGGCGATCTGGTGTTCGACACGGTCATTCATAAGACGATTCGGCTGGTCGAGGCGCCGGACGCGGGCAAATCAATCTTCACCTTTGCCCCTGACAGCAAGGCGGCGCGCGAGTACGCCACGCTGGTTGATGAGATCGAGGCCCGTCTGCGCACGAGCGCTCCCAGCTTTGCCGGGACGTAGCGCGCCGGGACGCGATCCGAGCGTGCCCTTTCTCCCCGTCGGCGGGACCGGCACCACGTGAGCGGCGTGGTTGTGCGTCGGCCGATCCTTCTGTATGATGCTCCCAAAGACAGGTCCTTTCCCATCATTCGGAGTCTCATACCATGGTTCCTCAGATCGATTTGTGCAAGGATGGGCCTCGCTGTTCTCGAATCGTTCACGGCCTCTGGCGGCTGGCGGACTGGAACAAGAGCGAGGCAGAGGTTCAAGAGCTGATCCTCGGCTGCCTCGAACGGGGCATCACGACGTTCGATCACGCCGACATCTACGGCGATTACACCTGCGAATCCCTCTTCGGCAGGGCGCTGGTCGACAGCGGGACCGACCGATCGCAGATCCAGGTCGTGACCAAGTGCGGCATCAAGCTGGTCTCGCGCAATCGCCCGGGCCACGCCATCAAGTGCTACGATACCACCGCCGCCCACATCGTTGCCTCGGCGGAGAATTCGCTGAAGAACCTTCGCGTCGATTACATCGACCTGCTTCTGATTCACCGCCCCGATCCTCTGATGGACCCGGCGCAGGTCAACGAAGCCTTCGTGCAATTGAAGGACGCCGGCAAGGTGCGTCACTTCGGGGTCTCGAACTTCCTGCCGTTTCAATTCGAGATGCTGGCCTCGAAGCTCGACGTGCCACTCGTGACCAACCAGATCGAGTACTCCGTGATGCACCTCGACGCCCACAGCGACGGCAGCCTCGATCTTTGTCAGCGGCTGGCCCTTCGGCCGATGGCTTGGTCGCCGATGGGGGGCGGCCGGCTGTTCCACGAGGACTCCGATCGGGCCCGACGTCTTCGCGACATTCTGGGCCGGATCGGCCGTCGGCTCGGTGGGGCCTCGATGGATCAGGTGGCCCTGGCCTGGTTGCTCGCGCACCCGGCTCGGCTGGTTCCCGTCCTCGGCACCGGGCGGCTCTCCCGCATTCACAAGGCGGTCGAGGCCCTCGAACTGACCCTGCCGCGCGAGGAGTGGTTCGAGATCTGGTGCGCCTCGACCGGGCGCGACGTGCCATAGCGACAGTGGATTGATGTCGGGGACGCCTGTGATGGCTCGCGGGGTTTTATCGGACGCTGGCGGGTGGCTCTTTTTCGACACCGAACGGATCGCCATGAAAAGCGCAACACTTTGCTGTTTCTATGGTTATGCGTTGCGATTTCCCATGGAATATACTGGAGAAAAACCGGACGACGCGCCGAAGTAGAAGTGATGAGTCCAAGAGTTTGACGGTCGCCGGGAGATGCTCTCTCCTCGGCTCCAGCAGAGGGAATCGGTGTTGTTTCGAGGTGCAATCGTGACAGTCCACAACCGTGCGGCGGAATCACCGTCGTCAGATCGGCCATCGGGTTTTGAGGATCGCTGTGTCCTGCAGGACTGTCTGTTGTATGACGAGCGGTCGGAGTTCATGAGAAAGGATTCAGTCATGACCAAACGAGCGAAGGGATGCATTCAGGTTATTGCATGTGTCTTCCTGCTGGCAGGCATCGGCCTGCTCGGTGCGAATCAGGCCCGAGCCGCCATCACTCCCGCCGGGCAGGTGCTTCCGGCCTACGACGCCTCGGACCCGTGGACTCTCGAAGGCAATCTCTATGTGGGAAATGACGAAAACGGTGCATTGACCGTTGACGGCGGAAGCTTGGTCTCTGACGTTGACGGTGTGATCGCCTACTATGCAGGCGTTACAGGCAGCGTGACGATTACCGGACCTGATTCTTCCTGGGTCAATTCCGAATGGCTCGTCGTCGGGTTTGAGGGATTCGGCACCCTGACGATCAACTCCGGCGGCCAGGTCAGCAGCGTCGATGGTGTCCTGGGCAACGAGGCAGGCAGCACCGGAGCGGCGACGGTGACCGGCGCCGGTTCGGCTTGGACGATCGACGAGCATCTGGAGGTCGGCTATGAGGGCACCGGCCTGCTGACCATCGAGGACGGCGGTCTCGTCGAGGTGTCGAATGTCTACGTCGGTGACGGAGCAACCGGCATGGGCGGTGTCTTCGTGAGGGATTCGGACTCGCATCTGAGCGTAACCGAGTCGCTCTTCCTTGGTTATGACGGGCAAGCCGAGATCCAGGTCACCAACGGTGGCCAGGTCACCAGCTTCTTTGGCGCGCTTGGCTACGACGTGGGCAGCTATGGCCTGGGCACCGTCAGCGATGCTGATTCCGTGTGGGACAACGCCGGGAGTTTCGGTGCCGGCGTCTTCGGCAATGCCGACCTGTTCATCACCGACGGCGGGACCCTGAACACCCTGGAGAGCGGCATTGCGGTCGGGCCCGATAGTGTGGCCACCGTCGAGGTCAGCAACGGAGGCGCCTGGAACAATACCGATGCGATGGCCATTGGCATCATGGGCGACGGGACCCTGACCATAACCGGTGGTGGGCAGGTCACGACCACCGATGCCTACCTCGGCGGCATGGACCCCGAGGCGCCCCACGTCGATGTGAGCCCCTTCCTGGGCGATGACCCGCTCGACGGGACCGGCACGGTGGAAGTGACCGGGGCCGATTCCCGCTGGGACCTCTCCGGCGACCTGTATGTCGGCTACACGGGCACCGGCACGCTGGACATCAGCGACACCGGCGTGGTGACCAGCGAATCGGGTATGCTCGGTTTCAGTGCCGATAGCATCGGGACCGCTACGGTCACCGGCGACGGCTCGGAATGGGACGTGAATGATGTGCTTACCGTCGGCGGCTCCGGTGAGGGCACGCTGGTGGTGTCCGACCGCGGCCTGGTGACCGCCGGAGATGTGCAGATCGGTGGCTACATCCCCGAAGAGGGCTTCGAGACCCTCGCCGATTTCCTGGACCCCGACGCCGTATTGCCGGAAGGGACAGGGACCGTCACGGTGATCACCGAGGCGCTTCTGGAGTCGGACGGTCTGTCCGTCGGCTTCTGGGGCGACGGTACGCTGGACGTCAACGACGGCGGCCAGGTGACCAGCGGCTGGGCTGAACTCGGCGTCGGGCCCAACGCGGTAGGTACCGCCACCGTGCGAGGCGCGACCTCGACATGGACGATCGACGACGAATTGACCGTGGGTGTCTATGGCCAGGGCGATCTGACCATCGCCGCAGGCGGCCAGGTTTCGGCCTATGATGTGTACGTCGGCGGGGCGCCCCTGGAGTTGATGACCGATGACGGCTACGATCCCGACCTGCTGCCCAACGGCACCGGCACGGTAACCGTGACCGGGGCCGATTCGCGTCTGATGGTGACCGGCGAGGATAGCCTCTACGTCGGCTACTTCGGCGACGGCACCCTCGACGTCAACGATGGCGGACAGGTCGAAAGCGCGACGGTCGTTGTCGGCGCCGGACCGGATGCCGTCGGCACCGTACGGGTCGAAGACGCCGGTTCGTTGCTTTCCGCCGAGGAGCTGCTCGTCGGCTTCTGGGGCCAGGGCGACGTGACGGTCGCCGCCGGCGGCCAGATAACGGCCGGCGAGGTTCTCCTCGGTGGTGGCGAGATGCCTGATGATATGGATCCCGATATGCTCGCCGATTTCGGCGATCCAATGGGGACCGGCACGATGACCGTCACCGGGGCAGGCTCCCGGCTGGACGTCGATGGCTTCCTCTACGTGGGCTATACGGGCACCGGCACGCTGGACGTCAATGACGGCGGTATCGTCACGAGCGACTATGGCGCCATCGGCGCCGATCCGGGCAGTACCGGCACCGTTACAGTTACAGACAACGGTTCCGAGTGGCGGGTGTCAGAAGCCTTGGTTGTTGGTGCGTTCGGCCGGGGCGATCTGATGATCTCGGCCGGCGGCCATGTCACGGCCTCGGATGTCTATATCGGCGGCTTCGACACGGACATCCTGGACGAAGAGATCGAGGGCATTCCCCAGGGAGTCGGCCTGGTGACGGTTACCGGCGAAGACTCCCTTCTGGATGTGTGGGAAGACGACACCCTCTATGTGGGCTACACCGGCGACGGCACGCTGGACGTCCTCGATGGCGGCTATGTGATCAGCCAGAACAGCTACATCGGGTATGAGGAAGGCAGCATAGGAACCGTGAACGTCTCCGATCCAAATTCTCTGTGGACCGTGACACAAGGGCTCCGTGTCGGTTATGGCGGAGACGGGACGCTGAACGTCCTCGACGGCGGTGCCGTGACCAGCATCACCAGTCACATCGGGTACCAAGCCGGGAGCATCGGTGTGGTGAACGTGGCGAACGGGACTTGGGCGAATGACACGGATCTGTACGTGGGTGTGGCCGGCCACGGCGAGCTCCGTATCTTTGAAGGTGGCCAGGTGACGACGGATGGAGCGGCGTATCTGGGGACCAGCGAAGACAGTTTCGGCTACGTCCGCGTCAGCGGTGAAGACTCCTTGTGGCAGATCGGTGGCGAAACCCGAGTGGGCAACGATGGGGAAGGCTCGCTTGAGATCCTCGACGGCGGCCGTGTGGAGTCGGGAGAGGTGACTGTCGGCCACGAGACAGGCAGCATCGGCGAAGTGACGGTTGATGGGGCAGGCTCGCAATGGAACGCGTCCGACCTGTCCATCGGCCGATCGGGAACGGGCACTCTGACGATCAGCGACGGGGGTACGGTAAACGCCGATTCTGCGATTGTCGGCCAGAATGTCGATTCGTCCGGCACCGTGCTCGTCACAGGGGCCGATTCGCTGTGGGACATCGATAACTCTCTCTGGGTCGGCTTCCGGGGGGAAGGCGAGTTGACTATCGCCGACGGCGGACAGGTGCAGTCTGGACACGGCTACATCGCCGACAACGAAGCGGTGTCCGTTGGCACCGTGACGGTGACCGGCGAAGATTCGCTGTGGCTCGTCGATGGAAACCTGTTCGTAGGCGGAAACGATACGCAGGCGGTGGGCACGGGTGTGCTGGCCGTCAACGATGGCGGCCGGGTGATCGCCGACGAGGTGATCGTCTGGGAAACCGGTACGTTGACCGGTGACGGCACGGTCACAGTCGCGGTGCCGACAACGCTCCACAACTACGGCACGATCGCCCCCGGAGACGACGGCATCGGGACCTTGACCGTCCAGGGCAACGTGGTCTTCGAGCCCAACTCGGTCTTCGAGGTCCAGATCGGCGGCACCGCGGCCGATCAGTTGGCCGTCACCGGAGATGTGACGATCGACGAAGGTTCCACCGTGCGGGTCCTTTCGGTGGGCACGGTTGTCGGGACGCAGGAGTACGCGATCATCGACGCCAATTCGGTGACCGGCGAATTCGACGTTCTTGATACGGCCCTCTTGACCCTCTACTTCAATGAAATCGGGCTGGACTATGAGCCCAACGTCGTGTGGCTGCACATCGACGCCATGCGGTTCGACGACCCGACCCTCCTGCGGACGTACAACCAGCGCCAGGTTGCCGGCGGATTGCAGGAGATCGCCGACGAAGGCGGCAACACGATCACCGCCGCGCTTCAGATGGTCGAGACGAACGAAGAGCTGCTGGACAACTACGACCAGCTCGCCGGGCGGACCCGACCGTCGCTGGCGCCGATCGCGGTCGCCGGAACGAGTCGGTTCCTCGGCAGCGTCTCCAGCCGGTTGCGGAACCCCAGCGCTGTGGTGGCCTCGGGCAGTTGGAACGGTTCGCAGTTGTCCGGCTCGGCCGGTCCCGACGGGACGGCGGGCAGCCGGATGTCGTATGATATTGACATGGGCGGCTATGGCTTCGCCGTCGGCAACGGCAGCCCCTATCTGAGCGACAGCCCGTGGGGATTCTGGGCCAAGGGGTATGGCCTGTTCGGCAACCGGGACCACAGCCTCGAGGCCCCCGGCTACGACTACAGGACCTACGGCCTTAGCGTCGGGCTCGACTACCAGTTCACCGAGACGCTGCTGATCGGTCTGACCGGCGGCTACGCCGATACCCATGTCAATTACGACCGCTCACGGGACGACAGCGATCTGCGGGCAATGCACTTCGGGTTCTACGGCAGCCTCAACACCGGTCGCGGCTACCTCGATTCGCTCCTGACCTACAGCGACCTCGACTACGACACACAGCGCTACGTCGATCTGACTGACGAGCGGCTCGAAGGCGAGTTCGGCGGCTATGCCGTCAGCGGCTACTTCGAGACCGGTTTCGACTGGCGGCATGTCGGCGGCTGGCTGGTCCAGCCGTTGGCGTCCTTCCAGTTCTCCTATCTCGGTCTGGACAACTACCGCGAGTCCGGCGGCGACGCCGCACTGGGCTTCAAACGCCAGAGCTTCGAGTCCTATATCGGCTCGCTCGGCGCCAAGGTGAGCAAGGAACTGCTTCGCGACAGCGCCACCAGCCGTCTGGCCGTGCAGTTCCGGGCCCGCTGGCTGCACGAGTTCGGCGATACGCGGTCCGACGTGAATACGTACTTCGCCAGCGATCCGACCGTGGTTTTCAACATCCGCAACGAGAGCATCGACAGGGACAGCGCCGTTCTCGGTCTCGGTCTCGGCGCCGAACTGAATCGCAGCACGCGGCTCTATGTGGACTACGACACCCGGCTGAATGCCGACGACACCGCGCATCTGATCAGCGGCGGTCTCCAGTACCGCTGGTAACCACACGACAGAAGGCCGATGCGCCGACCGGTCCCCCCGGTCGGCGCGTCCGGCCGAAACTCGCGTCTACATGAGGCGTACCCCACTCTGTGAGATCTCGCTGGCCAGCGGATCGTTGGGACCGAATCGCTCCGGTGTGAAAGGCTGTGGCTCGATGCGGTCGTCGATCGCCGCCGCCCACTGCATCAAGGCAAGACGCTCCTGAAACAGATCGTCCGAGAAGTCCGCTGAAACGACGGCCACGTCGATATCGCTCCACGGCTGCGCCGAGCCTCGCACCTGCGACCCGTACACATACGCCGCATCGATCCGAAGCCGCTGGCCGACGACGACCAGAAACCGATCCACACTCGCTCTCACGTCCGCTGCGATTTCAGCCATGCCAGAATCTCTCTAATTGCCGCCATCTGCTCGGAGACGAATTCGGATGCTGCATTCTAAGGATCGAATCGACCCCGGTTAATTGCGACGCGCCGCCGAGGGCCAGAGGTATCCGTGCGGATTTTGGGGCGAGGTCTACTGCGCGCGAACAGAGCCACACCCATGCCAGGATGTCTTCACACACACGGCCCGAGTGCCGACAACTGCCGTGGGCTGGCCTGAACCTACCTGTGTCGGGCGGAGAGGAAAGACAAGAAAATGGTGGAATTGGCGGGAAGGAGGCTTGACGAACGAGGCGGAGTGAGAATATGATAGCTACGCAACTGAATTGACAATTGCAGATGGTTGATAGGCAATTTCGGGGTGGTGGACCGTGGCCGCCAGGGGTGGCTGTCGTGTGAAACAAAGCCAATTCAGGTAACCATGGAATGCTGGTAAGATCAGTCATAGCAGGTGGTTATCGCGGAAATGGTGGCGGGGCCGGTCGTGAAGAACCAAGCCGATCAAACCCAATCTGTTGTGTCCAGACGGCGGGGTGCGTATACAATGGTCGGGACCGGCGGGCGAAGCTCGCCTGATTCTGGGAAGGGCAACAATTGAGTTCGAAGGTGTATTTCATCAGGGCATCAATGGCCGAAGGCGAGGCCACGGTCTCGCAGAAGGCCCGGGCCCTGTTCCGGGCAGGGAGTTTCGGGGGCTGCTTCAAGAGGAACGACTTCACCGCCGTGAAGGTCCACGTCGGCGAGCAGACCAACAACACGTACATCAAGGCCCCGTGCCTCAAAGGGCTCGTCGAGGAGCTTCTGGCCCTGAAGACCAAGCCGTTCATCACCGACACCAGCACGCTGTACACGGGCCGGCGGCACAACGCCATCGACCACACGGTCCTGGCGACGGAGCGGGGTTTCGGCGTCGAGGGGCTGGGCGTGCCGTTCATCGCCCCCGATGGCCTGTTCGGGACGGCCGAGACGGCGGTAGCCATCGAAGGCGAGCTGGACAAGGAGGTGATGATCGCCGCCGACATCGTCCGATGCCAGTCGATCCTTTCCATCGCGCACTTCACCGGCCACTGCGCCACGTGCGTCGGCGCGACGATCAAGACGCTGGGCATGGGCTGTTCCAGCCGCAAGGGCAAAATGCGCCAGCACGCGTCGCTCAAGCCCCACGTCAAGAAGGGCAAATGCACCCGCTGCGGCGAATGCCGGCAGCACTGCCCCGCCGACGCCATCACCCTCGACGATGTCCAGGCGCACATCGATCAGGACAAGTGCATCGGCTGCGCCGAGTGCGTCGCGGTCTGTCGGTTCGACGCCGTCGTCTACGACTGGCAGCAGGAAAATGAAATCCTGCAAAAGAGCGTTGCCGAACATGCCCTCGGCGCGCTCCGGGACAAGCACGGGCGGGCGGTGTTCTTCAATTTTGTGATGTCGGTAACTAAAGATTGCGATTGCTTCGCCCAGGCGAACATGCCTAAGATGGTTGAGGACATCGGCATCCTGGCCTCGACCGATCCGGTGGCGGTGGACCAGGCGTCCATCGATCTGGTGGAGAGCCGGGGCGGGCGCGGCGTATCCAGGCTGATCGGCAATGCCAAGCTCGACTGGCGTCACCAGATCGAGCATGCCGTGCGGATTGGGCTGGGCAGTGCGGAATACGAACTGGTGGAAGTGAAGTAGGCCTTCGGGCCGGATTGGGGAGCGGCTATGTCTCTCGGACAAATCATCCGACAGAAGCGTGAGCAGTTGAACCTGACCCTCGACGAGGTGAGCAACCGCGTGGGGTTCTCCAAGCCCTACCTGTCCACGATCGAGACGGGTAAGGTCAAGAACCCGCCGAGCGATGAATTGCTGACCAAGCTCGAACGCACGCTCAAGTTCGAGTCGGGCCTGCTGTTGCACATCGCCCACCTGGAACGCATGCCGTCGGACGTCCGCGAGGAATACGAATCGCGAGAGGCCGAGAACCAGAAGCTCCGGCAGTTCCTCAAGAAGCTGGCCGCCAAGAAGCAGGGCGGCCGGGAGGTCAAGGCGCTTCTGACCCGCAACCGCCTGAACGTGGAGGAAGGCAAGCGGACGCTGGCCGCCGGGCGGCTCGTCCCGATCATCAACAAGGTCACGGCCGGCTATCCTGCCGAGTTTAACGATCTTGATTATCCTGTTGGCGTGGCGGACGATTACGTCCGCTGTCCCGACCTGCACGATCCGAACGCCTTCGCCGTGCGTGTCGTGGGCGACTCGATGGAGCCGAAGTTCGTCGAAGGCGACATCGTGATCTTCTCGCCTGCCGCCGAGGTTCACAACGGCGATGACTGCTTCGTCCGTTTCACACTGCCGCACGAGACGACGTTCAAGCGGGTCTTCTTCGAGGCCGGCGACCAGATCCGCCTGCAGCCCCGCAATGAGAAGTACTCGCCGACCGTCGTCGAGGGCAAGCGGATCAACGGCGTCTATCGCGCCATCGTCAAGTACCAGCGGCTCTGACGGGGCGCCCCAGGGGCGACGACGCTCCGCCGCCCCCTATTCGATGACGAGCCACGTGACGCCGCCGGCATCGATCCGGACGGGGACCGTGACCTTGTAGTGCCGATCGAGCTTGTAGGGTTTGGATTCGCCTTCTTTCTCACGGATACGGGCGGTATCGGTCAGACCCGTGTAGTAGAGCGGCAGTTTCAACTCTCGTTCGACGGGGCGGTCGAGCGGATTGTAGATCATCGCCAGGCCCTTGATCTTCCCTTGCGGGTTCACGTGCAGCAGGCCGTCGATGTCACGACCGTCCGCCCGGCGCAGATGAATCACGTCGGATTCGAGGATGTCACGGTATCGCTTGTAGAAATCCACCCACTTCTTGACTACGGCCTTCGTCTCGTCGGAGTCGTACAGGCGCGGGCCCCGATAGCACGCCTGGACGCCGGCGCCGAAGTTGTTGGCCAGGTGCGCCTCATAGGCGTCGAGGTGGTCGCGGAGCGGCTCGATCGTCGCCGCCGGGCCGCCCCCGTGGTATTCCGTCAGCGGCACGAACATCCAGCCCATGCTCGGCGTTTTGGTCCAGGTCCCGTCGTAGATGTTCTGCCGGCCGTGGAGGATCTGCTGGGCGCGCGGCAGCGACCAGTTCGTCTCGCGATAGCCCATGCCGCACTTCGTCGATCCGGTCAGGTAGTAGAAGTCCGGGACGTTCAGATACACGCCGCGGCCCCGACACCATTTGTAGAAGTCGCCGATCGTCTTCCACTGGGTCCACTGCGAATCCTCGTAACCGCGATGGCCCGGATGGCTCTGCGAGGCGCAGGTGTCGCCCGGATAGGAGCCGTCGTGTTCGAGCAGGTCGAATCCGGTCTTCTCATAGAATGCATACAGCTTGCGGAAGTAGTCCTGTCCCCATCGGCTGCCGACGCAGGGGGCGTTGCCGAAGGTGGCGCCGCCGGGCTTGCCCGTCGTGACGTCGATCACGTCGTGCTCGTCGCTGATCCGCCGGCTCGACAGCAGCGAGTAGCCGCCGATCTCGATGCCCTTGCTGTGGGCGTAGTCGGCCAGTTCCTTCAATTGGGCCAGATACGCCGGGTCTTCGCTCTCGATGTTGAACCCGCTGCCGAAGGTCATGATGACCATCTCGAATCCGACTTCGGCGCACTGATCGATGGCCAGCCGCACCGAGTTCGGGTCGGCCCGGCGGACGTGCATCATGATCGGGTTCTCCGTCACCCACGGCGCGATGGTGCGGTACATGCGGCGAACCGCCAGACCGTTGCGCTCGCGCTCGGTGCTGTCGAAGGCGAGCTCGAACGTGCGGAACGACTCGAACGTCTCACCCGGCGCGATGTCTACGTCGGGCCCGACCGGCGGTCGCGATTCCAGCAGGCACGGGTTCTCTCGCAGGTAGTTCACCTGCGTGAGGTACTCCGGGTCGGGCACCCAGTGGGTCGTATGATTGGCCACCGAGGCGTTCATGCCGCCGAAGGCGTAGTCGCTCTCGACATGGAGGTTCGGGACACGCCACAACTGGTAGTTGTCCACTTCCGACTCGTACTCGACCATCGCCAGGATCTCGCTCGTGAAGCGGTTCAGCCGGACGGTCTTCTCCGATCCGTTGCGCACCGTCAGCCATTTGCACAGCAGGGGGATGCCTTCATACATCTCGTAGCGGATCGTCACCGTCAGATCGTCTGGTCGAGGCGGATTGCCACGTTCGGGCGGTCTGTAGTTCATGATCAGCGAGACACCGCGCGGCGGCCACGGCAGATCGGCACAGTGTCGTACCCGCTTCCAGGCGAAGCGGGGCTGCGTCTTGCCCACTTCGTAGCCGACGAAGACAAACGCGTTCGGGTCGGCCGTCAGATCGTCCTTCCACTCATCGAGCAGGTAGGCGTAATTGGGCTGTCCTTTCAGGCCGCCGACGTCGAAAGAATGGCCGTCAATCGTCACTCGGGCCTCCGGCTTGACGCCCCGCAGCATCGACTCGCCCGTCATCAGGTTGTCGAACACCACGGTAGCCGCATTGGGACGCAGCCGAAACCGCCGGGCGATGAGCCCGTTGGAGAGAACCAGCTCCTGGCCGTCGTCGCTCATTCGGACGGTCGCCGGCTTCGTCACGGGTGTCACGAGCCAGTCGCTGTCGAGGGTCCCGGCGTAGTGAGGTGGTGCGGCGAGGAGCATCGTCATTGCGGTCAGTACGGCGGTGTTCAGCATGTCATTCCTTTCAGAGCATTCTTCGATGGTCGAGCGATTGCCTCGTTCAGCCGGTCTCCTGTCCGGCGACGGCCAGGACCAGAGCATAGACTTTGGCGGCGCCGGCGTGCTTGAGTGTTCCGGCACACTCGTTGAGGGTCGCGCCGGTAGTCTTGATGTCGTCGATGAGGCAGACGGTCCTGCCCGCGTAGCGATGGTCGGGCCGGACGGCGAAGGCGCCTTTGACGTTTCGTTCCCTGGCGGCGGGAGTCGCCGCCACGGGCTGGGCCTGAGTGCGGCGAATGCGAACGAGGTCTGTATCGATGCGCGCGGTCGGATGGTTCAACCGCTTGGCGATTCGGCGTGACTGATTGTAGCCCCGGACCAGTCGGCGGGTCCAGTGCAGTGGGACCGGGACGAGCAGGTCGATCATCTCATAGAAGCTGCTGCCCTGGAATGCGGAATCCGCCAGCGAGCCGAGCAGGGCTTCGAGTTCGGTTCGGTCGTGCTTGAACGCCAGGATGATCTGCCGGAGTGTCTCGGTGTAGATCCCCGCGCGGGCGATTCCATCAAATTGTACGTCCGTCGCCTGACAGGCCGGACAGGCCCCCTCTACGAGCCCGTATCGGCTCGCGTCCCGTCCGCATCGCGGGCAGTACTCCCCGGCGGTGCAGGCCAGGAGTTGGTCCCAGCAGGCCGAGCACAGCCCGCTGTTGTCGGGCCCGGCCTCGCGGCCACAGCACAGGCAGACCGGCGGCCAGAGGATCTGATTGACTCCTTGCCAGGCCAGAAGGGAGGCTCGTCTGGTTCGACCGAGAGCGAGATGGATCTTCGCCGACTGCATGACCGCCATTATAGGCCGGCGGGGCCGGTCATTTCAAATCATAGATGTCGTTGCTCGCGGACAGGAAACCGATCTGAACGTCGCTTGTGGCGTTGTGGCTGTCCAGGATCTGCCTGGCCGCCGGATCGGTCTCGGTGTGAATGGCTCGCCAGGACCGGGCGTGACCGTCGCAGAAGGCGACGTTGGTTCGGCCCAGATGGCGGTAGCCCTGAGCGCCGGCGTGTCGCGCCGAATCAGGGAGCAGGGTGTCGCCCGGATGGGAGAACGGGGCTCGCATGTACTTGTTGGCGCCGCCGTCGGTGCATTGGCCGTCGCCGAACAGGACGGTTTGCGACGGGCGGCGTACCTCGTCCGTCCGCGCGGAATTCAGCGGAGACAGGATGTCGTTGAGTCCGATATAGCTGGTGTTGTAGTTGTAGCCGGTGTGGGGATCGGCCAGCGAGTTGTCGGGGCCGCGGAAGGCCGGACACTGTTGGATCTTCTCGATGGTCTGGCCCATCCAGAGCAGGCCCGGCTGAACGCGATTGGGGTTCGTCGCGTCGGACCAGTCCTTCCAGGTCGTGAAGTCCCACGCGTAGAAGTACGGGACCGTGCCCTCACGGCGATTGTAGTAGGCGATCGGGTAGTGCCCGTCGTAAACGTTGCTGTAGCTCTGGGCGGCGATCGCCATCTGCCGGAGCTGGCTCAGGCACACCGTCCCCTGCGCTTGCTGCCGCGCCGTCTGGAGCGAGGGCAGCACGAGACCGACCAGTAGCGCCGTCGTGGAGACGACCACCAGCGTCTCCACGAGACTGAAGGCGTCACGATGTCGGTCTCTGTGCATACGCCCACCCGATACAGGCCGGAGGCTGGAGGCCGCAGGCGGA
The DNA here is from genome assembly GCA_001603075.1 of Phycisphaerales bacterium Planc_01. Lineage (GTDB taxonomy): Bacteria > Planctomycetota > Phycisphaerae > Sedimentisphaerales > Anaerobacaceae > Anaerobaca. The sequence continues at coordinate 259,662 of LVBB01000016.1, read as the reverse complement.
AGGAATTCTGCCCGCCTGCGGTCCATGGCCTCCGCCTTCATTTCGGTTTTGTGCTGAGGATCTCAGCGTTGTCTCCAGCCGATTGTGCCCATGTTCTCAACGACGATCTCAAGGTCGACCTCGTCGACGATCCCGTCGCCGTTGAGGTCGGCTGCTGCTGCCGGGTCATCCGGACCTGTGATCTCGGCGCCCAGGTGCTCGGTCACGATTGCCGCATCGCTTTCGTCCACGCGCCAATCGCCGTTGACGTCACCGAGAGGCGCCGGGTTCTTATAGTCGCCCGGACAGCTCACGTCGGCGACGGCGTCGATCTCGGGCGCTCCACTGCCGGGGGCGTCGTCGATGCGCACGTACCGAAACCACTTACGCTGCGTATCGGGATCGACGGGCAGATCGAGCCGGGCGATGTCGTAGCCGGTCCCGCCGGCCGAATCGCCGTAGATCTGCGCCACGCGGGCGACCGAGCGGCCGGCCAGCGCCTCGAAGGACAGGCTCGGGTCGAGCGGCAGCGTGGGATTGGTCGGCTCGGCCCACCAGCGGTTCCCCTCGCCGATGAACGTGTCGGCATTTTCCGGATCGTATACGCGGCCCAGCGTCGGGGCGAAGCCGTCGCAGAACGGACCATCTTCAGCGTCGGGCGACAGTTTGATGAAGTTGGGGTTGTCGGCCATGAAGTTCGGATCGCTGGTGAAGCTGTACCATGTCACGCCGTCCTGGCTGACCGAGACGATGCCGGGCTCGCTGCCGCCGGAGGGGCCGACGAACACTTCGGTCGGGTCGCCGTTGTTCCAGCTTTGTCCGGCGGCCAGCGCCTGCGGTGCGTTGCCGAAGACGATGAAGTCGATGCCGTACGGGTTGTGCTCGTCGTCGCGGACGGGGTGGTTGAAGGCCAGCGTGATGGACCCGCCCTCACCGAGGAAGGCCACCTCGAAATGTCGGAAGGCCGGGTAGACCGGCACGACCGGAGCGGGGGTGTCCAGCGGGATCGACCAGTCGTCGCCGGTCGTGTCCACGGTGGGCCGCCCGAGGGCCGCGTTCGGGTCGTCGAAGGCGATGCCGCTGAGCCAGTCGCTCATCATGCCGGCGGGCCGGTAGTCGATCACGACCGTGGCGAAGTCGTTGGGATCGTAGACGTACCCTCGATATCCGGCCAGGAAGGGGGCTTCCCACATCGGCTTCGGCGCGTTGCCGTGACCGTAGATCCAGCCGTCGGCGTCGCCGTGCCGGACGATCCGGTCGGCGGCCCCGGTCCAGGGCGAGATCCAGCCCTCGCGGCTGCGGGCCTCGTCGGTCCAGTAGTGCCACCACAGGTCGCCTCCGCCGTAACCGACGTCGTTGTGGTCCTGGTAGGCGATCCCGTCGACGGCGACGCCCCAGCCGTAATCGACTTGTATGGTAACGAGGTCCGTCTCGGACTCGATGATGTCCAGCAGGCCGAGACCGGTGGTCGTCTCGGACTCGCTCAGGCCGAAGCGCACCAGATACTCGATGCGGAAACCATCGGCCCATTCAATATACACGCGGGCCTCATTCACACCCGTACCGACCTCCACGGGCGCTGCTGCCGCCGCTGCTGTGACGACCGCCAGCAGCAGGCCCAATCCCAAGAACTGTATACGTTTCATCTGTTTCCTCCGGTTTGCGTTCTGTTGCTTTGGCCTTGCAAACCCGCATGGGCTGAAGCCCATCCTACATGTGTTGACTGGTGACCTCTGGTGCACCCCAACCTCCTTTCGCATTCGCCGGCCCTTGTCGCGAGGGCGCATAAAAAAAACCGCCGTTCCCGCAAAGCGGAACGACGGTTCGATGACTGCGTACGGTCCCGGATCGACACCACAGACCCGGACTGCGCCTTCACACGTGCGTTCCATATCGCGAGAACACCCACAATGTGCGATCGACTCCAGGCAGGTCTTCTGACTTGCGTCCTACCGCGAGGCTCCTTCCCATCCGCATGCAGCGGACAGTGGATACCGGCCTCATGGATTTCCGATGCTCCCATCGGAGCGGGCGCTCACAGCGGCGCGACCGTCGCGGATTTTCACCGCGTTCCCGTTTGACTATCCCAGGACCGACGTCCTGGGACCTGCAGCCGAGCTTTGCACTTTCACAAAGAGCGTGCCATCATCCATACCCCGTCCCGCCCATCCTGTCAATACGGAAAAGCTCATCAGGACAAAATTGTCGCCGTTCCCAGTCGGGCCGGCGCAACTGTGTTTCACGGGATGCTTGGGCGAAGAGTTCAATCGAGTCGTGCGTGCATGGAGATAGGCGAGGCAAGAATGACAAGCGAAGAGCTGACGGCCGAGTCCAGCCGGCTCCGTGCGGCATGGATGAGATGCGAGGATGTCTTCACACACACTCCCGGACTGCCGTCGGGTGGGATGGAGTCTCGTGGTGAGCCGGCCGGATGGCAAGGCCGATGGGGGACGCTGTTGCTTCGATGGGGACGGTGTGGAGGGAGGTTTGGATCGCCGGCCCCAAGTGGGCTCGACGAGCCCACTTGGGATACCCAGCGTTCCGTTCTGCTATTCGTTGAAGCGATTGAACCCATCGTCGTCGAGCGGGATGCTCCGCTCGGCGGACGTTCGGCTCGGCTTGGTTGTGTGGGCCGGAGCCTTCTTGGGTTTGGTGGACCCGGCGATGTGGTGATACACCTGGTCCGAAGGACGAAGGGCCCGCCCGTGCTTGGCCGTGCGTGCCCGTTCGGTCGTGGCTCGAGCCGCACCCCCAACCAACGCGGCCAGCTCATTGACCATATCGTTCATCGTCTCCGCCTGGGCACTGAGTTGCTCAGAGGCACTGGCGCTTTCCTCGGCGTTTGCAGCGTTCTGTTGCGTCACCTTGTCCATCTGAGCGATCGCGGTGTTGACCTGGTCGATGCCCTGGGCCTGCTCCTGCGAGGCGGCGGCGATCTCACTGACCAGATCCGTGGTCTTGCCGATGCCCTGGACGATTTCGTCAAGGACCTTGCCGACTTCCGTGGCGATGTCCACGCCGTTGTTGGCGTTCTTGACGGATTCCTGAATCATGTTGGCGGTGTTCTTGGCGGCTTCAGCCGACCGCATCGCAAGGTTACGCACCTCTTCGGCCACGACCGCGAAGCCCTTGCCCGCCTCGCCGGCTCGGGCCGCTTCGACGGCGGCGTTCAGCGCCAGCAGGTTCGTCTGGAAGGCGATTTCGTCGATGACCTTGATGATCTTGCTGGTCTCGTCGGAGCTCTTCTGTATCTCGCGGATCGCGCCGTTCATGCGGGCCATCGATTCGGCGCCGGTGTCGGCGGACTTGCGGGCCTCGGAAGACAGCAAGTTGGCCTGCTGCGCATTGGCGGCGTTCTGCTTGGTCATCGAGGCCATCTCTTCGAGACTCGACGACGTTTCCTGGAGTCCGGCCGCCTGCTCGGTTGCGCCTTCGGCCAGTGATTGGGAGGCCGAGGAGACTTGCCCGGAGGCCGAGGCCACCTGATCAGCGCCCTCGGAAAGCTGGGAGACCACGCGGGAGATGCGTCCTGCCAGGCCGCGAGCCATCAGATACCAGATCGCCGCCGTGGCCAGCAACGCCGCCGCGAGGACCGAGGCCAGAATACGGTTTCCCGCATTGCCGATGGCAGTGACCTGATCGCGGGCCTCATAGAACTCGTCGGTATACGAGCCGACGCCGATGACCCAGTCCCACGGCGCGAAGTAGACGAGACGTGCGATCTTCTCCCGGGCCACGGCGTCGCCGGCGTTCTTCCACGGATACCGCTGCTCGGCGACCTCTCCTTCTTTCAGAACGGTCGCCTTCTTGCAGATCTCCTGGATGAAGAGGTCCCCATTGGCATCCTTGGCCTCGTTGATATTCTCGCCGTCGCGCTTGCCCTTCTCGGAGACGACGTAGTGTCCTTTGGAATCGAGCACGTAGACGTATCCGGTCTTGCCGACGGTCACGGCCATGATGGACTGTCGCAGCGAGGCGACGCTCTCCTGCGGCACGCCGACGTACAGCATGCCGACGATGTTCTGACTGGCGTCACGGATCGGTTCATAGGCGGTGATATACCATCTGTTGACCACGAACGCACGGCCTTGATACGTCTGGCCCTGAAGCACGCTGGCGACCACCGGGTCGGCCGTGCCGTCCGGCCGGGTCTTCGGAATGTAAGTGCCGATCGCGCGGGTGCCGTCCAGCTTCTGGACGTTCGTGCTGACGCGCAGCATGTCCCCGGCCTCGTTCATCCGTTGAAAGACCGTGCACGTGGCCCGGACGAGATTCTGGGTCTGGTCGACCACTGGGGCGGTTGTCGCCATGTCGCTGATCTTGCCCAGCCATGTCTCGCCGACCATCACCTTAGGCAATGTCACGCGCTGGCTGGCGCTGGTGTACTGATTGACCGCGTCCCATGTGACGGTTTCCTCGGCCAGGCGGACGTCGCCCGTGTTCCGCAGGACCTCGCGCGCCACGTTCAACGAGGAGTCGATGTTGCTCTGCAACATCTCCTGCTGGGCCTTGCACATCCCATAGATGTTCATGGCGATGTGGTCCAGATCGGCATATGCCAGATCGGTGTTTCCCTGTTCGGCCACCTTGACCATCCGCTTGTTCTGGATGAAGACCACCGTCGAGACGACCAGCAGCGGAATGACGGTCATGGTGATGCCGAGCGTCAGCAACTTCGTTTGCAGCTTGACATTCTTCAGCATGGTACACCCCTTCACTTGATGGCAGTGAAACGAACCGCGCTCCGTCAGGATCGTGTCTCCCGCCCTGGAGACCGTTAGAATTTGTAGATGAACGACGCCTGGACGCGCATGTCTTTGGCGTCCCCCGGCCCCTTGTAGTTCGTGTCCCAGCGCGACAGTTCCAGGCCGATCTGCGCGTGGGCGTTCACGTCGTAGCGGACGTTGCCAAACAGGCAGGAGTTGCGCGTGCGACCCCCGGCGTTGACGTCGTCGCGGTCCACGTTGTCGACGCCGAGGCCGACGTTGTAGCTCCACTTGGACCACGGTCCCAGACTGGCGGCGATCCAGCCACCCTCGCTGTCGATCGATCGCAGCGTGGTCGTGTTGACCCCCTGGTTGATCCCGCCGAGATAGCTGTCGAGGTTCTTGCCGCTGAACAGCTCTGCCTTGAGCGTCATCCACTTGCAGACAGGTTGGGTCACGTCCAGGTTGATCGACTGGCTCTTGAGAGTCACGTTCCGCCCGGTGGCGTCGACGTCGTACTCTTCTTTGCCGGTGTGTCCGGACAGGCCGATTGTGGTCGGCTTGGGACCGAAGAACGGGAATGTGGTGCTGACGCGTCCCTGAAGGGTGGGCACGCCGGCATCCTCGCCGGTCTCGGAGTTCGTCAGGTCGAGCCTGCCGATCGTCCGGGTCAGCGCGCCCTCCAGTTTGACCTTCGCCTTGTCCGTCACCGACAGGTCCTTGGTCAGACGCACCTGAGGACGACGATAACCGATGTTGCCGCCGACCCAGAGAACGCTGTAGTTCAGGGTGCTCGGGTTCAACGGCGAGATGACGTCCCAGGTCTGGCCGGCCAGAAGGCTGAACTGCGCCTCGGGCCATTCGAGATTCATGTAGGCGTGACGCATCTGAATCTTGGCCTTGTTCTCGTCGGCGTTCTTGCCGAAGAAGTCGAACTCCACCTTGCCGGAGGTCTTCAGCGTCTCGCTGGACGGGCCGCTGAAGTTCAAGCCCAGGCGAGACTCGCCGGCCGTCAGATTGAACTCGGCGTCGTTTCGCCGAGTGGCCTCGGAGTCCACGTACAGCACGTAGTTTCCGGTTGTCGTGCGGGACGAGTCACGCGACGCGTCGGCCTTGATGTAGCCGTACAACTGCACGTCCACGCTCGAAAAGAGTCCCTTCTTCTTGCTGTCGCTCGACGCGGTCGGCCCGGAGGCTGGGGCCGAGGCCTGCTTGAGCTCGGCGATTTCCTTCTCCAGTTGGGCGAGGCGGTCATCGACAGACGAGCCGTCCTCGGCGGCGCCGCAGACCTGTCCCAGCGTCAGCACGGTCAAACAGACCCAAATCCATTTCCCTGTTCTCATTGCACATCCTTTCACATCGTTCATGGAGTAGACGCCTCTGCGGGCGGCTGTTAAAGACCTTCGGACCGGAAGCCGTCCAGGCTTTCCCCGGCGAGCACCTTGTCGATATCGAGGAGGATCTTGACGGCGTCGCCGACCTTGCCCATCCCGAGGATAAAGCTGGTGTCGACCGACGAGTCGAATTGCGGGGCCTCTTCGATGCTCTGGCCGGGGATGTCGAGCACTTCCTGGACGCGGTCCACGACGATGCCCGTGCTGAACTTGCGGTCGGCATGGGCGATTTCGACGACGATAATACAGGTCTCCTCCGTCACATCGGTGGTCTCCATGCCGAACTTGGCACGCAGATCGACGACCGGGATCACCTGCCCGCGCAGATTGATCACGCCCTTGACGTAGTGCGGCGTCTGCGGGACGGCGGTCACGTCGATGTAGCCGATGATCTCACGGACCTTGAGGATCTCCAGTCCGTACTCCTCGTGGGCCAGCGCGAAGGTCAGATACTTGCCTTCCTTGTGCTGGGCCGTGGCACTGGGACTCTGAGCTTTCGACGCAGTTGCTGCCATGACAGGACTCCTTTTAACGTGCCTGCGGGCCGGTCCCTCAGGCGGGTATTATGCTGTTCCTGCACGTACGATGCAATGCAAACGTGCCAACTGTGGATTCGGGGCGCCTAAGCCAACCCACTGTCCCATGTCCCCAGGCACGCCGGCAGGACGTCCCAGGTTTTCGGCAGTACATGACGCCGAAGTTGAGCCTATTGTCCGGGTGCGAACGGCGCGATCCACAATGGCGGCATCGGCGGTCCGATAAGTACTGTTCTCGCAGCAGGCCCGCTGGTCGTGATGGCGGGTGTGCGGGGCGCGACCCCGGGCAGGTGGGCTCGAAATTTTTCCGACACGGGTCTGATTCAGGTCCCATAAACGGCTCGCGCGAGCCTGGGCCTGTTTCGGGGAGCGTTCGATTCGGCACGCTCTATCGTGCCTGACGCCGAAGGTGGGTTGGCGGTGCGAAGGGTTCATGAGGATGTCGCCCATTCGGCGCTTCCGGACGGACAGGCCATCCGGAAGCGCCTCGTGGACGAGCGATACCATCAGGAGTTGAAGTTGTCCAATCCGTCGTCATCGCCAAGAGGAATCGCTTTCTCCCGGACCGATTTGGCCGACGGCGTATGGGTCTTGTTGGGTTTGGCCCCGGCGATCTTGTGGTACATCTGATCGGTGCGGGACAGTTTGCGGTTGCCGGTGTTGCGCTGTTGCGCCGACGGGGTCTGGGTTCCGGCGGCGCCCCCGACCAGGGCGATCAGTTCGCCGACGATGTCGTTCATCGATTCGGCCTGCGAGCTGAGTTCCTCCGAAGCACTGGCGCTCTCCTCGGCGTTGGCGGCGTTCTGCTGGGTGACCTTGTCCATCTGGGCGATCGCGGTGTTGACCTGATCGATGCCCTGGGCCTGTTCCTGGCTGGCCGCCGCGATTTCGCTGACCAGATCCGTGGTCTTGCCGACGCTCTGGACGATCTCGTCGAGGACCTTGCCGACTTCCGTGGCGATGTCCACGCCGTTGTTGGCGTTCTTGACGGACTCCTCGATCATGTTGGCGGTGTTCTTGGCCGCCTCGGCCGACCGCATGGCCAGATTGCGGACCTCTTCGGCGACCACGGCGAAGCCTTTGCCGGCCTCACCGGCCCGAGCGGCCTCGACGGCGGCGTTCAGCGCCAGCAGGTTGGTCTGGAACGCGATCTCATCGATGACCTTGATGATCTTGCTGGTCTCGTCGGAACTCTTCTGAATCTCGCGAATGGCGGCGTTCATTCGTCCCATCGACTCGGCGCCGGTGTCGGCCGCCTTGCGGGCCTCGCTGGCCAGCGTGTTGGCCTGTTGGGCGTTGTCGGCGTTCTGCTTGGTCATCGAGGCCATCTCTTCGAGGCTGGAGGACGTTTCTTCGAGTCCGGCGGCCTGCTCGGTCGCGCCTTCGGCCAGCGACTGCGACGCGGCGGAAACCTGCCCCGACGCCGCGGCCACCTGCTCCGAACCGGCCGTCAGTGCGTCGATGATCCGTTTGATCGGCTTGATGATGCTCATCGTGATCACAACGGCCAGGACGATGCCCAGGACGATGCCCGAGACCGCCATGACGGTCATGAGCATGTTCGTGCGGGCCGTCGTCGTCTCCATGCCGTCTTTCAGAGAGGTCTGCAAGCCTACGATCGTATCGACGATGGCCTTGGCGGCGCTCGCCATGTCCGTATCGGCCTGCCGACCGGCCAGGACGCCGCTGTAGAACTGCTGGGCGGCCTGCGCATAGCTCTCCACGTAGCCGGCGATATTCCTCGCCACGGCCTCGAGCTGTGCGTTGCCCTTGACCAGATTGGCCCACGCCTCAACATTCGCTCGGACCTTGGGAAGCTGTTGTTGCAGGGCATTCCATTGCTCGTCCTTGTTGGTGGCGACCAGGAAGACGCCGTTGATCCGAAGAACCAGAAACTCCTGGAAGACGGTCTCGTCGAGCTGAATCGCGATGCGAGCCCACTTGGCCATCTCTTCCACGTCCTTGGACTGCTCCGCGGCCGTGCGGGCCGGCTGGATGACATCCCGGATCACATTGGCGACCTCCTGGGTGATATCCCAGCCGACCTTGGCCCACACCGCGAAAGCCGAGTCCTTCGTCTGTCGCGAGTCCTTCTGATGTTCGAACGAGGTCAGGTAGGCGGGCATCCCGTTGATCGCCTCGGTGACGCGAGCCTTGTCGGCCGCCGAAAGACCTTGTTCGCCTTCCATCTGCTTCATTCGGGCCATCAGCGCGTTGTACGCCTCGTGCCACATGTCGGCCGCATTCTTCTCGTTGTTGCCGAACTTGTCGAAGCCGTGGAGCGCAAAGTCCCTGCGGAGCGAGGCACAGCTATTGAGCCTTTCGATACATTCATTGCCCCCGCGGTTCAGTTCCGCATTCCTTGCCACGTTGCTCAGGCCGTTCCAGCCGACGTATCCGAGAATCCCCGAGATCACGACCAGAAAGCCGAAGCCCGCCCCCATCTTCGTTGCCAGTTTCATGTTCTTGAACATTTTCATTCTCCTGAAGCACTACACACGATTTTGCTCGGCTGCGCCGCAAACCCCCGGCGCCACGTTTCCCTATGTGAATTCGCTCAGACCTCCCTGTGTGAGATCGGTCTGCCATGCATGTCACGCCGCCGTCTTGCGCAGGGCCGTCAGATCCGTCGAGCCGAGGACCCGGTCGATGTCGAGCAGGATCTTGACGGATTCGGCGATCTTGGCCATGCTCAGAATGAAATCCGTTTCCACACTGGCGCCGAAGCTGGGCGCATCCTCGATCTGACCGGCGGTGATATCCAGCACGTCCCGCACACGATCGACGACGATACCGGTGTTGAATTTCTGTTCGCCGTGGCGGGTCTCGACGACGATGATGCACGTCTGCGGCGTTTTCTCCTCGCTCTGCATGGCGAACTTGGCGCGCAGGTCGACCACCGGGATGACCTGGCCCCGCAGGTTGATGACCCCTCGGATGTATTCAGGGGTCTGCGGGACGGCCGTGATGTCCATGTAGCCGATGATCTCGCGGACCTTGAGGATCTCCAGTCCGAATTCCTCCGGTCCAAGGGCGAAGGTAAGGTACTTGCCCGGCTTGGCCCGTGTCTCGATAGCGGTGCCCATGCGTGTTGCCTTTCACTTAAGAACCTGTGTGGCTTCCGTCTCCCGGTGCATCGGTCCGGCACGAGTGCAGAGCCGGATGGAGCCGGACGGACAGCATTCCTGTGTCATTCAACTGAGGCGATGCCCCCCAAGATGCGGCATCTCCTGCCTTCCGAGGTCTGACTTGGTTCTGACCGAACCCCCATACAGGTAAGGCGATCCTCTTATCGTGCTTTGCGCGCGGTTTGTTGCACCCGGCATCTGTCAATTGCGTGGTGTGTCGTCACGGCAGATGTAAAACAGGTTTGATAAGGGATGTTGCCAAATGGCCGCTGGGACGCGTTCAAGGGGTAGGGCAGAAACCTCTTTACTAAGTCGCCCCGCCGGTGTTTATTAGAGGCGCATTCGGTGGTCGTCCGATAAGTCGGCGCAGCCGGGCGGGGGCGGACACGCGCCCATTCCGGAGCAGCCGCAAATTCTGCTGTCGAGCAGAGAAGGAGCACGATGTGAACAGCGCCTACGATTTTCGCATCATTCGGGTCCTGCGTCGTCGGTTGAATCTGACCTTGCAGGCGCTGGCCGGCCGGTCGGGACTGACCTATCCGACCGTGGAATCGGTCGAAACGAACAAGACGCTGCCCTCGCTCAAGACCCTGGATGCGCTGGCCGGGGCCCTGCAGATCTCCACCAGCGCGCTGATCGGGCTGGCCGAACGCCGCTTCGTTCAGCGAAGGAAGGCCAAGGAAGAACCTCGGGGACCGCTGTCGGACAAGGACAAGGGCCTCGAGAAGTGTCGGGTTGCCCGCTACGACAAGGGCAAGCTCATTCGCGTGATAGCGGAAAAGGGCGACCACGTTCACGTGATGGGCCTGCACGAGGACGTTCAGGAGTTCTGTTACGTGCTCAGCGGACGCGTCGAGCTGCGGATCGAGGACAAAACCTATCGACTCGGTCCGGATGACACCATCCTCTTCGACGGCCTTCTCGACCACTCGTACACGCAGATCGAATCCGGGGAGTACGTCACCGTGCACATCCCCAAGGACCTTCGCGTTCTCGAAAGGCTTCTCGAAACCAAACCGGAAGACGAATCGGAATCGTAGGGCCACCGATCGGCAATCACGTCGATCCTGCAGGCTCAGTGGGATGCGGCAATGGATGGGGCGCATCCATTGTTGCCGAGCACCTCGGAAGCGAACCATCCCTTCGTCCGCAGGCAGACCTTGACCAGCATGAGCATGACGGGGACCTCGATGAGGACGCCGACGACGGTGGCCAGGGCTGCGCCGCTGGACAGGCCGTAGAGCATGGTCGCCGTGGCGATGGCGACCTCGAAATGGTTCGACGCGCCGATCATCGCCGAAGGGGCGGCGTCTTCATAGCTGAACTTGAGCATTCGGGCCAGGGCATAGGTGATGGCGAAGATCAGCACCGTCTGGATGAACAGCGGGATCGCGATCCACAGGATCGTCAGCGGGTTGGCGACGATCGTCTCGCCCTTGAAGCTGAACAGCAGAACCAGCGTCGCCAGCAGAGCGATGATCGACACCGGCGTCAGCACGTGCAGGAACTTCGCCTGGAACCACGCCTGGCCCTTGGCCTGGATGATCCACTTGCGCGAGAAGTACCCGGCCACCAGCGGCAGGGCCACGTAGATCGCGATGGACAGCAGCAGCGCCTGCCACGGCACGGGCATCTGGTTGACGCCCAGCAGCCAGCCCCCCAGCAGGCCGTAGAGCACCAGCATCGTCAGCGAGTTGATCGCGACCATCACCAGCGTGTGGCCCTGGTTGCCCCGCGCCAGATAGCCCCACATCAGCACCATCGCCGTACACGGCGCGATCCCGAGCAGAATCGCCCCGGAGATGTACGAACGCCACAACTCGACCTCGGTGCCGTCCTTGACGATCTCCGTGCCGGGGATCAATCCCCGAAAGACGTAGCCCAGAAAGAACGTCGCGATGGCGAACATGGTGAAGGGTTTGACGGCCCAGTTGACGATCAGCGTCAGCAGGACCGGCCTGGGACTCTTGCCCGCCTTGACAACCTCGGCGAAGTCGATCTTCACCATGATCGGGTACATCATGAAGAACAGGCAGATCGCGATGGGGATCGACACCACCGGCGCCCCGCCGACGTAAATGGCCTGGCCATCGAGCGACTGGGCCACGCCCGGCGCGACCTTGCCCAGCACGATCCCGCCGACGATGCACAACGCCACCCAGATCGTCAGATACTTCTCGAAGACGTTCAGTTGCTTCTCGGTCTTGAGAGATGTTTCATTTGCCATGGCTTCGGCTCCTGTAGATCCTATGCGGGGCTTTGTCCCACGACTTCGGCGATCAATTCGTCCGTTTCTTCGCAACGAAATTGACGCTGACAACGTAGTCCCCGAGTCTCGCGCCGGGCGCCAGGCTGTCTCGGACGGCCTTGTACAACGAGTCGTTGCAGCCGTCCATCACGTCGACGTTGTAGGGTTTGTCTTCCGTCTGCGTGACGTTCAGACCGGCGGCCTCGATCATGCCAAGTGTTTCGGCGATCGGCACGGCACCGGAAATGCATCCGATCAGCGCCTCGGCCGCCGCTTTGACGGCATCGGGCAGAGGGGCCTTCAGGGCCAGATCGGAGACGCATGCGATCCCGCCGGGCTTCAGGACGCGGGCGATCTCCTGCCAGACCTGGTCTTTCTCCGGCGAGAGGTTGATGACGCAGTTCGAGATGACCACGTCGATGCAGGCATCGGCTACGGGCAGGTGCTCGATCTCGCCCAGGCGAAACTCGACGTTGTTCAGGCCTGTCTTGCGGGTGAAGGCGGGGATGCTCTTGCGGGCCTTGACGAGCATCTCGGGCGTCATGTCCACGCCGATCACGCGTCCGGCGGGACCGACCTTGGCGGCCGCGATGAAGACGTCGAATCCACCACCGCTGCCCAAGTCCAGCACTGCTTGGCCGGTCTTCAGGCCCGCCAGGGCCGTCGGATTGCCGCAGGACAGACCCATATTGGCCCCTTCCGGCAGGGCCTCCAACTCCTGCGCCGTGTAGCCGATGGTCTGAGCGAGCTGGGTCGCGTCGCCGCAGCCGCAACAGCAGCGCCCGCTTTCCTGGGCGATCTGCGCATATCCGGTCCGAACCGATTCGCGAAGGTTCTCTTTGTCTTGCGTGTCTTCAAGCATGAACAACCTCCAGAGTGTTACGTCTCTTGCGTTTTCAGACTGTCCGGCAGCGTTTCGACGAAGGTGCGAATCTCATCGCGGACTCGGCGGTAGCAGTCCAGTGCCTCCTGCTCGCTCTTGGCGGCTTTCGCCAGACGCGGTGGGTCGTCGAAACCGACGTGGACGACCGTGGTCCTGCCGGGAAAGAGCGGACACGATTCGTGGGCATGGTCGCAGACGGTCATCACGTAGTCGAACGGGATATGCTTGACCTCATCGAGGTGTTTCGAGCGATGGTCGGAAATGTCCACGCCGGCCTCGGCCATCACCTGGACCGCATGGGGATTGAGCCCGTGCGTTTCGATGCCCGCCGAATAGGCGTCGATTGCGTCCCCCTTGAGGTGCCGGGCCCAGCCTTCGGCCATCTGGCTGCGGCAGGAGTTGCCCGTACACAGGAACAACACCTTCAGCTTCGGTTCTGCTTCCTGCATAGTTCCTCCCGATCGGTGCACAGGATCTTCTTGAGTGTCTTGGCGTCCTCGACGACCTGCGGACTTGCGGCGAGGTTCCGCCGTAGCCAGGCGATCGCCTCCCTGGCCGCCTTCGAGCCATCCCGGCTCACGAGGCGATAGTACATCCATCGCCCCTCCTTGCGGGCCTCGACCAGGCCCGCCTGACGCAGGATCGACATGTGCTTCGAAACGGTCGACGGTGCCAGACCCAGCATCTCGATGATCTGACAGACGCACAACTCCCCGCCCGCCAGCGCCATCAGCGCCCGCAGCCGGTTCCCATCGGCCAGCGCCTTGGTGATATCCAGTACATCACGCATAAATGTCCTTTATATTTCGCCATATAACGAAGTATATCATGCTTGGTTCTACGTGTCCAGAAAAAGCCTGTTCGTTTCTCAAATATTCTGCCCGATCGGTTTGGGCTACCTGTGAGGCCTGACGGCTTCCTTCGTAAGGGTGTAACCTGAGACGGCGTCGTCGCCACTACTCCTTCCGGGGTGGTGCAGTGAGATGTGAACCGGCCGGGATCGGTCGAGATGCACGGAAAGGAGCAGATGCGATGAAGAAGACAAGCCGCAGAACGAGGCAGGAGAGATTTCCCCGTGGGTGGGGGGTATTTGCGATGGTGGCGTGTGTGGTTCTTGCGGGCTCGATGGCGCATGCACAGAAGGGGATGGGCGATCCTGTCGGCGTGGTGCGCCAGGGTCTGGAACCGGTACTGACGTCGCTGTCCGGCGTCGTGCAGTCGGTTGAGACGCACCCCTGTGAGAAAACGACAGGCCGTGCCGTCGCGGGAACACACATCATATTCCAGGGCAGCGACGGGCAGGAGTACAACCTGCACCTGGGCCCGGCCGACGCGGTTGCCGCGCTCGCCGAGCGTTTGGAGCCGGGCGCCCGGATCGACGTGGTGGCGTTTCGGACGGCCAGGATGCCGGACAACCACTACGCGGTCACGACGCTGACGCACGAGGGCGAGGCGGTCGAGCTGCGCGACGCCGGGCTCCGACCGGCTTGGTCGCAGCAGCGGCGCGGTCTCGTGGGAAACCGCTGCGAAATCGGCTTGGCCGCACCGCCTGATACAGCACGCCGCTGGGGGGCCGCCGGTCAGCAGCAGTTCCAGCCGCAGCGCATGCGGTTCCGGGGCGGGGCCGGGCGAGGCCAGGGGTTCGGCCGGGCCAATCGCCTGTGGTGCCCCTATTGGTAGCGGCACGCTTGATGACGTGAGGCACAGGGCCGTTTCAACCGCGCGAATTCCGAATTAGCGGATATCGCCTAACCGAGCGGGTTCTTCAGGCTTCTCAGGGTGACTGCGGATCGGCAGCATCGTCCGGCGAGCAGCCGCCGGGGCCCGCGTCTGCATTGCGGCGGTATGCGACGACACGGACTTTCTCCAGCGTGACCAATCCCTCGCCGATCATTTTGTCCAGATCAGGGAGAAACGCGGCAATCCGCTCCGGCTTGTCCACGATCTCGATCACGATGGGCAGGTCTTCCGAGAGGCGGAGGATCTTGAACGTGTGGATGCGGCTGGCCTTGCCGAACCCCATCACGCCCCGCAGGACCGTTGCGCCGGCCATGCCTCGCCTGCGGGCTTCCTCGACGATCGCCTCATAAAGCGGGCGATGTCCGTGCTTGTCGTTTTCCCCGATGAAGATCCGCAGTAATTGCGCTTCAGAAGGCAGGATCACAGCATGACTCCTTTCCCATCAAACCACCCGGCCTAAGAAGACGCCCAGCAGGTACGCGGCCAAACCCAGCCCGAGTTGACCCGTCAGGTTCAGTCCGGCCATGACCCACTCGGCGTGTTCGAGCATCTGATCCGTCTCGAACAGGAACGTGCTGAACGTCGTGAACGAGCCCAGGAAGCCGACCAGGACGATCGTTCGGGTCTCCGGGCTGATTGCCAGTCGCTGCTGCGTCAGTGTCCAGATCAGGCCGAACAGGAAGCAGCCCAGCATGTTCACCGTCAATGTGCCCCAGGGGAAGCCCATCTGCTGAGCCCGTTGAAACAGGCCGGCCAGTCCGTAACGGGCCAGTGCCCCGCATGCCCCCGCAAGCGCCAGACCGATCAGCTTATATCCCATGCATCCAATTCCCGGTGGAACGAGTCCTTGTTGCCCATACATGGAGGGAGGCACTCGACATAAGGGCGCAAGCTCCCGCCAACACGGATTCGGTAGGAGTCATCAGCCACAAGGCGGTTGTGGGGAACCCCATCCCCAATGGGCCGCATTATCCGGTTCCTCGATCTTTCGTCAAGGACGAATCTCGTCTCTCGATATGGCTATGGCTGCGTCCGTCGTTACGCTCTCAGGCGCAGGGCCGCCTCGGCGACGCGGATGCCGAGCTGTCTGGCGGTCTCGATGCCGAACTCGTCCTTCATGATGTCGTCTTTATAGGCGTTCCACAGGGTCGCGCCCTGGTGGGCCCGTGGCTTGCCGCCGACGACCATCACCTCATGGACCAGCATGGCCGTCTGAATCTCCTGGATGACCAGTTCCTGGCCCCCGTTGCGATAAGCGCCGGTGGCCAGCGCGCCGAGCGGCATGTCCGCCAGTTGCAGCCTGGGCTCGCGGAAGACCTGCAAGCGTTCGAGGAAGGCCTTACACAGCGCGCTCATGCTGCGGAAGTAGCTTGGCGAACCGATGATCATGCCGTCCGGCACCTGGGGCGCCTTGAGTACCGGCAGCACTTCGAGATCGAAGTCGTCCTCAGGCTGTGCCGCCTCGGCCGAGGTCGCGCCGCCCAGCGAGCCGGCGATCTGAAGCCCGCCCAGGTCGATCAACTCCGCCTTGATCCGAGGGCTCACCGTCCTGGCGGCGTCGAGCGCGACCTGGATGGCCGTGGCGGTCGTCTTGCCCTTTCGCGGGCTGCACGAGACACCGACGATGCGAATCGTCTTGTCTGCCTGAGCGGCCGCTGCCGTGGAAGCCACCGATGCCGTTGCACCTGCCGCCAGGGTCGTTGCCAGAAACTTCCTTCGATCCATGTTCTTTCCTCCCTTGTCAATAATCCCATGCATAGGTCGAAATCGCCGCAATCAGGGTGCGGTGTAGATCAGGTACAGTCCGCCCAGGATCACCAGGACGCCGCACACTCGTTTGACCACAACGGCGCCGTGGGATTTCTCGTTCCAGTTGAGATAACGCTGGACCCATCCGGTGCTCGTGCCGGCCAGGATGATGACCGAACAGTGGCCGATGCCATAAGCAACGAGCAATAGGACGCCATACAACAATCGGGTCGAGGCTACCCGAAACGTCACGCCGAGCATCGGCGCCATATAGGCAAAGGTGCACGGGCCCAGGGCGATGCCGAAGACCAGGCCGAGGACCAGGGCCGCCAGCGGGCCTTTCCGCTTCATGCCGACCTGGCCCGGTCCGGAGAAGGGCATTGGGATGACGTCCAATAGGCACAGGCCCACGAGAAAGAAGATCAGAGCCACGAAATAGTTGCCATAGCGGCCGACGTCACCGAGCATTCGCCCCGCGGCGGCCGTGATGGCTCCAATGGCCCCAATCGTCACCAGGATGCCCCCTGCGAACAGCGTCGAGATGAACAACGCGCGTCTCGTGGACATGCGACCCTGCTGGTCGATAAAGCCGACGATCAACGGGATGCTCGACAGGTGGCACGGGCTCAGCACCACGCTCAGAATGCCCCAGATCAACGCCGCCCCGATCGCGACGGTCGGACCGGCTTCCACGGCACGCGTCAAGGATGTGAACAACTCCTGCATCATGGTTGTGACACCAGATCGACTCCCAACTCCTTCCACTTGGTCAGAATGTCGCCCTTGGAGAGAAAGCCTTCGTGTCGAAACATCTCCTTGCCCAACGCGTCGTAGAAGATCTGCGTGGGGATGACTCGAATTCCATACAGGGTGATCAGATCGGGATTCTCGTGGACGTCGAGGAAGTGGACATCCATGGCCCCGGCATACTCGGCCTTGAGGTCCGCGAGGATCGGGGCCATCATCTTACAGGGGATGCACGTGCCGGCCCCGAGGTCGATCAGCACCGGCCGGCCCTTGCCCGTCAGTTCCTCCGGGTGGACAGCTACCGGCTGTTCGACGGGCCCGGTCTCCGCCGCCGGCCTCGACCTGTTCTGCCTTGCCGCGAGCACCGCGACCACGGCGACGGCCAGAACAGCGACGATCGCGATCTTCTTCGATTTGTTCATTGCACCTGCACCTGCCTTTCTGAAGGCCAATCTCAACCCGTGGATCAGCAGCCACGTGCCGACGAGCACCGCCAGCAACAGCAGCGGGTCGCTCCTGCCCCCACTGCATGGGCATTCGATCTGGATGAGAAGTCTGTCCATCATCTATGGCTGCTCGAAGTCATGGCCCAGTCTCTTCCATTGTTCAAGGATGTCCTCCCTGGCAAAGAAGCCCTCGTGGCGGAACAGCTCGTTGCCCATCGCATCGTAGAAGATCTGCGTGGGATACATCCGGATGTTGTTCTCTTCGGCGACGGTCGGCCTCTTCCAGAGATCGACGGTCTCGATTCGCAGACGCCCTTCATAGTCTCGGGCGAGTTCCTCGAGGATCGGCTCCATCAACTTGCAGGGCCCGCAATCCCCGGCCGAGAATTCCACGAGGCACGGCAGCGGCTTGTATGCCTGCGTCGAACCCTCCGCGACGCCGGGGCCGGCGGGGCCGTCTTCCGTCGCCGGCGTCGCGCGCCGCAAGACGACGACGGCGGCGACAGTGCCTGTCAGAACCACAGCGAGCAACGCCTTCCACCAGGAACGCATCGGCGACTCCTCGTCTATGCCAGCAACCGTTGGATCTCTTCCGGCGAGGGCACTTTGCCGACGACCTTCACCTGGCCATCGACGGCCAGAGCCGGCGTGACCATCACGCCGAACGTCATGATCTCGCCGATGTCCGTGACCTTCTCGATGTCGAACTCAAGGCCCAGCGCCTTCGCGGCGGCCTCGGCGTTCTCCGCCAGCTTCTTGCACTTGGGACACCCGGTCCCCAGAATCTGTATCTTCTTCATACCTTCACATAGCTCCAAATAGGATGCCGGAGATCGTGGCCATGACGATCACCAGAGCCACAAACACGATGGTCTTCTGCGTGCCCATGACGGAGCGAATGACGAGCATGTTGGGCAGGCTCAAAGCCGGGCCGGCCAACAGCAACGCCAGCGCCGGACCTTTGGCCATACCCGCGCCCATCAAACCCTGGAGAATGGGGATCTCGGTCAGTGTGGCGAAGTACATGAAGGCTCCGGCGACCGCCGCGAAGAGATTGGCCCAGACCGAGTTGCTCCCGACCGCTGTATTGACCCATTCGGTCGGAATGATGCCTTCATGCCCGGGCCGGCCCAGCAGAAAGCCTGCAACCAGGACGCCCAACAGCAACAGGGGAAGGATTTGCCTGGCAAAGCCCCATGTGGCTTCGACCCACTCGCCAATCTCACCTCGGCCAAACCAGGCGCCGACCATGAACAGGAATGCCACAAGAAGGCCGGCCACCAGGACCCAGCGGATGCGATGGATCGTCTCATAGAGGTTGTTCTTTCGGACCTCTTCGACGCCACGGAGCAGTTCGGCGGGCAGTTCCTGCTTCTTGCCGGCGGTATCGACGATGGTCACCGTCTCGTCGGTCTGGTCCACAAGCGTCCCCTCGACCTGATACGTCGTCAGACCGCCGGGACAGCAGAGGAACACCGCCCGAACGTCGCCGCTGCGGGCCCAGTTGGCGAAGACCAGAATGCCCACCATCGAGGCGAAATAGACGGCGTTCTTCCAGAGTGGACGCTTGACATCGGGATCGGGCATGGCCATCTGCACGTTGGCCTTGGCGGTCTCTTCCTTGCGGTAGATCAGGTGCATCAGCAGACCGATGACGACGCTGAACAGGATCGCGCCGACGGCGCGGGCAATGCCGAGTTCCAGACCCAGGACGCGGGCGGTCAGAATGATGGCCAGGACATTGATCGCCGGGCCGGAATAGAGAAACGTGGTGGCCGGGCCGAGGCCGGCGCCCATCTTGTAGATGCCGGCAAACAGCGGCAGCACCGTACACGAGCAGACCGCCAGAATGGAGCCGGAGACCGAGGCGACGCCGTAGGCGAGGACCTTGTTGGCCTTGGCGCCGAGGTACTTCATCACCGACGCCTGACTGACGAAAACGGAAATCGCCCCGGCGATGAAAAAGGCCGGGATCAGGCACAGCAGCACATGCTCGCGGGCGTACCACCGGACCAGGTGCAGCGACTCGATGAGCGCGCCGTCGAAGCGTCTGACGCCGACGGGCAGATAGAAGCAGGCCAGGAAGACACCTGCAATGAGAACGAGCTTCTTCCACTCGCGTTTGAAGTCCATTGAATCGGTTCCCCCGAGCTACAGAGCGGACAGGATCTGTTCGTGTTCCTGGGCCTGGCACTTCAGGACGCGGGTCGTGCAGCCGAGGAAATCGACGACGCACGGCGTCCGCAGCCAGTAGAAGACCTTCAGGCCCTCCTTGCGGCAGCTCAATACGCCGGCATTGACCATCACGGCCAGGTGCCGCGAGACGTTGGACCGCTCGGACCCCACGTGCTCGGCGATGTCGCAAACGCATCTCTCGCCGTCCTTGAGGAAGTCGATCACCGCGATGCGCAGCGGGTGGGCGATGGCCTTGGCGATCTCGGCCTGTTTCTCGTACAACAAGTTCTTACTGGTGCTCATAGTCGTATAGCTCCGGCCTGTTCCCCGGGCCGCCCCACGACGGCCCGAATGAGTAACTATATGGCAATATACTCACATAGTCTCCCAGTATTCAAGCTTGATGTCAGATTTCTTTTGCTTTTCGAGGGCTACGCGGCCCTGAGGGGGGCCAGATCGGCTCGTTTGAGCGGGGGCAAACCAAGCCCGCGGAGGACGCGGTTGAAGGCCGCCAACGTAAGCTTGGCCGGCGCGAGGATTTCGATCCCGATCGGCTTTCCGTCCCGCTTGAAGTCGATCCCGAGTCCCGGCTCGATGCATTCGGTCCGGCTGCTCATTCTGGTCGAAATGTGGGGCCGCGGCAAGGGCCCTCGGGCAGAAGGTACGCGAGAAACCTGCCGGGAAGTTGGGGATTGATGTTTGGGGGTTCGGGTGGTATGACGTAACGACTCGTGACTATGGCAAATGCGAAGAAGAAATCTCGGCTGTTCATCAGTGCCAATGACCCCAGTGCCGACGTGCACTGTGCCGGACTGATTCGCGCGCTGAAGGCCGGCGGACGGGACATCGAGTTCGTCGGCATCGGCGGGCCCAAGATGGCCGAGGCCGGCTGCGAGTTGATCGAGAACACGGTCGGCGGGGCGGTGATGACCTACAAGGCGGTGGCCCACGCGGGGTACTATTATAAGCTCCTGCGGCGCATTAAGGGCTGCCTGCGCGAGCGGCCGTTCGATCTCGTGATCGTCTGCGATTCTCCCTCGTTCAACTTCCATGTCGCCAGGGCGGCCAAGCGGGCTGGCGTCCGGACGCTGTTTTACGTCGCCCCCCAGCTCTGGGCGTGGGGCGGCTGGCGGATCGGCAAGCTGCGCCGCTGCTGCGACAAGCTCTGTTGTCTGCTGCCCTTCGAGGAGGCGTGGTTCACCCAGCGGGGCGTCGATGCGACCTTCGTCGGCAATCCCCTGCTCGATAAGCTGCCAGCCGATCTGACGGGCTTCCGCAAGGACTACTCGGATTTCGATCCGCGGTGCGCTCGGATCGCGTTGATGCCCGGTTCGAGGCTGGCGGAGATCGAATCGCTGTGGCGGCCCATGCAGGAAGTGGCGGCCCGTCTGAGGCAGCAATTCGCGTCGGCTCAGTTTGTCGCTGTCGCGCCCAACGAAGAGCGGCGCGCACTGCTCAAACAGATGCAGATCGCCGGCTTCTCCTGCGAGTATTCCATTGATTCGGTGACCGACACAGCGAGCGATGTGGACTTCGCGCTGGTCGCCAGCGGCAGCGCGACGCTGGAGGTCGCCTCGGCGGGCTGTCCGATGGTGGTGATGTACCAGACCAACCGAATCCTGTGGCATCTCGTCGGCCGGTGGCTGGTGCATGCGAAGTTCTTTACGCTGGTCAACCTGCTGGCGGATCGTGCCCTGGTGCCCGAATTCATGCCGTACTTCACGTCTATCGACCCGATCGTCGAGAAGGTAGCCACGTTCTTGAAGAATCCCGAGGCGCTGAATCGCCTCAGCAACGACCTGATCGATATGGTTGAGCCGTTGACGGAGAAGAAGGCCGGCCAGGAGGTGGCTCGCATTGTCCTCGACATGCTCGACTGAACCTGCCGCATTGTCTCTGCAAGGTCGCTATCGGCCGAGGCCGGAGCCACCCTGTTGAATGCATCGAAGGCAAAGAAAAGAGGCCGGATCGACATGGCCGCCACGGCCGCATCCCTCGGGGCCTTGTGCTGCTGGTCGATCGGCCCGATCTTCATCAAGCAACTGACCGGCTGCGTCGATTCCTGGACGCAGAACGCGCTTCGCTACACTGTAGCCTGTCTGTTCTGGTTGCCTGCGCTGTTGTATTTCATGTGTGCCGGGAAGTTCGACCGCCGCACATGGCGTCTGGCCCTTTTGCCTTTCGCGGTCAACATCGGGATGCAGAGTCTGTGGGCGATGACCTTCTACTATATCAGTCCGGCCTTCGCCACACTGCTGACGAAGACGTCGGTGTTGTGGATTACCGCGTTCAGCCTCGTGTTCTTCGTGGACGAAAGGCCGCTGGCGGGGAGTCGGCTCTTCTGGGCGGGACTGGCCCTTTCGGTGATGGGGCTTTGCGGCGTGCTGTATTTCAAGCCGGATTTCACTGCCGTGCACACCTTGCGGGGCATTGTGATTGCGCTGGCGTGTGCGGTCGTGTGGGGCGCATACGCCGTTGCGGTGAAGATCCGGCTCAAGGATGTGGATTCCCGCTGTGGCTTCGCCGTGATCAGCCTTTATACGACGATAGCACTCTGGATCGCCGCGATCCTGTTTGGGCGTCCCGATCAGGCGGCCTCCCTGGGCGTCTCGGCCTGGACGGCGGTGGTTGTCTCGGCAATCACCGCCATTGCGCTGGGGCATGTCTTCTTCTACACCGCCATCAAACGGATCGGGGCGACCATTCCATCCCTGGTGATCCTGGCGCAACCGTTCATGGTCTTCAGCATTTCCCGCGTGGTCTTTCATGAGCGTCTGACCCTGCTGCAACTGGTCTTCGGCGTTCTGCTGCTGATCGGGGCGGGTCTGTCGGTGTGGGCCCAGGGGGACCTGAGGGCCGCTCCCCGAAGACCCCCCGCTGCGGATCGATGATTCGGTGGTTGACCGTCACGGGCCGATCATAGTATAATCGCCTTGTCTGGTGATGCAGCAACCCGTACATGGATGGGCGAACCGATCTTGTCGGGAAGGGTCTGGAGAGTGTGATATGAAGAGATGCCGCCCCGTGGGGCGAACCTGCCTTTTGATTTCCCTTCGCTTGCCACCGGTCTGGGGCGAGCGATTCCAGGAGCCGGGACAGACCCGGTAACCGTCTACCGCTTTGGGTCGCCGGGCGACCTCAGAACAAGTAGGAGGATGTGTCATGAGATTACGAGCACTTTGGCTGATGGTAGTGTTGTTGGTCGGTCTTACGGGCTTCGGCACCAGCCACGCCCAGGAGATCGAGAATCTGTTGGTGAACGCCGGTTTCGAGGATGGCACGGAGACGGGCTGGGGCGGGTATGGCGGCCACACGCGCAGCATCGTGACCGAACTCGTGGGCGCCAACATTCCGGAGGATGTGGTGGAGGGGAGTTACTGCATGCACGTGGTCGTCCCCACGGCGGGCGCCAATTTCTGGGACGCGGGCATTCAGACCTTCTACAGCGGGGCATTCGAATCGGGCAAGCAGTACACGTTCTCCGCCTGGTTCAAAAGCAAAGAGGGCGAACTGCAACTCAATCTCAAGCCCGAGTTGGCACAGGATCCGTGGACCGGCTACGGCGCCGAGATGGTTACGATCACCGAGGAATGGACGGAGTATCACGTCACGACTCCGGTTCTCACCGCCGCGGTGAACCCGGCTCAGATCTCGATTCACGTCCAGAACCAGCCCGGCGAGTTCTGGATGGACTATGTGCAGTTCTATGTGGGCGAGTATGTCCCGACGGTCTTCAAGCCCAGGACCGCCGCCGCCGACCCCAATCCCGCCAGCGGCGCCGCGGATGTTCCGAACGACGTGGTTCTCGCCTGGTCGCCGGGTGTATATGCGGTTGCCCACGATGTATACTTCGACACCAGCTTCGACGACGTCAACAACGCCAGCCGGGCCAATCCGATGGGCGTCCTGATCAGCCAGGGCCAATCGTCCGCCACGTTCGATCCGCCCGGATTGCTCGACTTCGAGCAGACGTACTACTGGCGCGTCGATGAAGTCAATGCGGCCCCCGACAGCACGATCTTCAGAGGCGTGGTCTGGAGCTTCACGGTTGAGCCGTTCGTCTATCCGGTCGAGAACATCATTGCCACCGCCTCCAGCGCCGAAGGCGGATCGGGCCCGGAAAATACGATCAACGGCTCGGGACTCAACGCCTCCGACCAGCACTCGATTGCGGCCACGGCCATGTGGCTCAGCGCGCTCGGTGGAGAGCAGCCGACCTGGATCCAGTACGAGTTCCCCCAGACCTACAAACTCCATGAGATGTGGGTCTGGAACTACAACGAGCAGTTCGAGATGGTCCTTGGCTTCGGTGTCAGGGAGGCCACGGTGGAATACTCCGTGGACGGCGTCGAATGGACCGCTCTGGGCGATTTCGAATTTGCCCGAGCCACCGCCCGGAGCACCTACGCGCACAACACGGTCATCGATCTGGAGGGAGTGGTTGCCCGGTATGTCCGCGTGACGGCCCACAGCAACTGGGGCGACGTCATGCCTCAGTTCGGTCTCAGCGAGGTCCGATTCTACCACAAGCCGGTGATCGCCAGAGAACCCGCGCCTGCCGATGGCCGGACGGCCCTGGATCTGACCGTCGCCCTGGATTGGCGCGGCGGTCGCGAGGCGGCGGTCCACGAGGTCTACTTCAGCGCCGACGAGCAGGCCGTCATCGACGGCGCGGCTCCGGTTGCGATCGTCACAGAAAGCCGCCACGAGGTCAGTGATCTGAACCTTGGCACGACCTATTACTGGAAGGTCAACGAGGTCAACGAAGCCGCCACACCCAGCGTCTGGGAGGGGCCCGTCTGGAGCTTCTCGACACTGGAATACGTCATGGTCGAGGATTTCGAGAGCTACAACGACGACATCGACGCCGGCACGACGATCTTCCAGACCTGGATCGACGGCTGGGAGAACAACACCGGCTCGACGGTCGGCTACCTGCAAGCGCCGTTTGCCGAGCGGATTCTCGTTCACGGCGGGCGGCAGTCCATGCCTCTGGAATACGACAACACCACCGTGACGATATCCGAGGCCGTGCGGACGTTTGACATGCCCCAGGACTGGACGGCCAACGGTGTCAGGACCCTTTCGCTGTATTTCCGCGGTGCTTCCGGCAACACCGGACAACTGTATCTGAAGATCAACAACACCAAGGTTTCCTATGATGGAGCTGCGTCGGATATCGCGCAAGCGGTCTGGCAGCCGTGGAACATCGATCTATCGGCCGTCGGCGCCAACCTGCGAAGCGTCAGCAGCCTGACCATCGGCGTCGATGGCGCCGGCGCAACGGGCATGTTGTATATCGACGATATCCGGCTGTCCCCCAAAGCAGTCGAGTACGTGACGCCCGTCGAGCCCGATACCACGAACCTCGTGGCCCACTATGCGTTCGACGGCAATCTCAGCGATGGTTCCGGGAAGGGATTCAACGGTACGGCCGTCGGCCAGGTGGCCTATGGGACCGGCGTCGAAGGACAGGCCCTCCAGCTCAACGGCACTGACGCCTATGTGACGGTCGCCGGCGTCGGGGTGGCCGGAGCGGCGTCCCGGACGATTGCCGGTTGGGCCAAGGCCGATACGACGTCGATCACCGCGTGGACCAATGTCTTCGGCTTCACCGGAGCGAGTGTGGACGGGCAGCATTTCGACATCCAGGCGGTGGGTGATACGGGCACCACGACACTGGGCTATTACGGCCTGCACCGGCATGGCTGGGAGCAGGACATCCTGCCGATCGATCTGGAGTGGCACCACCTGGCTGCCACCTTCGATGGCGCGACGGTGAGCTGGTACGGCGACGGTCGGCCCATCGGCAGCGCCGCCGTCAGCAACGTCAATACGCCTGGAGAGATTCGCATGGGCAAGCGCCAGGACAACGACAACTTCTTCCCCGGGTCTGTGGATGAAGTCCGGGTGTACGATCGCGCGCTGTCCGATGGAGAGATCGCCTGGCTGGCCGGCAAGAGGGTGCCGACGCACAAGCCGCTGTAGTCCTGGCGGGACCACATGCGTGTGTCTTGTGGGGAGTGCTGTGAATTGATGGGGGGCAGGGTGACGGGGTGTTGCCCTGCCTCTTGTTTATGAAGAATGCGGGGATTGCGCCGCGCGAAGGGGTCCTTGGCGTGGTCGATCGACGTGTCAGTAGAGAGCGTGTGTCTGGGTACTGGCTTTTGTGTTGTTGAGGTCAAGGTTTACTTTCTGGAAGGAGAAATGCGATGAGTAAGATTCGAGGTTTCACGGTGCTCGTCTGTCTGGTCCTGGCGGCCAACGCCTGGGGGGCGCCTTTCAAGGATGACTTCAACCGGCCCGACGGCCTCGTGGGCAATGGCTGGGCGACCCAGACGGACGGGACGATTGAGGTCCTGATTGTGGATCAGGAGGTTCTCATTGCGGGCACGCAGGCCACGGACTGGGTGCGATGCGGGATCTCCCGACCGATTGCGGATGAATCGAAGGTCTCCTGTGACTTCAAGGCCGGCGAGAGTTTCAATTTCCACATCCGCATCGACTCGGCAGACAGCAGCGCCTTCTTCGAGGCCTATACCTGGGGCGGGCCGATCAGTTACGCCAATTCTCCCGATGGTAGCTGGCCGGGGTGGGTAGACATCACCGGCTCGGCCATCGTTGGCGGGGAATACAACAGCATCGCCCTGGAACTGGTAGACAATGAGATCATCGTGACCCTCAATGGGGCCGTGATCGGCACGTTTCCCAATGCCGGCTTCACCCGCATCGAGAGCGTGCTCATAGCCAGTGATGCCGCCGCCGGCACCACGGGAAGCCTTCACATCGACAACGTGCTGATCGGGGATGTCGTCGTTGGAATCGCCACCGATCCGAGTCCGGCCAACGGCGCCACCGACGTGCCTCGCGACGTTCTGCTGAGTTGGACAGCGGGCGAAAGCGCTGCCACGCACGATGTGTATTTCGGAACGGTCCTGGCGGACGTCGAAAACGCCACCCGGGCCAACCCGATGGGCGTGCTGGCCAGCCAGGGCCAGACCGGGACGACATTCGATCCGGCCGGTCTTCTGGATTACGAGCAGACGTACTACTGGCGGGTCGATGAAGTCAACGGCGCTCCCGATTTCGCCATCTTCACCGGCATCGTCTGGAGTTTCACCGTCGAGCCGTACGTGTATCCGGTCCGGAACATCATCGCCACCGCCTCCAGCGCCGAAGCGGGGGCCGGGCCACAAAACACGATCAACGGCTCCGGTCTCAACGCTTCCGATCGACACTCGATCGAATCGGACGACATGTGGCTGAGCGACACGAGCGGTCCGCAACCGGCCTGGATTCAGTACGAGTTCCCCGAAGTCTACAAGCTTCACGAGATGTGGGTCTGGAACTACAACGTGCAGTTCGAGGTGATTCTGGGCTTCGGCCTCAAAGACGTCACCATCGAGTACTCGCTCGACGGCGCCGAATGGACGGTCCTGGGCGACTATGAATTCGCTCGCGCAACGGCAACCTCCGCCTACGCTCACAATACCACCATCGGCTTCGACGGCGTGGCGGCCAAGTACATCCGACTGACGGCCAACAGCAATTGGGGCGGGAGGATGCCGCAATTCGGTCTCAGCGAGGTTCGGTTCCTCTACAAGCCTGTGATGGCGCGCGAGCCCAAGCCTGCCGACGGTCAGAGCGATGTGGACCTGGACGTTGTTCTTGACTGGCGCGGCGGTCGGGAGGCCGCCTCGCACGAGGTGTACTTCAGCGCCGACCGGGCGGCCGTGGAATCGGGTGCGGCCCTTGTCGCAACGGCGATCGAAACACGGCATGCCGTCGGTGGACTGGACCTCGGGCAGATTTACTACTGGAAGGTCGATGAGGTCAACGATGCGGCCGCACCAAGCCTCTGGGCCGGACCGATCTGGAGCTTCTCGACGAGAGAGTATGTCACGATCGAGAGCTTCGAGGGTTACGACGACGACATGGACGCGGGCACGGCTATTTTCCAGACCTGGATCGACGGCTGGGAGAACAACACCGGCTCGACCGTCGGCTATCTGGAGACACCGTTCGCCGAGAGACGGATCGTTTTCGCCGGCTCGCAGGCCATGCCGCTGGAATACGACAACACGAACGCTCCGTACTACTCGGAGACCTCGCGGGACTTCGGTGGGGCCAACTGGACCGTCAACGGGGCCGATACCCTGGTGGTGCATTTCCGAGGCAACGCCGCGACCACAGACACGGCGCCGGGCAACGATCCGGCCCCGCTGTACGTGGCGGTCGAGGACCGCGCCGGCCGGACGGCCGTCGTAACCCATCCCGATCCGCAGGCGACGGTGCTCACGCAATGGCAGACGTGGGAGATTCCGTTCAGCGCGTTCGGCGGTGTGGCGATGAACAACGTCGAGGTGATGTACATCGGCGTGGGGAGTCGGAACAATCCGGCGGCCGGGGGCGCCGGACGGGTCTATGTCGATGAGATCGGCGTGGGGCGTCCCGGCATCGTCGATCCGGGCACCAGTGGGCTGGTGGCATATTACCCGCTGGAAGACAATGTCGAGGACAGCTCCGGCAACGGGCACCACGGCACCGCCGTCGGGGACCCCGTTTATGTGCCCGGACAGGTCGGCTCGGGTCTGCACTTCGATGGAACCGGTGCTCAGTATGTCGATTTGGGCACGCTGAATCCCTCGGCCGCGACGGGTCAGCTCTCGGTTTCGCTGTGGGCAAACTGGGACGGTCTCAGCGGGCAATACCAGGGTCTGATCGGCAAGAGGGACTCCTGGGCGGCCGCCGAGATGATGTGGCAGATTGAGGCCAACATCGATACGGGCATCGTCCGCCTCCAGAGGGAAGGCATCGCCGACATTCCGACGGCGGCACTGCCGGTCGGGGAATGGTACCACGTGGCGGTGACGTTCGACGGGGCCGTTGGGAAGGTCTACATGGCCGGCCAGTTGGGCGCCGAGGCCGCCTTCTCGTTCGGGTCGGACCCGACAGCGGCCATGGTGCTTGGCGCCTCCGTTCGCGACGGGGGCAATCCGTTCAACGGCGCGCTCGATGAGATTCGTATCTACGATCGCGTGTTGTCGCCGTTTGAGATCCGGTATCTGGCCGGTCAGTAGAACAGTCGCCATCGACGGCAACGAAGAAGGCAGTAGGCGTGGGCCCGCGGCCATGTGGCACGGGCCCACGCTCTTTGCACTTCGAACGGTGGGGCGCACGAAAAAGCCCGGCACATGGCCGGGCTCGTGATACGTGACAGAGGGGGTGTTCTTCTACTTCCGGGCGGCCTTCTGAAGGGCCTCGACCATATCGGTCTTCTCCCAGGTGAACTCAGGCAACTCGCGACCGAAATGCCCGCCATGGGCGGTGGCCGCGAAGATCGGGCGGGCCAGCTTCAGGTGATTGACCATTCCCTTGGGCGTCAGTGGGAAGAGGTCTTTGACGATCCGGCTGATCTTCGTCTCGCTGATCTTGGCCGTGCCTTCCGTGTTGATCAGGACCGAGATCGGGTCGGCCACGCCGATGGCGTACGACAGTTGGACTTCACATGCGTCGGCCAGGCCGGCCGCGACGATGTTCTTGGCGACATACCGGGCCATGTAACTGGCGGTGCGGTCCACCTTGGTCGGGTCTTTGCCGCTGAAGGCGCCGCCCCCGTGGCGACCCCAGCCGCCGTAGGTGTCCACGATGATCTTGCGTCCGGTCAACCCGCAGTCGGCCTTCGGGCCGCCGACGACGAACTTGCCCGTGGGATTGACGTGGAACTTGGTCTTCTTGTCGATCAGCCGTACGGGCAACACCGGCTTGATGACCTTGTCGATGATCTCGTTCCGCAGTTCGCGGTGGCTGATGTCGGCGGTGTGCTGTGTCGAGACGACCACCGTGTGGATTCGCTTGGGTTTGCCGTCCTCGTATTCGATCGTCACCTGGCTCTTGCCGTCCGGACGCAGCCACGGCAGCTTCCGGGTGCGGCGCATCTTCTCGAGCTGGATCGTCAGCTTGTGGGCCAGTTGAATCGGCATAGGCATCAGGGTGGGCGTCTCCCGGCGGGCATAACCGAACATCAGGCCCTGATCGCCGGCGCCCTGCTCCTTGTGCAGACCTGCTCCCTCGGTGACACCCTGAGAGATATCCGGGCTTTGCTGACCCACAGCCACCATGACGGCGCAGTTGTCATAATGGAAGCCCACCTCGGGATCGTCGTAGCCGATCTCCTTGATCGTGTTGCGGACAACCTGCGGGATATCGACAGTGGCCTTCGAGGTGATCTCCCCGGCCACCACGACCAGGTCCGCCTTCACCAGCGTCTCGCAGGCAACGCGGCTCTGCGGGTCCTGGGCCAGCATGGCGTCGAGGATCGCATCGGAGATGCAATCGGCGACCTTGTCCGGGTGGCCCATCGTCACCGATTCGCTGGTGAACAGATAGTTCCGCATGTCACAGTTGGGATTACTCACATTCAATCGTTTCGCCATATCCTTAGCACCTTATATCCGTTGCCCGTTGAAAGAACCGAAATCGAAGAGGTCACCCTCTACTGGCCACGATTAAGCCGGGGCGCAAGTCGCCCGGTGCACCACATCTCAAACGGAAATGCGTCCCCATGATAGACCTGCCGATCCTCTCGTCAACCAAAAAGTGCGTCAAAGGGGGCTCCCGAAGGCCCCCGGCGGGTCAGTAGCTTCTCGACGTGTCGTTGAGCCGCCAGTCGAAGCTGCTGTACTCGATAGAGTAGTTCTCCACCTCCAGGAAATCGACCTCGTCTGGCGAGATGTACCTTGTCAGGAAGTTCAGGACCGCTCGCGTCTGGGCCGGGCGATCCTTGAATTTCTTGTCCGTTCCGTACCGGGGGACGAACTCCTGGCCTCGCCATGTCGGCTTGAACAGGGCCGAGAGATGGACGATGCCCTTCTCGTGGTCGATTCGGAACCCATTCCCTTCGGACAGAAGCGCCTTGACCTGCTCGTCCAGCCGTTGGTCGAGATCTGCGCCACGGTACGGCCGGCGCCGCAGCCGTGGGCTGGACAGGCTGGCATAGGTGATGGCCAGAAACGCCCGGGGGTCGGCCAGACTCCTGTGGAAGAAACGCCGCTCCACCTCGCCCAGCGTGAACTCCTCGTCCATCACGATGAACCTGTAGTTGCTCCAGATCCCCTCGATGTGCCGGATGTCGCTCGGTGGCCAGGTCAGCCGCAGCCACCTTGAGGACTGGATCGGGTAATTCCGTGCGATCACGTCGAGCATCTTCAGATTGTAAGTATTGATCCAGAAGGCGAGCTTCTCGTCCTCGGTCCAGTTGCGGTAGTCGTTCGGGTCAAGTTCGTGTGGAATTCGTAGTAAGTCCTTTAGCCATAGACGTTTACGTCGAAGACCGCCGTAATCCACACGCCCGTCCTCACGCACATACTGGTGCAGCAGCTCGCTGTACTGCTGGTAGAAGCAGGCGAGAGCGTCTTGCGGGTCTTCCTGCTCTTGGGGCCTCTGCCATTCCATCTCGGCAGGGGGCGCCTCGTTTGGCTCGGCGACAGGCGGCTGCGTTGCAGGCGGATGGGCCGCAACGACTTCCTCCTCCGGATCGACGGGCATCGATTCGGCGATCCCAGCTTCGGCCGGTTCGACCGGAGTCTCCGCAGGTGAGGGTTCAGGCGGCTCGGCGACGGGCTTATCGGGCGGGGTCGCCGGCTCGCTCGCCGGTAGCGGTC
Organism: Phycisphaerales bacterium Planc_01; assembly: GCA_001603075.1. Lineage (GTDB taxonomy): Bacteria > Planctomycetota > Phycisphaerae > Sedimentisphaerales > Anaerobacaceae > Anaerobaca. The sequence goes on along the minus strand of LVBB01000016.1, from coordinate 228,268 downwards.
GCGGCGTGACCTCCGGGGCGGACGACACAACCTCTGGTTCGGTGGAGCGGTCCGTCACGGGCGTCCCGGCGCAGCCACTGAGCAGCAGCGGTAGGATCGCGGACAGACACATCACCCATCGCATTGCCGCCGTGCGAGACCTGGGGAAGAACCTCTGAGAATCATCCATCATAGGCCCTTAACATAGAGGATAGGACGACAAAGGCAAGGTTTTGTTCGGCTGTCGCTCGGCAGACGACGGTTCTGACCTGCGCCGGCGACACAACCGTCCGATAAGGAACGCCCGCCACTGGCTCCGAGCCGCGATGGAGCGCCTGGGTCCCCCTGCGGCGGCGAAAGGCGATTTCCCTTGACAAGGAGCCTGTCAGGCGTTAAGCTGGATAAAATATCGACGGTCTACTGAAAGGGATTCCAACGAGATGAAGTTGAAAAGCGCGGTCTTTGTCTTGCTCGTCTGTGGCTTGGTTCTGGCCGTCCTGGGGGTTTCCAAGGCGGTCATGGAAACTCGCCGCATTGAGGAGGTCATGAAGAAGGACATCCTCAGCCAGCAGGACCTTCAGGTCATCGACGAGTTCATCAACGATGCGGTAGCGACCCTGGTCCGAACCATTGACTTCACCGAGGTTTCCAAGATCCGCGCCATCATCGTAAGCCACCAGAGTCCGAAAACCCAGTACGCCCAGCAGTATTCCGAATCGGCCTACCGGCGGATCGCCGAGGGCATGGAGCATGCCCGCAGCGACATTCGAGACGAAACCACCCTGTTCAAAGTCATCACGAATCTGCTGATCCTGGTCGACAGCCTCAAGGACCCACGTCTGATCGATCTGGCGATCCAGGAGATCCCGCACGGCAACAACGCGGTTCGCTACTGGGCGGTTCGCGCATCGACCGATGCGACGTTGTGGACGAAGATCGGACAGAGCCAGAGCACGGCGGCCCAGTTGGCGACGCGGGTCATGACGGCGTGCGATCAGATCGTCGATGACAGCAGCCCGGAAGTCCTGCTGCCAATGGCCGAGTTTGCCGGGCGATTCAACACGGCTCAGGCCACCGAGCTGCTCGTGCGCATCGTCGAGGCCCGCATGCGCAGCTACGCCGACTGGTCGGTCGGCTATGAGCTGATGGACGGCGCTGTCCTGAGACTCCTGACGGACAAGATCCTGGCCGGGGGCAGCGGCGGCAGCGACCAGTTGGCCAGGCAGTTCGCCCGGCTCTACTCCTTCATCATCCAGCGTTTCACGAAGGGCCAGAGTCTGGGTCGGCTCAGGGATTTGTCCCGTAACTATCTGATCAGCGTGCTGATCGACACGGAAGACAAGTGCCTTGGCAGATTGTTGGGCGCGCCGCAGACGACGATCCGAAGGGCCATCGAAGCGGGGGACCTCGCCGCATTGCAGGCCGAATACGCCAGGCTCCTGGGCGCCGAGGGCAGCGCCGGCGCCATTCCGACGAGGTTCAATTTCAGCTATGGCGCGCCGGGCGAGAACCGCACGGCTCCGCCGACCCTGCCCGATCCGCCACAACGTGCCGTGCCGGCGGCCGAAGACCAGCCCTGAGCCCGACAGCTCCGAATCGGGACCTTTCCCGTCAGCCCGAATTGCCGTTCACGTCTGAGAAAGAAAGCCTACGGTGCTGGCCATGATGCGCCGGCCGAAATCGTCCTGCTGACGGCCGTCTTGTTCCTCCTTGAGATCCCGGAAGCTGGCGCGGCAGAAGCGACAACCGACGGTGGTCAGGTGGAAATCGACGTAATCGAACCATTCCGGCGCCAGCGTTTCGAGGAGAAACGCGCCGAGCGTGCTGCGTTTGGGGCAACTGAGTCGATGCGATTCCCACGTTTCGGTCAGGAGATCCTGCGAGCAGCAGACGGACCCGTCGCCCGGCGGGCAGAGCTTCAGACAGTAGTCACGAATTCGCTTGAGGCAGCGGTGTTTGATTACCCTGACGAGGCCGTCGTCGAGGGCGAGCAGATTGGCGACGTCCTGGTTGGGCACTTTGCAGTAGAACAGCAGTTCGGCGATCTTCAGGTCGCGGAGCTTGCTCGTCTCCCTGCAATCCGCCACGAACTGTCGCAGGGCCTGCTCGAGGACTTCTCGCTGCAACTGCTCCTGTTCGCTGTGCCGAAGGCACCAACTGACGCCCGGATCTCCGGCGGCCACCTGTTCGAGCGGGTTGTCCGCATTGGGTTCGGCGCGTGTATGATAGATGTCCTGAATCAGGCAGATCGTTCCGGCCGCCTGGGTGCGAAAGCGATTGACGATTTCATTGCGCAGGATGCCGAACAGATAGGTTTCGATGCTCACCTTCAACTGGAGCTTGTCGATAGCGCGGACAAAGGAGGTGAAGGTATCCTGGACGACATCCTCGGCGTCGGCCTGCTGCGAGACGCGCGTCAGAGCGAAGCGAAGCAGACGGCCCTGGTACTCGTCGATGAGCCGGGCCCATGCCTGACCATCACCGCGTCGGATGGCTTCCAGCATGCATTGATCTGTCTGATTGGGATCGCTCATATCACTGCGCCGGTCCCAAGGTTCTGTCGAGCCACTCGACGATCTCTCGATGGTACTGTCTTCGATACTCCTGCGGGACGCTGTGCCCGCCGGGAAAGAGCACATGCCTCTTGTCCGCCGCCGGCGTGCCCAGCAGGGCGAACAGAGGTCTCTGGGCGGTTTCGTAGGGAAAGATCGAGTCGTCACGGGTGTTGAGCATGAGCATGGGCACCGTCACGCGCGGCGCGAAATTGATCGGATCGCACGCCGGATGTCTTCTGCTTGGGCCGATTCCGCCGAGCAGCAAAATGCCGGTCTTGATGCGGGGCTCGGTAGCGATCATCACCGGGCCGACCTGTGCTCCCCAGCCCAGGCCGACGTAGGCGATTCGATCCTTGTCGATGTCTTCGCGCGTTTCGAGGTAGTCGATCGTTCGCCTCAGGTCCTGGGCCCTCTGGACGTACAGCGTCCTGCTCTGTATTCCGTCCGGCGGGTATGCGTCCCTTTCGAGACGTCGCTCATAGGTCCCTTTGTAGAAGGGCACCACCACGGCCCGCCCGCTCTGGAGCAGGCAGGTCAGCTCGTGGGTGTAGGCGGTTTCGTCCCACGGGGCGAACCGGGCCCCGTCCCCCGGATACCATACCACCGCCTGGCAGGGGACCTTCGCCGTCTCGGGAAAATGCAGATAGGCGGTCACGCGCTCGTTCGGGTATGCGGCGTCGAACGTGATCTTCTCACGTCGGCCATATCGCTCGCGAAGCCCCTCGGGATCGTCGGCCGATTCGACCCTCGCGTGCAATTCGATCCGGTCGTAGTCGTACCACGTCCCGATATACGACCGGAACACCTCGTCGGACACCGGGACAAGCCGCGATGGATCGGGACACCTGCGTTCCACGGGGGCGAAAGCCATTTCGAGCGGCGCGTCGTTGTCGCCGAGGTATTTGACGCATCGGAACCCATTGGCGGAGTCGCGATCCCATGCCGATCGCGTGGTCCCCTTGAAGAACATGTGGTCGTACTCGCCCATTGCGCCGCCGAGGTTGCAGCGAAGCTCTTCATCACCGGCTATGGCGTTGAAACACCATTCCCGTACGTTGCCGGCCGCGTCGTAGAGTCCGAATCGCCCCATCCCCTTGTGGCGTCCGACGGGGGCCGGGACGTCGCTGAAGTTGCCCAGGCGGGCGATCCGCCATGGGTTGTCGTCAGCGTGCGCCGCCAGAGTCCAGTGGAAGACCGTCGGCAGATGCTTGTCGCGGAATCGCGCGTAGGCGGCCGCCTCGTACCAGCTCACGCCGCCGACGGGGAAGTCGGCTTCTCTGGCGGGATACGTTCCGTTGCGCCACGTGGCCGGACCGGGCCGACCGGTCTGGTCGCGGAACTGCTCGATGGCTTGCGACCAGGCAACGACCTGGCCGTTCTTGATGAACGCATGCTCCCACAGTTCCGGGTCCTCGTATCCACCTCGATCGACGAACTCTCGGAACTGACGGTTGGTGACCTCGTACTTGTCGATCAGATACGGCGGGAGTGAAGGGACCCTTCTCTGGCCGGGGTAGAGCGGTCGGACCTCGATGTCGTTGGTGCTGATGCAGACCATGTGGGCCGGGTGCCGGCGCACCTCCTGCAGAATGAAACTCACATGGATCGGCTCCAGGTCCGTCGGCTCCGCATAGAGCGCGGGTCGGTCGTTGGACTGCACGCTCTCGACCGGAACGAACCCGCTCTTCTCGATCTTCCAGCAGTTCGCTCCAAACGGGATTCTCGCGTGCTTCAACGGGGTGGTCCCGATATATCGCCAGGCGCCGCGAGCGGCGAAGTAATCTCTGATGTACACCTTCGCGCCGGCCGGCTGCGTGGAGACCGAATGCTCGCGAGACATCAAGGGCCAGCGGTTGGCCAGCAGTGGATCGTCGGGGATGTAGCGCGCCGCCTTCTCCGCGATGACGAAGGCGGCAAAGTGGGCGTCCTCCTGAATCAGGCGGTCGATCTCGGCCATGGCGTCCTGCTGGGCCCAGCGGGTGCTATAATGCTTCCAGGCGATCGTTGTGGCGAAGGCGCTGGCGGCGAGCAGGCCCAAAGCCAGGACGGCGGCGATTTTTCGCCTTCGCACGAGCTTGACGAGCCGATCCGTCGTCCCCGGCCGCCGGGCCCGGATGACGTGGCCGTGCAGATACCGACGCAGGTCATCGGCCATCTCGGCAGCGGTATCGTATCGCCTCCTGGGCTCCTTCTCGATTGCCTTGCCGCAGATCGTCTCGAGATCGACGGGGATTTGCCGATCGATCTGTCTGGGCCGGACCGGCTCGACGCTGAGGATTTGCGCGATCACCTCCTCGCGGTTCTGCCCGTCGAACAGCGGTCGCAGCGTCAGCAGTTCGTAGACTGTCGCACCGAGGGCATAGATGTCGGACCGCTGGTCGGGGCCGGGCGTGTCGCCGCGGATCTGCTCGGGGCTCATATAGCGAGGTGTCCCTATGAACGACCCGACAGCAGTCATCTCCTGCTCCTGGCAGATGCGGGCGATCCCGAAATCCAGAAGCACGAGTCGTCCGTCGGGGGCCAGGATAAGATTGGATGGCTTGACGTCGCGATGGATGATGCCCTCCTGGTGTGCGTAGGCCAGGGCATCGGCGACCTCGGCGATCAGCCGCGCCACGTTGTGGAAATACTCCCGGGATGTGCGGCAGTCCCGCAGCACGCATGGCGCGTTGCGAACGGACCCGACGTCCTTTTCTCCCTTCGGATTGCCGTCCGTATGCCTTGCGCTACGCAGCTCGCCGGTGATCTCGTCGAGGCTCGGGCCGTCGATCATCTCCATGGCGAAGTAACAGACACCCTGTTCGATTCCCTCGGCGTGAATCGTGACGATGTTGGGATGCCGCAGCCTGGCGGCGGCGCGCGCCTCGCGATGGAACCGCTCGACAGCGGCCGCGTTGCCGACCAGGGCGGAGGGGAGCACCTTCAGGGCGACGCGGCGATTCAGGGAGACCTGAAGCGCCTGGTAGACGACGCCCATGCCGCCACAGCCGAGCCGGCGTTCGATGTGGAAGTCGCCCAGCCGCAGGTTCGGTTCCAGGCCGATCGCAATGCTCGTCGGACCCGGCGGATCGGGGTCGTGGTCTCGACGTCCTTCAGAGCCGGTGTGATCGGGCCGGACCGGCAGCGGTGATGTCCCGGCCCGACGCCGGGCCACCGTCACGGCGCACGCATCGCACAGTCGAAGATGACGTCGCCAGCACGTCAACTGCTCGGGCGACGCCGACCCTTCGAGAAACAGCGCCATATCGCGCTCTGACAGGCAGTCCGTCACGTTTCTCACACCTCCCGATACCCGCTGCAATCACCATAAGACGATTATACCGTTTGCCGAGCCCGTCCACAAGCCGCAACTCGTGCCGGTCCGGCGCCGATCGCAGTTGAGCGGAAGTTTCTGTCATTATGTTCGTCGCGGTTCTGGCATCCGGGACGCCCCAGCGGTAGAATCGCCGCTTGTATTTCGCAACTCGGTTATCGAAAGGTCTCTTTGGGAGGTTTCGACATGAGCGATTTGAACCGCAGAGATTTCATCAGAACGGCCGGGGCAGCGGGAATCGGGGCCTCTCTTGCGACATGGGTCTCTTCGTGTGCCAGCACGGGCCTTTCTCGGGGCGGCCGGGCCAGCCTGGTCGAGTTCAAAGTCCCGCCCATTGAAAACGTCAGGGTGGCCTACGTCGGCGTCGGCGGCATGGGCTCGGCGCACGTGCAGAACCTGCTGAAGATCGAAGGGTGCCAGATTACCGCTGTCTGTGACATCGTGCCCCAGAGGGTCGAACGCGTCCAGAAATGGGTCCAGGACGCCGGGTTCCCCAAGCCGACCGGATACACGCGGGGCGACTGGGACTTCCAGCGGCTTTGCGAGACCGAAGACCTCGATCTGGTCTACACCGCGACGCCCTGGGAGTGGCATACGCCGGTGTGCGTGGCGGCCATGAAGAACGGCAAGCACGCGGCGACCGAGGTCAACGCGGCATTCTCCATCGAGGAATGCTGGCAGTTGGTCGAGACCGCCGAGAAGACCCAGCGACACTGCGTCATGATGGAAAACTGCTGCTACGACCGTGCCGAGATGCAAATCCTCAATATGGTCAAGCAGGGCCTGTTCGGCGAGCTGCTGCATGGCGAGTGCGGCTATCTGCACGACTTGCGTGGAGTCAAGTTCTCCGATGGGGGCGAAGGACTCTGGCGACGCAACTGGGCAATGACGCACGACTGCAATCTGTATCCGACGCACGGCCTGGGACCGATCGCCCAGTGCATGGACGTCAATCGGGGCGATGCGTTCGACTATCTTGTATCGGTCAGCAGCAACTCGCGCGGCCTCTATGAATACGCTGCCGCTCATTATCCGGCCGACGACCCCAAACGACAGGAGACGTACAAGCTCGGCGACGTGAATACCAGCGTGATCCGCACCAAGCTGGGCAAGACGATTATCGTCAAGCACGACACCAACCTGCCCCGGCCCTACAGTCGCGACATTCTCGTGCAGGGCACCAAGGGGCTCGTCCGCAAGTACCCGGAAGAGAAGATCCACATCGAGGGTAAGAGCCCCGGCCACGCCTGGGAGGAGCTGAACAAATACCAGGACTACGACCATCCGCTTTGGAAGGCGATGCAGGAGCGGGCCGCCGGCGCCGGTCATGGCGGCATGGACTTCATTGAGGACTACCGTCTGATCGAGGCCCTTCGGATGGGTCGGCCGACGGACATGGACGTGTACGACGCTGCGGCATGGTCGGCTGTAGTGGGCCTGTCGCAGCAGTCCGTCGCCAGGAATGGTCGGCCGGTCGATTTCCCCGATTTTACGCGTGGCCAATGGAAGAACCCTCGCCAGCTTCACGTCATGGAGTTCAAGGGATAACGAGCGATCTCGAACCATGACGGATGGACGAAAGGTGTGCCGATGAAGATCAGTGCAAGCTACTGGATGTTCGAAGGGGGCCTGGAGGCGACGCTGCCCGTGGCCGATGCGATGGCCCAGGCCAAGACGTTGGGCTTCGATGCGATCGAGTTGTGTATTGGCAGCCAGGGGGCGCTCACGCACGAAACGACGCAGGCCCAGTGCGGGCAGATCGTAGCCAAGGCCGAAGAGCTGGGGATCGAGATCGCCGGCGTCGCCAGCGGCGAGAGCTGGGGCAGTTCCCCTTCGGACGACGATCCGGCCGTCCGGGCGCGGATTATCGACTTCACGAAGAAGGCGCTCCAGGTGGCCCAGTGGCTCGGGACCGACGCCTATCTGTTCGTGCCGGGCGCGGTAGATGTCTTCTTCCTCGAGAACAGCCCCGTCGTGCCGTACGACGTCTGCTACGAACGTGCCAAAGACGCGGTTTCCCAATTGGCTCCGACCGCCCAGAAGCTCGGTGTCACGCTCGCCATCGAGAACGTCTGGAACAAGTTCCTGCTCAGCCCGCTGGAGATGCGCGATTTCATCGACAGCTTCCGATCGAAAGCGGTAGGGGCTTACTTCGACGTGGGCAACGTCCTGCTGACCGGCTATCCCGACCAGTGGATCCGGATCCTGGGCAAGCGCATTGCCCGCGTCCATGTCAAGGACTTCAAGAAATCGGTCGGCACGGCCGAGGGCTTCGTCGATCTGCTGGCCGGCGACGTGGATTTCGAGGCGGTCAAGGCGGCGCTGGGCGAGATCGGCTACGACGGCTACGTTACCGCCGAGATGCTCCCGTACCAGCCGGGGCGTCCGGAGAAGACGGCCGCCGCGATGAAGAAGATCTTCAAGTAGACCATTCCAATCGAAGGGGACAGCGCGATGACCAGAGTGGGCATCATCGGTTTGGGCTTCATGGGCAAGATGCACTTTCGCTGCTACCGGGCGCTGGCCGGCGTGCAGGTCGCGGCAATTTGCGATACCGACAAGGCCAAGTTTCGCGATACCGGCGGCACCGCCGGGAACATCCAGGGCGCCGAAGCGCCTCTGGATTTCACGGGGGTCGGCCTGTATGACAACTTCAACAGGATGCTGGCCGAGGCGAACCTCGACATCCTTTCCGTGACGCTGCCGACCTATCTGCACACCGAACATGCCGTCAAGGCCCTCAACGCCGGCGTCAACGTCCTGTGCGAAAAGCCCCTGGCGATGACCGTCGCCGACGGCGAGCAGATCGTCGCGGCCGCCAAGAAGAGTGGCAAGCGTCTCCAGGTCGGCCACTGCATTCGCTTCTGGCCCGAGTACGCCAAGACCAAACAGATCATCGACTCGGGCGAATACGGCAGGGTGCTGGCGGCAACGTTCCAGCGGCTGAGCCTGACGCCGACGTGGTCGTGGGACAACTGGCTGATGGACCCGGCCAAGAGCGGCTCAGCGGCGCTGGACCTGCACATCCACGACTCCGATTACGTGCAGTACGTCTTCGGGATGCCGAAGGCGGTTTTCAGCCGGTCTGCGAGCGGGCCGGCGGGCCAGTTCGATCATATCGTGACCCAGTACGTTTATGACAACGATTGCGTCGTGACGGCTGAAGGCGGCTGGGCTATGGCGGGCGGCTTCGGGTTCGAGATGAGCTTCAACGTTGTGCTCGAGAAGGCCACGATCAGCTACGACTGCACGCGCCAGCCGGCCTTCAAAGTGGCCCCGGCCGGCGGGGAGGCCTTCACGCCCGAGATCGCTCCCGGCGACGGCTACTCCAACGAGATCGAGCATTTCGTCAAGGCCGTGCGGGGCGAGAGCGTCCCCGAGATCATCACCCCGGCCCAGTCGGTCGATTCTCTTCGGCTCGTGCTGGCGGAAAAGGAGTCGGCCGCGACGGGCCGCAGCGTCGCGATCTAAACGCAATCCTGCAAAGTAGGGGACATCGCATGCTCCTGGCGCCAATCGACTGGGCCTGTATCTTCGCGTTCTTTGCTGTGTCTTTGATCGTCGGTCTGGCGGTGGCCCGGCAGGCCGGCAAGAGTTCCTCCGAGTTCTTCCTCTCCGGCCGCGACATGCCGTGGTGGCTGCTCGGAATGAGCATGGTCGCCACCACATTCTCCACCGACACGCCCAATCTCGTGACGGACCTTGTCCGTCAGAACGGCGTCGCCGGCAACTGGGCCTGGTGGGCCTTCCTGCTGACGGGCATGTTGACGGTCTTCGTTTATGCCAAGCTCTGGCGCCGCTCGAAGGTCCTGACCGACATCGAGTTTTATGAGATCCGCTACAGCGGGCGCAGCGCCGCCTTCCTGCGCGGCTTTCGGTCGCTCTACCTCGGGGTCTTTTTCAATATCATGGTGATGGCGATGGTCTCGCTGGCGGCCATCAAGATCGGCGGCGTTATGCTGAACCTCTCGCCGATCCAGACCATTGCGATTGCGGCGGTGGTGACGGTGGTCTTCAGCGCGATGGGCGGTCTACGAGGCGTATTGCTGACGGATTTCCTGCTGTTCATCATCGCGATGGCCGGCGCCGTCGCCGCTGCCGTCATCGCGGTGCGCCATGAGGCGGTCGGCGGATTGGCCAACCTGCTCGATCATCCGGGTGTGCAGGGCAAGCTCTCCATCCTTCCGCCATTCGACTTCAGCACGAAGGAAAGCACAAATCTGCTCGTGTCGGTGTTCATGATCCCGCTGGCGGTGCAGTGGTGGAGCGTCTGGTATCCCGGCGCCGAGCCGGGCGGAGGGGGCTACATCGCCCAGCGCATGTTGGCGGCCAAGAACGAGAAGCACGCGGTCGGCGCGACGTTCTTCTTCAATGTCGCGCACTATGCCCTGCGGCCGTGGCCCTGGATCATCGTGGCGCTGGCTTCGCTGGTGGTCTTTCCGACCCTCGAGTCGCTGCGTCAGGCATTTCCCAACGTCGATCCCAGTATCGTCAGGCACGATCTGGCCTACCCGGCGATGCTGACCTTCCTGCCGCCCGGCCTGCTCGGCCTGGTGCTGGCCTCACTGATCGCGGCCTACATGTCCACCATCTCGACGCATCTGAACTGGGGTTCGTCCTATGTAGTCAACGACTTCTACAAGCGGTTCGTCAATCCGCAGGCTTCCGAAAAGGCGCAGGTTCGCGTCGGTCGGATTTCGACCGTCCTGATGATGGTGGCCGCTGCCGTTCTGGCGTTGGCACTGGAGAACGCGGTGCAGGCATTCCAGATTCTGCTCCAGATCGGTGCCGGAACGGGCCTGATCTTCATCCTTCGCTGGTTCTGGTGGCGGATCAACGCCTGGAGCGAGATCACCGCGATGGTTGTTTCCTTCCTTGTGGCCTGCTGGTTCCAGTTCGTCCATGATCGCGTCGGTTTGCCTGCGCTGGAGAGCTGGCAGACGCTCGTGCTCGGGGTGGCGATCACGACAGCCGCCTGGCTGCTGGTGACGTTTCTGACCCGGCCCACCGAGCGTCGCACGCTGGTGGATTTCTATCGGTTGGTGCGGCCCGGCGGGCCTGGGTGGGCCGCCGTCGTACGCGACGCCGCCTTTCGGGCGGATGCGGCCGAGTCCGATCCGTTGGCCTGGGACGTGCCGCGAGGGATACTCTGCATGGTTCTCGGCTGTATCGTTGTGTATGCCTCGCTGTTTGCCATTGGCTCCTGGATCTACGCCAACTACGCCCCGGCGGTCATTCTGACGGTCAGCGCCATTGTCGCCGCCGCCCTGCTGATCAAGGTCTGGAGCCGCCTGCGAATGGAATAGGCCTGCCCGGCCGGAAATCCCCCTTGTGGGGAAGGGACATCTCGTTGAATGACGATGAACGGGAGACGCGATGGGAACGGACTTCGCCAGGCTCGGTTTCAGCACGAGTTTCACGATTCTTGACTGGTGCATCGTCATAGGGTATCTGATCGCCGTCGTCAGCATCGGCGTCTATATCCGCAAGTACGTCGCCAGCGCCACCGATTTCATGGTCGCCGGTCGCGGACTCAAGACCTTCCTGGCCATCGCCACAATGATCGGGACGGAGCTGGGCCTGGTGACGGTCATGTACTCGTCGCAGAAGGGCTTCACGGGCGGGTTCGCCGCCTTTCACATCGCCTTCGCCGCGGCTATCGTTACGCTCTTCGTGGGCCTGTCCGGCTTCATCGTGGTGCCGTTGCGCCGTCTGAACGTGATGACGATCCCCGAGTTCTATGAGAGGCGTTTCGGCAGGGACGTCCGCATCCTCGGCGGGATCATCCTGGCGTTCTCGGGCATTCTGAACATGGGCCTGTTCCTCAAGGCCGGCTCGCTGTTCGTCATGGGAATCACCGGGCTGGCCTCGGAGGTCCATTTGAAGATCGTCATGACCGTGCTGCTGTGCCTGGTTCTGCTGTATACGACGCTGGGCGGCATGGTTTCGGTGGTCATCCTCGACTACGTCCAGTTCGTGGTGCTGGCGTTCGGGCTGGTATTTGCCAGCGTCCTTTCCATCAAGAGTCTCGGCTGGACCAACATCGTCGATACGGTGACGATGGAGATGGGCGAGAGCGGCTTCAATCCCTTCGATGAGGCCGGCTTCGGCTGGTCCTATGTCTTGTGGATGTTCTTCATGGGGCTGGTCAGTTGCGCCGTCTGGCAGACGGCCGTGATTCGCGCCTGCTCGGCCAAGGACACCGCGACCGTTCGCAGGATGTACACCTTGTCGTCGGTGGGCTTTCTGATTCGCTTCCTGATTCCGTATTTCTTCGGGATCTGCGCCCTGGTGTTTGTCGCCAACACTCCGTCGTTGCGAGACGTGTTCCTCTCGGCTGAGGGCAAGGCCGATTCCGACCTGTCGCTGCGGGCGATGCCGTTCTATCTGAGCCAGATCCTGCCAACGGGGATCATCGGCATCGTTACGGCGGGGATGCTGGCTGCATTCATGTCCACGCACGACAGCTACCTTCTGTGTTGGAGCTCGGTGCTCACCCAGGACGTGGTCGCCCCCTGGTTCCGGAAAGACCTCTCGTCGAAGGCCCGGCTTCTTCTGACGCGGGTCTTCATCGTGGCCATCGGCATCTTCATCCTGGTCTGGGGGCTCTGGTATCCGCTCAAGCAGGACCTGTGGGACTACATGGCGATCTCCGGGGCCATCTATTCCATCGGCGGCTTCACACTGCTGGCGTTCGGGCTGTACTGGAAACGAGCCAGCCGGGCGGGGGCCTATCTGGCGCTTCTCACCGGCTTCCTGGCCCTGCTGGGGCTCTCGAAGGTCCAGGAACTGTGCGCGCCGATGCTGGCGCCGATCAAGACGCGATTTGGCATCGAGGGCGACATCTCCAGCGCCGTGATCGGCCTGCTCGTCCTGGGCCTGGCGATTGTGCTGATGGTCGTCGGCTCGCTGCTGCTGCCGGATCAGAAGCTGAACCGTTACCACGCCGAGCGTGAGGAGTCGTAGCATGGATTGGGAAAGAATCTGGACGTTCTTCTTCTTCCTGAGTCTAAGCATCTTCACGGCCTTGGCCGTGATCGTGACAATCGGAGGCTTCTTCGATATCCGTTCGCTGTTCAAAGACCTCTCCAAAGCCAGAGAGCAACAGCGTCGCGCATCCGATTGATCGTCTCAGGCCGTTCCAGTGGGGTTCTATCAGGGTATCCGCTATGTCTCTGTGAGGGAATTCCTGATGCAGCCGTCGGCCGGTCCTGCCGATACAAGAGCATGTCTTAACGGCATTGCGGAGAACTTCCCTTCAATGGGGCCGCAGGATGTGCCCAACGATCTTCGGCTTGGCGACGACAGCCGCACGCCGGCGCAGGGATAGGGGACCTCATGATGCGGATTCTGATTGTGGACGATCATATCGGCATGCGGCAGAGTCTGGTTCGCACGTTCCGGGAGACCTCCGAGATGCAGGTGATCGCGGAGGCGGCCGATGGCTTTGCGGCGGTTCAACTGGCGAGGGAATTAAAGCCCGATGTCGTGGTCATGGACGTGGAGATGCCCCGGCTCGACGGGATCGGCGCGACCCGCCAAATCGTGGCCGAACACCCCGACATGCGAATCATCGGTCTGTCTACCCACAACTCCGATGTGTGCGTCAACGCGATGCTTGCGGCCGGAGCTTGTGCCTATGTCCTCAAAGACGAGATGCTTCCCGATCTGATTGAGGCGGTCGAGGCCGCCGCCGAAGGGAAGACCTATCTCAGTCCGTCGCTGGCAAGGCAGAGGTCTGCGAACATTCCATTTGCCTCAAAGGCCCGGATCATGCTGTAATGGTGTCTCTGCCGGCCGTCCTGGCGGTGTGTAAAATGGCCGGGCATTCTTATCCAAGGGGAGGAGAACGACACCATGCGGCGTCTCGGTTTGTTGATGACTGTTCTGGCGGTCTTCGTGACGGTCTGCCCGTTACGGAAGGCCTCCCCCGACGCGCAACGTACGATCACCAATCCTGTGGCGTCCGAAGGGCACGATCCCTGGGTTGTCCAGGCCGAGGGCATATATCACTACTGCTATAGCCACCGAGGCGCCATCTGGGTCAACAGCGCTGCGAGAATCGAGGAGGCCGTCCAGTTCGAAGGCCGCCAAGTCTGGCGGCCGGTGCCGGGAATGCCCTATTCCCGCGATCTCTGGGCGCCGGAGTTGCACCACCTGGAAGGCCGGTGGTACATCTACGTCGCCGCCGACGACGGGAAGAATGAGAACCATCGGATGTATGTTCTCCAGGCCGAGACCGATGATCTCGCCGGCGACTACACGATCCGCGGCAAAATCGCCGATCCATCGGACAAATGGGCGATCGATGGGACGGTGCTGCAGCACGCCGGACGCCTCTACTTCGTGTGGTCGGGCTGGGAGGGCGACACCAACGTCGCACAGAACCTGTACATCGCCCCCATGAAGGATCCGCTCTCCATCGAGGGGCCCCGGTCATTGATATCGAGTCCCGAATACGACTGGGAACGGGTCGGCAAGCCGTGGGTCAATGAAGGGCCGCAAGTGCTCGAACGCGATGGCGACGTCTTCATCATTTACTCGGCCAGCGGTAGTTGGACCGATAATTACTGCCTTGGGCAACTGAAACTGATCGGCGGCGATCCCCTGGACCCCGCCTCGTGGCAGAAGAAGAACGCCCCCGTGTTCGGCTCGACCGCCACGGTCTTCAGTCCCGGCCACGCCTCGTTCGTCCGCAGCCTCGACGGCACCGAGGACTGGATTGTCTACCACGCCGCGAAACGCCGGGGCTCAGGCTGGGACCGTAACACCCGCATGCAGCGATTCACCTGGGACATCGAGGGCAACCCGTGTTTCGGCTATCCGGTTTCCGAGGGCGTGCCCATTCCAGCACCGTCCGAGTGATTCGACCGAGGCGCTATGGACTATCCCAAAACTAATGCGATTCGCTGCCTTTTGCAGCACGACATCCCCTTTGAGGTCTTCACGTATGCCTACGAGGAACGGGGCGGTACGCGGGTCTCGTCTCGCGAATTGGGCGTTGACGAGCACGCGGTGATCAAGACGCTGGTCATGGAGACGGATGCGAAGGAGCCGCTGATCATGCTGATGCACGGCGACCGGGAGGTGTCCACCAAGCAGTTGGCACGCGTTTTGGGCGTCAAATCGGTGGTTCCGTGTGAGCCGAAGACGGCCGACCGGCACAGTGGATACATGGTCGGTGGGACCAGCCCCTTTGGCACACGGCGGGCCATGCCGGTCTACGCCGAACAGAGCATCCTCGACCTGCCGCAGATTTATATCAACGCAGGCCGCCGGGGCATGCTCGTTCGCATCGATCCCAAGGATATGACTCGGGCCATCAAGATCATCCCCGTTCAAGTCGCCATCGATTGAGGAGAAAGTCCAAGGCTGTAATGGAGATTGTCAGAGCCACCATCGACGATGCCGAGGCGATCCTGGCCTTGCAGAGGCTGGCCTATCAGTGTGAGGCCCAGTTGTACGACGACTACAACCTTCCGCCTCTGACGGAGACGCTGACGGCATTGCAGGCGGAATTCGGCCGGTCGGTCTTCCTCAAGGCGGTCGGCGACGACGGAATCTTCGGTTCGGTGCGGGCTCGCGACCATGATGGGGTGTGTTTTATCGGGCGATTGATCGTCCATCCTGGCTGCCGCAGGCGAGGGATTGCCACGCGCCTGATGCATGAGATCGAACGGTGCTTTGGCCACGTGGATCGCTACGAGTTGTTCACAGGTTATAAGAGCCACGGCAATCTGCGGCTTTACGAAGGACTCGGATATCGGCTGTTCAAGGAAGAGCAGCCCACCCAGGGGCCCCGGCTCGTGTTCCTGGAAAAACGGCGACGGGCTTCGGTATAGAGCGGACAATGGAGGTACCATGCAGCACAGAACGTTGGGCAAGACTGGATGGGCGGTCGGCGAGGTCGGGCTGGGCTGCTGGCAGTTCGGCGGGGATTTCGGGCCGATGGCCGAACAGACAGCGATGCAGATCATGGTCGCGGCGGTCGAGAAGGGCACGACGTTCTTCGACACCGCCGACGTCTATGGCAGCGGACGCAGCGAGACGCTGATCGGGCGGTTTGTGCGCGACACCGGCCGCGCTATCCGCGTGGCGACGAAGTTCGGTCGCGAGGCGGACGTCTATCCCGACGGCTACACCGAAGGGACGCTTCGCCGTAAGACCGAGGATTCGCTCCAGCGGCTCGGCGTCGAGTGTCTTGACCTGACGCAACTGCACTGTGTGCCCCTATGGGTGCTCCGCGATGGTGCGATCTTCGACTGGCTCCGCAAGCTCAAGCAGGCAGGCAAGATCCGGCACTTCGGCGCCAGTGTCGAGAGCGTTGAGGAGGCGATGGTTTGCCTGGAGCACAACGACCTCGCCTCGCTTCAGATCATCTTCAACATCTTCCGGCAGAAACCCATTGTCGAGCTGCTGCCCAAGGCCAAGGAGAAGAACGTCGCGATCATCGTGCGACTGCCCCTGGCCAGCGGATTGCTGGCGGGCAAGTTCACGAGGGATACGAAGTTCGTTGAGACCGATCATCGCAATTACAACCGCGATGGACAGTGCTTCAACGTGGGTGAGACCTTCGCAGGTCTGCCGTTCGCCAGGGGTGTCGAACTGGCCGACGCGATTAAGCCGCTCGTGCCTGCGGGCATGACGATGGCGCAGATGGCCATGCGCTGGATCCTCGACCATGACGCGGTCTCCGTCGTCATCCCCGGCGCCAGCTCGCCCCAGCAGGCAATCGACAACGCCCGTGCGTCCGATCTGCCGCGCCTCTCGCCCGATCTGCATCGGAGACTCTCGGACTTCTACACCGCCGAAGTCCGCGACCACATTCGTGGGCCATACTGACATACGAGGAGAGAAGGATAGAGTGAGAATCTCGCACATCGCCGTCTGGACGCAAGACATCGAGAGGCTCAAGGAGTTCTATGAGAGGCATTTCGGCGCGAAGGCCGGGCCCAGGTATGTCAATCCAGGCCGGCGATTCGAATCGTATTTCCTTTCGTTCGAGTCGGGTGCCCGCCTGGAGATCATGCAGATGCCGTCGGTTTCGCGCAGGCAAGACATCGGCGTGCCGTCGCAGGGATACGCCCACCTGGCCGTCTCCGTCGGCTCCGAGGCCGAGGTCGATCGTTTGACCGACCGCCTGCGGGCCGGCGGTTGCGAGATCCTCTCGAACCCCCGCCGCACGGGCGACGGCTACTACGAAAGCATCGTAGCCGACCCCGACGGCAACCCCATCGAGATCACAGCATGATTCGGTTCTGACCGCTTTGCCGTGACCCTTGGCGTGCCCAAGTCCAGGTCTCATAACGTTTTGCCTGAGGTGATGCCACGCCGGTTTTGGACCCTCGGACCCACCCGGGCAAAGGCCGCTACCGAAGACCCGAGGCTTTTTCGCTTCCCTCGTCTACTTTCTGCTTGAGGAAAGACCGTTACGAGTCGATGCACAAGTGGAACTATAGGGTTATAGGTGCGCCGCCGAAGCGCAGTCGAACCCGTCCCCCGATGGGGATCAGGAGCGGTTGTGCGGGTGCCGCGCGGAGTTATTCTTGGGAGGAACACGTCATGAGCGGATTGAAAGCAACGTTCGCAAGGGTTGCGATCGCCGCATCGATCTGGATGCTGGGTTTCGGGGTCTCTTTGGCGGGGGCGGCGAGCGATCAGTTCACGGTCGAACTCGACCAATCCGGCCAAGTCGTTGCCGGCCAAGGCAGCGGATATGCGCGCGGGACGTGGTACTACTATCCCAACACCGATTGGTGGGCCCAGTGGTTCTACAATGGCGACTACGATCCCAAGGGCAACAAGACGGTGTCGGTGGACGTACGCGTCAGCGTCCTGGATCCGACGTCGTCGACCGGCAGCCACATCGAGGTGGCGCTGAACTGGACGACGGCCGAGTGGCCCTGGAAGGCCGAAGAACCGCCTCTGCCTCAGGACATTCGCAGCCTCAGCCATGAAGGGCAACTGATCCAGCGCCGGATCATGGTCTCGCGGATGGAGATTCGCGACTCCGTCTCCATCAACTCAAACACCGAGATCGCCGAGTCCTGCCCGGGCTGGGTTTCGATCGACATCCGAGGGCAGAACGTGCGCGTCGAGGGACGCATCAGCCACGAATGCATGTCGGATGGCGAACCCGTCGAAGACTACGATTTCGGCGATGCGCCCGATCCGACGTATCCGACGCTCCTGAAGAACGACGGCGCCCGCCACCTGATTGTTGGCGGCATCCATCTGGGCAAGCTCATCGACGGCGAGTCGGACGGCCAGCCTGACGCGACCGCCACCGGGGACGATCTTCGCGATCTGAACGACGATGACGGCGTCGTCTTCTCCGATCTGATCGTCGGAGAGTCGGCGACGGTCGAGGTGACGGCCTCGGTGGCCGGCGCATTGAACGCCTGGATCGACTGGAACGCCGACGGCGACTGGGACGATGTCGGCGAGCACGTGTTCGTCGATACGCCCCTCGTGGCGGGTGTCAACGCGCTCACACTCGATGTGCCCGCCAAGGCAGTCTCGGGCGCGACGTTTGCGCGGTTTCGTTTCAGCACGATGCGCGGGTTGCGCGTCACCGGTCCGGCGTCCGACGGCGAGGTGGAAGATTACATGGTCTGGATCGAGGAATCGATCTTCCCGAGTCCGGCTCCGGCTGACCATCTGAAATGGTCGCAGCCTCCGCTGGAGTGGGACCCTCTGGCCGGCGTGCCGGTCTACTGTGGATGGGATGAGCTTTCCTATGCGAGCAAGCCCTTGAACGTCGCGCAGGGTTCGTGGAAGATCGTCGCCGACGACTTCCGCTGCTTCGGCCAGATGCCGGTGGCCTCGGTTCATTGGTGGGGCTCGTATCAGAACTGGGAGGCTCTCGAGGCGCCTCGCACGAGGCCGCAGTCCTGGCGCATCGGCTTCTGGAGCAACGTTCCGGCCGACAGCCGGTATGCGTTCAGCCGGCCGGGCAGGCTGCTCTGGCTGGTGGACGTCGAGGCCGACCGCGTGGTCGAGGAGTTGGCCGGCATCGACGAATTCCCCAACCGACCGTCCGACACGTGTTTCCGATATCAGGTCGATCTGGATGCCCGCGAGTACTTCTGGCAGGGCGACTTCGCCGAGGAGAACACGTACGACAGCATCTTCTGGGTGAGTATCACCGCCGTCTATACCGGGTCGCCCGAGCCCGATTACCTCTGGGGTTGGAAGAGCCGTGGCGAGTCCTGGATGGATGCGGCGGTCACCTTCAGCTTCCGCACGGACGACCTGCGGCAGGGCATGACCGTCGATGCGGCCATCGTGCAGCCGATCACCGATGCGCTCATCTGCGAGCGGCTCGATGCGTACGACATGGCGTTCGAGCTGGGCACCGATCCCGACTACATCAAATGGGAACAGCCCTTCACGGGGTTGCGCAACTGGAAGCACTACGACGACGAAGAGTCGCTGGCCACCAGCGGGCCGATGGCGGTCGACAAATGGGTGCAGCAACCTGACATGACGGGCACGGGATTGGATGTCGATATCACCAGGGACCTGCCGATCACGTGGGCGGCGCAGATCGCTGCCGACGATTTCGAGTGCACTACGACCGGCCCGATCACCGGCATTACGCTGTGGGGGGCATGGTACGACGACGTTCTGCCCAGCGGCAGCCCCAGCAACGTCACGTTTACGTTGACCATCCGCGAGGATATCCCCGCCAGCGCCAGCTCGACCCGTTACAGCATGCCCGGCAAGGTCCTCTGGGCCAAACAGTTCACCGCCGGCCAGTTCACCGTACGGTCGATCGACGCCAGGGCGCAAGGCTTTTACAGTCCGTGCAATCAGGCGTACGAGCCGGCCAGCCATCTGACCATCTACCGGTACGATTTCCCGATCGATCGGCGGGAGGCATTCGAGCAGACCGGCTCGCAGAGCCGCCCAACGGTCTATTGGCTCTGCGCCCAGGCGTACGTGGTGCAGAAGGCCGGCAGCGTCGCGACACGTTTCGGATGGAAGGCCTCGGCCGACCGCTGGAATGACTCGGCGGTCTGGGTCCAGGCCCAGGAGCCCTACAGCGGTATCTGGCGGCAGCTCACCTATCCGAAGGGCCACTCACTCACGTCTCAGACGATTGATCTTGCCTTTGCGATCGAGACCGAACAGGCCGGCGCCGGCCTGACCTATCGCCGGCTGGTGGCCGACGATTGGCAATGCACCAGCGCCACGGCTGTAACGGGGATCGTCTGGTGGGGTTCGTACATCGGGTACAGCTATCAGCCGTGCGACTGCGTCCAGATGCCGCCGCCGCGACAGCCCGACTACTTCAAACTGGCGATCTGGTCCGATGCGCCCGACCCGATGCCGGGGGACCCGACCACGTACAGTTATCCGGGTGAGAAGATCTGGGAATACACCGCCAAGGATTTCGACGAGGTGATGGTCGGTTTCGACAAGCACCCCGAGGCAGACCAGGACCGGGCATATGGTTTCGAACCGGTCTATCGTTACACGCTGCGACTGCCGCGTGACGCCTGGTTCGTTCAGAGGAACCCGCGCGACATCTACTGGCTGAGCATCGCCGCCGTGTATGAAGACCTGCAATCGATCGAGTACGCCTGGGGTTGGACGAACCATCCCCATGCGGCGTGGACCCTTTCCGGCGTCCGATCCCTGGCCCACTGGAAGCTGGACGAGTCCGCCGGCGCCGTCGCCACCGACAGCGCGGGCAACGGCAACGATGGAACGCTGGTCGGCAATCCCCTCTGGCGGCCGGCGGAAGGCCAGATCGGCGGGGCCATCGACCTCGATGGTCGCGGCGCTTACGTTCGCGTCAGCAAACCCAGAGGTCTGGACTTTGCGCCGGGGTCGTTCTCTGTCTCGGCCTGGGTCCATGCCCGTGAGGTGGGCGGCCGATGGCAGGCCATCATGGAATACGATCGCAGCAGTGCCGTTGGCAATCGATTCGGGCTGTGGATCGACACGAGCGGCCGATTCCACTTCCGCGTCGGCCTGAGCACCGCCCAATCGACACGAAGCCTGAACGCCAATCAGTGGTGTCTGCTGACGGCGACGTACGACGCCTCGACGCGCCAGATGAAGCTCTATATCGACGGTGTGCTCGCAGGGTCGGCCACCCAATCGACCGGCTACGCCACGCCGACGCAGGCGACGTTGACCATCGGCGTGCGCGGCGATGAGGCGTCGGAGTTCTTCAACGGACGGCTCGACGACATTCGCATCTTCGGCGTCGCCCTCAGTGCCGAGGACGTCCAGACGATGGTCGGCGCCGGGCGAAACGCCGGCGCCGTAGCCGGACAGTTGAGTCCGACGGCGGCAACCGAGGTTTGGGAATGGACCCAACTGTACGACCAGACCGCCGCGACACAGGATCTGTCCTTCATGCTCTTCACCGATTCGGGTCAGGCCGAGGCGGACCCGAGCGGCGAGATCATCCTCGACGAATGGCCGACCAAAGACGAGAAGAAGTAAGCTCGCCCGATCGCGGCGACCGGCCTCTGCCGGCGCCGGCGATCGGTTGACAACAGCGCAAGGGACGTCGGATCGGATAACCGGCGTCCCTTTTTGCATCTATTCAGGCCTGCGGCCCGCCGCTGCCCACGGTTCACAAGAACTGCTGCCATGCGCCCTGCGTACAAGGTCCCAAAACAATACCTTTGCAATGGGGTGCAGCATGGATACCCCCAATACGGACAATTTGCTGCCGATGTTGTTCTCCGCGGCGGTTTGCATCCTTGGGATGATGCTGGCCAACTGAGTGGATCAAACGGGGGCCATTCGACGCAGAGGGCCCAGTGAAGGGATCTCCGACGGTCGGATCATGCGGGCAGGACCTGAGTTTCGGTTGGGCTGATGAGCCGATAGCGGATGCCTCGCCATCGGATGGTGCGCCCGAAGGCCGAAGAGACGATGAAGGCCAGCAGCAGCAGTGACCAGAACCAGAAGCCCAGCACATCGGCCAAACTGGCGGCTCTGAGGCTGTGGGCCTGGTCCTTCAGAAGACGGGCCATCATCGACTGGCGCAGTATGACCCGCAGAAGCTGGCCGGCCAGGAAGACCAGGGGAATCATCGCGAAGAACCCCGCGTGCTCGGCATCGACGGAAGCGGCGTAGACGGCGACAGCCGCCGTGCCCCAGAGGCCAAGAACCGACCCGAGGCTGCTGAGAAGCCCCAGGGCCCAGGTCAGAGGGGCGTATATCCGAGTGATCAGGAACTGCCGGCGGCAGAATTCGTACAGTCGCAGCCAGTTCGTCGATTCATAGGAGGCGACCAGGCAGGCGGGCACGAACGTGACGATCATTCCGGCCCTTTTGACGGCCACACTCAGAGACAGGTCGTCGCTGAGCGTGTGCTTCCAGATCTCGGGCAGCCCAAGGCGACGGAAGTCCGCGAGTCGGACCGCCATCGAGCCGCCCCAGGCGTGATTGAAGCGGCTGTTGCCCAGCATCTGGGCGACGCCCGCGTTGATCGCCGAGAGCCCCAGCGTCGCCAGATTGTTCCGGATCGGAACGAACAGTCGATAGCCTGTGGTGACGCCCCGCTTCGGTTTCCGCAAGGGCCGAACCAGACGGGCGAGCCAGTCGTCGCGTACGCACACGTCGGAGTCGGCAAAGGCCAGGACTTCGATGCCGTCGTCGAGGCGGTCGATGGCGTGGAGAAGATTGTGTATCTTCTGGCTGCACGCGGTAGATGGCCCGGCGACGAGTATCTCCACCCGCGGGGCGGTGGAGCGACCGACCAACTGATCCCGTATCCGGCACAGTTCGGCGTATGCCGGATCGGACCGGTCCTGCACGACGAAATGGACTTGATAGTCTCGGTATTCCTGGCACAGCAGGGAACGGATGTTGGCGGCGAATTGCGGATCGAGCCCTTTGCAGGGTACGATCAAGGCGACGCGTGGTCTGTAGACGGCTCCGGTTCGCTGGTCGAATTTGGCCAGCGCATACCGATAGTTTCGTACGGCGTAGTACGTAAAGAGCAACTGAGCGCCGACCACGAGCCAGGCGACATAGTAGTACCAATCCATGACGAATCGGCTTTCCGAACCTCAGGCATTGCGGCTGCGATCCGTTGCCCGTTGTGAACGGTCGCCGCGCGGCTACGATAGGTCAATTGGCCGACGGACGCCAGACTTTTCTGCGGCCCAGACAAGAGACGGGAATCCGGCGTCAGTGGATGGAGGCCAGGGGCACGATGTGATCGGCCAGAGCTGAGGCGGTCCAGGACCGGGCCAGATCGGCCTCGACCAGGCAGCCGTGATTGTGGTCGCAGGCGAGGATGATGAGGTTCTCGCCCGCCTGGCACCAGCCGTGGGTCTGGGCCTGATGGCCCAGAACGAACACGTCTGCATCGAGCCGTTGGGCCAGCCGGTCGAGCGTCGCCTGGCTGTGATGCCGACCCCAGGTCAGAAGGTAGGCCGGGCCGGGCTTCTGGCAGTCGGCGGCGCTCAAGTCGCGATCGAATACCCCCACATCGAACGTTTCCACGAAGCGATCCGCCGGGAGCGAGTGCGAGATCCACATGCGGTTCTCACATCGCACCGCCAGAGGCTGGGAAAACAGAAACAGCCGGATCGCCTGCTTGACCTCACAACTGGCATGACGGAACTCCCGGTCCAGGGCCGAACCCATCGCCCGGTTCATCTCCTTGCCGTTCTTCATGACTTCGCTGCTGCTGATGCACGCGGTGTCGTGGTTGCCCATGACGATGTGCACGCGATCGGGGTAGCTCAGCTTGAAGCGAACGACGTCGAACAGCAATTGGTAGGAGAGGCAGCCGCCGGTGTCGTCTTCCGGGCCGCCGTGGATGATCTCCTGCAGCACGAGGTGCCGGTCGGGATGGTGGTCCAGGTCCGCGTAGGCGACGAGGCGTTCGAAGTTGCGTCGGTGCCCGTGGATGTCTCCGCCGATCACCACCGAGCCGTCTCGCGGCAGGCGGACGAGGTTGCCCCGTCGGAATCGGTCGGTCCGATTGGCCGCGACCCCCTTATTGAGCAGGTCGATTGTTGTTTGAGGCATTTCGGTTCGCTTTGATCTTGCCGCCGAAAATGCTGTGGATCATCGAGTCCAGCCCGGAAATGATGTCCACCATATTTGACGGGCGCTCGGCCGGGTCGTTCTTGACGCAGTCCATCACGAGCATGGACAGCCCGACCGGCAGTTGCGGCTTCAGTTCGTGTGGCGCCAGGCACTTGGTGGGCTCGTACAGGCCGACGGTCTTCTGTTTTTTGGGGATCAGTGTGGGGACGTTCTTTCCCGTCAGGGCCCAGTACATCGTGGCGCCGAGGTTGAAGATGTCGGTCTTGGGGGTCAGCGACTTGCGTTTGACCTGCTCCGGAGCGATATAGTCCGGCGTGCCCTGGATGCGCGACTTGATCGTCCCGATCCGGCAGCTCTGGCCCAGGTCGATGATCTTGATCGAGCCGCTCTTGTTGATCAGGATGTTGTTCGGCTTGATGTCGCAGTGCACGAACCCGCGCTGGTGCATCGCGTTCAGGCCCGTGGCCACCATCCGAAAGACCAGCAGCACGTCGCCCAGGCTCAGGGTCGTCGTGTCCTCCAGAGTCTTGCCCTCGAAGTGCTCCATGCTCAGGATCAGTTCCCGGACCTTGAACATGCTTCGGATCTTCTGGAGTTTGTAGCATTTTCGGATGTAGGGATGGTCGATCTCGCGGGCGACCTTGTATTCCATCTCCGTCTGTTCGATCACGCGGTGGTCTTCCGGCCGTTCGATAATAACGCGCTTCAGAGCGACCAGGGTGCCGTCTTCCTCGTCCGTTGCCAGATAGATCGTGCTGCGGGCCCCGTTGCCGATCCGTCGGATAATGGTGAACTCCCCCACGCTGAGTAGGTCTCTGGCCATGCGATTGCTTAACCTATGAAACGAATGATTCCAGATTGTTCCAATAAAGGCTTATGATGCGCCACTGATACCTCATGTTCCCCTGATTCCACCGTCCGACCGGGCGCCGGTCTCCGGGGGATCGCCCGACGCATTCGCGACGGAGCGAACCGCCCGGCGAAAGATACGCAAATGGGGTAAACTACCCCATGGCAGGGCGCTTGTCCAGCGCGGCCCTGGTTTTCCTATCGGCCGCCCGACAGAAATCTTGACAAACATATTGAAATCGTTAGCCTATTCGACGATAATGTCCCCAAGGCCGTGGGCGGTGTCCACGGCCTGGGTGTTTTTCCCCGATAGCTCAATCGGTAGAGCGAGCGGCTGTTAACCGCTAGGTCGTAGGTTCGAGTCCTACTCGGGGAGGTTTTCGAGACGAAGATCCGCGCCGAAGCCTTTTTCTGGGGCTGATCGTATGTACTGGGTGTATGTCCTGCTGAATCGTCAGGCCGGCAAGCGGTATACCGGCCAGACGATGGACCTTCAGCGCAGGTTGTCTGAGCACAATGGCTCCAGTGGCAATGCGCATCGGTTCACCGGAAAGTACCCTGGCCGTTGGGAGCTCATTCACAGCGAGGCGTGCTCTTGTCGGTCGGCAGCGATGAAGAGGGAGAGTTGGCTCAAGTCAGGAGCAGGCCGGGCGTGGCTGGATGAGACCTTCGGTAGAGCGAGTCCGCCGCAGGCGGATTAACCGCTAGGTCGTAGGTTCGAGTCCTACTCGGGGAGGTTTTCGAGACGAAGATCCGCGCCGAAGCCTTTTTCTGGGGCTGATCGTATGTACTGGGTGTATGTCCTGCTGAATCGTCAGGCCGGCAAGCGGTATACCGGCCAGACGATGGATCTTCAGCGCAGGTTGTCTGAGCACAACGGCTCCAGCGGCAATGCGCATCGGTTCACCGGAAAGTACCCTGGCCGTTGGGAGCTCATTCACAGCGAGGCGTGCTCTTGTCGGTCGGCAGCGATGAAGAGGGAGAGTTGGCTCAAGTCAGGGGCAGGCCGGGCGTGGCTGGATGAGACCTTCGGTAGAGCGAGTCCGCCGCAGGCGGATTAACCGCCAGGTCGTAGGTTCGAGTCCTACTCGGGGAGCCAAAATCAACCTGGCGAACTTCTTCGCCAGTCCAAGTTAAGGGAAACGCCCGACCAGGAAACTGGCCGGGCGTTTTCGTATCTCTATGCCGGCAAAAGGTTACGGCGTTCCCGCCCACGCGGGCCGCGATCTCTGTTTCAAACCGCCTCCACCACGTTGCGGCCGTTAACCTGCATGTTCTCGCCCGCCCGGCGAGAGCAACGGCCCGGACTCTCGGACTCTCTCGTAAACAGCCCTCGCCCAGTTAACAGACCCGTTCGTCTCGGACCCCACCGCCATTTCGAACTCGCGCCGGGTAAGTAACAGAAGGACGAGCAAGACCAACCCAGCCAGACAGCGAGCCGGTCGCCGGGCGAAGGCCGTTGTGGGTGCATCCGCAAGGAGCCCGCAATGGAAGAACCCATCGCCGACCCGACACTGTATCCGGGTAGCTCGCCCGATGCTCCATGCGTGGCGCCCAACGGCCATTGGATCGCCTTCAATCGGAAAGTGAAGCGGGGGGACGGCACCTCCGTCAACCAGATCTTCATCGCACCGATCCCGCTACCGTAGGTATCGCGGATACGCCTTTCTGTGGCTCGCGGGCTGCAGGGGGGTCGTCGCCGACGAGTGGGACATTGATTGCTCAGACGCCCAGCAGCAGCTTGGCGGTGCCGAAGAACAGCAGCAGGCCGGTGATGTCCACGATCGTGGTCAGCGCCGGGCTGGCGACCACGGCCGGGTCCAGCTTCATCCTTGCGGCCACCAGCGGCAGGATTGCACCGATCAACGTTGCCGAGATCACCTGAAAGCCCAGGGCGATGGAGATCGCCACGCCGACCCACGCGAGCGAGGCGCCCTGTGGCATTGTCGATCCGCCGCCGAAGGCCAGCACCCGGCCGAATGCCACCATCGCCAGGACACAAGCCAGAAGGACCGAAACCTTCAGCTCCTTCAGGATCACGCGCAGCATGTCCTTGGGCCTGACCTCCTCCATCGCCAGGGCTCGAACGACCAGCGTGGCCGACTGGCTGCCGGTATTGCCGCCGGTGTCGGCCAGCATGGGCATGAAGGCGGCCAGAATGGCGAACTGGAGCAGCAGACCCTCGAAGCTCTGGACAATCAGCCCGGAGACCAGGCCGAGAACGGCCAGGATGACGACCCAGGTGACGCGGTTTCTGAAATGGGTCCAGGCGGGTGTACGCAGGTATTCGCCCGCCTGGTGGCGACCGCTGATCGCCATGAGCTTCTCGACGTCCTCCTGCTGCTCCTGGCGAATCACGTCCATGACGTCGTCGTGTGTGATGATGCCGACGAGCTTGCCGTCCCCGTTGATGACCGGAATGGCCAGCAGATCGTACTTCTCGATCTTATGGGCTACCGGCTCCTGGTCGTCGCTGACGTCGGCGCTGATGACGTCCTCGTGCATAATGTCGCTGATCTGTTGGGCGGGCCTGGCGAGAATCAGGTCTTTCAGGGAGACCAGACCGATGAGCCGGTGGTCCCGATCCACCACGTAGATGTAGTAGATGGTCTCCTTGTTGGGGGCCTGGAGGCGGACTTGCTCGAGGGCCTGGGCGACGGACATGTCGGGCCTCAGGGTGGCGTAATCGCTGCTCATCAGGGCGCCGGCGGTACCCTCGGCGTAGCCGACGAGCTTGCGGATGTCCTCGCGCTCGGCCTTGGCGACCAGCGGCAGGATCTGCTCGGCGACCTGCGGATCGAGCCGTTGGACAAGGTCCGCCCGGTCATCGTGCGGCAACTCTTCCAGCATCCTGGCCATTGCCCGGCGGTTTGCCCCGCCGGCCAGTTCCACCTGCCGGTCCAGGTCGAAGTGGGAAAAGACCTCCGCCGCCTGTTGCTGTGAGACGGCGGCGAGGAATCGCCAGATGTCGGTGTCGTCAAGGGCGGCGACGAAGTCGGCCGTCTCCGCCGGGTGGACCGCCTCCACCACTTCGCGGAGCTTGACGAAATCGCCGCTGTCGATCAGTTCCAGCAATTCGGGCGCGAGGATGGGGTTGGTCATGGCTGCCTTCCTTTCTGTCCGGGGGCAGGGCCGCAAAGGCGGAATGGACAGGCCCAGGAGGCAGCCGGGGTCAGGCAGGTGGGGCTATGCCATCGCACCTCCCGCTGCCAGGCTCGTTCCGCGCAGTTCGGCCGCTTTGCTGCGACACGGTCCAGGGTCGTCGCCCGATGGCTCCGTGACGGTCAGGCTGCTGCCGGTTTCACACATGGCTGATTTCACCTCAATTGTCCCCAATCCGGTCGATCCCACGGCGGAATCCAACCGCCGCAAGTATAACTTCTCCTATCCAGCGACGCAAGCCGAACCTTCCTCCGGCGGAAGTTATGGCAGGCACGGGGCTGCTACGATCGCGCCGGCTGTCCTCGGTGCGGCTGTGCGAATGTGTCCTCACGGTGTGAAGGACATCTGAAATTCCCAGTCAGATAAAGGTGTTTTTCTCGGGTTGATTCCGACCACGCTGTAACAAGTCCCAGAAGAATGGGTGGCTCGGGCCTGCTCAGGTAGCTTCAGGGCGGGTGCGATCGGCCCGCTCTCTTCGGCAGGGGTTATCCCAATTTGCCTGCACCAGTTCTGCCTGGATTAACGGGCCTCGACGCGATCCAGGACGCTCCGCTCTGCATCGGACGACGGCCGGAAAGTTTTCATGAGTCTGGTAAAATGACGGGGTATTTGGTTGACATTTAGGGTGAGGTTGGGTAAACTGAATGGACTGATAAGTATGCATCGAATAGGACAGTTGGGGCAAAAGAGAAAATAATACTTGACATCGGGCCGTAAAAGTAGTACTTTGGGGCAGATGGGAAGAATATGCACGGGTCGGGTGTTCTGCTGAAGGCGGAGGCCCGGATGAGGCGGAGGTTGCTCTCAGACAATTGAGCGGGTAGTTCTTGGTAGGTGCTGTTGCCAGGGAACATGCGCAGGCTTGGTAGGTGGCTTGCGCTAGGTATCGGGGGGTAACAAGATGATGAATCTGGCAAAGACTTTTCTGATTATTACGGCGTGCGTGACCGTCGCGGATGCTGCCGCCGTGATGAACATGCCGGCGCCCTTTGTGAGTGTGTCGTTTCAGGGCGGGCCGGCCGATCTGGGCACGCTGTGGGGACCTGGGCCGAGGTCGGTTCAGGTTCAGTTGAAGGCTCGGGTTGTGGCAAACTGCCCCTATCATGTTGCGGCTTCTTTTGAGAGTCTTCGGCATGAGCGGGGCAAGGCAGTGGTGTCGGGCAAGGATATGTCGGTGATGGTCAACGGACAGGAGGTCCCCATCGAAACGGGCCGTGTACCAGTGGCTCGCTCGTCATCGCCGACCTCGTCTGGCGGGGTGGATGTTCCGCTGGACCTCTTGGTGAAGGTCAGAGGCATGGACCGCTATCCCCAGGGTCGCTACAGCGGCGCCCTGGTCATCACGGTGATGCCTGGATCGTGACCAACGGTGTGTTTTGGCTCAGGAGTGCGTAAGTAATTCCGTCGGGCAGAAAGTGTTCATCAACAAAACAGTACATTGCCCAGGACCTATGGAAAGGTGCTATCCCCAATAGAGGCCCCCTCTACTTGGGATGGGGGAGAAAGGAGGTACGGTGATGACGCAATGACATCTCGCAGGCGAGTGGCCGCATGCGAGCCGCCGAAAGAGGTTGGCCCCCTTATGGCGGTACAATGATGTCAAGTGCCAAGTGGGAATGAAAATCGCAGGTCGAATTTGAACTCTGGGCCACGGCTTTTCGGACATGGAGCGGGCAGATCCGGAGGGGTCAGTGAATGAAACGTTGCCTGCTGCTGAGTGCGGCTTAGGTGTTTGTGGTGCCTAGCCGGATTTCTGGGTTTAGCTCCACTGGGTCGTATCGGCCAATTCGGAGCGAGGGTTAAGTTAGAAAGGAAGTGAAGATGTTGAAGAAAAGTCTTCTTGCGGTTGCACTGGTTGCGCTGCTGGCCTCGATGGCCCCAGCCGGTGAAATCAAGCTGAATAGCTGGCCGACCACGTATGTCGCGACGACGCTGACGAAGATCCCGGTCGTGATGGACATCGGGTACTGGGTCTACATCGCCGATCAGGACAAGCTGAAGATCAAGCTCGTCCAGACGAGTGCGGCCGGCGCGGGCAAGCACACCTACGAAGGCAACACCGATGTCGTGATCAACTGCAACTTCGACCTGAAGTTGAGCACCTCGATCGCCGGCAATGGCGCGATCGCTGGTGACTTCAGCTCGTGGGTGACCCCGGACACCGTCTCGACCGGTGGCGGGACCGTCAAAGTGTATGCCAAGCTGACCAATGCCAACCTGGGCACCAGCGGTCTGAGCGCCGGCATGAAAGACGTGCAGGTCGCAACCGTTACGGTCAAGGTTGCCCCCCAGTAACGTCAGCCACTTGATGGCAGGACTCGGCTCGCACGCGGTTGCGAGTTACGCTCCGGGCGAGAGCCTGGGCGGACGCCGACGGTGGCGTGGCCGAGGAGAGAATCACGAGGGGAGGGTTGGATGAATGCGTCCATCTCTCCCCTTTCTTTTTTGTCTCCATATGGGGGTGGGGCAGGGTGCTGCAATTGTTTTTTTGATTGGCCTGGCGGCCCGGGCATGTCGTCCGTTATGGGTGGTTCCTATAAGGATGGCCCAATCAGGTCTTGCACGGCTGATTCGTCCACCTCTTCGGTTCTCTCTGCTCTGTCGGGCCTCGCTCGGATCGCCGTAACTGTAGCAAAAATGCGACTATAGGCAACTTAGGCATTGACAAGAAACTTGGCATTTGGTAAGCTGGGCGATATGTAACTTAGGGCGATTTCGGGGGCCGGGAAGAAGGGTTCCCAGTGCGGGGCGGCATGGTTGATTTGGGGGTGGTTCATGGGGAAATCGCAAGAAACGGGGCAAGTGCCTTGTTTGGAATGCCGAAGAGGTAGGAAACCGCATAGATGGTCTGAAAACACCGTTCAGACCATGCGTTATGGACCGACACGAGAGGTTACTTCTGAGAGATGCAGTATGGTGGATGCACACGACAAGGGATCGAAGCAAATGGATTTGTGCCTCTTGCACCAGCAGACGACGAAGATGCGTCGTGCCGGCGGGTTCTCGGTCGGCCGACTTATCGGAGTCTTCTGTCTGGTCCTGGTTGTGTGCGGTTCGGCCTTCGGCCAGTTCATGGTCCAGCCGATGAGGATCGACCTGCCGACGTATCCCAACAGGCGAACAGTGACGACGTTTGCCCTTGAGAACCAGAGCACGAGTTCCGAGACGTCCGTCGACCTTCGGCTGCTGGACATGACGCAGGATCTGACGGGGATGTGGCAGACGGTCGAGCCGGACGCCCTGGTCATTGCCGACCCGAACGGGGCCCGATGGGTCAACGTCGGCACGGAGGACCAGCCCGTTCGCGTGGACATATCGAGAATGCGAAGCTGCCTCAGTTGGCTCACTCTGGAAGAAGACACCGTGAACCTGCGGCCTCTTCAGCGCAAGGTGATGAACCTGTGGGTCCGGGTCCCGGCCGGTGTCCTGGGCCATTATTGCGCCGCCCTCGTCGCCCAGACCAGGGTAACGGTGGACGACGACACGGGCATCCGTACACCTGTGGTCCTTCAGTTCTTGATCCCGGTGATCATCAACGTGCAGGGCCGCGCCATGCGGGATGAGATCAAGCTGATCGATGCCGACCTGACGTTCCGGGAGGCCGATGGCCGCAACCCCTCCGCCACTCTGGTCAATCTGCGGGTCAACAATGAGGGGGGGACCTACGTGCGGGTGGTCGGCGTCGTGCGCGTTCACGGGGAACGAGGCGGGCACTGGCAGAGGATCACGGAGATGGAATACCCCGACACGGGCATTATTCCCGGCGTGAATATCAACCTTCAGCAGGACGTCGGGCAGGCTTTGCCGCCCGGCAAGTATCGACTCGATGCAGCGCTTTACATCAACAGTCGTCGGGCCGGGACGGTTCTGAAGGAGATCGACTTCACCGGCGACGGACGCGTCAAGGACTTCGTGGTGTCTGCGGCGCTCGATCTGGACCCGAGAGAAGTGCCGATCGAGGTCTCTCCCGGGGCGACGCGCACGACCATCCTGAAGGTGGCCAACGCGTCGGAGGACCCCGTGACGGTGGATGCGGCGCTGCTGCTGCCGGACCACATGACGGTACGCGCCTTCGTGGACGAGCAGGGCAACAACATTCGCGGGCAGGACTTCGGATGCGTGGACTGGGTGACGATCGAACCAACGCAGTTCACGTTGCGCGGCTATGGCCGGCAGAACCTCAAGATCATCTCCCGGATGCCGAATCTGCCCAACCCGCTGCCACACTATTACTCGACGGTTCGGCTGCGCGCCAC
Organism: Phycisphaerales bacterium Planc_01; assembly: GCA_001603075.1. GTDB lineage: Bacteria > Planctomycetota > Phycisphaerae > Sedimentisphaerales > Anaerobacaceae > Anaerobaca. The sequence continues at coordinate 196,121 of LVBB01000016.1, read as the reverse complement.
GTATGGAAGCGGCCAGGTGGCAGGCACCACGGACGGTCTGATCTATCTGAACACGACGCGAGTCGAGGGCCTCAAAGGCACGCCTCGCATCAAAGAAGGTTCGTTGACATTCTCCGAATCCATGCCGTCGCGATACATCGTGACCGCGATGTTCTCGAATATCGGCGATACGCACATCCTGCCGCGTTGTCGCGTCCTGCTGACCGAAGTGGCGGCCGGCGCGGCGGGGCTGACCTGGCGGGATGTCGAGATGAGCGGTGCCCCCTACGAACAGCGGGGCAACATGCTGCCCTTGGAGGAGCGCCGGTTCACGGCGGTCCTGGATGTGGCTTCGGTTCCGCCCGGAAATTATTACCTCACGGCCGTGCTGCAATACGCCGGAGGCGCCGCGGCGCAGAGTCAGGTAGGTGTCCGTATTACGGACCAGGATGGGATAAAATCGATGGAAAGCGTCTCGTTGGACAGTCTGGGAGGTCCGACGCGGATCCAGTTGTAGCATGCCGCGGGGGCGGTTCTTGCTGAAACCAGGGCGCGGGATTGCCGATAGATGTGGGAAAGCCGTGGGATGGCGGATAGACGGCTAAAGAAAGGGACGTTGACCTATGGCAAGGCAACATATCGGTAAGGTTTTATCGGGCGGGGTGATGTTCCTCTGCGTGATGTCGTGGCTCACGCCGGCGACGTACAGTCAAGGGTTCGTGGCCAAGATGAAGAAGTTCACCATCTCGGGCAGCGTTGGGTTGCCGGGGGTCACGATGCAGGGGCTGCCCAACGCGCCAACGACCGATGAAAACGGCGTTTACACGGCTGAGGTGGACTACAACTGGAGCGGGACGGTGACGCCCGTCAAGACGGGCTACACGTTCGAGCCGAAGCAGAAGATCTATCAGAAGGTGACGGTGGACCAGACCAATGAGAACTACCGAGCCGAGCTGTTGACCTTTACCATTGCCGGCTCGGTGGGGCAGCCGGGTGTGACGATGAAGGGCCTGCCGGGCGATCCGGTCACGGACGCGTCCGGACGCTACAGCGCCACGGTCGAGTATGGCTGGACCGGGATGGTGATCCCCGAGAAGACCGGCTACCGATTCGAGCCCAGTCCCAAGATGTACAGTCCCGTCCAGAAGGATCTGCGCAGCGAGAACTACACGGCACAGGAGCTGACCTTCAGCATCTCCGGTTCGGTCGGCGCCGACGGGGTCACGATGCAGGGCCTGCCCGGCAACCCGATCACCAGCGGCGGTGGCGTCTACCGCGTCAACGTCCCCTATAGCTGGTCGGGCACGGTCACTCCCACGAAGGAAGGGCACACCTTTACGCCGACGAACAAAGAATACAGCAGCGTGATGGAAGATCAGATCAACGAGAACTACACCGCGCACGTTTCCACGTTCCGCATCAGCGGCTCGGTTGGCCTGCCGGGCGTCACGCTGGAAGGCCTGCCGGACAATCCGATGACGGACATGGACGGTTCGTACGCAGTTACCGTGCCCTACGGCTGGACGGGCAAGGTCGCGCCGATGCGGGCGGGATACACGTTCAAGCCGAACAGCAAGAGCTACACCAAGGTGGTGGCCGACCGCGACAACGAGAACTACACGTCCGAGATCATCCAACTGACGATCTCCGGCAGCGTCGGAACCGGTGGGGTCACGATGGAGGGTCTGCCCGGCAACCCGGTCAGCGACGCCACGGGGTTCTATACGACGAAGGTCGAATACGGTTGGGGCGGTTCGGTCACGCCGACGAAAGAGGGCTGGTCGTTCGATCCCCCCAGCAAGATCTACGGCTCCGTCATCGCCGATCAGACCAACCAGGGGTTCAAAGCGACCCCCATCAAGTACACGATCTCGGGCAACGTGGGCCTGGCGGGCGTCATGATGGACGGTCTGCCGAGTCGGCCCGTGACCGGAGCGGACGGATCGTACAGCGACGAAGTGCCGTACAAGTGGAAGGGCACCGTGACTCCGAGGAGGCCGGGCTATACGTTCGAGCCGACGAGCCGGCCCTTTGAGGAACTGCTCAGCGCCCAGATGGGCCAGGACTTCCAGGCGAACGTCATTCAGTTGACGATCGCCGGGAAGGTGATCTCCGAGATCGGTCCGGTGGCGGACGTGATCGTCGTTGCCGACAACAACGGCGGGACCACCACGACCGATGGCAACGGTGAGTACCAACTGTTGGTCGACTACGGCTGGAAGGGCCGGATCACGCCGACGAAAGATGGATACACCTTCACCCCGGCCAACCGGGCGCTGGAGACCGTGGCGCAGAACGTGCCCGGCGTTGGTTTCGCCGGCAAGGTCAGGATGATGACCATTACGGACAGCATCATTTTCGGGACCGAGCCGATCCAAGGTGTGGCCATCAGGGCCGAGCCAGGCGGCACGACCGCGATCACGGACGGCAAGGGCAAGTACACGATCCAGGTGCCCTACGGCTGGACCGGCGACCTGATTCCCACGAAGGAAGGGTTTGACTTCAATCCGCCCAGCAAGCCGTACACCAATGTGACGGACAACATCGATCTGACGATGACGGCGTCGCAAGTCACAGCGCCGCCGGCTCGAACCACCGAGACGACCATGCCTCCGGATCGCACCGCGCCGCAGCAGACGCCGACGACCCAGCGGCCGTCTTCGCCGCCCAGCGGACCGGCGGGCGCGACCGACCCGGAAAGAGCGGCGCTGCTGGCGCGGCTCGAGCAGTTGTCGCAGGAGAATGAAGCGCTCAAGCGTTTGGGCGAGACGACGGATTCTCCGTCCGGGCTGGACGACATCCTGCCTGGAGACCAGACGCAACTGCCGACTCGGACGCCCCCGAGGCTTGGCCCTCTGGACACGTCGCGCTCGGCGGGATTCACGCTGCTGGACGTTCTGACGCGCATCTCCGAGCGGACGGGCGTGAAGATTGCGGTCGATGCGACGGTCAAGCCGGTTGCCGTCTCCGTCGGGTTCGACATCAGCATGCTGACCCCCGTTCAGGTTCCCCTGGCGTTGCAGCGCATCCTGGAACAGACGTCGTACAGGTTCAAGGCCGTCGGTGACACGTACCTGGTCTACTTGCCGATCACGAACACCTTCTCGGCGACCGATCTGCGGAACGCGTTGCAGGACATCGCCCTGATGACGGGTGTGACGATCGTTCCGGATCCGAACGTGTACGGCGAAGTCTTTGCGGAATTGAACGCGGTCGATCTGGATACGGCCCTTCGGACCATTCTGGCCGGATCGCCGTTCGTTGTCCATAAGACGCCGGACTACTACCTGGTGGCGGACCGCAGCGTCAAGAGCGATGCGTTCCCCGAGATCAGTGAGACACACAACGTGTTCCTCAACTACCGCGTGCCGATGCGCGTCCGGGAACTTCTCTCGCCGGCGTTCATCGACTACGTCCGGGTGAATGATGACCCGAACAGTCGTGTCATATCAGTGACGGCGCCTCCCGATCTGGCGACCCGGATCGTCAACGAGGTCAAGCGGCTGGATCACAAGCCGCGACACGTGCTGCTCGATGCCAGGGTGGTCGTGATGGAACGCAACGATCTGCTGAACGTCGGCGTCGAGTGGGGCTGGCCGCAGATCAGCATGGGCACCTTCGGCACATCGTTCGACACCGGTACCGGTGGCAGTTGGCCCTGGGGCGTCCAGATCGGCTATACCCCCGATCAGACCTTCACGGAGTCGTTGCTGATGGCGTTGAATCTGCTCCAGCAGAACGGGCAGGCCGATGTGGTTTCGAACCCGCAGCTCCTGGCGCAGGACGGCCGGATGTCTGACCTCGGGGTCCTGACGGAAGAGTACTTCATGCTGATTCCGCAGACTCAGAACAACACCCTGTTCTATACGCAGGCAGAGATGGTGAAGATCGAATCCGGCACGAAGCTGAGCATCCTGCCGCGGATCGGCGACAACAACGACATCACCCTGGAGATGGCGACCGAAGTCAGTGACAGCATTCCCACCGGCGACGGCAACCAGCTTCCGGTCGTGACCCGACGGACCGCCAGAAACGTCGTGACCGTCCGGGACGGCGGTACCGTGGCGCTGGCCGGATTGACGGAGAACCGCTCGCGAAAGACCGACAAGCGCGTTCCGGGTCTGAGCAACCTGCCGCTGGTCGGCGGGCTGTTCAAGAATACGGACAACTCGCAGACGTCACGGGAGATCGCGGTGTTCGTGACCGCGCATCTGGTTCCCGACGGCACGACCGTACGGGCCTCGTCGCGGCAGATGCAGCCGCTGGGGGCAGGGGAGCCAAGCGCGGCGCCGAACGGGAACTTCGACGACGACCTCCGACAGAGCCTCGTGCGTTTGCCGAGATGACAGGCGTTAACCAAGGAGCGCAGAAGCCGTGCGGATTAGACGACAGACGATAGCAGGTGCGGTGACCACAGTGCTGCTGGTCTCGGTAGTGCTGGAGGTGTCGGGGTGTCGGGCCGAACCGGTCGAATGGTCGGAGCTTGGCTCCGGGGGCCGGCGCAGTGCTGCGAGCCAGACCTCCCAGACGCCGCGATCGCCTCGTCAGGTTCGAGGGATCCAGATCGTGCCACAGAGCAACCAGGAGGTGGCCGATCTGAGTTCGGACGACGTCGTGCGCATCATGCGTCGGATCGGTTTTCCCGATGACCTGATCCTCGAACTCGGAGGCGAGATGTACAGCGCGCTGCGACGGTCGGGTGCCGCCCGTGTTCTGGACAAGAAGACGGTCGAAGCAATTCTCCGCATTAACGGCCGGTATGTGTATATCACCTCGCGTTCGCGCGGCACATTCATCTACGATCCGGCCACCGGCCAGTTCGGCGGAGCGACGTCTCGATAAGCAAGGAACGGGTGCGATCGGCCGGCGGCGAGTCGGCCGAGGAGCGCCCGAGGGACAGATACAGTATTGCCGCCTTTCGTGGCAGCCCACATCCGGTTGACGCCCCCGCGAACCGGTTGATTCCCTGGAGGAGGGTGGTTTTTCTTCCCATGGGCTGCGCGAACCTCCCGGTCCCATGTCGCCGGTATCGGCTCATGGGCCCGGGACAATTTCATCGTGGCGACCTCCCCTGTCTTCGGATTATAATCGGTCGTCGGGCCGGCGAAGGGGCCCGCAGGATTGAGGACCGACGATCGAATGGCTATGGCTGGTGACGTCAAGAAACGGATTGAACGACTGCGGCGGGAGATTCGAAGGCACGACCATCTCTATTACGTGCTCAGCGCCCCCGAGATCGACGACCGGCAATACGATGCGCTGTTCGCCGAGCTCAAGGACCTCGAAGCGGCACACCCGGAGCTGGTGACGGCCGACTCGCCCACGCAGCGCGTTTCCGGGCGGCCCCTCGATGTGTTCTCGACCGTGCGGCACGCCGTGCCCATGCTGAGCATAGACAACACCTACAGCGCCGAGGAACTGCGGGCCTTCGACGAACGGGTCCGCCGGCAACTCGACACGCCCGAGTACGACTACGTGGTGGAACTCAAGATCGACGGCCTTGCCGTCAGCCTTCGCTACGAGCACGGGCGACTGGTGTCGGGCGCCACGCGAGGCGACGGCGAGGTGGGCGACGACGTCACCGCCAACATCCGCACGATCAAGGCCATCCCGCTGTCCCTGCTCGACGGCGACGCCGTTCCGGCCGTCCTCGAGGTGCGCGGCGAGGTGTACATGCCCACGCGTTCCTTCGTCGAGCTGAACCGGATGCGGACCGAGGCGGGCGAGTCTCCGTTCGCCAACCCGCGCAACGCCGCGGCCGGGTCGCTCAAGCTGCTCGACGCCCGCATCACGGCCACACGCAATCTTGCGTTCTTCGCCTACGCCACCGGTGAGGTCTCGCAGCCGCTGGCGCGCGACCACTATCGCATGCTCGAACGACTTCGGGCCATGGGTCTGCCGGTCAACCCCCACATCCAACGGGCAAAGAATATTGACGAGGTCATCGAGATCTGTCTGGCATGGGGCCCCAAGCGGTTCGAGCTGGATTATCAGACCGACGGCATGGTTGTGAAAATCAATCGGTGCGATCAGCGCGATATTCTCGGCGCCACCGGCCGGGCGCCCCGCTGGTGCATCGCGTACAAGTTCCCTGCCGAACGCGCCGAGACGGTGGTCGAGTCGATTGCGGTCCAGGTGGGCAAGAGCGGGGCCCTGACGCCGGTGGCCAATCTGGCGCCCGTGTCGCTTTCGGGTACGACGGTCAAGCGGGCGAGCCTGCATAACTTCGACGAGATGCGGCGGCTCGACGTCCGCGTCGGCGATACCGTCGTCATCGAGAAGGCCGGCGAGATCATCCCGCAGGTGGTCGAGGTCAAGACCGAACGGCGTCCGCCCGGAACGAAGCCCTTCGAGGTGCCCAAGAAGTGCCCCGTCTGCGACAGCGAGGTCGTCAAGGACGAGACGGGAGTATGCGTCCGTTGTCCGAACCCACAGTGCAGCGGACAGTTGAAGGAGCGGCTGCGCTACTTCGCCGGCCGGGGCCAGATGGACATCGAACGCCTCGGCGCTTCGCTGATCGAGCAACTGGTCGATCGCGGGTTGGTCCAGGGGTTCGCCGATCTGTATCGACTGCGAAAAGAGGACCTTGCGGCCCTTGAGCGAATGGGTGAGAAGAGTGCCCAGAACGTGCTCGATGGGATCGAGGACAGCAAGACCAGGCCGCTGTGGCGTTTTCTGGCGGCCCTGGGGATTCGGCACGTCGGCGGCCAGTCGGCACAGGTGCTGGCCGAGCATTTCGGTTCTCTGGCGGCGCTGCGCGAAGCGAGCCGGGAGGAACTGGAGGCTATCGACCAGATCGGACCGGTCATGGCCGAGAGTATCTACGGCTATTTCCGCGAGCCCCGCCATCGAGCGGTTGTCGACGACCTGCTGGCGGCAGGGGTGCAGCCGCAGACGGAGGCGGCCCGCTCGCGCGCAGGAGCGTTTTCGGACAAGACTGTGGTCGTCACCGGCTCGCTGGAGAATTTCACCCGGCAGCAGGCCCAGCAGGCGATCAAGGACGCCGGGGGCAAGGCGTCGAGCAGCGTCAGCAAGAAGACGGATTTCGTGGTGGCGGGCGCCGAGCCGGGCAGTAAGCTCGACAAGGCCCGCGAACTCGGCGTTACCGTGATCGACGAACGACAATTCATGGAGATGCTTTCAGGAAGGGCGAACTGACGTGAATGGACAGGATGAGAAATTCATGATGTCGGCGCTGAAGCTGGCAGAGAAGGGAATCGGCTCGGTCGAGCCCAATCCGGCGGTCGGGTGCTTCATTGTCAAGGCCGGACAGCTCGTCGGCAAGGGCTACCACAAGAAGTTCGGCGGCCCCCACGCGGAGGTCAACGCGATCGACGACTGCCGCAATCTGAGCATCAAGCCCGAAGGGGCGACGATGTACGTGACGCTCGAGCCTTGCTGCCATGAGGGCAAGACCGGACCCTGCACCGAGGCGATCATCGCGGCCGGGTTGGCCCGCGTCGTCGTCGCAACGCTCGATCCCTCCCCGCACGCTTCCGGCAAAGGCGTCGAACGACTGCGTCAGGCGGGCATCGAGGTGGAAGTCGGCCTCTGCGAGGAACAGGCCCGGCAGCTCAACGCGCCGTTCTTCAAGCACACCACCACCGGCAAGTGCTGGGTCGTGCTGAAATGGGCCCAGAGCCTCGACGGCCGGCTGGCGTACGCCCAGCAAGGCCCCGAGCGGCGCTGGATCTCGAACGAGCTGAGCCGCAAGGACGCCCACAGGCTGCGGCGGCGCGTCGGCGCGATCCTCGTCGGCATCAACACGGTCCTTGCCGACGATTGCATGTTGACGCCGCGACCGAGCAAGGGCAAGAAGCCCATGCGCATCGTGCTCGACAGCACGCTGAAGATCCCGCTGAAGTCGCGCCTGCTGCGCACGCCCAAGGCGAGCCCCATTCTGATCTGTACGCGCCAGGCGGCCCTCGACGCGAACGCCAAACACGCCGAACGCATCGCCAAGCGCGGCGTCGAGTTGCTCGCCTGCGACGGTTCGTCCGAAGCCTGCAATCTGCCGCTGCTGCTCGATGAACTCGGCCGCCGCGGCGTTCAGCAGGTGCTCGTCGAAGGCGGACCGACGGTCCTCGCGTCGTTCCTCAAGCAGGGCCTGGCCGATGAGGTGTGCGCGTATGTGTCGCCGAAGATCCTCGGGCCGCAGGGCGCGGTCGATCTCGCCGGACCGATGGCCTCGCTCGCAGACGAGATCGGTCTTGCAGGCGTCGAGATCAAGGCCTTCGCCGAAGACGTGCGAATCTCCGGACGCCTGACGGGGTAATAGGTCTTTCCATCACTCGGCTGAAAAGACACGCTGCGAAGAAAATTGTTTGACCCGACCGCCGCTTCGTCGTATACTATAGATGTTGCGGGTGCATACGGAGATCAGTTGGTCTCGAAAGCACGAACCGCGGTATGTGCGATGTGGCACATCGCAACAAGGAGACGGGCCTACAACCAGTTGCACTCCTTGTCGCCCTCGTCTCCTTTTTTTCTGCGCTCACTTCGCCCGTCCCCCATCGCCAAGCGTCGCTTGCCACCGCCACCCGTCGGCTCAGCGCGATATCATCGATTTCCCGCTTGGCACCTCACCCGAGATCGACCATTGTGCTGATATCGGCAGAATGGTCCTTCGGATCATAATGAAGCCTCGCCACGATCTCTTTGTCCATGTTCTGCTCAAGCATACCGCGTAAGCCTCGCATCCGCAAGCGATTTACCTAAGCAGGAACAGGCCGACATCGGCCATGCCGTACGTGCCGCCTCCTCGACGATCTGGATTTCGTCGTCGGTCCAGCCGTACAGCGTGTACACCAGCCGGTGCACCTCAGGGTTCTCCGTCGCGTCGGGTCACCCGGTCTGCCGTCGCGCGCGGTGAGAACTGACTCTTGATGACGTCGAACAGAGGATTGTCCCGACGGACCAGTGGAGGAGTCCGGCCGGCCTCTTTGGCCTGCCAGTAGGCGGCGCCCAAGCCTTCCGTGCCCAGTTCGTAGTCGTACCCGTCCCAGCCATCCTCGCGGAACGAATAGAACGCCCAGTGAAGACCACGTTCGTTCAGGACGCCTATCACATCGGCGAGGTAGGCGGCGGCGCCGGGATTGCGGCGATAGCAGCCGAACTCGCCGCAGACCAGGCGGTTGATGGGAATCTCGCGCGAGTCGGCCCATGCGAAGAACGGCGACAGATACTGTTCCATCTGCCGCTTGTCCCAGTTGACCTCCTTCTCCGCGTACGGAATCCTGCCCGGATAGACGTAGGGTTCTTCCCGGCGGAAGTTCTGATGGTTGGTGAACGCATAGGGTTCGTACATGTGGAACGCGTAGAGCACCTTGTCGTCGCGGATCGCGGGCCAATAGACGAAGGCACCCGGCTGCGCGTACCAGCCGGCGTCCAGCATGATGGGCGTCTGCGAATCGACCTGGCGAATGGCGGCGATGACGGTCTCATAGAAGGCCGGCAGATCGTGCGCGGTCCCGCGATGCTTGCGATACCATGCCTCGTAGCGAGAGACGTCGCCATGCTCGACGAGGCCCGTCTCCATCTCCGGCGTCGGCTCGTTGAGGATGTTGTAGGCGCAGACGGCGGGGTGGTCCTTCAGGCCCGCCGCCATCTCGCGCCAGAAGGCGGCGGACTGCTGCCAGTAGACCTTGTCGTTCCACAAACGCAAGTCGCGCCGGTTGTCATTGTTCTGGATCCAGCGATTGCCGGGCAGCCCGAGCGGCGCGATCACGACCTTGATGTCGTATTTGTGCGCCCAATCGAGAACTTCGACGAGCTTCGCCAGATCCTGCGGCACCACGCCCTGGAAGTGGTCCGCATCGCCCATGAGGAAGTCGCGGCCCTGCCCCTTCCATTTGGCATAGGCCAGGCGGACCCAATCCACGCCGAGAGCGTGCGCCGCAGCAAACCACGCCTCGCCGGGCTCGACGTTGAAGCAATTGGCCCCTTTGCGCTGCGTGTCCCAGAACGAGATCTTCTCTCCCGCCACCGGCGGCCCGACGAGACACAATAACAAGGTCACGGTCAGGGCCACCCGTCCACTTGTCCTTTTGGACATAAGTCGCCTCCATGAAAGCTGAACCAGGCCAGAATCGCCATCAGATACACCCGGCCGCAGGCCATCCGAATGTCCATGATATCGGCGGCACTTGACCCCGGCGAGGGGTCTCTGTAAGGTATATCCTGAATGTGCGAAGGGAAGCTACGTGCCCAGAGGCTCCCACAATCAAGCCCACTGTCTCCAGGCCGCCGGCTGTCGCCCGCGACGCCTCGCTGGCATCCAGGCCGCGCAAAGCCGGGGTCTTCTCCTCGCCGGCCTGCTGCTAACACCTTCGGCGGCCGCGACCTATACCTGGTATGGCGATGATCTGCGCTACACAGATCTGATCGATAACCCCATCATAGTTGCACTGCGACCGCTCCTCCGGGGCCAAGTACCTGTAGTAGTGGCCGAACTCCTCCGACGACAAGAAGATCGGGTGTTCCTTCCGGCTGAGTTTGACCTCATACCAATCAGGATTATGGTCGTGGCCAATGAAGAGTTGAATGCGCACAGCGATGCCCGCAGAGGAAACGTCTGTTCGCAACACATGGCCATAGTACGGAGGTCGGTCATCTCCGGATGGGTCTGTGGCAATCGGCCCCTTGCCTTTGACAACAAAACTTGGCACCTCTCCGTTTCCATAACGTATGAACTGGCGAACCGCATCGAATTCCTGCTCCGATCCGTCGAATACCTTGCTGTGCAGAAGAAAGTAGTGCAGTGCTGTTTTGGGCACGGCCCGAAAATAGCGTTCGTCGTATATGACACTGCCTTTGACAACAACAGTGCCCCGAAATGGCTTAATTGTGGTGTCTCCAGGCAGGTCGAACGTACATCCAATCTTCTGCAATACGTAGCACACCATCGCAGATTGCTGCTCGCTCAAGCCAATCATGTCAATGTCTCTGACCCGACCCTGATGAAGCCTCGAAAGCAGGAGGCGCCATTCTCCGGAGCTTATGCAGTCCGGGTCCGCAATCACGATTTCCTCGCGGTTTCCTTCCTTGTCGACAATGATCATCTGCGGAAGCATGTCAACGTTCAACGAGTCTCCTATCGGCTCTGTTCGCACTTCGTGTTCGTAACCTGGGACTTTGGTTGTCATACGGATTGGCACGAGACCCGAGTGGGCCTTCCGGAAAGCAGATGTCGATCTTCCCTTGTGCCTCCCGACTATTCCAATGTGTTTTAGCAGAACCGCCTCAATGCTGGACTTTGCCAGAACCGCCTCACACTCTCCTATCGCGCGGTCACACTCCGAACAAACACGGCAGCAGAGCGTTGGTTGGTTCTTGAAGGTGCCCATAAGACGAGGCATGACATGAGCCTTTGCCCAAGAGGGATTCTCGGCTCCACAGTATACGCACTTCGACAGGTCTGACATAACATCCCGATCTCGCACATGGGGCACTATGTTACCGCCGTGGCCGAGTATCTGCGACGTATTCGCGGCTTAAGGCATCCAAAGGCACTGATTGGATGATCCGCGTTCGCGTGCCCGTTCCCACGACGCACCTCAGTCTCGGGCAACCAAGGACCGTATGATAGTGAGGAATTGGACGGAGGGCAAGGAATCACGCCGAGGGGATTGGCCCGGGCCGAAGGCGCGAGGAATGGGGGCGAGTCTGAACATGTGGCGGGATTCGTGGCAGAATCACCGCTCTGTGATTGGAAGGGGCGTCGGGCGGAAACTTGTACGGATGCTGTTGCGGTGTGGTGTTGCATTCGGACGGGGGATCGGGTTTGATGGAGGCTTGGTGCGGCGTCGGGGTGGGGGTGGTTTGTCGAGAGTGGCGACAGGGGTTTTCGGGAGGTTCTTCATGGGTAAGACAACTTTGGTGGCGTGGATGATGGTTCTGGCGGCTGTGGCGGGGCCGGCGGTGGGGCAGGTGGGGGATGCGGCGTGGCTGTGTCTGTTCGACGGCAAGACGCTCGACGGCTGGAAGGCCAGCGAGAATACGGGGACCTTCACCGTTCAGGATGGGGCGATCGTGGCGCACGGGGCGCGGAGCCATCTGTTCTACACTGGGCCGGTCGAAGATGCGCAGTTCCAGGACTTCGAGTTGAAGGTCGACGTGATGACCGAGCCGGGCTCCAACGGCGGCATCTACTTCCACACGCGGTACCAGGACACCGACTGGCCCCGGCGGGGGTTCGAGGTCCAGGTGAACAACAGCTTCGCCGCCGACCCGCGGAAGACCGGCAGCCTGTACGGCATCCAGGACGTGCGGGCCGACTCGGCCAAGGACAAGGTTTGGTTCACCGAGCACATCATCGTGCAGGGCAACCATGTCACGGTCTTCGTCGACGGCAGGAAGGTGGTGGACTGGACGGCGACGGATCGGCCGCTCAGGGGCGGCACGTTCGCGCTGCAGGGCCACGACCCCGGCAGCGTCGTTCGCTACACGAACATCTACGTCAAGCCGCTGCCCGTGCTCGATTTCCCCATCGTGGACTATCACGTGCACTTGAAGGGCGGCCTGACGCTGGACGAGGCGATCGCGATGTCGCAGCGGCGGGGCGTCAAGTTCGGCATCGCCGAGAACTGCGGCGTCGGCTTCCCCACGACCAACGACGCGGCGCTGGAGCCATTCCTCCAGAAGCTCGAAGGCCGGCCGGTCTACCGGGCCATGCAGGCGGAGGGACGCGAGTGGGTGACGATGTTCTCGCCCGAGACGATCGCGAAGTTCGACTACGTTTTCACCGACTCGATGACGTGGACGAACGACGCGGGCAAGCGGATGCGTCTGTGGATTCCCAGCGAGGTCGAGATCGGCGACAAGCAGGCCTTCATGGACACGCTGGTCGAGCGGACGGTGGGGATTCTGACAAACGAGCCGATTGACATCTACGTCAATCCGACCTTCCTGCCGGCGGAGATCGCCGACGAGTACGATGCGCTGTGGACCGACGAGCGGATGGACAAGGTGATTGCAGCGGCGGTCAGGAACGACGTGGCCATCGAGATCAACGCGCGGTACCGCCTGCCGAGCGAGCGATTCGTCCGCAAGGCCAAGGCCGCGGGCGCCAAGTTCTCGTTCGGGACCAACAACGGTAGCAATGACGACCTGGGCGAGCTGGCGTACAGTCTGATGATCGCGCGTCGCTGCGGCCTGACCGCCAACGACATGTTCGCGCCCAAACCCGATGGACAAAAGCCCGTCCAGAAGAAGGGCCTGCCGAAATAGCAGGTGCCCGGCCATAGCTTGCTCGGTACATCAGTGCGCCCTTCTTGGAGAGGAGTCATGGGACGGACGAGTGGTAAAAAGAAGCGCGGACTTCACCGCGATCAGTATCGGTATGTGCTTCTCAAGATCACTGCGAGAGACCTCGACCCCGCAGAGGTCACGAAGGCCCTGGGGGTCGAACCGGCGTGGCAGCATTGGCGAGGTGCGTGGACCGCACCGACGGGCGCGAAGCGCGAATACGCTGAGGGTTCGTGGTCGCTCGCCTCTCGTTTGCGTCGCAACTGCACCTTGGAGAACCATATACGCGATGTTTGGGATCAGGTCTCTGGGCGAAAGGCGGCATTGAGACGTGTTCTCAAGAAGGCAAGTGCCGAGCTACACATATCTGTTCAGCCGCACCGTGATGTCGTGAATTGGAACCACGTGTTCCCGGCGGACCTACTGAGCCAGTTTGTGGATATGGGCATACACATCTGGTTTTCCTTCTGGGACCCGTGTGCCTGGGATCGTATCGTCGTGTCCAAGGCGGACGGCAAGAAGCCGGTGCAGACGAAGAAGCTGCCGAAGCAGGGCGGCAGGCCGGTCAGAAGCGAAGGTGCGGGCAGGCGCCGGTGAGGACCTTGCTGCCGTTGTCGGTGATCAGGATGTCGTCTTCGATGCGGACGCCGAGCTTGCCGGGGATATAGACGCCCGGCTCGATGGTGAGGATCTGCCCGGCCTGCAAGGTCCCTTCAGACTCGGGCCGCAGGAACGGGTCCTCGTGGATTTCCAGTCCGATGCCGTGGCCCGTGCCGTAGCCATAGACGGGCAGACCGCTATCGCGGATCACCTTCCGGGCGGCCTCATCCACATCGCGGAGCCTGGCTCCCGCCCTGGCGACGGCGATGGCGGCGGCCTGGGACCGGGCCGTCACCTCGTAGGCGCGCCGGTATGCGGCACTGGGTCCGCCGACGACGAAGCATCGCGTGATGTCGGCGGTGTAGCCGTCGAATCGGGCGCCGAAGTCGATCAGGATGGTGTCCGTCTTCCTCAGCTTTCTGGCGCCCGGCTGGTGATGCGGCCGCGACGCGTTGGGCCCGAAGGCGACGATCGTCTCGAATCCCGGTTTGCAGCCCAGCCGGCGGATTTCCAGATCGACGATGCCGGCCAGCTCGCTCTCGCAGATTCCCGGTCTGAAGAACGGCGTCGCCTTCGCCAGCGCTTTGGCGGACAGCGCCGCAGCCTTCTTGATCCTGGCGAGTTCCGTGGCGTCCTTGACGCAGCGGAGCCCTTCGGTGATTCCGCTGACGCTCTTGAGCCGGGCGGTCAAGCCCTTCTTCAGGGCCTCAAACGCCGCCACGGAGACGGATGTATCGATGGCCACGGTCCGCACGCCTTTGAGCTTCGCGATCAGTTGAGCGGCCGCCTCTGTTATCGGGCCTTTGCGCTGCACGAGCGTCGTTCGGACGCACTCCTTGGCGGCTTGTTCGATATAGCGGCTGTCCGTGACGAGGTACAGCGCATTCGACGTGATCGCCGCCCAACTGTCTTCGCCGCCGAAGGCGGTCACATACGTGACATCCACGGCTTTGGTCAGGATCAGGCAGTCGATCCCTTCTTCGCGAAGGCGGCGGCGAATGTCCTTTACGCGTTGTCGATTCGGTTCGATCTTCATGGGTTCTCCGGCGATTCTCCATACCCTTCAACCCTGGCGGGTGGGCGGTCGGCCGCCCGAAAGGCATAACTATCAGGAAACTGCCGTGGAGGGAAGATTTTTCGTCGCCCCATTTGGCCCGGTCTGCGGCAATCCTTATACTTTGGTCAGAAGCGGGATGTATGCGGAAGAGGGCGCCTGGGGCGAGTGGGCTGCGAGGGTTTCCGGGAGAGGGAACAAACTTTTCTTCAAGATTCATTTCCACGAGGAGGACGGCACAAGCCGTCCTTTTTTTCTGCCTTGCCCGATCGGGCCAAAGCCATTAGAATGGCTGCCTGTTTCGATAAGATTTCCTAATCTTCTGTGAAGTTGTTTCTCTTATGCTGCTGCCAATTCGGGTGAACATCCAGCCGCGGCGCACGCCGTATGCCAACTACGCGCTGATTGCGTTGAACGCCGCCATCTTCCTTCTGCAGTTCACGATTCACCCTGGGACCGGACGACTGGTCTTCCGGCCCTGGGTCGGCGACTTCCTGCTGGTGCCCCGGATCTCACCCTGGTGGACGTTTGTCACCTATGCCTTTCTGCACCACGATTTCTGGCATATCCTGTTCAATATGTTCTTCCTGTATCTCTTCGGCAAGAACGTCAACGACAAGCTCGGCCATCTGGCGTACACGGTCTTTTATGTCTGCGGCGCCGTTTTCAGCGGGTTGGGGCACGCCCTGCTCCATTCCGCTACGCCGGTGCCTACGCTGGGAGCCAGCGGCGCGGTGGCGGCGGTGACGGGGGCTTATCTGGTCCTGTTTCCGCAGTCGCTTCTGACCATCGTTTACTGGTTCTTTTTCATTGGCACGATCGAGGTGCCCGCGCTGTATTTCATCGTGCTGAAGATGATCCTCCTGGACAACATCCTTGCCCGCGGCCAGGGCAGCATCGCGTATGACGCGCATCTGGGCGGCTACGCCTTCGGCATTGGCGTGACTGTGCTGCTGCTGGCGATGCGGCTGGTCACCACGAATCAGCTCGATCTCTGGGCGATGATCAAGCGATGGAACCGCCGTCGTCGATATCGGGATGTTGTGGCCGGCGGCTACGACCCGTTCTCGGGCACCGGCGGGGGACGGCCGGCCGAGGGTGGCGATGTGGAGAAGACTCTCGCAGACAAACAGAAGGACGCCGACGCGCTGGAGCTTCGCGGTGCGATCAGCCGGCGATTCGACGAACACAACCTGGCGGCGGCAGCCGACCTCTACCTGCAACTGATGCACATCGACAGCGAGCAGATCCTGCCCCGCCAGCATCTGCTCGATATCGCCAACCAGTTGGCCAGCAGCCAGCGGGCCTCCGAGGCGGCCTGGGCCTACAGCCAGTTCCTGGCCCATTACGACTCCTACGAGCATGCCGAGCAGGTGGAACTGATGTTGGGCCTGCTGTACAGCCGCTATCTGAACCGGCCGAACGAGGCCGTCAAGCATCTGCATCGTGCCGCCGAGAGGCTCTCGGACCCGGCCCAGATCCGGATGTGCCGGGAGGAGTTGGCCAAGCTGGCAGGCTGAAGGTCCGACTTTTTCGGCGGTCCCTGCGATGGTGCGACTTGGCCCTTGACAAAGCTGCCCAGAGCCGGTAGTTTCACATGCGAAGGATCGACCTGCCAGCGGGCCGTTTCTGATGCATCGATGGGAACATCTGAATAGGAGGCAAAAAGGATGCAAGCTCGCATGAAATCTTCGAGACGTGCGGTGCGCATAGCGTTTGGGAGATGTCTTCCGCTCGCTCTGTTTCTGTTTGCGTTGTTGACCCTGTCGGCGGCGGCACAGGCCCAGCAGGACACGAATCTCCCGGTGGTTCCCGAGGCGACGGGGACGGTTTTCGATGCCGGCGGGTCGTTCGTTGCCGAGGTGGTCGGCAACGACGTGTACCTCCGCTCGGGTCCTGGAACGAATTTCTATCACTGCGGCAAGCTCTACAAGGGCGACCGCGTTCAGGTCGTCAAAGTGCAGCAGGGCTGGTCCTGCATCGTTCCGCCTCCGGGGTGTTTCTCCTGGGTGGCGATACAATACGTCGGCATCAATATGGAGAACCCGACGCAGGGCATCATCACGGGCGACAAGGTAGGGGTATACGCCGGATCCGATTACGTCGAGCCCATGCACTCCACCAGTCGACAGGTGGTCCTCAACCGGGGCCAGATGGTCAAGCTCCTGAGCGAGGAGAAGGACGACTATTACAAGATCGCACCGCCCGAGGGAGCGTATCTCTGGGTCCACAGCCAGTATCTTCAGCCGGTGAGGTCGCCGATGGAGTCGCCGCTGGTCGGGATGGTCGCAGGTCCAAACACGCCTGACGAGACGCCGCCGACGGCCGAGCAATTGCAGACCGAATCCGATCTGCTCGACGCCTACTATGCCGTGAGCAAGCTGGTCAAAGAGGAGCGCAACAAGCCCATGGCCCAGCAGGACTACGCCGAGTTGAAAGAGAAGCTCCGCGCGTTGGCGGAGAACCCCATCGGCGGGCGGGCGACGCGCTATGCGGATTTCACGCTCAAGCAGGTTGAGCGATTCGAGCTGGCCGGCACCGTCGCCAAGGAAATGGCGATGCAGAGCAAGGAGTTGGAGAAGGTCACCGAGAAGATCAGCGAGGCCCGAGAGGCGCGACTGGCTCAGATCGGAGACCTGGGCCGGTTTGCCGTCATCGGAACGCTCGAGACCACGAGCGTATATGCCCCCACGGCCGCTCAGAGCCAGCGATATCGCGTGCTCGACGAATCGGGTCGAACCATCTGCTATGTGGCGCCGACCGGCGCCGCGGCGGGCAAAGACCTGAGCGGTCTCGTCGGTCGCAAGGTCGGCCTGGTCGGAGAAATCCAGCCTCATCAGGCGACGGCCCGGGCCTTCGTGGAGTTCTCGGAAATCGTCCCGCTCGACTGAGTAAGACCGACGTGGATCCCGCCGGGTAGTCGGGATTCATATTCCTGTGGCAACAATGAAGAAGTCGCGCCCTTGTGTAAAGGACGCGACTTTTCTTCTTTTGAGCGTTCTCAGGCAGAGCGAGCCGCCTGAGGAAGGGTGACCGGGATCAGTCCCTGCCCGGAACGGCAGCGATATCGTCCAGCGGTGCGACCACCTCACCCTTCTCGAAGTCTTCGGCAGTCGGCTTCAGGGTGAGGTTGTAGTACGGCGAACTCTCATTATCCACGACGTCCTTCCAGCGGACGAGCTTGCCGGTATACGCCGCGATGCGGCCCATGATCGCCGTCAGGGTCGAGGTGGCGACGTTGTGCGCCTCGTTGATGGGGTTGCCGGCCATGATGCTCTGGAGCAGATTGACATGCTCCTGGACGTATGGGTTGCGGTCGGGGAACTCGGGGACCTCGATTTCCTTGGCGGCCTTGAGTCCGCCGCCGCCCCAGGTTTCGCCCTGCGTGCCGCGGAAGAACTCGCGGACGCCTCCGTCGGTGCCGTTGATCTGGCGGCACATGCTGTGGATGCGGAGGCCGTCGCCGTAGTCGAGATCGATGCTGAAGAAGTCGAACTGATTGCCGGTCTTGCGGCGGGCGCGGCCGCCGAAGCCCAGCGCCGAGGTCGGCGTGCGGCCGATGTACCAGTTGGCGACGTCGAGATTGTGCACGTGCTGCTCGACGATGTGGTCGCCCGACATCTCGGTGAAGCTGACCCAGTTGCGGACCATGTAGTCGGCGTCGCTCTCGTTGGGGTCCTTGGTCTTGTACCAGAGGGCGCCGCCGCACCACCAGACCGCGCCGCCGGCGATGTCGCCGATCGCGCCCCGCTCCAGCGCGTACTTGATCCGTTGATAGCCCGCCTGATGCCGGCGCTGCGTGCCGGCGACCACGGCCAGGCCCTTCTGCCTGGCGATCTCACCGGCAGCGATCACCTTACGACCACCGGGCGGATCGACGGCGACCGGCTTTTCCATGAACACATGCTTGCCGGCGCGAACGGCGGCATCGAAGTGCACCGGGCGGAAGTTCGGCGACGCGGCCATCAGAACGACCTCGGCGTTGGTGTCGAGCAGTTGCTTGTAGCCGTTGGCCCCGGCGAAGCAGCGCGACTCCGGGACGTTGTGCTTCTTGCCCGTCGCCAACGCCCGGTCCTTGAACCAGTCGGCGGTCGCGACGACCTCCAGCTCGACGCCGAGGATCTCGGCCGCTTCAAAACAGTTTTCCAGGGCGCCGTTGCCGCGTCCGCCGCAGCCGATCAGCGCGACGCGGAACTTCCTCTTGGCCTGTGCGGCGAACAGCACGCTCTTGCCGGCCATGACCGCCGCCATCCCCGCGGCCGAATTCCTGATGAAGTGCCGACGTGAGAGGCTTTCTGTGTGATCCGTGGGACCGTGATTCATACTATGTTCCTTTCGTACTACGGGTCTTACTGCATCTGCCACATCCGATCGAGGTCAAACCTCGAAATCGTCACAAGCTCGATAGGCGTCGATCACGGCACGTTCGCCTTCCTTGCCTCCTCTGCTCCTGCCATGTTCCATGCACAGAACGCCTTGGTAGCCTTTTCTGTAGATATGCCGGAAGATGTTCTTGTAGTTGATCTCGCCGGTGCCGGGCTCTCGCCGTCCGGGATTGTCGCCGAGATGAAACGCCCCGATCTCGCTCCATGCCATGTCGATGTTGGGAATGAGGTTGCCCTCGGTGATCTGCTGATGATACAGATCGTCGACGATCTTGCACGAGGGGCTGTTGACCGCGCGGCAGACCAGATAGGCTTGCGGGATCTTCTGGAGGAACAGGCCCGGATGATCGCGCCACCAGTTGAGCGGTTCGAGCACGATCACGACCCCGGCCGGCTCGGCGATCTCGACACAGCGCCGCACGTTGTCGATCAAATTGGCCGTCTGGTAGTCCATTTCCATCCGTTGACTGATGCACCCGGGGGCGATCAGGGTCCACTTGGAATTGGTTCGCTTGGCGACCTCGACGGCCTCCTTGGTCCGGCCGACGATGTAGTCCTGAAACTCCTTGTCCTGTGTGACGAACGTGGCCTTGCCGAATTCGGCATACATGACGTACGGACCCATCATCATCCCGAGCCGGTCCATCTCCTGGGCGATCTTCTTCTGGAGTTCCGGCGGCCGGCCCATCAGGCCGTTGTCGAACATGGCGCTGAAGCCCTCGTCGGCCATGAACTTGAGCTGGTCGATCGGGTCCTTGCCGGCATGCCCCTCAAACTGTCCGAGGCTGGGGGCGTACTTGAGTTTGAATTTACCGCTCGCGCCGGCGGCCTGGGTCTTCGAGGGCATGGCCGAGGCGGCCAGGGCGGCGGCGGCCGCGGTGCCGAGGAAGGTGCGCCGCGTCACGGAGGGCTGGTCTTGGTGGAAGTTGCGCTGTGAGTGATTCATGATGAAGCTCCTATTCTTGCGACTGAAACATACCCCTCCTCCACGAGGTCGAACGCGACTCGTGGTCGGCATGGCTCGGCCGGTGAGCGATCATCGTTCGACGCATCCGGTCGCGGACGCGTCGAACGATGTCGGTCGCTCAAGGCGCGTGGCTTGAGGTGCTACTTCTTCATGGGGGTCCACTTCTGTTTGCTCTTGCTGCTGGCGACGACGGTCTCGATGAAGAGCATTCCGCGCACGCCTTCATTGACGCCGGGGAAGTCTGTGGCCAGCGGGTCGGGCTTCTTGCCTTCGATGGCGCTCTTGACGGTCTCGGCGAAGTTGGTGTAGTTGTTGGCGAAGGCTTCGAGGAAGGCTTCCGGGTGGCCCGAGGGGATACGACTGTTGCGGGCGGCCGCGGCGCTGTAGCCGGCGACGTAGTCGTTGCCACGTTTCCAGACCTCTTCCGGCTTGCTCGGACGACGCACGTACAGGTAGTTCGGGTCCTCCTGGTGCCATTCGAGACTGGCCTTCTCGCCGTGGACCCAGATGGCCAGGTTGTTCTCTTCGCCGTGGGCGATCTGGCTGGCGTGCAGTACGCCCTTGGCGCCGCCCTCGAGCTTGAGCAGGCAGTTGCAGTCGTCGTCGAGCGCCCGGCCCGGCACGAACGTCGTCAGTTCGGCGCAGATGTCCGTGATCTTCAGGCCCGTGATGTACTCGGCCAGATTCGCCGCGTGCGTTCCGATATCACCGACGCAGCCGCCGGCGCCGCTCTGCTTCGGATCCGTCCGCCAGCTCGCCTGCATCTGGCCGGTCTTCTCCAGCGCCGTAGCGAGCCAGCCCTGCGGGTACTGGACCACGACCTTGCGGATCTTGCCCACGTCGTTCTTCTTGACCATGTCACGTGCGAGCTTGACCATGGGGTAGCCCGTGTAGTTGTGCATCAGTCCGAAGACCAGGCCCTTCTTTTCGACCAGTTTTTGAAGCTCCTTGGCCTCCTTGCTGGTCAGGGTCATCGGCTTCTCGCACATCACATGGAACCCGGCCTTGAGCGCATCGCGCGCGATGGGGAAGTGCCAGTTGTTCGGCGTCGTCACGGCAACAAAATCGATCCGGTCGCCTTCCGGCAGGGCCGCCTCGGCCTTGAGCATGTCCTGATACGTGTTGTAGACGCGCTTGGGATCGAGATAGAGCTGCTTGCCCATTTGTTGGGACTTCTTGGGGTCGATGTCGAACGCTCCGGCCACCAGCTCGATTTCCCCGTCCAGACGGGAGGCTTTGCGATGCACCTCGCCGATGAATGCTCCTGGGCCTCCGCCAACCAAACCCATTCTCAACTTGCGGTTGATTGCCATACCTACTCCTTTCAATTCACTGTGCTGTGGACGAAGTGTGTTGGGCGAGTCTGTCTGCCAAACTTCATGTACCCCACTAAATGGTGTCTCCCATAGACAAAACTCCGTTGATTATAGGGGTTCCGGCAGGCGACGCAAGCGCCAAAACCGGCGGTCTCGGACGTGATTTCCGCCCGCCACGCGGCGGTGGAGGCCAAGTTTGGGTTGACAGGGTCGTGCTGGGCCTATACACCTTTTCTTACGCCATCGGGGCGATCGCAGGGGCTGTCCTGTCAGGTGAAAGAGGTGATATGCAGACCGACATCCGCACCGTCTCTACGGACCTGTATTTCCTCCCCGTGCAGACGCGGGTGCCGCTGAAGTTCGGGCCCGAGACGCTGACCTCGGTGATCTGCGCGCGGGTCTGCATGGCTGTGACGGACCGGAAAGGCCGGCGGGCCGAAGGCTGGGGCGAGACGCCCTTGAGCGTGCAGTGGGTCTGGCCCAGCCGCCTGGGCTGCCAGGAGCGTTGTGACGCCATGCAGCGGTTCTGTGTGGTCGTGGCGGAGGCCTGGGCCCATTTCTCCGACGAAGGGCACCCCCTCGAACTTGGCCACACCTTCATTGAGTCCATTCTCGGCGGGCTGCTCGAGCGGTTCAACGCCGAGCGGGGGGCCGGCGCCGAGCCGATGCCCCGGCTGGCGGCCCTGGTTTGCTGCTCCGCCTTTGACATCGCGCTGCACGACGCTTACGGCAGGCTCCTCGAGCGTGACATCTACACGACCTACAATGCCGAATTCATGAACGTCGATCTGTCCCATTTCCTGGAGCCGGCGGCAGGCAGCAAGGTGTCGTTTGCCGGCCAATACCCGGCGGACTTCCTGGTCTTTCCGGCGCCTTCGATGCTGCCCGCCTGGCATCTGGTCGGTGGAAAGGATTTGCTCGATGCCTCCGAGCTGACCGGTGCCGAGCCCGACGACGGCTATCCGGTGCTGCTGGCCGACTGGATCGGGCGCGACGGGTTGGCGTGTCTGAAAGTGAAGCTGCGCGGCGACGATGCCGAGTGGGACTTCGACCGGCTGGTCCGCGTTGGGGAGATCGCCATTGAGAATGGTGCCATCTGGTTGACGAGCGATTTCAATTGCACCGTGACCGACCCGGCCTACGTCAACGCGATCCTGGACAGGCTCCTGTCCGAGCAGCCGCACATCTATCAGATGATTCTCTATGTCGAGCAGCCGTTCCCGTATGATCTGGAGGCGAACCGGATCGACGTGCACAGCGTCGCGGCACGCAAGCCGCTGTTCATGGACGAAAGCGCCCACGACTGGCGATTGATCCGTCTGGGACGCGAGTTGGGCTGGACGGGCGTGGCGCTCAAGACGTGCAAGACCCAGACCGGGGCGTTGCTGAGCCTGTGCTGGGCCAAGGCCCACGGCATGACGCTCATGGTCCAGGACCTGACCAACCCGATGCTGGCCCAGATTCCGCATTGCCGGCTGGCCGCCCACGCCGGCACGATCATGGGCGTCGAGACCAACGCGATGCAGTTCTACCCGGCCGCCTCCGCGCCGGAAGAAGCCGTCCATCCGGGACTCTACCGCCGACGCGATGGGCAGGTGGACCTGTCTACGCTGAGCGGACCGGGATTTGGCTACCGGCTCGACGAGATCGATCGCCAACTACCTGAGAAGGCCGCGAGTTATTCGAAGTGACAGAAGTCTCTGAAACGAATGTGGGAGTAGCTGAACATGGCCAAACTGAGTGCCTTTGCTGATGAAGTAACCGAGGATTTTCGTTCTCAGGTGGAGTTCCTGGCGAAAGAGCGGGTCGGCTATATCGAGCCGCGGTTCATCAATCGCAAGAACATCATGGACCTGAACCGGTCGGAGTTGGACGAGGCCCGCAAGGTGATTCGCGATCACGGCCTGAAGGTCAGCGCGATCGGCTCGCCGATCGGCAAGGTCAAGCTGGACGAACCGTTTGGGCCGCACCTGGACAAGTTCAAGCACGCGGTCGATCTGGCGCAGTTCTTCGAGACGCCGTTCATTCGGATGTTCAGCTACTACGCGCCGCAGGGCAAGAACATCGACGACTATCGCGATCAGGTAATCGAACGCATGGCGGCCAAGGTGCAGGTGGTCGAAGGCACCGACGTGACGATGGTGCACGAGAACGAGGCCCACATCTACGGGCATACCGCCGAGAACTGCGCCGACCTAATCGAGGCAGTCGGCTCCGACCGACTGCGGCTGGCCTACGACCCCGCCAATTTCGTCTGGGGCGAGAAGATCACCAACAACGTCGAGGCCTGCTGGCCTGTGATGAAACCCTATGTTGTGCATATCCACATCAAGGACTGGAAGCTCGGCGCGCCCGACGTCGGCAGTCTGCCGGGGCAGGGCGACGGGCAGATCAAGGAATTGCTGGCCGAGCTGGCGGCGATGAAGTACGACGGCTGTATGACGATGGAACCTCATCTCAAGACGGGCGGGCAGTTCGGTGGCTCGACCGGGCCGGAGCTGTTCTCCAAGGCCATCGCCGCCGTCCGCAAGCTGGCCGACGAGGTGGGTCTGGCGTGTGACTGATTCCCGGCACCAGAGGAGATTTCGATGAAGACATGGAATTTTGGGATCGTAGGATCGGGCCTGATCGCTGATTTTCATGCCAGGGCCATCGGCGACATTCCGAATGCGAAGTTCACCGCCTGCTGCGACAAGGTCTTCGATCGGGCCAGGGCGCTGGCGGACAAGTACGGCGCTAAGGCGTTCGACAACTATGAAGACATGGTCAAGAGCGAGAACGTGGACATCGTCACCATCGCGACGCCGAGCGGTCTGCACATGGAGCCGACGATCGCAGCGGCCGAGGCGGGCAAGCACGTCTTGTGCGAGAAGCCGCTGGAGATCACGCTGGAGCGGATCGATGCGATGATTGCGGCGCACGAGAAGGCCGGGACGCGCCTCGGTGGGATTTTCCCCTATCGCTTCAACAATCTCATGCTCCCACTGCGCGACGCGATCCGCTCCGGCCGATTCGGGACCGTCACCTACGCGGGCGTCTACGTCCCCTGGTGGCGGACCGACGAGTACTACAAGGATTCATGGCACGGGACCTGGAAGCTCGACGGGGGCGGGGCGCTGATGAACCAGTCGATCCACATGATCGACATGCTGTGCGATCTGATGCCGCCCATCGAATCGGTGCAGGCGTACACTGCGACGCTCGGCCACAAGATGGAGGCGGAGGACACGGCGGCGGCGGTCCTTCGTTACTCGACGGGCGCGCTGGGCATCATCTACGGGACGACGTCTTCGTTTCCGGGCCAGTACCGTCGCTTCGAGATCACCGGGACCCGAGGCACGGCGGTCAACGTCGAGAACAGCATCACACTGTGGGAGTTCGCCGACAAGCACCCGGACGATATCGAGGTCCGCAAGCAGTTCATGAAGATCGAGGGGGGCGGCGGGGTCGCCGATCCGGCGGCGATCAGCTACGAGAACCACACGAGGAATTTCAAAGCGTTTCTCGATTCGCTCGATAGCGGCGAGGAGTTCTGGATCGACGGTCCCGAGGCCCGCAAGGCGGTCGCGGTGATTCTCGCGATCTACGAATCCGCCCGCGCCGGAAAGCCCGTCAAGCTGGGCTGACGGCATCCGTCGCGCTGTCGGTCTTGAGTTCCTGCGTAATCGCATCCACGGTGGTCGTCACGTGGATGCGTCGGTATTTGTGCACGTCCAGCTTCGACGGTTTCTCGCGGGTGAACTTGAGTCCTCGACCCGTGACGATCTCTTTCTGGTCCTTGATGAAATCGATATACTGCAGCAGCGCCCAGGCGCTGTTGTTCCATCGCATCTGATAGCCTCTCTGGTGGGCCTGGCGTTCCATCATGAATCGCTTGAACTCGTTGAAAACGAGGTAGTCGAGGGCCTGGGCGATCTGCTCGACGGAAGGCTCGCCCGGATCGACGAGAATGCCTCGCGCATAGCGGCCGATGATCAGGCCCTCCGGGCACTTTCGGTTCGAGTGGATCAGCTCCCTGGCGTAGCGGAACTTGGTCGTCACCGCGATACGGCCCGAGCCCAGCGTGTCGGCCAGGATGCCGCTGGAGATCTGCTGCATGTTCAAGTAGGGCAGCAGCATCGCGTTTGTCGCGCCGTAGAGCCTCAGCAGCGTGTTCTCGTCGAGGAAGGTGTCGAGAAAGACGACGTCATAATCCGCAAAACCGGCGGCGCCCAGCTCTCTGGTCCGGCACCACGTGACCTTCGCCTCGTCCAGGGCCTGCTCGATCGTCGCCATGAACCGGCGGTGCGGCTGGCCACCTTCGGCCTTGACGAATTCGGGGTGCGACTGGCCCGCGATGAGGTAGACCATTTGCCTGCGCTGCGCATCGGTGCAGGATTCCTGGAGGAATCGACCAAAGGCGCGGATTCCGTACTGTACGCCCTTGTCGGGCGAGAGCAGTCCCAGCGTGGTGATCAGAAAGCGGTCCTCCAGTCCATATTCCTGCTTGATCGACAGGCGATTGAACTGGGAGGGGTTCTGCATGCGAATGCCGTGATCGATGTGTTTGAGCTTGATGTGGGGGATTCCATAGGTCTCGGATTCGAGGATCTGAATCGCGCTTTCGGTGGTGACGATCAGGCCGTCGCTGTATCTGGCCAGGTCCTGGATGATCCGCCTCTGATGAGCGTCCGGCTCGTCGAGAACGGTGTGAAGATAGACCAGCGTGTCCAGTCCCCGATCACGAAAGGCCTTGGCCATCTCGACGAAGTTGGCGCCCTGCGCATCGTTTCCCTTGGCGTCGGGGTCGAGTCCGAATTCATGTTGCAGGATTACCACGGTTGGGTTGCGGGCCTCGGCCGCTCGCGTGCAGATGTGAACGATCGTATCGTGCCACGACCTGGGGTTGTACTGGTCGATGACCAGGTCGACGGGGATGTCATAAGGCCCATGTCCGTTGTCGATGGCGGCGATGCGGATGTGGCCGACCTCGGCTGTGAAGTGCGCCAGCGCCGTCGC
Source organism: Phycisphaerales bacterium Planc_01 (assembly GCA_001603075.1). Taxonomy (GTDB): domain Bacteria; phylum Planctomycetota; class Phycisphaerae; order Sedimentisphaerales; family Anaerobacaceae; genus Anaerobaca. The sequence continues at coordinate 169,577 of LVBB01000016.1, read as the reverse complement.
CAGATCGCGCGAAAAGGTGCCGATCCCGCATCGACGCGGCGGATACGTGCTCACGATTCGAATGTTGTACGGCATGAAGGGTCACCTCCTGTGATCCCGTCGCGTCCGAGGTCGTGTCCGTGGAATCGAACTGCCAGCGTTGTCAGATCGAAGCCATGACTCCGCGAACGTAACCGACCGATTCGGCCAGACCCGGCATCGGATCGTTTTCGTCCTTCTCGTATTCGAAAGAGACGATCCCGGCGTAGTCGATCTCGACCAGCGTCCGGATGAATTTCGGGATGTCGATCACGCCGCGACCGATCTCGCACGTGCTTCCCTTGGCCTCGGCCGCGGTGACGTCCTTGATGTGAACGTCCAGCAGCCGGTCCGCATACTTGCGGGCCGACTCCGACGGGGCCACGCCCGAGCGCATGGTGTGGCCGATGTCGTTGCACAGGCCGATCCGCCCGTCGAGGTCTTTGACTCTCTCATAGGCGGTCGAAGGCAGCGGATACACCTTGTCGCCCGGGCCATGATTGTGAATGGCGACTTTGATGTCGTATTCCTTGACCTTCTGATTCACGAGCGGCAGTAGGTCGTAGTTGGGTACGCCGATGATGGTCTTCATGCCGGCGGTCTTCGCATAGTCGAACGCCTGGTGGACCTGGGCCTCGTTCCGCATGTAGACCACGCCGCAGCCGTAGAGCGTAAGGCCCGCGTCCCTGACCTTTGCGGCGGCTTCCCGGATCTGTTCGGGGCTGCTGTCCATCGCCAGATGGAAGTCCTTCAGCGCGATGTGCGTCAGCCCGACCCGCCTGGTCATTTTCAGGGCCTGGTCCAGGTCGAACTTGCGAAGGGTATACGAGGCCATCCCCAGGTGAAACTTGGGCTTCTTGCTGGTGCCGGCTTGGGCGGTACGGGCCTGTAAACCAGGGACGCCCGTCAGCGCGGCGGTCGCTCCTACCGATGCGATCTGAAGGAGTCTTCTTCTGCTGCACGTGGACTTCATCGACATACTCTCCAAAAAAAGGCGAGGTCTTCACTGACCGGCGCGGGACACAGCAAGGCCCGAACCGCCGATATCATACCACAAACGGCGACGGAGATTCAGGGGAAAAACTCCCTTGCCGTGGGACGATGTGCGAGGATGCACGACCTGCAAGGTGGCGTTGACAGGAGGGCTGTCTCATGGTAAGCTCAAACGTCTTTTGACCGATGCGGCCCGGCTCATTTCGAGGAGCTTATCATGAAGAATGGAATGCCCGAACACGCCCAAAACCATGCCCCGCACAGCCATCCGAGCCTGTCGAGGCGAGGCTTCCTCAGGAGTTCGGCCATTCTGGGCGCCGGCCTGGCACTGCCGACGATCGTCCCTCGCCGCGTCTTCGGGGTCTCCGCTCCAAGCGAGCGGATCACGGTCGGCTGCATCGGCGTCGGACGCATGGGCACAGACGACATGCGGGAGGCCCTCGGGATCGCCGGGGTGCAGGTGGTGGCGGTCTGCGACGTGGATTCGCACCGCGTCGAGAACGCCAGGAGACTCGTCGAGGCGCGATACCAGCAGCAGGGCTGTGCCGCCTACGGAGACTTTCGCGAGCTGCTGGCCCGCGATGACATCGACGCGGTGCAGATCGCCACGCCGGACCACTGGCACGCCATCCCCACGATCGAAGCGGCCCGGGCGGGCAAGGACATCTTCCTGCAAAAGCCCCTGTCCCTGACCTTGGAGGAAGGGCGCGTGGTGAGCGATACCGTCCAGCGGTGCGGGCGGATCTTCCAGATCGGAAGTCAGCAACGGTCCGATACCCGATTCCGTAAGGCGTGCGAGCTGGTCCGCAACGGCCGGGTCGGCAAGCTGCACACCGTCAAGGTCGGTTTCGGAATTGACCCCGGTTGCGATCCGCAGCCGGTGATGCCCGTGCCCGAGTGGCTCGATTACGACATGTGGCTCGGGCCGGCCCCGTGGGCGCCGTACACGGAGAAGCGCGTGCATCCCGAGAAGATCACCGACCGACCGGGTTGGCTGCGCATCAGCGACTACAGCGCCGGCATGATTACCGGATGGGGCAGCCACCACAACGACATCGCCCAGTGGGGCATGGGAACCGAGCACACCGGGCCGGTCGAGATCGAAGGACGGGCCGCGTTCCCCACAAACGGCCTGTGGGACGTGCACGGGCGGTTCCACATCGAGTACACCTACGCCAACGGGATCAAGGTCATCTGCACCGACGAGCAGGAGAACAAGTCAGGCATCGTCTTCGAGGGCGCTGACGGCTGGGTTCACGTTACCAGGGGGTTCATCGACGCCCATCCGAAGTCGCTGCTGGACGAGACGATCGGACCGGAGGAGACGAAGCTCTATGTGAGCAACCATCACAAGGCCAATTTCTACGAGTGCGTCAGATCGCGGGCCGAGACGATTGCTCCGGTCGAGGTGGCGCACCGCTCGTGCGCGGTTTGCCTGCTCGGGGACATCGCGATGCGGCTCGGCCGCAAGCTGCGATGGGACCCGGCTGCCGAGCGGTTTGCGAATGATGACGAGGCGAACCGCATGATGGCTCGCACGCAGCGCAGTCCGTGGCACCTGTGATGAGTCGATCGGATCGTCGCTCAATGGGATGGGAGAATGCTATGAATCGATCGCGCGGAGTCCTGGTGGCGGCGTGTTTGCTTGCCGTCCTGGCGGCGCCTCTGGCCGCTGACGGAGCGAAGGCTTCTCAGGTTACGGCTCGGCTCGAAGCGGACCGCATGCGCGTCGTCGTGGAAGTGGGCGGTAAGCGCTTCACATGCTACAAGTATGGCTCGCTCCAGAAGTACCCGTACTTCTGGCCGGTCAACGGCCCGACCTCGGGTAGATCGGTAACGACCGAGACGTCGTGGCCCTGGCCGCACCATCACTCGCTGTTCTTCGGATGCGATCACGTCAATGGCGGCAACTATTGGCAGGACTCGAACGAGCGCGGCCAGATCGTTTCGCAGGGTCCGAAGATCACCGCTGCCGAGGGGGCATCTGCAACGTTTGTGGATGAATGCCTCTGGCGCCGGCCCGGCCAGGACCCGATCATCCGCGACCGTCGCACCATCACGGTTTCGGCATCGAGGCCGGACGTGCGGTTCATCGATTTCGAGATCACGCTCGATCCGCTGACCGACATTCGCATCGGCAGGACAAACCACTCGCTCTTCGCCGCTCGTATGGTGCCGGAACTGAGCGTGGATTCCGGCGGGACCCTGGTCAACGCCCAGGGCGACTCGGGCGAAAAGGGCACGTTCGGCGTCGCCTCGCCCTGGTGCGACTACAGTGGCACTCGCGAAGGGATCACCGAAGGCCTGGCCATCTTCCAGGACCCCACCAATCGCTGGTATCCATCCAGGTGGTTCACACGAAACTATGGATTCTTCTCGCCTACGCCCATGTATTGGCCCGAAGGCGAGTATACCGAGATTCCCAAGGGCCAGCCCTTGACGCTGCGCTTTCGTGTCGTTGTGCATGATGGCGATGTCGAGACGGCCGGGATTGCGACGTTGTTTGCCGAGTACGCGACGCTTGCCAACCGCTGACGATTGGTCACGAATGAACACGGCGCCCATGAAAAGGAGAGTTGCATGAACAAGAAGACCGTTCGCGCCGGCATCGTCGGCGCCGGGTTCTCGGCCTCGTTTCACTTCGAAGCGATCCGGAAGGTCTATGGCACGAACGTCGAGGTCAAGGGGGTCTACGCCCTGGACGGCGGCGAAGCCTATGCCAAACAGCGCGACATCGTCGCCTATACGAGTCTTGAAGCCCTCCTGGACGACGTGGATGTCGTCCATTGCTGTACGACGGCCTCGGCGCACGAGCCCGTTGCGATTGCAGCGCTCCAGCGCGACAAGTTCGTGATCGTGGAGAAACCGCTGACTGGTTTCTTCGGCGATGGCTCAGAAGACTTCAATGGCGAGACCTTCTCCAAGGAGGCCGCGAGGGAAAGCGCGCTGGCCAGCGTCGAACGCATGCTCAAGGCCGAGGCCAGGAGCAAGGGCAGGATTTTGTACGCCGAGAACTGGGTCTATGCCCCCTCGATCCAGAAGGAGCGGGAGATCATCGAGAAGACCGGCGCCCAGATCCTGTGGATTCATGGCGAGGAGGCCCATTCCGGCTCGCACGCCCGCACCTACGCGTACTGGAAGTACTCCGGCGGCGGCGTGATGATCGGCAAGGGCTGTCATCCCTTGACGGCGGCGCTCTATCTCAAGCGTGTTGAGGGCAAGGCGCGCGACGGCAGGCCGATTCGGCCCAAATCCGTCACCGCGCGCACCCACGCACTGACCCGCCTGCCGAACTTCCGCGACGAGGGACACATCCGCTGCGATTACTTCGACATCGACGATTTCTCGGTGATGCACGTGGTCTTCGAGGACGATACGCTCGCGACGATCTTTGCGTCGGACATCATCCTGGGCGGCATCCACAACTGGCTGGAGGTGGCCGCCAACAACCACCGGGCGGTCTGCAATATCAATCCGAATACGGCGATGCAGACCTACAACCCGGTGGAGGCGAATTTCAAGGACATCTATGTCGTCGAGAAGATCGGCACCAAGCAGGGCTGGTCGAACCCCTCGCCCGACGAGGACTGGTTTACGGGCTACCCGCAGGAGATCGAGGCGTTCTACCGCACGGCCGCCTATGGCGAGCCGGTCGAGAGCGACAGTTCTCTGGCGGCCGACTGCATTGCGACGACGTACAGCGCCTACGTCTCGGCCGAGCGGGCCGGTGTGGAGGTCGAGGTGCGACGGTTCTGAGGTTTCTTTGGGACATCTGAGACAATGACGAACGAGCAGTGGGAGAAACTGTTGGCGGTCCTGGCCGGTGACGTGGTCGATCCGCTTCCGGTCGGCTTCATTATCGACAGTCCGTGGCTGCCCGGCTGGGCGGGACAGACCGTCCTGGACTATTACAGCAGCGATCGGGTGTGGCTCGACGCCAATCTCAAGGCCATCCGGACCTTCTCTGACGTTATGTTCCTCCCCGGTTTCTGGTCGGAATACGGCATGTGCACCGAGCCGTCGGCGTTCGGGACGAAGTGTCGCTGGGAAGAGAACGCGCTGCCCTATGCAGACAAGATCATCCACTCCATCGACGATATCACGAACATCGAGAAACCAAACCCCAGGACTGATGGCCTGCTGCCCTTCGTCCTTCGACGGCTCAAGCTCCTGCAGCCGCAGATCGAGGAGGCGGGCCATCGAATCCGATTCGCGGTCGCGCGCGGGCCGCTGAATATCGCGACCTTCCTGATGGGGACCACCGAGTTCCTCATGGCGATGCGCACGGACCCCGAACCGATCCAGAAGCTGCTGACGCTGATTACAGATTTCTCGATCGACTGGCTGAAACTCCAGAAGGAGTGCTTCCCGTCCATCGAAGGCGTCTTCATCCTCGACGACATCGTCGGCTTCCTCGGCGATGCGGATTTCAAGGAATCGGCGTTGCCCTATCTCAAGCAAGTCTTCGGCTGTCTCGATGTGCCCGTGCGGTTCTTCCACAACGATGCGCAGGGTCTGGTCTGTGCACCGTACCTGGCCGAGATCGGCGTGAACCTATTCAACTTCGCGTTCGAGCATTCGTTGGGCGAGATGCGTCAGCGGGCCGGCGACAGCGTGACCTTGCTGGGCAACATCCCGCCCCGCGATGTCCTGGCCCAGGGCACGCCCGACGATGTGGAGGCCAGCGTCAAGACAGCTCTCGACCCGTTAATGGACAGGCGGCGAATCATCCTCTCCTGCGGCGGCGGAATGCCCCCCGACGTCCCCACCGAGAACATCCAGGCCCTCCTCGACGCCGCCCGGTAGGAATCACGATGTGCGGTGTCACGATGGCCCAGCTCAGAGGCGGCGCCAGCGGCGGCCGTCGGCGGCGGGCAGGGCGTCGGCCTGAGGGAAGCTCTCGCTGCCGGCAGGGTATTCGGACAGGGGGGGCTTGCCGTCGCGCCAGGCGTCGAGGACGGGCATCAGCAGCCGCCAGGCGAGGTCCACGGAATCGAATCGCGTGAAGAGTGTCTGGTCGCCCGTCATGCAATCGAGCAGAAGCCGCTCGTAGGCCTCGGGCATCTCCGCACGGAAGACGTCTTTGTAGGCGAAGCTCATGTTGAGCGTTCCCATGCAGATCTTCGAGCCGGGCCGCTTGGCCTGGAAATGAAGCGACATCCCCTCTTCCGGCTGGATGCTGAACACGAGAATATTGGGGGGCAGCTCGTCGAGGCCGACCGACCCGAACAAGGAGTGCGGCACCTGTTTGAACGTGATGGCGATCTCCGTGGTCTTGCGGGCCAGCCGCTTGCCGGTCCGCAGATAGAACGGGACGTCCTTCCACCGCCAGTTGTCCACGAAGAGTCGGGCCGCGACGAAGGTCTCCGTGGTCGAGTCTGTGGCCACGCCCGGCTCGTCGCGATAGGGCGCCACTTCCTGCCCATTTATCGCGCCCGGCCCGTACCGGCCCCGCACGAATGGGCTGTTCCATGCGTCCAACTGAAATGGGCGGATCGACCGAAGGAGCTTGGCCTTCTCGTTGCGGATGCAGTCGGCATCAAACAAACTGGGTGGCTCCATCGCCACCAGCGCCATCATCTGGAGCATGTGGTTCTGGAACATGTCGCGCAGCGCGCCGGATTGATCGTAATAGCTGGCGCGGTGCTCGACGCCCAGGGTTTCGGCGATCGTGATTTGGATGTGGTCGATGTGGCTGCGGTTCCAGACGGGCTCGAAGATCGCGTTGGCGAAACGGAAGATCATGAGGTTCTGGACGGTTTCCTTGCCCAGATAGTGGTCGATTCGATATATCTGCTCTTCCTTGAACCACTTGTCCAGGACCTGGTTCAACTCGGTGGCGCTGGCGAGATCCCTTCCGAACGGTTTTTCCACGACCAGTCGGGCCTGCTGGTGACAGTTGGGCCGGTCCCTGCACGACAGGCCAGCCGCCCCGAGGTGTTCCGCGATGCTGCCGTAGAGGACCGGCGGCACCGCCAGATAGAAGACGTCGCAGCCGTGAATGTCGTGCCGATTCTTCAGTTCGGCGAGGCGGTCCTTGACTCGCTGATACAGGGCGGGATCATTGTAGTCGCCGCTGACATAATGCAGCTTCTCGACGAACGATGCGGCGGTGCCGTGAGAGAGACCCTTGGTGTATTCACCGAGAGCGTCACGGGCGGTGCGCCGGAACTGCTCGTCGGAATACTCCGTTCGCCCGCAGCCGAGCAGACAGAAGTGCTCGCTCAGCAGCCCCCGTTCCCGGATCTGGGCGAGGCTGGGCAGGAGCTTGCGGGTGACCAGATCGCCCGAGGCGCCGAACACGACCATCGCCGTCGGCGGGGCGGCCGTCTCGGCGCAAACCATCTCCATCGCGGCAACGGAAGGGTGAATGTCCTGGACAGTCATTCTCGTGATCTCCTGCGGGCCCGACGCGGCCCGATGGTTGCCCATGACATCGATGCGATTGGTGGATCCGAGCCTCCGGGTCCCAGAGGCTCGGCAATCCATCGTATCTTGCCTGTGCGGCGTTCGAGCGGCGTCTCAGACCGGCTCGAACTGGTCCTTGCCGGCCCCGCATTCCGGGCAGACCCAGTCATCCGGCAGATCGGCGAACGCCGTCCCCGGCTTGACGCCATTGTCCGGATCGCCAACGGCCGGATCGTAGATGTAGCCGCAGAGGATGCACTCGTACTTCATCGCTATTTCCTTTCATTCAACGCGATCAGTTGCTTTCTCAGGTCGGCCACGTGCCGGACCTCTTCCCGGATGATGGCCTCGACTTTGTCCCGGCCGGCCTGGGCGCTGACCAGGTCCTTCAGTCCGACGTAGAACAGCACCGAATTCTTCTCGGCACCGATGGCGATCTCAAGCAGCTCTTGGACCGTTTCGTTGCCCGTCAGTTTCTCCGTGGGGCTCTTGAGCCCCTCGCTGCCCTTGCTGTCGGCCATCGTCTGGAGGTACAGCGTGGCCTCGTTGTAGGGATCGAATACCGTCGGGTCTTTCTCCTGCGCCGCCAACTCCTTCCTCATGGCCTCGAAGGTCTTGAGGTGTCCATCTTCCATCGCGGCCATGTTCAGGAACATGTCCTTCATGTCCCGGGCGGCCGTGTTGGTGGCCGCCTCGCGATAGAACTTGGCGCCGTTCCGCTCGATCTGTTCGGCCATCTCGAAAACTTCATTCGCGTTGAATGTCACGCTCATGCGGTGCTCTCCTTACTGTGCCGGTGGTGTGAACGTTCGCTGGCCCAGTTCGCGGTCGATCATGAACATCGCGCCGGGGGCCTTCTCGGCCATCTTAAGCATCTGGACGATCCTGTCAACTGACGTCTCCTCCTCGACCTGCTCGTTGACGAACCACTGAAGGAAGGCGCCGGTGGCATGGTCTTTCTCCTCGACAGCCAGGTTGACCAGGTCGTTGATTCGCCCGGTGACCAACTGTTCGTGCTCGAAGGCCGCTTCGAAGGCCGCCAGCGGCGACTTCCACTCCTTCTGGGGCTGATCGATGGCCTTCAGGACGACCCGGCCGCGACGTTCGTTCACGAAATCGAAGAACTTCAGAGCGTGGGCGGTCTCCTCCTGGGTCTGGATTCTCATCCAGCTCGCCAGACCGGGAAGGTTCTCCGCCTCAAAGTAGGCGGCCATCGCCAGATACAAATAGGCCGAATAAGCCTCCGCATTGATCTGCTCGTTGAGTGCTTTTTCCATCTTCTTGCTCATCATGGTTGTCATGCCTTCCGATAGGTGTGTGTTGACTTCTTCTCTGATACGACCCGAAGCAGCGTTACTTGACGATGCCGATCGTCTTGTGCCGACTCAGAATCTCGTCGGCCAGCTTGTCCAATGCAAGGAAATCCTCGTCGCTCGGATGCCCCTTGGCGACCACCGGAGGAATCAGCTCGACCTTGAGATTCGAGATCAGGCCTGCGAGCTGTTCGGTCATCTTTCCAGCCCAGCCGAACGACCCGATGATCGAGGCGAACCGCGTCTTGGGCCGCAGCGCGTTGGCCACGAGGGCGGCGTAGGCCGCCTTCGGGTGGGCGCCTGTCAGGACGGTGGGGCTGCCGAGAACGACCGTGGCGGCATCGACCAGTGCGATGGCCAGTCTGCCCAGGTCGGTCCGCGTCAGATTGAACGGACGGACGACGATGCCGCGCTCGACCAGCGCGTCGGTCAAGTGCTCGGCCATCTTCTGCGTGCTCTCGTGCATCGAGACGTAGGCGAGGACCACCTCGTTCTTGACGTCGTCGCCGACCCAGTCCTTGTAGGCGTCCACGATCAGGCGGGGGTTGTCGTAGACGGGCCCGTGGCTGGGGGCGATGATCTCGATGTCGAGCGCGTCGACCTTCTCGATGTTTTTGCGGATCACCGGACGGAAGGGCATCATGATCTCGGCGTAATACCGCTTGGCCGCCTCCAGCACGAGCGGCTCGTTGGCCACGAACAGATGGCTCTCGGCCAGATGCGCGCCGAAGAAGTCGCACGAGAACAGGACCTTGTCCTCCTCCAGGTAGCTGCACATCGTCTCAGGCCAGTGGACCCAGGGCGTGTAAAGGAATCGAAGGGTCTTGCCGCCCAGAGGCAGGGTGGCGTTCTCCTCGACGACGAGGAAGCGGTCCTCTTCGATGTGCAGAAGGTCGATGAGCATCGAGCGGCACTTGGCGTTGGTGACGACCTTTGCGCCGGGATACAGCATCAGGATATCGGGGATCGCTCCGGAGTGGTCCTGTTCGGCGTGGTGCGCGATGATGTAGTCGATTCTGTCGATGCCTATCGAGACCAGGTTGCCGATCAACGTATCGCTCTTGGTCGGATCGACTGCATCGAGCAGGGCGACCTTCTCGCTGCCTTTGACGACGTAGGCGTTGTATGTCGTTCCCTCCGGCAAAGGGATCAACTCGTCGAAGAGCCTGCGGTCCCAGTCGATGGCTCCGACCGAATACACATTGGGTCTGATTTGCCTCATGCTTGCGGTCCTCTCAGGATGACCGGTTCTTCTGCGTGGCCTTGTCCGTGCTGCGTCACAGCAGCTTCCCTGCGGCCGCCAGTGCCGCCTCGTAGTCCGGTTCACTGGCTACTTCCTTGACCAGTTCCGTATACCGGACCACGCCCTGCCTGTCCACCACGAACACCGCTCGCGCCAGAAGTCGCAGGCCCTTGATGAGCACGCCGTATGAGGTGCCGAACGCCGCATCGCGATGGTCCGATAATGTCCGGACGTTCTTGACTCCGGCCGCTCCGCACCAGCGGGCCTGTGCGAACGGCAGGTCCATGCTGACCGCCAGGAGGACGACATCGTCACCCATCCTGGAAGCCGCCTCGTTGAATCGGCGGGTTTCCGTGTCACAGACCGGCGTGTCCAGCGAGGGCACGGACGTGATGATGCAGACCTTGCCTTTGAAGCTCGACAGCTTGACCGTCGAGAGGTCGTTGGCCGTCAATTCGATGTCCGGTGCCGGCTGGCCGACCTTGACCTCCGGCCCCACAAGGGTGACCGGGTTGCCTTTCAAGGTCACCAAACCTGTTCGCTCTTGCATGGGTTTCTCCTTCCCCTCATGGGGACTATCGCATCCTGTTACTGCAATCGCGGTTGCCCAGATCAGCAGGCACGCGCGGGTCTTGGTCACTCTTCTGTACATCTGCATCGGTGTACCCGGCGTTCGCCTCACGCTTCGTTTCAGCGCAGGCCCCGGTCGGTCAATAGTTGGCTGCCTCGATCTCGAAATGGGCCTGAGGATGGGCACAAGCCGGACACATCTTCAGCGCATCGGTGCCCTCGTGAACGTAGCCGCAGTTTCGACACACCCAGCGTACGGGGGTCGGGCGCTTGAAGACGGCGCCGTCGGCGATGTTCTTGGCCAATTTGACATACCGATCCTCATGCCGTTTCTCGGCCACGGCGATCTTCTGGAAGACGGCGGCGATCTCCGCAAAGCCTTCTTTCTCAGCGATCTTGGCGAAGCCGGGGTACATCTCCGTGGTCTCGTAGTGCTCGCCGGCCGCTGCTTCCTTGAGGTTCTCCAGCGTCGTTCCGATGACACCGGCCGGAAATGCGGCCTGGATCTCAACCTCGCCACCTTCGAGGAACTTGAAAAGGCGCTTGGCGTGCTCTTTCTCCTGGTTGGCCGTCTCCTCGAAGATGGCCGCGATCTGCTCGTAGCCGTCCTTCTTGGCCTTGCTGGCATAGTAGCTGTAGCGATTGCGCGCCTGCGATTCACCCGCAAAGGCTGTCAGCAGGTTCTTTTCCGTCTCGGTGCCTTTCAGACTCATTCGGTGCCTCCATTGACATATAGTGTTGATCTAACGCTACTTACGATGAATGCCCATCGTTACGATTCGTTGGCGCGACATCGGTCGCATACGCCTTCGACGAACACAGTCGTTCTCAGTACGGTGAACCCGCCCGTCAGACTCTTCGGTACGGCGATTCGATCGAACGGTTCATGGTGGAAATCCATAATTCTCCGGCACTTCATGCACCTGAAATGCTGATGATCGCCCAGATTCGCGTCGAATCGCTTGGCGTCCCCCGATCCTTCGACGATGAAGGCGACGCCGATCTCGCTGAGCGTCAGAAGCGTCCGGTTGACCGTATCGAGCGAGATATTGGGGTAGGTTCTCCGCACACGACGGAAGACCATCTCGGCCGAAGGGTGCTCGTCCGTCTCCACCAAGGCCTGGTAAACCGCCACCCGCTGGGGTGTGACTTTCAGGCTCGCTTCACGACACTTGGCCAAAAACGCATCCAGCCTCTGTGCCGTTTGCCCTTCGTGATCGCCTTTTGCCTTTCCGTTCACAGCAGATCCCTGCGAATGCTTGCCTCGTTTTGCCTCTCCATCACGTGCCAGATGACCTTTGAGCACGATATTAGTAGTAGCTACTATATAGTAGCTATTCCTCTTTGTCCAGCCTTTTTTCTGCTTTCTTTCGACGGTTTTTCCATCCGCGCAAGTAGTTGCCAACGAACGTCTTACGCTCCAACTGAAGCAGAGGTTCTGCGAAGATATCAAGGAGGCATAGTCTACGAGGTGATTGACCCATCGGATTTCGGCTTATCGCCGATTCGGTGGTCTACTTCCACTTGCTCCGCCGCAGCGGCAGGCGGTGGTTGCCATGGCAGTCGGTGCAGGTCTTGGAGGCCGGCGACTCAGCGAACAGGGGTTTGTGTGCGGCCGTGTCGATTGTGCTTTTGGGATGGCACGCCATGCACGAAGGATTGACCTGGTCTGTGGGGTACATGATTTCGGGTGCCGTGCCGTTGCCGCCGGAGGCCCAGGATTCATCGGCGATATGCGCGTCGCTGGCGCCGTGGCACGTGACGCAGCCGATCCTGGCGTGGGCGTGGGTGACCGCAAGGGTCTCGTCCAAATAGTTGGCGTGACAGACGAAACACCGGCTGTTGTCGGCCGCTGGTTTGTCCGCTGCCGCTGCTGTCGGTTCGTCGTCCAGCAGTAGAAGCGGCTCATCGTCCAGCAGCAAAGGTCCGTCGGAGGTTGCCGATGGCTGGACCACAGGCGATGACCCTGCGACATGGGTCCCGGCGCCTGAGACGCTCGGGTTGCGTTCGCAGCCATTGACGGTCAGGACAATGGCGGCCAACATGATGGCGACAAGATGGATTCCCGGCTGGCTTCGTCCTGCGGTGATGATCTGACGCATCCGTGTCTCCCGTTTCCCTCGATGCAATGGCGGGGACTATCGATCAGACGTATTGCCAGTTCTTGAGCCACTGATACTGTTGCGGCAGTCTGGCGAACGCCTCTCGGCCGACGCTCTCCAACTCCGCGTTCTCCTGGACGTCCAACTGGCGGCGCTCCGAGACGGCCTTGATGACGTTGTCCACTTCTTCCATGCGGTTCGCGCCTGGGATGGGAATCACAGTGTGGCTATGGAGGATGTAACGCAGGGCCAGACGCCCCCGACGGTTGTCCTGTTCGGCGTCCCCGGTGAACAGCGACGCGGCGGCGAACGGTTTGATCCCGAAGGCGCCGACGTCCCGCTGCTTCAGCGCGTCGAACAGACTGTCCTGCGGGGCTTTCTTGGTCATTGTGGTGAACGGAAAGCAGACCACCTCGATCTGCGGGAAGTACTCGATCATGAATTGGATCCACCGGCGGTCGTGCGAAGAAAAGCCGAGGAAACGGGCTTTGCCCTGCTTTTTGGCCTTCTCCAGCGCGTCGACGATCTCGCAGGCGGTATTGAACGAGTGCCGACCGCCCGGCTCCAGGCAGGTGATCCGCCACAGATCGGTGTAGTCCTGATTCGAGTCCCGCAGCAGCTCGTCGAGCGATTCGAGCAGCTTCTTCGATGTGCGGAAGTCCTCGTTGCGCACCTCCTTGGCGCCGTGCGACAGCGCCAGATAGACCTTGTCGCGCCGTCCCTTCAGGGCTCTGGCGTCGCGCTTGACCTCGTTGTCCCAGCAGGCGTCGATGTAGTTGATGCCCTTGTCCAGGCAGCGGCTGATGATCTCGGTCCGCTCCTTGTCGTTGCTGCGTGCGTGGCCTCCCAGGCCGACGGCCGAGACCATGATATTTGTCTTGCCGAGCCGCCGGTACTCCATGTCGGGATCGTAGCTGAGGATCTTCGACGTCTCTGGAGCGCTTCGGGCCGCCTTCGCTATACCCATACCGACCGCGATGCCCGCTGCGGTGGTTGCCGCGTCGCGCATGAATTCACGTCTTGTCCGTCGTTCGTCCTTCATGGTTGGTCCCTTCACTTATCGAGGCGGGGTTAATGGACGGTTGCTGTCCAGCGTGAAAAGAGCGTGAATCTCGTCTTCCGAGAGAGCGCGGCTGTAGATCCGCAGATCGTCGATGAGGCCTTTGAAGTTCCGCCCGATCCGGACGTCGAGTTCGTCGCCCGTGTCGATCGGCCAGAGGTCCAGGAGCCCGATGTCGTGGATGACGGCGACTTGGCCGTCCAGATAGAGCGTCACGTCGTCGTATAGATTGGGCGCCTCCGCCCGGCGGACTACGACCGCGACGTGATGCCATTGGTCGTCGTGCGTTTCGGCGTTCATGTACAGGTATCCGCCGTGGGGTGTGACGCCGATGCGACCGCGAACGAAGCCAAACGTCCACATCCTGCCGAAGTCGTTGGTCCCCCACGAGACGATCTCTCCGGTGGTTGCCATAGTCTTGATCCAGGCCGCGAGCGTCCGAGGCCGGGTTCCACCAACGCCCTTGTACCTGGTGGCCTCAAGACGGCCTTCTCCGGCATCGAGGCGAACCGCTCCGCCCGTCTGTCCGGCGGCCGAGTTCTTGTCGAAGGACAGCTCGCCCTTGAGTGCGGCGTTTCGTCCATGTTTCGAGGCATCGGCCGCCGTCTTTCCCGAGGTCTCGTCGAACTTCCACCACGCGGCAAGATTGGGATCGGTGTCAAGGGTAACCGGCTCATCCGCCTGAGCGAGTGGGGTATTCCACGCCAGGACAATGCTCACCAGAAGGGCCGAACACGCGCAGAGATGGTTGCGATCCATGCGTTTCCTCCCGACTTCGTTCCTGCTACAGACGCCAGGGGCCTCGCATTGCCTTCGAGAGCAGTGCATTCGCCTGTTGGCTATCGGTGAAGCGCTCGCTCGCGGGGTCCCACTGGAATTTGCCCTTGAGCTTCATTGCGATATTGCCCAGATGGCAGATCGTCACCGAGCGATGGCCGACCTCGACCGGGGCGGCCGTCTGTTGTCGCGTCTTGATGCAGTCGACGAAATTGCGGTGGTGATCGTTGCTCACATAGAGGTGGACCTCATCGGGTCCGATCACGGTCGTCTTGAGCGATTCGGGCTGACAGGTGATCTCGTCCGAGTAGACCGGCACCTGGATCCAGCCTTCGGTCCCCTCGAAGCGGTAGATCTCGTCCTTCTGGGTCCGGCAGATCAACTCGGCGCCGTTGGCATAGCGGGCTCGGAAGTTCACCTTCGTGGCGGTGGTAAACAGGCCGTCACGCGGGAATTCACTGTCCAGGTCCTCGACCTCGATCGGGCCCGTTTCGTCCGTGCCGTTGGCCCACTGCACGACATCGATCCCGTGCGCGCCCAGATTGGTCATCTGGCCGCCGGAGTAGTCTTCCAGGAATCGGAAGCTGTAGAGGCAGCGGTCTTTGTGATAGGGGGCCCACGGCGCCGGCCCAAGCCACATCTCATAGTCCAGCCATTCGGGCACGGGCATCGGCTGCCAGTCGCTCGGCGGGGCCTGCTTGTTGTTGAGGCCAATTCCGACCAGGGCCTTCTGGAGCTTACCGATCCGTCCGTTGCGGATCAGCTCGCAGATGAAGCGGTATGTCTGGCTCGACCGGCGCTGGGTGCCCGTCTGGAAAACGACATTGTATCGCTGTACCGCCTCGACCATGGCCCGGCCCTCGGCGATGGTCAGAGTCATGGGCTTCTCGCAGTAGATGTCCTTGCCCGCGACGGCCGCCTGGATCGCACAGACGGCATGCCAATGGTCGGGCGTCGTGATGCACACCGCGTCGATGTCGTCCCGGGCGATCAGATCGCGGAAGTCCACGTAGGCGGTGCATCCCTTGTACTGTCCCGCACCGGCCTTGTGGGCATAGTCATCCTCGACGATTCTGACCGCCGGCTCGCGCCCGAACCAGGCGCCGTTCCAGCCCTTCTTGTACCAGTGTCCATATTCATCGCTGGCCTTGACGGGATCGCAGACGGCCAACACCTGTACGTCGGGCTGGGCCAGAAAGGCCCGCATGTTGTTGGTGCCCATTCCGCCGACACCGATGAACCCCATCGTCACCCGTTCGCTCGGCGCGATGGTACCGGCCAGACCCACCGCCGAAGAGCGGACCAACATCGGGAAAGCCAACGCCCCGGCCGCACCTGTCCTTAGGAATGTCCGTCGATCGATGCTCTTGCCGTTCATAACACGCCTCCCTCGGAGCTGGTATTCTTCGGGCGTGACCAATCTGCCCTTTGCATCCGGATACAATGGTACCGGCTCTCGCGGCGTTCCGCAAAGACTCCCTGGAGCTTTTTCTGCATGTGACGCCTCGCGGTGGGTTCCGGTACCGGTCACGGCAGGGACGGGTACAGAACCCGGATGGCTTGCAGGACGGTATCCAGGTTCTGGTGCTGGTTGGACGGGTCCCACCAGATGTTGCCCTCGACGATCACCGGGCCGGTCGGAGTCAACGCGACATCCCACCCGATCGTTCTGACGGGGAGGAACTGTACCGCGGCCTGGCAGACCAGCGCGCGCGCCTGGTCCCAGAGAGGCAGTTGGAAGCCCTGGATATCCCGTCCGGTGTTCGGATGCTGGTGCAGCAGGACGTATCCCGGAACATTCGCCGAGGCGGTGACCGGACGAATCAACCGGCCGTTGTGAAGATCGACACGGGCCTGGAGATTTCCGCTGAGTCCGCCATGGAAGTTGTCCGTGACGTTCGATCCGGTGATCAGCTTGGCGTGAGAATGGATCACATGGGCCTGCTGATCCGCGCCCACCAGGGTGGTCAGGCGCACGGTTTGAAGGTACTCCACTGCCGTTAGCTCCACCAATCGGGGGTGATTGTAGAGGCGGCTCTGGATCAGGAAACCACCGCGATAACAGTCGCGCAGGCACTGCCAGACGGCAGCAGCGGTGAGTTCTTGCCCGCCGGGGTCTGTAAATCGCCCGTTCTGTCGACGGAACAGGCGGACGTCCTGTCCGAACGCCGCCTCTATCGGCTTGACGACGAACTCAGCGGGCAGGTCGCGCTCGATGAACGCAACCCACTCTTCAGTGTCGGCGGGGATCTCGCCGCGGTACGTCCAAGCCTGTGTACGTCCGAAGCCGAGCGCGTACAGAGCCGGCACGGGAATGCTCTGGGCCAGGCAGAATCGATAGAAGATGGCCTTGTTTCGAAGCCACGGCGCCAGGGACGGGGGGTTGAGCGATCTCTGGATCTTCGTCATGCGCTTCCGGCTGCAATAGCGGTTCACATCGTCCGTCCGAAGATTCGGGTCGAAGAGCCCGAGCCGGAACGCCTCTTCCCCCGTGAACTGATGCTTCCGACAGATGGGGACGGCCCGCGCCAACAGCGCGACCGTGCTGGCGCGATACGTGGGGGAGGCCTGACGCGCGTACCTCGCAATGCTGACCATCATCTGCACTTTTTCGCGAAGCCTTCTACGCATCGGCGCCAGCATGAATCATGGGTGTATCTTAGTGTCTACCTGCCCTATTTTGTCGGAGGCAGTATAACGGCTCGCATCACGGGGGTATATGACCTTCTGGCGGGTCGGACCAGATGACTTCTCCGTAGCCGGCAAAGGCCGTTTCCTGCAGAGGGAACCGGATGGTGGACAGCCACTCCGCCGCGGCCTGACAGATCGTCCCGCAAACAATGGCAATCCCATCCGGGCTGTAGTACGATACCGACCGAGGTGTCATTGGTTTGTGAACGATAAGAGGAACTGTCATGGGTCCCAGGAGAATCCTGTATTTGTCCAAGGGCGGCAATATTGGCGGCAGTCATCGCCAACTCCTGCTCTTGTTGAAAGGCTTGGATGCCTCATATGAGCCAAGCGTCGTCTGTATGACAGAGGGCGAGATCGTCGATCAGTTGAGGTCTGCCGGCATTCGCACCGAGGTGATGTCGTTGCGCCCCTGGCGGAAACCGCGTCACACCGTTCACCGGTATCTGGACGCCGAGAGGCTCGTCGCGGTTGCCAGATCGATCGAACCTGCCTGCATCCACGCATCCGACATGTGGCTGGGCAACTATCTGAACTGGCTGCGCCGGCGATTACAGGTCCCTACCGTGGTGCACGTACGCGGGCCGGTGACGTGGCGGGGGATATGGAAACACCGGCTGTATGCCGCCACGGGGCTGATTTCCATCTCGCCGCGGATCACGCGTGTTCTTCGCAGCGCGCGCCTCCACAGCGACCGGATCGCTCAGATTGAGGATGCCGTGGACGTTGATCTTTTCAAGCCCTCGGGGACCCGACTGGCGGATCTGTCCGGCCCGCCCGAGTCGGAGCGCGCGCTCAACGTCGGTCTGGTCGGTCGCATCGAACCGGCCAAGCGGCAATTGGAGTTCATCCGAACCGCGTTCGAGGTGAACCGCCGCTTCGCCGGGCAAGTACGCTTCGTGCTCGTCGGGGAGGTCCGCAATCACGACTACGGTGTTCGAGTGAGTCGTCTCGCACAGGCCGGGGGTCTGAATGGGCAGCTTCTTCTTGCCGGCAGGAGAGACGACATGCCGGACGTGCTGAACTCTCTTGACGTGCTGGTGAGTCTGTCGGGCGGATCGGTCATGTACGAGGCCATGAGTTGTGGACTGTGTGTCGTTTCTGCCGGTTTCACCAAGCCCGGCGAATCGATCCATCTTCGCAACGGCGAAACGGGGATTGTCACCCCGACGGCAGACCCGGTTGCCCTGGCCGAGATCCTCGGCAATCTCATCGAACATCCTGACATGCGGCATCGGCTTGGCACCGCCGCGCGAGCCTGGGCCCAGCAGAGGCTCTCGCACACCGCGATTGTGTCACGAACGGTGGCATTCTACGATCGTCTGTTGGGTGTGCGGCGGCAACAAGGGCCTGTCTTGAGATAGCTGAGTCGACCCGAAAGGTGCAAGAAGAAGGCCCCTGTGGCAGGAGGATGCGAAGGTATTTGCCCGTGCTTTTATCAAGTCGCACGTAATACCCGCCTGCTGCTAACACAGGGGCCCGACTGAATTATTCGTGGCTCTCTCCTTTTGTTCCTAGCGTCCCCGCGCGTCGTCCAGTGCCGGACCTGGCATACGTGCAAGATCGAACTGGCGACGCCGGTTTGGGCTAAGAGGACCTTGCTGGTCTTCAGCTTCGAGCCACCGTTTTGAACTTGTACATCATCCACCATCGGTCAGACGGCAGCATTTTCTTGAGCGGATTTCGCACGTCGTGACGAGTCTCTTTCCGACGAGCAAGATGCAGAGACGTTGGGCTGTTCCAGGCTGGTTTGCTGGTCGTCACAAGCTGCGCAAAGTCACCCGCTTCGGTTGTCCGAGTGCTTCGCCAGATGCCGCAGTTCTCTTACTCTGACCGATGTACTGATTTCGGAGGTCCCCGTCGGCGTCGACGTCGCCGGCAAAAAAAATGCGCCTTCTGAGAAAATGGCATCCACATTCACGGTTCGACAGACGCCTAAAGGGTACTGGTGACAAGCAACTGCCACTCGGAGCACCGCCTAAACCCCCTTTGGGCTTCTAAGGGGCGCCTAACCCATCTGAAGCCCTGCCTCGGCGGTGCTCCTCCCATTACTATCCTGCTATCCCGCAGGTGCTGAAGCCACCATGCGTCTGCCTCGTCCGGACCTCTCGGGGGTTCCTGCCTTATGCGTCTTTGCCCATGGGTTTGAAGCATCGCGCTTCGGACCTGCTCCTTCAGGGGTGTCGAATCTGTTGACAGGGGGTCCCATAAATGCGATAATCCCATTTGTGGCAAGCAAATAGAGTGTTCTCCGGCAGCCTGACAGGCTCAGCCTGAGGCCGCATTCGAGGAAAGGACCGGGTGATGAAAGCGATCTACATGGGGCTGTTTCTCGTCGGTTTGGCAAGCCTCACGCTGGGATGCTCCGTCGCGCCGCAGGGACCGGCCGGCGAGGCGCGCGAGATGGGCGATGGGTCGGTTGTCGAGGCGGCGGACCAGGCCGCTTCGCGTCTGCCATTGGTGCGATGTGGGTTCGCTGTCCGTGATTTCCGCGTGATTCGTGACGAATACGGCCGGGTCCACGCCGTCGGTGAGGTGGAAAACGTCGGCGACGCCACGCGAGGCGTTGAGTTGCAGGCCGCTCTGCGGGATGCCGAAGGACGACTGCTCTCGGTGGGGCATTTCTGCCCGGCCGGCGGCAGTAACATCATGCCCGGCGAGGTGTGGCCCTTCACCTATTCCTTCGGCCGGCAGGATGGCGGCGTGCACGCCGAGCTGAGGATCGTCGATGCGTTTCGATCCATGAGCGGGCCCGATACAGTGGCCAACGCGCGGTAATCCCCTGCGCATGGAGCGGTGGGGGCTCGATTGGCGTCCTTGGGCTGCCGTCATTCTTCCAGGGGCATCAACTCGACCTTGCGAAACTCCAGGGGGTGGCTCTCGGCCTGCAGGGCGACGTAACCTCCGCTGAGCATCGTGTTCCCATCCTTGATCAGCTTCTTGGCGTCCGCATCGCCGTCGTCGAGCTGGGGCCGCTCGTATTCGAGCACAACCTCGCCGTTGACGAGGTGCCTGATCTTCTCATTGCCGTGGACCTCGATCTCCATCGTCACCCATTGGTCGCCGTGATACGTCTGGGACTTCGAATTGATGCAATGCTGCGTGATGAGTCGATCATTCATGACGATATGCGTGCCCGGCGTGCACAAATTGGCGGTCGAGCGCTCGTCGGTGCCGTTGCCGCCGAGCATCTGGGCCTCGATCGAGACGGGAAAGTCCTGGTCCTTTCGCATGCTCCTGGGCGACTGGCAGTGGAACATGATGCCGCTGTTGCGAAAGGCCCAGCCGGGGCCGCCCGGCGTCTGCTCACCCACAAAGCGGTACTCCACGCGCATGCGATAGTGTGAGAAGGGCGTCTCGTAGAACAGGTGCCCGAACTTGCCGTCGAACTTCTCATACTGGTCGTAGCGGACCTTCAGGAGCCCATCTTCGACGCGGAACGTGTTGCCGAAGTTGTCGTCGAGGTCGTAGCCGGTGATCTTGGGGTGCCAACCCTTGAGGTCCTTGCCGTTGAACAGGGAAATCCAGCGGCCTTCGGCGGACTTGTCCGCCTGCGAGGCGCAGCCGGCCGAGCACATGACGCCGACCAGGACCACGGCAAGGGTTCGGAGAAGATTCTGTTGGGCGTGCGTGCGGTCCTTCTTGGCGGTCATAGGCGTGCTCCTTCTGAGTCGGTCCGTCGATTTTTCAGCAAGCATACGAACGGGGCAGAGGTAGTTCAAGCCGGAATTGACGGATTGGACGCATTTGCCGCCTCGGCAGACATGTGACCACGGACGACAGGCAGACGAAAAGAGCAGGCAGAAGACGGGTAATGGAGCCAATGGGAGTCGAACCCACGACCTCTTGCATGCCATGCAAGCGCTCTCCCAACTGAGCTATGGCCCCGTTTGGCAGTATGTTAGCACAGATGCGACGGCCAGGCAAGCGATTTTTCGCGCATATTTTGCCCTTGCAGCGGGGCCGGCTGCAAATAGACTCTGGGAGCCGGCGGCCGCCGATGGCCTGTGGGATTCTCGGACCTTGGCTCGGCCCCGTCCAATAGAATGGATAAGGATCGCTCGTTTGGTCAAGCGAGAACGCATACGAATCACCGGCCGGGTCCAGGGTGTGGGCTTTCGGCCCGCTGTCCACAGGCTGGCGCGAGAGCTGGGCCTGGCGGGCACGGTCTACAACGACACGCAAGGGGTCACGGTCGAGCTTCAGGGCCGGAGAGACCGCATCGACGAGTTCCTTCGCCGCTTGCAGTCGGGGCCGGACAAGCCGCCATTGGCCTCGATTCAGTCGTGCATAAGAATAGATGTCGAGCCGGTCGATGGGCAGGAGGTCTTCAGCATCGGCGGGAGCGATTCGGCTGGGACGGCCCTGTCGCAGGTGACCGCCGATATGGCCACCTGCCGCGATTGCCTGGCGGAATTGGGCGACCGGAACGACTTCCGTTATCGTTATCCCTTCATCAACTGCACCAACTGTGGGCCCCGGTACTCCATCCTCAGGACCATTCCATACGATCGCCCGAATACGACGATGGCGGTCTTCCCGATGTGCGATCGCTGCGCCGCACAGTACGGCGACATCTGGGACCGGCGGTTTCACGCTCAACCTGTTGCATGCCCGGCGTGCGGGCCGAGCATCCAGTTGCTGGAACCCGACGGCACTGTCCTGCGGAGCGGGACCGACGGCGTGTTGTCCGAGGCGGCCCGGCTGCTGCACGCCGGAAGAATCCTCGCCATCAAAGGGGTCGGCGGATTTCACCTGGCCGTCGATGCGCTGAACGAGCAGGCGGTGGCCCGACTGAGGCAGCGCAAACGTCGCGACCACAAACCCTTTGCCATGATGGCCGCTTCGGTCGATGCAATCCGCAAATACGCCGTCGTCGATGGCGCGGCCGAGGAGGCCCTGAGAAGTCCGGTCGCGCCGATCGTACTGCTGCCGAAGAGGCCGGGCACGTCGATTGCGCCGTCGGTGGCCGAAGGGGTCGGCACGTTCGGCTTCATGCTCTGCTATGCGCCGCTGCACACCTTGCTCTTTGCCGAAGGGCTCGACGTCCTCGTGATGACCAGTGCGAACCTCTCGGACGAGCCGCTGATCTGCAAGAACGACGTTGCGCTGCAACGGTTGGGCGAGGTGGCCGATGCCTTCGTCATGCACGACCGCCAGATCTTCCGGCAGGTGGACGACTCGATCATCCATCTGATCGACAGCGAGCCGGTGCCGCTGCGCCGTGCAAGAGGGTACGTGCCGACGCCGATCCTGATCGATCGCAGCGCGGGGCCGGACATCCTTGCCGTCGGCGCCGACCTGAAGAATACGTTCTGCCTGGTCAAGCAGAACCAGCTCATCCTCAGCGAGCATATCGGCGACCTCGAAGACGCCGAGGTCTATCGGCACTACGTTGGTTCTATCGAGCACCTGCGCGGGCTGTTCGAGGTGCAGCCGGAGGTGGTCGCCTGCGATCTGCATCCCGGCTACCTTTCCACCCAGTATGCCCGGTCGCTTTCCGGCGTGAGGGTCATCCCAATCCAGCACCACTGGGCGCACATCGCCTCGGTGCTGGTCGAGCACGGACACGCCGGGCCGGTCATCGGCATCGAGTGCGATGGCACCGGCTACGGAACCGACGGCGCTATCTGGGGCTGCGAGTGCATGATCGCCTCGCTGACACAGTTCGAACGGTTCGGGCATCTCGACTACTACCCGCTGGCGGGCGCCGATCGTGCGAGCAAGGAGGCGATTCGACCCCTTCTGAGTCTGCTGCGGCAGGCATACGGCGACAGCTTCCGCCTTGGCGACTTTGCCTGGCTGCTCGAACGCATCGAGCCGGAGCGGGCAAGGCTCGCTATGATCCTCGAGCAGATCGAGAAGGGCGTCAATGCGGTCAGCACGTCGAGTCTGGGCCGCGTCTTCGATGCTGTCGCCGCCGTTCTCGGCCTGGGTACACACAATCATTTTGATGCCCAATTGCCCATGGCGCTCGAATCAGTCATTGACCCGCGCGTCGACGCCTGCTATCCGTTCGATCTGATCGAAGCTGAACCCGTCAGAATCGACCTGCGTACGACGATCCGACAGATGG
The DNA here is from genome assembly GCA_001603075.1 of Phycisphaerales bacterium Planc_01. GTDB lineage: Bacteria > Planctomycetota > Phycisphaerae > Sedimentisphaerales > Anaerobacaceae > Anaerobaca. The sequence continues at coordinate 146,326 of LVBB01000016.1, read as the reverse complement.
TGGAGGAGGCCCGACAGGGCGCCGATGCGGGCAGGCTATCTGCGAAATTCCACAACACGCTCGTTGAAGCCCTGCTGGCCGTGGCGCAGGCCGCCCGGCGGAAGACCGATCTGGACGTCGTCGCGTTCAGCGGAGGCGTCTTCTGCAACCGCTATCTGGCCAACCGTCTGATTCGCCGTTTCAAACAGGCCGGCTTTGCGGCATTATGCAATCGAGATGTCCCGGCCAACGACGGCGGCATAGCCCTCGGCCAAGCCGCCATCGCCGCGTCGGCTATCGGAAGGGTAGCGTAGGAGTTGCCGGCGTGCAGTGCGGGAATTCATGAGAAGGAAGATCACCTGCTGTCGGCCAACATCTGCGAAATGGCCTCCTTCAGTTCGGGAATGTCGCGTCCAACGATCTCCCATATTCTGTCCAGATCGACACCGAGGTAGTCGTGGACGAGCACATTTCGGAACGCCGCGATACGATGCCATTCGATCTTGGGCTGGCGTGCCTTGGCGACCTCAGAGAGCCGCTGCGTCGATTCGGCCAGCGTTTGGAGGTTCCTCAGCACGGCATCCTGGAGCGTATGTGAGGACAGAAACTACACCTTCCCGCCGCGAGTATTCTCCTCGATGCGGCTGATGCAATCGAGGATGTGGCGGAGATAGACGCGGTCGTCCTTCATAGGGGAACCGCCTCGCCAAGCACATGATCTCGCAGGTGGGGATTCAGTCCCTTTTCCGTGACGATCTCGACGCGTCGCCCCAGAATCCGCTCGAGGTCAAGGATGAGTCCGGCCGGAAACCAGGAACTGGTGCTCGGGCCGGTATCGACCAGGAGATCCACGTCGCTGTCCGACCGATCCTCTTCGCGAGCGACGGAGCCGAACAGCCGGACGTTGCGCGCGCCGTGTCGTGCGGCAATATCGAGAATCTCGTCACGTTTGGCCTGTAGGATTTGTCTCATCGTCATACGCAGCAATACCCTGCAAACTCGACCATCCCGGAATCGGCATCAACTACCGAGCGTACGAGGTTCCCGTGGTGCTGTCAAGACTCGGTTGACGCCCGGCGAAGGGGCGGATACCATGGTTTCCTCGTTTGGAGCCTCACAGATGGGGGGCTTTCTGAGACCGAAATCGTAGCTCACCGAAGACGGGTGACGGCAGATGTGCTTAGCCATACCGGCAAGAATTGTGGAACTGCAAGACGATCGCGCGACGGTCGATGCGATGGGCAATCGCTTTGCGGCCAAGACGACGCTCCTGCCCGACGCGAAGCTGGGCGATGTGGTGCTCGTTCACGCGGGCTTTGCCATCGCGCGGGTCGATGAAGAAGAGGCCAAGAAGACGTGGGAGCTGTTCGCCGAGATCGAGGATTTCGAGAAGACGCAAAACCGGGTCTCGGGATAAGGCCATATGTTCGACAGGATCGCCAAAGCACAGCGTCAGATCGGCGAGGCGTGCCAAACGCTGGGCCGGCCGATCACCGTTATGGAAGTGTGCGGCACGCACACGGTGGCGATCTTTCGCAGTGGCATCCGCTCCACGCTGCCGGGGGGGCTCAAGCTCTTGTCAGGGCCCGGCTGCCCCGTTTGCGTGACCGACCAGGGCTATATCGATGCCGTTCTGGAGTTGACGAAGCGCGACGACTGCATCATCGCCACCTACGGCGACATGATTCGCGTGCCGGGCAAGGCCGGATCGCTGGAGACTCGTGCCGCCAATGCGGAGATCCGGGTCGTGCTCAGCAGCGAAGATGCGCTGCAACTGGCCCGAGACAACCCACATAAGACCGTCGTGTTCGTGGCGGTCGGGTTCGAGACAACCGCACCGGCCACCGCCGTGGTTGTCAAAGAGGCGGCCGAAGAGGGGATCGAGAACTTCTGCATCCTCAGCGGCCACAAGCTCATCCTCCCTGCGATGCGCGCGCTGCTCGGCGGGATGAACGATCACGTCGATGGCTTTCTCTGCCCAGGGCACGTCAGTGTGATCATCGGGTCCGGTGCATTCGCCGAGATCGTCGACAATTTCGGTCGGCCCTGTGTCGTCGCCGGCTTCGAGCCACTGCAGATCGTCGAAGGTCTGGCGGAGATCTGCCGGCAACTCTGCACAGGCAAGCCGGAACTCAAGTCGATCTACAACGCGGTCGTGACCGAACAGGGCAATCCAGCGGCCCAACAGATCATAGCCGAGTGTTTCGACGCCGCCGACGGATACTGGCGCGGACTTGGCAAGATAGAAAAGAGCACGCTGGTGCTGAAGTCGAAGTACAGACAGTTCGATGGGTTCGAGCGATTCGGCCTGACCGATGAGCCGGGCAAAGACATCAGCGGATGTCGATGCGGCGAAGTGCTGTGCGGCCTGATCGAGCCGATGCAGTGCGCGCTGTTCGGAACGCGATGCACGCCGCAGAAGCCCGTCGGACCCTGCATGGTCAGTTCGGAGGGCACCTGTGCCGCGTGGTACAAATACGGGAGAAGGGATTAGGGCCGGCGATGGCACATGATGAACCGCAGAGAGTCCTGCTGGCCCACGGCGGCGGGGGGCAACTGACCAGTCAGCTCATTCGCGAACTGATTCTGCCCCACCTGAAGAACGAGGCGTTGTCGTCGCTCGGCGATTCGGCCTGTTTGGAGCTGGCATCGAAGTCGATCTGCCTGACGACCGACAGCTACGTGGTCAAGCCGCTGTTTTTCCACGGCGGCGACATCGGCAAGCTGGCGGTCTGCGGAACGATCAACGATCTGGCGGTGGCCGGTTCGAGACCGGTGGCCCTGACGCTGTCGCTGATCGTTGAAGAGGGCTTCGAGATGGGACTGCTGGAGAGAATTCTCCAGAGCATCGGCCGGACGGCGCGTGAGAGCCACGTTTCGATTGTGACCGGCGATACCAAGACCGTGGAACGGGGATCGGCCGACGGGGTCTTCATCAACACGGCTGGAATCGGCATCCGCTTGCCGGGCGTGAATCCCGGACTGGACCAAATCGCGGTCGGCGACAAGGTTCTTATCAATGGCACGATCGGCGATCACGGGATGACGATCATCTCGCAGAGAGAGGGAATCCGATTCGAGTCGCAATTGGCCAGTGACTGCGCCGCCCTGGCAGACCTGACATGCCGGCTGTTCGAGCAGGCCGGAGGCGTCAAGTTCATGCGGGATGCGACGCGCGGAGGATTGGCCGCCGTGCTGAACGAGATGGTCGAAGGGGCCGACTTCAGCATCGAGATTCGCGAGACCGACATCCCTGTCAAGCCGTCCGTTCAGGCGGCCGCCGATATGCTCGGCTTCGACGTTCTGAACATTGCCAACGAGGGCAAGTTCGTGGCGGTCGTATCGGCGGAGACGGCAGATGCATGCCTGAGCGCCTGCCGAGATCATCCGTTGGGTCGCGACGCCGCCCTGATCGGCGAGGTGGTCGCATCGCAAGGTGTGCCGCTCGTCGAGCTGCGCACGAAGATCGGTGGCAAGCGGATCGTGCAGATGCCCTACGGGCGCGAATTGCCGAGGATCTGCTGATGCACGAGACGGCGGTGGCGCAGGGTCTGATCGAGGCGATCCTTCAGGAGGCGGATAGACAAGCTGGCCGGCCGGTCCGTGCGAAGATGAGTTGCGGCCGGCTCAACGCGGTCAACGACGAGGTGCTTCGCTTTGCGCTTGAGGCGATCGCCGAGGGTACGCCGTGCGAGGGCATGGTATTGGAGATCGAGCACAAGCCACTGCAGGCGAAATGCCGGGCGTGCGCGAGCGCGTTTGCGGTCGATCTGTCGGAGGCGCGGTGTCCGCGCTGCACCGGCGACGATTTTGAGTTGCTTCCCGACGCCCCTTTGGTGTTGGATGAGATCGAGTTCGAAAAGGAGTAAGCGATGGAGAAGGTCAACGTCGGCACGCGCATCCTCAGCGCCAACGATCAGTATGCGATGAAGAACATCGAGCTGCTGGCGCAACGCAAGCAGTTGTGTTTGAACATGATCTCTTCTCCGGGTTCGGGCAAGACGACGATTCTCGTGCGGACGATCGGCGATCTGAAGAAGGAGGTTCGGATCGGCGTGATCGAAGGCGACATTCAGACGGACATCGACGCCGAACGCATCCGTGCGACGCAGGCGCCCGCCATTCAGATCAACACGGAGGGGGCATGCCACCTTTCGGCCCGGCAGGTGTGCGAGGCCCTGGCGAAGCTGCCTCTCGATGCCCTCGATGCGGTCGTGATTGAGAACGTCGGCAACCTGGTGTGTCCATCGGCGTTTGAGTTGGGTGAAACTGGGAAGGTTGTCGTGCTCTCGGTGGCCGAAGGCGACGACAAGCCCGTCAAGTATCCCGGCATCTTCGCCAAGTCGAAAGCCCTGCTGATCAACAAGATCGATCTGCTCGGGGGTTCGCTCGTGGACTTCGACCTCGACAAGGTCAAGACTGATGCGCGGCGGCTGAACAAGGGCATCGAAATCTTCCCCGTCTCCGCCAAGACCGGCGAAGGCATGCAGGCGTGGTACGATTGGCTCGGGGCGCAGGTGCGTCAGTTGCGCCGGTAGAGGCCGCGCCGGCGGATGTAGTCCAGCACATCAGAGCAGAGCAGATCGCCGACGTCTTCACCGGCGGCCAGACGGCGGCGAACCAGCGTACTGCTGATCTCAATGGACGGGGTCTCGATCACGTTCTGTTGCAGCTTCTCCACTCGATTGCGGCCGAGCACGTGAAGGTGTCTGTCGAACGACGGCGCCTCATACCCTCCGCGAACCATCACGGCCAGATGGCAGATATCGATCAACTCGTCGATGCGATGCCACAAGACCAGGTCGTCCACGCTGTCGGCGCCGATCAACCAGTAGATCGATGCATCGTCGCCGCATTCTTTCTGAAAGTGCTTGACGGTGTCGAGCGTATAGCTCGGCGCCGGTCGGTGCAGCTCACAGTCGCTGACGGAAAACCGTTCGTTGCCCCGCGTGGCCAGTTCGATCATGCGCAGTCGGTCGTCGTCCGTCGCGTTGGGAGAAAACCCTTTCAACGGCGAGCACTTCGCGGGGATGAAGACGACGTTCTCCGCTTCGATTTGCTCCGCAGCGGCTTCGGCAACGCGCGTGTGACCGAGGTGGATCGGATCGAAGGTGCCGCCAAACAGTGCGATCTTCCGTTTCGTCATAAACAATTAACAATGAAGTTGTGCGATTTTTTCGCCGGTACGGATCCCGGCGCGCAAGAAAATCTTATCTCAACACCTACGTAGCAAACCCGGTCGTTGCAGGAAAGTCAAGGGACTTCTCCTGCCACTGTTCTCCATCGCAACGGTGTGACTGACGAAGAGGCCGTGACCTCTGCCGAATCGCAAATCGCGCTGTGGAATACGGGTCTACAAGCGATTTGGACGAAACGGATGTGTGAAGAGAAGAGGCCATGTTGTGACATCGCATACTCCGTGTGCGCGATCTCGAAAAGGCGTTGGAAGGAATCGTTCCTCGCACGGCAAACATCGAATGGAATGTCTCATGGGAAAATTTTTATGAAGTATTTCCGAATAAATGGACGATACAGAACATAACAGATGCTATTATCATTTTCGATAATGGCTTGCGTGTTGACGATGACATGTGTGTTTCTTGTTATCGAGTAAAGTGAATACAGAAAGCATTGATTAGTGGTCAGCTTGAAGGAGAAAAGGTATGGCCAAGAAGAAAGCGGCAAAGAAGAAGGTCGCCAAGAAAGCCACGAAGAAAGCCGTGAAGAAGGCGACGAAGAAAGCCACGGCGAAGAAGGCAACGAAGAAGAAAGTGGCAAAGAAGAAGAAGTAAGACACGCACTTCGCCTGGGGCCTGCCGGCTCGGCCGTCGTACGGCATCGGGCCGCTCCCTCCGGGTGTCGCTCGCAAGGGTGATCGCCGGCGCAGGGATGTAACAGGCCTTTGGAAAATGGAAGACTCTCCTGGGTAAGGGGAGTCTTCCATTCTTTTGGGGTGGGCGGCGGCGTGGGGTTCCGCCGGGGCATTTCTCGCGGGGGGATGAGCTTCTCCAGGGTCCCTTGCAATCGGGCCTGTTTCTCTTATACTGTCCTCGTGGCCGGGCCGTTGCGTGCCTTGTCGCAGAAAGAGGAACGATTGCCTAAGGAGAAACCCGGTCGATGGACTTCTTCAACTACAAAGCCGGCCGTCTGTTCGCGGAGCAGGTGGAGGTCGGGCGCATCGCGTCGGAGGTGGGAACGCCCGTGTATCTCTACAGTGCCGCCACGTTGCGGGACCATCTGCAGAAGGTCCACAGGGCCTACGAATCGCTGGATACCACGGTGTGCTTCTCGGTCAAGGCGTGTGGCAACGTGAGCGTTCTGAAGCTCATGGCCACCGAGGGCAGCGGGTTCGACATCGTCAGCGGAGGCGAGTTGTATCGCGTGCTCCAGGCAGGGGCGGACCCTTCGAAGGTGGTCTATGCCGGCGTGGGCAAGACGGACCGCGAGATAATCGAGGCCCTCGACGCCGGAATCGGATACTTCAATATCGAATCCGAAGAAGAGCTGGCGAACCTGATTCAACTGGCCAGGCCGCATGTTGCGGCAGGCAGGAGCCGGCCCAAGGCCGCCTTGCGGGTGAATCCCGATGTGGACTACCAGACCCATGCGTTCCTGAGAACGGGCAAGAAGGAGACGAAGTTCGGCGTTGATATCGAGCGGGCGGTCGCCGTCTTCGACACCTGCGGCGACAATCCTTCGGTCGACCTCTGTGCGCTGCACGTTCACCTTGGCACGGGCGGCAAGACGATCGATCCATATGTCGAAGCCCTCGAGAAGGTCCTTGTTCTGGTCGATCGGCTGCGCGAGAAGGGGCATCGCATCGAGGCGCTGGACCTCGGCGGCGGGTACGGCGCCGACTACGAGACCGAGACGGTTCCTTCGGCGGCCGAGTATGCCGCCGGGATCGTGCCCTTGATCAAGGGCCGAGACCTCAAGCTGATCCTGGAGCCCGGCAAGAGCATCTGCGCCAACGCCGGGATTCTGCTGTCCCGCGTGCTCTACACCAAGCAGGGCGGCAGCAAGAGGTTCATCATCGTCGATGCGGCGATGAACGATCTGATTCGGCCGTCGCTGTACGATGCGTTCCATTTCATCTGGCCGGCGAAGGTGGAGCCGCGTTTCGAGCCGGCCGTCCGCAGCAAGGAGCTGCACATCGAAGGCAGCGAGGTGGTGGACCTCGTCGGGCCCGTGTGTGAAGGGGCGGACTTCCTCGCCAAGGATCGGCCCCTTCCGCACGTCGAACGGGGCGACCTGATCGCCGTCTTCACGGCCGGGGCCTATGGGTTCACGATGAGCAGCAACTACAACGGCCGATGCCGCGCCGCTGAGGTTCTCGTGGATGGCGACACCTTCCGTGTCGTTCGCCGGCGAGAAAGCTACGAAGACCTGGTGGCCCTGGAACGATAGGGCGTAGCGCGGAGCGGAGGACCGACCGGTCGGTCAGAGGCTGCGCTCGACAAACCCTGTGTCGATCCTGCCTTTGACGAACAGGTTGTGCGAGAGGATTTCGAGGCAGGCGGGAATCGTGGTCTTGATGGGCTCGATGACGAATTCCTGCAAGGCGCGGCGCATCGTTGCGATGGCCTCGGCCCGGGTCTCCTGGTGGACGATGATCTTGGCGATGAGCGAATCGTAGTTCGGGCTGATCGTCCAGCCCTGGTGTACGTGCGTGTCGATTCGGACGCCCGGGCCGCCAGGAGCGATGTACCTGGCGATCGTTCCCGGACACGGGGAGAAGTTGTTGGCCGGGTCTTCGGCGTTGATGCGGCATTCGATGGCCACGCCCTGGTGCCGGATGTCCTTCTGACGCAGCGTCATCGGCTCGCCGCCGGCGATGCGGAGCTGCCATTTGATGAGGTCCTGGCCCGTGATCATCTCCGTGACCGGGTGCTCGACCTGGATGCGGGTATTGACCTCGATGAAGTAGAAGTTCCCCTCCTTGTCCAGGAGGAACTCGACGGTGGCGGCGTTGACGTAGTGGGCTTCCTTGATCAGGCGGATCGCCGCCTCGGCCAGCCGCTCGCGGTCCCGCTCCTCCAGCACCGGGCAGGGCGATTCTTCGATCATCTTCTGGTGCCGCCGCTGGATCGAACAGTCGCGTTCGAAGAAGTGCACGACGTTGCCTTCCTGGTCGGCCATGACCTGGACCTCGACGTGTCGCGGTTCGACGATGAACTTCTCCATGTAGACGCTGCCCTCGCCGAAGGCCACTTCGGCCTCGGATCGCGCCGATGCCAGGGCCGCGTGAAGGCTGATGTCGTTGTGCACGACGCGCATTCCGCGACCGCCACCGCCGGCGACGGCCTTGATGATGACCGGATAGCCGATCTCGTTGGCCAGACGCAGCGCCTCTTTCTCGTTCTCGATCACGCCGTCGGAGCCGGGAACGACCGGGACCTTGGCCCGGCGCGCCAGCTTGCGGGCTTCGACCTTGTCGCCCAACTGTCGCATCGCTTCGACCGGCGGCCCGATGAAGGTGATACCGCAATCCTTGCAGATCTCGGCGAAGTTGGCGTTTTCGGCCAGGAACCCGTATCCGGGATGGATGGCATCGACGTTTGTCACTTCGGCGGCGCTGATGATGCGCGGAATGTTGAGATAGCTCTGATTGCAGTCGGGCGGTCCGATGCAGACCGATTCGGTTGCGAGCCGCACGTACGAGGCGTTTCGGTCGGCCTCCGAGTAGACGGCGACGGTCTCAATGCCCATCTCGTGGCACGCTCGAATGACGCGAAGCGCGATCTCACCTCGGTTGGCGATCAGGATTCGTGATAGCATTGGCTGTTACCCTTTTCCGGAAAGGCGGCATCGGCCGCGGTCCGGTCGAGGCCCATGAGACGCCGGGTACGGCATCATTCCGGCTTGACCTTGAAAAGCACCTGTCCATACTCCACGGCCTGGCCGTTGGCAACGCGTTTCTCGACGATTGTGCCACTGATCTCGGCCTTGATCTCGTTCATGACCTTCATCGCTTCGATGATGCAGACGACCGACTGTGCATTGACATGAGCGCCGATCTCGACATAAGGATCGGAGTCCGGGCTCGGCGCCTCATAAAAGGTCCCAACGATAGGCGACTTGATTTCGAGCAGGTCGTCGCGGACCGGTGCGGACCCTGGTTGCGCGTCGCCGATGCCGAGCGGGGCCCCGGGCAGGGACGCGAGGATCGGCCCGGCCATCGCTGCGGCCCGGGGTGGTCCGGCCCGTCGCAACGAGATCCGATCGTCGCCGTGCTTGATATCGATCTTTACGAGATCGTTCTCTTTCATTATCGCGATCAGGTCTTTTATCTTCTGCACATCGGCGTCTTTGTCGGCCATGACTGCGTCCTCTCTGGAAACCGGCAGTGGTCCCCTGGAAGGCCCCTACAAAAAGTCCCCTGACGGGGACCTGAACAGCACATTGAATTTCGCGTCAGTATAGCGGTTTGTCCGCCCCACGCAATACAATTCCGGGGTTCCTGGAAGGACGGGGCAGTGGTTCGGGGCCGCAGGAGAGACCTCCGCAGGGTCAAAAGAAACGCCGCGAGACCAACGGTCCCGCGGCGTCAAGCGTCTGAATGTGGCGTCCTGCCCGGTCTACTGCTGGTAGATGTGCGTGGCCTCCGTGTGCTCGATCGGCAGGGCGAGGTGGTCGGTGTGCATGCTGACCTTGAACCGCAGGTCGCCGGCCCGCACGCCCCGCACGACGACGCGCCATGTCGCCTTGGCTTTGGGTTCCAGACTTCGCAACGGGGCGAAGCTGACCGTCTTGCCCATGATCGATCCGGCGGTCGCGCCGGCCGAGGAGACGTACTGTACCTTGTCGTCCAGCGTGCAGATGATGCGAATGTTCGTGTCGGCGGCCGAACCCTCGTTGACCACCGTGATCAGATACGTGGTGGTGCTGGAGACCTCGATCGGGTCCTCCAGGTCGATAACCTGCAGACGCGAGGCGGGGATTCCGGCGACGGACGTTCGGGCCGAGTCGGTGACTGTCTCGGTACAGTGGGCGGTCGCGGTCGCGGTGGCCATCAGGTCGCCTTCACGGGTGGGCGTATAGGAGACGCGAACCGTCTTGGCGGCGTTGGGTTCGAGCGTGCCGAGTTCCCACACCAGTTTGGAGCCGGCCGACTGTGCACCGGCGGTCGCCTCGACGGAGGTCACTCCCGGCGGAATCAGATCTTCGACGACAGTGTCCCGGGCAGGCCCGTCGCCCTTGTTCAGGACCGTGATCTCATAGGTCACGGCGCGGCCGAGGAACTGCCGCTGCGGCCCGGACTTGGTGATGCTCAGGATCGGCTGGCGGACGCTGGTCAGCGTCGATTCCGATTCGGCCATCAGGCCCGATGCGCTTGTCGCGACCGCCTTGCTGGCGTAGGCGCCCGTCTTGGTCGCCCGCAACTTGACGGAGAATCGTCGTGACTCGCCTGCCAGGAGCGTTCCGGCGTCGAGAACCACCTTGCCCTTGCCGTCGGCGGTCTGCAGACCGACCGGCAGCGTATCGACGATCTGAACGTTCTGGGCGGCGCCCGTACCGGTGTTGGTCACGATGTAGTCGATCGGAATCGGTTCGCACAGGACGGCCTGGCTTGGGGCGATGCGTCCGACCTCCAGTGTCGGCTCGACCACCTTGACCATGGCGCAGTCGCGAATCGTGTGGGTGATGGCGGTGCAGTGTTCCAGAGGGCTCGATCCGCTGGCGACGCCGGAGATGCGAATGCTCTTGTTGGCCCTGGGGCCGAGCGAATCGATCTCCCAGATGAGCTTGTTGTTTTCGCTGCGGGCGGCGGGCTCGGACCCTTTGAACTCGAATTCCTTGGAGAGCGTCTCGGTGATGGCCACGTCGGTCAGCATCATGTTCGTGAGGTTTGTGACCTTGATGACGTAGGCAAAGGGTTTGTTCAGTCGCACTTCCTGCGGCATGGTCTTGTCGACCTGAATGATGCCGTAGTCCGGCCTTGGGTAGACCATGGAAAGGGCGTGCGCGCCGCCTTCATCGACGGCCACGAGGTCGTTGCTGACCATGAATCGCTCGCTGGGAGCCGACGCGGTTGAAGGACGTTGCGTCGCGACGGGCTTGAGTTCTTCTACCGTGGCAGTGACCAGTTCGGCTTCGGCCTTTGTCGGCGTTTGCGGTGCAGGGGCCGCTTCGATGTAGAGTCCGGACGATACTTGTTCCTGGGCCGCTGCTTGTGCGTCAACGGTCTCGGTCATTTCGTCCATCCGGGCCGCTCGTCTGGCGGGAACGGCTACGGTGGGCCGAAGGTCTTTGTCCCAGAAGTAGCTGCGGCCGGACCGGGCCACGGCAGGCTTGGCCTGGCCGTCCTGTCCGCTGTCCGAGCTCCCGCATCCGGCCAAGAGCATGGAACAGATCGCCAACGATACCGTCAATGCCTTCTTCATCACACCGCTCCTTTCAAATCCTCAAGCTTGCCGGTGAACACCGGAACCGCCCGGATTGGAACCTCTACTGGAAAGTCCGTGCTCGGCGAAGGATGTGGGCCATCTGGCATGGCCGACGTCGACGCTCCGGCGGCAAATGGGGCAGCTACCCCTTCCCCCGTTCAGCAAACGACCCTCTGAGCCGACCTGCCGGACCTGACCGGTAGCGGCCAGAGGCGCCATTCACTGCCGATACGGTACTTTTCCAACTATAGTATACGATAGGAAGCCCCTCTGAGCATAGGGCCCAGACCTCGAATTATTGCCGTATTATACCAGTTTAGCCATATTAAGGTCAATGGCTATGTGTTGGTTAATCTGGGTGGTCATTGGCTTTGTGGCCGTGCGACGGCATCTCTCCGGCCCGCCAGAGGCGGTCTCGGTGCCGGACTCGGCACAAATCGAAGGTCCTGAGGTCATCTGTCCGATAAAAGGCTGTATGAAGGTTGCTTTCGCGAGCCGGGCGGTTCGGATGCGCAGAGCAAGGTCGCTTCCGCAGGGAAGCGGGTGAAAAGGCTTGCATATGCATAATTGTGCCGTTATTTTGCCTGACATTGCCGAAAGATGACCGCAGGCTGGCGGGTGAGGGGCTCACGCGGTCGTTGGCCATTCCTGGGGATGTGGGTTGTCGGCAGCCCGGCATGACGCAAGCGCAACGCAATGAGGTACGGATCAGGTGGATCGTATTGCTTTTCTCGGCCGAGTGTCGCAGGGGGTCCTGATCGGCGACGGGGCCATGGGGACCATGCTCTACCAGCGTGGGGTCTTCCTCAACCGCTGTTTCGATGAGTTGAACCTGGTGGATCCGGCTCTCGTCCAGGAGGTGCATGCAGGCTATGTCGAGGCGGGAGCGGACTTTATCGAGACCAACACCTTCGGGGCCAACCGGGTCAAGCTCTCGCCGTATGGCCTGGCCAACGAGGTCGAGAGGATCAATCGCGCCGCCGTCGAGGTGGCCAGGGCCGCCGCGGGGCAGGCGGTACTGGTCGCAGGGGCGATGGGCCCTCTCGGATGTGAACTGACGGAATTCGGCCCAATGACTCCGGAGCAGGCCCGGCAGATGTTTCGCCAGCAGGCCGCAGCGCTCGTCGAGGCCGGGGCCGATTTCCTGATCCTGGAGACCTTCTCGAATACCGATGAGCTGCTCGTGGCCCTTGACGCTGTCGGGGAACTGCCGCAGGTGGCGGTCATCGCCCAGATGACCGTCAACGAGCGGAACGAGACGATCTATGGGGAACGGGTCGATCAGGCGCTGGGCCGGATCGCCCGACACGATGCCGTCACCGCGATCGGGCTGAATTGTGCTGTGGGCCCGTCGAGCATGCTCAGCAGCCTGGAACTGGTCCGAGCCGTCACTGACAAGCCCATCTCCGTCCAGCCCAACGCCGGCATGCCTCGGTCCGTCGAGGGTCGCCAGCTCTACATGTGCACCCCCGAGTACATGGCCGAGTACGCCAAACGGTTCTTCGAGAAGGGCGCGCGAATCATCGGTGGCTGCTGCGGCACGACGCCCGACCACATTCGCGAGATTGCCCGGGCCGTACGTTCCGTGGGCAGGGCCGTCGCTCGCACCACCGGATCGGTGACGGTTGGCCGCGATCGAGCGAAAGAGGTGGAATCGTTGCCGGCTGTCCCGCTCGGGGCCAAGTCGCACTTTGGTGCCAAGCTCGCTGCGGGACAGGAGGTCGTGGCCGTCGAGATGACCCCGCCTCGGGGCGTAGACATGACGACGCTGCTGGAAAAGGCCCGGCAGTGCGCCACAGCGGGCATCGATGCGATCAACATCCCGGACGGTCCCCGCGCCAGCTCGCGGCTGTCGCCGATGGTCACGGCCGTTCGGATTCAGCAGGAGGCGGGTATGGAGACGATCCTGCACTTCTGCTGCCGGGACCGAAACCTGATCGGGATGCAGTCGGACATCCTCGGGGCTTCCGCGATCGGGCTGAAGAACCTGCTGATTATCACGGGCGATCCGCCGAAGCTGGGTGACTATCCCAACGCGACGGCTGTCTTCGACATGGATTCGATTGCCCTGACCAATGTTGTGCACAACCTCAACCGGGGCTTGGACATCGGGGGCAATCGCATCGAGCCGCCGACCGCGCTGACGATCGGCGTCGGCGCCAATCCTGTGGCTGCCGACTGGGATCGAGAGGTCGAGCGGTTCCGGCACAAGGTGGCGGCCGGCGCCGAATACGCGATTACGCAGCCCGTCTTCGATGCCGACTCGCTGTTTCGCTTCCTTGATGCGATCGAGGGATTTCGGATCCCTGTCGTCGCGGGAATCTGGCCGTTCACGAGTTTCAAGAACGCCGAGTTCATGGCCAACGAAGTGCCCGGCGTGGTCGTCCCCAAGGCGCTCCTCGACCGGATGAGCGCAGCAGTCAGCAAGGAGCAGGGGCTGGCCCTGGGCGTTCAGATCGCGCGCGAGCTGGTGGCAAAGGTGCGCGGGCGCGTGGCCGGCTTTGCCGTCAGTGCCCCGTTCGGAAACGTGCAAACCGCCCTGGCGGTTCTCGGCAAGGCCGATTAGGGTGCGACGAGAATACAGACGCTGTGCGAGGGCCCGGGGCCCCGCCGGCGAGGGCAATGTCACGGAGTGAACATGAATCAACAGACTGGCGAGCATCGCCTGGAAGTGGAGCTTATCGCCATCACGCCGGACCCGGAGCGCGTCATCGAGCAGGCGGGCCGGACATGCTATCTGAGCTTCGATCGCATCGAAGACGATTCCCATGAGGGTTTCATCCGACGGCTCATCAAGATGGGCCATGAATCGCCCTTGGAGCATGCCTATGCGACGTTTCGCATCCGCAACTGCTCGCGCGCGATGACGCACCAACTCGTCCGGCATCGGCTCATGGCGGTCTCGCAGCAATCGCAGCGCTATGTGGACGAGGAGGAGTTCGCCTATGTCGTGCCCGAGAGCATGCCGGCCGAGTTCGCCGACGACTTCCATCAGGACATGAGGACGATCCAGCAGATGTACCGCAAGTGGCGCGATCGCGGCCTGCGCAAGGAGGATGCGCGATTCGTGCTGCCCAACGCCTGCACCAGCGAGATCGTCGTCTCGGCGAACTTCCGCGAATGGCGTCACATCTTCAGGCTGCGCACCAGCGCCAAGGCCCAGTGGGAGATCCGCGACGCCTGCCGCGCGATGCGGAGCATCCTGGCCGAACACGCCCCCGCGTGCTTTGCCGACATCGCTCCCGACGCAACAGGGGGATCGGCATCGGGGGATGCTACAGCTTGACCGTCGTCATCTCCCAGAAGTTCGCGTGGAGGTAGTCGGCGTCCGTGACGTAGTAATAGGACGGGTGGCTGTCCTTGATGTAGTACGTGATCGGCGAGCCGTCGGCGTCGTAGTCCGCGCCGTAGACCAGCAGCGCGTGATTGCGGATGGAGATCACGACGGGGAATCCCGCCAGCAAAGCCTCTCTGATCCGGCCGGGAAACTCGCTGTGCGGCATGTGCCAGGACACATTCTCCCACCGGGCGTCCGGGTCGGGGTGCGCGTGGAAACCGCTCTTGGCCGAGGAGGGCGTGTAGCTCTGCCACACATCGCGTCCCAGCACGAAGCGGGCCAGATCGCCGGCGTCAGCCGGAGCGTATGCGGCGTTCGGGTCGGCGGCGGCCAGGACCGGAACATGGGTCCGCGTGGGCGGCGCCGCATAGACGATGTCCAGTCCCTCGTACAGGACGATGATCTTGTCGGTGAAGGTCGGCGCGCTGTCGATCATGCCCGCGATGTTGGCATATCCGTAGGCGTCGGCAACGTCGGCATAGTCGTCGAAGGACACGATGCCGTTGGACTGAATCAGCCGCAGCGCATCGAGCACGATCCCGCCTTCGCGAATGTAGGTGTTCACCTGCTTGATGGAGCGGCGGTAGCGGTCCTCCATCGTGTAGTACTGCATGGCCCGGCGGGAGAGCTCCACGTCCGGCCCGCCCGCATGGCGGACCAGGTGGATCGTCTCCAGGGCACTGAGCGTCGCGTAGGCCCAGCACAGACCGGTGAACCTCTGGTCGAATCCCCGGCTGACCGGCAGCAGGACCGTCTCCGCGACGAGCGGATCCTGGAGCCTCGCACGCGGCATCCCGTCCAGGGAAGATTCCTCCGCGTGCAGAAGGCTGCGGACCCGCATGGCCTCCGTGTAGTCCCCGTCCACGGCCCGCGCGGGAGGAACAGCCACAACGCACAGGACGGCATACGCAAGCGTCGACAGCAGCAGCGACCTCATTCCATATCCTCCATCATCGGCGGCTATCCTTCGCCTCTGTTCAGACAACGTCCGCAATTTCAATCATCAATCGTAGATCATCAATCATCAATTGTCGAGCCCCCACCACAGACCCGGATGGTCTTGACCTTCGAGAATCCGCCAGATCCTACGGCCTGACCGCATGGTTATAGATGTGGACGTCGTCGATCAGGCCGGTGAAGAAGGTGCCGGGCGTCATGTCCTTGTCGCAGCCAATTTGCAGAGCGCCGGAGCATGGCGCCAGACCTGTTTGCGCATCCTCGGCGACCAGCGTCTCGTCCACGTACAGCGCTCGTGTCGCGCCGTCCCACACAAACCCGATGTGATGCCAGTTCCCATCCGTGACGACAGCTTCTGAAACCAGCGGCGGGATCGTGGTGCGGCCGCGAGGCGGCGACAACTCAGTCATCAGCGCGCCTGTGGCCGGATCGGCGAGAAGCCAATTCGAGCCAGTGATGAGCAAGTTCCCGCCGTTGTCCTGCGAAACGATTGTCTGGCCCGGTACACCACCCTTGATCCAGGCAAAGACACTGAAGGGACCACCGGCCGGGTCCAGGCCCAGGTCGGCTGTGGCAGAGGATGTCCCGTCCAGTTCCAGGGCACCACCGATCGCGCCGCCAGCCGGCCGCCAGAGTGGATCACCTCTTACTGTGGCATGGTGATTCCCGCCGGTACTGTCGTGCGCGAGAACGCCGTCCGTCTCGTCCAGCCGCCAATGTGCGATCAGACCAAGCTCAGGAATCTCTGTGCCTAAGTACTGTGTGAGAAGCGCAAGGTCGTTGGCATCGACCACACCGTCGCGTTTGGCCGCCGGGGCGATATCCGCCGACAGATCATTGGCGTCGAGGGCCGCACTCAGGATCACGAGATCCTGCTCATCCACCTGCCAATCCTTGTTCAGATCGCAGCGGTAGGCCAGGACCATATCCAGCGCAGCCCTCGCATCGACCCGGCCCCAGGCATAGTATGTGTCCCGTCCGGGCTCACCCAGGTCCTTTGCCGATCGCTCCAGGAAGTGGCGAACCTCCTCATTTGTCAGCGTCGGTTCGATGGAGAGAATCAAGGCTGCGACACCCGCCACAATGGGACAACTGACCGAGGTGCCACCCCAATACTGCGCATAATCCAGCAGGTCCGGATCATCGTTGAACACGTTGTTGCCCTGCGGGCCCGTAAGATCGGTTGTCCACAGCGTTGCGAACACCCCTCCACACCACTGGCCATCGCAGCCGCTCGGCGCCGTGAGCGCCATGTGGGGTCCGTAGCTGCTGTAAGGCCAGAGAACATCCTTGTGGTCCGTTGCGCCCACGGCGATCACTTCCGGGTACTTCTGTGGGTGAAATTTCATGGGACCCTCATCGTTGCCTGCTGCGAACACCACCACACATCCCTTCCCCGCGCGACCGATTCCGCCCGGCTGTGTAATATCCACGATCGCAGAGTGGAGGATGGGCGTGGGACTCATCGTCCAAGCCCAACTGTTGCTCAGTACATCGGCTCCGTGCACGGCAGCCCATCGCAACGCTGTAGCCTTTTGCGGCTGACTGATATAGTCTGCCGAACTTCCATCCCGAATGGGCATGATCTTGCAGTCGAAGGCAACTCCTACCACCCCAATGCCGTTGTTGCCCTTTGCTGCTGCGGCGCCGGCACACTCCGTCCCATGAGCGTCCAGACGGTCCAGCGGAACAGGATCGGGCATGTCGTCGTAGTCATAGAAATCGTACCCGGGCACAAGGTTGTCGATCAGGTCGGGGTGCTGGCTATCTACGCCACAATCAATCACCGCAATGACGATGTTGGGGTCTCCAGTCGTGATCTCCCAGGCTTCGGGGACGCGGATGTCGGCGCCGGGGGTACCGCCGGACTGGCCGGTGTTGTACAGGTGCCACTGCATGGGGAAGTACTCGTCGTTCGGGAAGACGCCGGTCCTTTCCGTCTCTTCGCCGGCCGTCATGGAACGCGATTGACCCGACGAGGCAACCTGATTCGGCGCCGGCCGTCCGGCCAGCTTCGGCCGCATGGCCGTGTTCGGGCAGGCCCATTCGATCACGTCCACTTCGTTCAGTTGCTCGACCGCGGCGAAGACCGCCTCAGCGTTCGACCCGAGCACCTCCAGCAGGTACTCCTGTGTCGTGAACTCCATCGGCTTGATGACCGCCAGTGCCAGGGACTGGCAGAGGAAGTGGACCTGCCGCGCATCGACCCCGGGTCTGACGCGAATGACGATCTCCGGAATGACCGCCACGGTCTCGCCGCCGCAGGAGAACAGCGGTGCGGCGTACGTCGCATGGCCGCCGGCCCGCAGCGCGCGGATCATCTCTTCGTTGCGGGCGGCCGGACCATCGTTCTCCACCGTCCAGACCCCGCGTCGATCCCGCCCGCCAACCCGTCTGGCGTTCTCGGTGTCCAGGGCGGCCAGATGCGCCAGCGAATAGAGGCCGCCGGACCGCTCCGGCACCTTGACGACATACCCCCGCTCCGGCTGCGCCACAAACTCCATCCCCTCGCCCGCCACCGTCAGCCGATACGCCTTCGCCCGTACGAATCCAGGACAAACAGACAACACGACAACCGCCGCCACGACCCACACCCAATGCCTCGTCCCCATCGTCAGTCCTCCTTACAATGCGTATCTCGTATCTCGTCGTACGTATCTCGAACGAGTGCCCCGTGCCCCGTGGTCCGTCTTCTGCCTCCAATCATCAATAATCAATCATCACTCATCAATCGAGAGCTCCCACCACAGGCGGGGATAGTCCTGGCCTTCGTCAATCCACCAGATGTCGTCCGTCCCATTGTCCGTCTCGCCCACGAAGTCCCAGCCGGCATCAAGAAACGTAGCGGCCGTCTGCATCTCGGCCGTGTCTCTACCCAGGGAATTGTCACCCGACCCAAGTCCACACATCCTGCTTGATTCACTGCTCACAACGTCCCAGAAGGATTCTGCGATTTCAGTTCCGGCCGCGAAGATGTTGCTCCCGACCAGGCCGCCGACATACTGATCGCCGTTGACCGCACCTGCCGAGTAGCAGCGGCGCACCGCGTTGGAGTTCTTGCCGACCAAACCGCCGACTCGGTTGTTCCCGGAGACAATACTCAAGGAATAAGAGTCCATTAGTACGCTTTCATTCAATCCCACCAACCCACCCACGGCCCCGCTGCCTGTCACGTATCCTGCAGCGTAACAGGTCTCAATTGCACCTCCTGCGTGATTTCCAATTAACCCTCCCACATTCTCACTCCCCACGACCGCACTGGTGCTGTAGCACCGCTTAACATCGCCACGGTAGTTGCCGCCTATTAGCCCGCCCACACCCGAGTCGCCTGTCACTGCCCCGGTGCAATAGCTTGTGGTAATGCTGCCAAAGTTGACGCCCACGAGGCCGCCGACATGGGAATTGCTGCTCACTGCACCGGTACTGTGGCACCGGGTCACAGCACCGCTGTTCCACCCCACGAGCCCCGCGACATAGTCACCTGAACCGGTGATGTTGACATCCACCACCCCCAGGTCTTTGACCTCGCCGGACAGTTGGCCAAACAATCCCAGGCTGCTTCCACCTGTGATCGCCAAGTGCGAGACCGTGTGGCCGTTCCCGTCGAAGATGCCTGAAAAACGCAGTACGACAGGACCCATCCACGTCCGGCCTGACAGGTCGATGTCCGTCACAAGCTTGAAGTGCCTGTCCCAATGGCATGAGTACAGGCTGAGGGTGTCCAGATCCTCTGCGCTGGCAATCAGGAAGGGGTCCTCGATTGTGCCTGAACCACCAGCAAAGGTTGGCCCGGCGATGATCCGCCCAGGCCCATTCTCCCACACCAGGCGCGGATAGTCCCGCCCATCATCTATGGTCCAGACCGACACGCACGCGCCCCACGCAACGAACGTGCTCGCGGCGTACATTTCCAGAGTTGTCTTTCCCATGCCCCCGGTGCTCGTGGCCTGCCCTGAAGTCTCGGTGTCCCAGAAACAGTCCGTAACGGTCGCGCCCCAATCCTCCCAGGGTTCTCCCACCAATCCACCGGCCCCGACGGGCGCCGAGACCGGGCCCGTGGAATAGCATCGGATGATGGCCCCGGAGTTGAATCCGACTAAGCCGCCGGCACTGCCAGTGGTCGCGGATACAGCGGCCATAGAGTAGCAGTCCATGATCCGTCCAGGTCCATACATCCAAGATCGACTGTAGCCCACCAAACCGCCCACGTACATGTTGCCGCTGACGACGCCACTGCTGCAACACTCTGTCACAGAACCGTCGTTGGAGCCCGCAAGCCCCCCGACATAGTTACCCGTGCCTGTGATGCGGGTATCGATGAGTTCGAGGTTCTTCACGAATGCGGCGCCTTTTCGCACTGGCGAACCTGCCAGGCCGAACAGGCCCAGATAGCTTCCACCGGCGATTGTCAGGTTCGATATAGTATGTTCATTGCCGTCAAAGACGCCGGTGAATGGAGTTCCCTGGAAATCACCTTCCACGTCGTTTGTATTCGGCGCAATCACGGCCCTGTCGAGGACCCTGCCTCCGGGGAGGCTGGGGTCGAGATCGATGTCGGCGGTCAGGATGAAGTGCTTGTCGTAGTCTGCGGGCGTCTCGCCGAGGGCGATCAGGTCGGCGGCCGTGGCGATCTGGTACGGGTCGTTCGGCTCTCCCGTCCCGCCGGAGTATTGGGCTTGAACTGGCAAGACAAGCGTACACGCGATCAGCGTTAAGAGCAGCGGTCTCATAGTCTCCAGTCCTCCAAGATGGCGAATCAGGCTGCACTCACCCCAGTCATTGGGACTCAGCACATGACGAGATTTCTTGGATCACCGGCACCGGCAAGCCCACCGCAGCCAGGACGGCTGCGATGAGGTCTTCCGCATCCGTCACACCGATGAATCGTGTTACCTCAACTCCCTCCTGGAATACGATGAGGGTCGGGATCGCAGTCACGTTGTATCGTTGGGCAATGCCACGTGCCTCGTCGACGTCGAGTTTGGCCACCTGCGCCCGGCCCTGGAGGCGGTCGGCAACTTCTTCGAGGATCGGAGCCTGCTGGGCGCAAGGCCCACACCACGTAGCATAGAAGTCGACGAGAACCACGCCTTCAGCAATCGCGGCATCGAAGCTCGCCGCATCCAGTTCGATGACAGGCAATCGCGCCGTCTCCTCCAGTTCCCACCACAGCCGGGGATAGTCCTGCCCTTCATCGATCCACCAGATGTCCTCCGTCCCATTGGCCGTCTCGCCCACGAAGTCCCAGCCGGCATCCAGGAACGTACTCGCCGTCTGCATCTCGGCGGTGGTCCTGCCTGTACCACCGGCACTCGTGGTCTGGCCTGAGGTCTCGATGTCCCAGAACGACGCGGTAACAGCACCGTTGGGCATGAATCCCACCAGCCCGCCTACATCCGTGCGGCCGCTGACCGAACTGGTGCTGTAGCTCTTGGTGATGCTGCCAGCATTGTGGCCTACTAACCCACCGATGCCCTCGTAACCGCTGACCGAGCCGCCGCTACGGCTTGATGCAATGTTGCCGTCGCTGTAGCCAACGAGTCCACCGATAAAGTAGCTGGTTCCGTGGACCCCGTGGTAGCTGGGTCCGCTGATCACCCCATTGCTGTAGCTCGTACAGACACTACCCCCGTTGTAACCAGCCAGCCCCCCGACATACTCCGTCCCATGAATATCCACTGCTTCAAGCCTCAGATTGGAGACGCTCGCTGTACGGGCGATTTGGCCGAATAGACCGCAGTGATAGCCGCCTTGGATATGGAGGTTGCTAAGCACGTAACCGTTACCGTTAAAACTCCCTCCAAACCAAGGGACGACGGCCATCGACCACGTAATCCCTGATAGATCAATAGCCTGAGCCAAGTGGTAATGGGCGAAGGGTTCGAACCACACAATGCCTAAATCCCGACTATCTCGAATCAGATAGGGCTGGTCGGCCGTTCCCCGTCCTTCCGTCATCACAGGATGGGCCTGGCCACGGTAGTGCAGCAGAGGATAGTTGCCCTCCGTGATTTCCCAGTAGTCGCAGGTGCCATCGGCCGTCTCGCCCACGAAGTCCCACCCCGCATCGCGGAACGTACTGGCCGTCTGCATCTCGACCGTGGTCTTGCCTGTCCCCTCGTCACTTGTCGCCTGACCCGAGGTTTGAATGTCCCAGAAGGAACCGGTCACGGAGCCCTGTGGTACAGGGAGGAAAGTTCCCCCTCCATCATAATCGTAGTTGGTCCCAACGAGTCCGCCAACGTGCTCCCCAGTGCCGCAGACTAATCCGACACTGTAGCACTGGGTCAAATCTCCCTCGATGTTGGACCCTGCCAAGCCGCCGATATCCGAATTCCCACTCACCACACTCGCGCTGTAGCAGTTGGTCACACTGCCACGATTCCACCCTATTAGCCCACCGACTTTCTGACGGCCTCTGACGGAGCCACTACTACTGCTCGCAACGATGTTGCCGCCCGAGTTGTGGCCTGTCAGAGCGCCGACGCATTCACCGGTTCCACTGATCTCTACCTCGTCAAGTTCCAGATTGTACACGATTCCATCAGAAGCCAATTGGGCGAAGAGTCCGAGATAGTCACTTCCTACGATCGTGAGGCCCAAGATCGAATGTCCATTGCCGCCAAAGACCCCGGTAAAGGAAGTCCCCTGAAACCCCTCGGTTGCATCATTGACATCTGCCGCAATGACGGCCCTATCGAAGACCTTGCCTCCCGGCAGATTGGGGTCCAGGTCGATGTCGGCGGTGAGGATGAAGTGCTTGTCGTAGTCTTCGGGCGTCTCGCCGAGGGCGATCAGGTCGGCGGCCGTGGCGATCTGGTACGGATCGTCGGGCACACCCCTCCCGCCGCTGTACTTGGTTGCGGCCGACTCGACCCAAGCATAGGTTCGGAAGAACCAGTCATGACCGAGTCGCTGCTGGGCGAAGACGTATCTGCTGCCGCGTTCGTAGGTGTTCGGGCCGTACTTCCAGCCGAATTGCCCCTTGCCCGTGTCGTGCACCTTCAGTTCATAAAGCTGCTCGGGGACGAGAGGCACCGCCTCGGGGAACTCAAAGCGCAAGAGGCCGTCGAAGCCGTCATCGACGGAACGTTCGGCCGACGCGAGAACGACTCCGGCCGCAGCGATCGCGACGGTCAGCACGTCGTCACCCCGGCCGGGGTTCGCGGTGAGAATGTCGATCTCCACCGCCGTCAGATTCGTGCAGGCCGGGGTGAACGTCTGCCACATGGCGGCCTGGCCATCGGCAGTTGGATTGACGTGCGTCCAGCCGCCGTCCCATTCTGGCAGGTTGCTTTGGTCGATCTGCTCAGCCGCCGGGGCGGCTGGGAC
The DNA here is from genome assembly GCA_001603075.1 of Phycisphaerales bacterium Planc_01. Lineage (GTDB taxonomy): Bacteria > Planctomycetota > Phycisphaerae > Sedimentisphaerales > Anaerobacaceae > Anaerobaca. The sequence continues at coordinate 123,334 of LVBB01000016.1, read as the reverse complement.
GAGGGCGAGGAACAGGGCGATTGCGGCATACACCCGGAATGTGGTTGGAGTAGCCATGACATGCCTCCGATGAAACAGACGAACGGCGAGAATCCCCCGGAACGTGCGTGCGGCGTGCATCTTCTGCCCTCCCGACAAACGAGCCTGGCGTGAACAGCGGCTCGGCGTGAAAACAGCCCACGGCAGCTTGAGGCCCAGGCAGACCGCCCACCTGCCGTCGGCTATCGCTCCATTATACCCATTTCGCCCGACGCGGTCGTGTTGTGGGAACTACGTATTTTCGTGGTGGGCTGCGCAGAGAGGATGCGTTTCCCCAGCGGCTGTGTGTCGGCGGTACGGCGTGAGGACTGTGAGTCAGGGGATTTCGAGGCCGACGAGGGTGAAGTCGTCGACTTCTTCCGGCGTGATCTGGCGTTGACTTTGCAGTTCTGTCAGATGATCGACGATCTGGTGGATGGGCGCATCCTGCAGGGCGAGCAGTTCCTCGGTGAACTGGAATCCGGCGTCGTCGACGAGTTGGCCGACCAGCGACTCGGCGCCGTCGGAGTAGAGCAGCAGCCGGTCTCCGGACTGGAGCTGGACGGAACTCTGGGTGAACTCGGCGCTGTCGAAGACGCCGAGCAGGGCGCCGCGCGTCTCCAGCTGCTGCGGCTCGTGACCTTTGCGAAACAGGATCGGATAGGGGTGGCCCGCGCGGGCGAAGGTCAGTTGTCGGGTCTTGACGTTCAGCAGGCAGTAGCAGCAGGTGGCGAACTGATAGCCCGACAGCTTCTGGCCGAGCATCTTGAGATTGAGATTGGTGATGACCTCGGTCGGCGCGAAGATGCGATAGCTCCTGTCGATCGTCTCACGCATCACCATCGCCTGCTTGATGAAGATCGTCAGCAGGGCTGCCGGCATGGAGTGGCCGACCGCGTCGGCGATGTAGAAGCCGATGTGCTGCTCGTCGATGCGCGTCACATCGTAGATGTCGCCGGAGACCCACTCGGCGGGGATGAACGTGACCGCCCACTGGGCGGCGTCGCTGTTGGGCAGATTCGCCGGCAGGAAGTCGCGCTGGACCAGTCCGGCCAGCCGCAACTGCTCGGTCAGGTTGTCCGAAGGACGATCCGATCCATCGCTCGATTGGGCCGGCTCGCCCGTTCCGAATCGCTGGGCGGCGCTGAGGGCCGACGGCGGCTTGACGGCGATCCCCGAATCCTGGTTCTTGCGGTCTGCCAGGTGAACGCTGATCCGCGCCCACAGCGCATCGAGCGAAACGCTTGCGACCTTGTCGGTCATGAAGAAGCTGCTGTCGGACGGCATCAACGAGAAACTGCGGACCGGACGCCTGATACGCTGCGTCAGCAGAATGATGCCGAGGTTGTCCCGCTCGAGAGATTCGAGGATTCGCCCCAGTCGCTGATCGTGGGAGGCATCGATCCCCTCGGCGTCGATGACCACGGTGCCGACGAGATCGGGACGGTGGTGAACGGTCCGATAGCCGTCCATCGGAAGAAGGCGAAACGAAAGCTTCTTCTGTCGGAACAAACGCCTGACCTCCGCGGGCAGCTCTTGCTTATCGGACAGATAAACGACATCGGTGAACTGGCTGGGCGCGTCGATATTGCTCCCTACTCGTGTTTTCCCCATAGCGGTCGCCTTTTGTCTTGCAGCGAAAAGCGCAACACCCCGTCCGTGCGGGTTGTGTTCGCTACCCTACTGTCGTCTCAATGCGGGGGCCACTTTGGGGATTTCCGGCTTTTTTCGGATCCCGAGCCGCAGGATGGGCTTTGGGCTCATGCCGGATCTACGAGCCGGCGAAGATCGCCGAACCGATTCGCAGGATCGTCGCTCCCTCCTCGATGGCGATCTCGTAGTCGGAACTCATTCCCATGCTCAACTCGGTGAATTCGCTACCGACGATTTTCTCGCCCTGCACCTCGTAGAACAGCTCGCGGGCCCGCATGAAGCAGGCGCGGATCACGTCCTGATCGCGCGTCAGCGGGGCCATGGTCATCAGCCCGATGAGCCGAAGGTTGGGCAGTGTGACGATCTGCTCGGCCAGGTGGGTGGCGGCCCCGACGGGCACGCCGTACTTCTGGGGCTCGTTGGACGTGTTGACCTGGAGCAGCACGCGGGGACGCAGATTCAACTTGCCGGCGGCGGCGTTGATCTCCTCGGCCAGTCGCAGCGTGTCCACCGAATGGATCAGGCTCGTCGTCGGCAGGACCTGCCGGACCTTGTTGCGCTGGAGGTGTCCGATCATGTGCCAATGAATCTCTTGGGGAAGGGCATTGCCATCGGCGTTCTGCTGAAGGAACTCGGCCACCTGTGCCGCCACCTTCTTCAGTTGCAGCACGCGATTCTCGCCGAGATGGTTGAAGCCGAGCCGGACGACCTCCTCGATCTCTTCGATCCCGGCTGACTTGGTTACGATGACCAGTTTGACGTCCTCCGGCTCACGGTTCGACCGCGCGCAGGCAGAGGCGATCGACTCTTTGACGCGCTCAATTCTCTCTGCGATCTTCGTCATCTGTGAACACTATGAATACCAGGAGGAACGATCGTGTTCGTTCGAGAACAGCATACCCACCGAGCGAACCAGTGTAGGGAGTTTCGCGGCAGCCCACAAGCGATTAGCCCGAAAACTGGGGTGGATTTTGCCCGACGACGCCTCCGTCCGCCGGGGCGCCGCGCCGAGGCGGCCGAGGATGGTCCCAACGGCGGATCGGCGTCGGCGCCGGGGGGGGGAATTATGTGGGTATTGGATGCGATTATATCAGTTTGCGTGCCGGTCCTTTCGACGCTCGTATCGTTTGGACGACGGCCATCACTCTCGCCCCGAGCCTTCCCGTGGAGGGTTGGCTCTCGGGTTCACTCATAGTGCCGCCGACCGGACCCAGGGGGACCTCTGCGAAGACCGGCAAAGGAGTAGGATTTCACAAGAACTTGCCATGTATGGACTTACCGAGGTCGGGGAATGCCGTCGCATGGGAAGGAAAATGCGAAAATCGTGGTTTTTTGTCTTGCAGTCGGCTGTTAAACGAGGTATAATTCTCTTTATCAATGGAGTGAAATGGGGTGGCTGAATCACCCTGGTATACGCTTGGTTTTTGCGGAAGGCATTTGACAGATCGGTTGGGCGCATTGCAGTTGCTCTTTGATTTCGAGAATTGAGCTTTGTCCTACAGCTAATAAACCTCGGCGAGGCAGCGTGGTCCACCGGTCTCCCCCCCAGCCGGAACCACCACCTCGCCATTTTTATGCGCGCATCGCGGGCCTCAGTTATGGGGCGGTGATTTCGTTGTGCTCCTCCACGGATACGGTGGGATCATTCCCCGCTGACCTGTACGATGACCTTCCGGTTTCTCGGGCCGTCGAACTCACAGAAGAAGATGCCCTGCCAGGTCCCCAACGTCAGGCGTCCGTCGCGAACGAGCACCTGTTCACTGGTGCCGACGAGCGAACTCTTGCAGTGGGCGTCGGAATTGCCCTCGCTGTGGCGATAGCCGGCGCGATGGTGGGGCAGCAGCTCGCTGAGCGTCAGGAGAATATCGTGCGGGACGGATGGGTCGGCGTTCTCGTTGATCGTGATTGCCGCCGTCGTGTGCGGGCAGAAGACCATCACGTGGCCATTGACGATCCCGGAGTTGTGGACGACGGCCTCGACGCGGCCGGTGATGTCGATCATCTCGTTGCGACTGTGCGTGCCGACGGGGAATTCCTCTTGAACCACGCTCATGGCGTCTTCCTCACATCTGGTCGACCACGGTGATGCCCAGCAGTTCGCTGAGGCCATGACGAATCGTCCGGGCGGTCAGATCGCACAACAGCAGTCGCGTCGGGCGTTTCGCCGCCGGTGCGTCGAGTACGGGGCAATTCGTGTAGAACGCGCTGAATTTTTGTGCCAGCTCGTACAAATAGGCGGTCAGGTAGTTGGGTCGGTAATCGGCGACGGCCGACTCGATCGCCTCGGCGTAGCGGGCCAGGTGCTTGCCCAAATCCAGTTCCGTCGGCTCGCTCAGGTCGAGGGCCGCAATCCCGTGCAGTTCCTTGGCGATATCCACACCCTTGCTCTCGGCCTTGCGTTCGATGGACTTGATCCGGGCATAGGCGTACTGCATGTACGGCGCCGTGTTTCCCTCCATCGCCAGCATCTTGTCGAAGCTGAAGACGTAGTCGCTGGTGCGATTGTTCGAGTAGTCGGCGTACTTGACCGCGCCGATCCCGACGGCCCTGGCGATCTCGGCCTTCCGCTCGGGCGGCAGATCGGGGTTCTTCTCTTCCACGACCGACTTGGCCCGCTCGACGGCCTCGTCGAGCAGGTCCTTGAGTTTGATGTTCTCGCCGGAGCGCGTCTTGAGCGGCCGGCCGTCTTCGCCCAGAACGCTGCCGAACGTCACATGCGCCAGCTCGACCTTCTCGCCGTCCCGCCGGTCCCACCCGGCCGTCTCCGCCACCTTGAAGAGCATCTGAAAATGCTGGATCTGCCGGGCATCAGTCACATAGACGATTCGATCTGCCTTCAACTCGTTGACGCGATACCGCAACGCCGCCAAGTCCGTTGTTGCGTAGAGATATGCGCCGTCGGATTTGCGGATGATGAACGGCAGCGGCTGACCCTCCTTGGTCTTGAACCCCTCTGGAAAGACACACGTTGCGCCGTCCGACTCGACTGCCAGACCCGATGCCTGCAAATCGCCGACGATCGCCGGCAACTTGTCATTATAGAAGCTCTCGCCGCAGACGTCGGCGTCGATCAACTGGACGCCCAGCTTCCTGTAGATGCCGCCGCAGTGTTCCAGAGTGAGCCTTCGGATGAACTGCCAGGCGTCCAGCTCCTGACGGTCTTGGCGCTGCAACATGACGGTGATCCGCCGGGAGAGCGATTCATAGGGGATGGCCTCTTCCTGTCCTTGATTGATCGTGCGGACGGTCAGCCCCATTCCCGCAAGAGCATCTTCCAGCGCGTTGACGTACTGATAGACGCACAGGAACTGCTCCCACAGTCCTTCGACGTCGCGATCGTTCAGTCCTTCCAGGAACGGTGCGAAACGCTGCTCGCCCTCGCGATCTTTGCTCCAATCGTCTTCGTGGCGATCGCGTATTCGCGTGCAGAGGGTTCTCAGGTCCTGGTTCGATCCTGCGACCCGCCTGAGTTCGTCGAGTTCGGTTCGGTAGTAAAGCGGTTCGCCGTGCTTCTCGGCCATGCACATGTGCCACAGGCCGAGGATGACGCGGCCGAACTGGGTGCCCCAGTCACCGATGTGGTTCTGGCGGATGACGGGGTGGCCGAGGAATTCGGTGATGCGGCAGATGGCGTCGCCGATGATCGTGCTGCGCAGGTGGCCGACGTGCATCTCCTTGGCGATGTTGGGACTGGAGAAGTCCACGACGGTGTTCCTGGGCTTGGTGGTCGGCTCAATGCCGAGCCGCTCGGAGTCGTCGGCGTTGATGCGGAGCAGTTGGACGGTGACGTAATCGGGCTTGAGACGCAGGTTGATGAAGCCCGGCCCGGCGATCTCGGGCGGCTCGCAGAGGTCGGCGACATCGAGCCGCTCGACCACCTGCTCGGCCAGCTTGCGCGGATTGGTCTTGAGCTGTTTGGCCATCGCCATGACGCCATTGGCCTGGTAGTCGCCGAACCGCGCATCGGCGGTTGGGCGTACGATCGCGGCACATTCGTTGGCTCCGACCACGGCCGCCATCGCCGCGCCGATTCTTTCTTCCAGGACCTCAAGAACCGTCTTCATCAGACAATCAGTAATCCGTCATCAGTAATCAATGCGTTTCGCGTCGCCCCAGAGCAGCTCGAGGTCGTAGTACTGGCGGTACTCGCTGTCGAACAGATGGACCACGACGTTGACGAAATCCAGCAGGATCCAGCGGCCCTGGTCGTATCCGGCCCGGCCGAATCGGGGAAAGCCCAGCCCCCGACCCGCGTCGGAGACCTCGTCGGCTACCGTGCGCATCTGCCGGTCGCTCGTCCCCGTGGCGATCACGAAGTAGTCCGTCGCGGGGGAGATACCCCGCAGGTCCAGGACCGTAATGTCGTGGCAATGGTTGGCCTCGGCCAGCCGGGCGGCCGCCAGGGCGAACTCTCTGGCGTCGCTGTTCTGTTGCTCTTTCAATCCTCAACTCCCGGTCACAAAACAAAAAGGGTGGCCGAATCGGCCACCCTTTGAGCTTACTTGGAAAGCACTCTTGCGTCAACGGCGGACTCGCGGTTCGCCCGCCGCGCCCGTGCTTCGGAGCCTATTGGCTGCCCAGACGCAGCCACTCGCTGATCGCTGGGGCGAACTTGACGATCACGCCGGAGAACACCACGCTGACCATCGTCATCAGCTTGATCAGGATGTTCAGGCTCGGCCCGGACGTATCCTTGAACGGGTCGCCGACGGTATCGCCGATGACGGCCGCCCCGTGCACGGGGTTCTTGCTGCCGTCGGGGAGCTTCTTGCCGCCGTGGGCGCCCTTTTCGATGTACTTCTTGGCGTTGTCCCAGGCGCCGCCGGCGTTGTTCAGCGTGATGGCCAGCACGAAACCGGCCGTCAGACCGCCGGCCAGCAGACCCATGACGCCCGAGACACCCAGCAGCAGACCCGTCACGACGGGCACGATGATCGCCAGCAACGAGGGCAGGAGCATTTCTCTCTGGGCGCCCCTGGTGGAGATCGCCACGCAGCGAGCGTAGTCGGGCTTGCCTGTGCCCTCCATGATCCCCGGGATTTCCTTGAACTGCCGACGGACCTCACCGACCATCGCGCCGGCGGCCCGGCCGACCGCCTTCATGGTCATGGCGCTGAAGACAAAGGCCATCATCGCACCGAGGAACAAGCCGCCGATCAGCTTGGGGTTCATGATGGTCAGGTTGTAGGCTTCGACGAAGTCCTGTACGGAAGCGGCTTTGACGGCGACAAGCCGCAACTCATCGTTCTGCAGGGCGGCGAAGGCGGCTTTGACCTCGGCTGTAATGGCCGCGCCCCGACAGAAGACCACGTCGCCGACCTGGTACAGTTCGTTCTGGGCCTCGCCGGCCAGCCGGCTGATCCAGATGCGGACCTCTTCGATGTATGCGGCCAGCAGGGCCATGGCGGTCAGGGCTGCCGAACCGATGGCAAAGCCCTTGCCCGTCGCCGCCGTCGTGTTGCCCAGTGAATCCAGGGCGTCGGTCCGCTTGCGGACCTCCGGTCCCAGGCCGGCCATCTCGGCGTTGCCGCCGGCGTTGTCGGCGATTGGCCCGTAGGCGTCGGTCGCCAGGGTGATGCCCAGTGTCGCAAGCATGCCGACGGCCGCGAAGCCGATGCCGTAGAGGCCCATCGCGATGTTCGAGAAACCACCGGCGAAGCTGAACGCACAGAGAATGCCGATCACGATGGTGATGACCGGCAGGCCGGCCGAGTACATGCCGGTGGCGAACCCGTCGATGATCGTTGTGGCCGGGCCCATGATGGCCTGCTCGGCGATGCCCTTGGTGGGCTTGTATTCATCGGAGGTATAGTACTCGGTGAACTGGCCGATGAGCACGCCGGCGATCAGGCCGGAGACGACCGAGCCGAAGATACCCCAGGTGATCCAGTTGAAGGCCGCCAGGCCGGCAACCGCCGCGATGATCAGGACGGAACTGCCGAGTGTGCCGATGAGAAGGGCCCGCAGCAGATTCCTCTGGCTGGCGTCTTCCTTGCATCGCACCATGAAGATGCCTGCAATCGACAGGAAGATGCCCAGACCGGCGACAACCATCGGCGCCAGCACGGCTTTCAAGGGCGTCACGCCCTCAGGCAGTGTCCCCAATGTCAGGGCTGCGCCCAAGGCCGCGGTGGCCAGGATCGAGCCGCAGTAGCTCTCGTACAGATCGGCGCCCATGCCCGCCACGTCGCCGACATTGTCACCGACGTTGTCGGCGATGGTTGCCGGGTTACGCGGATCGTCTTCCGGAATCCCTGCCTCGACCTTGCCCACCAGGTCGGCGCCGACGTCAGCGGCCTTGGTGTAGATGCCGCCGCCGACGCGGGCGAACAGGGCCTGCGTCGAAGCGCCCATGCCGAACGTGATCATGGTCGTCGTGATTTCGATGAGCTTGTGCTCGGGATCCATCCCCGCCGGTACGAGCGGCAAACCGAACAGTGTCAGCCCGTCTCGCATGTTGGCCACGGTGTAGACCACCTTGTCGAGGATCAGATACCACATGGTGATGTCGAACAGGCCGAAGCCCACGACCACCAGACCCATGACCGCACCGGAGCGGAACGCCACCTGCAGGCCACTGTTGAGGCTCTTGGTGGCCCCCTGCGCCGTTCGGGCCGAGGCGTTGGTCGCCGTCTTCATCCCGAGGAACCCGCAGAGGCCGCTGAAGAAACCGCCGGTGAGAAACGCCACCGGGACGAACGGGTTCTGCACGCCCTTGTACGCCAGGAAGGCGAAGATCGCCAGCAGCACCAGGAACACCAGCGCCACGACGCTGTACTGCCGGAACAGATACGCGTACGCGCCTTCTCGCACGTACCGGGCGATCTCGATCATCTTCTCCGTGCCCTCCGGCGCCTCCATCATTTTCTTGTAGAAGTAGAGGGCGAAGCCCAGGGCCAGAAGCGATCCGATCGGCGCGAGCCACCAAACCCATGGAATGCCCTCCGCCACCTGTGCTTCGGCCCCCTCCGCAGCCATCGCCACGCTGCTCAGCGCCAGAATGGGTAACGACAGCCCGATGATGTTTTTCCAAGACTTCACGGTTGCTGCTCCTTTCGGTTTAATGGGTTGCTCTCTGTGCGCACACGACCAGCCTAAAATTCCGTGCAGTGTACAGAAAGCAAGCCGCATTTCAACCATTTTTCGTGCGGCGGGCGCAGAAATCACACGTTTCGTCGGCCGGCGACCTCAGACTGGCTCCCGATGGTATCGCTTTTGTCCCAACGTACGGCGGCGAGGGCCGTCGTGCTTGCGCCGTTTCACATCTTACGTGTGGTAGTCGGCGTTGATGCTGACGTACTCGGCGCTGAGGTCGCAGCCGTAGCAGAAGTCGGTCTTGTCGCCTGTGCCCAGGTCGATCGTGATGGTGTGCTCGACTTGCGAGACGATGTCGGAGGCCTTTCGGCGGTCGAACTTGGCCGGGGCGCCGTTCTTGAAGACGTACAGGTCGTCCAGCTTGCACGAGAGCTTCGCCCGGTCGAGCCGGACGCCGCAGGAGCCGACGGCGCAGATGATCCGGCCCCAGTTCGGGTCGCCGCCGTGGACGGCGCACTTGACCAGCGGATAGTCGGCCACGGCCCGCGCGGCTCGGGCGGCGTCGGCCGTCGTGGCGGCGCCCTTGACGACGACCTTGAACATTCGCGTGGCCCCCTCTGCGTCCAGCGCCATCTGCCGGGCCAGATCGGTGCAGAGATCGGCCAGGGCCTTGGCGAACTTCTTGAAGCGAGGGCACCGCGACGTGATGGGGCGGTGGCCCGCCACGCCCGAGGCCAGCAGGATCGCTGTGTCGTTGGTGCTCTGGTGGCCGTCGACGGTGAGCTTGTTGAGCGACTCGCCGATGGCGTTCTTCAGGGCGGTGGCAAGCAGCGGCTTGCTGACGGCGGCATCGGTGGTGAGGAACAACAGGGTGGTCGCCATGTTGGGCCCGATCATTCCGGCCCCTTTGACGGTGCCCGCGATGGTGACGGTCTGTCCCGATATGTCGAGCCGGCGAACGGCGCATTTGGGTCGGGTGTCCGTCGTCATGATGGCCTGGGTGAAAGCTGCTCCGGCCTCGGCCGAGTCGGACAACTGCCCGGCGGCTTTCGCGATTCCCGTTGTCGCCTTCTCAATAGGCAACTGTTCTCCGATGATGCCCGTCGAGGCGACGAGGACCTGCTCGGGCGCGACCTTAAGGGCCTTGGCGGCGACCGCGCACATCCTGCGGGCGTTGGCCAGGCCCTTCTTGCCCGTGCAGGCATTGGCGTTGCCCGAATTGACGGCGACCGCGTAGATCTTCGAACTCTTGGCGTGCTCCCGTGCGATCTCTACCGCCGCCGAGACGATCTTGTTCGTCGTGAACATCGCCGCCGCCGTCGCCCCCGTCGGACAGACCAGCAGCGCAATATCCGGCTTGCCCGAAACCTTGATCCCGCAACTCAACCCCGCCGCCCAAAACCCCTTCGCCGCCGTAATACTCTCGTTGTTCATACTGTTGTCACCGCCTAATGAAGAACGTCACGTTTGCTGATACATTGCTGCCCAAGCCGACGGAATGTCGCGCCAGCCGTTCAGACCACGGTCTTGAGTCCGAGATGTCTCCTCATCGGCTCAAAATCCTTGTCGCTATGCAGTAGGGGCAGGTCGCTTTCGATGCAGAAGGTCGCAATCATGATGTCGATCGTTTTTCGCACAGTTACCCCCTTTCTGCGGAGGTGCCTGTAGTTCTGCGCACTCTTCACCGCCAAATCTCGGCCCAGCATTTCCATGAAGACAAGGGTATCCAACAATTGCCTCGCCTTGCGGAAGTCACCATCGTCTCTGAAGCCCTGAAGCACTTCCACCAGGATGATGTCCCCGATCACGACAGGTTCTTCCTGGAGGTACGCGTGCAAATGCTCGGTCTGGTTCGTAATGACGCCGTTAAAATAGTCAATCCAAACGGAAGAATCTGCGACGATCATCGGTCCGCTCTCAGTTCGTCGAGATCGCCTGTCCAGCGAAGCTTCCCACGGAATCCCCTGATCTTCTTCTGGCGGTTGATCCGGATGAGCAACTTGAGGCCTTCCTCAATTGCCCTCTTCTTGGTCTTGTACCCGGAAAGCCTCAGGGCGGTCTGCATCAGGCCGTCATCAAGCACCACATTCGTTCGCATGGTTCATTCTCCATGAATGTGTATTGTCATCATGATTATACACACTCCTCCGTAGGGGGCAAGTTGTACATGTCAGATTCCTCACCGGCGGGGTCACGGGTTCTGCGGACAACTCAAAGTTCCTGCGTGCACCTGGATCGGGGGTCGTCGAGGGGGCCGGGGCCGTTGGTGAGGCGGCCGGCGATGGCCAGGTCGCGGAAGTCCTTCATGGGGTCGTAGAATTCCCGCGCCAGGTCTACGGTGCTGATGAGCATTCCCGGCTCGTTGTCGGTCAGTCGTCCGGCGATCACCCCGTCCGGCTCGATGAAGCACGATGGATAGGGGCTGTAGTAGGCGCTGGAGTTGGCCATACTCACCCAGCAGAAGTTCGTCGCCGCGTGGCACTGCATCGTCTGTCGCATGATATGGGTGTGCACGCTCGGGCCGTCCTGGCGGGCGTTGTAGAACGACTGAAAGATGCAATGGGCGCCCTGTTTGTACAGCTCGCGGTAGAGCTCGGGGAAGCGCAGATCGAAACAGATCAGCAGCGCGCATTTGACGCCGTTGAGCGTGAACGTGACGAACCGGTCGCCTGGCGTGTAATACTCCAGGTCGCCCGGCGTGCCGAATCGCTTGTCGTAGCGATCGGCGATTTGGCCCTCGGCGTCGATCAGGTACAGACAGTTGTGTGGCTTGTGCGGCTCGGTCAGCGGGTGCGTGCTGCCGAGCACGACCCAGAGCCCCAGGCGCCCCGCCAACGACACAATCTTCTGCGTCTCGGCCCGCAGCAGGGGCCAGTCGTAGTCGTCCAGGCTCGCGAAGTCCGTCCCCGCATAGCCGCTCAGCGCGCACTCGGAGAAATGAACGATCTCGGCGTCTGCGTCTCTGGCCTGATGAAGGAAGTCGCGAATTGCCTCGGCGTTCTCTTCGATCGACGGGCCGACCGCAAACTGGCAGGTCGCGATTTTCAGTATCCCCGTGCGCATTCCAGCCATCTGCCTCTTGCTCTACTTGAGTCCCATGATCTCATCGACGCCGAACAGGATGTTCATGTTCTGGATCGCCTGGCCCGATGCGCCCTTGACGAGGTTGTCGATCGCCGAGAACAGTGCGAGCCGGCCTTTGACCAACGTCGGGAAGACGTGGCAGTAGTTCGTGCCCGCGACGTCTTTGACGGCCGGAGCGGTCTTGCAGACGCGGACGAACGGCTCGGCCTTGTAGAATTCGTGGTAGAGCGGCAGCAACTGCTCGTTCTTGAGGCTCTTTGCCGGGCGGGCGTAGACGCTCGAAAGAATGCCGCGATCGAACGGCCCGACGTGGGGCTGGAAGAGGATATTGACCTCGGAGCCGGCCACCTCGCCGGCGATTTGCTCCATCTCCGGCATGTGCCGATGCACCCCGATCCCGTAGGGAAACAGATTCTCGTTCATGTTCGGGAAGTGGAACTTGCTCGACGGGTTCTTGCCCGCCCCGGAGGCGCCCGTCACCGAGCTGACGATCACCGAGTCGGTCTCGATGAGGCCTTCTTTGAGCAGGGGGGCGATCGCCAGCACCGCACCCGTGGGAAAGCAGCCGGGGTTGGCGACCAGGTTCGTGCCCTTGATCTGCTTGCGGAACAGCTCGGGCAGGCCGTAGGCCGCCTTGGCCAAGTTGGCCGGATCGGTGTGCGGCTGATAGAACTTCTCGTAGACGCTCACATCCTTGATGCGGTAGTCGGCGCTGAAGTCGATCACCTTGACACCGGCGTCGAGAAGCTTGGGCACGAACCCCATCGAGACCTTGTGCGGCAGGCAGCACAGCGCCACGTCCGCCAACTGCGACAATTTGTCAAGGTCGAGCGGCTCGATGGCCAACCCGCAGCGGCCCCGAAACTCCGGGAACACCTCTTCGGCCGGTCCGCATTCCTCCGGCAGGGCGGTCAGATAGGTCAGTTCGGCCTGGCTATGCCGAAACAGGATGCGGATGCTCTCGGCGCCGGTGTACCCGCTGGCGCCGATGATGGCGACTCGAATCATGGTTGCTCTCCTTGCAGGTCGTGCGTCCACGCACAACCCGGATATCGATGGCTCTCAACCGGCGAGCGAAGTTGCTCGCCCCACAAAAAAAGCCGCCAAGATCGTCTCTCGGCGGCTGTCGGTAGCGATGAATCGAAGGTTGCTTCTAACGCTTGGAGAACTGGAACCTCCGCCGTGCACCCGCCTGGCCGGGCTTTTTCCTCTCGACCATGCGCGGGTCTCGCGTCAGGTGCCCGCCGTCACGCAGGGCCTGAATGTAATTCTCGTCGTAGCTTCTCAGGGCCCTGGCCACGCCCAGCAGGGCCGCTCCGGCCTGGCCGGTCGTGCCCCCGCCCTTGACGTTGACGAACACATCGAAGGCCTTCTCGGCATGGACGCTCTTGAGCGGTGCGACCACCGCCTTGCGGTCCTGCTCCCGGGCGAAGAAATCGTTCAATTCCTTCTTGTTGACGATGAGCTTGCCGCTGCCGGGCCGGATTCGGACCCGGGCGATCGCGGTCTTCCGGCGGCCGGTGCCCCACCAGTAGCCGTACTTCTCATTGCTCTTGTTGCCCGATCCCATGACGACCTTCGGTTCGGCCTTCTTGGCTTCGGTGCGGACTTCGATGTTCAGGTTCTCAGCGTGATTTTCGGTCATGGTTCAAGGTTCCGCTTAGGACAGTTCGATCGGCTCGGGTTGCTGGGCTTGGTGCTCGTGGTCCGGGCCACGATAGACCTTCATCTTCTTGAGCATCTTGCGGCCCAGCTTGTTCTTCGGCAGCATCCTTCGGACCGCCAGCTCGATCACACGCTCCGGCTTCTTGCGCATCATCTCCGCGAAGCTGGCGTACTTGTGCCCGCCGGGATGGTGGGTGTACCAGTCGTATTCCTTCTGCTCGGCTTTCTTGCCGGTGACCCGCACCTTCTCGGCGTTGACGACCACGATATAGTCGCCTACGTCCACGTGGGGCGTATAGGTCGGCTTGGTTTTGCCCATCAGAATCGGCGCGATCTTGGCGGCCATCCGCCCGAGAATCGCGTCCTCGGCGTCCACCAGCAGCCATTTCTGCTCGACTTCGTTGTTCTTGGCCATGAAGCTTTTCATAGTCGGACTCTCTATGCTGTTTCCGGATTAGAAACTGTGCATTTTAGCAAACGCCCGCCCCCTGTCAAACGATTTTGCCCCGAATTTTCCTGATTTTGGGGCGAATCTGAGCCATGGATTGGCTGCGGCCTGTCTCCATATGTGTCGTGGCATGCGGCCTGAAGGTGCGCCAGCGAATTCTGAGGCCCTTCCGAGGAGCTATTGGGCCTCCGCATCCGTCTGGCGGTCACTGCGCATGGAGTGGCGCAGGCGTTCCAGTTCGGCCATCGTAGAAAGGACTTTCCGTATCCGGCTCGGGGTCAAGCGAACCTCCGATTTGCAGGCAATACTTCCACAACTGGCTACTGATGTGCCATCGCTGCAAGGGGCTGAGCCGATACCACTCGGCCCATTCGCCGCCGACAATGTCTTCCGCCTGGATCATACCTTCCATCCCACGGAAATCCGGAGATCTCTGCAAGCCCCATACCCGCCGCTGAGCAGGACGGGTGCGGTCGGCAAATGGTGGCGGATTCGGGCCATGCCCTATGGCCACCATGCCTCGGATCGGCAGGCGTCCCTCTTGCGATCTCGAGCGGAGCCTCTCTTCTTCTGTCATCCTGAGCGGAACGAAGTGGAGTCGAAGGGTCTGGCGGCGAAGAAGGCGGTGGCCCGGCCCGTGTCTGAACCGTGGAACGGTTGACCCATTGCTGCATACTGAGAACCGCCGCGAAACCCACGGCACCGCCCGTTCGATGCCAGATTCCTCCATTCCGCTCCGCTCCAGTCGGAATGACAACGCGGGGCGGCAGACCCACGTGCCACCATATTCCGCCCGCACCCAGGGCCACAAACGGAAGCGGGCGGACGACCAGTGGTCATCCGCCCGGGCGAATCAACAATAATCAATTATCAACCATCAATTTACGAGCATCCCATCGAGTTGCCACAGTTGAAGCACTTGTAGCAGGTTCCGTTGCGGACGGTGATGGCGCCGCAGATGTCGCAGGCGGGGGCGTCGTCGCCGAAGTGGGCGAACTGGGCGCTGAACTGGTGCATGACAGCGGCTTCGGTGTCCAGGGCGCCTTCGGGCTGCGGGATCGTCGAGGCGACGAGGGCCCGGATCCGGCCGGTGGCCTCGGAGAGGCGGTCCGTGGGGATCACGGGCTCGGCCTTGGCCTCCCGCCCGGCGGGGACGGGCTTGGCGCCGTTGTCCCGCCCGGTCTTCTTCTTGGCGCCGTTTCCGGCGGCCTTGGCCTCGGCGATCTTGTGCGCCAGGTCCTTGGTCTTTTCCACCAACTCGCGGGCGGTCGTGGTGGTCTTGCTTTCGGCGGCCACGGCGCCCGAGCGGTTGGGCAGGTTCTTGTCGGCGTAGCCCGGGATGAACTGGCAGCCCAGCCAGCAGAAGATGTAGTCGATCAGGCTCTTGGCGAACGGGATGTCGCGGTTCGAGGTCATCCCCGACGGCTCGAACCGGGCGTGGCGGAACTTGTCCACCAGGGTGATCAGGGGCACCCCGTACTGCAATGCCATCGACGTACAGGTGCCGATCACGTCCATAAGGCCTCCGACGGTGCTGCCCTCCTTGGCCATGGTGATAAACATTTCACCAGGCTGACCGTCCTCGTATAGCCCCACCGTCAGATAGCCTTCGTGTCCGGTAACGCTGAACTTGTGCGTGATGCTCTGCCGCGTGTCCGGCAGCCGCCGGCGGAACGGACGGGCGGGAGCGGCTTCGACCGCCACCTTGGCCTTCTCTTCCTTGTGCTTGTCGGTCGATACCGGCTGGAGACGCTTGGACCCGTCGCGGTAGATCGCCACGGCCTTGAGGCCGAGTTTCCAGCCTTCGGTGTAGGCGGCCATGATCTCCTCGGCCGTGCTCTCCTTGGGCATGTTGATCGTCTTGCTGATCGCGCCGGAGATGAACGGCTGCACCGCGGCCATCATCCTTAAATGGGCTTGGTATTTGATGAAACGCTTGCCGTTTCTCGGCTTGAACGCGCAATCGAAGACCGGCAGGTGGTCGTCCATAAGCTTCGGTGCGTTTTCAATGGTCTCGTGCTCGTCGATATAGTCGCATATGGCCTTGATGTCGTCCGGGGTGTAGCCCAGCCGTTCGAGGGCCATCGGCACGGTCCGGTTGACCAGTTTGAGCATGCCGCCGCCGGCCAGCAGTTTGTATTTGACCAGCGCGATATCCGGCTCGATCCCCGTCGTATCGCAGTCCATCAGGAAGCCGATCGTTCCGGTCGGTGCCAGGACCGTCGTCTGGGCGTTGCGGAAGCCCACCTTGCTGCCGGTGTCGAGCGCCTGGTCCCAGGCGTCCTTGGCCGCGTTTCGCAGGTAGTCGGGGCAATGCGCTTCGGGGATGTCGTACGCATGCTGACGGTGCATGTTGATGACCTTCAGCATGGGGTCCTTGTTCTTCTCGAATTCGACAAATGGGCCCTTAATCTCTGCGATCTCAGCACTTACGGCGTAGGCGGTGCCGGTCATGATCGCGCCGATCGCCGAGGCCAGCGAACGGGCCTGGTCCGAATCGTAGGGCAGGGCCAAGCTCATCACCAGCGAGCCAAGGTTGGCGAAACCCAGCCCCAGAGGCCGGAATCGATGGCTGTTGACTGTAATCGGCTGGTCGGGATAGCTGCCGTTGTCGACCAGGATCTCCTGGGCGATGATGAACAGGCGAACGGCCTTCTTGAACCCATCGATGTCGAAAGTCCCATCGTCCTTGCGGAATTTCATCAGGTTCAGCGAGGCCAGATTGCAGGCCGAATCGTCGATGAACATGTATTCGCTGCACGGGTTCGAGGCGTTGATGGGCCCGGAGTTCGGGCAGGTGTGCCAGCGATTGATCGTGCTGTGGTACTGGACGCCTGGGTCGCCGCAGACCCGCGTGCCCTCCGCGATCAACTGCATCAGCTCGCGGGCGGAGTGCTCGCCCAGCTTCTCGCCGCTGGTCACCGCGTGGGTGATCCAGACGTCGTCCTTCTCGGCAGCCTGCAGGAACTCATCGGTCACGCGGACCGAGAGGTTTGAGTTCTGGAACATGACGCTGTCGTAGGCCTCGCTGTTGTATTCGCCGCTGTAGCCGGCCTCGATGAGGGTCCAGGCCTTCTTCTCCTCGATGGTCTTGCAGGTAATGAACTCCTTGATGTCGGGGTGGTCGACCTTGAGCGACTGCATCTTGGCGGCACGGCGGGTCTTGCCGCCGGACTTGATTACCGCGGCGATCTGGTCGTAGACCCGCATGAAGCTCAGCGGGCCCGAGGGCTTGCCCCCCCCGGAGAGCTTCTCTTTGCTGCTTCTCAGTGTTGATAAGTCGGTTCCGGTCCCCGATCCGTGCTTGAAGAGCATCGCCTCGCTGGTGGCCAGGCGCATGATGTCCTCCATCGAGTCCTTCACGGACTGGATGAAGCAGGCCGAGGCTTGGGGATACTCGTAGCTGTTCTCGCACGGCACGGCGGTCTGTCTCTCAGCGTCCCAGTGGTAGTTGTGCTTGCTGCCGCCGATCCCGTAGACGTCGTACAGGCCCACGTTGAACCAGACGGGTGAGTTGAAGGCCCCGTACTGGTTGATACACAGCCAGGTCAACTCGTGGTAGTAGGTGTCCGCCTGCTGTTCGGTGGCGAAGTACCCATCCCTCAGACCGCGATCGGCGATGGTTCTGCAAACACGATGCACCAGTTGCTTGACCGAATTCTCTCGCTGGCCCAACTCGGCGTCGCCGTAGAAGTACTTGCTTGAAACCACTTTCGTGGCCAGTTGGCTCCACGATGCGGGCACCTCGATGTCGTCCTGCTCGAAGATGGCCTGGCCGCTGTCGCTGGATATCTTTGCCGAGCGGATCTCCCACTCGATCTCTTCAAAGGGGTGCTTATTCGGCGTCGAGAAATGCGGCTCGATCTTCAAGCTCTTCGTGTCCTGAGGCACAAGGCCTTTCCTGGCTCGCTTGCGTTCGTCTTTGAAAGGGTTTTCCGGATCGAATCTGTAAGACATTCAGCGCCTCCATGCGACAAAACAAAGACCACTACATATAGTCTGTGTGGACGGGGACTAAACAAGGTATTGTTGAAACACCCATGAATCAAGTATCGGCAACTTACTTAGAATCCGATGAGGTGTAAAGAGCAAAACGAGGAATTTTTTGCGCCAAGACGAGGAGTTTATCCTTAATCCTTGCGAACTCATAAGCTACGGCATCGCGCGCGACTGGAATTTTCTGGGACCGTGACATCCGCCTCGGGACGGGTTCGAGGAGTCGCTGGTGGGCCAATCCAATGCGTGAAGGGCCCTGTCGCCTGGCTCTTCCTCACGTGAGCCGTTCGTTTCCACCGCTTTGTGGCCGCGAGGTCAGAAATAACGGATCGCATGTTACTTGGCGGCGCGCGGTCTGATTCTGCACGCATCTCTTGCAGCCCGATAAGGACACAGTTTTCAGTGCCGAGGGCCGAGCGACCCTGTCGGTCCGGAGTCGGCAAACCCTTTTGTCCCATCGTCCGTAGCGTTACAATGAGACTGTCGCGTGGGCGGAAGACATATTGTGCAGGAAAGAACGACGGCTGATGGCCAACGGTGAGAACGAGAGGCTCGAACGGATTCGCGGGCGGATCAAGGAATTGCCCAGCACACCCGGCGTGTATTTCCTGAAGGGCCCCGACGATGTCGTTCTCTATATCGGCAAAGCCAAGAGCCTTCGCTCTCGCGTTGCCAGCTACTTTCAGCCCGGCAGCGACCTGGCCGTCTCGCGCGGGCCGAAGATCCTGGAGATGGCCGGCAAGGTCTGCGCGGTGGACTTCCTCGAAACCGAGAACGAAGTCGACGCCATGCTCAAAGAGGCCCGGCTGATCAAGGACATCCGCCCGCCCTACAACACCGACCTGACCGACGACAAGACGTTTCCCTATCTGGAAATCACCACGCGGGAGGACTTTCCCGGCGTCTACATCACGCGAAAGCCCCAAGCCAAGGGCACGCGGCTGTTCGGTCCATTCGCCAACGTCAAGGACCTGCGGGCCGTCCTCGTGGAACTTCAGAAGATCTTTCGGTTCCGAACGTGCGGCCTGGAGATTCACGACGCCGACCCCAAGCGGCGGTTCTTTCGCCCCTGCCTGCTCCACAGCATCAAGCAGTGCACCGCCCCGTGCGCGGCGCGGATCGACAGGGCGGACTACCGCAGGACGATCCAGGACCTGATCCGCTTCCTCCGGTCCAAGCGATCCGCCGTGCTGCGGTGGCTGCGCGAGCGGATGGACGAGGCGGCCGGCAACCTCCAGTATGAAAAGGCGGCCATGTTCCGCGACCGCATTCGCCTGATCGAGGGCCTCGACGACCGGGGAACGCCCGACGAGCACGTCCAGCCCGAGGTCTTCGCCGCCGATCCGACCGAGGCCTTGGTCAAGCTGCGCGACATTCTGGGCGTCCCGAACCAGGTCCGCATCATTGAGGGGATCGACATCGCCAATCTCAGCGGACAGGAGGCGGTCGGCTCGCTGGTCAAGTTCATCGACGGACGGCCTTTCAAGAGCGGCTATCGCCGTTTCAGGATCAAGACCGTCGCCGGCATCGACGACTACGCGATGATTGCCGAGGTCGTCCGCCGCCGATACAAGTATGCCCTGCGAGGTGAAGAACTCTGGCCCGATCTGATCCTGATCGACGGCGGCCTGGGGCACCTGCATGCCGCCGAGGCCGCGTTTGGCGCGATGATCGCCGCGTGCCGGGCCGAAGGGCTGGCCGACGTGGAGCCGCCCCACACGAAGATGGCCTCGATCGCCAAACGCGAGGAGGACATTTACCTCCAGGGCGAATCCCAGCCACTGAAGCTGCCGGCCCATTCGCCGGTCCGCAAGCTGCTCCAGTATGTCCGCGACGAGGCCCATCGCTTCGCCCAGCACTACCACCACCTCTTGCGCGACAAGAAGATGTTCGACGAGAAGTAGGGGTGCTGCGGCTTTCGGAACGGGCCTTTGCCCGACGGGCGGGCAGGCGAGCGGATTGTTGTTGAATCCCGGCCCTCGGATATGCTATAAATAGACTCGAGAGCTTCTGTTGTCAGCATTCACATTTGGCCTTATACACACGACGTTTCTCCGGGAAGGAGGTGAACGGCAAGACACTGGCGCTGTGTTCCGTCTGAGGGAAGACGATGAGCCGGCCTGGCCGGCGCCCGCGTGCGAGGAGAACAACGTCCTCGACACGTTGCGGAGAGAGAGTGTTCTCGGTGTGTGACCGAGAGCGGTTCGCAGAGTTCACTCTGTCTGAAGGAGGATGTGTCATGTTCAAGCGATCATTTCTTGTGCTTCTTTCGTTTCTGATCTTAGGCCCGGCGTGGTCTGCGATGGCCGGGTTCGATCCGGCCCTCGTGGCCTGGTGGCCCTTCGACGAGGGCACCGGGACCGTCGCGGCCGACGGTAGCGGCAATGGCAACGACGGCACCATCGAAGGCGGCGCCGTATGGGTGGCTGGTGTGCTTGGGGCGGCGCTGCAATTCAACGGCTCCAACTCCTATGTGAACGCGCCGCACATTCCATTCAATGATCGGAGCTTCACCATCGCCATGTGGATCAATCCGGGCCAGACCAGCAGCGATCATATCTTCTTTGCCCAGGTCCAGGCCGGCGCCACGGATACGAGTCTGCATTTCCGAGTGCGGTCAGGCGGTGTCATTCGCATGGGATTCTACAACAACGACCTGGATTCCCCTGCTGCTACTGCGGTGCAAGTGGGCAACTGGTACCACGTTGCGCTGTGGTACGACTTCGAGAATAGGAACCGACGGATCTACATCAACGGTGAGATGGTAGCGCAGGCAACGGCCACACCCTACAAAGGTATCACCGGTGACACGCACATCGGTCAGTGGAATGGCGGGGAGTACTTCACCGGCATGATCGACGATGTCCAAGTCTATTACAAACCGCTCACCGATGCCGAAGTCGTCAAGATCATGGCCGGCTTAGCCGACCAGTCGGTGGCCCAGGACCCCAGCCCCGCAGACCAGGCGATCGACGTTCCGCGTGATGTGGTGTTGAGCTGGACGGCGGGCGAGTTCGCGGCGACCCACGATGTGTACTTCGGCACCTCGTTCGACGACGTCAACTCTGCCGGCCGGAGCAACCCGATGGGCGTGCTCGTCAGTCAGGGCCAGGCCGGGACCACCTACGATCCGGCCGGGCTGCTCGATTTCGAGACGACCTACTACTGGCGCGTCGATGAGGTCAACGCTCCGCCGAGCAACGCGATCTATAAGGGCGAGGTCTGGAGCTTCACCTCCGAGCCGTTCGCCTATCCCATCGCTGACATCATGGCCACGACCACCGGTCAGTCCAACGTGGGCGCCGGGCCGGAAAACACCGTCAATGGCTCGGGCCTCAATGCCGCCGATCAGCATTCAACCGAGGCAGGGCATATGTGGCTGGCCTATGCCCCGGACGAAGGGCCGTTCTACATCCAGTACGAGTTCGACCGCGTCTACAAGCTCCACGAGATGCGGGTCTGGAACTACAACGTCCAGTTCGAGCTGCTTCTGGGCTTCGGGCTCAAGGACGTCACGGTTGAGTACTCGACCGACGGTGAAGAGTGGACCGTTCTTGGCGACGTCGTGTTCGCCAGGGCTACGGCGACGGGCACATACGTCGCCAATACGACGATCGATTTCGGCGGCGTTCCCGCCCGATTTGTCCGTCTGAATATCAACAGCGGGCACGGCACGATGGGCCAGTACGGCCTGAGCGAAGTCCGCTTCCTGTTCATCCCGGCGCAGGCCCGCGAGCCGCAGCCGGCCGACGGGGCGGCGGGTGTGGATGTCACCACCGCGCTGAGCTGGCGCGCCGGTCGCGACGCGGCCTCGTACGATGTCTACATAGCCGGCGACCCGAACGAACTGGCCCTGGTCGGCACAACCGCCGGTGTGACGTTGACGCCGGGCAACATCGAGTTCGGCAGCACGTACTACTGGATGGTCGATGCGATCAATCCGGACGACGCGAACCCGACCTGGGGCAGCCCCCTGTGGAGCTTCTCGACGCAGGAATATGCCTCGATCGACGGCTTCGAGACGTACAACGACGACATCGACGCGGGCACGGCGATCTTCGACACGTGGCTCGACGGCTGGGTGAACAATACCGGTTCGACGGTCGGCTATCTCCAGACGCCGTTCGCCGAGAAGACCATCGTCCACGGCGGCACGCAGTCGATGCCGCTGCAATACGACAACAGCACCTCCCCGTTCTACTCCGAGACCGAGCGCACGTTCGGTTCGGTGCAGAACTGGACGGGCAACGGCGCCGACACACTGGTGCTGTACGTCCGTGGCAACGCACCGTCGTTCAAGGAGACGGCCGACGGCAGCATCATCATGAGCGCGATCGGCACCGACATCTGGAACACGGGCGATCAGTTCCGCTTCGCCTACAAGAGTCTCAACGGCAACGGGTCGATCACGGTCCGCGTCGACAGCCTGATTCGCAGCAACGAGTGGGCGAAGGCCGGCGTGATGATCCGCGAGACGCTGGAGGCCGGCTCGAAGCATGCGTTCGTGGCC
>LVBB01000016.1:0-100919 GCA_001603075.1 Phycisphaerales bacterium Planc_01 | reverse complement strand
GACGAACAACCTCTTCACGGCGCAGATCTCGGCCGACGGCGTCACGTGGGTGGATATCACACCGACGGCGCCGGTGGAAATTCCGATGGCGGCCAACGTCTATATCGGTCTGGCGGTGACCAGTCACGACGCCGCGATTACGACGGCGGCGGAGTTCTCGAATGTGGCGATGACGGGCAGCGTAACGGGCGTCTGGCAGACGGCGGACATCGGGGCGACGCAGCCGACGGGCAACGACTCGGCCGAGCCGATGTACGTTCGGGTGACGGACAGCGCCGGCGGGAGCGTGACGATCGCCAGTGCCGACGCCGCCATCACGGCGCGTGCGACGTGGCAGGAATGGGCGATTTCGTACAGCAGCCTGGCCGGTGTGAACCTGAGCCGGGTGCAGAAGCTGGCGATCGGCGTCGGCAGCAAGACCAGCCCGGTTGCCGGCGGCACCGGCATCGTCTACGTCGACGACATCGGCTTCGGTCGTCCGGCCGCTCAGTAGCTGTACTGACAAGCGGCGGAACGCCCGCCGCACTCTGTAACACTCACGGGGCCTGCGTTCACACGACGCAGGCCCCTTTTGCGATCCTCCCCTCGCCCGCCGGAAGACCTTTCAGGGCAGTTCTGAAGGCGGAACGTCCGAATTTGTTGCGGCTACCTCTCTTGGCAGGCCCTTTATGGGGCCCACAGGGCGGATTTGCGCGTCCTTTGCAGGGGCTCGGCAAATATGCCTGAAGTTGCGCCGCCGGTCTGTTAAACCCGGCGACCGCGAAGGCCGATACTGACGGTGTAGTTGGCTCACCGGACTGTCGTTGAAGTCCGCACGATGATGCGGGTTGGACGCCGCAGGGCAAACACACGGAGGATGGGTCCTAACCGAATTGGCCTTCGATGGCTGGGGTCGAGAGGCTCCCAGTCGGGCAGGAGGGTACTATCGTTTTCGACGTGACATTGAAGGACTATCTCAAGGAGATAGACGAAGCGTCGTTGTTGACCTGGGAAGAGGAATACGAACTGGGTACGAAGGTCGTCGAGGACAACGATCCGTGGGCCCGCGAATTGCTGGTCCGCAGCAACCTGAGGTTGGTGGTGAACATCGCCAAGAAGTACGCCGGACGCGGGATGAGCCTGGGCGACCTGATCGAGGAAGGCAATCTCGGCCTGATCAAGGCGGTGGACTACTTCGATCCGGAGCGGGGCACGCGGTTCAGCACGTACGCGGCGTGGTGGATCAAGCAGAGCATCAAGCGGGCCCTGCTGGAGAACATCCAACCGGTTCATGTCCCGACCTATATGGTCACGCTGATCAACCAGTGGCGTCACACGGCGTCGGAGGCCGAGAGTCGGATGGGACGCAAGCTGACCGTCGAGGAGATGGCCGCTTTGATGCATCTGCCCCTTCGCAAGGCCAAGGTGATCCATCGCATCGTCGAGGTTCTCGGCAGTGCGGGCGACAGTCTCAGCGGCGACGACTCGGACGAGGGGCATGGGATGGAGCTGACTCTGGAAGACGAACACGCCGGCCGCCCCGAAGATCCGCTCGTGGAGTATGAGCAGAAGCTCAAGGCGCTGCAACTGCTCGACGAAATCGATCCGCGTGAAGCCGACGTGTTGAAGCTCCATTACGGCCTGGGTGGACGCCGGCCGCTGACCCTCAAGGAGATCGGCAAGAAGATGGGCCTGACGCGCGAGCGGATTCGACAAATTCGACGCGATGCCCTGACCCGGCTCTACGAGTACATGGAAGGCGAATAGAACCGGACGGGATTTGGGTTTACTGCCTCCGGACCACGAGGTACTATCGGCGCATGAAGTCGGCCGCCGGCGCGCCGTCGTGGCCGCCGGCAATCGGGCCGATGGGCAATAGACGCCCGTCTCTTTGAATTGCGAGGGAACGCATGGAGTTGGCGCGGTACATCCGTGACATCCCCGACTGGCCGAAGCCGGGGATTCTGTTTCGTGACATCACGCCGCTGCTGGGCAATCCGCAGGCATTGCGGGCGGCGGTCGACGCCATGTGCGCTCCATTCAAGGACGCAGGAATCGCACACGTTGCAGCCGTCGAGGCCCGGGGGTTCATCTTCGGCACGGCGGTGGCCGCCCGGCTCAATGCCGGCTTCGTGCCGATTCGCAAGAAGGGCAAGCTGCCCTTTGAGACCGAGCGCATCACCTACGATCTGGAGTACGGCACCGACACGCTCGAAATCCATCGCGACGCGGTGCCCGCCGGCGCCAAGGTCCTCATGGTCGATGATCTGCTCGCCACCGGCGGCACGATGAAGGCCGCCTGCGACCTTATCGAGAAGGTTGCCGGCGACATCGTCGGCATCACCTGTCTGATCGAACTGGCCGACCTCCAAGGCCGCCCGCGTCTCTCCCCCCACGAAATCCACACCGTCATCTCATACTGACCTGTGGCTGGCGTCTTGTCCTTGGAGCTTCAGTTGTCGAGAAGGTTCTCGATCGTGCAGCCCATTTGTTGGCTCTTGTCGCGGAGTCTCTCATAGAACTCCTTGAAGGACGGGTTGCCAAGCCATTGGCGCAGAGGGGCTCGTTGGACCAGCATCGCTATTTCCTCTTCCTTCCGGTCGAATCCTGTTATGCTCATCGCCTTCTCGAAAGGTCCCTTCGGATCGGCTACTGTGAACTTGTCCGGCTGATGCTGCGTCTGACCGGCGATCCAATTTGCGTCCGCGCAGAGCCAGCACTCGATGTTCCGGTCGCAGACACCGAATACGATGAGGTGGTTGTGCTCGGAGCGGCACCTGTCTTCATCGCCCTTGAGAACGTCTCGCCAGTCCTCATTGTTGGCATCCCGGAGAAAGACGATCAGATCTACCCCCTTCGCCATGAGTTCGATACACGTCTTGGGTATTTCACGATGCTGGCTCTTTCCTGATGTGCCCCGAAAGCGGCCTTCGATCAGTTGTGCGTGCGGGCACCAGCGTTGCCTCAGGCCCTCCAGCACCGCCCGATCCGTGCTCCCTTCCACCGAATAGCCGATCTTCATCCCAGCATCTCCCTGAAGTGCATCTCGCCGAGAGGCATCTCGTCAAGGAGCTTCCGGGTCTTTTCGGGGTCAGGCTTCTTGATCTCAGACGACGGCACGCCTGGTTTCACCAGATGGACTCCATCGAGACAACTATCGAACAGATCGATGAAGTAAGGGCTGTGGGTTGTGAAAATGAACTGGTCCTTACGACCGGAGGCGGCCAGCTTCTCGAAGAGCGGTTTGAGATACCCCACGTAAAGCCCGTTCTCCGGCTCTTCGATGATTGTCAAACCGGCGAGAGAATCCGGCTCGGGCTCAGTACCCGAAAGGATCAGATAGGCGATAGCCATGAACCGAAGCGTGCCGTCAGACATGCTCTGCGCACTGAAGCGGTTTCCTTTGTCGTCCTCCATGAACAGATAGACGGATTCGGGGTCCGGCGTGGAGTAAGTGAACAGATCGAGCTTGGGCTCTACTGGTCTTATGGATTCGATCAGCTTCTTCTCCATACGCGGCCGCTCGTTGTGCAGCGAGAAATAGGTACGTGTCAGGTTCTTGCCATCCGCGAGCAGGCCCGCTGCTTCTCGTACCACAGCCGGAGAGCGAAGAGAGGATGGTGTGAAGCTGTAGTAGGCCCAACCCTGCAAATACCGCTTGAATAGATTCGCGCATCGATTCGTGCCAAGCTCATACAATCGACACAGCATGGTCGTGTCTGTCGGGGCACTGGTTCTTACAATGGATTCGGGAGAGGAAGCCCGAAATCGCTCCTCATGAAGCAGCTTCACTTGACCGCCAACGTTCTCGAGAAGGGGTGTCTGTGTAAAGCCTCCTCCTGTCCCAGTGAGCGTCTCCTGGATGACATGTAGAGCGCGCCCGTACGCCGAGTCTCCGTTGCGGATACCGAGTTCCAGGTGGTAGTCTATGTCGATGGTGCTGTCCTCATAGGGCAATGCGCATTCTATGTCGATCTCCACGTTCTCATCCGGCGTGTAGACATTGCGGATGTTCCATGTCTCTCCGACGGACGCGCGGATGGCATCTTCCAACGGGAGACTGGCGGACAGGCCCAGAAACCGCAGCGCAGAGCACAGGTTTGTCTTGCCGGCGTTGTTCCGCCCGATCAGCACGTTGACCCCCGTGGGGCGGAATTCCGCATTCAGCAGACTCCTGAAGTTGTTGACTCGGAACCGTTTCAACATGGCTTGTCTCCGAATAGCCGTTCCTAAATCCACGGTCAATCTGGCACCACTATACCACATCGCTTGCTAAGGACAATGTGCAGCTTCCTGCGAGAGGGCCTGCTATGCCCGTCGGGCGGTGACGACGCGGTCGTTTCTCTGATTGTCTTTTTCGACGGTGATGGTGGGGAACAGAGCGGTCTGTTCGATCAGCTCTCGAACGGCGGGGCCCTGGGCGTAGCCGATCTCCAGCATCAGGGCGCCGTCGGGTTTGAGGAACCGGTTGATCTGCTCGCAGAGGCGTCGGTAGGTGTCGAGGCCGTCTTCGCCGGCCAGCAGGGCTACCGGGGGCTCATAGTCCTTCACGTTCTTGTCAAGCGCCTCGTATTCAGCGGTGCTGACGTACGGCGGGTTGCACGCGATCAGGTCCCACAACATGACGTCCAGGTGCGGCACGAGAGGATCGAACAGATCGCCACAGAGCAGCTCTACGCGCTCCTGGAGTCCATGCTTCTCCACATTGCGCGCGGCCACCGCCAGGGCCTTATCGGACAGGTCCGTGGCCACGACGTGGGCGCCGGGGCAACCCTTGGCGATCGCGATGGCGATGCAGCCGCAGCCGGTGCACAGATCGCAGACGTGCTGCTCGCCCTCACGCGTGCGCAGGAATTCGATCGCACGCTGCACGAGCAGTTCGGTCTCGGGCCGGGGGATCAGGCAGTCGGCGGTGACCTCCATCTCCAGGGAATAGAATTCCGTCCGCCCGACCAGATAGGCGACGGGCTCGTGGTTTCCAGCTCGCTTGACCAGATCGTGCAGCCGGTCGAGCGCGTCTTTCTCAACGACGCGGTCGAACTGCGTGTACAGCTCGATCCGCTTGAGGCCGAGCGCGTGGCTCAGCAGCATCTCGGCGCTCAGACGCGGGGCATCGACCCCGTTCCTGGTCAGGTACTCGGTGATCCACGCCAGCAGCTTCTGGATCGTCCACGCCGTCATGTGTGCGGCCTCGCTACGAGCAGACCGTCTTCGCGGGCGACACGAATGGCGAAGTCGTACCGATTGACGTCGAGCGCCATGTCGCAGTCTTTGGGATGGAAGTGCGGCTGGGCGGGGTCGTAGAACTTGCCGACCTGGCCGCTGGCCCGCACGAGCTGCTGCAAGGCGTCGGTGCTCGGCTCGCGGCCCTCCAGCAGGTTCCGCAGATACAGCGCGCACAGTTCGTCTTCGTCGGTCCGCAGGTCGGCGTTCCATCCCATCGCCACGATCGTCACCAGAGGCGGGCTGTCCTGCAGGATTGCGCGAGCGGTGGCCCTGGCGACGACGAACGATGCGGCGTAGACCGCGGACGCCTCCGTTGCGGCCGCCACGCCCGTGGTGCCCGCTCGCGTCGATTGGATGATGACCTTGCCTTCGATGTCCGCGCCGGCCATCTCGAAAGGGGAGTTGCCGAAGTCGAATTCCGCCGGCCGGATGCCGTTGACCTCGCCGACGCACAGATCGCCCCGCCCCCGCGCCTTGAGTGCCAGCGCCTCGTCCGGCTCGGCGACCATGACGATCCTTGCCGCGCCGCGCGAGAACGCGACCGCCGCCGTGGTGAACGCCCGAAACACATCCACGATCACCACGGTCCCCCGCGCCCGACGCGCCCCTTCGAGCAGACTCTCAATCCTGATTTCCATAAGACCCTTATCCTGGTACCCACATCGGGCCAGAGCATACCGCAGCCGCACGCCACAGGCAAAACGAATTCGGGTCCGATGTTCAGGCGGGATCATCTCTCGGCCCTATTCTGGTTCGTCGCCAGGAAACACCACCGTCGTCGTCGGCTTGCAGGGCCGCTTGGCACTGTGGTATGCTGGCCGGCGAGGCCGAGCTGGTGTGTACGGCACCGAGTGAAGGGCCGATGTGTGTTGAAGATCGACTTTGGGGAACAATGAGGAGGATGGCATGGTTCCGTTTCGCATGTGTGCCGCGGCTGTTGGGCCGGTGATGTGGATTGTCCTGGTGATCGCACGAACTGCTGCGGCCGTCGCCGGGCCGCTGCCGTCGATCCACGCGCTCGTCGAGGCGGCAGAGGAAGGCGCCGTCATCGAATTGCCGGCCGGCACCTTTGAGTTGGACCCTCCCCTCGTTATCGACAAGCCCCTGGCGCTGGTCGGCCGAGGCAAGGAGAGGACCATCCTGCGTTCGACCGCCGGCCAGACCGGCCCGATGCTGATCGTTCGGAACGTCTCGAACGTTCGCCTGGCGCGATTCACACTCGACGGAGCCGGCAACCGCCACGTTTCGCAAGGGATTGTTCTGTCCAACGGCAGCGGCCATCGGCTGGAAGAGTTGTGCATCCGCGACATCCCCGGCTCCGGCGACTTCGGGCCGCACGGCATCTACGCCAGTGCCAGTGTGACCGACAGCGTCTTCGCGCGCCTGGAGATCCGCAACATCGGTCGCGATTCGGAGTGGGGGGCGGGCATCCGCATCGGCAAGGGCGGACAGGGCAATGCGATCGTGGACAACGACCTGAGCGGCTTCGGTCGCGGCGGCATTCTCACCACGCACGGAAGCACCGATTCGCAGATCCTGCGGAACCGCGTCCGCGAGTTCGGCTTCGCCGGACCCGGACTGGGCATCGAGGTCTGGGGCAGCGGCCGGCGCGTCGTCATCGAGGACAACAGCGTCGATCACTGGATCAGTGTAGACGGCCAGGAAGACGTCGCCGTTCGACGCAATGCGATCACCGGGGCCGCTGACCCCGCCCGCATCGGCAGCTATGTCCTCGAACTGGTCAACAGCCAACGCGTTGTCATGACCGACAACGTCGCGTCCGGCGGAAACCAGATCGGCATCTCCGTCTCCAACCGCGCCCGAAAGGACCTCGCCTACTGGGCCCGCAACCGCATGGCCGGCTGCCAGACCTGGGGCGCCCAGATCCAGGGCGAGGAGGGCGGCGCGCATCGCATGTACTTCCATCGAAACGTCTTCGAAGAGACCCGCAAGTCCGACCGGTCGCTCTATCCCGGCGCCGCCGGACATGGTTTTCGCTTCAACGGCAACGCATTCGGGATGGTCCTGCACGCCAACCAGATCGTCGGAAACCGTGGCGCCGGCATCCAGTTGGGCGGCCCGAACCTCGACCGTCTGACGTTCATCGAGAACGTCGTCCGGGACAATGCCGGACCCGCCGTGGCCGGCGCCTTTCGCGGCGACCACGTCCTCTGGCGGGCCAACGACGTCTCGGGCAACCAGGGCGGTGACAACGCGCCGACGAGCAAAGGCTTCGATGAGCGGTCCCTGCCCGATCTGGCGATCCGAATCTCCGCCGACCCGAAGACCGGCAAACCGGTGACGTTCGAACTGGAAGGCTTCGACCCGGCCCGCTTCAGCGAAGTCCTCTGGGACCTCAACCACGGCGTCCCGCGCACCGGCCGCACCGTCGAGCACACCTACGACCGCCCCGGCCCATACCGCATCGCAGCCATCTCCTGGACCCCCCACGGCCAGGCCACCCTCGCCGAAGCCGACTTGATCGTCACCGACTGACGGCTGCCCCGCACACAAGCGGGCCGCGATACTCTGAGCCAACACCATCCCCAAGCCCTGCCGGCCCTGAGGCTGCCACCGGCGGTGCGACAGCCTCTCGTCAGATGTAGACCTTGTCCATCATGCGGGGGAAGGGGATGCACTGGCGGATGTGTTTTTCGCCGGCGATCCAGGCTAAGGTCCGTTCGACGCCGAGGCCGAACCCGCCGTGGGGGACCGAGCCGTACCTGCGTAGATCGAGGTACCAGTTGTACGTCTCGGGGCTGAGTCCCTGCTCGTGAATCTTCGCCAGCAGGCGGTCGTAGTCGTCTTCGCGGACGGAGCCGCCGATGATCTCGCCGAAGCCGGCCGGGGCGAGCATGTCGAAATTCTCCACGACCCGCTCGTCGGCCCGGTCGGTCTTCATATAGAACGCCTTGGCCTCGCGCGGGTAGTGCGTCACGAAAACCGGCTTGTCGTGCATCCGCGAGATGATCGTCTCGTCGGAGCCGCCCAGGTCCTTGCCCCAGGTGAACTCGGCGGCGAGCTGCGCGTGCTTGGGGTTGTTCTCGATCTTGGTCTCGGTCTCCGCCAGCGCGCTGCGCAGGTCGATCAGTTCGGCGGCGATCTTGTCCTTCTGCCACTGCTTGATCTGCCCGCCTTGTTGCTGCTCCAGCTCGGCGATCCGCGCCTCGGTCCCGGCCTTCTCGCTCTGAAGGTCTGCCAGGTCGCGGGCCATGAACTCGACGGTCTTCGGCCCTTTGAGGATCTCGACGGCTTCGCTGTAGGTCAGCCGATAGAAGGGCGGCTGGATCTGTTCGAGCAGCGGGATATCGGCGCCGAGCGCCTCGAGTTCGCTGCGGTTGTCCTCCAGCACCCGGCGGACGATGTACGAGACGAAGTTCTCGGCCAGTTCGAGCAGGCCGGGCAGGTCGATGAAGGCGACCTCCGGCTCGACCATCCAGAACTCGGTCAGGTGCCGGCGGGTTTTGCTCTTCTCGGCGCGGAACGTGGGCCCGAAGCAGTAGACGCGGCCAAAGCTCATCGCCGCCGATTCGAGGTAGAGCTGGCCTGTCTGCGTCAGGTGCAGTGGGCTGCCGAAGTAGTCCACCTCGAACAGCGACGTCTGGTCCTCGCCGACGACGGTCGTGAAGATGGGCGTATCGACCAGGGTGAAGCCGTTGTCGTTGAAGAAGCGGCGGATCGCATCGACCACCGTGTGGCGGACCTTGCCGATGCACCACTGTCGCTGCGAGCGGAAGTGCAGGTGGCGGTGGCGCATGAGGAAATCGACGCCGTGGGCCTTGGGCGTGATGGGATAGCCCTCGGCCGGGGCGATGATCTGTGCGTCGGTCACGGCCAGTTCGTGGCCCCCGACGCTGCGCTCGTCGGCGCGGACGACTCCCGTGAGGCTCAGCGACGACTCCTGGCCCAGGTGCTTGATCCGATCGAACAGCTCCTCCGGCACGCTTGCCTTCTCGACGATGCACTGGCACAGCCCGGTGCCGTCCCGCAGGATGACGAACTGAATCTTGCCGCTGGCCCGGCTGTTGTAGACCCAGCCCCGCAGGGTGACTTCCTGGCCGATGTGGTGCTTCAACTGGTTGACATACACGTTAGGCTTGCCGCTCATTCGTTTCTCCTCGCGCCGTTCGTTCATGCCGGCCGATCCGCCGGCCCTGTTGCGTGGCTATGTCGTGCAGGAGACTATACATCGCATCGGCGTCGGCGGAAAGGGCTCAGTTGCGAGTTCTGTGGTTGAATTGCCTCTTGTCGGCCGGTAAGATGGGTCGCCATGCAGGCGCAGGACAAATTCGTAGTAGGTCTGATCCAGATGGCGACGACGCCCGATCCGGACGACAACCTCGCCCGGGCCGTCGAACTGGTTGAATTGGCGGCGCGCGACGGTGCGGCGGTGATCTGTCTGCCCGAACTGTTCCGCTCGCCCTATTTCTGTCAGCGGGAGGACCCGGCCCTGTTCGATCTGGCCGAGTCTATCCCCGGCCCATCGACCGAGGCGCTGGGCAGGATCGCGAAGTCCCGGCAGGTCACCGTGATTGCATCGCTGTTCGAGCGCCGTGCGGCGGGGCTGTATCACAACAGCGTTGTCGTGCTCGATGCCCAAGGCGAGATTGCGGGGACCTATCGCAAGATGCACATCCCCGACGACCCAGGCTACTACGAAAAGTTCTATTTCACGCCGGGGGACCTCGGGTTCAAGACGTTTGATACGCCGGTGGGGAGGATCGGGACGCTGATCTGCTGGGACCAGTGGTATCCGGAGGCCGCCCGGCTCACGACCCTGCAAGGTGCCGACGTCCTGTTCTATCCGACCGCCATCGGCTGGCACCCGCACGAGAAGGATACGTTCGGCGTATCCCAGCACGACGCTTGGCGCACGATCCAGCGGTCCCACGCCATCGCCAACGGCGTGTATGTCGCCGCCGTCAATCGCACGGGACTGGAGAGGCCAAACGAGGACGCGGCCGGCATCGAGTTCTGGGGTAGCTCTTTCCTGTGCGATCCATTTGGCGTGGTGATTGCCGAGGCCGATGCGGGCAGCGAGCAGGTGGTGATCGCCGAGGTGGACCGGGCCCGGATCGAAGACGTGCGGCGGAACTGGCCGTTCCTGCGGGACCGGCGGATCGACGCATACGGCCGCATCACCGAGAGGTTCGCCGACGAGCCATGACGACGCGCGAGAGCAATACGCCGGCCGCAAGCGGGTTCCGTATGCCCGCCGAATGGGACAAGCACGAGGCGACCTGGCTTGGCTGGCCGCACAATCGCACCGACTGGCCCGGCAAGATCGCCCCGATCCACTGGGTCTACGGCGAGATCGTTCGCAAGATCGCTCCCGGCGAGATCGTCCGTATCCTCGTCAACTCCGAGCAGCACGAGACGCAGGTTCGCCGGGTTCTCAAGCGAGTGGGTGTGGACTCGGGTCGCATCGAGTTCTTCCGTTTCCCGACCAATCGCGGCTGGACGCGCGACTTCGGACCGATCTTCGTTCGCCGCGACGAGCCAAGAGAGGTCGCGATTGCGAGGTTTCGTTTCAACGCGTGGGCCAAGTACCCCGATTGGGACCTCGACTGCCATATTGCCGAGCAGGTCGCCGGGACGATGGGCCGGCGGATCTTCCACGTGCGGCGCGGCGGCGAGGACATCGTCCTCGAAGGCGGCGCGATCGACGTCAACGGTTGCGGCACGCTGCTGACCACGGAGGAGTGCCTGCTGGACGACAAGGTGCAGGTCCGCAACCCGAAGCTGGGCCGGGGCGACATCGAGCAGGTCTGCCGCGATTATCTCGGCGCGGGCCACGTGCTTTGGCTGGCGCGCGGGATCGTGGGCGACGACACGCACGGGCACGTCGACGACCTGTGCCGCTTCGTCTCGCCCCGGACCGTGGTGCTGTGCGAGGAGAAGGACGCCGGCGATGAGAACCATCGAATCCTCGAAGAGAACCGCGAGCGCCTCGAAGGATACCGGCTTCAGGACGGTTCGCGAATCGAGATCGTGCGTCTGCCGATGCCCGAGCCGCTCTACCTGGACGGCCAGCGTCTGCCCGCCAGCTATGCGAATTTCTATATCGCCAACAGTGCGGTCCTGGTGCCCACGTTCAACGACCCGAACGACCGCGTCGCCTTGGGCATTCTTGCCGAGCTGTTTGCCGACCGGCCCGTGGTGGGCATCCACGCCGTCGATCTGGTCTGGGGCCTCGGCACCCTTCACTGCCTGACCCAGCAGGAGCCTGCCGCCTGATTCGTGGCGTAGGGCGAGCGTTCCCGCTCGCCTGTCGTGCGCTGCGTGGCAGTCTCAAGTGCAGCGTCCCTCCTGAGCTTGCCGAAGGATGGGTGCACTGCACGTTTGTAGGTAGATTCTGTTAGCCAACCGCCGCACTTGTCATCTCTGAAAGCGTGCCGGTGTCAAGGGCTTGGATTGGGAATTTTGATTCTCATGTTCTTTCTCCTGATCCGACGAACTCCCGTTCTCTCTGCGGTTGGTCCGAGTCATCTCTACGCCGTCCATGCGGCATGAGTGTATCCAGGAGCGGTGTCGCATTCATTTCGCGAGCCTCAGAGGGCTCATGACAAGGGCGCGCTTACCGCCCCGTGGACGAGACCGACTTCAATCCGGGATCGCGATACGGTTCATTCCGGCGGAGCACCCAATAGGTCGCCTCCGCCAAATGGCGGGCCACGGCGCCGACCGCCGTGGCGNNGGCATAGGCCCACTTGAGATAGTGGTTCACATCCGCCCGCGTCCGCCCGTATCGGGTTTTGCCGCCACTGGCATGGACGCGCGGCACCGTCCCGGCATAGGACGCCAGACGGTTCGCCCACTTGAACCGCCTGATGTCCCCGACCTCCAGGCCGATCACGACCGAGAGAATCGAGCCGACACCCGGAAGACTGGCCAACAGAGCCATCTCCGGCGTCGGTGCGAAGACCTCCGCCATCTGCTTCTCGATCCGGCCGATGGCCTCCTGCACCTGATCGAGCCGCTCGATCAGCAGCTTCGTCATGGAGGCGGTGTGCGCAGGCAATTGCGCCACAACCCCGTCCAAGACCTCCCGGCCCTTGCGGCCGAAGATGTCACTGATCCCCTCGAACCGATCCTGAAGGCCGTACTTGTCCACCACCGAGTGAAGGCGGTTCTTCAGGCGGGTTCGCCAGGCCCCCAGAACCATGCCGGTCCGCGGCAACTCTCGCCGGTCGCGCAGGACCGCCGGCGGAATCCAGACCGTCGGCAGGGCCCGATCCGCTGGAGCATGTTCAGGCCGCGAACGTCCAGCTTGTCGGTCTTGTTGATCGAACCGAGCATCCGTTTGGCCTTGCGCGCGTGGACCAGCCGAGGGACCATCCCGGCGGCTTCGATCTCATCGACAATCCAGTACCAGTTGCCCAGCGTCTCGATGGCCACCGGCGAACCGGCCGGGTACGCCGAGAGAAAGGTGCGGATGTTTCCGCGTCGGTGCTCGATGCGTTGTTCTCGGACACATTGGCCGTCCGAAGTCTGGACGTGGGCCAGGCTGTAGCGTTTGTGGCAATCCATCGCTATGATGTCCATCGTGCCTCCTTTCTGCGGGTCGGCCGCATAGATGGATGCGTTCTCTCCCGGCATTGTACCCCCCAGGGAGGCACGCTTTCATACAATCATTTCGACTGGAGCACCATGCCCTCTTTGTCATTCCGACCGAGGCGAAGCCGAGCGGAGGAATCTGCCTGCGAATTGGAATCGCGCCCGGTCTGTGGCCAGACCCCTCGATCCGCCTGCGGCGGACTCGGGGTGACAAGAAGGGGTCAGAGGCATGCTGGACACGACAATGGCAGGCGATCTGCCCGAGGACGAAAAGGGCGTCTCCTTCGCGGCCAGATGTCTCGACTACGCTGCGCTCCGCTCGACATGACAAAGAGGCCAATCTCATACGCTACCCACAAACACGCAGTGCACCCCCGAAGGATCGGGGATGGTTCCTGGCATTGGCAGGCCGCTGATTGACCGCTATAATCAACGTACTATGATGAATCCGGAGATATGTGCGTGAACTCGCGCCAAATCCAGATCGAAATCTTCAAGAAGATGTCGCCGGCCGAAGAGCTGAAGCTGTCGATGCGTTTGTACTGGTCGGCCCGCCGGCTCAAGGCCTCCTGGCTGCGCGAGCAACACCCCGACTGGACTGAAGAACAGGTGCAGAAGAACGTCACGGAGATCTTCCGAAATGCCCGAACCTGATCTGTTCCTCGTCTTCGTCGAACCACTGAACCGCGCCGCGATTCGGTGCACATGCACCTTGACTTCACATCAGCATGCGACGAGGAGAACGAAACGTGCAGAGCAAGTCTGAAGGTACCTGCGAACTGTGTGGACACGCCGTTGCGATGCGGCAAAAGGCGCATATCGTTGCAGAAGGCGGAAAGCATGGGCCCAATCTGCTCATGCTGTGTCCTACGTGTCACATCATGTTTGACACCCATGTAAAGCCCAAAGTGTTCAAAGCCCTCTTCGAAGCAGGTGTTACGAATCTCCCCAAATCTTGGACAAGATCGATCTACGACCAGGCGGCGGAAGCATCTGCAAAGGCCCTGAGACGGAAGAAAGGAAGGATGTCGTGACATACTGGAGGTTGGTCTTTATCGCCTTGCTGGCGGTCGTCTTGGGGACCGTAGCGGCCGGGGCGGCGCGGTGGGATGTGGCGGCGCTGTCGGTGACGCCTCGGGTGTGGGCGGATCCCAATCGGAGTGTCGAGGGGGTGGAGGCGATTTTCTATGAGGGGTTGCCCTGGAAGGGGCGGCCGACGCGGGTGTTTGCGTACTATGGGCTGCCCGAGGCCCAAGAGAGGCAGAAGGTTCCGGCGATGGTGCTGGTGCACGGGGGCGGGGGCTCGGCGTTCGTTCCATGGGTGAAGCTGTGGGTCGAGCGGGGCTACGCCGCGATAGCGATGGACACCTGCGGCTGCATCAGCAGCGGCGGATACCGGGACCATCCGCGACACGAGTGGGGCGGGCCGCCCGGCTGGGGCGGGTTCGATCAGCTCGACTGGCCCATCGAGGACCAGTGGACGTATCACGCGGTAGCCGATGTGATCCTGGCGCACTCGCTGATTCGGTCGATGCCGGAAGTGGACGCCGAGCGGACGGGGGTCACCGGGATCTCATGGGGCGGGTACCTGACCTGTATCGTTGCGGGCGTGGACGGCCGGTTCAAGTTCGCGGCGCCGGTTTATGGCTGCGGCTTTCTGGGCGACAACTCGGTCTGGCTCGGCACGTTCGAGCAACTCGGCCCCGAGAGAGCCGGTCTCTGGCTCGAACAGTGGGACCCGTCGCGGTACCTGGGCGATGCGCGGATGCCGACGCTATGGGTGACGGGCACGAACGATTTCGCGTACCCGATGGACTCGCTCCAGAAATCGTACCGCCAGCCGCAATCGACAAGGACGCTCTGCCTTCGCGTTCGGATGCCGCACGCGCATGGCGGCGCCGGGGAGAATCCTGGGGAGATTCGCGCCATGGCCGATGCGGTCCTCCGAGACGGTGCGCCCCTGGCGCAGGTCACCAGCGCCGGCCGGCATGGCCGCGACGTATGGGTGACCTTCAAGAGCGAAATTCCCATCGTCAAAGCGGAGCTGAACTACACGACCGACAGCGGCAAGTGGCAGGACCGCAACTGGCAGACTGTCGAGGCGACGCTCCGTGCCGATGCTGGAAAAGCCTCCGCCACGCTGCCCGAAGGTGTCACCGTTTACTATCTCAATCTGATCGACGAGCGGGACCTGGTCGTCAGCAGCGAGCACGAAGAACTGGCGGTCCCGTAGGGGCGAATCATAATTCGCCCTCGCCCACGGCGCGAGTCGGCGTCAGGCTTCTTTGGGCATGATCAAGGCGGCGACGAGGTAGGTGATCGCGATCGGGACGACAATGGTGACGACGCAGAGAAACACCACCGTTAGCCGGACCAGCGTCGGATCGACGTCGTACGTCTCCCCAATCCCGCCGCAAACCCCGAAGATCTTCTTGTCCGTCGCCGAAAGATGCAGTCGTTTCATCCGTACCCTTTCGTAGTCGTCGGTTATCTGTCCATCAGCCTATACGCCGTTAGAGTCCTCCTGTTTGCGGCGGACATAGTCTTCGCCATAGATTGCTTTTAGTTCTTCCATGATCGCATCCTTGGACCGGGGCTTGGGAGGCTCCGGCTTGGCAAGGGGCCAGATCAGGATATCGTCCTCGTGGTGGTTGCGCTCCTTGATATACCGTGCTCGGCCGCCTTCATCGATCCGGTTGATTCCTGTGCTGTAGAGGCTGAAGCTGTCGTCGACGCGGGCATACACGAACGGCCCTCCGTTGGTCGGATCGACGAAGGCTTCAGGCGGGACATGCTCCGGTATCTCGTTGAGCGAAGAAGGCCACAAGCCGTGCTCGTCTCGGCAACGGCGCAGAGCCAGGACCAGCCATGTCCCGCGCTGCTCGGCGAGCAGCGACGCGTGCAATTGGCGCAGGGTGATGTATTCGTCCGCGCGGTAGAAGGCCATCTCGCCGAACCACCGGTAGAAGTTGGCTAGTACCCGGCAGAAGTCGGTCCAACTCGCGGTCGATTCCTGGCCATTCAGCGGCAGGCGATCCGGCTCAAGCAAGTAAGCGAGCCTGGAGAAGTGGTCTTCAGCGATGTGGTGCAGGCCCTTGGGATCGAGCGGCATATTCATAGGCCAATACGGACGAAGCCAACGAATGTCTTGTGGCGAAGCGTCCGGAGACAGTTGGAGCTGGCTTGAAAACCGCACCTCTCCTTCAGGATTCACTTCATAGAGTCTGGCCAGAAGGTTCATGTACCGGGTCTTTTCCGCCCGAAAGAGAGCGGTCGCTTGAGCGAGCCAACTGTCGTCGGCTCCGGGCAGATGCTCAGCAATCTGGGCGATGTCCCGGTCGGAGAGGGCATGTTGGACCAGGGCGCGGCGGATCAGCCGGAGAATCCTGGTTTCGTAGCCGTAACTGATCCGAAATTCGAGAGGTTGCATCTGCTGTCGCAGGTCGTGGATCATCCCAATCGCGCAGGAGTACTTCACGATGGCCTCATCGAATCGGCCCTCACCGAGGTCGCGGTTGGCGGACAGGATCAGGAGTTGGAGGCCGTGCCCCACGGGCCTATAGGGAACCGTAGGCTCATCATAGGTATACTGTTGCAGCGGCCAGCGAAACCGACGGGTCCCGGCCGCACGGACGAGTTCGTCCACCGCGAAGTCATAGCTGTCCAGCCATTGCGAAGCCTCCGGATGTTCGACGCGGGTCCACGTGTCCTTGTACAGCACGTCGCTCTTGCGCCCTGCAGGGAAGAAGAAACCCGCGTGATCATCGACGTCCAGCAAGGCAAACAGGGCCTGGCATCGGATCGCGGCGTTGTCTTGCTCTGGTATGCTGCGCTCGGCTTCAAGGACAGCGAATTCTTCATCGAATCGGTATGGCTTCCATTGCTCGCCGTTGTCCGTCGGCCAGATGGCTGCGACTGCTACCGCCAGAGCCAGCAGGATAGGCACGCCCACACTGAGCCAGGAGAGAAAGCCCTCGAGTCGCTTCCTGCCGGTCAGGCCCGCCAGGGGCGAGAGAATGCCGGGCGACAAGTAGACAATCCCGACGAGGAGGCCGATCCATGAAAGGTATCCGATCCAGATCGCCGTTACGAAAAACGGAGCGAAGATGCCCGCGCCGATCAGGTAGCCGATGCGGCCGGTGGTCTGCCACTTTCGTCTTCGCCTGGCCTTCTTGTCGTCCTTTGTCCCTTGGCCCTCTGCACACATCCCTT
Source organism: Phycisphaerales bacterium Planc_01 (assembly GCA_001603075.1). Classification (GTDB taxonomy): domain Bacteria; phylum Planctomycetota; class Phycisphaerae; order Sedimentisphaerales; family Anaerobacaceae; genus Anaerobaca. The sequence goes on along the minus strand of LVBB01000016.1, from coordinate 83,945 downwards.
CTGCCCTCCGGTTTGTCCCCCTCCTATAGAGATGCGCGACAGGGCAGATTTCTTCAATCGAATTCTCGCATGTCTGCCGTCACAGGTCCAGCTTATCGCGGAGGCAGGTGTTGAGTCGCAGGTGTCGAAGTGGGGCAGGGGCGTCGAATCAGGCTGTTCAACAGCGGGAAATGGATGGACTGAAGAGGCTGCTCTTGATACACTGATCTGAGATTTGAGGAGCATGGTCATGCTGTATACGGCGATAGTGCGCAGAGAAGAGCAGTGGTATGTGGCCCAGTGTCCGGAGGTGGGCACGGCCAGCCAAGGGCAGACGATCGAGGAGGCTATCGAGAATCTGCGGGAAGCGACGGAACTCTACCTTGAAGAGTTCCCTCAGCAAGTAGAGTCCCGTCCCATTCTGACGACCTTCGAGGTTCAGGCTCATGCCTGAACTGCCACGCATATCCGGAGCGGAGGCCGTCCGGGTGTTTGAAAGGCTCGGATTCCAACGGGTTCGCCAGAGAGGCAGCCATGTGGTGCTCCGCAGAGGAGACCGAGGCTGCGTCGTGCCCATGCATTCCTCTCTTGCAGTCGGTACGCTCCGCAGCGCCATTCGCCAAGCCGGCATCACACCTGACGACTTCGTCGCCGCGTACAGGGCCAAATAGCACCCTCCATCCCAATCCTTCGGCAAGCTCAGGAGGGACGCTGGCGCTTGAGGCTGCCACACGAATGCCAGCATTCTCTCATCGATCCGCGTCAGATCTCCAGTTTGTCGCGGAGGTAGGTGCGGAGTTCGTTTCGCACAAGGTCTGTCAGCGCGATGGCATTGGTGGCATCGATCGGCGTCAGCAGCGGATAGTCTCCCGGGTAGCGATACTCTACGGCGTATGGTGTCAGCGCCGCTGCGCCCTCAAGCGTCGAAGCCAGGACGTGATCGCACGATCCCAGAAGCTTCAGGAGGTGTGCGATGTCATGTGTCTTCGGGAACTCCACTTGCTGACAGGTCAAGCAGGCCTTGAGGTACTTCTCTGCCGCCTGCTGGCAGTGGAATGCCACGGCTTCCAGGTATGGCTCCGGGTCCTCGATGAGGCGATGGCACAGTCGCCAGTCTGCCTCCGCTCGTTCAAGCCACTGCCGTGCGAACTCTGCTCTGATCTGTTCAGGCGGCTTCATAGAGGGTCTTTCCATATCGATGGGCAGGGTAGGCGATGCCGCCTATGACGTCTTTGGTCTCCTCGAAGCGTTGGCGGCTCATGACGATAATGTCGATCGGAAGCGGGGTCTCCATCAGAGCTGCGCGCAAGCGGAGCCCTTCGCGGCGCGTATCGGTGACCTGTGGTTCGACCACCAGCAAGTCCAGATCACTGTTGGCAGTCATATGTTCAGTGGCGGCCGAACCGAAGAGGATCACGCGGTCGGGATGTGCTATCCTTACGATCTCGGCCACGATTCGCTCAAGCGTTTCTTCGGCAACAGTCATGTTGACTTTCTCCTGTCCCTGTAGATTCGCCGTCACAGGTCGAGTTTGTCGCGGAGGTAGGTGCGGAGCTGGTCGGTGGTGATTCTTACTTGATCCATCGAGTCGCGCTCGCGCACGGTGACGGTCTTATCCTCCAGCGTCTGGCCGTCGACGGTGATGCAGAAGGGCGTCCCGGCTTCATCCTGCCGGCGGTAGCGGCGGCCGACGGCGCCTTTCTCGTCGTAGAAGCAGGTGAAATGTCGCTTCAGGTCGTTGGCGATATTGTGGGCGATCTCGGGCATGCCGTCCTTCTTGACCAGTGGGAAGACGGCCGCCTTGGTCGGCGCCAGCGACGGATGGAATCGCAGCAGGTTGCGCGTTTCGCCCTTGACCTCTTCTTCGTCGTAGGCGTCGACGAGAAACGCCAGCGTGCTTCGGTCGATTCCGGCGCTGGGCTCGATCACGTAGGGGATATAGCGCAGTTGCTTCTGGTCGTCGAAAAACGACAGCGGGCCCTTGTGATAATCCTCGGCCTCGTCCGGCATCTTGACCTTGGTCAGGTCGCGGCCGTTTTCGAACCAGCTTGTGGTGCTGCGCATGCCGCGCTGGTGCTGGCGCAGGTCGTAGTCGGTGCGGTTGGCGATGCCTTCGAGCTCCTGCCAGTCGCCCGAGCCGAAGGGGAACTTATACTCGACGTCGACGCAGGCCTTGGCGTAGTGGGCCAGCTCATCGGGGTCGTGGTCGCGGAAGCGCAGGTTCTCGGCCTTGATGCCGTGGTCGGTGTACCAGGCGAAGCGGGCGGCCTTCCACTTCTCGTACCATTCCTCGTCGGTCCCCGGCTCGCAGAAGAACTCGACCTCGGCCTGTTCAAACTCGCGGGTGCGGAAGATGAACGCCTTGGTGGTCACTTCGTTGCGGAAGCTCTTGCCGATCTGGGCGATGCCGAAGGGGACCTTGACGCGGGTGGAATCGAGCACGTTGCGGAAGTTGGCAAAGATGCCCTGGGCGGTCTCGGGCCGCAGGTACATCGTCATCGAGTCCTCGGCGTTGGCCCCCATCTGCGTCTCGAACATCAGCTTGAACGGCATCGGCTGCGTGAACTGGCCGACGGCGCCGCAGTTCGGGCAGACCTTGGTGCTCAGGTCGTGCTCTTGCGCTGCGGCGGCGTCGATCGAGACGTGCTCGGTGTGCTCGTCGGGTTGGCCGCCGTCCTTGTCCTTCAGATGGTCGACGCGGGTACGCGTGTTGCACTTCTTGCACTCGCTGATCAGATCGGCGAACTTGTCGGCGTGGCCCGAGGCCTTCCAGACCAGCGGGTGCATCAGGATGCTGCAATCGAGGCCGACGACGTCGTCGCGCATCTGAACGACGTGCTTCCACCAGGCCCGCTTGACGTTGTTCTTCAACTCGACGCCCAAGGGCCCGTAGTCATAGCAACTGGCCAGCCCGCCGTAGATCTCGCTGGACTGAAAGATGAAGCCCCTTCTCTTGCACAGCGACACGATGTCGTCGAGTTTTGCCAGTTTCGCCATGTTCTTCCACTCTCCAAGTGCTCTGATTTTGCCAACCACCCCGTCCGCCTGCCGCCGGGCATGCGCACCCCAATCGTCCGGCAGGACGGGTAAAACCTTATAGTATAAGGCCCTGGAGCCGGATTACAAGCGCCGAGAACGGCAATCGGGGTTTCGGACCGCAGCGGCCGCGGGTTCCGGCCTCTGGCTCGGCGGCGCGCGTCATCGGCTGGGGCGAACCAGCAAAAAGCTTGGAAACCGGTTTGGAATACCATTTGGCATTTCCTATCCTTTGGGTGGCGGAGGGCGCCGTAAGCATTTCATCTGTGAGACGCAATCGTACACACGAATTTGCGGAGAAAGTGAAATGAACGGAATTGAAGGTGCTGGGGGTGCAGACGTTTCGTATCAACTGTCCGTCAGGGCGGTCCGGGGAATGAGCGAGGGCAATGCTTCTGAGGATGGGGCCGCGAGGGCCGGTCTTGAAGGGGCTGTATCGTTGTCCAGAAAGCTCCTGCGTGCGGCCCTGAACGACGCAGGTTTTGTGGATCTTCACAGCAGTAACGTCGAGCGGCTGAAGTTCTTCCTCGAGCAGAGCCGGTCCACGTCCGACGAGGTCGAGCCCGATCTCGATCCTCGCACGGCCTCGGAACTGGCGGCGCAATTCGGCGAACAGGTTGCCGGTCAGGCCAACCTTGCGCTGCGTCTGTTGGCGCACGTGGACCCCGAACGCGTCGCCGCATTGCTCAAATAGCCTCTCTCGTCGCCGGCATCTCTGCCGTCTATCGCGCCTCAGTTGATCGATGCCAGGGATTGTCTGCGCCGATGCGCACCGGGCGGTTGGCGGGTGGCAGGACAATGCTCCTTTGCCACTGGGCCAGCCCGGCCTCGCGGGAGCGGGGGAAGCCGTAGGTGATGCCTTCGGCCTGGCGGAAGACGGGGGCATCGCCAAAGCGGTCGTCGGTGGTGTAGCGGCCGGTGATCGTCGCTAGGTACCAGTGCCAGGGAAACAGGTGGCCTCGGATGCCTGGGTTGATCACCGTGACGTCCACGTTGTGAGCGCCGGTCAGCACATTCTCGGTGAGTCTGAGCGGGTCGCGGGTGAAGTAATGATCGGCCCAGCAGCGGCCGGTGTCCGTCTGTGCGAGTCGGCCCAGGGCCTTTTCGTCCCATCCGCCCGGCACATAGGCGTCGAGAAAGGTGACGTGAATCTCGGCGTTCGTTTCGCGCGCGACGGTCTCGGCAGCGGCGTTGACGACCCAGGCGCCGGCCGAATGTCCGATCAGGTGCACGTGCCGCCAGTCCTCCGAGAGGCGGACGATCTTGTGCCCCAGCGCCGGTCCGGCCGTATCGCGGCCGATCTTCGCGGCGCGCGACGGCCGCAGATGCCGGGCCTGAGCCCGCCAGTCGTACCACCCGCACTGCCAGTGCCGTCGATCCACGCGCCTGGCGAGGGCCGTTGCCATCCAGCCGGGCCATGCCTGCCGTTCATACCATCCGTGCGTGACGATCACCAGATTGGGCTCGGCACAGGACATATCCCGTGATACAGCGATGAACTCGACCGTATTGGGATCGGAGTCGACGAGATAGAGGACAGCGGAAGAGTCACTCTCTTGTGCGGATGCCGGCAATGACGCAACGCCGGCGCAGATCAGCACGAGGCACGCCAGGAAAAGACGAGCCGAACTGCTTCGCCTACATCGCATCGTTGACGAGATTGATGATCTCCTGAACCAGGTCGGCGTGGCGCTGCTCGTCGGCGGCCAGGGAGGCGAATGCGGTCTTGATCTTCTGAGGGCCCACGCCGGCGTCCGCGGCGATCTTCGCATAGAGGTCGCGGGCCGACAGCTCGAACGACTTCATCGTCTCGAACTCGCGGAGGATGTCGGCTTTGGATCGGCTATTTGTCTTTGCCATATTCGTTGACCAGGGCCTGAAGGATCTTCTTGTGCTTCTTGGTGTCCTCGATCAGTACCGTCAAACGCCGTCTGATCTCGACAAACGCGTCATCATCAAGCTGCTCGGTCCAGTGCCGCCGGTCCATGTAGTCCTCATAGACGCCTGAGCTGATCTCGTCTTCCATATTCAGGGCGGCGGCCAGCATGCCGCCGATCGTCTCGTGCCGAGGGACGTCCGGCCCGTTGCCAGCTTGGTTGTCTGCGCTTGTGCTCATAATCTCAAACATAGGCACTGTGACCGAGTCTGTCAACGCTCCGTTTGCCCGATATGCCCGAAGCGCCTGGGTGGCTTGCCAATCCGGATTCCATCGCATATCCTACCCTTCGGCACGGATGGTCTGCGGTTCCGCGCCCCGGAATCGAGCGTTCTCACAGATTCAATGAAGGAGATCATGGCATGGTGCGTACGACGACGATCCAGGTTCTTGGCGGTGTCTTGTGTCTGCTGGCGGCGCAGATGGCGTCTGGGCAGACGGCGTGGAAGGTGACTTCACCCGACGGGAACGTGACGATGGTGGTCCGGCTGGCCGATCCGGGACGCGTGGCGGACTATCCGGCGGGCAAGGTGAGACTGTATTACGAGGTCCAGTGCAAGGGCCGGACCGTGCTTCCCCTGTCGCCTCTCGGCATCACACGAGATGACCAGGGCTTCGTCGATGGGCTCCGCTTCGTCTCGGCCGGTCGCGTGCGGACGATCGACGAGACCTACACGATGTTGCACGGCAAGCGCAAGGTCTGCCGGGATCATGCCAACGAGCAGACGCTGACCTTTGAGAACCCCAACGGGGCCAGGCTCGAACTGGTCCTGCGGGCGTACGACGACGGCGTGGCGTTTCGACACCGTTTCCCGGAGAGCAGCGACCGGGTGTGTACGGTGGTCAGTGAGGCAAGCGGCTTTTGCCTGCCGGCCGGCGGCAAGGTCTGGGCCCATCCGTATGACAAGGCCAGTGAGTACACGCCGGCCTATGAAACATATTGGGTCGATGGCGTCCCGGTCGGCACGGCGTCGTCCAACGAAGAGGGCTGGGCGTTTCCGCTGCTGTTCTGCACGCCCGATGGGACCCGATGGGGATTGCTCACCGAGGCGGCGGTGGACGGCTCCTACTGTGGTTCGCATCTGAGTCAGCCCGCCTCCCACGGCGTTCACCGATTGCTGTTTCCCGCCGCGGGCGAGGGCAACGGAACCGGAGCGGTCGAGCCGTCGGGGACGCTGCCCTGGGCGACCCCGTGGCGCGTGGTCATCGTGGGCGACACGCTGGCCCCCATCGTGGAATCCGATCTCGTGACCCATCTGAATCCGCCGTCCGTCGTCGAGGACACGGACTGGATCAAGCCGGGGCGGGCCTCGTGGAGCTGGCTTTCCGACCACGACAGCCCCCAGGACCACGACAAGCTCCGGACGTTCATCGACCTGGCGGCCGAGATGGGCTGGGAGTACTCCCTGATCGACGCCAACTGGAACATCATGAAGAACGGGACGATCCACGACCTGATCGCCCACGCCGATCGCAAGGGCGTTGGGCTATTGCTCTGGTACAATTCCGGCGGCCCGCACAACTACGTTACCGAGCAGCCGCGAGGCACGATGGACCTTCGGCAGGTCCGACGGCACGAGTTCCGGCGATTGAGGGACTGGGGCATCAAGGGTGTCAAGGTGGACTTCTTCCAGAGCGACAAGCAGAACATCATCCAGTTGTACCACGACATCCTGAAGGATGCGGCGGATTTCCAGATCATGGTCAATTTCCACGGCTGCACGCTGCCTCGCGGCTGGAGCCGGACATATCCGCATCTGATGACGATGGAGGCGGTCCGGGGCGCCGAATGTTACAGCTTCGACCGGTCCTTCACGAACTACGCCCCCATGCACAACACTGTGATGCCGTTCACGCGCAATGCCGTCGGGCCGATGGACTATACGCCCGTGATGTTCGACGATAACGTGTACAAACACATCACGACCAACGCCCATGAGTTGGCTCTGTCGGTCGTATTCGAAAGCGGCTGGCTGCATTTCGCCGATCGCGTCAGCGCGTATCTCGATCTGGCGGATGCCCCGAAGCAATTCCTCAAGGCCGTCCCGGTGACATGGGACGAGACGAAGTTCGTCGCCGGCGAGCCAGGGCAGTTCGTTGTGCTGGCGAGGCGGCATGGGGATTCGTGGTACCTCGGCGGCATCAACGGCCGCCAAACCGAGCGCGCGGTCAAGGTGGCCCTGCCATTCCTTGATGGTGACGCTCAGTATACGGCCCTGATGATCGGCGACGGAAAGACCCCGCGCAGCTTCAACGTAGTGACGCCACCGGCGGTCTCCGGGGACGAAGCGGGCCCGTTCGGCAGCGTCAAGGGCCTGACCTCGCAAGACTTCATAGAGCTTCGTTTTTCGCCTTATGGCGGCTTTGTTGCCGTCCTCGACCCGGTGAGATAGGTCCGGGCGGAAGGCCCGATTCGCAGAGCTGTCCTGCGTATTCTGCGTCTGTGCGAAACGGCGCGGGGTGGCGTTCGCAATTTGATGAAAAGAAAACGCAAAATAACCTTTGCTTTCGGACAGGGAAGACGATAATTGGACGACGGCCGGCTCCACAAAGGGCCATCGTGTCAACTTCATCGGTGCAACACGATTTGGAAAGGCGGACAAGAGATGCTTAAGGAAGAAGCGCGACGGATCGGTTTGGTTGTGTGTTTGGCGATGACGGTGACCATGCTGTGTTCGTGCGGCTCGACGGACCGATGGACGAAATCGGGGCAGGCGAAGATGGAGATGGAGCGGCTCGTCGCGCCGTTCGGCACAGCGCCCGACGGCCGGGCGGTTCGCCACTACACCCTCCGCAACGCCCAGGGCATGACGGCCGAGATCGTAACGTACGGGGCCATCGTGGTCTCGCTGACCGCCCCCGACAAGAACGGGCGGTTCGACGACGTCGTCCTGGGTTATGACAATCTGGCCGACTACATCAAGGTCAGCCCCTACTTCGGTGCCATCGTCGGGCGGTACGGCAATCGGATTGGCAAGGGCAAGTTCACACTTGACGGCACGACCTACACGCTGGCCACGAACGACGGTGAGAACCACCTTCACGGCGGGATCAGGGGCTTCGACAAGGTCGTCTGGGACGATGAGCCGGTCGATCGGGCCGATGCCGTCGGTGTCAAGCTCAGCTACCTGAGCCGCGATGGCGAGGAGGGCTATCCGGGCAACCTCAGGGTCAGTGTGATTTATCTCCTGACCAACAGAAACGAGTTGCGGATCGAGTACGAGGCCACCACGGACAAGGCTACGCCGGTCAATGTCACGCACCACGGCTATTTCAATCTGACCGGCGGACAGCGCGACATCCTGGGCCACGAGCTGATGCTCAACGCCGAGAGGTTCACGCCGGTCGATGCCGGGCTGATCCCGACGGGGGAGCTGCGACCCGTTCAGGGGACACCGATGGACTTCGGCAAACGCACGGCGATCGGCGCCCGGATCGACGACAGCTACGAGCAACTTCAGTTCGGCGGCGGCTACGACCACAATTGGGTCTTGAACAAGAAGGGCGACGCGATGACGTTGGCGGCCGAGGTCTACGAGCCGACGACCGGACGCCTGATGACCGTCCGGACGACCGAGCCCGGCATTCAGTTCTACGCGGGCAACTTCCTCGACGGGACCATCACGGGCAAGGACGGGGTTGTCTACAAGCATCGCTATGGCTTCTGCCTGGAGACGCAGCACTACCCGGATTCGCCGAACAAGCCGGACTTTCCGTCAACCATCCTGCGTCCGGGCCGCATCTACAGGACCACGACGGTCTACGCGTTCTCCGCGCGATAGCGGGGCGGCCGACGCATGATAAACTGAGAGAATCCCTGAACTCTACACAAAGGAGAAGACATGACGGCATTGCACACGGTTGACTGGCTTTTCATTCTGGGCTACTTCGCTGTTGTGTTTGGCATCGCATGGTGGGCCTACCTCAAGGAAAGGCAGTCGCAGACGACGACGGAGTACTTCCTCGCCGGACGTAATCTCGGGTGGTGGATCATCGGTGCGGCGGTCTTCTCGTCGAACATCGGGTCCGAGCATCTCGTCGGCCTCGCCGGCTCGGGCGCCACCGACGGGGTCGCCATGGCCCACTACGAGTTGCACGCCTGGTGTCTGCTGGTCCTGGCCTGGATCATGGTGCCCTTCTACATGCGGTCGAGAGTCTTCACCATGCCGGAGTTCCTCGAACGGCGGTTCTCGCCGGTCAACCGTACGGTGCTCTCGATCATCTCGCTGGTCGCGTACATTCTGACCAAGCTGGCGGTCGGCATCTTCGCCGGCGGCGTGGTGTTCGCCGTGTTGATTCCCGACATCACGTTCCTGGGGCTCGACAGCTTCTGGATCGGGTCGATCCTGGTGATCGTCCTGACCGGCATCTACACGATCATGGGCGGGATGCGGGCCGTCGCCTATACCTCGGCGATCCAGACGGTGATCCTCGTGGTCGGTTCGGCCTTCGTGACGTATTTCGGTCTGAAGGCTCTTGGTGGCTGGGAGGCGCTGCGCGAGTGGGCCGGCTCGGAGATGTTCAACCTGTGGAAGCCGCTCGTGCCGGAGGGAGTGGCGGGCACCTGGGCGCCGGTCAAGGAATCGGGCCGCATGGCCTGGTACTTCAACGACAATTATCCCTGGATCGGCATGCTCTTCTGCGCACCGATCGTCGGACTATGGTATTGGTGCACCGACCAGTACATCGTGCAGCGTGTGCTTGGCGCGCAGAATGAGACGGATGCCCGCCGGGGCTCCATCTGCTCGGCGGCCCTGAAGCTCCTGCCGGTCTTCATCTTCATCATCCCGGGCATGATCGCCTTCGCGCTGGCCAAGAGCGGACAGAATACCGCCCTGCAGCAGGCGATGCTCGACGCCAACGGCGACGTCGTTCGCGACAACGCCCAGCAGGCCTTCCCGCTGCTGGTCGCCCAAGTCCTGCCGATCGGGATTCGCGGGATCGTCGTGGCTGGTTTGCTCGCGGCCTTGATGAGTTCGCTGGCCGGCGCGTTCAACGCCTCCGCGGCGCTGTTCACCATCGACTTCTATTCGAAGCTGCGCCCCAAGGCGCCGGAAAAACAGGTTGTGTGGGTGGGTCGAGTCGCCACCGCCGTCATGGTCCTCATCGGCCTGCTCTGGATCCCCGTCATCCGGGGCGGCAAGGGATTGTACGACTATCTGCAAGGGGTTCAGGCCTACCTGGCTCCACCGATCTTTGTCGTCTTCTTCCTGGGCGTCTTCAGCCGACGCCTCAACGCCAAGGGCTGCTTGTGGGCGCTGATCGTCGGATTTGTGCTCGGCCTGTTCCGACTGGCCGTCGATACGCCGGTCAAGCTGATGACCGACTTCTCGTACGCGGAAGGCTCCTTCTTCTGGATCGTGAACAACATCTACTTCCAGTACTACAGCCTTCTGATCTTCCTGGTCTGCATTGCGGTCATGGTTGTGGTCAGCCATCTGACGGAAGAGCCGGCGTACAGTAAGATCGGCGGCCTGACCTATGGGACCCTGACCGACGAAGACCGCAAGGCCTCGCGGGCGTCCTGGAACCAGTGGGATGTGATCGCCTCGGTCGGTGTCCTGGTGGCGATCCTTGCGGCGTATCTCTATTTCAGGGGCTGAGACATCTTAGATTCGAGGGGTGAGCGATGGCCTATGCGGTAGGTTTGGACTACGGCACGAACTCCGTGCGCTGCCTGATCGTCGATACGTCGAACGGTCGCGAGCTGGGGACGTGCGTCTATGAGTATGAGACGGGCGAGGCGGGCATTCTTCTCGATGCCGCCGATCACAACGTGGCCCGACAGAACCCCGCCGACTATCTCAAAGGTGTAGAGGTCACCGTGGCCGGGGCGATCGCCGAGGCGCGCAAGGCCGAGCCGAAGTTCGATTCAAAGAACATCATCGGCATCGGCGTGGACACGACCGGCTCGACGCCGCTGCCCGTCGACAAGAACGGGACGCCGCTGGCGATGCTCGACGCGTTCAAAGACAATCTGAACGCCCACGCATGGCTCTGGAAGGACCACACCGGCTATGCCGAGGCTGCCGAGATCACCGAACTGGCCCGCAAGGAGCACCCCGAATATCTGGCCAAGTGCGGCGGGACGTATTCGTCGGAGTGGTTCTTCAGCAAGATCCTCCACTGCCTGCGGGTGGCGCCCAAGGTCTTCGATGCGGCGTACACGTGGGTCGAGCACGCCGACTGGCTGCCGGCCGTATTGACGGGCGCCGATGCGCCGGAGAAGATCCGGCGGTGTCGCTGCGCGGCCGGACACAAGGCCATGTTCTGCGACGAGTGGGGCGGCTATCCCGACGAGGCGTTCCTCGCCAGACTCGACCCGAAACTGGGCAAGCTCCGTCGGACCCTCGGCGACAAGACCTACGCGGTCGATCAAGTCGCCGGCAAGCTCACCGATGCGTGGGCGAGCAAGCTCGGCCTGACCGCCGGCATTCCCGTGGCGATGGGCGCCTTCGACGCCCACCTGGGCGGCGTCGGCTCCGGCATCAAGGCCGGCGTGCTCGTCAAGATCATCGGGACCAGCACGTGCGACATGGTCGTCGCTCCGTCGAGCGCGAATCTGCCCGACATCCCGGGCATCTGCGGCATCGTGGACGGCTCGATCCTGCCGGGCTTCTACGGCCTCGAAGCAGGCCAGTCGGCCGTCGGGGACATCTTCAACTGGTTCGTCAACTACATCCAGCCCGGCGGTAAAGAAGCCGGGTCGCACCAGTCGCTGACCGAGAAGGCCGCCAGGCTCAAGCCGGGCCAGTCCGGATTGCTGGCCCTCGACTGGAACAACGGCAATCGGACGATCCTGGTCGATCAACGCCTGACCGGCCTGCTTCTGGGCCAGACCCTTCACACCCGCCCCGAAGAGATTTATCGGGCCCTGGTCGAGGCGACGGCCTTCGGCGCGTTGACCATCATCAACCGATTTGAGGAATACGGCGTCGAGATCTCCGAGGTGGTCAACTGCGGCGGGATCTCGGAGAAGAACGCCATGCTCATGCAGATCTACGCTGACGTCACCGGCCGCGAGATGAAGATTTCCCGCTCGGCCCAGACCTGCGCGCTGGGGTCGGCCATCGCAGCGGCTGTGGTCGGCGGTGCGTATCCCGGCTTTGCCAAAGCCCAGGCGGCGATGTGCGGTATCAAGGAGACGACTTTCAAGCCCATCCCGGCAAACCACCAGGTCTATCGCCGGCTTTACGGGCTCTATCGGCAGCTCCACGACGGGTTCGGCCTCAAGGGCCAGCCGCTGGCGATGGGCAATGTGATGAAGGAGCTGCTGGAAATCAAAGAGAAGGCCAACGCGTAGCGATGCACGAGAAACTGAAACAACAGGTTTGCAGGGCCAACCTCGATCTTCAGCGGTACGGCCTCGTCGTGTTCACCTGGGGCAACGTCAGCGGGATCGACCGCGACGCCGGCATCGTGGCCATCAAGCCCAGCGGCGTCAGCTACGATGAGCTGGTGCCCGAGCAGATCGTCCTGCTCGATTTGCAGGGCAACGTCGTCGAAGGGGACCTGCGTCCCTCGTCCGACACGCCGACCCATCTGGAGCTGTATCGCAGTTTTCCGGGCATCGGAGGCATCTGCCACACGCATTCGCCCCATGCGACGATGTGGGCCCAGGCCCAGCGGGACATCCCGTGCCTGGGCACGACCCACGCCGACCATTTCTACGGCGCCGTCCCCGTGACTGAAACGATGACGGCCGCCGAGATCGGGCAGGACTACGAGGCCAACACCGGCGTCGTGATCGTCCGGCGTTTTCAGGGGATCGACCCGATGCAGATGCCTGCCGTCCTCGTGGCCAATCACGGTCCATTCACCTGGGGCAAGAGTCCTGACGAATCCGTCAAGAACGCCGTGGTCCTTGAGGAAGTGGCGAAGATGGCCGCCGGGACGCTGGCAGTCCATCCCGAACAACTACCCATCTCCCAAGCTCTTCTCGACAAACACTACCTGCGAAAGCACGGCACGAACGCCTATTACGGGCAAGCCTGAAGGAGAACCGAAATGGCCAAGGTCACGTTCGGAGTCATCGTCGGCAACCGAGGCTTCTTCCCCGATGCGCTGGCGAAGGAAGGACGCAGAGACATCATGGCGGTTCTCAAGAAGAACGGCTATGACAGCGTCGCATTGCCGATGACAGAAACGAAGTTCGGCGCGGTCGAGACCTTCGAGGACGCCAAGAAGTGCGCGGCCCTGTTTGCCTCGAAGGCCGACAAGATCGACGGGATCATCGTGACGCTGCCCAACTTCGGGGATGAGAGAGGGGTGGCGGAGGCCGTCAAACGCAGTGGCCTGAACGTGCCGATCCTGATCCAGGCGGAGGAGGACGCCGTCGCCCGGATGGCGATGGGCGGTCGCCGTGACTCGTTCTGCGGCAAAATCAGCGTGTGCAACAATCTCCGGCAGGCCGGCATTCCCTTCACGCTGACGACCTCGCACACGGTCAAGGTTGCCTCGGAGGAATTCCAGAACGATCTGGACCGGTTCGCCGCGGTCTGTCGTGTGGTCAAGGGCCTCAGGAACGTTCGTTTCGGCGCCATCGGCAGTCGGCCGGCCGCGTTCAACACGGTTCGGTACAGCGAGAAGATCCTGGAATTGGCCGGCATCGCGGTCGAGCCGGTCGATCTGTACGAGGTCCTCGCCAAGGTTGATCGACTGGCCGACAAAGCCCCCTCTGTCAGGGCCAAGCTCAACGCGATCCGCAAATACACCAACGTTGAGGCCATTCCCTCAGAGAGCCTGCTGAAAATGGCCAAATTCGGCGCCGTGATCGATGCCTGGGTCAAGGAGAACGAGCTGGCGGGCACGGCGATCCAGTGCTGGACCGCACTCGAGCAGTACTTCGGAATCGTGCCCTGCGCGCTGATGAGCATGATGAGTGAATCCCTGCTGCCCAGCGCCTGCGAGGTGGACATCACCGGCCTGCTGGCGATGTACGTTCTCCAGTTGGCCTCCGGATCACCCAGCGCGCTGCTCGACTGGAACAACAACTTCGAGGGCGATCCGAACAAGTGCGTGCTGTTCCATTGCAGCAACCTGCCCAAGTCGTTCTTCCAGACCGACAAGATGGATTTCCAGGAGATCATCGCCGGCTCGGTGGGCAAGGACAACACCTACGGCACCATCGTCGGAAGAATCAAACCTTCGCCGGCCACCTTTTGCCGTGCCAGCACCGACGACGTCGAAGGTCTGCTTCGCGTCTACATCGGGCAGGGCAAGTTCACGAACGACAAGCTCGATACGTTCGGCGGCTACGGCGTTATGAAGATCGACAACCTCCAGATGCTGCTGAACTACATCTGCCAGATGGGTTTCGAGCACCACGTGGCGGTCAACCTGTGTTCCGTTGCCGAGGCCGTTGCCGAGGCCTTGGGCAACTATCAAGGCTGGGACGTCTACCGGCACGTCTGATCCGTGCCCGCCAGGCCAGTTGCGGTGATCGAGTCCCGCATCCGGTGATTTCCACCAGGAGGCATACGAATTTGGATGTCCTGAATCGGATGGATACCGAGCGAACCAGCGTACAGAAGCCAGGGAAGCCGGGAGCCGGCGGGGCGCCCTCCGTGCTCCTGTTTGTCGAGACCTCGCGCGAGTTCGGTCGCGGTTTGCTCTATGGGATCGCCCGCTACTCGCGACTGCACGGACCGTGGCGGGTTTACCAGCGGTCGGCCGGACTCGACTCGTCGCTGCCGGAATGGAGGGACCTCAAGATCGACGGCGCCATCATGCGCGATGTGCAGGTCGTCGAGAACCTCTCCAACGGGAAGTTCCCTGTAATCTTCGCACAGCACAACAGAGAAAGCTACACCCCGTTCCCTGCGATCATCACCGACAGCGCCGCGATCGGCTCGATGGCCGCCGACCACTTTCTCGATCGAGGGTTCCAGAACTTCGCGTTCTGCGGGCTCGACGAGTTCGTCTGGTCCCGACTGCGCGCCAGACATTTTGTCGAGCGGCTGGAACGCGCGGGGTTCTGTGCCAACGTCTACCGCCAGCCCAAGGCCCGAGCCAAGCGCGTCTGGAAGAGCGAGCAGAACCTGATCGCCGAATGGCTGGAGTCGTTGCCCAAGCCCGTGGCCCTGCTGTGCTGCAACGACGATCGCGCCCTGCAGGTCATCGAGGCCTGCAAACTGGCCGATCTGTACGTGCCCGATCAGGTGGCGGTGCTCGGGGTCGATAACGACATCCTGATCTGCGATCTGGCCGATCCACCGATATCGAGCATTGCCCTGGACACGGAGACAGCCGGCCACGAGGCGGCTCGACTGCTCGACGGACTCATGAAGGGCGAGCCGATGACCGGCCAGCAGATTCCCGTGCGTCCGACGCACATCGTGACGCGGATGTCGACGGATATTCTGGCGGTGACCGATACGGACGTGGCGGCGGCGGTGCGCTTCATCCGGCGACACCCCAATCGCATGATCCAGGTCGATGATGTTGTCGAGGCCACCAACGTTTCGCGACGCGTTCTCGAAAAGCGGTTCAAGGGCATTCTTCGACGCTCGGTCTACCAGGAGATTCGGCGGGTTCGCGTCAATTACATCATCGGTCTTCTCGTCGGCACCGACATGAGCATCACCGAAATCGCCGTCAAGTCGGGTTTCGACGGCGTCGAACACATCAGCCGGTATTTCCGCAAGGAGACCGGGACCAGTCTGCGAGAATACCGCAAGAAACACGTGCCCCGGTAGCGCCGATCAGAAACCGGCGATACAGGCAATCGCCTCGTCGAGCACCGAAACGAGGTTGGTCCATTCGAATTGCCTCAGGCGGTTTCGCAGCAGTTCCGTGCGGTCGATCAGGGACTGTCCGTCTGCGACGATTCCCGCCAGTTCTGCCAGTCTTGCAGCGAGGGTTTCGGGACAACCGTCGTAGAAGAACTGCTCGGCCTCGTCCGCCTCTTCCAGGCCAAAGACTTCGGGGTAGGCCAGGCGCTTCGGAAGCAACGGAACTGCCCCGGCCAGCGCCGCCTCGACGGCGCACAGACCGAAGAACTCATGCTGGGCGGTCGAGACGAAAACGTCGGCCTCCGACAGGGCCGCCTCGTATTGGGCTCGACTCTCCTGGTAACCCCATCGGTCGATGCAGTCGCCAAAATCCTTCCGCGCTCGCGCGAAGATTTCCGGCACCTCACGGAACTGCTCTCCGATGACGCTGATGCGGAACGCGACGCCTTGCTTCGCAAGAATCGCCAGGGCGTCGAAGAAGTCCTGCGGGGCTTTGTCATGTTCCCATCGCGCGGCCCAGAGGATTTGCAGCGGCCCGGACTTCCTGCCGCAGCGGACGGGCATCGTCGTTACGCCCGGTGGATGGACGTGGGCCTTTTCTCGGATGGCGTCCACGGCGTCGGTCGGTTGGTGGTCCGGCATGCGTTTGAGAAAGGTATCCAGGCCGTCGAGGAACGAGTCGCGATGGAAGGCGGAGTTGAACCACACCGCGTCGGCCGCCAGCGCGCTGGTCATGTTGGTCATGGCGAACTGGTAGTCGCGTTCGCTTTCGACGCGCACCGGATAGGTCAGTTGGTTCTCATGGAAGTAGACGACGCTCGGAAGATCGCCGAGGTCGCGGCGAGTCAACCCGCGAAACTCCGCCAGGTTCAGCATGTCCGAGCAGAACAGCAGATCCCACGCCGGCTTCTCGGACAGATGTTCGTGGACCTCCTGTGCGAAGGTCACCGCCGCGTGCCGCATCCGCCATTTCCATTTGTATGGCGGCAGCGTCAGGATAGTCCAGTCGTGCCGGCTCGATGCCGACCAGCCGTCCAGAAAGGCCTTGTGGCTGCCGCCGTAGTAGGGTTCCAGAGCCAGGATACGCATATCGTGCCTCTTCATGCCGCCGTGCGGGTAAGTCATGGAGTCCTCCGGTCGTACTCAATCTCCCGCCGACGCTTCTTGAGTCTACCGAGTCACGCCACGAACGCAAGCGGCGACTCAGCCGGCCGGCAATTCCGTTGCAGGACGATGGGGCAATATGGTATAACAGACCAGGCTTTGATGGCCTTTTCTGCGCATGTCGGCCGTTATCGAGGCAGGCTGGCATGGTGTGGCGAGCGGGTCGCAGACAGGGTCTACGGCGCGGCGTTTTCCGTCGCGCAGGCCGGAATGGAGAGTCGGGTGTGTCTATGCGGACAGGGGTCTTCGTCATCTCATGTCGTCCAAACACCATCATGAACGTGTTCTTGAAAGGATGAGTTCAATGCGTAAATGCCTATTGTACCTGATCTTAGGCCTCATTGGGGGGCTGTCGAGCCAGGCGATGGCCGGCATCGTGGTCGCCGAACAGTTGCTGGTCGATCTGCGGGCCGAGGACCTGTCGTATGGGACCGTGGCCCGGACGTGGGTCAATCATGGGACGCTGGGCGACTTCGAACCCCAGGGCGTTCCGGTGGTCGAAGACGTCGCCGGCCGCAAGGCGGTGACGTTCGATGGTTCGAGCTACTTTGAGGGTCCCCTGTCCGTTGCCGGCATCGAAGGGGGCGGCACACGCTCCATCGAAGTCTGGGTCTACAACGGGCCCGACTTCGTGGGCGAGGAAACGATGGTCTCCTGGAGCCATCGCGGCGGACCGGGGGGAACGAACATCGCGTTCAACTATGGCAATCATGGGACCTGGGGTGCTGTGGGCCATTGGGATACCCCCGATATGCCCTGGTCGGGCCAGCACTCGCCCGCTCCGGCGGCCAACAACTGGTGGTATCTCGTGTACACGTACGACGGCACCACCGTCCGTCTGTACGTCAATGCGGAGGAGAACACCACACGCAACGTGACGCTCAACACGCACGGCCCCAACATCATCCGCGTGGCCGCGCAGGCGAACGATTCCGGGGCCGGTGTCCATGCGGCTGTCAACTTCACGGGGTCCATTGCCGAAGTACGCATCCACGACGGCGTCTTGAGCCCGGCGGCGATTGCCAACAACTTCCGGTCCAAGCCGGGCGCCCCGACGGCGGCTAACCCCGTCCCTGCGGATGGGCAGGGCGATGTGCCGCGGGATGTGGGATTGAGCTGGAAGGCCGGGGAGTTTGCGGCGACGCATGATGTGTACTTCGGGACGGTGTTCGCCGACGTCAACACGGCCGGGCGGGGCAATCCGCTGGGCGTCCTGGCCAGTCAGGGCCAGGCGGCGACGACCTATACGCCGCCGGCTCGTCTGGATTTCGGACAGACCTACTATTGGCGGGTCGATGAGGTCAACGCTGCGCCGGACAACACGATCTTCAAAGGCGACGTCTGGAGCTTTACCGCCGAGCCGCTGGCCTATCCCATCGCGAACGTCGTTGCGACGAGCAACGCCACCTCCGAGCCGGGAGCGGGCCCGGAGAACGCCGTCAACGGCTCCGGACTCAATGCCGCCAGTCAGCACTCGACCGACAGTGGCGATATGTGGGTCGGCAGTACCGGCGGGGCCGAGCCCGTGTGGATTCAGTTCGAGTTCGACAAGGTCTACCTGCTGCACGAGCTTCAGGTCTGGAACTACAACGTGATCTTCGAGCTGATGCTCGGCTTCGGGTTCAAGGACGTCACGATCGAGCACTCCGAGGACGGCGAGTCCTGGACCGCGTTCGGCGACGTCCGGTTCGCTCAGGCGACGGCCAAGACCACCTACACCGCCAATACGACGGTGGATCTGAGCGGTGTGGCGGCCCGGTTCGTCCGTCTGACGGCCAACAGCGCCTGGGGTGCGACGGGCCAGTTCGGCCTCAGCGAGGTGCGGTTCCTGTTCGTTCCGGTCCAGGCCCGGCAGCCGCAGCCGCAGGCGGGGGCTGTCGATGTGAGCGTCGGTGCGATCCTCGATTGGCGGTCCGGCCGCCAGGCGGCATCGCACGAGGTGTATCTGGGCACGGATGAAGCGGCGGTGATCGACGGGACGGCCCTGGCCGGAACGGTCGGCCAGAGCCAGTACGATCCGGGGATGCTCGATCTCGATGCGACGTACTACTGGCGGATCGACGAGGTCAACGAGGCCGAGGCGATTGCCTCGTGGGCCGGCGAGATCTGGAGCTTCTCGACGCAGCCGTTCATCGTCATCGACGATTTCGAGGGCTACACCGACGACATCGACGCCGGGGAGGCGATCTTCGACACGTGGCTGGACGGCTGGGTCAACGGGACCGGCTCGACGGTCGGGTATCTCAGCACGCCGTTCGCCGAGCGTACGACCGTGCACGGCGGCCGCCAGTCGATGCCGCTGTTCTACGAGGGCAACTCGCGGACCGACTTGACGATGGACGCCCAGGACTGGACGGCCGGCGGCGCGACGACGCTGGTGGTGTACTTCCGCGGCGCGATCGACAACGGAGCGGGCCAGTTCTATGCGACGGTCAACGGCAGGAAGGTGATGTATCCGGGCGTGCTGACCAGCCCGGTGTGGAAGCAGTGGAACATCGACCTGTCGTCGCTGGGGACGAACCTGACGAGCGTCACGTCGTTGAGTCTGGGTGTGGACGGCAGTGGCTCGGGCCTGTTGTTCGTCGATGACATCCGTCTGCATCGGGTGGCGCCGGAGCCGGTCGTTCCGGCCGATCCGGGCACGGCGGGCCTGGTGGCCTCGTATGCGTTCGAGAACAACGTGCAGGACGGCTCGGGCAACGGCCACCACGGCACAGCGTTCAACGATCCGGCGTATCTGGCCTCGCGTCCGGGGCAGGGCCAGGCGATCAACTTCGACGGCTTCGCCGATTACGTCGAACTGCCCATCGGTCCGTTGCTGAGTACCTTGACCGATTCGACGTTTGCGACCTGGGTGAGCTTCCCGAACACGGGCGGCGCCTGGCAGCGGATCTTCGACTTCGGTACGAGCAATACGGCCGGCTACATGTTCCTGTGTCCGCGAATTCCATCTGGTCCCGTCCGGTTTGGGATCACGCCCGCCGCCGGCGGTGACGCGGAGTCCGTCGTCGATACGCCGAACGAACTGGCGACGGACGGCTGGCATCACTTGGCGGTCGTGATCGACAGTGCCACGATGACCGTACAGATCTATGTCGATGGGACCATGGCGGCCAGCGGTGCCACCGAGACGCTGCCGGCCGATCTGGGCAACACGACGCAGAACTGGCTGGGCCGTTCGCAGTACGCCGTCGATGCCTATTTCGGCGGCTCGCTGGATGATTTTGTGATCTACAGCCGGGCCCTCTCGCCCGGCGAGATCCGCTACCTGGCCGGCGACCGGTAGCGTCCCTGCTTGATACGATAGTCTCGCATGATCCACCGGGCCTGTGCCATTCCAGCACGGGCCCGGTTGGCTTTGTTTGGATTACTCACTGCTGTTGAGGCCGATCTGCACGTTGCCTTCGGATTCGTTGGCGATGCGCTGGGCGCCTGTGAAGATGTTGCCGGTGATGACGGCGCGGCGAACGGCTTTGCCGAGTTGAATGTGCGGGCGGTCCTGCCGGAACTCGCACCCGCGAACCAGGACGGTGCCGCTTTGCGCCTGGATGGCCGGCCGCGTACCGTCCTTGCCTCCCCACTGGGTGAAGGTGCAGTCACCGAAGCCGACCGTGCCGGTCCCCGCGATCCTGGCGATCTGGTTGCACGGCCCCCAGAAGGCGCAGTTGACGAAACGCACGCTGCCGGTGTTGTCCTTTCCGACTTCGATCATGGTGGGGTCGGGCCCGTGGAACGAGACGAATTCGCCGTTGGTGATCAGCAGGCCAAAGGGAGCGCACTGGTCGACGACCAGGGCTGTGTGGCAGTCGTCGGCGCCGATGCCGAGGAAGTTGCCGTTGCAGACGCCGCTGTCGCTCTTGATGAATCGGTAGCCGACCTTGTAGCCGAAGCAGAAGGTGTTGTAGACGTACTGCCAGTCCGAGCGGCCGAAAATGAAGGCCTCGCCGTTGGCCATCTGCCATTGGAACAGCTTGGGCTTCATGCTCCACCACGGATTGAAGTGGACGTTCTCGATGCGCCCGATGTCATAGATGGAGTCGACGAGGATCCCGCGTCGGATGGGCTGGCCGTGCACGTCGCGAATCAGGTGGCGTTCGTTCCGCGTCGCGTCGATCCCGTTGAACGGGTTGAGCATCTCGACCGCCAGCACCGCGGGGTTCTTGCCCCGCATGGCAATGGCCCAGGGATACGGCGTCGGTTCGGCGTCCGTCTCCTGGTTGGGATAGTACAGGACGACGCCCTTGAGCGTGCTGTTGGTGTTGAGCGTGATGAAGGCCGGGCCATCTTCCCGGCCCGCCCCCTCGGTGACCAGAAACGTCGTTCCGTCGTCGGTGGGCTTGGGCAGCCCGGCATCGCGCAAGCCGTTATGGGCGGGAACCGATTGCCACAGTCCCGCCAGCGTCACGGCGTTGGGCACGTTCAGATGGCCGGCGAAGAGGTAGTTGCCACGCGGTGCGTACACGGTCCCGCCGCCGGCCTGGCCGACGGCGTCGAGGGCCCTCTGAAACGCGGCGGTGTCGTCCGTCTTGCCGTCGCCGACGGCCCCGAACCGGCGGACATTGACGGTATCATCCGCCGCTGATGACGATGTCTCCTGGGCGCAGGCGGTTTCGCCGAACGAGCATAGTCCTGCGAGGATCATGGCGCCGATCGACACGAGAGTCCAGGATCTGATGCGTGTGATGTCCATTGTTCCTGCTCCTTGTATCCAGTGGTGCGATTTCTTGACGGGTGGCTACGCCGCCAGTGTACCCGATTGACACGTCAAGAGACAGGCCGTCCTTCTTCGCGCACGAGACGTTTTCCTGTTGACCGTCCCATGAACCGTGGCGACGATGTTGATACGAACGGCAAGTTTCACAACCCGGCGAAAGGAAAAGCATGAATACGCGCGTAGCACGGCGGATTCTCGTCCTGGTGTTCCTGCTGAACCCATGTGTCCGAGCAGGGGAGCGGCAGGTGGTCCGGCCTGTCGATCATGGTCGGGCCCTGGTCAATCCCCAGATGGGCTGGACGATGCACTTCTACTCGAACATCATTACGAACTACGGCTCGAAGCTGGCGCCGTCCGATACGCTCGACGATTTCCCGGGTTTGTCGTGCGTGTACCTGCGGGTTCCGTGGTCGTTTCTGGAGCCGGAAGAAGGGCGGTTCAACTGGTCACTGCTGGATACGCCGGCGCAGCGATGGATCGACAAGGGGGCGCAGATCGCGCTGCGGATCAGCAGCACGGAATCCTGGATGCGCTGGGCGACGCCCAAGTGGGTCCACGACGCCGGTGCCAAGGGCTACAACTTCACTGTGGGCAAGGGCGTCGATCCGAACGGGCCCTACTGGGAGCCCGACTACAAGGACCCGATCTTCCTTGACAAGCTGGATCGCTTTCTGGCGGCCCTGGCGGAGCGATACGACGGCAACCCGAACGTCGCGTTCATCGACATCGGTTCGTTCGGCGTCTGGGGCGAGGGGCATTCGTGGGCCAGCTCGAAGCTGCCGTTCGATCTCGAAGCGCGGAAAGCCCATGTCGATCTGCACTGCAAGCATTTCAAGCGGACGCTACTGGCGATCAGCGACGATTTCGCCGGCCCGCAGGAGCCTGGGGCGCATCTTCCGATCACCGACTATGCGTTGTCGAAGGGCGTCACGCTGCGTGACGACAGCATCTGTGTGCAGCCTCCACCCCATTCGTGGTTTCACGCCGAGCTGGCGCAGGCCTTCTGGCCCAGGCTGCCGGTGGTCCTGGAGCACGAGCATTACGGCTCGTCCAAGACGCGCGGCGCCTGGGGAGACGGCTCGCTGCTGCTGCAGTCGGTGGAGGAGTACCATGCCAGCTACATGTCGATCCACTGGTGGCCCCGCGTTCTTCTGGAGGAGAATCGCGAGATCGTCGACAAGATCAATCGCCGTATGGGCTACCGCCTGCAACTGCGCGGGACCAGTTTTCCGCGAGAGGTCCGGCTGGGCGAGCCCTTCGCGGTCGAGACGACCTGGGCCAACGCCGGGGTGGCGCCGTGCTATCCGGGCGGTTTCATCGGCTTCACGTTCAAGGACGACAAGGGAGGCATTGTCGCGGCGTTTGCGGACGAATCATTCAACGTTCGCGACCTGGAGGTCGGCCCGCTCGGAGAAGCACCGACTCACACCCTCACCTCCCGCCTGACTGTGGCCGAGAAGACCTACGGCTTCGCTCCGGCGACCGAGCCAGGTACATACGATCTCTACGTCTCAGTCGGCCAGCGCGATGCCACACCGACGATGGCGCTGCCTCATGATGGTGACGATGGGCACCGCCGCTGCAGGATCGGAGCCATGACGGTCCTGCCCCGCGCCGACTGAGTTGTCGATGGCAGGTCTTTCGCTGTCGCTCGCAGGGAAAGGCACGAACCACGGCTTTGTCATTCCGACCGAAGGCCGGCCAAAGGCTGACCGCAGCGGGGGAATCTGGTTACGATCAGAAGCGCGTATCGCCTATGGCCAGACCCCTCGGCTGCACTTCGTTCCGCTCGGGGTGACAAAGGCATAACCTGCGAAGATGCCTGCCGAGTCGTTCATATCTGCGAGTAATCGGCGGGCTTGAGATAGACGTTGGTGATCCCGCAGAGGATCTCCTTGTCGGCGTATTCCGGTTTGGCCCGCAGGGCCTGCCAGTCGGGGTCGCTGCCGAACCGCTTCCAGTTGGCCTGGCGCTCGTCCATGTCGTTGAAGACGAGCATGTAGGTCAGGTTCGGCATCTTCTCGCCCGCCAGGGTCTGGCCGAAGAAGACCGGGTTCAGTCCCGTCTTGCGGAAGATGTCGATCTCGCCGATGTTGAACATCTCGATCTTCTTGAGGCCCGTCTTCTCGCTGGGGCTCTCGTAGGTGCGCAGTTGGAACACCCGGCCCGGGCTGTCGATCGGGGTCTCCAGACGAGGCATGCCCTCGAAGGCGGCCATGAGCTGGACCTCCATCCGCTTGTACGCCGGGGCGCTGGCCGGAGCGTCCAGGAAGGCGGCGCCTGCTTGCAGGAATTCCTCATCTTGCGAGAGCATTTGCGTGAGCGACGTGAACGAAGACGGCGACCTGTGGCGGAGCAGCACATAGATCGGGCTGATCCCCTCCCACGGGTAGAACACGCCGACCGGCTTGATGCCCGCCCGGTTCAGAGCGGGGATCGCGGCCTGTTTGGCGAAGGCGTCGAACCCGGCCTTCTGCGCCTCGGTCTCGATCTCATACCGCCGCAGTTCGAAGTACTCCCGCGATGGCAGGCGGGCCACGCGTTGGCGATAGGCCACCTCCGATTCGCCGGGGAGCCGCGCTGGAGTGTCCTGGCCGTAGGCGGTCGCCCCCACCGTCAGCGCCGCCAGACCCGTTGCGCACGATGTCCGCAGGAATTCTCGTCGTTCCATGGTGTGTCTCCTCTCATTTCTCAGAGATATGTGATTGCCACGACATGCACGCAAGTATACGATGGACGGTCGGATACCACAAGTTGTATGCGTGCCGGGAATTGTGTTATCCTCTGTAACATCGAAAATCGATGGCATCCATCGTAAACGAACCACGTGTCGCGCGTTTGAGGGGAGACGTCATGGACGATGAGCAGCAGGGTTCGAGCGGCCGGGGCCGCGTTCTTTCCATTGATGCCCTTCGGGGCTTCGATATGTTCTGGATCATCGGCGGCGGCACGCTCTTTGAGAGTCTCGTGAAGGTCTGGCCGCATCGGGTCACCGAGACGATCCACGAGCAACTGGAGCACGTCGTGTGGGAGGGGTTCCGCTTCGAGGACCTGATCTTCCCCCTCTTCGTCTTCCTGATGGGGGCGGTGATGCCGTTCTCGCTCTCGCGCCGAATGGAACGGGGCCAGGGTTCCTTCGTCCTCCATCTGCATGTGGTCAAGCGGGCCGTGGTGTTGATCCTGCTTGGCATGATCCTGAATGGGCTGCTCCAGTTCGACTGGGCCACGATGCGCTGGCCCGGCGTCCTGCAGCGGATTGGCCTGTGCTACTTCTTCGCCGCGCTGATCGTGATGCACACGCGCTGGCGGGCCCAGGCCATTGTCGTCGCCGTGGTCCTGCTGGCGTATTGGGCGGTGACGATGCTGGTTGCTGCTCCCGGCTACAGCGCCGGC
The DNA here is from genome assembly GCA_001603075.1 of Phycisphaerales bacterium Planc_01. Taxonomy (GTDB): domain Bacteria; phylum Planctomycetota; class Phycisphaerae; order Sedimentisphaerales; family Anaerobacaceae; genus Anaerobaca. Next base: position 58,990 of record LVBB01000016.1, on the reverse strand, counting down.
GACCTCACGATGCAGGGCTGCCTGTCATCGTACATCGACCAGCGGCTGATTCCGGGCGAGCTGTACTACGGCTACGGCGACAACGAGGGCATCCTCTCGACGTTTCCCGCCGTCTGCACGGCCCTGCTCGGCGCGCTGGCGGGGCAGTGGCTGCGCTCGGACCGCTCCGGCTCGCGCAAGGCGGCCGGTCTGGCCCTGGCCGGCGTGGTGTCGCTGGCGGTCGGCTATCTCTGGGGGTTCGCCTTCCCGATCATCAAGATCCTCTGGACCAGTTCCTACGTGCTGTTTGCCGCCGGGTGGAGTCTGCTGCTGCTGGCCCTGTTCTACTGGGTCATCGACGTGGTGGGACTCAAGAGGTGGGCGTTCTTCTTCGTCGTGATCGGCATGAATCCCATCACGATCTACTTCCTGGACGGCATCATCGACTTTCCCGGCATCGCCGAAGGGTTCCTCGGCGGCGTCGCCGCTCATGCAGGCATCTACGCGGCGTTGATCCTGCCGTTCGGTGCGCTGATGATCCGCTGGCTGCTGCTGTGGTTCCTGTATCGCCACAAGATCTTCTTCAGGGTGTAGTCCCAACATCTGATCGGAGTCTATCTCATGGTTCGACCTGTCGTCTCGGAAAGGCCAAACGCACTTGTTCTGTGTCTGAGTCTCTCGCTTCTGCCTGCGGCCGCATTGGCTCAGAAACTCACCCCCGCGGCCAGGCCGGTGACCTCCGCGCAAGTCCGCAAGCAGTTCGCCGCGCCGGCGCGCGAGTATAGTTCGGCACCGCTGTGGGTCTGGAACGACCTGCTCACCGAGCAGCAGATCGCCGAGACCATGGCGGATCTGGCGGGGCAGAAGGTGCGGCAGGTCTTCGTACATCCGCGTCCCGGCCTGATGACGCCGTACTTGTCCGACGACTGGTTCCGGCTGTGGAGGGTCGCGCTGCGCGAGGCCGAGAAGCTTGATATGAACGTGTGGATCTACGATGAGAACTCCTATCCGTCCGGGTTTGCCGGCGGGCTTGTTCCCGAGGCGATGCCCGAGTCGCGCGGCAAGGGCTTGGTGTTGCAGGAGGTCAAGACGCCGGCCGACGTGGATGACAGCGCGGTGGCGGTCTTTCTTCTGACCGATGTGGGGTACGAGAACATCACGCAGCGGGTCCGTTCCGGTGAGGAGTTTCCAGAGGGTCGCTACCTCGTGGCATCGATCCGACTGGCCCAGCCCGGAGGCTGGTTCGGCGGCAAGTGGTACGTCGATCTGCTCAAGCCGGGCGTGACCGAGAAGTTCATCGAGATCACGATGGAGCGCTATCGCCGCGAGATCGGTGATCAGTTCGGCAAGCGCATCCCCGGCTGGTTCACCGACGAGCCCCACCTGGCGCCGGCCGGTGGACTGCACTGGTCCGATGGTCTGCCCGAGTTGTTCCGGGAACGCTGGGGATACGATCTGCTCGAGCACCTGCCGTCACTGGCTCGGCCCGTCGGCGACTGGAAACGCGTGCGCCACAATTACTACAATCTTCTGCTGGAGCAGTTCATCGAACGCTGGGCCAAGCCCTGCTATGAGTATTGCGAGGAGCACAATCTGGATTTCACGGGCCACTACTGGGAGCATGGCTGGCCCGATGCCGGACACGGCGGCGACAACATGGCGATGTACGCCTGGCATCAGCGTCCGGCGATTGACATCCTGATGAACCAGTACAACGAAGGCGTCAACGCTCAGTTCGGAAACGTTCGCGCCGTCAAGGAGCTTTCGAGTGTCGCCAACCAGATGGGGCGAACGCGCACGCTGTGCGAAGCCTACGGTGCCGGCGGGTGGGACCTGCGTTTCGAAGACATGAAGCGCATCGGTGACTGGCTCTACGTGCTGGGCGTCAATACGCTCGACGAGCACCTCTCCTACATCACCATTCGCGGGGCGCGCAAGCGTGACCATCCGCAGTCGTTCTCCTATCACGCGCCCTGGTGGGACGCCTACCACGTAATGGCCGAATACTTCACGAGGCTCTCGCTGGTCATGTCGCAGGGCCGGCAGATCAATCGCATTCTGGTGATCGAGCCGACCACGACGACGTGGATGTATCAAGGCGCCACGACACCGCCGGGTCGGCTCAGGCAGATCGGCGACAGCTTTCAGGCGATGCTCATGGACCTGGAACGGGCCCAGGTCGAATACGACGTGGGCTGCGAAGACATCATCGGCCGCCACGGCTCGACCGAGGGGCCGCAATTCAAGGTGGGCTTGGGCCTGTACGATACGCTGGTTCTGCCCCCTCTGACCGAGAACCTCGATCCGCCCACAATGGCTCTACTGGAGGCGTACACGCAGGCCGGCGGTGTGGTCCTGTGCTGCGGTGACGCCCCGACGTTTGGGAACGGATCGCCGTCGGACCGTGGAGGGGCGCTGGTGAAGGGGGCCGGCTGGAAACGCGTCGAGGCGAAGGATGTTCCCGAGTTGCTGCTGGCCCGGTCGGACGATGGGTTTGCCATCGAACGGCGGCCGGGCGACAAGGGCATCCTGTTCCATCACCGCCGGCACGTCCGGGACGGGCAGTTCCTGTTGCTGGTCAACACGAGCATCGAGTCGCCGTCGGCCGGAACGATCCGGTCCGCTCTGAAGGGCGTTCGGCGGTGGAACCTCAGCACCGGCGCCGTCGAGTCCTATCCCTTCGAGAAAACCACCAGGGGTGTCACGGCCGATTTCGAATTGCCTCCATCGGGAAGCCTCCTGCTATTCCTGTCGGAGACGACCGTCAAGCCCCCGAAGAAGCCGAGTACGGAACTGAACCTCTGGGCCACGCTGCCGGCGAGGGTGGAGGTGCAAAGGCTTCAGCCGAATGTGCTGACGCTCGATTATGTCGATATCTCCGCCGGAGGCGAGACGCTCAGGGACGTCTACTTCTACCGCGCCAACCAGTTCGCCTTTGTGAAGAACGGCATGGACCGCAACCCGTGGGACAGCGCCGTCCAGTTGCGGGACCAGCTTATCACCAGGACATTCCCGGCCGACAGCGGCTTTGCGGCCAGCTATAAGTTCACGATCGAAGAGGCAGTGCCCGCGAATCTCGCCATCGTCATCGAGCGGACCGATCTCTACACCATTGCCTGCAACGGCAAGCCTGTGTCGGCCAAGCCGGGCGACTGGTGGCTCGACAAGGCGTTCGGAAGGATCGACATCGCGCGCGCGGCCAAGGTCGGCGAGAACATCGTCACCATCGAGGCCCGGCCCTTCACGATCTATCACGAACTGGAGCCGGCATACGTTCTGGGCGATTTCACGCTGAAGCCTGCTGATAGAGGGTTCGTGATTGCACCGGATCAGCCGTTGACGATTCTGGAGCCCGAGGGAAGCCTTTGTCACGACGTCAATCCCGACGGCACAATGTGGCTCAGCGGAGGCGTCGGTTACGATCGGGGCGTCGAGGACCGGGCGCCGTTTGTCGAGTTCGATCTCGGCGGGCCCGTCGATCCGACGGCGCTGGAGATCTGGAACTACAACGAGGGGCATGTCCGCGACCTCTCATCGCGAGGGGCCCACGAGCTGCGGGTCCTCGGCTCGACGACCGGCGAAGCCGGCTCCTTTGAGAAGGAACTGGGTACGTTCCGGCTCGCCCGTGCCGGCGTCAACTCGCCAGCCGAGCGGTTCGACGTTCGGGCACGGCAGGTGCGTTTCGTACGATTCGAGGTCCTGTCCAATCAGCAGGGCGTGACCTATCCGGCCCGAGGCGAACCTGCTGACAATGGGTTCGTCGGGCTGGCGGAGGTTCGGTTCTTCGCCGGCTCGGACCGGCATCTCGAGGGCGTGACGATTCATCGCGTCTCCGGCGAACTGGCCTCGATGGGCCGTACGGCGAACCGGCTGGTCGACGGCAGCGGGCTGGTCGGCGCTCGGCCGGGATGGAAGCGGCAGGGTCATCCGTTCTACGGTGCCGGCGTCGCCTATCGGCAGCGCTTCAACGTGGATAGGCCGAAGGGCTCATATACGGTGTCCCTGCCGAACTGGTATGGCAGCGTGGCCCAGGTCAACGTCAACGGCAAGCCCGCCGGCCACATCGTCGCGCCGCCCTGGGAGTGCGACGTCACGTCGCAAATCCAGCGGGGCCAGAACGCGATCGAAGTGGTGGTCGTCGGCACGCCCAAGAACACGCTCGGGCCGCATCACGCCGGAGCAGGCTTGGGCAGCGCCTGGCCCGGCATGTTCCAGCAGGGACCCCAGACCGGCCCGCCTGCCGGCAGTGCGTATCACACCGTCGACTACGGGTTGTTCGAGCCCTTTGTCCTGAAACAGGTATTGAAAAGATAGTGATCGCGGGAGCACGCGATGGTTGCACTCGGCGTTCTGCTGCATGCTATCGGAGGTTTCGCGGCCGGCAGCTTCTACATCCCTTTCAAGAAGGTGCGCAACTGGGCCTGGGAGAGCTACTGGCTCGTGGGCGGGGTCTTCAGTTGGATCGTTGCGCCGTGGGTGGCGGTCCTGCTGACGAGTCCGCGCATCATCGATGCGTTCCGTGCAGCCCCGCCGGTGAGCCTGTTCTGGTGCTACTTCTTCGGCGTGCTGTGGGGCGTCGGCGGATTGACCTTCGGGCTGTCGATGCGCTATCTCGGCATGTCGCTCGGTTACGCGCTGGCGCTGGGCTCCTGTGCGGTATTCGGCACGGTCATTCCGCCGGCGTTCGAGGGCCGGTTCGGCGAGTTGCTCGGCAGCACGTCCGGCCTGGTCACGCTGGCGGGTGTGCTGGTCTGTCTGCTCGGGGTCGGGCTGTGCGGCGCCGCCGGCATGCGCAAGGAGAAGGAACAGTCGGACGAACAGAAGAAGCAAACCATCGGGGAGTTCAACTTCTTCAAAGGCCTCTGGGTGGCGCTGTTTGCCGGCGTGATGAGCGCCTGCATGGCCTTCGGCCTGGCGGCGGGCAAGCCGCTCGCCGCCGCCGCCGTTGAGCACGGCACACCGGACCTGTTCAAACACTTCCCCGTATTGGTGGTGGTTCTGGCAGGGGGATTCACCACGAATTGCCTCTGGTGTATCGTGCTGAATCTTCGCAACCGGTCCGGCCGAGACTACCTTGATGCACGCGGTGCCTCGCTGGCTGCGAACTATGTCTTCTCGGCCCTGGCCGGCGTCACCTGGTATTTTCAGTTCTTCTTCTACAGCATGGGCACAACCAAGATGGGCCAATACGATTTCTCGAGCTGGACGATCCACATGGCCTTCATCATCGCGTTCAGCAACCTCTGGGGCCTCTTCTTTCATGAGTGGAAGGGCTCCCGCTCTCGGACGCGCGGCCTCGTCGTCGCAGGACTGATGGTTCTTCTGGCGTCCACCATCGTCGTGGGAATCGGAAACTGGCTGGCGACGCAGGCAGGGTAGGAGTCTCGTTTATGACGACGGCTATGACATCACGGCAGCGAGTTCTGATGGCGTTGAACCACCAGGTCCCTGACCGTATACCGATCGATCTGGGAGGCTTCCAGACCGGTATCCACAGGAAGGCCTACATCGACCTGCTGAACCATTTGGGCATCGAAGACGACGTGACAATCATGGACCCGGTCCAGCAACTGGCCAGGCCGTGCGAAGAGATACTCCGGCGGTTCCATGTCGATATCCGATACGTCTTCGCGCACGGGCCTGCCAGCTTCACGGGTGGCATCGAGCAAAACACCCGCGACGGTCGGCTCTGGCACGATCTGGCCGACGAGTTCGGCGTTGTCTGGTCGATGCCCGACGACCAGCCGCTCTACATGGACATCTCGCACCATCCACTGGCCGGTGCAACGATCGACGACATCGCGGACTATCCTTTTCCCAAGGGTGACGATCCGACGCGGTTCACAGGGGTGCGCGACGAGGCCCTGAGACTGCGGAATGAGACCCGTTACGCGATCTCGACCGGCATCGGCGGCGTGGTCTACGAGATCTGCTGGTACATGCGGGGCCTGGAGCGCTGGTACATGGACACGGTGGAGAACCCGGATTTCTGCGCGACGCTGCTCGATCGGACCCTGGCGTTTTGGATGGGCTACTACACCGAGTTCATGAAGGAGATTGGCGATCTTGTGGATGTGGTGATGATTGGTGACGACATCGGCGGGCAGATGGGCCCGCTGTTCTCGCCGGACTTCTACCGCCGCGTCGTCAAGCCCAGGCAGAAGACGCTCGTCCAACATATCAAGTCATTGACGAACGCCAGAATCTGGTACCACACGTGCGGTTCTGTCGTGCCCCTGATCGGCGATCTGATCGACAACGGCATCGACATCCTCAACCCCGTGCAAGTCAGCGCCGCGAACATGGACCCCCGCGATCTCAAGCAGCGATACGGCGACCGCCTGACGTTTTGGGGTGGGGGAATCGATACGCAGCACGTCCTCGGCTTTGGCACGCCCGAGGACGTTCGCAAGGATGTCCGTAAGAATGTTGCGGCCCTCAAGCCCGGCGGCGGCTACGTCTTCAACAGCGTTCACAACATCCAGGCCGGTGTACCCCCCGAGAACATCGTCGCCATGTTCGACGCGGCGTACGAGCACGGCTTCTACTGAGGCATCGGTCCGAATCGGCCGTGTGCGTCGAATCCTGCGGAGAGTTCTATGATTCAGCCGGACAGGATCGTGCCCCTCAACCATCGCGAGGTCTGCACTGGCCGATACGTGTTGTATTGGATGCAGGCGGCGCAGCGGGCCGAGTGGAATCATGCGCTGGAATATGCGATCGATCGGGCCAATGCGTTGAAGACGCCGGTGGTTGCGGCATTCGGGTTGACGGCGGACTTCCCACAGGCCAATGCGAGGCACTATCGCTTCATGCTGGAAGGACTCCGGCAGGTCGAAAAGGACCTGGCCCGTCGAGGGATTCGGCTGGTGGTGCGGGCCCAGAACCCGGTCGAGTGCATTGCGAAGCTGGCGAAGGACGCCTGCCTGGTCGTCGTCGATGAGGGGCACCTGCGGGTGCAGCGGCAGTGGCGGGCCGAGGTCGCCGAGCGAATTGCCCGTCCGCTGATCGAGGTCGAGACGAATGTGATCGTCCCCGTGGAGACGGCCGCGGAGAAGGAGAACTTCTCGGCTGGAACGTTCCGGCCTCGCATCCGTCGGCAGCTCGACGCCTATCTCGTTCGACTGAGGCATCGCAAGGTCCGGGTCCCGTCGCTGGAACCGCCATTTGAGGGCATCGACCTGAGCGACATCGACAAGGTGACTGCGCGGCTCAAGGTAGACAGCTCTGTCACCCCGGCGCCGGATTACACGGGAGGGACCGAGCAGGCGAAGCGGCGTCTGGAGGAGTTTATCAGCCGCAAGCTCGATGGCTACGACACCCGGCGAAACGACCCGAATCTCGACGGAACGTCCAACCTCAGTCCCTATCTGCATTTCGGCCAGATCTCGCCGCTCTACATCGCCTTGCAGGTGGGCGAGATGTCGAGCTCCGCCAAAGACGCCTTCCTCGAAGAACTGATCGTCCGGCGGGAGCTGAGCTTCAACTTCGTCTACTACAACCACCAATACGACAGCTACGAGTGTTTGCCGCCCTGGACCCGACGGACGCTTGAGTTTCACCGTCGCGACAGGCGCGAATATGTTCACTCGCTCGAAGAATTCGAAACCGCCAAGACCCATGACCCGTACTGGAACGCGGCACAGAGGGAAATGATGCTCACGGGCAAGATGCACGGCTATATGCGCATGTACTGGGGCAAGAAGATCCTCGAATGGAGCAAGAGTCCTGAAGAGGGCTTTCGCATCGCGTTGCACTTGAACAACAAATACGAACTCGATGGACGGGACCCGAACGGATTTGCTGGTGTGGCGTGGTGCTTCGGCAAGCACGACAGGGCGTGGGCCGAGCGCCCGGTTTTTGGCAAGGTTCGTTATATGAACGCCGCCGGGCTCAAGCGGAAGTTCGACGCCGACGCCTATGTCCAGCGGGTCGAACGCATTGGGTCGGCCCGATAGAAGGAACGAGTATGCGTATCGTCATCACAGGGGCGACGGGTTTTATCGGGCGAGCCTTGTGTCGCGATCTATGCGGCGACTACGAGCTCGTAGCCCTGTCTCGCGATGCCAGGAAGGCCACGGCAATCGTGGGGCCGTACGCAAAGGTCGTCGAGTGGGACGGGAGAACGACCGGGCCTTGGGCCGGTGAGGTCAACGGCGCCGAGGCGGTGGTGAATCTGGCGGGCGAGAATATCGCCGCTGGGCGCTGGAGTCGCACCAGGAAGGCCGACATCCTGCAGAGCAGGACTCATGCCGCCCGGGCGATTCTCGACGCGATCGAGATGGCCAAAGACAAGCCGAAGACCTTTGTCCAGGCGTCGGCTATTGGTTTCTACGGCTCGCGTGCCGACGAGATGCTGGATGAGGGCTCCCCTGCGGGCACCGGCTTCCTGGCGGAGATCTGCCGACGGGTCGAGATGATCGTCGAGAGAGCCGAGCGGTTCGGCGTTCGGTGGGTGACCATACGCACAGGGGTGGTGCTCGGCACCGAGGGCGGGGCGTTGCCCAAGCTGATGCGGCCCTTTCGCCTGCATCTGGGTGGTTCTGTGGGCACCGGCAGACAGTGGTTCTCCTGGATCAGTCTTGAGGACCAGGTCCGAGCGATTCGGTTCCTCATTGAGAATCCCGGCACGCGGGGTGTCTTCAATCTGACGGCGCCCGAGCCGGTGACGATGAAGGCGTTCTGTCGAACGCTGGGCGAGGTGATGGGACGGTCCTCCTGGACGGCCGTCCCGGGCTTCATACTGCGCCTGGTCCTGGGACGGATGGCCGACGAAGTGCTCCTGGGAGGCCAGAAGGTCTTTCCCAAACGGTTGTGTGAAATGGGGTTTGAGTTCAGGCATTGTGATGTCGGCATCGCGTTGACAGAGATTGTTCGAGGAGAGAAACATGAATCTGCGTGATTACTTCGAGAGCACTGAGGGCATCGGCGTATTGGGCACAGCCGATGCCGAGGGCCGGGTCGATCTGGCGATATACGCCCGGCCGCACGTTGTCGACGATGAGTTGGTGGCCCTGATTATGAGCGACCGGACCAGCCACGACAACATCGCGGCCAATCCCCATGCGGCGTATCTGTTCGTCGAGGCCGGCAAGGGATACAAGGGCAAGCGGCTCTATCTGACCCGAACCCATGAGGAGACCGACCCGGACCGAATCGAGGCCGTTCGCCGCGGCGCCCGCAAAGGCCATGATCGCGGCGATGCCCCCAAGTTCCTGGTCCACTTCAAGGTCGATAATGTCCGGCCGCTTGTAGGGGATTGATCGCTGGGGTGATCGGCTGTTGCGACAGGCCTCATACCCCGCCGCCGGATTGTTGTGCCAGCAGGGGATGCAAGGGGCCACCAATGACGCGCGCTGGTGATGTTGGCCGACAAGATTTTCCGCTGCGGTCTTGTGACGGGGTAACCACCTTTGCCGCAAGAACTTGCGACAGAAAATGTGAACGGTGTGCGACAAAGTCGTCCGGCGGTGCTTGACATATGGCCGACGGGGGGATATAGTCTTGCTTTTCAGTTTGTGAATGTGAACACAAGCACTAACTGGTCGTGGCGCTCGCATGAGGTATCATAGAATCCCTGACGAGACCGTTCGCCGGTTGCCCATCTACCTGCGAGGACTGATGTTCTCGGCGGAGAAGGGCAACGAGCACATCTCCAGCCAGTCTCTGGCCGCCTTCGTGGGCGTTCATTCGCATCAGATTCGCAAGGATTTCTCCTATTTCGGGGATTTCGGGACCCCCGGGGTGGGCTACAACATCGGCAGGCTTGCGCGCGAAATACAGAGGATCCTGCGTCTGGACGTGATCCGGAGGGCGGCGTTGATCGGGGTAGGTGATCTGGGTTCGGCCTTGCTGGCCTATCCGGGGTTTCGTACCTATGGGTTGGATATCGTTGCGGCCTTCGATGCCGATCCGGAGAAGGTCGGCCGCACGATCAATGGCGTCGAGATCGAAGATCTCGCCGGTGTCGATTCGCTGATGCAGCGGGAGATCTTCCTGGCGATCGTGGCTGTCCCCCGTCAGGTTGCCCAGCAGACCGTGGATCGGCTTGTCGGCGTCGGGATCAAGGGAATCCTCAATTTCGCCCCATGCAGGGTCGAGGCCCCCAAACGAGTCAAAGTGATTACTCTGGATATCGCCATGGAGCTTGCCCGGCTGCCGTATTACATGCCGGTGAGCTGAGTGGAGCAGCCCGGAGCACCGATCGTGTCGGATGAAAGACGGCGTTGTGTCGAACACTGTTGAGAAGGATTTTTTGAGGCTCGTGGAGCCGGGATTGTGCGATGAGTGTGAAGAAGATTTCGAAGGATGATTTTGCCGTATTTGTGGATGCGCTGATCGGCAAGACCAGCGTTATTGGAGTCCAGGCCAAAGGCGATCGTTTTGACTTCGCACCGCTGGAGTCGGCGAAGGACCTGCGGCTGGACTACGACGTGACGCTCCAACCGCCCAAGAAGTACCTCCTGCCTCCGACAGAGGTGCTGATGACGTTCGAGATCGGCGGGGCGTACCACTCGCAGTATCAGGATCAGCCGTTCGTTCTGCTGGGCGTCCATCCCTACGACATGGTCGCGATCAATCAGATGGATGAACTGTTTCAACAGGACAACTACGACACGCACTACATGAAGCGGCGCGACAACGCGACGATCATCGCCTGCGACGTGGTCAAGCCGTCGGAGAACGTCTTTGCCTCTTCGATGGGCACGGCTGTTGTGCGGGGCGGTTACGACATCCTGCTGACCGACGTTGGCGGCGCCTACGTGGTCGAGTCGGGCACACCCAAGGGCGAGAAGCTGTTGGCCGAGATGAAGGGCACCGTCGCCGACGAGGCGGCCTTGAAGAGCCGCGACGCGGTCTGGTCGAAGAACGAGAAGGGACTCAATCGCCACGAACTCAAGTGCGACGCGGCATACCTGCCGAGGTTGCTGGAGAAGGCCTACGATCACCCCGTCTGGGCCGAGCGAGCCAAGACGTGCTTTGCCTGCGGGTCGTGCAATCAGGTCTGTCCGACGTGCTATTGCTTCAACGTCCAGGACGACGTGAACTGGGACCTCCAGACGGGCAAGCGGGAGCGGGCTTGGGACGGGTGTCTGCTCGACGGTTTCACGAAGGTGGCCGGCGAGCATGAGTTCCGGAACCCGCGGTCGGATCGGTTCCGTCATCGCCTGTATCGAAAGGCCAAGTATGTTCCACCCAAGATCGGCGGCCAGATCGCCTGTGTGGGCTGTGGCCGTTGCGTTGCGGCGTGCCTGCCGGACATCGCCAATCCGGTCAGCGTATACAATCGCCTGATCGATGACCTGGGAATCGGCTGAGAATTGATTATGGATTGTTGATTATTGGGCACGCAGGTAATCAATCATCAGTAATCAATCATCAATTGAAGGGGCTTGACGAATGTGTCAGTGTTGTGCTGAGAAGAAAGATATCTATCTGCCGCAGTTGGCGACGGTCGTGAAGGCGGAAGCCATGAACGTGACCGAGAGGTACCTGCGGCTTTCGATGGATGACGGCCAGTTTGACTACACCCCCGGCCAGTTCGTGGAGGTCTCCGTCGCGGGCATCGGCGAGGCGCCGATTACGATCACCTCGTCGCCGACGCAGAAGAACGGCTTCGAACTGGTCATCCGCAAGATCGGCAATGTGACCAACGCCGTTCACAACCTCAGAGAGGGAGCCAAGATCGGGATTCGCGGACCCCTCGGCGACGGGATGTATCCGATCGAAGAGGCCAAGGGCAAGAACCTGGTCTTTATCTGCGGCGGCCTCGGCCTGGTTCCCCAGCGGTCCTTTATCAACTACGTGCTCGACAACCGTGACGACTACGGCGAGGTGACGATCCTCCAGGGGACCAAGTGCTACGAACAACGCCTGTTCGTCAAGGAAGTGGCCGCCTGGGAAGAACGGGCCGATGTGGACCTGCTGGAGACCATCGACGAGCCGCACAACGCCTGGAAGGGCAGCGTCGGCGTCGTGACCAAGCTGATTCCCAAGATCAAGACGGATTTGAAGGGCGCCGTCGTGCTGGTCTGCGGCCCGCCTGTCATGTACAAGTTCGTTCTCATGTCACTGGAAGAGTACGAGGTGCCCCATGAGAACATCTTCCTGAACCTGGAACGAAAGATGAAATGCGGCGTTGGCAAGTGCGGGCACTGCCAGATCAACAACGTCTACTGCTGCATGGACGGGCCCGTATTCCGATATTCCGATTTGGCAACGCTGCCGGAGGCCATCTGACTATGAGCAAACCCAAGATCGCGATATTCGATTTCGCCTGTTGCGAAGGCTGCCAGTTGCAGTTCGTCAATCTCGAGGAGGAACTGCTGGACCTGATCGGCGTGGCCGACGTGGTGGAATGGCGAGAGGCGATGAGTGAGAAGAGCGATGAATACGACATCGCCATCATCGAGGGATCGATTACCCGCCTGGAAGATGAGGAGCGGCTCAAGCTGATCCGCAGCCGAGCAAAGATCCTGATTGCCCTAGGCGCCTGCGCCACCATCGGCGGGGTCAACAAGCTCAAGAACAACTTCGACGACCTGGATGAGGTCAAGAAGTGCGTATACGGCACGGACTCGAAGAAGCCGCACCTGGCGACCCAGCCGACGAAATCCGTCGGCGAGGTTGTCGATGTGGATTTCCACGTGCACGGCTGCCCGATCGACCGCAAGGAATTCACGTACATCGTGCGATGCCTGCTGCTGGGCAAGACGCCGGAGATCCCGGACTATCCCGTCTGCGTCGAGTGTAAGGCCAAGGGCAACCCGTGCCTGTGGCAGTATGGCCAGGTCTGCCTCGGACCGATCATTCGTGCCGGCTGTGGCGCGCGGTGCCCGTCGAACGGGTTCCGCTGCTTCGGCTGCCGGGGCTACACCAGCAACCCGAACGTCGACGCCGCCAAGGACGTCATCGACAAGTTCGGCCTGACCGTGGATCACCTCAAGACCAAGATGGTTCTTTTTGGAAGCAGACAGGAGCCGACGATATATGGCTAAGACAGTGAACGTAAACGTGCACCACGTGACCCGCGTCGAAGGGCACGGCAACATCGTGGTCAATGCTACCAACGGCAAGGTCGAGAAGGTCGAATGGCAAGTCCCCGAGGCGCCGCGTTTCTTCGAGGCGATGGTGCGAGGCCGCAGTTACGAAGATATCCAGACGATTGTCAGCCGGATCTGCGGGATCTGCTCGATCACCCACTCGCTGGCCTCCACCAAGGCCGTCGAGAATGCGTTGGGCATCAAGGTCTCCGAGCAGGCCGACAAGGTTCGCATCCTGATGCACTACTCCGAGCAGTTGCAGAGCCACGTTCTGCACGTCGGCTATCTGGTTGCCCCCGATCTGTTCGGGCTGCCGTCGGTGGTGCCGCTGGCCGCCAAGGCCCCGGACGCGGTCATGGCGGTGATTCGCCTGCACCGTCTGGCGAACGAATGGTCCGACCTGATCGCCGGTCGCACCACGCATCCGGTGACGCTCAAACCGGGCGGCCTGACGAAGTTCCCGACGGAGAAGGAACTGCGCGAACTGCTGGGGCGGCTCAAGAACTGCGTGGCCGACTTGAAGGCGGTCGCGGAAGTGGTGCTCTCTGCGGCGGGCAACATCCCCAACTTTACGCGCGAGACCGAATACGTCTCGCTCAAGCAGGACGATCCGCCCACGTACACGTTCTACCACGGCGATATCACGAGCACCGACTACGACGGCGCCGTTTCGATCCACGATTGGCAGAGTGTGGCCAACGAGTACATGAACGATCAATCGACAGCCAAGTGGACCAAGTGGCATCGCGAGTCCTACACGGTCGGTGCGCTGGCGCGGTTCAACAACAACGCTCCTCTGCTGTCGCCGATGGCCAAGGATGTCGCCAAGATGTTCGGGCTTACGCAAGGCTGCTGCAACCCATTCATGAACAGCGTCGCTCAGATCGTCGAGGCCGTGCACGTGGTGGAGACCAGCATCGGAATGATCGACGAGCTGTTGACGGCGGGCATCAAGCCGGAGAACGTGAAGACCTCGCCGAAGGCCGGCAAGGCCAGCGGATGCGTCGAGGCCCCGCGCGGTATTCTGTTCCACCAGTATGAGTTCGACCGCAAGGGCAACTGCGTCGGCGCCGACATCTGCATTCCGACGAACCAGAACCACGCCGCCATCCAGCAGGATTTCGAGAAGTTCGTGCCGGAGATCCTGGACGAGGGCGAGGACGCGGTCCGTCTGAAACTCGAGATGCTGGTGCGTTCGTATGATCCGTGCATCTCGTGCTCGACGCACATGCTGAACGTGCAGTTCGTCAGGTAGCCCGAGGCGATGCGAAAGCCAACAGTGGTGCTCGGTCTCGGCAATCCGCTGATGGCGGACGATGGGATCGGGGTGGATCTGGTCGAGCGGCTGGAGCAGGATGCTGATCGCTATCCGGCGGTCGATTTCATCGACGCGGGCGTCGGAGGCATGTCGGTGCTGCATATGATCGAAGGCCGCCGTAAGGCGATCCTGATCGATAGTGCATGTATGGACGAGGCACCGGGAACGCTCCGGCGTTTTACGCCGGAAGAGGTTCACAGCACGAAGATCCTCGCCCATCAGTCGCTTCACGACGCGGACCTCTTGCGAGTCCTGATGCTGGCCGAGCAGCTGGGCCAGGCGCCGGGACAGGTTGTCATTTTCGGCATTCAGCCACAGGTTGTCGAGGTCCGGCAGGGTTTGAGCGGTGTTCTGCTCGACAGGGTCGAGTATTATCTTGCCGAGATCCGATCTGAACTGGAGAGAAGTGCAGGCTGACCTGCAATGGACGAAGGAGACGAAATGGGACAGGGCAAGATTCTGATTATCGATGACGATCCGGATATCACCGAAGCGATGACCGTGGTCCTGGAGAACAAGGGCTACGAGGTTCGCAGTGCCGCCGACGGCAGCGAAGGCATGGACCGGATCCAAGAAAGCCGGCCGGATCTGATCATCCTCGATGTGATGATGCGGACCCGCCAGGAAGGCTTTGAGTTTGCACGCGAACTCAAGGGCGCCGGCGAATACAAGGACATCCCGATCCTCATGCTGACGGCGGTGAAGGACAAGACGGGGCTGGATTTCAAAGCCAACGCCGGCGATCAGGCCTGGCTGCCGGTCGAGGAGTTTCTCGACAAGCCGGTCAAGCCGAACGTGCTTCTGGAGAAGGTCCAGACCCTCCTCGCCAAGCGCTGAAACGCATGACTTCACGGAAGGTAGTTCCTGGGTGCCGGTTGCCGGCAAGGACTTGGCCATGAGCCAAAGGCATTCGGCAAGCCTCGTGTTGAAGGCGTACTACGAGCGATTGCACGAGCGAGTGGCGGCCGACCGGGACCGCCTGTGCGAGAGGATTGACGCCCTGCTGTCGGCGGAGATCGACCGGCAGGGGTTTGGACCGATGGATTCGCACAAAGTGCAGGCCTACCGTGAGGCGTGTCTGGCGTTCATCGACGAGCGGATCGAGATGTACAATCCGATCGGCATCCAGTACACGTTCGACCGCTCGACGAGCCGGCTGGCGGCCGACCTGGAATTCCAGATCAACTGGTATGACAGCCGTCGCGAATTCAAAGACCTCGTCGCGACGGCCCGCGCCCTCGTCGCCGACGTTCGCAACGAGATGGCGGACGAGGTGCTCTGTGAGCTTGCTGACCGACTCATCGGCCGGGCGGGGGCCTTTCCCGATGGGAGCATCATCGCCGGCTACAGCGCCGGGCCCAGCCTTCAGAAACTGCCCGACTACATCGTGGCCTGTGCCATCGAGCAGGTCGTGTGCGCGCGGGACACGACCAACTGACGTTCCATGTGAACCAAAGGAGAACACCATGAAGCGAAAACCTGGCATGGCAAAATCGATCGGCTGCCTCTTCGCCGCGATGCTGTCTGTCGCAGCGGGGGCCTATGCCGCCGCTCAGGTCCGCAAATACAGCGTTCACGACATGAACCGCCCGAGGCCTCCCGTGGTGAAACCTGATGTCGAGATCGGACAGCCGCCGTCGGACGCCATCGTCCTGTTTGACGGCACCGATCTGTCGCAGTGGCAGAAGGGCGACGGCAGCCCGGCGACGTGGGAGATCGTCGACGACACCATGACGGTCGCCCGGAAGGCAGGCAGCATCCAGACGAAGAGATCGTTCGGTAGTTGCCAGTTGCATGTGGAATGGAGGACGCCGGAGGGCGTGCCGCCGCAGGTGACCGGGCAGAACCGCAGCAACAGCGGGGTGTTCCTCATGGGCCGCTACGAGGTGCAGATTCTCGATTCGTACACCGACGACGACTACGAGACGAACAAGACCTACGCCGACGGCCAGGCGGCGGCGATCTACGGGTCGCACCCGCCAATGGTCAACGCCGCTCGCGCGCCCGGCCAGTGGCAGAGCTACGACATCGCTTTCATGCGTCCGGTCTTCGACGACAACGGCAACGTGGTGCGCAAGGCCCGCATCACCGTCTTCCACAACGGCGTCTGCGTGCAGAACAACATCGAGATCGAAGGGACCACCTCGCACAAGACCAAGGCCCGATACACCCCGCACGGCGACGGCCCGATCGGCCTGCAGGACCACGGCAACCCGATCAGCTTCCGCAACATCTGGATCCGCGAGTTGCCCGAGCAACCCTACCTCATCGAGTGACATCAAGGGCCTGCCGGGTTGCCGACACGGAGTCCCATCGGCGGCTTCACCGAAAGCGGGCGCGGGTGGACCAGAGGCCGAGGCCGGGGTTTGAGATGTGGAAGATCTCTTCACCGGCAACGGTGTTGAAGCCGTCTTTGAGCTTCTTCGGGTCGTACCGGGTCATCATCTCTGCGAGGTCGGCGTATTGGAAGTTGACGCCCTCGATCTGCTGTTTCGTCAGGTGGCCCGGGCAGTAGGTGACGCGGAAACGGCCCTCGGTCGAGCCGTGGATCAGGTGAGCCGCGGCGCTGAGGTTGGCGCGCAGGTCCTCGTTCTCATCGACCAGTCGGAGCACCTTGTCGGTGCCGACGTAGCCGTACTTGCGGATCAGCCGATCGATCTCTTTGTCCTCGCCGAACTCGCGCAGGCCCGGCGCCAGGACGATCAACTCGCCCCCGTCGGCCATCGCCATCCGCGAGCGATAGATGCTCTTGTTGCCCAGCCATGTGCTCTTGAACTCTTCCGGTTCGAGATAGACGACCACCTTCTTAAGCGGCTCGTCGAGCATTTCGAAGTTGACCTTCAACGACAGATCGGCCGCAAGGTGGAAGCACTCGATATCGTCGCCGACGAACAGGCCCCGTGTGACGAGGCCGTTTTCGCTCGGGCCGACCACCGTGTGCACGTACACGACCGGCAGGTCGCGTCCGAAGTGATCGGAGGCATAGTTCAGCACCCGGCGGACGGGCGTGTCGGCCCGGCCCATCATCCGTTCCATCCCGTAGACGGCGCCGAGGTAGTGGCTCTTGTTGATCCCCTCGACCCCGCCGGTGCCGACGAAGACGTTCTTGTTGTAGTTGGCCATGCCCACCACTTCGTGCGGCACGACCTGCCCGATCGACAGGATCAGATCGAACCCGCCTTCGACGAGCAGCTTGTCCACTTGGGCCGGCCATGAGAAATCGAGTCTGCCCTCGCTGACCTCTTTGACGAACTCGCCCGGCACCTCGCCCAGTGTCGCGAGCCCCCCGCGCCAGTCGTGTTCGCGGAAAAGCCCGACCGGGACGTCGCCGAACATGCGCCGGATCTCCGGCTCGGTCATCGCGAAATGCGTCCCCACCGCCGGCAGAATGTCCGTCAGCGTTTGGCCGTAATACTGCCATGCGTAGCGAGTCAATTCGCCGGCCCGCGAGTAGAACCGCGTGATGTCCGGCGGTAAGGCGAGGACCTTGCGTCTCTTGCCCAGCCTGTCGAGCGCTTGGAAGAGTCCGTCTTTCAGGTCCTCGGCGGTGAGACAGTCATTTTCGCTGCCGCGACGATAATAGAGCATGGCGTTTCCTATTCTTGCCACGAGGGCGGTTCAGAGAAACATAGGTCGAAGCCGGCGATCTGTTCGGCCTCGCGGACCCCGGCGTACTCGCCTGTGGCGAATCTGTCGAAGATTCGATCGTGGAACCGTCGCCACGATGCGGCCTCGCGTTCCGGCGCGATGGGGTAGAACAGCGCGCCGTTGGCCTTGGCCGCTTCCAGGTCGCCGGGGCTGTCGCCGATCATCAGGACATGGTTGTCATCGTACTTGCCTTCTGTGGCGTATGCAAGCTGCCGAACCTTTGGGCCCATCTCCTGGCCCGCAATGACCGCTACGTACCTGTCGAGGCCGTGTTCAGCCCACTCCTGGCCGAGCGAATCGGTCGAGGCCGACGAGATGACGGCGACGTCAGCTACGGCTGCCATCTTCTCCAAACTCTCGCGCACCCATGGGAAGGGGGGGATTCCTCTGATCCTGTCCGAGATCATCACATCGGCCTGTTCGCTCCAGCGCAGGGCCAGCTCAAGCTCCTTCCTGGCGGCAGGGTCTGCGGTCCGGTCGATAGCCCGTTGGAGCCCGCCGTTGCTCAGGATGCTGCTCGGATCGTCCACCCAGCGGAAGTAGTGGGAGAGATCCGGGACTCGGAACCCGCATCGCTGGACCATTGGATGGCCCGGCAGCAATTCGGCGATCACCCGCTTGGTGGTCTTGTGGCGATTGGCGCCGCGCGTCCGGGACAGGAGGGCCGCGTAATCCATGCACTCGCAGACCGCCTGGGCAACGGGCCGCAAGCCAAAACAGACGATCATCAGTTGGCAGAAACACTCCTGCTGCTTGACGGCCATCGTATCGAAGGCACAACCGTCCGAGTCGATGCCGACGAAGAATGCGTGCCGGGGCTGGTGGTCTTTCAAGACTTGGGCAAAGTCCATCTTCGTCGTTCGTTTCTCCTCTGGTTTTCGGACTGTCGGCAGACGGCCGATCGACCTCTAAGGTAAGGGACCAGCGGGGACCGGAACAACCAAAAAGGCGAAGGTCGCCCGCGATTTGCCGTGGATTGCGGCCGGTCCCATCGGTATGCTGTGTGCAGGACTCCGCAAACCTGTTGGACGGGAAAGGCATATGAACGAGTTGCTCTTGAGAATCGAGGCCCTGTGCACCGCGGTCGATTCATCGATCCTCATCGGGGCCGGTGCGGGTATGGCGGTGGTTGGGCTGTTCCTCTGGCTGGGTGGAGCCCGCTACGGCACCATCGTAATCGGACTGCTGGGCGCCGCCGTCGGGGCGATGGTCGGGCTGATCGTCAGTCAGAAGCTGGGGCTGGGTCCATTTCTCTGTATGGCCGTCGGCGCGGTGATTCTCAGCATCCTCTCCATCGCGGCGCGGAACGGCCTGATCATCGTGCTGGCCACCGTGATCTTCGCGCTCATCGCCGCGACAGCCTACACCAGCGTCGTCCTGGACGCTCAGCCGGCCGAGGAGTTGACCGCGCAGAAGGCAGCGCCTGGCGACAGTCTGACGGCGCAGGGACAGTCGCGATTCGTCTATCAGTCGTTCAGCAGCATGGACCTGGACGCCAGGCAGGCCTATATCAACGACCTGGGGGGTTCGAAAGAAGACTTCCAGGGGCGGCTGAAGGTGGTGCTGGCCGATCTGTGGAGGGCGCTGGGCCCGCACAAATGGTACCTGCTCGGGGCGATCCTCATCGGGGGCGTCGGCGGCTTCCTTTTGATCTGGTTCATCAAGAATGTCGTTCTTCCCCTGTGCTACAGCGTCGTCGGAGCCACGGCGGCGTTGCTCGGTGTTCAACTGCTGCTGTTGGGCCTGGGGGCTCACGTTGTGTCTGATCTGTCGCCTCGGCCCTGGATCGTTCCGGCCGTATTCGGCTCGATGACCTTCATCGGTTGGCTGCGCCAGCTCCTGGCCGGCCGCAAGCGTCACGTCAGAACGGAAGAAGCGCCTGAGGAGCCGCGGAGCCGTGACGCAAAATAGATCGTTCACGTCCGATATGATATATGAGACCTGTTCGAGTGGATAGGAGATCGGCGTGCCGTCGGAACGACCGCAAAGCATTCAATACATCAGTGTTCTCCGGATTCTGGCCATCTATGCGGTGGTTACGGCTCACGTGGCGATCTGGCTGACGATGGCGACCCGGCCCTTCGTCGTTCACTGGTGGCTGGGGTGCTGGCTGTTCTACCTGGGGCATTTCTCGATTCCCGTCTTCGTGATGATCAGCGGCGCTCTGCTGCTGGACGATGCGCGACGCGAGTCGGCAGGGCAGTTCTATCGGCGGCGGATGGTGCGCGTCGGTGTGCCGCTGGCGGTCTGGACCGTCGTCTATCTTCTGGTCCGGCGTTTCGTCGATGGCGAATCGCTTTCGGCCGGTTCCGTCGGCCAACTGATCCTCACGGGCGATCCCTATTACCATCTGTGGTTTCTGTACATGATCTTCGGACTGTATCTGATAACACCCGCTCTGCGAACGTTCGTCCGTTGCGCCGGCCGGGGGCAGCGGTGGCTCGTGATCGTGCTGGGCCTCGTGCTGGCCAACGCCTACTTCCAGACCGATGTGCTGCTCTGGGACAACCAGCGGTCGATCTTCACGATGTTCATTCCCTTCATTCCGTTCTACCTGTGCGGGTACGAAATTCGCTTGATCGACCCGAAGAAGGTCCCGACGCGATACCTCGTTCTGGCGGTGGTTCTCTCGGTGCTGTACTTCACGGTATTCTCGGGCGTTTTCCTGGAGCGGGCCGGCGGGGTGGGCGTGCGCTACCTGTTCGATTTCTTCAGCCTGCCGATGGTCTTCTTCTCCATCGGGGTCTTCTGGGCGGCCTATCTGTGGGACGCCGAGTCCGCCGCAGGCGGACCGCTTCAAGGCATCCGACGGACGGCGTTGGAATGGGTCGCGTCGACCGTCATGGGCATCTATGTGCTGCATCCGCTCGTGCTCATCGTTATGCGAGAGACGCTTGGAAGACGGGCCGGCGCAGGAGCGAATGACGATTCGCCTGCGATCTTCCTGCTGGGTGTCACCGTCGTGCCCCTGGTGACATTTGTCGTGTGCTACCTGGTCACGTCTCTGTTGATGAACATCCCTTTTCTGAAACGAGCGGTCTGCTGACCTTGACGTAGGGGCGTATACTCACTCGCCCGACGAAGGAGTCTTGGACGATGAAGAAATCGGTGCCATTGAATCAGGCGAAATGGATCATCGAGCCCGGCTGCGTCGTGCTGGTCGCCGGCGGTACGGCCGAGCGTGCCAACCTGATGACGTTCAGTTGGCAGACGCCCATCCACACCGCCGACCCGTGCCTGGTTCTGCTCGTGGTCAACCGCGTTCGGTACACGTACGAGCTGATCCGCCACAACCACGAGCTGACGATCAACGTTCCCGGTGAATCGCTGCTGAAGCAGACGCACCTGGCCGGCACGATCACGGGGCGGGGGATCGACAAGTTCGCGCATTGCGGCCTGACGCCGACGCCGGCCCGCGTCGTTCAGCCGCCCCTGGTCGCCGAGTGCGCCGGACATCTCGAATGCCGGATCGTTGAGACCCACGGCGTTCAGAGCCACGACCTGCTGATCTGCGAGGTCGTCGGTGCCTCGGCCGAGTCCGAGTTCTTCGACGGTGCTTGGATTCCGGAGAGGTTCCACACGCTGCACTACATGCACGGCACGAAGTACGGCCTGCTGACCCGCCGCGTCGAAGTCTGAAGATTGCACGGGCGAATCATGATTCGCCCCCACCGCATGGACACAGCCAGGTCGATCTTCTACAATCGTACGCAGGCATCGGCGTTCGTAGGATGGGCCTTGGCCCATGCGGCCGATACAGCATGGGCTGAAGCCCATCCTACCTGTGAGCTGAGGTGGACCATGTCGAACGAACTGGATCGTCGAAGCTTTCTGAAGCAATCCCTGGCCGGCACCGCGGTCGGTGCCTTGGGGCTGAGCTTTGAAGAGCAGGCGTTGCTGGCCGCACCGGCGAATGATGATTCGCCTCCACAGGCGGGCACGAAGCGGGCCGACGGCATGCCCACCGGGCAGATCGGCAAGCTCAAGATCAGCCGGATGTTCACCGGCGGCAATCTGATCAGCGGCTTCGCCCACAGCCGCGACCTGCTCTACGTCTCCTCGCTGCTCAAGAGCTACTTCACCGACGACAAAGTGATGGAAACGCTGGCGCTCTGTGAGGAGATGGGGATCAACACCGCCATCCTCCGGCTCGACGACCACTGCAAGCGAATTCTGCGTCGCTACTGGGACGAGCGGGGCGGCACGATCCAGTGGATTGCCCAGATCAAGGTCGGTCCGGACGACTTCGGCCAGATCGACGAGGCAATCGACCACGGCGCCGTCGGCGCGTTCGTCCACGGCGGCATCAGCGACGCCTGCGTCGAGCAGGGGCGCGTGGGCGTGCTGGCCGAGGCCGTCGAGCGGATCAAGGCGCGCGGCGTCATCGCGGGCGTCGGCGGCCACAAGATCGAGGTCCCGATGGCGTGCGTCGAGGCGGGCATCGAGCCGGACTTCTATATGAAGACCCTGCACAGCCACGCCTATTGGTCCGCCGATGGCCGGCCGGAGAACGACAACATCTGGTCCAAGACGCCCGAGAAGACCATCGAGTTCATGCGGACCGTCAAGACGCCGTGGATCGCCTACAAGGTGATGGCCGCCGGCGCGATCCAGCCGAGCCGGGCCTTCAAGTACGCCTATGAGAACGGCGCCGACTTCATCTGCGCCGGCATGTTCGACTTCCAGGTCCGCGAAGACGTCATCATCGCCAACCAGATCCTCGCCGCCCCCCTGGCCCGCCAACGCCCCTGGTGCGCATAGGCGCGAAGATCAAAGGGCAAAGTGCAAAATGCAAGACGGAGGAAGTCATCCGCCGAAGGCGGATTCCACAATTTCGATCTTTGCTGTTTGCCATTTGACTGTCCCTGTGGTTTTGCACTTGAGGGAGAAATCAAAAATAAGATCGCAAAGATCAAAACGACACATCAAGACCCAAAATGGGCTCCGCCTCACCGATGAGGAGACGCTCTTGCCGGACATGCTCTCCGGGGCAGCAGGTCAAGCGCGAGTGGTACAAGCCTCTTTGGTGTTTTCTCTGCAATTTTGCTCTTCGATATTTGATGTTTGATTTACAGGGACGCTTCGTCGTCCCTTTCCCACCACAGCCGTGGGTAGTCCTGCCCTTCGAGAATCCACCAGATGTCGTCGGTCCCGTTGTCCGTCTCCCCCACGAAATCCCATCCCGCATCCAAATACGTCGCCGCCGTCTGCATCTGCGCCGTCGTCAATCCCGTCCCAACCGGGCTGGTTGTCCATCCACTGGTCTCGACGTCCCAAAAGGAGGCGAAGGCGCCTATTATGCCGCCGGTGTTGAGCCCGACGAGACCGCCCGCACGCTTGTCTGCCGCAACGGCGGTCGTTGAATAGCAGTTGGAGATCGTTCCCTTCTGCCGATAGCCCACCAATCCGCCCACGCGCTCATTTCCGGTCACTGTGCCGTGCGCGTAGCAGTTGACGACGGTGCCGATGCTGAATCCCGCCAAGCCGCCGACACATGTGTCACCGACCACGGTGCCATTCGCACTGCTACTGGTAATGATTCCATCCTTCCGGTCGTGCTCGTTTCCGTTGCAGCCCACCAGGATGCCCACGTGATCCCCGCCGGTGACATTGCACATGGAGCGGCACTCGGTCAGCGTGCCGATGCTGCTGCCCGCGATGCCGCCAACCGAGTCTGCACCTGTGACGTCGGCAGCCGCATCGCATTGGCTAATCGTGCCTCCATTTCGCCCCACCAGTCCACCCACGTGGGAGCTGCCAAGGACGCGGCCGCCCCTGACATAGCAGTGCGAGACGGTTCCTGCCTGCAACATCCCGACGAGCGAACCCACGCTCCACCCAGTTCCGGCATCGATGTTCGGATCGACCATTCCAACACCAGTTATGATCGCGTTGGGATCATCTACCAGACCAAACAATCCGACGTCGTATCTCGTGGAGGTCCGGTATGAGAAGCTGGAAATCGTATGACCGTTGCCGTCGAAGACACCCGTAAATGGCGTGTCGTAATCTCCGATCATGTTGAACCCGTCGCGTGCACCTGTAGACAAGTCGACGTCCGCCATCAACCGGAAGTGACGACCCCATTCACAGGGAAATACACCGACTGCGTTCAACTCCTCGGCCGTGTAGATCAGATAGGGATCGTCCACGGTTCCTGCCCCCGCGAGGTGATCAGAGAGGCTCGCCGGTCCCATTGGTTCTCCGGTCTGCTGTTCCCAGGACAGTCTTGGATAGTCGTTGCCCTCGTCGAGTGTCCATATCCCCTCGTCGCCGCATCCGCCCCAACCGGCATACGTCTCCGCCAGCTGCATCTGGGCGGTGGTCTTGCCGATTCCCAGGGCACTGGTCACTTGGCCGCTGGTTTCGATGTCCCAGTAGGCGCCGAAGATGCCGTAGTAATACGACCGGCCCGCGCCCACGAGCCCGCCCGTCTGAAGGTCGCCGGAGACGACTCCAATGGAGTAGCAGTTCCGAATGCCTCCTATGCTGTACCCGACCAGTCCTCCAACGCGCTCGGTGCCGATGACGGCTCCCGTGGCGTAGGAGTTGGCGATCTTTTGCCAGTTCCCCCCGACCAATCCGCCGGTCGTATCGTTTCCCGTCACGTCGCTCACCGCGTAGCAGCTTGTGATCTCGCTGCTGTTCATCCCGACGAGTCCACCAACCCGGTAGTCTCCGACTACAGAGGCCGTCGCATACGAGTGCGTCACGGTGCCCCCATAGAGACCTCCTACCAGGCCGCCGATACCTTCATCTCCCGATACACGCCCTGCAGCGTGGCAATCACTGATGATCCCGCCGTGCCATGTGGTCTGTCCCGTCGAGCTGCGCCTTGCGTACACGATTTGGCTGTATCCGACCAGACCGCCGACGTGACAATAGCCGCTCACGTCACTGAGGGAATAGGAGTGTTCGACGCTACCGGAATTGTCGCCAAGCAGACCGCCTACATACCAGCTACCATTGACCTCGGTATCTGTGTGGCAATGTGTAATCGCGGTCAACTTGGCCTCACCAGCAAGGCCGCCAATGTGTGAACCGCCGGATATGCGACCGCCCTCCACGAAGCAGTTGCGAATAGTCCCCTGTCTGGCGTATCCGACCAGTGCGCCGACGTTCGAGCCACCGCTGATGTTCGGATCGATCAACCCGAGGTTTCTGATTTCCGCATTGGCGCCGGACACACAGCCAAACAGGCCCACGTAGTGGGTGCCGGAACTGGACCAATTCAGATGGGCGATGGTGTGGCCGCCACCATCAAAGACTCCGGCGAAAGGGGTGTCTCGGAAGTCCCAATCTTCCGTGTTGACGTCCGGTGCGATGATGTTGAATGCGGGTCGGCCGTCTTTGCCGTCGAGGGCGGACAGGTCGATGTCGGCGGTGAGTTGGAAGTGCTTGTCCCAGTCGTCAGGGTGGGTGCCGATGGCGTTCATTTGCTCGGCGGTGGCGATGAGGTAGGGGGTGTTGGGGTCGCCGGTGCCGCCGGCGTATTTGCGGGTGGCGAGGGCGTCGATACTGAAGAGGAAGAAGTCGGCGCTGTTGGGCGGCGGGGTGGTTTGGCCGGTCAGGTGGACGGTGTGGTCTGCGAATGCGAGCGTCAGATGGACGCTGCTGCCGTCGTCGGTCTGGCCGGCAAACTCGATTGTCTCGCCCGCGACGTCGCCGGCCAGGGCCGTCAGGTTGAAGACCATGTTCGGGTCGAGCGTTCGCTCCGGCTCGCTCACATCGATGGCGTTGGCGTCGATGCGTTCGAAGCGGGCGGTAGCCGCGTCGGGATCGACGATCAGGCAGAACCGACCCTCGACGGCATACGTCCAGCGGACGCCGGCAAAGCCGCCCGTCTGCACGATCGTGCCCCGCTCGGACGCAAACACATAACAACCTGTCCGGATGACGCCCTCATCGGCCTGGACCGGCGCAACGAGAAACGATGTGCCGAACAGCACAAGCGCCCACGCAAGCTTGGGTCTCTTACTCGCTCCCATGTGTTGTCGTCCTCCTCTCGGCCCGAACCCGGACCAAGCCCACATTCGGCCGGCTCGCCCATACACCTCCGGCCACTACACCTCAGTATAGCAGGAAGAAGGCCGCAATTCAAGAGTCACAGCAAGGCCCGATGCGCGGACGAATGGAGATTCGCCCCCGTGTTACAGCACCTCCAGGCGGATGTTGCGGAATCGGATAGTGGTTCGGTCGTCGTGGTTTTGCAGGCCGATGTAGCCGTGCATCGACCGGTCCAACTCGGCATCCACGATCCGCTGGCCATTCATGTCGATGGCGATGCGCGGGCCCTGGGCGGTGATGGTGACGGCGTTCCACTGGCCGGCCGGTCGTGCAGCGTGCCGGCTCGGCGCGATCACGTCGTACAGGGCGCCGGGCGAACCGCCCTTGTTCGGCGTGCCGCTGTAATTGGTGATCTGCATCTCATAGCCGGTGAAGGCGGGGTTCTTCTCCGTTGCCGAGCGGAAGAAGACGCCGCTGTTGCCTCGTTCGCTCATGTTGTATTGCAGCTCCAGCCGGAAGTCGCGGACGGGCCATTTGTATTGCAGCCACGAGCCGGTCTTCCCCGGATCGGTGGTCCAGTCCTGTCCGTTGCGGCCGACGAGCGCACCATCCTCGACGGTCCACTGCCCGCCGGCGATCTTCGTCCAGCCGTCGAGATCGACGCCGTTGAAGATGGGCTCCGTACGCCGCTGCTGGTCGAAGACCCGCTGGAGCAAGCGTCGGGTCGCCTGGACGGCCTCGATCTCGGTCATCCGGCGGCCGCCGGACTCGATGCCGACGTAGCCCCGATAGCCGGCGTCGCGGACGATGCGCATCATGCGGAAGAAATCGGTGTTCGGGTCGTTGCCCTGGTCGTCGAACTGCGTCGCCTTGGCGCTGACGCCCTTGGCGTAGGGCATGAGTTCCTCGACGCCGAGGTAGCGATCGTAGTCGCCGAAGTTGCCGAAGTCCGGCAGCGTCCCGCAGTTGGGCAGGTCCACGAGTTCCATCACGCCGGCGAGCCACTTGCCGTTGGAGGACAGGCCGCCGTGATTCTCGACGACCACGTTGAGCCCGTATTCGGCGCCGCGCCGGCAGAGCCGACCCAAGCCGTCGGCGACGAGCTTCTGCTGCTCTTCGAAGCTGCCCTGCGAGTAGGCGTTGACCCGGATGGAGTGACATCCGAGAAATTTGGCGGCTTCGAGCCATTTGACATGGTTCTCGACGGCCTGGAGGCGCTTCGCCTCGTCGGGATCGCCGAGGTTGCCCTCGTTGTCGCACATGATCAGGACCGATTCGCAGCCGTAGTCGTCGGCGCGTTTCTTCATCTCGGCCAGATAGCTGCGGTCCCTGGCCTTGTCCATGAAGAACTGGTTGACGTATTCGAGCCCATCGATGCCCAGCTCGCGCGCGATGCGGGCGAAATCGAGGTTGTCGATCTTCGGCTCGGCCCGGCCGAACAGGCCCTGGTTCAGCGACCACTGGGCCAGAGATATCTTGAAGGGCAACTCGCTCTGCGGCGCGGAGGCGGCAAGGGCGGCCGAAGAGGGCAGACCCTTGACCGACAACAGGCCGACGGCCCCGGCACCCAGGAATTCTCTTCGTGAAACGGATCGCGGCATGGCAGACTCTCCTTATCGTGTGTGAACTCGATATTGTCCGGTTCTGTCTGACCCGGCGTCTTGGGCTTCCATCGTATCGCCTGCGGCCGGGCCGTCAACTCTGTCACCCGCCGTCGCGACAGAATAATGGTTCGTGAAGCCAAAGAACCTTGACGCTGGCGGCACGCGACGTCATCCTATAGCGTTCATCGTGAGCCGGTCCCGATGCCGTTCGAGTCGGGAGCGCTCGGACAGAAAGGGAAGTGTTCCTCTACACACAGGGCGCAACTATGGCAGAAACGTCTTCTCCCAGCGTGGGCGGTTCGACGCGGAAAGCGCGCGTGATTCCGCATGGAATTGTATGGCCATTTATCCTGCTGAGCTCGCTGTTCCTGGCGTGGGCGATACCCAACAACATGACCGACACCATGCTGGCGGCGTTCAAGCGAATCATGAGCCTGTCGGATTCGAGGACGGCGTGGATACAGGTGGCCTGCTACTTCTTTGGTTACGGCTGCTTCGCCCTGCCCGGGGCCATGTTTATCAAGAGATACACCTACAAGTCCGGCGTGCTTCTTGGGCTTGGGCTGTTCGCCGGCGGTGCGATGTTGATCTATCCGGCCGGTCTGGCCGCCGGGCTGAGCATGTATCTGTGTTTCATGCTGTTTCTGGTGTCCCTGGTGATCCTCTTCGCGGGACTCTCGGTTCTCGAGACCGCCACCAATTCCTACGTGTGCGCGATCGGCTCGGAACTGACCGCCACGCAACGTCTGAACTTCGCTCAGTCGTTCAATCCGTTCGGTGCGATCACCGGTGTGGTCGTGAGCCAGGTCTTCGTGCTCTCTCAACTCAACGTCCTGACGGCCGAGCAGAGGCAGGCGCTTCCTCAGGAAGAACTGGCGGCGATTCAGAGGGGAGAGTTGCACGCCGTCACCATGACCTACTTCGTCATGGGATTGGTCATGGCGGGTCTGTTCCTGGCGATCTACCTGACGAAGATGCCCAACCTCAAAGAGGATGACAAGCGGCTGGACCTGAAGAACACGTTTGGTCGGCTCTTCGGGAACAAGAATTATGTTTGGGGCGTCATCGCCCAGTTCTTCTACGTCGGCGCGCAGATTGCGGTATGGTCCTACATCATCCGATATGTCCTGATCCAGATGGACCTCGATGCGGTCGTCGCGAGCCTGGGAGACGGCGCTGCGCCCGAGGTCATCATCGCGAAGTTGCGCAGTTTGGAGCCGATTGCGGCCGGGTTCTACAACCTCTGCGAATGGGTCGGGCTCGATGCCCTGCTCCCACGAACGGCCGAGCAGGCCGGGGGAACGTATTACATTATGTCGCTGATTCTGTTCGTGATCGGTCGCTTCACCTGTACGCTCGTCATGGACTTCGTCAAGCCTCGGAACCTCCTGACTGCCTTGTCCGCCATCGCCGCAGCCTGCTGTCTGATCACGATCTATGCGACCGGTTTCGTTGGCATCTATGCCCTGATGATGATTTCCTTCTGCATGTCGCTGATGTTCCCGACCATCTATGGCCTGGGCATCGCCGGGCTGGGGGAAGACACGAAGGTGGGGGGCTCGGGCATGGTGATGGCCATCGCCGGGGCGGCGGTGCTGACGCAGATTCAGGGCGCTGTCTCGGACGGGTTTGGCAGCATCAAGGTGGCCTACTGGGTTCCTGCCATCGCGTTTCTCATCGTGGGATTCTACGGGGCCGTCATTTGTAGAATCCACCAGCATCGCCAGCCTGTGGCCGAAGCCCGCGGCTGAGCCGATCGCCCCTTGACGTTCGTGCCCCGGGCCGCCATTCTATGGCGATCTTTGTGGGCTCGTATCGTGACCGGGCCGGAACAGAACGGAAGGATTCATCTCAATACAGGGCGCAACCAATGGCAGAGACCTCACCTGACGACCTCAAGGGCGCAACGCAGAAACCGCCGGTGATTCCGCCGAAGATTCTCTGGGCCTTCGTTCTGGTGACCAGTCTCTTCGCCATGTGGGGCTTCGCCAACGACATCACCAATCCGATGGTGGCGGCGTTCAAGAACATCCTGCTGCTGAGCTACACGGAAAGCGCATTGGTTCAGTTCGCCTTCTATGGCGGCTATTGCGTGATGGCGATCCCGGCCGCCCTGTTCATCAAGCGGTTCAGCTACAAGACGGGCATCCTCGTGGGCCTGGGGCTGTATGCCACCGGCTGTCTGCTGTTCATCCCGTCGGGCTGGATGATGGCCTTCTGGGCCTTTCTGGTCTCGTATTTCGTGATGACCTGCGGCCTGTCCTTCCTCGAAACCAGCGCCAATCCGTATGTCCTGGCCATGGGCCCGGAGGAGACGGCCACGCAGCGTCTGAACTTCGCCCAGGCTTTCAATCCGATCGGATCGCTCACGGGAATGCTGGTCGCCAAGAACCTGATTCTGGCCCGGCTCGACACGACCGGTGAAGAGGCCCGGCGTGCGCTCCAGCAGACCTCGCCGGAGCAGTTCGCCGCGATCCGGCAGCACGATCTTGATATCATCATCGGCCCATATATGGCCCTTGGACTGGTGGTGCTGGTGGCCCTGGTGGTTTTTGCCGTCGCCCGCCTGCCCCGCAGCAAGGGCGAAGACGACACGTCGCTGAACGTGGGTCCGACCCTCAAACGTCTGTTTCGCAATCGCAAGTATCTCGAAGGCGTCGTGGCGCAGACCTTCTACGTCGGCGTTCAGATCATGGTCTGGACGTTCATCATTCAATACGGCGTTAACGAACTGGGCCTGACCGCAGAGAAGGCCCAAGGCTACAACATGGTGGCGATGGTCATCTTCGTCAGCAGCCGGTTCATCTGCACGTTTCTGCTGCGATACGTCAGTCCGGGCGGGTTGCTCATGACACTGGCGATCGCCGGCGGCACGCTGGTCGCGGGCACGATTTTCATCCGGGGGATGCTTGGCCTGTACTGCCTGATCGGTGTCTCGGCGTGCATGTCGCTGATGTTCCCGACGATCTACGGAATTGCCTTGAAGGGACTGGGGGACGACGCCAAGCTCGGTGCGGCCGGGCTCATCATGGCCATCGGCGGCGGGTCGGTCATGCCGCCGCTCCAGGCCAGGATCATGGACATGGATGCCTTCAACCTGGGCTTCATGACCCTGTCAAGCACGCGGGCGTCTTTCGTGTTGCCGCTGATCTGCTTCGTGGTCATCGCCGTTTTCGGCTTCCGCACGTCGAAGGTCCACGGCCACACGTATTGACCGTGTTGGGGCGGACCGGGGGCAAGGGCCGCCCGAGACCGGCAGACGCCGGTCCGGCACAGGGTTTCTGCGCCGGACCGGGCGGTTGCGGGTGTGGTTCGATCGGCCGCGACGGCTACAGGTGGTAATCGCCTGCGGCTTCCGGCTGATACAGCAGCGCGTCCACGCGGATGCTTTTTTCGATCCGCTCGCCCACGTGACGGCCGAGCAGCGAGGCGCCCATTGGACTCAACACCGAGACGTTTGCCTCCTCCATGTCGCCGTCCGAGGTGCCGTCGGCCGGAAAGACGAGCGACAGGACCATGGATTCGTTGCTCCGGTCGTCCAGCAAGCGGACCTTCGAGTTCAACGTGACCACGTCGTCCGGAATGTCGCGAGAGGGGACGACATTGGCCTTGGCCAGCACCGTCTGGAGTTGGGCGGCCTCCGCCTGCCGGGAGGCGTCGTGGCCGTCCAGTTGGTTCAAGAAGGCTTGCAGGCGGGACATGTCAAAGTCCGTGATCTGAAGTTCTCTTTCTGCGGCGGCCGGCGTCTTCGCCTTCGGCTTCTGCCGCGCCCGCGTCAACCGAATGCCCCGCCGGCTGCAGAACGCCTGCACGCGCTCTGCGATCAGGTCGATCTGTCGCTGCGAGAGCCCGGCCTCGAGGACGTCGTCCTGGGCCATGAAGAAGATCTCGTGCTTCTCCTGCGTGTGCTGCGTCGGCAGACAGCGGAGCCGCTCGCCCCACCAGCACAGATGGTAGTAATGTCGGCCGTCTCTGGGCCGATCGGCGATGGCCTCTGTAATGATCTCATGCAATGTTTCTGAAGTCATGATCCTCGTCCTTACAAGCCGGAAGCAATCCGGCGAACCTTAGAAGAAAGACCAGTCCAGCGTCCGAGCCTTCTTGTGACATGATGCGACCATCACGGCAGGTGAGCTTCGCCCCGTGGCGGGCCGGACAGAGATCGGTAACGTCTTCGTTGACATCAAGGCCTCCTTTCTCATTTCACGCGGGGGATCCAAAAAAAAAGCCGGCGTTAGCGGCCGGCTTGTACCTGCACAGGGATCGCCGACCGTCAGAGGAGCCGCCCGTAAAATGGGCAGGCGCAAATCACCCACCGGCATACGCCTGCCGATGCGCTATGCGAACCGGATGCTGTTTTCCGGGTCGGCCGAAAGACGGTTCTGGGCGGATCGCTTGTCATTTTCACCTTATTGCTTCAAAGACGGTCTGTTCACCTGCATGCACTATAGCGTTCGGGACCGGTCCCGTCAACCGCCAACTTGACGCTATGTCCATTCTTCGGGGACCATCGAGGTCGCCCGGAAGGCCATGGGAGATACTGTCGGGCCAGGGGCCGGCCGGAATCTCCAGCGTACGACCGGCCCCGTGGTCTTCCATGGTCCTCTAAAAGGTCATGCCGGCGCTGAAGATGTACTTGACGTCGGTGCTGCTTCGGCCGGTGGCCGGTGTGGCGTCATAGTTGAAGATCGTCTTGAAGCTGGCGAACATGCTCTTGGTCAGGCTGGCCCGAATCTCCGCTGTGGTGGTCAGATAGTAATCGGAGAACTTCTCGAGGGCCGGGAAGTACGTCAGGTCGTGGAGGAACTTGACGCTGTCATTCAGTTGGTGGTCGAAGTTGTAGCCGGCCTGGGCGGACAGCTCGCTGTTGCTGTCGGTATCGCCGTCGAACTTCTCATAGAGCGACGCGAGACCGGCCGTCGTGGAGAAGTTTGTCCTCGCCGATTCGATCCACTGGTAACCGGCACCGCCACCGACCACGACGCGTCGATCCAGATCGGCGATCGCGTCCTTTTCGTAGCTGCCGTTGATGAACCCGAAGAACTTCCTCGAGAAGAAGTAGTCGTACTGGGCCTTGGCCCGCCACCAGTCTTCCGTGGTCCTGTCTTCTCCGGTGGCGGGGTCTTCCTGCTTTCCTCTGCCGTAGTTGGCGCTGGCCGTCGTGCGGTCCTTCTCGCTGCGCCGCGCGACATTGATGTTGGCGTTGATGGCCTCGGTCGAGGTGTTGCCGCTGGTGGCGGTGAAACCGGCCGAGACGCTTCCCGTCCACTTCACCGGCGGTTTGGCCGGGGGGTTGATCGAGGCCAGGTCCGTCAGTTGGAAGGTCTGGGGTCGCAGGGCCGTGGCGGTATCGATGGCGAACGTGCCTGCATCGGCGGCCAGGACGGGCTGATTCAGGACCGTGCCATCTTTGAGGCGGACCTCCACGGGCGCTACCGTGCCGAAGGTCAGGACGTCTGCCAGGGCGACGGTCACCTCACCTGCGGCGTCTGCCTTGAAGACGAGCTTGCCGTCGGTAAGCCGGACCAGCGTGCCGGTGAGCCGGTCGCCGTTCCGCAGGTAGACTTCGTCGGCCTGTGCCAGGGTGGCGAACAGGCAAAGACACAATGCGGCTGATACAAGGAAACGATTCATTCTCGGGCCTCCTTTCAATCGGTCCGCCCGGACAGAGGTCGAACGCTTCGCCCCCCGGGCTGTTGTTTCTCCCCACGATTCTATCACTTAGCCGCGCCTGCGAGCTTGCCTTCCCTGACGTACACATCGCGCTGCGGGAACGGTATGGTCAGGCCGTTCTCCTCCAGTGCCGTCTTGATGTTGGCCGTGAAATCAAAATAGGTTCCCCAGTAGTCGGCGGACTTGACCCAGGGCCGGACGACGAAGTTCACGCTGCTGTCGGCCAGCGCCGAGACGGCCACGACCGGCGCCGGGTCGGGCAGGATCCGCTCGTCCTTGGCCAGAACGTCCTCAATGACCTTCTTGGCCTTCTTCAAATCGTCACCATAGGAGATGCTGACGACCATGTCCACACGCCGCGTCCCGTTGACCGTGTAGTTGCTGATGGTGCTGCCCATGACCTGCGAGTTCGGAATGATGATCCGCACGTTGTCGGGCGAACTCAGGACTGTGGTGAAGATGCCCGTCTCTTTGACCGTGCCCTTGGCCCCGCCGGCCTCGACGAAGTCACCGACGTGGATCGGTTTGAAAATGAGCATCAGGACACCCGATGCGAAATTCGCCAGCGAGCCCTGAAGTGCCAGGCCGACGGCCAGGCCCGCGGCACCAAGCACCGCGATGAACGAGGCGGTCTGGACCCCCATATTCGCCAGTGCTGCGATGACCACGAACGTAAGCATCGCGACGTAGGAAAGGTCCTTGATGAACTGCACGAGCATCAGTTCCATCTTGGCCTTGGTCATGGCGCTGGCGGCCAAGTTGGAGATCAGTCTCGCGACCCATCGGCCGACGACGAAGATGATCACGGCGCCCAGAATCTTCAGACCGTACTGGGCCAGATAGGCGTAGAGCTGGCTGAGAATGTCCTGCACCTTGCTCACGCTCAGATCGCTGATGTCCAGCGGGCTTGTTGCCGTCGCGTTCGGGTCCCCCGAGGCCGCTCCGGAGGCCGTGGCCGCTGCCAGCATGACGACCACAAACCCGATCCACCCAAACCCTGTCGCCATTGTCCTCTGACCTCTCATAGACCATCCTTTCAGAGCCATAGTATGAACCTTCATGCCAATCCATGCAAGAGTTGCCCGCGCAGGACCATGGGCCCCCCACGCTTTCGGAGCGGCAGTGGGTTCGCCCGGAGAGTCTGCGTCACCGTGCGTGCGCAGGCCACTTCCGCGGTCCGAATCGGGTGGGTATAGACCTTCCAAGCAGATATGGAGATATGAAAAGACAGTATTTTTCTTCCCCTTTTTCATCCGGCGATCTTCAGCGCCCAGCGCGAATATTATACTACAGGCGTCTGCGAAAGGAAGTTTGATAATTTGCATGATTTTCGACAGGTTTTCGGTCGTTCGGTCCTTGTTGCAGTGGACCGAAGGGCCTGATTGCCGGTTCGCACCCTGCCCGGATCGTCGGGGCGGCGACAATAAGGGTTTCTCTCCTCTGCGGCGTCCCTTATAATAGATCGCTATTCTGGAAAAGGGGTTATGGAGCACACATTCGACAAATTGAAGGATTCCGAGCTCCTCCAGCGTTACATGGAGGGCGACGAGGCCGCCTTTCGCGAGATCGTCTACCGGTACAAGAACAGCCTTTACGCGTTCCTGCGGCAGTTCCTCAACCGGATGGACCTGGTCGAAGATGTCTTTCAGGAGACGTTTCTCCAGCTCTTCACCAGCCGGGAGAGTTTCGATCCGGACCGGCCGCTGAGGCCTTGGCTGTTCACCATCGCCGCCAACAAGGCCAAGGATGCCCTGCGGAAGGTGCAGCGGACCAGTGCGGTACCTATCGGCGCGATCTCCGACGAGCAGGACATGTCGTTCGACGAGATGCTCAATACGCTGTCGTCCAATAATAGTATTCCCCTCGATGAACTGGAGAAGAGCGAAACCTGCGCCCGTGTGGACGAGGTCATTGCGAACATGCCGGAGAACCTGCGGGAAATCCTGATCTTGGCCTATTTCCAGAAACTTTCGTACAAACAAATGGCCGATGCGCTCAGTATACCGATTGGGACTGTGAAAAGTCGTCTGCACACAGCCGTCGGCAGGTTTGCCAAAGACTGGAACGCACTTACAGGGAGTCAAGAGGTCAAATGACGCCGTTCACTGATCGCCATCGAGAACTGCTGTTTGATTACTCTTTGGGACTGACATCCGAGAGCGAGACGGCCGAGGTCGAGAGGTTACTGGCGGAATCTCAGGAAGCGGAAGGTCTCTATGAGGCCCTTCGAAGCGTCCTTTCGCCGCTGGATGCGCTGGAGGTGGAGCCCTGTCCGGATGAGTTGGCCGAGAGAACGGTCCTGCGTCTGAAGGCCACGTCGCGCGCGGTCTCGCAGACCGACGTGCCGAAGGAGTTGTTCCCCCCCGAGCAGGTCACCGGTCCGACGATCCGGATTCCTTTTTGGCGAAACTGGGGCGACATTGCAGCCGTAGCGGCGGTCCTGGTGCTGTTCGTGGGGGTGGGCCTGCCGACATTGGGTTTTGCCAGACAGCAATACTGGCAATCCCGATGCCAGGCGAATCAGGCGGGCGTTCACGAAGGACTCGCCAACTACGTTGCCGAGCATGACGGGCGACTTCCCCGCCTGGCCGTGGATGCAGGATCGCCCTGGTGGAAGGTCGGGTATCAGGGGCCGGAGGACCACTCCAACACGCGTCAAGGCTGGCTCTTCGTCAGGCAAGGATACGTATCTCCGGATAAGTTCCTCTGTCCAGCAAGGCGGGTCGAAGGCGAGGTTTCGTTCGATCGGTTGAAGGTCGAGGACTACAGCGATTTTCCCCACCGGAAATTCATCGGGTTCAGCATCCGCATCAGTTGTCCCCAATCGCGAGAAAACGGTTTGACGCCCCGAAAAGTGCTCATGGCCGATCTGAATCCCATTGCAGAGAAGCTCCCCACGGACTATTCGGCCGAGTTCAGGCTGCGCATCGACGAGGAGCTGCTGAAGTCAAACAGTCGAAACCACAATGGGCGGGGGCAGAACGTCTTGTTCAGCGATGGGTCCGTCCAGTTCTTCCGCAAGCGGTTTGTCAGTTCACCGGGCGACGATATCTATACGGTGGCGGAGATGTCGGACGGTTGTGAGGTTCGCGGCTACGAGCGGCCCTGTTCCGAGAAGGATGCATTCGTTGCGCCATAGGTACGGTCGCGAGCATTGGCCATGCAGATCCGCACATTGCGTTGGAGTGTGGCCAGGCCGGCCCGGCGAATCGGCGAACCGGCAAATCGGCTCTCAAATGATTCAGCCGTCAAGCCGAGGATTTCCTCCATGTCCAGTCGGATGTTGTTCGGACACGGCCTGAGCCGTGCAGGGGGGCAGACCGGCGCATCGTGCTGATGGGGACATGCCAGGACGCAGGCGTCGCAGCCGAACACCCGCTCGCTCATTTTCGTCGCCAGTTCGGCCGGGATGTCGCCTTGGTGTTCGATGGTCAGGTAGCTGATACACCTCTGCGCGTCGAACTCGCCGTCGGCCTGAAGTGCTCCGGTGGGGCAGGCCCGTATACAGCGGCCGCAAGTAGCGCACTGCGCCGTCCACCGGCAGGGTCCGTCCGGTTTCAGCGCAGCGGTAGTAACCAGTTCGCCGAGAAAGACCTGTGGCCCGAGCGTTGGATGGATCAGCATGTGGTTGGTCCCGATGGCGCCAAGGCCCGCCCGGACTGCCAAAGCTCTCTCGGCCAGGGGGACGGAATCCACACAGACCTTGAATCGATCTCTCCGACCGGTCCGCTCGCCTATGAAATCCGCCAGCTCAAAGAGCAGCGGCTTCATGAAATCGTGATAGTCTTCATACCATGCGTATTGGGCCACCGCCGCTGTCTTTTGCGGATCCTGCTCGGTTGCGGCTGAACCATCCGGCTTGTAGCTCAGGGCCACAACGATCACCGATTGGGCCCCTTTCAGCAGAGCCGCCGGATCGATGCGCTTCTCGACATTGCGATGCATGTAGCCCATCTGACCGGCGCGGCCGGTCCGAAGCCACGCGTTCAGCCGGGCGATGTCGTCGTCTGCAATCGGCGAGGCATCGGTGATGCCCACGGCATCGAAGCCCAGTGCAAGCGCGCGGTCTTTAATCTCCTGTTCGAGAGTCATGGAGGTCATTATACTACGGTCGGTTCGTAGTCCGAAACCGCAGATGAGAATCGGAGGTCGCCTATGAGAAGTCTCCATCGGATATCAGGCTCACCGTCGCTCAGACACGTGGCGTGGTTCGCTGTTCCGACGTGTGTGTTCCTGGTCTGCCTTTCGTCACCGCTGCGCGCGGAGACGATCGTCACGTGGGACTTCACGCAAGGGCCCCACGGATGGACGGGAAACAACTTCGTCAGGAACCTGGCCGCCGGTCCCGAGGGATTGGCCTTTGTCTCAACCGGGATCGATCCCTGGATCGAAGGGCCGCCGGTGGATCTGCCGCAAGACGGTATGACGCGGGTCACCGTGACGATGAAGTCCAACGCCGATGCCGGGGCCGAACTCTTCTACGGGCGGCATTTCGAGGCCGGCCGCTCCGTTCGCTTCATGGTCAGCAACGACGGGCAGTGGCATGACTACGCACTGACGATCCGCCAGCCGCTCGGATCGGGCACCCGGTTTCGCCTCGACCCGGCCACGGGACCGGGCTCGATCGTTGTGCGCTCCATCCGTATCGAATCGCTGCCCGGCGTGGCGCGGCCCCCGCTGAACAGGCCGCGCCGACTCGATGTGGCCCAGGCCGGATTGGTTTCGATTCGCGCGGGAGAGTTGCTCCTGACGCACTCGCCAGATCAGTGGGGCGACTTTCTGATCGAGTCTTCAGGTGTTCAGATGGCGGCAGGGCACGCGTCGGACATTATCGGCGTTGTGCTGGACGGGCAGGCCCGATGGATCGATCTCTCGTCCGCTCGATTCGCCTGCGACGAGACCGGCGGCGCCCTCGTCTGCGTGGCGACTCTGACCGATCCCGATGGCGGGCAGTGGCGGCTGACGCGGCGATTCTCACCGGGCCGGACCCCTGAGATGCTCGTGGTGGATACGGAGTTTGCGGCTGACCAAGACCGTGAGGTGATCTTCTTGCCTTGGCTGACACTGTTTCCGGGCCTGGAGACTTACGGCTCGCGCAAGACCCAGGGACTGCTGGCGGGTCTGGAATACCTCGCGGATGAGCCCAGCAGCAGCCAGGCCGACATTACCACGCCCGAGCATATTCGCCGCGTCCCCGACTCGGTCAAGATTACGTTTCCGCTGATGGCGATCGCCCATAAGGATCGCTATATCGGTTTGCTCTGGGAGCCATCGGACCTGGTGGCGCCCATCTTCGATTCACCTGACACGATTTACGGCAGCGGCGCCCACGTAATGGCGTTGACTGCCCCGGCGGTGGGGGACCATCGCTTCGAGAATGACTTGGCCGCTCACACGCCATTCCGGCTTCTCGCGGGTCGGGCGGTCCGGTCGCGCGCCGTGATCGTAGCTGGGCAAGGGAAGACGATCGTTCCCGCCGTCGAGAAGTACGTCCAGGTTCGAGGGCTCCTTCCTGTCCCTGCGTTCGAGGGCGGATTCGATGCGGCCGTGACCTTGTTGGCGCTTGGCTGGCTTGACTCGGCGATCAACGAGGGGGGCCTGTTCCGCCATGCCGTCTGGGGAAGCAGCTTCGGGGCCCAGCCCGCCTGGGATGCACCTGTGTACATGGATTGGCTTGCCCGCCACAGCGCCGACGGAAGTCTTGTCAGTCGGCTGATGGAAGGCCGGGACCTGGCCGTGAGCAAGTGGCCGGCCGGAAGACCCTATTGGGGAACGGTCTCTCACGTGCGGACCCCGGCGCCGGCGCTGGTCCTGGGCAATGTGGAGGCCTACGTCCGGTCCAGGCATTCCGAGGCCGTCAGTTTGCTGAAGAATTTCGACGCGGAGGGAATCAAGCACTATCAGCCGGGCAAGGTGGACTACTCCAGGGGCCACTTCACATATCATGCCAACGGTCTGGCGGCGGCCGATGTCACACGGATTCTCGAAGCGGCGACGCTGTCTGCCGATCCGCAGCTCACTGAACAGGGCCTGGCCCTGTTGGACAAGCAAACCTCGCTCTATGCCGGCACCGTTCCACGCGGAGCGCAGACCTGGGAGGTTCCTTTGCACACGCCGGACATCCTCGCTTCGGCCCACATGGTCAAGGCCTATACGCTTGGCTACGTCCTGTCCGGCAGGCCCGACTACCTCGAACAGGCCCGTTACTGGGCCTGGACGGGTGTGCCGTTCGTCTATCTTGCGAACCCGACGGCCGGTGAGGTCGGTCCCTATGCGACCATCGCCGTCCTGGGGGCGACGAATTGGCAGGCCCCGATCTGGTTCGGCCTGCCCGTGCAGTGGTGCGGCCTGGTTTACGGTTCGGCGCTCCATCAGCTCGCCCAATACGATTCGTCCGGACCCTGGCGGATGCTCGCCAAGGCCATCACCGCAACCGGCCTTCAGATGAGCTGGCCTCGGAGCGACCAAGAGCGGCAGGGCCTGCTGCCCGATTTCTTCCACCTCAGGGCACAAATCAGCGACGGACCGGCGATCAATCCGGGCACGGTCCAGGCGCATCTGCCCGAGCTGTTCGGAAGAGGCCGGCTCTACGATGTTCGCAGAGTGGACGGACGAGACTGGTTCATCCACGCGCCGTGCGAGATCGGTCAGTTGGAGACATCCGGCGATTCGGTACGCTTCCTGGTCGATGGCTGGGGCAACGCCGGCTTCACTCTCCTGATCTCCGGCGTCTCTTCGGAACCGTCCGTGACAGTTCGCGACTCCGACGGCGACGCTGTGGAAGCTCAGACGCATTACAGCGCGGAACTGAGGCTACTGACCATCACAACGACCGGCCCCTCGGAGGTCCGGGTGGGCGACTGAGCATCCGTCAGAGAGCGCAATCGGCGTCGTGGCCGAATCGGCTTCGCGATGCGATCTCCGGCGATTTGCGCTGCGGCATTGACCAGACGCGGTCGGTCGTATACAGTATGCCCGCTATGACACGGAACCACGATATCCCGGCATGACGCGGACCGATGAACTCAATCTGAAGATCCCCTCCAATGCGGCGAGCGCCGGCGGGCTGCGCGAGCTGCTGGCCATTGCGCTGCCGATGGTGATCTCGCACGCCTGCGATACGGTCATGATGTTCACCGACCGGCTCTTCCTGTCCCGGCTTGGCCCCGAGCAGATGAACGCCTCGATGGCCGGGGGGCTGACCTGCTTCGTGCTGATGACGTTCTTTCTCGGTCTGACGGGCTACTCGACGGCGCTGGTGGCCCAGTATCTCGGCGCCGGACGCAAGGACCGCTGCGCTACCGCGACCACGCAGGCCGTGCTGATTGCCCTGACGGCCTACCCGTTGATCCTCCTGGTCCGTCCGCTCGTTCACATGGTCTTCGCCAGGACGGGAATTTCGCCCGGCCAACTGGCCCCACAGATCGAGTACTTCGACATCGTGGTCTACGCCACGGTGATCGGCCTGCTGCGCAACTGCCTGAGCAGTTTCTTCAGCGGCATCGGGCGGACGCGGATCGTCATGGTCAGCGCCTTCGCGGCCATGCTGGTCAACGTGGGGATGAACTACATCCTGATCTTCGGCAAGCTGGGTTTCCCGGCCCTGGGCATTCGCGGGGCGGCCTACGGGACGATTGTCGGGGGCGTCGTCGGGCTGGGCGTCCTGCTGGTGACGTATCTGAGCGGAGAAACTCGTCGGACCTATGGCGTGTGGCGTTCGTTGCGGTTCGACCGGGACGCGATGGGCAAGTTGCTTCGTTTCGGCTATCCGGCCGGTGTCGAGATGTTCCTGAACATCCTGGCGTTCTATGCCATGATTGTTGCGTTCCACGCTCACAACCCGATTACGGCCACGGCTGTAACGGTCATGTTCAACTGGGACATGGTCTCATTCGTTCCGCTGATCGGCATCCAGATCGGCGTGATGAGCCTCGTCGGACGCTACATGGGGGCCGCCCAGCCCGACATCGCGTATCGCTCCGCCATGTCCGGGCTCAAGTGCGGATCGCTCTACTCGCTCATCATCCTCATTCTATTTGTCTTCTTCCCGCAGGCTCTGGTCGCGGTGTTCCGTCCGGAGCAGGTCGATGCGATCTTTCACGCCGCAGCCCCGATGGCGGTCCGCATGATTCGGATCGCATCGATCTATGTGATGCTCGAAGCGGCCCTCGTGGTCTTCAGCGGGACCCTTCGCGGCGCCGGCGACACCGTCTGGGCGATGTGCGTCTCGGTGGTGCTCCACTGGCTGATGCTGGGAATCCTGATCGTCATGCTCTACGTGCTGAGGCTCTCGCCGGAGGCCGCCTGGACGGGGGTCGTGCTGTCGTTTCTATCGTTCTCGATGGTGTTCTACGGGCGCTTCCGAGGCGGCAAATGGCGGACGATCCGCATGGTTCGCACTCAGGCCGAACTGCTCGCGACCGATCATGACCACGATTTCCACGAGCCCCGCGACCTGTAGAGTCACGCGGCAAGCACCAGCTCAAGACTCAACACGATCCACTCAATACTCTGTCCCCACGGCTTCCCACCATAACCGGGGATAGTCCTTCCCTTCGAGAATCCACCAGATGTCGTCGGTGCCGTTATCCGTCTCGCCCACGAAATTCCACCCGGCATCGAGGAATGTTCTGGCCGTCTGCATCTCAGCCGTGGTCTTGCCCGTGCCGCCGTCACTTCTATCTTGACCGGAGGCCTGGATGTCCCAGAAGCTGCAATTGGCGAGCCCCCCTTCGCAGTAGCCTACGAGGCCGCCGACGTACCAATCGCCGGTGACTGCGGCGCTACTGTAGCTCGTGCTGATGCTGCCACTGTTGCCGCCCGCCATTCCACCAACTATG
This sequence comes from Phycisphaerales bacterium Planc_01, assembly GCA_001603075.1. Classification (GTDB taxonomy): domain Bacteria; phylum Planctomycetota; class Phycisphaerae; order Sedimentisphaerales; family Anaerobacaceae; genus Anaerobaca. The sequence goes on along the minus strand of LVBB01000016.1, from coordinate 16,878 downwards.
TAGCGGCCGTTCACCGCACCGTCGCAGTAGCACTGGGTCAGGTCCCCGTGGTTCATTCCCACCAGCCCGCCGACCGTGGAGTTCCCGCCGACCGTACCGGTGCTGTGGCACTGCATCACGCTCCCGTCATTCTCCCCCGCTACTACTCCAACAGATTCACCTGAACCACTGATGCTCACGTCCAGCACCCGCAGATTCTTCACGACAGCTCCGGATGCCAATTCGCCAAAGAGGCCGAGGTAATGGCCGCCACGGATAGTGAGATGAGAGATTTTCTGTCCATTGCCGTCGAATACCCCTGTGAAGGTTGGAATGACGGCTTGGGCGAAGACTTGTCCTCCGGGCAGACTCGGGGCCAGATCGATGTCCGCAGCGAGAATAAAGTGCTTGTCCCACAGGATACTCGCCGTGCCCAGGAAGACCAACTTCTCCGGCGTGTCGATGCGATAAGGGGCTCCTGCCGTGCCGCTGCCTACGCTGTACTTCACCGGGGCCTCCCACGACAGACGCGGATAGCCCTTGCCTTCATCGATCCACCAGATGTCCTCCATCCCGTCGGCCCAGTCATAGAGGAAGTCCCAGCCGGCAATGAGGAACGTACTGGCCGTCTGCATCTTGGCCGTGGTTAGACCTGTGCCGCCGTCGCTGGTTGCCTGGCCCGAGCTCTCGCTGTCCCAGAAGCTTGAACTGACGCTGCCCGCGTCATAGCCCACGAGGCCGCCAACCGAAATACCGCTGACCGAACCCGTGCTATAACAACCGGTGATCCGCCCACCGCCATCCCACGCGATGTTGGAACCCACCAAGCCACCAACACCTAAGCTGCCGTGTACCGAGGCGTCGCTGTAGCTTGTGGTAACGCCGCCTGTAAAATTGTCGCCCACCAAGCCGCCGACATCGTCATTCCCTGTGACCGAGCCGCTACTGTAGCTCGCAGTAACGGTGCCCCATGTGGAGTTGAGCCCAACGAGGCCGCCGACATCGTCTTTCCCGCTGATCGAGCCACTGCTGTGGCAATTGGCCACCATGCCACCTTGGGTGGCTTCGTCAAAGTAGCGCCAGATGCCGTTGGCACCCACCAATCCACCGACGTAGGAACCAGAGGCGGCAATGTTGACGTCGACGACTCCGACGTTTCTGACCTCGGCAGGGAAAGCCAGCAAGCCAAACAGCCCCAGGTAAGAGTCGCCCTCAATCACCAGGTTGGAGATAACGTAGCCCCCGCCGTCAAAGACTCCCGTGAATAGTGGAATGACTGCGTGTGCAAACACCTTCCCGCCGGGAAGACCCGGGTCGAGATCAATGTCTGCAGCGAGAGTAAGATGTTTGTCCCAGAAGATACTCGCCTTGTGCAGCAGCATCAGTTGGTCGGGTATGTCAATTCGATAGGGGCTGTCCGCCGTACCCTTTCCTTCCAGCCAGTCAATGTCGGGCGCGGGAATGGTGTCTCCCGGCGTCCCCTCCCAAGCCAGATGCGGATAATCACGGCCGGCATCGAGGACCCAGTTTGGATCGTTGCCAAACCCGTTCAGGCCCAGCATATGGGGATCCATCATCTCGTCTGTGGCTAAGCCGACTCCGCCGGCACTCGCGGATAGGCCGGAGGTCTCCACGTCCCAGACCCCACACAGAACGCCGCCGTATCCACTCCCCACGAGGCCGCCGACTTCGTTGCTGCCGCTGACCGAGCCGCTACTGTAGCTCGCACGAACGGTGCCCCCGCGGAAGTTGCAGCCCACCAAGCCGCCGACTTCGTAACTGCCACTGACCAATCCGGTGCTGTAGTTCGAGGCGATGCTGCCGGAGTTGGAGCCCACGAGGCCGCCGACGCGGGAACTGCCGCTGACTGTGGTGGTGCTGTAGCTATAACCGATGCTGCCGCTGTTGGAGCCCACGAGGCCGCCGACAGACCAGCCAGTGCCGCTGACGCAGCCGGCGTTGTAGCAGTTGGTAATGCTACCAGAGTTGTTGCCCGCAAGGCCGCCCACACTCTCTATGCCGCTGATTTCTACGTCTTCCATGCCTATACTCGAGACGCTCGCTGTGGAACTCAATTGCCCGAAAAGGCCGAGGCTGGAGCCGCCCGTGATAGTCAGATGCGAGATTGTGTGACCACTTCCGTCAAAGACGCCGGTGAAAGGCGTCTCCCAACCCGGACCGATTACCGCCTTGTCAAAGACCTTTCGGCCGGGGAGGTTGGGGTCCAGGTCTATGTCGGCGGTAAGGATGAAGTGCTTGTCGTAGTCTTCGGGCGTCTCGCCGAGAGCGATCAGATCGGCGGCCGTGGCGATCTGGTATGGGTCGTCGGGCACACCCCTCCCGCCGGAGTATTGGGCCGGGGCGGCTGGGACGAGGGCGAGGAACAGGGCGATTGCGGCACAGGCTCGGAATGTGCTTGGAGTAGCCATGACGTGCCTCCGATGGAACAGAGCAACAGCGAGAACCCCCCGAATGTGGGTGCGGCGTGCATCTTCTGCCCTCCTGGTAGGCGAGCCTGGCAGGAGCAGCGGCTCGGCGTGAAAACAGCCGACGAATACATAGAAGCAGACGGACCGCCCCTGAACCGTCGGCTATCACTCCATTATACCCATTTCGCCCGACGCGGTCGTATTGTGGAAACTACGTATTTTCCGGCAGGGAGGGTGCCGAAAAGCCCCGCTTCGTCGTCTCTGCGACGGGCGCTGCCCTGTGGGGGTCAGCGGACCTTGCTGATCTCGTAGACGACGGTGCCGCCGCCGGTGTACTGGCAGACGTCGGGGCATTGGACGTAGGCCTTGGTCTTGTCCTCTTTGCCGTCGAGGCCCCAGTCGGCCGGCTCGGAAACGCGCAGGGCGTTGTACCACGGCATCAGCGACGCCAGCCCGTGCATGCAGACGGGAATCTCACTGACCAGTTGATAACAGGCTTTCAGCGTGAAGGAATTGCCCACTTTGTGCACAGGACAATGTCCTTTGACTTCCTTGACGGTCACCAGCAAATCCATAGCTTCAAGCTCCTTTGGACAATGTCGTGCCACAGGCGTCTTGCCCGGGACACGCACAGGTCGTATCGATCCCACAGGTTCTATGCCGTTCTTCGAGGATGACAGCGGTTCGAACGCCGGCTATGATAGCCGGGCTTGGAAAGGAGAACAAGGATATGCCAGAGGAATTGGTCGGTGTGATCGGAGGCACGGGATTGGGGGACGCCTTGGCCGCGAAGCTCGCACAAGTGGAACGATACGAGGTGCAGACGCCGTTTGGCGCGCCCAGCGGGCCCATCGTCGTCGGGACGCTGGGCCACAGGCGGGTCGCGTTCCTCAATCGGCATGGGCCGGGACATCGGTTCGGGCCCAGCGACGTGCCCTTTGCGGCCAACATCTTCGCCCTCAAACAACTGGGGGTCCGCGCCGTGATCGCCAGCGGGGCGGTCGGCTCGCTTCGCGAAGAGATCGCGCCGGGCGACCTGATCGTGGTCGACCAGTTCATCGACAAGACGTTTCGGCGAACGGGCACATTCTTCGGAGGCTTCGGGGCCGTGCACTGCGAGATGGCCGACCCGACGTGCGGCCGGCTTCGTGCGGCCCTGTTGGATGTCGCGGGCCCGACCGGCGTCCGGATTCACCCCCAGGGGACGTACGTGTGCATGGAGGGGCCGCAGTTCTCGACCCGCGCCGAATCGAAGATGCACCGCGCCTGGGGCGGCGACCTGATCGGCATGACCGCCATGCCCGAGGCGAAGCTCGCCCGCGAGGCGCAGATGTGTTATGCCCTGGTCGCCCTGGCCAGCGATTACGACTGCTGGCGGCCGCACGATCCAACCAAAGGCAAGCAGACGTTAATCGAGGAGATCCTCTCAAATCTGCGCATGGCTACCGACAACTGCCTGCGGCTGATCGAGGCGCTGCTGACCGTCCAGACGCCGCTGGTCTGTGAGGATTGTGCGTGCCGCGAGGCACTGGAGATGGCGGTCTGGACCGATCCCAAGCAGATCGATATCGCACGCAGGGAGCAGTTGGCTCCGCTGTTCGAATAGATCTGGGAACAGGCGCGAGAACGAGGACCTTTGCCGTGAGACCGATAGAACACAACATGTTGGTTGTCGCTGTCGTTGTTGGACTGCTGCTGGGACTGGGATCGAGCTGCCGGCAGGAGACGACCCCGGAGGCGAAGCAGGCCCGGCTTATCGCCGCCGAGAGCGTGCAGATCCGCCGGCAACTGGCCGACTGCGAAGGGGAGATGCAGAGGCTCAGGGCCCGGCACGCCGAGGAAATCGAGCGTCGAGAAGGGCAACTGGCGGCCTGTCAGAAGCGGATCGAGGCCCTCGAACGGGACCTCCAGGACGGCATCGCCCGACAGGTCGGCAGCGTCATGGCCGCCGTGATGGACGAGAACGCCCGGTTGCGCCGGGAGATCGAAACGCTTCGCGCCGAGATCGAGGCGATCAAGGGGCGGTAGCCGAATTCGCCTTGACCTTGTCGATGGCGTAGGTGCCGACGATCTGGCCATCGTCCCGCGTCATCGTGACGCGGAGGTGGTTGGCCGTCGCGTCCACGCGGATGACGGTCGCCGCGCCGTCTTGCGGAGCGCCCCCGATGATCGTTGGATAGTCGTACTGGCCTTCGACCGGCGGCCGAATCTCATAGTGGTGCGTGTGGCCGGAGATCACCAAGTCGATCTGGCCTTCGTTGTACAGAGGTCGCCACGTCTGGTACATGTCGTCGGGGCCGTGCCATCGCTCCGACGGCTGCGGCGGCATGTGGACCACGACCACGCGAAACGGCGCCTTGCGGAACGCCTCCGACCGAATCTCAGCTTCCAGCCACTTCCGCTGCACAGCCCGATAGCGGTCGAAATCGACCAGTCCGCTATATTCCTTGTCGGTATCGCGCTTGTCCTCGCCGCCATCCATGACGACGAAGCGTACCGGGCCGTGGTCGAACGAGTGGTAGTAGCGACCGTCGGGCAGGGCGATGTAGTCCGGGAGCCGGCGGGCGAACTTGCCACGGGTCTCGTGATTGCCCCGGACGTAGACGAACGGGATTTGCCTGGCGAACAGCTCCGTGCACGGCGCCAGCACGTGGTCGATGATCTGCGGCTCGTTCTCGATATGCCCGAGGATGTCGCCGTTGAGGAAGACGAGTTCGAAGGGCTGCGATTGTGCGAGCCTCGTCAGCGAGATGAGGACTTCATTTCGCTCGTGGATGTCGTTCAGGACGATGAACGAGATGCTGTCCTTCCTGCTGTCGAGCGTGGTGAAGGTGTACGTGTCGCTTGCGACGGTCTGGCCGTATGTGACTTCATAGGGCTTGAATGTGACGATCTCTTTGGAGCAGACCCGATAGCGGTATTCTCGACCCGGCGAGAGCCCTTCGATGGTCACCGCGTGAATCGTCCCGTTGGCGTCGATCAGTCCATGCCGGCTGCGATGGGCCCTCTGGTCGAGCGATTCATCCTGGCCATATTCGACCCAACTGACGGCGTTGACGTCGGTGATCCACATGACGGTCATCGACGTTTCGGACGGGCTCTGGAGATAGGGTCCCACGACGATCCGGGCCGCGCGGGCCGGAGCCGACAGAACCAGCAATCCGAGGAGAACTGCCATCGATTTCACTGCTCTTGCGTGCATTCTTATGGGCTCCTGCTTATTCTACGCCGCGATTTCGAATTGCAGCCCGCATGATACCATCATCCTCGGGGATTGTCACGGCTTGCCTGCACCGGTACCATGGTGTCAGAACAGGTTGGCCGCAGGACCATTGGGAGGTGGACGCATGGACAAGTTGGTAGAAGTCTACGCCGCCAGCGATATCACGCTGGCCTATCTGATCAAGGCGCATCTGGAGGACGCCGGCATCCCGGTGTGCATCGCCAACGAGAACGTCTCAGCGGCCTATAGCATCGATGGCATGGCCCCCCGCGTTCTCGTCCCTGCCGGCCGTGCCGAAGAAGCCCGCGAGATCATCGCCGAGATTCAATCGTCCTCCCGAACCGACGACAACGACGACTTTGACGACATGGCCGGACTCGACGATCCCGAGCTCTGATTCGGCACGGCCTCATCGACCCGGCGAGCCGCCTGGCTCGTCGCTCGGTTGCCAGGCGGTGGGAGTGCTCCAGCTACCGCGGTCGGGATTGGCGGCGTCGTGGATCGTCAGGGAGTAGCCGTCGCCGTCGGTTTCCTTGAACCAGCGGTCGTCGTACTCGAATTCGAGGATTGTACTGTTGGTGCGGTCTTCGAGCTTGATCGTCTCGCCGCTGTTGCTCAGGCTGCCGGTGGAGACGCCGGGGGCGAGCGGAATGGCGTCGCCGTAGCGGCTGGCGAAGGCCTCGCGATTTTTGACGATCACGATGCAGGCGTCCGGTTCCAGCCGTAAGGGGGAATTGTCGGCGAAGGCGTAGTAGATGCCGTCGGTCAGCTTGACCCCCGCCAGAGGCAGCGGGGCCGGGCCGACATTCTTCAGCTCGATGAATTCGTATTCGTCCTTGTCGAACGGACCGCCGGCGGCCGGGTGGTACATGATTTCTGTAACGCGCAGATACCGCTGCTGGTCGCTCGGGTCGCCCTCATAAGTCAGGGTATCGACGAGGCGTCCATGTCGGTCCAGCAGATTCAAGGTCTCGCCCCAACTGGACAAATGGCCCTTATAGTTGCCCTGCACGAACAGACCCTGGCCGCCGCTCGGGGGGGCGAGTCGCTGTCGGAAGGCCCGCGCGTTGGGCGAGACGTACAGCCGGCCGCCGGCAATGACGACCGTGCCGGGTGCGAACTCGTGCTCGACCCCACCGGCCAGCCTCCAGCCGGAGATGTCCACGGCGTAGGCGTTCGGGTTCACCAGTTCAATGTACTCCTCATCCTGATTGCCGGAGACTGGGTTGTAGTCATAATCGCCGAAGGTGACAAACGCATCCTCGGGCTGAGAATCCGGGATTCCCGCCACGCCTCCCGGGGGCGGGTTCGTGGTGTTGTGGATGCTGTGATCGACATACAACTGGCTGCGGCGGGGAGGAAAGTAGTTCCGCAATGAAGTGACCGACCCGGAAAGGTGTCCTCGCCCCTGGACGATCATCTCGTCGATCCGCGTCTCGAAGAGCAGTTGATCGGCAGGCGTGCCGGGGGGTTGAAGCTGTTCGTCCATGACGGTCCGTAGCCTCCGCAGGAACATCTCCTGCGTCTCGGGAAGGTGATACATCACGCTGAGATACACGCTCCACTGCGAGCCGCCGGCCTTCGGGTGCGAATCGGCGCCGAGGAACGGATGCGTGGTATAGACCCCGCCGTCTCCCACCACGCCGAAGGTCCAGTCCTTGTCCCACGGGAAGATCGACCATTCACCGGTTCCGTTGGTGTCGCGATAGAAGTAGAAGTTCTTGCGAATGTCGTCGGTGTCCTGGAGCAGGCATCGAGCGGCCAGATAGCACATCATCTGCGGCAGGTTGAAGTGGTCGAAAACGAACGCTCTTCGCCTCTGTTCGGACGAGGCGTTCAGGCCTGCCACGATGGCGGCGACGTCATCCAACCCTTCGTTCTCTCGTGTCTTCTTCTCGATGCCCGAACTGATGTCGTTGAACACCGGGGCCGATGACGATCGCTGCACGAACTTATACAGCGCTCCGGCCGGGTCCAATCCGTTGCGTTCGAGAAATTCCTCGTCTACCTGCTCGATGAAGATGCCCACGCGATCGACGCTGCCATTGAGCACCGACAGCATCAGGAACGAAATGGAAGCCGGGCTGCCGGCGTTGCGCATCGTCTCGAAGGCCAGCGGCTGGCGCAGATAACTGGAGTCCGAGCCATTGCTGTTCAGGTTGAACTCCCGGACGCGCTCGTGATCGGGCGAGAAACGGAACCGGTGTCCGCGATTGAAAACGAATTTCTGCGAGCCACCCGTTGTGTAGGCACCGCGTTCGCGAACAAACACGTTGTCATAGAACTGTCCATCGAAGAACACGGACGCTCGACCTCCGGCTCGCGTGCGGGCTCGAGCGGGCTGCTCCGAGAACCAGTAGAGCACGGGCAGCGATGTCTCGATCCCGGGATTGCGCACGACGGTCCCGAAGTACTGGGGGGAATCGTTGGGTCGCAGGAACAGCGGGGCTCGTGAGATCTGGCCCTCGGCGTCAATCGCACTGACGGACCAGCGAACCACATCGCCCGCCACGTAGAATTGCGAGGGGATCACCGCTGTGTAGACGCCGTCCCCGGCGACGGCGTCGGCGCCGGTTCCGTCGTCCACCATGTCCACGATGTCGCTGGCCATGAATCGTCTGTCCGGGTCGAAACCGATCACCCATTCCAACTGGACCCCGAGCACCGACGCGCGGGTCTGACTGATTTGGGCGGTGATCACCAGGTCTTCACCCGGATTGGGAGGCGGGGGATTCTCCGTGACGTTTTGAATGCCCGGGCCGATCTGGGCCAGCGCTCCGTGGTTGGGCGCCCCCGGCGTCGGTTGGAGGAGATAGCCCTCGAAGACGTCGGACAGATCCACGGCGTGAACGCGAACGGCAACCAGTTCGGGCAGGGCCAGGAGATCGGAACTGATGAGGTCGATGTTGAGGACCTGGAGGGCCAGGACATTGTCGCCTGCAACGAGCCGGTGTGCCTGCGGTGAGATGTCGAAATCCGCAAACTCGACGGCCTCGCTGTCGGGACGGTTCGCCGTAGCGGAGGCGTTCCAGGCCGGCTCCGTCCCCGCGGGGGCGTTGGCCCGGGCGACTTCGTGCCCGTTCAGATAGGCGACAAATCCGTCCTCGTACTTCATGCGCAGGGTCAGCCGAGTCACGGGCGCGTCGTCCTCGACGTAGAATGGAATGCGAACATACACGCTGGTGTTGACCCCTCGCATTGCGGTCACGTCAAGGCCCACGAAGCCGGGGTAGTCAAATCCCACGCCGGTTGTCCCGCGAAGCCACGAAGTGTCATCGAATCCAACAAGCGTCCAGGCCGAACCCAGCGATCCATTGGCTGGGATCAGCGCCCTGGCCTCAGCGCCCTCAGGCACAAGGGTCGTCTGAGTTTGAAGGTTGGCTTCCGGGGAACTCATGCCATACGAGATGTCTGCGAACTGCGGCGGATAGTCGGCATAGGCGTGGACAATCGTCTCATCCGGCCCGACCAGCGCCACCGATTCCCCGCCGGCGGCCAGGGCGAAGTTCGTGTGCAGTTCTTCCGCCGGATCGCGTTCGTTCTTGCCGGATGCGAAGACGATGAGGAAGCCGCCCGGAGCCAGTTCCACGGCTGGAAATCTCCATTTCGTCGGATTGGCCAAGTTATCCGTGAGGAACCAACCTTCAAGGCTAACCGAGGCAGGCGATGGATTCCATATCTCGATCCAGTCCGACGACTCGCCATCCTTGTCGAGGAGTTCACCTTGGGAAAGCGGCGCCCGGCTCGTGTTGGCCGCCATGAATTCGCTGATGATCGGAGTTCCCTGAGCCGCAGCGAGCCCCGAGAACAGCGTCATCGTCATGATGGACAACACGGAGAATCGCATGAGTCGCCTCCTCCTAATCGGTTCCTGGTGAGCCGCCTGGCTCGTCGCTCGGTTGCCAGGCGGTGGGAGTGCTCCAGCTACCGCGGTCGGGATTGGCGGCGTCGTGGATCGTCAGGGAGTAGCCGTCGCCGTCGGTTTCTTTGAACCAGCGGTCGTCGTACTCGAATTCGAGGATTGTACTGTTGGTGCGGTCTTCGAGCTTGATCGTCTCGCCGCTGTTGCTCAGGCTGCCGGTGGAGACGCCGGGGGCGAGCGGAAGGGCATCGTCGTAGCGGCTGGCGAAGGCCTCGCGATTCTTGACGATCACGATGCAGGCGTCCGGTTCCAGCCGTAAGGGGGAGTCGTCGGCGAAGGCGTAGTAGATGCCGTCGGTCAGCTTGACCCCCGCCAGAGGCAGCGGGGCCGGGCCGACATTCTTCAGCTCGATGAATTCGTATTCGTCCTTGTCGAACGGACCGCCGGCGGCCGGATGGTACATGATCTCGGTGACGCGCAGATACCGCTGCTGGTCGCTCGGGTCGCCCTCACAAGTCAGGGTATCGACGAGGCGTCCATGTCGGTCCAGCAGATTCAGCGTTTCACCCCAACTGGACAGATGGCCCTTGTAGTTGCCCTGCACAAACAACCCTTGTCCGCCACGCGGACTGACGGCACGGTTGAGAAACGCGCGGGCGTTCGGCGAGACGTAGATCGCCCCGCCCGAGACGAGAACGGTGCCGGGTACGAAGGTATGCTCGACGCCGCCGGTGATCTGCCAACCGGAGATGTCCACAGCGTAGGCGTTCGGATTGAAATCGCACTCGGCCAGTAGGATTGTCGCGTCGTGGGGCTGGGCGTTGGGAATGGCCGCAGAGTAGGAGCCCGCAATGGGATAGTAGGCGATGCCGTCGACGTTGTGCGTGACAAACAGGTGGGTGCGCCGCACCGCCAGGTAGTCGTTCTTGAGGATGTTGATCGCCTGGAGGAACGACTGGTTTCGTGGATAGCCGCCTTCGCCGCCCCAGGACCAGGGGTTGGCCCACTTGGCGTAGTCGCGTCCGACGTCCGGCGACATCATCGCCACCAGTTCATCGATTCGGTTCTCGATGAACAGTTCGTCGTAGGGCGTTCCGGGCGGCTTGAGGAACTCGTCCATGACCGTTCGCAGACGGCGCAGGTACATCTCTCGCACAACCGCGTCGTTCAGCAGCGCATCGATCAAGCGGTTCCAATGGAAGTTCCACTCCTTGCAGTCCTCTTTGCCTACAAACGGATGTGAAGGCTTGACGTCGCTCGGCTTGCCGGGGACCTGATCGTCGTCGGCGTAGATGTAGTCGTGATACGAGCTGCCCGTCCAGTTGGAGCCCCAGGTCAGGTCGTGGTCCCAGGGCAGAAAACACCACTGGCCCGACCCATTGGAATCGCGGTACAGATAGTGGTTCTTGTGCGGATGATCGTTCTGATGGACGAGAACCGTCGCGACGAGGTAGTTCAGCGTCAATGGGAGATTGACGTAGTCGAAGATGTTGTTATGCCTCGTGATTCCCGACGCATTGTTGATGGCCCGGCGAAACTCGTTGAGGTCCTGCTGGCCTTCCCAGCGCCGCGTCTTCTTCTCGGCGCTGCCGGAGGCGTTAAACGTGTCGTACATCTTGTAGAGGGCCCCGTCAGGGTCGAGTCCCTCGCGTTCGAGAAGCTCCTCTTCGGGTTCCTCAATGAAGATTTGCACGCCGTAGAACTGGCCGTTGCGCCGGGCGCGGACGGGAAACGACTCGCTGCCCGGACAGCCGCACCAGTCATAGGCCTCAAAAGCCAGATTCTGTCTGAGATAGGCCTTGTCGCTGTACGTGCTGTTGAGGTTGAACTCATCGACTCGCGGCGACCCGTCGCGATACTCGAACTTGTGGCCGCGATTGAAGTTGAACTTGAAGTGCTTCTTTGGTGCGCCGGCCGTGCTTCCGCCGCGAATGTGAACCCTCACGTTGTCATAGAACTGATTGCGGTAGAAGACCGAGCAGCGCGTGCCGCTGCGCGTCTCCGAAGCGGCGACATTCTCCACGAACCAGTGCAAAACGGGCAACGCGCCGTCGATGGCGGGATCCTGCACGACCGTTCCATGGTACTCGGGTGAGTTGTCGGGATATGGAAAGAGCGGGGCTCGGGAAATCTGGCCGGTGGTGTCAATTGCACTGACGAACCAGCGAACCACGTCGCCCGCCACGTAGAATTGCGGGGGGATCACCGCCGTGTAGATCCCGTCGCCGGCGACCGCGTCGGCCCCTGTCCCATCATCCACCATGTCCACGATGTCGCTGGCCATGAATCGTCTGTCCGCGTCGAAACCCACCACCCACGTCAATTGGACGCCAAGCACCGGCTCCAGCGTTGGGCTGACCCGGGCGGTGATCACCAGGCCTTCGTCGTCGGCGGGCGGCGGCGGGTTCTCTGTGAGGTCCCGAATGGCCGGACCGACCTGCCGCAACGCCGCGCGGTTGGGCGCGCCCGGCGTCGGCTCGACGAGATATCCCTCAGCCACGTCCGACAGATCGATTCGATCGACACGAATCGCCCTCAATTCGGGCAGCGCCAGAAGATCGGAACTGATCAGATCCGCATTCAGTGCGTGGAGGGCCAGAAGATTGTCGCCGGCAATCAGCCAATCCCTGCACGCCGAGATGTCGAACTCCTCGAAGACTACGGCGTCGCTGTCCTCGCGGATGGCGGTGGCCGAGGCGTTCCAGGGCAGCTCGGTTCCCTCAGGGGCGTTGGCCCGGGCGACCTCGTGCCCGTTCAGGTAGGCGATGAAGCCATCCTCATATTTCATACGCAGGATCAGTCTGTCGGCGCCGGTTGCGTCCTCGACGTAGAAGGGGATGCGAACGTACACCGTGGTGTTGACGCCTCGCATTGGTGCGACGTCGAGACCGACATAGCCAGGGTAGTCGTACCCGACGCCCGTCGTGCCGCTGAGCCACTGTCTGTCATCGAACGAGGCCTGCATCCAGTCCGATCCGAGCGATCCATCGGTTGGGATCAAAGCCCTCGCCGGGGCGCCTTCTGCGATGAGAATCGTCTCATCCTGATTGCTCTGGCCTTCGGTGCCCAGTCCATAGGAGATGTCGCCGAACTGAGGTGGATAATCGATATACGCATGAGCGATGGTCCCGTCCGGCGTTACCAGGGCCAGCGATTCGCCGGAGGCCTGAAGGGCGAAGTTCGTGTGCAGTTCGCCGTCCGGGTCCCGTTCGTTCCGACCTGATGCAAAGACGATGAGGAACCCGCCGGGAGCGAGGTCCATGGCCGGGAATCGCCACTTCGTCGGATTGTCCAGGTTGTCGGTGAGGCACCAGCCGTCGAGGTTCACGGTCCGGGCGGACGTGTTCTGGATTTCGATCCAATCCGGATACTGACCGGTCTGATCGCGAAGACTTCGGCTGTTGGACGCGACGAACTCGCTGATGACCAGCGTCGCTTCTGCCGGATCGCCGGAGCCGCCCCAGGCCGGTGCGAGACTGCAGAGAACAACCACAGAAGCGAGAAATGCCAACGGTGTTCGTGAGGAAACCGCCATATGCCCTGCTCTCCTATCGACTCTGGACAAGATGCATCGCAGGCCGATCCGCCGCATCTCGCCGGCCCGAAAGGCCCATTCAGCGGCCGTATTATAGCATATCGGAGTCGAGAAGGCAAATGGCACAGGCCGATCGCCGCGCGCTGCCGCCTCGCACCGGCAGTGAGTCCAACGGTTCTGCTACTGGCCGATAGAGTGTCTACTTCTGGAGCGGGTCCACGGACAGCAGCGTGCCCGAGTCCGCCTTCGAGGTGGCCTTCTCAACGGCCGATGGCACGGCCTTCTGGATGTTCTCCAGCGTTCTCAAGGCCGCCGTGATGACGGCGGTGTTGTCCTCCCTGGCGATGATCTGCTCGAGCAAGACGCATGTCTCGACGCTGGGGTAGTTCTCCAGGGCGTAGATGGCCGCCGTTCTACCCTGTTCGGCGGAGACATCTTTGCTTCCAGCCGCCGCATACATCAGTGCGGAATGGGCTTGTGGCGAGCTGATGCTCGTGATGGTGTTGAAGAGATCACCGCCTTCGCCGGGCGATGCGGCTTCGAGCTTGTTCAGGAGGAAGCTGACGGATTGGGCGTCGGCCACGTTGGCCAGCGCGTCAATCGCCGCCTGCTGCAGGCTGTCCGACGCAGCGGAGGAAACGCTTTCGGCCAGAGCGCGCAACGAAGCGTTGGCGCTGGGCGAACTGATATTGCCGACCAACTGCGCCAGACGGGCCGCATCTTCTTCGGTCAGGGCGGCATCGTAACGCGCGATGATCTCGTCCAGGACGGGGGTATCGGCCATCTTCGACAGGGAGGCCGCGGCGGCGCGCTGAACCGACGCGTCCTTCGTGTCTTGGAGAGTATCGAGCAGCAAAGGCCAACTGTCGTGGTTGGTGATGTTGGACGCGGTCTTGGCGATCTGCTCTTTGTAGGGGCCGTCCTTGATCTGCGCGAGGGTGTCGAGAAGGGCCGCAGTGGCCGTCGGTGTGCCGATTCGGGCCAATGCCTCGGCGGCCCACAGAGCGGTTTCGTCGGTCCCGCTGGCGACCAGATCGATGAGTGGTCCAACCGCCTCGTCCCCGAGCGCGACCAGATCGTTCATTGCCTGCTTGATTCGGGAGTGGTCCTGGGTTCGGACCGCTTCACGCAGGCCCGCCAGGATGCCGTTGACTCCTTGCAGTTCCTGGGCCTCGCCGCCGCCAAAGGCGAGGCTGTCGCCCGTTGCCGATGCGGCTCGCTGGCGGAGGGCCTCGATCATCCGGAGCCGGTCCGCCTCCGGATCGCCGTCCTGTGCCGCCGCCTCGCCGGATACCGGCGAGATGGCCTCGCCGGGCCCCGCCGACTCGTTGTTCGCAGTCGCTGTCTCGGACACCTGTCGATGGTTCTGCTCGACGGTGGTGGTCGTTTCCACCACATGTGGCGACTGCTGCTCGTGCACGGTAGTCAGGTCTTCCTGGATGGATCGATCGACCCTTTGCAGCAGGACGATGGCGGCCACCACGAGGGCCGGATAAAAGAACAGCGGCCACTCCGATTTGACGAAGCTCCTGATCTTTGCCTGCTTGCCTGTGTCGACTGCCGAGGTGTTCCTTCGACGCGTCATGTCAACTCCCCAAGTCTAAGCCGGATCGGCCCGCCTGAAGGAAAGGCGGGCCGATCGAAATGTCACAACAGATCAACGAAGTCCTTGCCGATGCCTGGTCTGAGGCATCCTATGGCTTCCCATAGGTTCCCTGGCGAATCTGATTGGCCTCCGCCGGCGTCAGCACGTCCTTGAAAACGACGACCTCGTCGAGCATTCCGTTGAAGCGCGAGTCGTTCCAGCGGAACATGCCCAGGGCCAGAGGGCCACTGAGGACCGGGACCTTCGGTGAGGTCTTGGTCCACGTCACGACCGTGTCATCGCTGGAATCGTAGATGTACAAGGTAAGCGTGCCCGACGTCGAAGTCACTTCCTGATAGGTCGCGGTCACGTGATACCACCGGTTCCGCTGAATGGCCTTGGACAGGTTGACGTCGTGTATGTGCAGGCTCGCGCCGTCGGTGGTTCCGACGTTGACGCGAAACATGCCCGTTCCCGCGCCGGCCGACTCCCACAGGCCGATGGCGAAGGAGTAGGCATAGGCACCCGCCTCCGCGCCCTTGGCGAACAAGCCGGCCCCGGTGGTCTGGCTGGAGCCGGTGCGGGCCTTCAGCCAGAACGCCACGGAGAACTGCGGGGTGGCGACGCCGCTCTTGAGCGGGAAGCCCGGATCCAGACTCGCGTCATCGATACGGAAGTAGCCGTACTGAGTGTCGCCCGATGCCTCGCCCTCCCGGTAATCCGTGATGTTCGCGCTCGGTTCGCCGGTGGGCGCCAGTGTGGCGGGGCTCAGCGTGTTCGATCCGATCGAATCGGCGAACAACTGATCCGACTCAAAACGCCACAGGGCCACGCAATCCGGATCGGCGGTGAAATCATTCCCGAGCTTTGTCGTTCCGTAAGAGGCCAGCAGGGTCATGCCCGAATAGGCTTGGTATGCCCGGAGCATGATGTACCAGGTGGCGGCGGCCGGGCTGGCGATCTCGACACTTTCGTTGTTGCCGATCAGATATGGCCGGTAGTCCCAGCTCGTCGTCGTGGGCTTGGCGCCTCTTTTGACGTACAGGTCACAGTCGCCGGTGCCGCCGGAGATCGAGATGTTCAGGAAGTCCTGTCCGGCCGGAACGATGATCTTGTAGAACTTCTCGTTGCCCGCCGCACCCGACAGACCGGAGACCGGGACGTCGTTGGTGAGCGTCACCACCGGATCTTCCACAGGCAGATACGTTGCGACGAGAGTCACGCCTGTGTAGGCCTGATAGCCTCGAAGCATGATGAAGTAGGTGCCGGCTGTCGGGCTGTTGATCGTTACGGTCTCGTTGTTGCCGATCAGGTACGGACGGTAGTCCCACTCCGTTGTGGTGGGCTTGCTGGCCCTGCGAACGTACAGGTCCAAGTCGCCGGTGCCGCCGGAAGTCGCGATCACCAGACTGGCCTGTCCGGCCGGAACGTCGATCTTGTAGTAGACCTGGCTGCCGGTTGCACCGGCCAAGCCCGTTACCGGAACGCCGTTGCTCAGCGCGGTCACCGGATCAGGGTCGGGAATCGTGCCGCCGCTGAAGGTGGCCACGAGAGTGACATTTGCATAGGCCTGGTAGCCTCGGATCATGATCAGCCAGTTGCCGCCGGTCGGGTTGTTGATCGCAACGGTTTCATTGTTGCCGATCAGGAAGGGACGGTAGTCGTACTCGGTCGTCGTCGGTACCGAGTCTCTCTTGACGTACAGGTCGGCGTCGCCCGTGCCGCCCGAGATCGAGAACTGCAGGGTTGCCTGGCCGCTGGGCACGATGATGCGATAGAACCGCTCGCTACCCTGGGCGCCGGAGATCCCGGTGACGGGCACACCGTTGTCCAGGAGGGTCACTGTCCCAATGAACCAGTAGTCGGCCTTGACCGTTACGCCGCTGTAGGCCGTTCGACCTCGTAGCATGATGTACCATGTTCCGCTCTGCGGATTGTTGATGGTCACCGTCTCGTTGTTGCCCGTCAGGTACGGTCGGTAATCCCAGCTTGACGTCGTGGGCTTGGCGCCCCATCGAACGTAGAGATCGCAGTTGCCGGTGCCGCCGGCGATTGTGATCTCCAGGACCGACTGCCCCGAGGGAACGTCGATCTTATAGACTCTCTCGCTGCCGAGGGCGCCGGAAACGCCGGTGACCGGAACGCCGTCTTCGAGGATGAAGACTTCCCCATAGGTGGCAACCAGCGTTACGCCGGAATACGCGCTGTATCCGCGAAGCATGATAAACCACGTGCCGGCGGCGGGGCTGTTGATCGAGACGGTCT
>LVBB01000015.1 GCA_001603075.1 Phycisphaerales bacterium Planc_01 | reverse complement strand
CTGCTCGAACAGAGGGAACGAATGAACGCGCTGTAATCATTCCGTACACTGTCTTCGAAAAAACTTCACGCTAGAGGTCGATCATGGGAGAACACATCACAACGGAAAAAAGACTCAAGATAGCGGTTACAGCGGAGATCCGTCCCGATTTCCTCGAAAAACTGCGGGAGATAGGCGATGTGGAGGTCTGCGGGTGGATCAAAACGGGAGTGTTGATGAGCGAGGCGGAGCAGATAGAAGCGCTTCGCGGCGTCCATGTGTATCTGGTCGGCTATGAGCTCGTCAGCGAGAGGGTGATCGCGAACTGCCCGTCGCTCGAACTGGTGGCGTGCGCCAGGGCGAACCCCGTCAACGTGGATACGACGGCGCTCGAGGCCAGGAGGATACCTCTTCTGTACACGCCGGGGAGAAACGCGGTGGCCGCGGCCGAGTTCACGATGGGGCTCATGCTCGCCGAAGCGCGCCATATCGCGAGGGCCTACCGCAGCTTGAGGGAGGGGCGGTTTCTTGGAGCCCCGGCGGCGGATATCCTCGATGTGCCGGAGAAGAGCGACGTCGTCTGGAATCTGAGCGGGGAGTCGCCGTACAAGTACTATCATGGATTCGAGCTTCACGGTAAGACGCTCTCTCTTCTCGGCCTGGGGCACATCGGCAGAATGGTGGCGCGCTACGCGCAGGCCTTCGACATGAGGGTCCTCTCGCACGACCCCTACTTCGGCGAGGCGGAGGCGCGCGCTCTCGGCGTGACGCTCGTCGATCTGCCGACGCTCTTCCGGGAGGCGGATTTTCTGAGCATTCACTGCAAGGTGAGCGAAGAGACGAAAGGCATCGTGAACGCCGACGCCTTCTCCCGGATGAAAAAGACCGCCGTTCTCGTCAATACGGCGCGGGCCTCGATCGTCGATCAGGCCGCGCTGGTCGACGCGCTGCGGAACAGGACCATCGCCGGAGCCGCTCTGGATGTCTACTGGGAGGAACCGCTGCCGTCGAATCATCCTCTCCTGACGATGGACAACGCGACGCTCACGCCCCATCTGGCGGGGGCGTCCTTCGACGTCCCGGAGAGGCACTCGGAGATCGTTGTCGAGGATATACTGCGCTGGGCCGAGGGGAAGACGCCGTACAATATATTGTAGCGCCGCGCCGCCGACAAGAGCGGCGCAGGAACGAATGGAGGAAATAAAAAATGCTGCTTCAACGGGAACGGGAACTTGTCGTGGAACACTGCAGGATGCTGGCGACGCATAAGCTGACCAAGGGCACCGGCGGCAACATCAGCGCGCTGGACAGGGAGAAGAAGCTCTTCGCGATCAGCCCGAGCGGGATGGACTACTTCGTGATGCAGCCGGAGGACGTCGTCGTCCTCGATCTCGACGGGAAGACCGTCGACGGGGCGAGAACGCCGTCGAGCGAGATGGACATGCACCGGCTGCTCTACGTGGACAGGGAGGATATCAACGCCGTCGTCCACGCGCACTCAACCTTCGCGACGACGCTCGCCTGCCTCCACTGGAGCCTTCCGGCGCTCCACTACCTGATCGGATTCGCAGTAAGCGGAGGACCGACGAACACGAGCGAAGCGAGTAAGGAGTCGTGTCAGTCGCTTAGTGCGCATGCATCTAGCGCTAGAGGGGACGGAGTTCGCTGCACCCCCTACGCGCCGTTCGGATCGCCGGAGCTGGCGGAGATCGCGCGCGACGGGATGAAGGGGCGGTACGCCGTCCTTCTGGGCAATCACGGCCTTCTCGCCGCCGGGCCGAGCATGCAGTACGCCTTCAACGCCGCCGAGGAGATCGAGTTCGTCTGCGAGCTGCACTGGCGCGCGAAGAGCGTTGGCGACCCCGTCATCCTGAGCGAAGAGGACATGAACGTCGTGCTGGAGAAGTTCAAGACATACGGCCAGCGGGCCTGAAGACGACGTGGGGACAAAGAAATCGAACGTTGGGGACCTTTCCACAGGTGGAAGGTCCCCAACGTTCGTATGGAGGGATAGGATGTTTGGGAGAACGAACGAGCGCCGACTCGCTACGCCGAAACCACGCGGTCGCGCCCCTCTCGCTTTGCCTGCAGCAAGGCCTCGTCGGCGCGCCGCAGAAAATCGTCCCCCGTTTCTCCCGGGAGATGTTCCGCTATGCCGAAGCTCATAGCGATCTCGAAACCCAAGGTCTTTTTTATGTTCGAAAGGCTGTGCCGCAAACGCTCGGCCAGTTTGAAGGCCTCTTCCTTTCCTGTTTCGGGCAGGAGTACGATGAATTCTTCCCCTCCCCAGCGGGCGAGGAGATCCGTACCGCGGACTTCCGAGGCGAGCGTTTCGCCGACGGCGACCAGGACTCTGTCGCCCATGAGATGCCCTTCCCGGTCGTTGAAGAGCTTGAAGCGATCGATGTCTCCGATGATCAGCGCAAGCGGGCGACGGAAGCGTTCGACCCTGCTTACTTCCGCGACGAATACCTGATCGAAGTAACGCCGGTTGAAGAGGCCCGTCAGCGGGTCTTTGGAAGCAAGAAACGTAAGTTTGCTGTTCGCTTCGACGAGCGCGACGGTCCGCTCGGCGACGAGCATTTCGAAATGGGCGCTCTCCGCCTCCGCTTTGCGAAGCGCTTCTTTCTGCCTGGAGATCAGCTTTTTCCAAAGTCCGGCGAGCAGTATTCCTCCTCCGAAAATATACCCCGTGATCGCCCAAGGGCTCTTCCAAGGCGGGACGGCGATGCGGATTCCGTAGGATTCGGACGTCTCTCCCCACTCGCCGGATCCGTTCGAGGCCTTGATTCTGAAGACGTACTCTCCGTGGGGGAGGTTCGTATACTCCGCGATCCGCCGGTTCCCCATCTGCTTCCACTCTTCGTCGTATCCGTCGAGCATCGTTCGAAACTCGGTACGACGGCCCGCGGAGAGATCGACGGGGGAGTAGATGAAGGCGAGATCCTTCCGCCTCCATGAAAGGTCGATACGTCCCGTCGTATTGAGGATCCATGCTTCGTTCCGATCCTTTCCGTCGACGATGAACGCGTCGAGCACCGTTCCGAAAACGTCGGCGCCGTGCGTCGCGTCTTTCGGACGGAAGTAGTTGAAACCGGCGACGCCGCCGAGAAAGAGAAGCCCTCCCTCGCTCCTGTGGTAGGCGAAGTTGTTGAATTCGCGGCTTTGCGCGCCGTCCGCCTCGTCGTAGAAGCGTGCCGAGCCGTTCCTCGGATCGAAACGGGCGATACCGTTGTTCGTGCTCAGCCAGAGTTCGCCTTCGTCTCCGGGGAGTACCGCGTAGATCGTCTCGTTCGGCAGGTACGCCGGGCGAATGCGTCCAGTCGCTTTGTCGAGTCGGGAGAGCCCGCCCCCCTGTGTCCCGAGCCAGATCGCGTCGTCGGTCTCGTGGAAAGAAAAAATATTGTTCGAACCGATGCTCTCCGGGGTATCCGGACGATGAGCTATCGTGTCGAAGCCTTCTTCTCCTGGCGTCCAGACGCTCGCTCCCGCGGATTCCGACGAAAGCCAGACGCGGCCGCTTCGCTCCTCGAAGAACCGTGGAATGTAGTTGCTCGCGAGGCTGCGCGGATCCTTGCCGTCATGCGTAAAACGCTTCCACGTCCCGTTCGCGTCCAGACGAAAAACGCCGTTCTCCGTAGCGATCCACTCGTTCCCCGCGCCGTCGCGATGAAGAGCCATGGCTTTTTCAGGTGTGAATCCTTTCGGCGGCGGAGCGGGGGGGACGTAGGGGATGAAGCGGTCCTCCGCCTTGTCGTAGAGGGCGACGCCGCCGAAACTGAAGATGAAAAGATCGCCGTCCGAAGCGCGGTACAAACCGCGGACCTTCGAGGACATCGACTCCGGAAACGTCCCCTCCCTCGCCGAGTAGGTTCTGTAGCCTTGGAGGCGCGGAAGCCAGCGGCTCGCTCCTTCGAGCGTTGCCACCCAAAGCTCCCCCTCGGCTTCGTCCAGCCAGAACCCGCGGACGATGTCGCACAGAAGCGACGCGTCATTGTACGGATCGCGGCGGACGACGTGAAATCGTTGGCGTTCGGGAGCGAAAACCGAAACGCCGTTGTAGTACGTTCCCACCCAAAGCCGGCCGTTCGGGGCCTCGTAAAGACGGCGGATGGAATTTCCCGCGATGCTGCCGGGATATTCCGGATTTCGGCGGAAGTGCATGATCGGCCTGTCCGGGCCGTCGTCCCGGAAGAGTCCTTGGTCGAAGCTTCCGATCCAGACGCTTCCCCCGGAAGTTCTCTCGACCGTAAGATAGTCGGCTTTCGCAAGCGCCGGATGTCTTTTCGGATAGGGGAGAAACTCCTCGGAAACGGGATCGAAGAGAAACATGGCGTTCGACTGGAAGACGACGATGAGGGTGTCGCCTTCCCCCCGTGCGAGGGAGGAGACCTCGCGAGAACCATCCAGCAAGGGGGCGAAGAGTGTGAGCGTTTCGTCGGAGTTGAGTCGGGCGAGTCCCGCGCCGCACCCCATCCACACCGTTCCGGAGGCGTCCACGAGAAGCCGTTCGATGGAAAGACCGTCCGTGGAGGGGATGCTTCGCACTTTCTTCTCTTTCGGATCGAGAAGATCGAGCCCCTTGTCGGTGGCAACAAGAATCTCTCCGGCGCTGTTCTCCGCGAGATCTCTGACCATGTCGGACCGCAGCGGATGTTCCGGAGTCGTCGAGGTGAAGCGCTCGAAGGAGTCCGAATCGGGGTCGTAGCGGTTCAAACCGCCCAGAAAGGTTCCCACCCACAGCTCTTTTCGAGAGTCCTCGAAAAGTTCCATGACGACATTGTGCGAGAGCGATCGAGGGTTGCCTTCCTCCTTGCGGTATACGCGAAAGCCTGCGCCGGTGATACGGTTCAATCCGTCCTGGGTGCCGATCCATAAACGACCTGCGGAGTCCTGAAGAATGTCCTGTCCCGAGGACTGGGAGAGTCCGTCCGAGACGGAGAAGGAGTGAAAAAAGCCGTCGTTCCATGTTGCGAAACTCTCGGCGGAATAGGAAGAGGACGGGGCGCCAAACAAAAAGAGAACGAACGACAGGCAAGCGGCAAAAAAACCACGAGGAGGGCGGAGGAAAAAAACAGCGTTGCTTTCCGCGGTGTTCATGGAGAGCGGCGCAGCATTCTCTTGTCTTTGTCCGGCCGTGTGCATCTCCGAACTCCCTTCGTGTTTTCCCGAAAAGAAACGCCATTCATCGCTGTTCATCGTGAAGGTGAACGTACTGCACACTATTGCCGTTCCGCTCGACGAACCGCCTGATGTCCTCGAACGACAGGAGGAGCGTCGCGCTGTTGTCGTTCGGGTGCACGCCCAGACGTTCCCTGCCTATAAGGTCCTTGTCGAAGACGACGATGACCTCGTGGGCTGCGTCGTTGAGCACGCCGAGGGGCGTGACCTCGCCCCGGGCGAGGCCGAGGTATTTTTTGAGGCGGTCCGCGGAGGCGAAGCTGAGGTGTTTCGTCCCCAGCTGTTCCGCAAGGCTGTCCAGGTCGGCCCGCTTGTCTTTGAGCAGCACGACGAGCCACTGGGTCGCCTTCTTCTTCTGGTCGCGGACGAAGAGGTTCTTGCAGACGGTCGTCTTCTCGTCGAACCCCACGCGGTCCATGTCTTCGACGGTGTAGGCCGCCTCGTGCTCGATCATCTCGTAGGATATGCCCATTTCATCGAGCTTCCGGCAGACCGCCTCCCGTGATTCGCGCTTCTCGGCGACGCTTCGCATTGCAGCACCTTCCTTGTTGGATTGATCTCCGGACGGAAACAGTGCCTTCCCCCGGAATGCACCGCGTCTATGATACCCGAAAAGACCGGCCGGTCAAACGAGAAACGCGACGTCGGAGAAGAAGCAGGTGTGCGGCGCACCCTCTTGACTCTCGCACGGCGTTACGGTGTATCATCTCGGTACGGAACGGAGACGAGCCTGTCCGGACTGGACGAAAACACGAACCGGAGAACGCGGGCCCGAAACTCCCCGGCGGAAAGGATGGCGAACCGATGACCGAGCCGATCAATTTCAACGCGCTGTTTCTTGGCCCCAAGGCCGAAAACTACGATTT
>LVBB01000014.1 GCA_001603075.1 Phycisphaerales bacterium Planc_01 | reverse complement strand
GGATGCAGCGGTCGATCTTGTCCATCGTCTCGGTGGCGACGATCTCCGATCCTCTGCGCGTCGCCTCCTGGAGCGTTCGCTGACTGTGGACGGCGGCCAATTGCCCGATCGTCGCCACCAGCAGCGAGAGAGCAAGCGAACCGATCGCGATTTTCTGAAAGACGCTCATGGCTGCCTCAGCCTCCGCTGTCCGAACGTGCGCCGGCGGCCGGTTTCCGTTTGTCGGGCGGGCGAGAGGTGATGTCTTCTCCGGAACTCAGGGTGCCTACGATGGCTCCTGTTCCGTCCGTCAGCACGGTGTTGTGCCAGGCGATCAGTCGCTGCGTGTGGCCTCGCACGAGGACGGGCGTCTCGGCGTATTCGGCGATGCGCATCTGGCCGCGCAGGAGCCTGTCGAAAATCTCCCAGACGTTTCGTCGCATGGCTTCCGGCACGAAATTGGCGAACCAGTCCATGCCGAGAATCTCCCGCTCGTCGTACCCGAGGATTTGGCACCCCTTCCGATTGACCAGACTGACACGGCCGCTGGCGTCGAGCGCGATGAACATCACCTCGGCGAGGTCCAGGCACTTCCACATTCGTTCTCGTTCGCGATCCAGATGTTCTTGCCGTTGCTTGTGTTCGGTGGTATCGCGCACCGTGAAGGCGATGCCTTCCGATGCGTCATCCGGATTCAGCGGCGCCAGGTGCACGAGCACGTCGATCCGGGTTCCATCCTTGCGTTGCCAACGTGTTTCGACCGTCTCTGCCCGCCCCGCAGCGCTCACGCGAGAGAACGCCGCCGCGGCGCCCTGATACGCGTCGTCCGTCGGGTACAGCCGTCTGTCGCTTTGACCGATGAGTTCGCCCCGCCCGTAGCCGACCATCGTGCACAGACACGCGTTTGCTTCCTGTATGAGATGGTGGGCAATGAGACCGATTCCGATGGGAGCAGCGTGGAAGAGGCGGTCCGATTGGGCCTCCGATCGGGATGCTTCGATGCGTCCGGCCGGGGCCATCGGCGATGTCTGGCCTTGGGCATCCATCGGCGGGGCGCTGCCCGTGTGATGCCTGTCTGAAGTCCCGCAATCGTCCATGGTACCGTCCTCACATCCGAGGCAAACGTCCCTGACGGAATCGTGCGGTGCTACGCCGCAAGTTGCGGCGATTCCAAATGTCCCCTACATCACACGTCTTATCTACGAGGTTCTATGTCCCTTGTCAATACAATACCCAGTTCCGTCGTCAGCTTTTTTTGCCGGCGGGATGCGCTGCTCGTTGCGGCCGGGCCGGTCGGTGCTTGACGATATTGTGCAGAAACGGCACAATACCATTCCGTTCGGCGGCGAGGTTCCGGGTTCGCCGTCGTGAGCCTTGAACAGACGCATCGGGAGTACGACGGACCGCGCAGGATCGCGATCGGTCCCGGGAAGAAAAGGGGTAGCCACCATGACCAGTCTGAATCTGCACCGGAACAAGCCTGTAGTTCTCCTGGCGGCGCTGTGCTTGTGCGCGTCGGCGTCCCTGGCCTCGGGCGAGTGGACGGCCCTGTTCAACGGGCAGAACCTGGAGGGTTGGAGCAACCCATACGACTGGGGTAAGGCATGGGTCCAGGATGGCCAGATTGTCCTTCAGGCCGACAAGAAGTTCTTTCTGGTGACGGACAAGCGGTATCGTGACTTCCTCTTCGAGGCCGAGGTGAAGATGCCGCCGCGGCCGTCGAACTCCGGCTTCATGTTCCGTTGTCACCAGGAGCGCAACAACGTCTATGGCTATCAGGCCGAAGTCGATCCCTCGGACCGGCAGTGGTCCGGCGGACTCTATGACGAGGGACGACGCGGCTGGCTCCATCCGCAAAGCGACAACCCGCAGTCGGCCCGCGCGTTCGTCGAGAACGCCGGCGGGGCGTTCCAGCGCGACGACTGGAATCGCTACCGCATCCATTGCGTCGGCCCGAGCATCCGCATCTACGTCAACGACGTCCTGACCACCGACACCATCGACACCACCGACCGTGAGGGATACATCGCGATTCAACATCACGGCGAGGCCGGCAAGATGTACCGCTTCCGCAACCTGCGCATCCGGGAACTCAAGACGCCGGCGGCGATGGCCGAGACCCGCAACGACATGCCGCTGGTATTCTTCGAGGACTTCGAGAGCGGCGCCGGCCGCTGGACGCAGACCGATCCAAACGCCTGGAAGATCGTCGCCGAAGACGGCAACCACGTCTACGCCCAGCACCAGCAGAGCCGCTACCAGCCGCCCGTGCGCTCGCCGCTGAACATGGCGCGGATCAAGGACCTGAAGGTGGGCGACTTCGTGCTCCAGGCGCGGATGAAGCAGACCAGCCGGGAGTATGGGCATCGTGACATGTGCCTGTTCTTCGGCTATCAGGACCCGGCCCATTTCTACTACGTCCACATCGCCACGCAGGCCGACCCGCACGCCAACTCGATCTTTCTGGTCAACGGCGAGCCACGCGTCTCGATTGCCAAGGAGCGCACCGACGGAACCGACTGGGCCACCGGCTACCACGACGTGCGGATCGTCCGCCACACGGCGAGCGGCACGATTGAGGTCTTCTTCAACGACATGAGCAAGCCCATCATGCGGGCGGTGGACACCACCTTCGGCGCCGGCGGGATCGGCTTCGGGACCTTCGACGACACCGGCCACATCGACGATGTGATGATCTGGGGTCGTCAGGGGAACAGGTGAGCGATGCGTCGATCTTATGGACGAGTCTTCATTCTACTGACGGTGGTCCTGTGCACGTCGGGCGGCGTCTCGGCCCGGCCGGAACTGGTGCTCAAGCTGGCGCATGGCCTGCCGACGGCCCACCCGGTGCACGAGGCGATGCTGTTCATGGCCGAGCGCGTCGCCGCCAGGTCCGACGGCCGCATGAAGGTCGAGGTTTTCCCCAGCGAGCAGCTCGGCACGGAGAAGGAGTGCATCGAGGCCCTGCAACTGGGCTATCTGGCGATGACCAAGACCAGCAGCGCGCCGATGGAAGGATTCGTGCCAAAGATGCGGATCTTCGGCGTGCCGTATCTGTTTCGCGACGCCGACCATCTCTGGGCGGTGCTCAACGGCCCCCTCGGCCGCGAGCTTCTGCTGGCCGGCGAGGCCAAGCGGCTGCGCGGGCTGTGCTACTACGACGCCGGCGCCAGGAGCTTCTACACGAAGGACCGCCCGATCGAGACGCCCGCCGACCTGACGGGCCTGAAGATCCGCGTGCAGAACAGCGTCATGTCCATGAAAATGGTCCAGGCGATGGGCGGCTCGCCGACCCCGATCCCGTGGGGCGAGTTGTACACGGCGCTCGATCAGGGCGTCGTGGACGGCGCCGAGAACAACGCGCCGTCGCTGCGGACGTCCCGGCATTATGAGGTCTGCAAATACTACATTCTCGACGAGCACACGTGCCTGCCCGACATCGTGGTGATCGGCACGCGCGTCTGGAGCCGCATGACGCCCGAGCAGCAGAGGATCCTGCAGGAGGCGGCGGACGAATCCGTCGCCTATCAGCGCAGGCTCTGGGCCGAGGCCGAGGCCGCCGATCTCAAGGCGGTCGAAGAGGCCGGCGTCACGATCCTGCGGCCCGACAAGGGGCCGTTTCGCGAGTCGGTTCGCAGCGTGTGGGAGGAATTCGAAGGGACCGAGATCGGCGATCTGATCCGCCGAATCCAGGAGGTGCCATGAACCTTGTCCGATCCATCAAGGCCGTGCTGGACCGCTCGCTCGAAGTGCTGGTGATGGTTGTCGTGGCGGTCCTCGTGCTGGACGTGCTGTGGCAGGTCTTCACGCGGTTCATTTTGAACGATCCGAGCACGTGGACGGAGGAACTGGCGGTGTTCCTGCTGGTCTGGGTTTCGCTGCTGGGCGCGGCCGTGGCGCTCGGCCGGGGGGCGCATCTGGGCATCGACTACTTCGTCGGCAAGCTGCCCGAGCGGACGCGGCTGGCGACGGAGGTGTTCGTGTTCTTCTGCGTCGCGGCCTTCTCGCTGCTGGTCATGCTCATCGGCGGCGTCGATCTGGTTCGCAGCACGCTGGAGCTGGGCCAGGAATCGCCGGCCCTGGGCGTGCGGATGGGGTACGTGTATCTCGCTGTGCCGATCAGCGGGTTCTTCCTGACGCTGTACGCCGCGATTGGTCTGGTCGAGAGAATTCAGGGTCTGCTCAAGGGCGTGGCAGAAACGAACGTGGCGCGTTGAGAATCTGGCTCGCATAGAAGGGGAGTTTGGCGTGGATCTACCCGTTGTGGTCCTGGTCGTCAGCTTCGTGGTCCTGCTCGTGCTGAATGTCCCGGTCGCGTTCTGCATGGGCATCGCGACGGTGCTGGCGTTCCTGACGATGAGCGGCGAGCTGCCCGCCTACGTGGCCGTCGCACACCAGATCGCCACGGGCATCGACAGCTTCGCGCTGCTGGCGATCCCGTTCTTCATCCTGTCGGGCCAGTTGATGGGCCAGGGCGGCATCGCCCGGCGGCTGATCGACTTCGCCAACACGCTCGTCGGACGCTTTCGCGGCGGACTGGCCTTCGTCAACGTGGTCACGTGCATGTTCTTCGGCGCCATCAGCGGCTCGGCGACGGCCGCCATCTCGTCCGTCGGCGGCTTCATGGTCCCGCTGATGAACAAGATGGGCTACCATCGCGACTTCAACGCCTCGGTGACGATCACCGCCGCGACCACCGGCCTGCTGATCCCGCCCAGCAACGTGATGATCGTTTATTCGCTGGCCACCGGCGGGGCGGTCTCGATCGCGGCGATCTTCATGGCGGGCTTCCTGCCCGGCTTCCTCGTCGGGCTCGGCCTGATCCTCGTCAGCGCCGGCATCAGCGTCCGCCACAGCTATGGCAAAGGCGAGACGTTTCCGTTCCGCGAGGGCGTGGTCCGCTTCTTCCAGGCGGTCCCGGCGCTGCTGCTGGTCTTCATCGTCATCGGCGGCATCCTGCTGGGCTGGTTCACGCCGACCGAGGCCTCGGCGGTCGCGGTGCTCTATGCGTTCTTCCTGGCGGTGGTGGTCTATCGCGAGGTGCGGATTCGCGACCTGCCGCGCATCCTGCTGCAATGCGGGATCACCACGTCGGTCGTGTTCCTGCTGATCGGCACGAGCATGGCCATGTCGTGGGTGCTGGCCTCGGAGAACGTCCCGCAGGACATCAGCGCCTATCTCGTCGGACTGACCGACAGCAAGGTCCTGCTGCTGCTGATGATCAACGCGATCCTCCTGGCGGTCGGGACGTTCATGGACATGACGCCGGCGATCCTGATCTTCACGCCGATCTTCCTGCCGGTGGCCGAGCGGCTGGGCCTGCACCCGCTGCACTTCGGCATCGTCATGATCATGAACCTGTGCATCGGCCTGTGCACCCCGCCGGTCGGGACGTGCCTGTTCCTCGGCTGCGGGATCGCCGAGACGACCGTGACCAGGGTCATGCGTCACATCCTGCCGTTCTTCGGCGCGATGCTCGTGACGCTGCTGATCTGCACTTTCGTTCCGGAGATCTCGCTCTGGCTGCCCGACAAACTCGGCTTCGTCCGCTGACAGGCCATCTCCCCGCTGCCTGTGTCAGGTCTTTGTGGAGCCTCAAATGCCGCAAGATCCGCAGGGCTGTCCGTGCGGGGCTATGGCAGGGTCAGGCCGGCGACGTCGGCGCCCTTTTCCTTCAGCTTGCTGTAATAGACCTGGAAGCGGT
Source organism: Phycisphaerales bacterium Planc_01 (assembly GCA_001603075.1). Classification (GTDB taxonomy): domain Bacteria; phylum Planctomycetota; class Phycisphaerae; order Sedimentisphaerales; family Anaerobacaceae; genus Anaerobaca. The sequence goes on along the minus strand of LVBB01000014.1, from coordinate 174,463 downwards.
CTTTCAGCGCCTTCAGATCGGTCTCCAGATTCTGGAGATCGGCCTTGAGCGTCTTCGCTTCGTCTCCCAGGGCCTCGGTCAGCGGGATCTCCTTGACCTTGGCGGCGAGCTTCTCGATGTCGGCCTGCTTGGCGACGATTGCGTCCTTGTACTTCAGGGCGGTGGCCTTGAGGTTCTCGATGCTCATCGTCTCGGCCTCCGCCTGGACCTCGCTCACCGGCTTGTCGGTGGCGACCGCCGGGGCCGTCGTCTGGCTCTTCACGGACGCCGGGGGCTGGTCCTGATCGGTCTTCTTGTCGCACCCGATTGCGACCAGAAGCACAAGGGCAAGAAGGCAGGACAGGACAGCGTTTCTCTCGAATTTCATCTCACGTCCCTTTCAAGAAAGGCCAAAGTGGTGGGAAGTACGGACTGCGATTGTACCGCAGGCCGTCCGGCAGTCAATGCGGATAAATCGCAATTGCGTGCAGGAAATGTCGGTTAGACCTGCCCAAGACACAGGAAGGCAGGTCAAGATCTCTCGCAGGGAAGACGCCGGGTATCAGCCGAAACCTGCCCCATCCCGGCGTCAGGGCGTGCGGCGATGGATGGTGACGAGCGATTCCGTGGACCGCACCACCGCGTTCGTCCAGACGATCGAAAGTTCGTTTGGTGCGGCGGCAAGCTCCACCAGCGCCGTCTGATGCGCGTCAATCGTCACGGGTATGAGGTCCAGCCCCCGGAACTCGGCCGTCATCGCCACCGGCCCGTGATTCTCGATCCGGACCCGCCCGGCGCCGTCGGAGCTGCCACGGAAGTCCACCTGCGTCAGCCCCTGCACGAGCGGGCCGACCATGTCCTTGCGCCCACACAGCATGCCGCCGAAGTGGGCCACCGTGCGTCCGGCCCGCAGCGCCTCCATCACGCCTTCGGGCGAACGCTCGCGTACGAGAAGCAGGGTCGCCGACTGCGGCTCGTGGGCGTTGCCGTCCTGGGCGCGGGCCTGGTGGACGTCGGTATTGGCGAACACGGTCAGCCCGTATTCGTCCGCCCAGTCCAGGGCCATCGGAAACCACAGCGTCCCCCGGTCCCTGACGGTGCCCCACCCGCGATCGGTCGCGTGGTTGCGTACCTCGATGCCGTGCAGCAGACCCTGGGCGAGGGCCCATTGGATCGGCTCGCGCAGGCGATGCCGCAGCGGCGGGTCGAGCGGCTCTCCGGTCTCGGCCGCCCAGGCGCCGTCGCCGTTGAATCCGACGTGGGGATGGGCGTACAGGACGAAGCCGCCGGCGTCGGTGAGCTTTCGCCATTGCTGGCGGTAGTAGACGCGGGGGCCGCCCTCGGCATCGGCCCAGGAGTGCGGGTCGCGCGGCGCGTAGTCGGCGGCGAAATCGAGGGCGACCAGGTGCTCCATCTCGTGCAGGCCCGTCTCCATGCCGCGAATCAGGATCAGGCCGAACTCCTTGGCGACCGGCAGCGCCTCGGCGTAGGCCTCGAAGCTGCGATGGTCGGTGATGGCGATGACGTCGTAGCCGTACGTCCACGCCTCGCGCACGCGCTCGGCGGGCGTCAGCTTGCCGTCGGAGTAGGGCGTGTGGATGTGAAAGTCCCCGCGCAGCACCGAGTAGCGCTGCGTGCCGACGAGAATGTCGGGGAACGCCGGCGCCGTGCGCACCAGGGGCGCGTCGTCGCCCGCAACGGCGACGCGGGGGACCGACAGGACAAACCAGGTGACGGACAGCAGGGTGATGGCGACGATGAACTTCTTCATGGCTTCTCCATCCAACGAGCGAAGCGAATCTCTCGGCACGCGCAGCCGGCGACACCGCCGGCCACAGTGACCCCATTATACCTCGCCACTCGCCGAACCGTCTACGACAGTCTCTATCTGGCCCTGGCGGTCGAACTCGGCGCCACCGTCGTCACCGCCGACCGCCGCTGGGCCAACGCCTTCAACTCCGGCCCCTTCGTCCGCTTCCTCCGCCCTCTCACCCCCCGCTGACCACCCGCCGTATCCATCGTGCGAACTGGGGTGTCTGTCTGGCTATGATTTGCAGCCAGAGCCGTCGGTTGTCCTCAGGCCTGTGAGGCCACCAGCAGAAACAGGGTGATGAGGACGTGCGCGCTGATGAACAAACCCAGAAGGACCTTCATCAGCATGCGGGTTCTCGCCTCGGCCTGGGGGTCCATCGTGAGGAGGCGGTACAGGGGATAGAGAAGGATCGGGAAGTACAGCAGGTTGGCCGCCGCCGTCACGATGTGCTGCATCGTGTCGCCTTTGAGCTTGATGCCGAGGATACCGCCGCCGATAATCTGCACGAGAATGTGTGGCTGGCAAACGAGCAGTCCTAATGGCTCGAGACCTTTCCAGGTGGTTCGAGACAGAACGATCGCCAGCGTCGCGAGCCCCACGCTGCCCAGAAGGTAGGGGGCCAGCAGCCAGCGCCGGCGTCTGAGAGGACGCCCCATCTCGGCCGCCTCGTTGGGATTCGAGCGGTGCAGCCACCGTCCCAGGAAGAACAGGGCAGCCTCTACCGCCAGCATCGCACCCGCAAACAGAAGGGCGGCATTCCGCTCGGTGCGCTGGTCCTCATTGGCATCGCGCGGCATCGCCACGAGACCGTTCACGATCCAGAGCGCCGTCAACACCGCCGCGATGACAGCTAAACCCATCAGAATCCTTCCCGTCCATCGTCTCATCTCAGCACCTTTCCCATCGACAGTGCCGAATCGCCAGAATCGCGGTATGTACCGGCTGCAAAAAGCGGTCTATCGCGAATGGCGGTCCGTTAAAGGACGCACCACGCATGGAATCCTCGTTTCTGACCCAAGAACGTGGATCAAAGCGACAACAAAGGCCTTAACCGACCGCCATTCGGATCTGTCCCGCCTTACTCCCCGCCTTACTCCTCTGCGGAATCAGGAATCGAACATCTGGATTACCCAGAGCATGGATCCGAGGAGCCATAGACAGAAACATGAGTACACTGCCATGGAGAGAGGGATACTGTGGCGGCGCAGTCGAATGCGTTTGATCCTATCGAGACTGCTCATGAAGATAAACAACCCTGCAGTCATGTAAAGAAAGAGGCCGACCATGTCTACAAGGCCACCATTCTTCGGCCTGAGATCTTCGTGGATTCCCCGGGCGACGACACGCAGAAAGACCAGGAAGACGACGAGGAGGACGCTCAGAAGCTCCACGCCCCATCTCCTTCTGCTGTGCGATGGTGAGTGTCTTTCCGCAAGCAGGTTCTGAGCTTCCGGGTGCCAGGGCTTGTAGTCCGGGTCCGCGAGGACGTCCATCAAGGCCTCGTCCGCCTGCGAGCGAAGCTGGACATTGGGATCGATGTCGAGGCTCTTCCTGACCGAGTAGGCCAAGCCAATGATGAAACCAGATCCCATCGTGACTACGATCCACCAGCTTGCCGGGTACTGTCTGTAGAACTCCTGCTCTTCGAGACCCGTGCTCAATTGAACCAGCTTGTACAGGCCGAGGCCGACGGCACATGCCGATGTGACCACCATTGCGATCCGATGCCGCCTTACATCGCGCCGAAGCCTGTTCATATCTCTGTTTCCAACCATGATACAGTAGTCGTAGGGTGTGCATCGCACACCAAAAGCCTGCGTCGATGCCTCGGAGCAACGCCGACGGATCGTCCCCGTTCTGGCGCGGCTCTACTTCTTCTTCTCGGCGGAGAAGGTGCCGGAGTCGCCGCCTTTGGTCCATCGGCCGTCGGTGATTGTCAGGCGGCCGTCTTCGGCCTTGAGCGTGCCTTCCCAGCGTTGGATGCCGAACCGGCCGTACCGCGTAAACTTGATTGTGTTGCCGGACACCTCGACATCGTCGATCTTGTCGCCGAAGGTCCCTTCGACAACGTCGTCGAGTGTGCCGGTGTACGAATCTCCCTTCTTCGTCAGCACAAACTCGCCCTCCCAGGGGTCCTGTACCCAGGACCACGTGCCTTCGATGTCGAAGCGTGGCGAGGCTGGCGCTGCCTTCGAGGCCGGTCGAGTCGTGCATCCGACGACCGAGAGGGAAACGATGACTGCCAGGGCGACGTGGACGGGATTCGGTGTGAAGCGGTGTGCACTCATGGTTTGCTCCCTACAAGAATAGCCAATAGCCTCTTGCCGCACGATGCACCTTTGTCTCAGAATCTCATACGCACCATTCCATTATAGTCGCGACGGGGCGGCGGGACAAAGAAGAAATCCGGCCGCAGGCGGCAGGCGATGGACCGGAGACGCAAGGGGGCGGGCGGCGGTACAATTCTGACCGGACATGCGGTTTTCTGCGCCCATTCTCGGTGGGAGGATACGTCTTTGGGATGAAGACCGATTGAACGTCGGGATACAGGTTCTTTGGAATGCAGCGAATTGACGCAAGAGACGCCTGACAACGTGTTGGTCGAGAAGGCCGGGGCAGGGGACGGGGACAGCTTCACGGAGTTGTGCCGGCGGTATTACCCTGCGATGGTGGCGATCGCGCACGCGATCGTGGGGGATCGGCACCTGGCGGAGGATGCGGCGCAGCAGGCGCTGGCCAAGGCGGCGCTGCATCTGTCCGGCTTGCGGAAGGCCGGGCACTTCGGCTCGTGGCTGGCGGCGATCTGCCGCAACGCCGCCTACGATGTGGCGCAGGCTAACCGGCGGTTTCGGAACGCCGAGGAGGCGCGGGTCGAGGCGGTCGAGCCTGCGCCGGACGACGCCGGTCCGGCGGTGCGCCGGGCGCTGGAGCAGCTTGAGCCGCAGGCCCGAGAGGTGATCTACCTGCGGTTCTACGATGGCCTGTCCTATGAGCGGATCGGCGAGATCCTCGGAATCTCCGAGCAGGCGATCAATGGGCGGCTCAGACGGGCCAAGAAGGAACTGGCGAGGCTCTTGCGTTGCGAAGGGTTCGGCGAGGTGCAACTATGAACGAACGCAGAGACGAACGCTGGCTGGATGAGCAACTGCGGCGGGCGATCAATATGACGGCCCCCGAGTTCGACGCGGAGATGTGGAAACGCGACCACGCCGGGGCATATCAGGCCTTGGTTTCGCGAGGGCGAAGGGTGCGCAGGGTGCATTGGGCGGCGGGCGGTCTGGCCGCTGCGGCAGTGGTTTTGATCGGCGCAGCGATCCTGTTGACGCGGACTCCGTCGCAGATTCAGCAGGAGCCGGTCGGAGGGGACATCGTCAAGGCCCCCTCGCCTGCGCATATCGTCAGCATGATGTCGTTGCGAGCGTCCTACCGGCAGGGCGGGGAAGAGGCCCTGTATGAACAGCTCGACACAGCGATGAAGACGTTGGGACCGCGGCCCGGCAGGCTTTCTTCGCTGAAGATGTTCGGTGATCTGGATGGCTAAGAGAATGAAAGGAAACGAATATGCGGACGAGAATCAGGGGACGAATCGGCAGCGCGGTAGCGGGGATGCTGATCCTGACATTGTTGTCACCTCAGGTCCAGGCGATTCCGCCGGACCCCGACAACGCGGCCCTGTTGTACTACCAGGCGCTGTTGATTCACCACGAGCCCAACGATGCGATTGCCTCGGCGTACCAGGACTTCGTTGCCGGAAAGACCGGGCCTGCAGACGAAATCAGACAGTACGTGGCGAGTTCTCGCGCAGCGCTGGATTACGCGACGCTGGCGAGCAAGGTGCAGGATTGCGATTGGGGGTTGCCCTATTCGAAGGGCTTCTCGATGCTCCTTTCGCACCTGTCCCACTATCGGTCGCTCGGCAGGCTGATCATCGCGGACGCGCGACTCGCGGCCCATCAGGGCGGCCACGAGACGGCGTTGGACCGCTGCTTCCAGCTCCAACGGATGGCCGACCACCTGGGCGACGACACGTTGATCTCGTATCTGGTAGGGCTGGCGGTCCGCGATCTGAGCTACAGGTGCATGGAAGACGTGATCGGCCGGGCCTGGAACGACGCGACGCTGCTGCGATGGTTGCGAAGCGAATTGGCGAACCCGCCGGTGCGCGAGGTTTCGCCGGTCCGGCCGTTCCAGATCGAGCGGGAGATCGTGATGGACCTGATGCGGATGGAACGCGTCCGGGAGTTGGCGAGCACGTTGGGCGGCGAACTGGAACAAAAGGAGGCTGAGCGGATCGCAGCGCGTGCGAATGAGCAGGTCCTCGGACGGGCCCGCCGGATGTACTCGCAGCGCGTTCAGGAGATGCTGGATGTCCTGAATGGCCCCCTGTCCTACAGCGAGGTTCATTCGCGACTGAAACAACTGAAGGACGATTCCGATCCTGCCGATCCGGCCTCCGTTCTCGCCGGCACGTTCGCCCCGGAGATGAGCCGCGTGTATGGCTCGAAGATCCGGACCGAAGCGCACGCCAACGCCGTCCGAGCGGGAATCGGGATCTGTCTGCACCGCTCCGAGACGGGCAAGCTGCCGGCGACGCTGCCGCCCGGCCTGCCGAAAGACCCGTTCAGCGGCGAGGACTTCGAGTACCGGCCGACGGACCGGGGCTTCGTCCTTCGTTGCCGCGCCAAGGACCTCGACAAAGACCTTGTCCACGAGTACGCCTTCACCCTGCGGTGAGAGGGGGCTTTACGAACGAAAAGAAGCCGGGACTGAACTGAGCCCCGGCTTCTTCTGTTGGTTCGCGATCGGATTCTACAGATCCAGGGGCGAAATGTACTCACCTTTGGCGGCCTTCAGGGCTTCGAGCCGCTGGCGCTGGGCGGCCATTTCGTCGCGCATCACCTTCGGCGTGTCGGCGACTGTGTCGTAGATCTTCGCCATGCGGTCGAGCGTGGCGAGCACCTTGGGGATGCGGATGGTGAACTGATCGACGTAGTCCTGCTTGGTGTATTCCTGGTTGCGAACGTCCTTGAAGAGTCTCTTGAGGTCGTCGTACTTGGGGATCAGTCCGTACGCGGCGTCGAGGGCCTCGACGTCGCCGTGGATTCGCAACTCCATCCACTTGACCCAGACGGCCTTGTCGAGCATGCCGTTGAGGTATTTGTCGTCCTTCTTCAGGAAGTAGTTCGTCCCGAAGACTTTGGGCCGCTTGAGTCCGGCGGCGAATTCCAGGTTGTTCCGCAGGTACTTGCCGACGGACATGGACAGAAAGTCCATGTTGCTCATCACGTTCCACTTGCGGACGCCCTGGGCGCCGGTGGTGGCGGCGGTCGTCTCCGATTCGAGCATCGCGCCCATCGTGCAGATGCCGTGTTCCCAGCTATAGGCCTCGCGCACGGGGACGTTGGTGTCGCTGTCGCGTCCGCCGTAGATGATCCCGCCGACGGGCAGGCCGTTGGGGTTGTCCCATTCAGGGTCCTTGTTCTTCAGGTCCTGCATGCGCACCGTGTAGCGGGCGTTCTTGTGGCTGGGCGTGGTCTCCTCGCCGTCGGGGCCGTGGGTCCCTTGCGTCCAGTCGGCGCTGGCATAGTTCGTGCCGCGGGTCGGGATTTGTTCCCCCATGCCGAGCCAGTAGGGCTTGCCGTCCGTAATCAGGACGTTGCCGAAGATGACCTCGCCGGGACGGTGCAGGACGTCCCAGATCACGGGGTCGCCCTTGGCGTTGACGTCCTGAATGATGCCGAAGATGCCGGCCTCGATATTGACGGCCCGGAACTGCCCGTCGATCACGCGGAAATAGGCCAGATCGTCGCCGACGATGGTCTCGCCCGGGATCATGGCGGTAGCAGTCTTGCCGCAGGCCGAGGGGTAGGCGCCGCAGAGATAGGTCTTGCGGCCGCCGGGACCGTGCGCGCCCATGATGAACATGTGTTCGGCCAGCCAGCCTTCGCGGTCGGCCTTGCGAATGGCCAGGCGCAGCGAGAGCTTCTTGAGGCCCACCGTGTTGCCGGCGTACTGCGTGTTGACCGAGTAGACGGTGTTGTGAATGTAGTCGATATAGACGCGGCTGTGCTCGATGTCCTTGCAGGTCATGCGCTCGGTGACCTGGCCGGTGCAGTGGCGGAATCGGAAGAACTCGAACGGGCCGCAGGCGCTCTGCCGCTTGAATTCCTCGTAGCCCTTGCGATACAGCATGTCTTCGCTGTGGACGACATAGGCCGAGTCGGTGATCTGCAGACACGGGATCGCGAACGCACTGTTGACCGGGCCCAGGCAGAAGAAGCGCACCAGCATGGTCCGCCCTTTGTACGCCCCGCGCTGGAGGTCTTCGATCTCGGCAAAGCCCTCGTCGCGATCGATCTGCTTGAGCTTGAGGTCCAGCGTTTCGCTCTTGGGGACCAGGTACTTGGTGACCTCGGGATTGCGCCCCTGGTCGTAGTAGCTGTCGAAGTGAGCGGTGTGACCCGCCACCGCCAAGGGCAGTTCCTCCTTGTTGTCGATGGCCAACTGGCGGCAATAGGCGGCGTCTTCCGCCGAATCCGTGCCGACCCACACTCGGTCCGGCTCGCACAGCTCGATCGCGCGGGCGATGAACGCGTTTGCCTCTTCGTTCCTCAGCGCCAGGAGTCTGCTCAGACTGCTCTCGTCCATCTTGCTTTTCAGGATCGATTGTGTATCCATTGATTCTCCTTCTTGTCGTTCCCCGGAAGGCCGCCGTCCGGGCAACTGCTCCGACCGGCGGCGCCGACCTTCTACGGCACGTTCACGCAGCCGGATCGCTCCGCCCGCGCAAGCGGTTCTGTCGTGTGGCTCTGAGAAGTCCCTGTGCGAATCGCGGCATACCCGTTCGCCCGCGACCGTAACTACAGTGTGTCGGACCCGATGAGCCAAGACAGCATAGCAACCCCTCTGCATCTGTCAATCGCCACGGCAGGCGATTGGGATTGATTTCTCTTGTGGATGCGACATAAGTAATTGCGAAAAAGCGAGTTGCGCTCTTTGGCCTTTCTGGGCTTGCCGTGGGCCGCCATGTGGAATGGCTGCTGGGAACCATTGCGGAGTTTCCGGGGATCGGTTTACGACAAACGAGGCGGGCCGAAAGTCGCAAGTCGGCCGGGCCTGGAAAAGGAAGTTGACACGCGCCGCGCCGCGACCCAGAATAGGCGGCACGTTTGCCTGTGGACGGGTGCTCCGTCTTCTGTTGCCGGTCTTCCGGGATCGCCGTCGCGATCACAAGGATGGTCGGTCGCGTAGCCGAAATCTGTGAACGGGAGGCAAGATATGGCGTCAAACGACGGCGGCGGTGCCGCCTCCAAGCCGCAGCAATCTGTGATGCACATGAACCCCCGCATCGCGAAGGATCGGCAGATGATTCTCGATGCGAAGGCCAGGGGGCGAGCAGCGACGCTGAAGGCGTTCATGCGGCTGTCCGGTCCCGGCTGGCTTCAAAGCGGCATCACGCTGGGCGGCGGCTCGCTGTCATCCAGCCTGTATCTCGGCGTCCTGGTGGGCTTCAGCTTCATGTGGCTCCAGCCGCTGGCGATGATCCTCGGCGTCATCATGCTCAGCGCGATCGCCTATGTCACGCTCTCGACGGGGGAGCGGCCCCTGCGCGGGATCAACGAGCACGTCAGCCCGGTCCTCGGCTGGGGCTGGCTGCTGGCCTCGATGATGGCCAACCTCGTCTGGTCGCTGCCGCAGTTCGCGCTCGGCACGGCCGCCATTCGCCAGAACCTGCTGCCTGGGTTCATCGGCCCCGGAGTGATGGAGGAGATCCCCGGAAAGATGATCGCGGGGGCGATGTTTCTCGCGATCGCATTGACCGCCGCCTTTACCTACAGTGCCGGCGGCAGAGGCGTCAAGGTCTTCGAGATCCTGATCAAGGGCATCGTGAGCCTCATCGTGCTCTGTTTCGTGGGCGTCGTGGTCAAGCTGAGTATCGACGGTCGGATGAACTGGGGCGAGATCGGTCGGGGCCTGATTCCCGACCTGAGCCTGTTTATGAAGCCGACCGACAGGATCATGCCGCACATCCACCTCGTCGGCGAGCAGTTCCGGTCCTTCTGGACGAATATGATCGTGGGCCAGCAGCGCGACGTGATGATCAGCGCCGCCGCCACGGCGGTCGGCATCAATATGACGTTCCTGCTGCCCTACTCGATGTTGCGCAAGGGCTGGGACAAAGACTTCCGCGGGCTGGCCATCTTCGATCTGTCCACGGGCCTGTTCATCCCCTTCATCCTGGCGACGGGGTGCGTGGTGATCGCGTCGAGCAGCCAGTTCCACGCCCAGCCGGCACAGGGTCTCGTGGCGGACGAGCCGGGCGGTCTGGTGACCGAACAACCTGCGGCGAATCTCGTCGGGCCCTACAAGGGGCTTCTGGCCGACCGCGTCAGGTTCGAGATCGGTGACGAGGCGTTCGGCAAGCTGTCCGCCGAACAGGTGACGGCAGCGGCCGAGGCGCTGCCTTGGGCCGACAAGCGCATGGCGGCCATCCTCGTCAAGCGCGACGCGTTCAACCTCGCCGAGACGCTCACCCCGCTGATCGGCACCAAGTGGGCGCAGTATGTGTTCGGTCTCGGTGTCATCGGTATGGCCCTCAGTGCCGCGACGATGCTGATGACGATCAACGGTCTATGCTTCTGCGAACTGCTGAATCTTCCGGCGCGCGGCTGGCCGCAACGGTTCGGCAGTCTGATGGTCTGTGTCGGGGCGCTCGGGCCGTTCTTCTGGAAGGATGCGGCGCCGTATCTGGCGGTGCCGACGTCGGTCTTTGCGATGGTCCTGCTGCCCATCGCCTATTTCGCGTTCTTCTTCCTGATGAACCAGGAGAGCTATCTCGGCAAGTACAGACCCAGGGGCGGCAAACGCGTCCTGTGGAATGTGCTGATGGCCCTGGCGGCCGGCGCCGCGGCGTTCGGCAGTGTCTGGAGCCTGTGGTCGAGACTCCAGTGGATGGGGATCATCCTGCTGGTGGTCTTCATCGTCGTGGTCGTCGTGGTGCGCTACGCCCGCGTCGACAAGAAGGCGTCCGCTGTGGCATAAGCGAACAATACTGACCGATCATGCGAGCCCGGTACAGTCTGATTCCGGGCTCGCGTGCTTTCCGCAAAGCGCCGGCTGGTGACGGTGGCGTCCGATTCCCCGGAGGACGGGCAACGGGGGAGCGTCTACCGGGCGGGGACGATCGCGGTTTCGAGCTTGCCCTGTGCGATGGTGAAGTCCTTGAGTCGCACCCATTTGTCTTCTATCTTGAAGACCGGATCGAACGGCTCCCCGACCAGCAGAGACGCCGCGATCTGGGCACGGATGTCGTCGGTGTCGACAGGCACGGTTTCCAGACGCTCCTGATACATCCGTCGCGCCAGCATCCTGGCCAGCGGCGTGATGTTCACGGCGCCGACCTTGACCTTTGTCACGTTCAGGTTGAGCCGTCCCTCCTCATGGAGTTGCGGCTCCAGTTCAATGGTGATGACCAGACCGGCCCTTTCGATGTCGGCGGTGCCCATCAGGACGATGCGGCCGGGATGAAAGAGCACCGTGGGTGCCGAGAAGACAATCCCTCCGGTCTCTCGCGGCCATCGAAACTGAGCGATGGCTTCGTTGAGGGCTCGGTCTTCCACCATGAGATGGAAAGGACGCCGGCTCTGGGCGCCGTTGTAGAGCTGCGGGCCGAGGTCGTGGGATAGGTAGGGGTGGACGCGCTCGCTGTCCGAAATGGTCCGTGAGCGAAGCACGGAACTGTAACGGGCCGGCTTGTACAGCAGCAGCGCGAGAATGACCACGGCGACGGTCGTGTCGATCAGCAGCCAATAGAAGAGCTTTCGGCGCTTCGATTTCTTCTGTTTCGCCGGTTTGGTGGCCGACGCCGGGGCAGGCGTTCCACGTTCGACTTGGTCGTTGGCCGATATCATGTTTGTGCGATCCTGGGAAACCATCCGCCGGTGACAATCCTCCGGGGCCGCGCACACAACGCCGATCGACCCGGAGACCGCATCGTCTTTCGTTAGAAGCCGCCGGGCGGGGGAAATAGTTTCCCACAAATGGGCCCGGGAGCCGAATTCTGTCTTGCTCGATCGTTTCGGCGTGATTATAGTGGCTCCGACGTTGATGAAAAAGAGCTTTTTGTTGCCGGGTTCGCGTCAGGTCGGGCGCCCCAATGGAGTGCGCGTGGATGCAGGGGCGCAGGTCCGGACGAGTGATGACGATCTCCGGGTTTTTGGAAAGAAAAGAAAGGTTTCTCAGACTATGGCGAGCCACTTTGCGGACCGGTTGTGCGAAGCTGTGCAGGCGAAGAAGACCTCTTTGATTGTCGGGTTGGATCCCGTGTACAGCCGCCTGCCGGCAGCGATCACCAGCCACCGTCAGATGAATGACGAATTCGACGCGGCCGCCGCCGTGGACGCGATTTTCGACTTCTGCACGCAGACGATGCGGATCGTGGCGCCGATGGTGCCGGCGATCAAGATCAACATCGCGTTCTTCGAGAGGTATCTCTGGGAAGGGATCGAGACGTACTACGCCCTGATCAACGAGGCCAACGATCTCGGTCTGGAGATCATCGGCGACATCAAGCGCGGGGACGTGGGGCACACGGCGGAGACCTATGCCTCGGCCCATCTTCAGAATCCCGAGCTGGCCGGTCTGGAAGACACGCTGGCGCCTGACGCGATCACGGTCAACGGCTATCCCGGCCTCGACGGGATCGAGCCGTTCGCCCAGATGGCCGACTCGCAGGGCAAGGGCGTCTTCGTCCTGGTTCGCACGAGCAACGCCTCGGCAGCGGCGCTGCAGGACTTCACCGACGCCCAGGGCCAGGCCTTGTACGAGAAGATGGCCGAAATCGTCAACGACATCGCCACCAAGCCGGGGCGCGTCGGAAGCAGCGGCTACAGCAACATCGGGATGGTCGTCGGCGGGACGGCGCCCGAGGTGACCGCGGCGCTGCGGACGAAATACGACAAGATCTGGTTCCTGGTGCCCGGTTACGGCTCGCAGGGGGCGACGGCTGCCGACTGTCTGCGGTTCTGCAAGACCGACGGGACCGGGGCGCTGATCAACGCCTCGCGTTCGATCATCTATGCCTACGAGCGACCGAAGTACCGCGACCAGTTCGGCGACGACTGGAAGAAGTGCATCGAGCAGGCGGTCATCGACGCAAAGGTCGAACTGGCCACGGCGATGCAGAGCAAGCTGTAGCCGTCGGCGCAGGGTTCTCCTGGGGGGCGGGCCGGACTCTCCTCGTTGTCGGGTGCAACGCATGCAGAAGGGCATTTCCACGGCGAGCGATGCTTCACGGCCGGCTGAGTTGTGCGTGGGCCGGATGTTCGACCGCATCGCACCGACGTACGACCTCTTGAACCGCCTGCTGTCGTTTGGACGGGATGTCGCGTGGCGCCGCCGGGCCGCTCGATGTCTGGGGGATCGTGGTCCCATCCGAGTCCTCGATCTGGCGACGGGAACGGCCGATCTTCCAATCGCCCTGTTGCAGGAGTGTCCCCGTATCAGCGACGTCGTCGGCGTGGATTGCTCCGAGGAGATGTTGCGGGTGGGCCGGGAGAAGATCGGCAGGCGCGGCTTGTCGGATCGGGTGCGGCTCGTGCGGGGGGATGCGACGAACACACCGTTTTCCGACGCGAGTTTCGATGCGGTGACGATGGCGTTTGGAATCCGCAATACCCCTGATGCGAAGGCAACGCTCGACGAGATTCATCGACTGCTCGGGCCGGCTGGCACGGCGGTGGTCCTCGAGTTCTCGCTGCCGGCAAACCCCGTCATGCGATGGGGCTATCTCGCCTATCTGCGTTTCGTCATCCCTGTGATTGGCGCTCTCGTATCGAGAGACCGAGGGGCATACCGATATCTCAACCAGTCGATCGAGGCCTTTCACGGCCCGGCGGCGTTCTGCGCGATGATGGAGCAGGCCGGCTTTCGCGACGTTTCGGCCGCGCCGCTGACCGGCGGCGTCGCGTCGATCTACAAAGGCTCGAAGGCTCCAAGTGACGGGGGGGACCTGTGAACGCGAGGGATCTGGCAGGCAAGAGAGTTCTGGTGATGGGGCTGGGACGCTTCGGCGGAGGTGTTGACGTGACGCAATTCGCCATCGAGGCCGGCGCTTGCGTTACCGTCACCGATCTGGCGACGGAAGAGCAACTGGCCGATTCCATGGAACGGTTGGGCCCGTGTCCCGATATCGTGTTTCGGTTGGGTCTGCACGACCCCGCCGATTTTGCGTCCGCCGATTTCGTGGTCGCAAACCCGGCGGTCAAGCCGGACAACCGCTTTCTTGAGGTGGCCAGGCAGCACGGCAAGGTCGTCACGTCGCAGGTGGGACTGTTCTTTGGACTGTGTCCGGCCCGCATCGTTGGGATCACCGGCGCCAACGGCAAGAGCACCACGACCGCGTTGACCGCTCATCTGCTCCGGCATGCGCAGCCGGACAGGCCCTACGGCAACGTCTGGCTCAGCGGCAACATCGGCGACCAGCCCTTGCTGACGATCCTCGATCGAATCGAGCCGAACGACGTTGTGGTCCTGGAACTGTCGAGCTTTCAGATCGAGCAACTGGCCGAGCAGGGCATGGCCCCGCAGATCGCACTGCTGACGAACCTGACGCCGAACCACCTCGACCGCTACGGGACGTTCGAGGCCTACTGCGATGCCAAGAAGGGGCTGTTCCAACACCAGCCGTGCGATCCGGCTGCCCCATCGATCTCGCTCTTCAATGCCGACGATGAGGTTGCCTCTCAGTGGTTCGACCGCTATGACGGGCAGACCGGTCGGATCTGCATGAAGTTCTCGGCCGATGACGTGGCCGGCGAATTCCGAGACGCCTACCGGCTGCCCGGCCGGGCGTACCGATCGAACTTGGCAGGGGCGATGGCGATCGCCAGGGGCCTGGGCGTGGACGATGAGGCCATCCGGGCCGCGCTGCCGGAGTTCAAAGCCCTGCCGCACCGTCTCGAACTCGTCGCCGAATCAAACGGCGTGAGCTGGTACAACGATTCGAAGGCGACCACGCCCCTGAGCGGGATCGTGGCCCTCGATGCCTTCGACCGGCCCGAAATCCTCATTGCCGGCGGCTACGACAAGCACCTGCCATTCGATGAATTCGGCAGGAAGATCGCACAGAAGGCCAAAGCCGCCATCCTGATCGGTCAGACGGCCCAGCAGATCGCCCAGGCGATTCGAGCGGGATCGGGCGGCGGTTCGGCGGCACGCATCGAGTTCGCCGACTCGCTGGCCCAAGCCGTCCGGAGGGCCCGCGAACTGGCCGAGCCGGGCGATGTGGTGCTGCTGAGCCCGGCCTGCGCCAGCTACGACATGTTCGAGAATTACCAGCAGCGGGGACGGCAGTTCGCCGAGCTGGTACGCGGGCCGGCCGCCGAGTTATAGGAAGTTCCGCGCGGACGACGCGCGCCCTCACAAAAAATCCCATCGTCTCATCTCGCTTTTTTCCGCTCGGAACGGGCATATCGTTTGTAACAGCGCAATGCCTTGCCGTCTTCCTGGCAACGCTCAGTAAAGCGGGTGTGTCTGGCGACCGATCTGGGCTGTGAATGACACAGTAACGGCCTGGAGACGGGTAACGAAGGACAAACAGACATGAACGCGACGAATGACAGACGAGCAGAGGAGCGATTGCACTACCATTGGCCCATCTGGTTTGCCGAGCACGCCGATGGAGAGCTGGCCCAGGGACAGATGTCGGACATTTCCAGTCGGGGCGCGGCTTTCACGTGCTATGCCGACCAGAACTGCCCGTATCCGGGCCAACAGGTTGCGGCCCGATTCAGCGTCCCGCAATACGGCCAGGACGGCTCGTTCGACATGGTGGATTTCGTCCGTTTCGGTCACGTCTGTCGTGTGGACGACGTCAACAGCATGCTTCGCCGCATCGCGATGCACTTTGCCGAGCCGCTGCCATTCCATCCGGGCGAGCAACAGACCGCCTTCGAGACCGACTCGGCCGACGAACTGGACGCCCTGGCGGTATAGCCGACGCCTCCGCGCACGAACAGGGCTGAGAACAGCGATCGTCCTCAGCCCTGAAACAACCTTGTGATGGGCCCCACCTCACGGGGCCACCGCACGTCTACTTCTTCTGCACCTGGGGTATCCTCGTTGGCATCGTGTCACAGACCTTCGCGATGACCTTCTTGACCTGCTCGCTCTGTTCGGGCGAGAGGGCATTGCCGGCCACACCGCCGACCACGCCGCCCGCGACGCCGCCGATGACGCGATCGCTGGTGTCGCCGCCGGCCAGCACCGCTCCGGCCGCCGCGCCCGCTGCCGCCCCGACAAACGTGGCCAACCCCTTGCCTGTGCTGCCCGAGCCGCTGCCGATCCAGAGGATCGAAGCGTCCTCGACGTCAATGAGCTTGGCCGTCATCTCCATCTTCTCCTGGTACTTGGGGATGTTGATGACCAGGACCGCCGGCACGTTCAGGATGCGCCCGGCCCGGGCGGCGTCCGAGTTCGACGTCAGGTCCGAGGCCTGGAATTCCTGCTCTTTCAGCAGGGCCTGGACGTCTTTGCGTTCAACGACCGCATAGCCCCGCTTCATCAGTTCCATTACGAAGAAGTCGCTGATCTGGTTCTTGACCACGTCGCCGTAGACGCGGCCGGTGACCTCCACGATCGCCACCCGATTGAGACTGGCGAAATCATAGCCGGCCATGGCGTAGCTTTCGCCCTTGCTCGACGCACACCCGGCCACAAGCGAAGCGCTCATCAGTGTCAGCAGACATACGATTCTCATTGCGTTGACCTCCTGCATAGACAACTATCCATCAAGATTCTGGCCCGTATTCTTAAGGCATACGCCTCACGTTGTCAAATGTTTGCATCGGCCTTATCGATCGACGCACCGGACATCTCCTATGGGCATAGAGGCACTTGCCCGCCTGCCGGTCACAAGAA
Organism: Phycisphaerales bacterium Planc_01; assembly: GCA_001603075.1. Taxonomy (GTDB): domain Bacteria; phylum Planctomycetota; class Phycisphaerae; order Sedimentisphaerales; family Anaerobacaceae; genus Anaerobaca. The sequence goes on along the minus strand of LVBB01000014.1, from coordinate 157,752 downwards.
AACCAGAATTCAGCCGTTCCCGGCGCGTCCTGCGATCCGGGATGACAGCTATGTGATTCTGTGGTAGACTGGGGCTGATCGCCGCAAGGCAGGCAGGGAGGGGACGCCCGATGGAAACGTGTTTGGAGAAGGATGGCCAGAAAATTCACACTGCAATCGCGGACAGCAGCCGGAGACATCGATTTCTCCGCCGACCTGAACCGCGAACAACTGGCGGTGGCGACGGCCCCTGGCGGGCCCATGCTTGTGGTCGCCGGGGCCGGCAGCGGCAAGACTCGCGCCCTGACCTACCGGCTGGCCTGGCTGGTCCATCACGGGATCGATCCATCGCGCATCCTGCTGGTGACCTTCACCAACCGGGCGGCCCGCGAGATGCTCAGTCGGGTCGAGGTGCTCGTCAAGCAGAAGACCCGCGAGATCTGGGGCGGCACCTTCCACCACATCGCCAATCGCATCCTGCGTATCCACGGCAAGCTCCTGGGGATCTCGCCCGATTTCACCATCCTCGACCGGGAAGACGCCCGCGACCTGCTGGCCTCGTGCGTCGACGAGGCGGGCATCGATATTCGTCAGCGGCGTTTCCCGCAGAAGGCGGTGCTGGCGGCGATCTCGTCGTTTCTCCAGAACACGCTTGAATCGCTCGACGAGGTCCTGAGCAAACGCTATCCGATGTTCGTCGAGGAGATCGCCGGCATCGAGAAGGTGCTGGTGCTGTACACGGAGAAGAAGCGTCTGCGGCAACTGCTGGACTTCGACGATTTGCTCAGCGCCTGGCTGCGGCTGATGGCCGAGCACGAGGACGTGCGCGATCAGCTCGCCGGCCAGTTCCTTCACATCCTCGTCGACGAGTACCAGGACACCAACAAGATCCAGGGCGCGATCATCGATCTGCTGGCGGCCAGGCACCGCAACCTGACGGTGGTCGGGGACGATTCGCAGTCGATCTACAGCTTTCGCGGGGCCAATTTCGACAACATCATCACGTTCAAAGATCGCTACCCCGATGCCCGCGAATACAAGCTCGAAACGAATTACCGCTCGGTGCCCGAGATCCTGACTCTGGCCAATGCAAGCATCGCCCGGAATGTGCGCCGGCTTCCCAAGAACCTGCAGGCGATTCGCTCGTCAGGCCTCAAACCCGCGATTGTGCCGTGTCACGACCATTACACGCAGTCGCGGTTCATCGCCGAGTATGTGCTGCACCTGCTCGACGAAGGGCGTACGCTTGCCGACATCGCGGTGCTGTACCGCAGCCACTGGCACTCGTTGGAAATCCAACTCGAATTCCAGCGGCGCAACATCCCGTTCCACATCCGCGGCGGCCTGCGTTTCTTCGAGCAGGCCCACATGAAGGACATCCTCTGCTACCTGCGGGTGATGCAGAACCCGACGGACGAACTCGCCTGGCTGCGGCTGCTCAAGATGCTGCCCCGCGTCGGCAGCGCGCTGTCGCGCCGCGTCTGGCGGCACATCAGCGATTCGGCCGATCCGGTCAAGGAGGTCTTCACCGTCGAGACGGCCAGCCTGCTGCCCGCCAGCGCGCGGCCGTTCTATGAGGATTTCGCGGCGCTGATCCAGGACGCCCGCGAGATCGACTCGCCCGCCGAGATCATCGACCTCGTGCTCAAGCGGTCGTATGAGGACTATCTGGTCTCGCACTACGACGGCGCGTCGCTGCGGAAAGAAGACATCAACGGGCTGGCGAATTTCGCGTCCCAGTACAAGAACGTCGAGGCGTTTCTGGCTGACGTGGCGCTGGCGGGGGAGTTCAGCGGCGAGAACGTGGTAGCCGGACCGGACGAGCAGGAGTTCGTCATCCTCAGCACCGTGCACCAGGCCAAGGGACTCGAATGGCCCATCGTCTTCATCCCCTGGCTCTCCGACGGCCGGTTCCCGTCGGATATGGCGATGAATCGCAAGGACGAACTGGAAGAAGAACGGCGGGTCTTCCACGTCGCCGTCACGCGGGCGCGGGATGAGCTGTACCTGATCGTCCCCGAGATCTATCGCAATCGCGGCGGCAACCTCATTATGATGAAGCCCAGCCGCTTCCTCACGGAACTATCGCGAGAATTGACCGAGCAGATGGAGCTGGAGGAAGGTCTGCCTCATCTGATCGGCGGCAACGAGCGCAACTGCCTGCCCCCCGGCGAGCAGACATAGCGAGCCTCGCCCCCACCGGCGCAGCAGAAGAGGCCGGGCGGGATGACTCGGCCTCTCGGTGTGTCTCGGCGACGCCACCCTTGTACTTCAGATAGATCCGCCTCATTGCGTCCTTGCTGCCGTGTCAACACCTCAGAGCCAGTAGCCTGTCTTCCAGCATCGATCCACCTGTCCGATTCGCACCACCTTGACGATCGTCCACCATCATAACGACCGAGCCGGGGGCATTTACATACGCCGATGCGAATCACACGCGGATTCTGGCGCATGAAAAAGGCCGGACCTCCGCAGTCCGGCCTGCAAGTTCATGAAATCGCCGCGGCTTAAGGTTCAGGTCAACTGTCAGCCGCTGCCTCAATCCTCTTGGCCAGCCTCCGCCAGGACGATGTCGCATGTCGTATCCACGCCGGCGTGGAGAACCACCTGTTGCGTGCTTCCGCGTCCTTCGGCTCGTACAACGAGCGTCGCCTGCGTCCAGCAGGACGGCAAGTGGTTCAGGCCGTAACGGCCGTCGGCATCCGTTTCCGAAGCGAACCCGGCTTTCCATTCGTCATCGAGCCGCGTGACCCGGAGTGTATTCGATCCGATCTGCAATTCGATCGCCTTGGCCAGGACGAGGGCGCCGGCGACGGGGACGCCGTTGGCGTCAGTTACCTGTCCCGTGACAGCGTCAGCGGGACCGGTGACGAGCACGACGTCGCCAATCTGGGGGTCGCCGTCCATGGACCCGCCGCCGGCGAGCTGGCCCGGATCGCCGGGCAAGTTCGCAAGGAAATCCTCTTCGCTGCGGATGGTGAGTGTCACACCCTGATGCGTTTGTTCAACGCGCTCGTCCGGACTATCTGCCGCATCGGGGATTCGGCGCCGAACCGGCGTGGGCCCGGAAGGCGGTCGGATCACGGTCCAAGCGACGCTGTAGGGATCGCCGTCCGTATAAGCCCAGACGAACAAAGGCAAGTCCACCGCTCCTATCGTGTGGCTGCCGTCTGTCGGCGGGGCGGGCAGGGCGAATACCCCCTGGGCATCCGTTTGACCTGGTGCGGCATAGGATGCGAAGATCCACGCATCGGGCACGACGTTGCCTTGCGGGTCGACCACCGCACCGGCCAGGGCGACGGGGTGCCCCTCGGAGGCGCCGTCATCGTCCTGCATCGCCTTGACCTCTTTGTCCCTGGAGGGGATCGGGGTGGTGTGTGGAATGAACACATACCAACGTCCGGGGCGGCCATTCACGGAGAAAACACGGAACTCCTGGCTTGTGACCTCCGTTTGCCCGTCACGCTCGACTTCGTACTGACATGGAACCCTGTACCTGGGCGAAATGTACCTGATCGGCGCCGGCTGTCCAATGGAGAGGATGCGTACGGGCCGCAGGTGGACATAACGCTCGCTCAGCATCTCGACCGGCGCGCCGCCGCATAGGTTGCCCGCCGTAGCGTAATCCCCTTGCGCCCAGGCTTCCAGCATCTGACGAAGAACTTCCGCGGCAGCCTCCTCGTTGGTCATGTCACCTTGCGCCATCCCGACCTCCTGCGTCACCTGGTCTATCAGGATAGTGCCCTCCGGGAAGGTGCGCTCGAAGAGTCCGGTGTCCATCACCTCGTTGTATCCCAGCACCTCAATGCCGTGGTGGATCGTTCCGCCGTCTTCCTGGCCCCAGTAGTCGTCGATTCTGACGACGAACTTCGTGGCGGGATCGACAACCAGAGTCTGTTTCAGCGGCTTGCCGTCTGTGCGCTTCACATGGATCGTCATCCGGTACGTATCGCGCAAAGACTCTTCCATCTCCATGACGGCCTTGCCCTCCACAACCATCGCATCAATCCCTTTGACGATCGTTTCCGGATCGAACTGCTCCAGTCCCTCCAATCCGCCGCCGGTGTTCTCGACGTGCGTCATCAGATGAAGGCCCCACGGCGGTGGATAGTACTGGCTCATGACGTTGTCTTCCCAGATCGTCACGAGCGTGTTCTCCGGACCTTCGCCTTCGTGTTGCCGGAAGCGAATCAGGTTTCCATCTTCGTCGAACTCGGCCCAGAATTCATCTTTGCGTTGCTGTTGGAAATAGGTTTGGATGTGGAACGAGCGTTTGCCCTGCATCGCTTGCACCGTCTGCCCGAAGGCGTAGGCCGGCGTCGTTGTCCGGACCATTACGGCGACAAGCACGCCTACGACGCCTGTGAATACTGCTGCCGCAGCCAGTTTCGTGACTGGACTTCTCATAATGCTTCTCCTTCCCTTCGGCGGATTGTACGCCGCCGAAGATCTCTTTTGGTTGTCGGGCAATTGCTCAAGCAGATGTTCCAGGACCACCCGGTCGGCGCCGGGGGCCGTTCGAATGCCTGCCTGGGCTACAGACTTCTCGATATCTCTGAGCGATCGCATCGTATTACCTCACCATTGAGCAGCGACCGAAGCTTCCCGAGTCCGCACCGGTATCGGCTCAGGACCGTCTTGATCGGCACGCCTTGCAGTTCCGCGATCTGGCGGAACTTCAGTGCACCCTGAAGACGCAGGGCGATCACCTCGCGTTGTTCGTATGAAAGCAGGGCCATCGCGCGGGCGGCGCGCTCCAGTTCCTCGCTACAGATGGCCCACTGGTCCGGCCGGACCGATTCGGAGGCGACCGATTGGATCTCGTCGAGGCCGACCTGCTCGCGCCGCCGGCGGTCGCGGTTGGCGTTTCGCACGCGGTTGGCCACGCACGTCGCCAGGTAACTCTTCAGAGAGCCGGTCAGCCGGAACTGAGGCGCGTCGCCGATGAACGCGACGAACACGTCCTGGACGACGTCCTCCGCCAACGTCGTCTCGTTGGACAGCGAAACCGCCAGCCGGAGCAGATCGTCTCTGTACTTGCCATAGATGCGGCATAGCGCGTCGCGGCTTCCCTGCTTCAGCCGCCAAACGAGATATCGGTCTTCCAGCACGACGCCGAGCCTCCGAATCCCGATGGCCATCGGGGATCGATCCACATTCGCCTATATAACACCCGCCAGGCCGGTTTTACTCATTCAAAAAGCGATTGCCCACCCAATCGAGCCGGCAGCCAGCGCCCGCGCATAAAAAAGGCCGGACCTCCGCCGTCCGGCCTCTCATGATAGTGCAAGGCTGCGTCTATTTCTTGACGCCGTACTCGAAGGTGTAGGGTTCGTTCTTGTCCAGGTCCCTGCCGGCACATCGCAGGGTGAAGCCGTCCACGGTCGTCTCGTACTGGAATGGTTCGCCACTGAACGGATCGTGTGGCAGCCCCTCAGGCAAGCTCTCGGGCAGTTGGCCCGTTCGCGCCTTGGTCAGATACACCTCGACCGCAGTCCGCAACGCTTTGGAATGAGCGTCCAGTCGAATGGACAGGGCGTAGATTCGCAGGAACTCCGGCGAGAAACAGGCGGTCAACGTCGCATCCGGATTCGCGTCAAATTCCTCACATGGTTTCTTGTCGAGTTTCTGGAGTTCCGCGTACGCTTGCGGATAGGGCATCGCGAAGGCCGCTTCGACGTGATCCATGAAATCGTTCCAGTAGGCGATGTTCCTGGTGTAGAACGGCGCGTCGGCAGTGCGAACGCGTTCCAGAGTCTTGTTCTTCTGATCGCTATCGTCCAGGCCAGCCTGCACGGCGCTGCCGATCTTGTCGGGCGACATGGAGACGATCGCTGCTTCGCGCTTCCACTGGAGCACCGGCTCGATCGCAAACGGTCTCTTGTCGAGTCCGGCCAGCTCCGATTGCAGCCAGGTCAGCGTCTCGACGTCCGTCGGCATCTCAGAAAGGAACCGTGTGAGACACCTGTGGGTCGCCGCGTTGATCGCGACGCCGACCAGATAGCAGATCAGCGGACGCTCGTTGAGGTGCCGCGCCATGCGGTACATGGCCACGCAGCGCTCCAGGGCCGTCCTCGTGTGCCCCCGGTCGAACTGCATGGTGGCCTCGGCCGCGATGAGGAAGAAGATGTTCCTGGCCTGGTTGTGGGGGGGCAGCAGCACCTCGGTGCCCTGAGAGTAGTCCATACCCCAGTCGCAGCGGTCGATGCGCGTGGCATCGAGCACCATGTCGATGATGCGTCGGTTCTTCGCGAGATATGTCTCCAGTGTCTCATTGAGCTCGATCTGGCCATGCCAGTAATCATCCAGCATCGGCTTGATCTCGTCTTCGGCTTGATAGAGCATGAAGGCCTGGTAGTAGAGCACGGCGGCGTTGTCCGGCGGGTACGCCGCGGCCGGCGACGCACAGGGCGCGAATGCCACGGCAAACAGCAGTCCCATCACGTGACTCCTTTTCGCTGTCATAGGTCTCACCTCTTAAGGTCTGTAATCTCGTTTTCCAGGTGCGTCAGCAACTCGTCGACCGATGGAGTCTTCGCGTCTGCCCGAAAGGCTCCAAAAGTCTCTTTGTACTGTTTCTCCACCGCCTCGATTCCGCCTTGTCGAAACGCCTTTTCGAGCGAGATGGCGGTCGCCAGTTCGATCCTCGATACGATCTGCGGTCTCGACGGCGCTGGTTCGGGTTCCGGCGGCCCGTTGCGGCTGACGAGCAGGGCGATGACGATGACGACTGCCACGACAGCGGCCAGGCTCAGTGCCCAGGAGCGGGACGCCGGCCGCAGGGCGGGATGCGGCGAAGCGGACTTACACTGTACTTCAACCAGTTCATCCAGAATCCGGCCGTCCCGCTCGGCGCCGATTGTGACCTGGAGATTCGCCTGTTTGAAAGACCGCTCGATGTCTTGTTCCGATCTCATGGTTCCAACTCGCCATTGAACGTTGACCGCAGTCTTGCCAGGGCGTAACGATACCGGCCCTTGGCGGTGTTGACGGAGACCGCCTGTGAACGGGCGATCCGGCGAAACGTCATGCCCGCCCGCAGGTGCAGCGTGACGACCTCCCTCTGTTCGTAGGGCAACTCTGCCAGTGCATCGCTCCACCGCTGCAATTCTTCGCTGTATGCGATCCACTGGTCGGGCGTCGTATCCGGGGAGGCCAACTCCGCCGCCTCGTCCAGTCCGACCGTCTGCCTGCGCTGCCGGGCCCGGTTGCGATTGCGTGCGTTGTTGGCGACGCAGGTCAGCAGATACCCCTTCAGGCTGCCGACGAGCCTCAGCATTTCGGCCGACCGGGCGAAGGACACGAAGACGTCGTGCACCACGTCCTCGGCGTCGCCTTTGTCCCTCAGCAGCAGGGCCGCCAGCCGGAGCAGGTCGGTGCGGTACTTCTCGTAGATCCGGCACAGCGCCTCGCGGCTGCCGCGTTTGAACCTCCAGATGAGCACCGTGTCTTCCAGCATCCGCACCGACTTTCCCAAGTTCAGGATCACCGTCATTTATACCACAAACCAGATGCTCCTTTGGGTATGGGAAAATGCCGAGATTTCTCTCCGCCCGTCTCCCGGCGACAAACGCGCATGAAAAAGGCCGGACCTCCGCCGTCCGGCCTGAATCGATTCCGGAGGATTTCACGCCTACGGTGCGACCGACGTGCGAACCTGTTGGGCCAGATCGATGACTTTCTGATAGGTCACATCCGCCGGGGCCGTGCCGTTGTCGGCGAGTTCGGCCATCGCACCGAGGACCCATTCGTCGAACTCGGCGGTCGTTTCGATCGTGAATTCGGGCTTCACGGTCATGTGCTCGAAGACGAAGTTCCGTGCGAATTCGAGATTCCATCGGTAGAGCATCTCGTACCCGGTCTCCTGGACATCCGCGGGTGGTGGGCCGTTCGGAACGTACAAACCCCATTCGGTGAATCTGTCCTGTTTGCGTGTGAAGGCCAGATGGTAGCCCGTATAGAGGGGCCCGCCGGGACCCTCGGCCGGTTTGAGGGCATAGAATTCGATGGGCAGCTTCGGCAAAGGCCCGCCGAACGCCACACCCTCAAAAAGCAGCGTCTGCTTTTGCGTGTCCTTGGGGTCGAAGCTCCGCCATCCGAGAACGATGCTCCCATCCGCCAGAGCAAAGGCCATCTCGGGGCCGCACTTGTAGTGCCATTGGTCGTCTTGAAATCCCGGGTGGCCGCCGTCGCCGAGATCCATGGAGTAACCGGTCTGGGGGGAATTGTCCGCTGTATAACCCTCGGGCGGCTCCAAAGAGAAGGTGCCCTCCGGCGGCTCGGTGTTGTACTCGATGAGCGAATAGTCCGTCGCGATCTTCCATTCACCCGAGCCCATCTTCCGCAAGAACTGTGCCCGCGCCAGCCGGCCGGTATCAGCCGCCAGCCACTGCCTCCATCGCCCGCCGTGAGAATCGTCCGATTGCCAGATGTCGCAGGCGACGCCGTCGATTCGCTCGGCGCCCACCACGATGGAATCGGAAAGCTGTGTGATGTCGCCGAACAGTTGTCCCGAAATCAGCTTCGAGATCTGGCGCACGCCCAGCTTCTGTTGATATTCGCTCACGCGAAAGTACGTGACGGACCTTCTATCGCCGTGGTCGATTCGCATCCAGGAAGGGCCATCGCGGACGACTTCGCTTACGATCACCTTGGTACCATCGACGCCGCCGGTCAGCAGACCTGTTGTGGTGTACCGGGAGCGGGCGTTCACCACGTCCGTCCAATTGTCGATCGCCGACGGCGGGACCGGGCTGCCGTCGGGCATCGTGTGCTCCGGGAAGTAGTGCCAGCCCCGCACGTGGATGGTACGGGCCTGTTCGAACTGGGCGGGCAGGTCCGTGATGGCATAGGCGGGCGAGCTGGACCGGCTCCAGAACGTCAGGGCCAGCGCCGCCACGGCGATGACCGCCGCGACGGAAGCTACTTTTGCGATTCGAGTCTTCATGATTCGTCTCCCGATACCCGGCCTGCAAGGGACCGGTCTAATTTGCATGGATTCTTCCCGTGCGTTCATGACATCCGTCAACAGTCGGTCGCGCAGCGTCGAGCGTGCGGTGAACCGCAGTTTGTTGCGAATGGCGTTTTCGACTTTCTTCTTCGGTTTCATTCTTCTGCCTCGCCGTTCAAGGTGCTTCGCAGTCGATTCAGGCCGTACCGGTACCGGCCCAGGACTGTGTTGACCGAGGTCTGCTGGAGCTTGGCGATGTCGCGGAACTTCATGTCTGCCTTCAGCCGCAGCAGCACGACCTCGCGCTGCTCGTCGGGCAGTTGGGCGACAGCCTCGTTGAGCCGGGCCGCCTGCTCGGTGAAGCTCGCCACGTCGTCGGGTCCGACCGACTCGCGGGCGGGTCTGGCTTCGCGGCTCGACGCCTGCACCCGGCGCCGCGAACGCCGGCGATGGTCTCGAACGCGGTTGACCACGCTCGTCGCCAGGTAGCCGCTGAGCCGGCCCCGCAGCCGGAACCCCGGGCCCAGACGGGCGAACGAGACGAACACGTCGTGCACCACATCCTCGGCGGCCGCCCGGTTGTTCAGCAATCCCATCGCCAGGGTCAGCATCGAGTCGAGGTACTTCTCGTAGATCCGCGCCAACGCCTCCGGGCTGCCCCGGCGGAACTTCCATTTCAACAGCTCATCTTCGACTATCGCCATCAGCTTACGTTGCCATCAAGAACGATCATTCTCACAATGTACCACGCTCGAAGCCCGCGTTTCGTATTCTGCCCGCGAATTTTGTCCTCGCAAAAGAAAAGGCCGAGCCAACGGCCCGGCCTGGGTTTGACCTTCCGCATACTACGAGGGCCATTCCCTCAGGGTCTCAGACGGTGACGGATGTGTCGGTCCGGCGGCGGGGGTACTTGGGGGGCTGCGTTTCGACGATGCGGGCGGCAGGCGCTGCGGCGGGTCGTGCCGCGGCGCAGCGCGACCGCATGTTGTCCAGGACGTTCATGAAGTTGATGTAGGAGTCGTAGGGCGTGTCGTACGGGTTGAAGTACTTGTGCACGTCGCCGTCGGCGAAGTACTTGGTGCACATGTAGTAGAAGTGGTCCGAGGTCTGGAGCCGCCGCCAGTCGCGCAGGATGTCCGGATCGCCGGTCTGCTTGACCGTCTGCTCCATCCGGTACAGCTCGGTGATGGCGTTCTGCTGCATGGCGTTGCCGAGCCAGGCGGACAGATCGCGCTCCGTGTCGGCCCAACTGATCAGGTGGGGCACATCGACAGCGTCCACCGCCTCATAGGCGTCGGCCACCTCGCCGGGCGTCTTGAAGTCGTTGTCGGGGTGCTTGAGGATCTCTTCCGGCAGGGCGCGGAGAAACTCGAAGATCCCCGTGTCTTCCCATTGGTGCTCGCCGAAGGTCTCGTAATCGACGAACAAGTTGACCACGTACCCGTTGCCGTTGACGGCGTTGACCCACTGAGCGAACTTGCCGACGCTCAGTGGCCACTCGCTCCAGTGCCGATTGGAGAACCGAAAGGCGATGTCGTCGCTGAGGCGGTAGTTCTTCAGGAGCAATTTGAGGCCCGGCGCGTTCGGGGGCCTGTAGACGTAGTTGGGGCTTCGATAGCCCAGGATGTGGTCGGCCCCCTCGGCGAGAATGGCCTTGAACCCGCCGATCCGGGCGACAGCCTGGGCCAGTTGGTTGCTGTAGATCAGTTCGGTGTTGCGGAAGACCTGAGGCGTCTGGCTGAAGAGGTCGCGGATCAACTTCCGGTGTGCGGCGACCTGATCGGCGAACTCGTCGGGCGAGAACAGGAAACTGAGACTGTGGTGGTAGGTCTCGGACAGGAACTCAACGCAGCCCGTCGCCGCCAGACGCTGGAAGCCGACCAGGACCTCGGGCGCGTAGGTGGCGAACTGCTCGAGGGCCGTTCCGGTGATGCTGAAAGCGACCTTGAACTGTCCGGCGTAGCGCTCGATCAGCTCCTGGAGGAGGCGGTTGGTCGGCAGATAGCACTTCTGGGCCACTTTGCGGCAGATCTCGGCGTTCTTGTACGCGTCGAAGTAGTCGCTGCCGCTGTCGAAGATCGTGTAATGACGAAGACGGTGAGGCTGGTGAACCTGAAAGTAGAAACACACCGAAGCCATTGCACTCTCCCTGTATGACTCGCCTATGCGACGCCCAGCGTCTGGTGATAGATCTCATTCATGCGTGCGGCCGAGTCTTCCCAGCGGAACTTCAGCGCCTCGCGCCGCCCCTCGCTGCGAAGGACGCCCTGAAGCGGGGGGTGTCGCAACACCGCGACCATCTTGTTGGCCATTTCCTGGACGTCCCAGAAGTCCACCTTCAGGGCGTTGCGAAAGGCCTCGGCGATGCCGCTTTGCTTGCTCAGCAGCACCGGCACATCGTGCTGAAGCGCCTCGAGCGGGGCGATGCCGAACGGCTCCGAGACCGACGGCATGACGTAGAGGTCCGCCAGTTGATAGACCTTGCGAACGTCGTCGCCTCGCAGGAACCGGGTGAACAGCACCCGGTTGCCGATGCCGAGCTGGGCGGCCAGTTCGATGCTCTGGTAGAGCATGTCGCCGTCGCCGGCCATGATAAACTTGACGTTGTCGATCTTCTCCAGCACGGCCCTGGCGGCGTGGAGGAAATACTCCGGCCCCTTCTGCATGGTGATCCGGCCGAGGAAAAGAACGATCTTATCGGACTTGTCCGGCCAGGTCTGCCGCTGCCCGGACCAGCAGCCGTTCTGGTGCTCCACGCCGTTGTAGACCACCTCGACCTTCTCGGCCGGCACGCCGTACCGGCTGATGATGATGTTTCGCGTGTAGTTGCTCACGGCGATGATCCTGGTGGCGGCGTGCATGGCGTGCCGTTCGATGTCGTAGACGTACTGATTGACGTGCTCCCCGCTGCGATCGAATTCGGTGGAGTGGACCTGAATCACGAGGGGCTTGCCGCTTTGCGCGGCCAGGGCGACGCCGGCGGGAAACGTCATCCAGTCGTGCGCGTGGATCAGGTCGAACGGCTCGGTCAAGCCGAGCGCCAGAACCTTGCGGCTGTAGCGAGCCACTTCCGCATAGATGTCGGGACCATAGTTGCCCGGCTCACCGGAATCGAGGTCGTCGTCCGCGAGATCGGCCTCGTCGAGATCCCCCATCATCGTGGCGGGGGTTCCCGAGCGTGTGGCGGCGTAGGGGTTCAATGCGGCGGCGACGGGTCGAAACTGCACGTTGCGGAATCCGAAATCGATGGGGGAATCACTCTCGAAGAGGGGAGCCGAACCGGCGGACAGATGCATCGGTTTGGCCTTGGGAAGTACGAAGATGACGGGCATGCCGAGGCGATCCATCGCTTTGGTCAGGCCCAGACATGCCGTGCCCAGCCCTCCGCTGATGAACGGGGGGAACTCCCAGCCGAGCATGAGCGTCCTTACCTTCATTCCTTGTCCCTCCCTGGGCAAAGCCAACAAGAGCAACAAAACGTGTTCTGCCACTCGCTTTTGATACGACAACGGATTTTCTTGGCGACGGGAGTGTCCATTCTCGGGCGTCGCAGAAAATGACAAGTCTAAGCTTATCCGCTATACGAACGCGGTCAAGGGCAATGTTCGACAATTTGTGCACTGCGCCGGGATTTTCTCGGGCCCACGCCGTTTCGTCGCCGCAGGTTGTGTCCCACTCGCGTTCGCCCGGCTGTTCGGTCGCGGCAGTGGCGGGCCTTGCTCGGCTACGGCAGATTGGGGCAAACGGGGTGTCTGTCGGTCTTTCCTGTGGACCAGGGGATCGAGGATTCGGCAAGGCGCTCCTCGATGTGTATGGGGCGCGTATTCCCTGCGGCACATTGGACGATTCTCCTTGTCGGGCGGGGCGCGATGCCTATAATCGTGAACAGGTCGTGAACATCGGACGGATCAACGAAACGAAAGCATGGATCTGGAGGATCGAGGCATGTTTGAGACGCTGGACAAGATGATGTTGGCCGGACTCGGAGCGGTATCGATGACGCGCGAGCGAGCGGAGCAGATGTTTGACGAATACGTCAGCAAGGGGAAAGCCGCGAGAGAAGGGCGCAGCGGATTTGTCAAGGAGGTGATGGACAGCGCCGAACGGACGCGATCGGAGCTGGAGAAGATGATTTCGCAACAGGTGCAGGAGACGGTGACGAAACTGCATCTGGCCACGCAGGACGATGTCCGGCGGATCGAGCAGAAGCTCGACCAGTTGCTCGCACAGGGGTAGGTCCGTTGAGCTTCTGGCGGCCTCGCTTCAAGAGTCGGCTGCACAGGCTGCGTCGCTATCGGCATATCATGGGCGTGCTGATGAAGTACGGCCTGGAGGAGGTCGCCGAGGCGTTGCGGGCCCGCCTGCTCGTTCGCGTGGGGGAGAAGGCGGCGCCGCTGCGTGTCAAACGGGCGGCCGTCGGGCAGAGCCGTCCGCAGCGTGTCCGGCTGGCCCTCGAGGAGATGGGGCCGACGTTCATCAAGTTCGGCCAGCTTCTGAGCACGCGCCCCGACATCGTGCCGGCCGACTACGTCCATGAGTTCGAGCATTTGCAGGACCAGGTCAAGCCGGACGACTTCAAACGCATCCGTGACGAACTCGAATACCAGTTCGACCGCAAGCTGGAAGATGTCTTCGCCCATTTCGATTCCGAGCCGCTGGCGGCCGGCAGCATTGCCCAAGTTCATCGGGCCACGACGAAGGAGGGCGATTCCGTCGTTGTCAAGGTCCGCCGCCCGGGGATCGTCGAGATTATCCACGCCGAGTGCGACATCCTCGAGGAGCTGACCGCCATCCTCAGAGTCACCGTCTTCGAGCACGAAACCATCGATCCCCAGCAGATGGTCAAGGAGTTCGTCGATGCCGTCTCCAGGGAGACGAACCTCGCCGAGGAGCGACGCAATCAACAGCGGTTCGCCGCCAATTTCAAGGACGATCCAACCGTCCACATCGCCAAGGTCTACGAGCCGTACTGTACCAGTGGCGTGCTCACGATGGAGTATATCGACGGGATCAAACCCGCCGATCCGGAGCTTCTCGCCGAGCGTGGCATCGACTGCAAGCTCGTGGCCCAGCGCGGGGCCGATTTCGTTCTGCGTCAGATCTTCGAACTGGGCTTCTTCCACACCGACCCGCATCCCGGGAACTTCTTCCTGCTGCCCGACAACGTGCTGGCCCCGATCGACTTCGGGCAGGTGGCGCGGATGAGCTCACAGTACCGCCGGCTGTTCAACGAGATCGTTCTGGCGATTGTGGAGAACGAAAGCGCGCGGGTCATCCGTTCGCTGGAGCGCGAGGAGATGACCGACGAGCGGACGGACGTCAGCAAGCTGACCGGCGACATGGAGCAGCTCATCGATACGTACCGCAACCTGCCGCTCAAGAGCATCGCTTTCGGCACGGTCGTGACGCGGACCTTCGACCTGTTTCGGACGAACTACATCCGCTCGCCCGCACAGTTCACGTTGATGCTCAAGACGCTGGCCACGGTGGAGTCGTTCGCCCGGTCGCTGGACCCGGATTTCAACATCATGGAAGCGATGAAGCCGTACGCGCGACGGGCGATGCTGCGCGATCTGGAGCCCAAGCGGATGGCGCGGCAGATGCGTCAGGTGGTCCAGGATGCCGGCGACCTGGTGATGCGGCTGCCCGAAGACATCAACGTGATCCTCAGCAAGTTCCGGCAGGGCCGTTTCCAGGTCCGCGTCCACCACGAGCACCTGGAGAACCTGACCAAGACGGTGCACCGCAGTTCCAATCGGATCAGCTTCTCGTTGATTACGGCGGCGTTGCTGGTGGCCTCCAGCATGCTCGTGGCTCAGGAGGGCACGGTTCTGGGCCTGTTCCGGCTGCAAACGATGGGGATTGTCGGCTACAGCATCGCCGCCGTCATCGGCATCTGGCTGCTGATTTCCATCTCCCGCAGCGACCGGATGTGACGGCAGTCCACCCCGAGGCGATATCGACAACGATCTGCAGGATGGAGCGGCAGCACGTGGGATTGTCGGAGTTGTTGGGAACGGAATTTCGCTGCGACTGCGGCCGAACGCACGGTCTGACGGTACGGCGGTTTGTCTACGATGCGACGGCCATCGACCGGCTGCCCGATATCGTGCGGCAGTGTGCCGGCCATGGCGTGCAAGTGGCCGTTGTGGCCGATTCGCGCACGTGGGAGGTCTGCGGACGCCGGACGCTGGCGGCCTTGAGACGAACGCACAAGGAGGCGAAGGAGGTCGTCGTCGCCGATGGCCAGCACGGCTCGCCCGTCTGTGATGAAGCGACGTTTCGAACGCTCCTGGCCCGACTGCGAGAGGCCAAGCCCGAGGTCCTTGTGGCCGTCGGCAGCGGGGTGATCAACGATCTGTGCAAGTGGGTGTCGTTCGAGCGGGGAATCCCCTATCTCGTGGTGGCGACGGCTGCTTCGATGAACGGATACGCCGCCGCCAACGTCGCCGCGACCATCGCCGGCGTGAAAGTCCTGCTTGAGGCCCGACCACCGGTGGCCGTGATCGCCGAGCCGCAGACCATTGCCCGCGCGCCGCACGAAATGATCGAGGCGGGGTTCGGTGATACGATTGCCAAGCATCAGAGCAACACAGACTGGTGGATGAATCGCCGGCTGTTCGGGGAGTATTACTGCGACTTCTGCGCCGGCATCGTGGCCGATCTGGAACCGCTTTACTTGAACCGGCCCGAGGAAATCAGGGAGGCCGGGGCGCCGGCCGTGGAGGGGCTCTTTGCGGCGTTGTTCTGGAGCGGCGTGGCCATGACACTCGTGGGCACCAGCGCCCCGGCCAGCGGCGGCGAGCACCTGCTCAGCCATACAATGGACATGATCGCTTCAGTCCGAGGGCACCGGCACGATCTGCACGGCCGCCAGGTGGGAGTCGGCACGATTCTCTCGGCGGCCCTGTACGAGAAGATTCTGGCGATCGAAAGCCCGGAGTTTCGCGCGATGCCGGCGCAGATCGATACGGGTTTCTGGTCCGGCGGCGTGGTTGCCGAGGCGGTCGCGCGGCAGTATGAGGCCAAGAGGGCCGCTTTGGATGCAGCCCGGCGTCATCTGGCCGATCGAGACGCATGGGACCGACTGAGGTCTGAACTGGGCGAGCGATCGCGCCGCCCGCAGACGATTCGCACCTGGCTCGAACAGGCCGGCGGGGCGACTTGCGCCGCCGATATCGGATGCTCGAAGGAGCGGCTCAAAGGGGCGGCCCTGCACATGCACGAGATCCGCAAACGGTTCACCGTCGTCGATCTGGCGTGGATGACGGGCGTGCTGCCCGACGCGCTCGACGAGATCGTCGAGCAGTGGCTGTTGCGTTGATCCCGACGGGGATGGGCCGCCCTTACGACGGTCTGCAGCAGGCGCCGCTCAGAGACTCCATCGCCGCCTGGCGGTCTTTGGCGAACCGGAAGAGACCCCACAGACCGACGCACCGCAACAGTCGCATGATGCTGTCCGGGACCGAGCAGAGGACGAGTCTTCTGTCGCGTGCATCGAGTTGCCGCTCGAGAACCATCAGTTGCGAGAGCATGCCTGACGTCATCACCTGGGCGCAGGAGAAATCGACGACCACATGTCGCGCCGGGTCGCTGTTTGCCATCTCGGCGGCGATGTCCAGCGCATCGCTCCCATCCTTCTCGCGAGGCAGGGCGATGACGAGGACTTGTTCTGATGCGTGCCCGGTATCTGTGTTGCGTTCCTTTTCATCGCCCATCGTTTCACCATCGCTCCGAGGTCCATGTCTGGTGAGGTCTGCGATATTGCACCCTTTCCTACATAAAGTATACTGCGCACTTGACCAAGTCCAAATCTCAGGTTGTCGCATGTTTCTGATGCGGTTGTCGTCTCTTTCGCGATTTCACAGGCGTGCAAGGCGTTCTCTTTGGCTGCATGCAACCGTCGGGGCATGAAGATGCGCAAAAGACCGTTTCTCCTGCTTGCGTCTCTGGTCGGGTCTGTGGTTGTAGCCTATGGCTTGCTGGTCGTTCGGGCCAGGCCGATTCGCTCGGGGCCGCTCTTCGACCGGGACGGCGTTCTTGCGATTGCCCACCGGGGCGGCGCGGGGCTCTGGCCGGAGAACACCCTGTACGCCTTCCGGCAGGCAGCGGCGCTCGGTGTCGATGTCCTGGAGATGGACGTTCAAGTCACAAAGGACGGCGAGATCGTCGTCCTGCACGATTCGACCGTGGATCGGACGACAAACGGCACGGGCGCCGTTGGGGATCTCACACTGGCTGAACTCCGCCGGCTCGACGCCGGCTACACCTGGACGGCCGACGATGGACAGAGCTTTCCGTATCGGGGACGCGGCCTGACCGTCCCGACTTTGGCGGAAGTCTTCACCGCCTTGCCCGAGGTCCCCATGAACATCGAGATCAAGTCGTCTGGGCCGGCTGTCGCAGGGCGTTTGGCCCAGTTGATCCGCGACCATGGCATGTCTGGACGCGTTCTGATCGTCTCATTCGATGTGGACGTCATGCGGGAGTTTCGTCGCCTCTGCCCCGAAGCGGCCACGGCCGCCACCGAGGCCGAGGTGCGGACCCTCTACACGCTGGGACTGCTGCGGCTCGGGTGGACGTATCGCCCGCCTGCCCAAGCCGTGCAGGTGCCTGAGTACCACGGGCCCCGTCGGGTGGTCACTCCCCGGTTTATCGCGACGGTCCACGGACGCAACATGGAGATCCATGTCTGGACGGTCAACGAGACCCGTGATATGCACCGAATGCTGACGCTGGGTGTCGATGGGATCGTAACGGACTACCCCGACCGGCTGCTGGCCCTGCTGGGCCGGCTGGAGACGCCTGTCGGATCGATGCCGTCCCTCGCAGAGTCGATGGACCGGTCGCCATAGACGCTGGTGACAGACAGACCGCCTCAGGCGATCCGGAACGGCAAGGGAGAGAAAAACAGGCAACCCAGAGGCCACGAAGGCCATCGTCTGCAACAGGCGAGGTCCTCAGAAGGTACCCCCACGGCTTGTGGGAGCGCCCCCTGTGGGCCCCTGGATTGCCACGGTGCGGGGCTATGGGAATATGACATCGACTGCAGGGTGCACCTTGCACGCCTTCTTCGGATTGTCGCTGAGACGCGGACATGGCGCCTCGCGAACGAAGGTGTCACGCAGCCCTCCAGCCACCCTGACGGGAGGGCTGCGCAACGGAGAGTGAGAGATAAGTAAGAGAGAGAGCGAAAATGGTGTCCTCCGTGAATTTCGTTCAGGCGTCGGTCCGTCGATCTCTCGCCCATGCGGTCCAGAGAACCGCCGTCTCTTTCAGACATGCAAGACGGGGTCTGGGCGGCAGCGAGGGCGCAAAGGTCGTATGAGGAGAGATTTGGAGCCGTAAGAAGCGTCTGGCGGCATCCCGACGAGCGTATGTCCGGCCTGCGATCATCCGCACGGGAGGGCCCGAAAAGGCCCCGGCCGGCCAGCCCCGATCCGAGCGGGGCACGCCTGGGCACCGACAGTCCTGCTGTCCATAAGCATTGTGCGTATGCAACCATGCCTCTGCCTCCAACCAGAGGCTCTCCTCCTTGAACACATAGTCCTATGGCCGGACCCGCAAGAGCGATTCGGGATGGCCTCCTCCATACGTGAGGACCATGTGAGTTTACGCCCCCTTATTACCGGCTCATGTCGGGAATGTCAAGAGAAAACTTGGCAGAATGGGCGGACAGGGGTGTTCTTTTCGGACTTTTTCCATCGCGATGGCAAGAAAGGCAGGTCAGGCAGCGCAACGTCGCGGTCCGGCGGACGTTTCACCTGACCATGACCTGTCCGGCGTCGGCGACGAGGACCTGGCCCGTGATCGTTCTGGCCCTATCCGAGCAGAGAAACACCACCGCATCGGCGATGTCCTGGCCCTTGATCTCCCGTTTCAGCGCCGTCTTGCCGACGTAGTAGGGGAGGACCTCATCGGGTCGGATCCCGTACTTCCTGGCGCAGACCTTGATGTACTCGGGGTTCCAGATCCTGGAACCTTCGAATACGTTGCCCGGTGCGACGGAATTGACACGGATGCCGTGCTCGCCGAGTTCGAGGGCCCAGCCTCGGGCCAGATGCAGTTCCCCGGCCTTCGTGGCATTGTAGGCGGAGTTGTTCCTGCTGGCGTCGAGCCCCGATTTGGAGCTGAGGTTGATGATGTTGCCTCCGATACCCTGCTGGATCATGATGCGTGCGGCCTGGCGGGCCATGAGGAAATAGCCGGTCAGGTTGACTTCAAGGGCCATCCGCCATTTGTCGGCCGGCATATCCACCAGTGCGAAAGCCGGTGCCAGACCTGCGGCATTGACCACGATGTCCAGGCCGCCCCAGTGTGCGAGCAGGGCCTCGAACGCCTTCTGCACGCCGGACTCGCTGGTGACGTTGCAGGGCACGACCATCGTCTGGCTCGCCGGCCGCTCGGCGGCGATCCTCTCGGCGGTTTCCATCGCGGCTTGCTCATCCACGTCCGCCAACGCCACCATGGCCCCGGCTCGCGCCAGGCCCACGGCGATGCTCCTGCCGAGGCCGCTGCCGGCGCCGGTCACGATGGCGATGCGATTGGCCAGCTCGCCCGGCCCTTCGCTGCTGACGAGCTTCTTGCGGAACGCCTCCGACTCCCAGTTGTTGATGAAGTCCTGCTCGCGGGCGGTCAGCGCCAGGACGCCGCCCATCCGGGCCGCGTGCATCCGCACCTTCAGACTGGTGTCGGTGATGTCGGCAATCAATCCCGAGACGTTCTTCTCGGCGGCGACGAACAGGCCCAGGCCTTTGACAACGAACGCCGCCGGGACCTTCTGCCCGCGCTCGGCCAGCGACCGCAGCCGCCTGGCGATCGCTTCGGCTTTGACCGTTTCCACCCACATCGCCGAACCGTTGGCGTAGACCAGCTCATCCGGATTCAGCGCGGGGGTCGCCAGCAGTCTGGCCGCCTGTCTGTGGGCCATGAACGACGCAACCGCCTCATGGGCGGGGTAATAACTGACAGGGAGGTATTGGCCGGTGGCCACGAAGACGGCCTTTCGAATCGCCAGCATCGTGCCGGTAATGCTCTCGGCCGAGGCCAGTCTGATCTGGCCGGGTTTGACGGGTCTGAGCCCGTTCGTGCACAGCGCGATGACATGCCGAACGATCTGAATGGCGGTATTGGCGCTGCCGGCGGTGACGAACAGGCCGTGCTTTTCCAGGAAGAGAACGTTCGGCTTGCGGCCATGCTCCTGCTCGTACTCGCCAACGAGCCTGGCGATCTTCCCGGCAAGCATGAAGCCCGGATCGGTATAGGGCACCCACAGGGGTGTGATTCGTTCGCCGGCAAACAGCTTCTCGATCGCCCTCCGCCCGTTCCTGGCGCTGACATAGGCGGCGACCACGAGCGGGTGCAGATGGATCACGTGGGTATCCAGCAGCGCGTGCAGATGGGCCTCGACGGAGGGCCGCGCGCCGCTGGTCACATCGTCGTCGCAGCTTTGCAGCAGGCGGTTGACGACCTCCGTTTCCCGCCGGATCGCGTCCTGCTTGCCGAGAGACTTGTCGCTGAGAATCGACAGCACCGATTCGATCCGCAGTCGCCGCCAGCCGCGATCGGCGCTCATGTCCTTCAGCGCTGTGCCGCTGGCCTTGATGTACATGTGCTTGCCGTCGGCCGTCTTGACCGATGTGTTGCCCCCGCCGCCGAGCACCAGTTCGGGGTCCTTGCCGGTCGTCGTCGATATCTTGATCAGATCCGCTAATGCCTTGTCCATCTGCACGAATTCCCTACGAGAGGTTCCAGAATGTCATTCGAAGCGACCACTACTAACACATCTATCCGCTTCTGTCCACGGTGTTCTGGCTTTGGCATGGACGATGAGTGCGACGCCTACCTTCGGTCGGGGTGGGTTCCCCATTCCCGGCGTCGGGCGGGGTCGAAGTCGGGGTTGGCTTGTGGCATCGCGGCGCCCACCGACTGCCGCCACAGCGCCAGCTTGGTCTGAAGCTCCAGCGCCTTTCGAGGAAACACGGCGGTCAGGTCGGTCTGCTCGCCGATGTCGTCTCGCAGATTGTGCAATCGCGAGAGGTTGTTCTCGAAGAATTCGATGAGCTTCCAGTCGCCTTCGCGGATCGCGCCGGCGGGCGTCGAATGGTGGTAGTGCGGGTAGTGCCAGTAGAGGGCGCGGTCCTCGAATCGGCCTGTCTGTTGAAGCAGGGGGAGCAGACTCCGGCCGTCGAGCCCCTGTTCGACCGGTCTTGCGGCGCCGGCGATCTCCAACAGAGTCGGGTAGAAGTCCACGCTCGTCACAGGCGTCGGGCATACACTCCTCGGCCGGATCACACCGGGCCAGCGCACGATCAGCGGCACGCGAATGCCGCCTTCGTACAGCGTGCCCTTCTCGCCTCGCAATGGGGCGTTGGTTGTCACGATCGGGCCTTCGCCCGTGTACATCTGGTGCAGGCCGCCGTTGTCGGAGAAGAAGATCACAATCGTGTTGCCGGACAGATTCAACCCGTCGAGCCTGGCCAGCACCCGCCCGACGTTGTAGTCCACGTGTTCGACCATCGCGGCGTACACAGGGTTGTTGATCCCGGTGGCCGGCTTGGGTTTGTTCTCGTATTTCTCGACGAGGTGCTGCGGGGCTTCGAGCGGAATGTGGACGCTGTGGTGGGACAGGTGCAGGAAAAACGGCCGGTCACTGTGGGTCTCAATGAACTCGATGGCGCTGTCGGTGAACGCGGTGACCTGCTTGTCGGTTCGATTCTGTCCGCCCAGGCGGACGAAATCGAAGCCCTGCGATTGCGGCTCGTGGTCGGCCCCGCCGAGATGCCACTTGCCGACGTGGCCTGTGGCATAGCCTGCGGCTCGAAGGGCCTCGGCGAGCGTGACGATTTCGAGCGGCAGATGCTGCGTTCGGTTCGTCGGCACGCGCAGCTTCTCGTAGGGCCGCCAGTGGCCCGGGATGAAGTCGGTGATCCCGACCCGGGCGGGATACTGGCCCGCCATGATGCTGGCCCGCGTCGGCGAGCAGACCGGACAGGCCGCGTAGGCGTCCGTGAATCGCATGCCTTGCCTGGCCAGGTGGTCGATGTTGGGCGTCTGGTGAAACGCGTGGCCGTAGCAGGCCAGATCCGACCAGCCCATGTCGTCCAGCAGGATGAAGACAATGTTGGGTCTGGTCTTCCGGGTAGACGGTCCATCTATGGCGCACCCGCCCAGGACGACGCCGGCCGCGCTGAGGCCCAGTCGGCGCAGAAAACCCCTTCTCGATTCGGTCACGCGCGCCTCCTTCTGGCATATCCCCTCTGCGAACTACGGCACGACAACCTCGTCCTTCTGCACCTTGGTCGGCTCTTTCCACATCCAGCCGGTGGCGGTGACGAACCAGATGATGGTCGCCAGGACCATGATCCACTTGGCTTTGTCCAGGTCCACCCGACCGGCCAGAAACAGGATCGAGGGCAGGATCAGAGCAACCAACGACAGCAGCGAGACGACTTTCAGGATCGAACGCATGGGATTTCTCCTTATAGCGACGCGGCAGGGCGGCCCTGTTTCTGATAGACCCGGCTCAGAACGATGTATACGGCTGATGCGATGAACCAACCCGGCAGGGCGACGAAGTACAGCGTCCAGTTGCCGACGATGAAGACGATGCCCAAGCAGATCGCCAGGGTCACAATCCAGGCGGCGAAGGCGGCCCAGTTGAAGTGACGGCCGCTGAGTTCGGCATAAGAGCCTTGCAGGCCGAGCTTGGGGATCAGCCAGAAGTCCACGAAGACGACGGCGCCCATCGGCATCAGGACCAGCCCGTAAAGGGCCACGAAGTCCAGCAGCCTCATCGCCAGCGCCGGGAACATCGCCGCGACGGTCGCGATGGCGCCCGTGATCAACGTCACGCGGAAACGCGAGGACCTGGGAACGATCGCCTGGAACGCCAGGCCGGCGCGGTAGATGGTCGGGTTGGCGGTGGTCCAGCCGGCGATGATGACGCAGATCAGGCCGGCCAGGCCGGCGGCCTGATAGGCGAGCGGACCCGGCAATACCTTCGTGTTGCCCGGCTCGGCGTGCATCTGGAATGCGTAGAGGATGGACGCCGCCAGCCAGGCCAGGAAGTGCCCGAGGAACATGCCGGTCCCGCTGGCCACGGCGTACCACGATTTCCTCGCGAAGCGAAGAACCGACAGGTCGCTCATCCCGATGTGCATCGCCATGTTGCAGAACCATGCGAAGAACGCCACGTGCCAGAAGGTGAACTTGACCCGTCCGGGGTGCGGGTCGCCTCCCTGCCAGATGTGCGTCTTGGCGAGCGTCCAGACGTCCGTAAGACTGTTGACTTCCGAGCCGGTGGCATCGATGAACTGCCGCAAGCCGACCAGCCCGAAGGCGATGAACACGAGCACCATCCACGGGGCCGCGACATTGGCGACCTTGGAGACCACCTCGTAGCCATAGGCGGCTACGACGGAGATCATCGCGCCGCACGCCAGCACCGCGATCACCCATCCGATGCTGTTCGGGTAATTGTCGCTCAGTTCCGGCATGGGGAATTTGAACCAGACGCCGAGCGCTGTGGCCGAGACCGTCACCATGGCGCCGGCCAGGAAGCAGAACATCACGCCGTTGGCGAGGTTGTAGAGCGTCACAAGCTGGCGTCCGCAGATCTTCTCCAGTTGGTAGTAGAGCGTCAAGCGGGCCCGCGTGGCGATCGGGGCGCACAGGAACACCCAGCTCAGCACGGCCAGTACGTTGCCTGCGATCAGTCCGACGACGACGTCGAACGCGCTGACGCCGGCGGCCACGAACAACGGCCCGATCATCAGTTCGGTGCCGGCGCAATGCTCGCCCGCGTACATGCCGACGAAACTCTTGAAGCCGAGCAGTCTTCTCTGCGGCACCGGCTCACGCTCGAATTCATCTCCCGCCTGCGTCTGTTGTGACTGCCGTTCTTCGCTCATGCGTCTGTCCCTTCCCGCAGTGTGCGTGATCTGCTACGCTCGTTTGGCGAGCACGTTCTTCTCGTAGGTCTTGGCCTCCGCCAGCCAGGCGGGGCCGACCGGCACCTCGGATCTGGCACAATAGCAGTCCCAGACCGCGCCGTAGGGCAATGTCTTCAGTTCCTCCAGCATGGCCAGGCGGCTTGTGAAGTCGCCGTTCGCCTCGGCCTGGCGCAGCCGGTCGGCCGGCTCGAGCAGGGCGATCAGCAGGGCCTTGATCATGCAGCGCGTGCCGATGACCCAGGCGGCGATCCGATTGATGCTGGCGTCGAAGAAGTCCAGGCCGATGTGCACCTTGTCGAGCCTGCCGCTGCGCACCAGCTCCTGTGCGATGGCCCGCAGTTCGTCGTCGAGAATGACCACGTGGTCACTGTCCCATCGCACCGGACGGCTGACGTGCAGCAGCAACTGGGGCACGAACGTCAGCACCGACGAGATCTTGTCGGAGATGACTTCAGTGGGGTGATAGTGGCCTGCGTCCAGGCACAGCAGGACCTGTCGCGACGTCGCGTAGCCCATGTAGAACTCGTGCGAGCCGACCGTGTAGCTCTCGGCGCCGATGCCGAACAGCTTCGATTCGACAGCGTCGAGGTGAATCGCCTTGTCGATCTTCTCGGCGAAGATCCGGTCGAGCGAGTCGGCCAGCCTCTGCCGCGGGGCCAGACGGTCCACCGGGATGTCCTTATAGCCGTCGGGGATCCAAACGTTGGTCACGCAGGGGGTGCCCAGTTCCTTGCCGATGTAGGCTCCGACTCTGCGGCAGCAGATTCCATGTTCGATCCAGAACCGCCGGATGCCGTCATCGGCGCTGGAGAGCGTGAATCCGCTGTCGGCCTTGGGGTGCGAGAAGTAGGTTCCGTTGAAGTCCATGCCCAAGCCGTTGGCTTTGGCCCACTGGACCCAACTCGCGAAATGCTCGGGCTCCAGCTCATTGCGTGGTACCGTGGCCTTGGCGTCAAGGTAGATCGCATGCAGGTTCAGGCGATGCCTGCCGGGGATCAGACTCAGGGCCTTCTCCAGGTCGGTCCGCAACTCGTCGGGCGTGCGGGCCTTGCCCGGATAGTTGCCGGTCACCGCCAGGCCGCCGTCGAGTCCCGTTTCGGGATTCTCGAATCCACCCACATCGTCGCCTTGCCAGCAGTGCAGCGAGATCGGGATCTTGCCGAGCCGGTCCATCGCCTTGTCGGTATCGACACCAAGCTCGGCGTATCGTTCGCGTGCCAGTTGATAGGCCTGTTCGACCTTCTTCAAATCGCTCATTTCGTCCTCTTCGGTCAAGAGATGCAGGGGCCCGCGCTATGGCCTGACGATGATCAGGTCTTTCTTCGCCGGCAACCTGGGGAATGGAGCATGCGGCTCGGTCTGGTACCAGTAGACCACCGAGGAGATGTCATCCTGCAGCGGCAGATACCGGCCCTCGCTCTGCCAGCCGAGGGCCTGCATGGTCACTTTCAGGTCCCGCTCGAAACGGATCGGGTCCATGATATGCCAGCGATAGAGGCCGAACCACGGCTGCTTGTCGGATGCGATCACCTGCGGCATGCCCGCGTACGGCGTGTTGAACTCCATGTACTCGCGGGTGCCCGGTCTCATGAAGCCATAAGAGCCACAGAAATAGTCCTCTGTCCCCGTTCCGCAGATCGTAGGGAATTCCTCGTCACCGTCCATGTAGAACTTGATCTCCCCTTCGCCCCACCAGCCGGGACTGTTCGAGCCCCATGTCATGTACGTCCCGACATACTGGCCTCGACCCTTGACGCCGTCGATGAGGGTGTAGACGTCTTTGTACGGCAGCGGGTTCACACGACGGAACTGCGCGTGAAAACAGGCCATATCGTCCGGCACGTCTGTCAGGGTGTAGTCGATCTGGTAGTACAGGACCATCCCCTTCTCATCGAGATTGGTCATCGTGATCTTGCAGCTCTTGCGGAAGGGCATCATCCAGTAGCAGTTGAAGCCGCTGCCCGGATTGACGCAGACGGCCAGCGAAGTCACCTGGGTGTATTCGCCCATGCCGCACGCGAAGAAATCACCCGCAGGACACTCCACCGACGGAGTCTCTTCTCCGTCCCAGTAGATTCGCAGGATGTTCAGGCGGTTGTCGCCCGTCGGGGTCATCCAGATGTGCTGAATGGCGCCGGAGCCGTTGATCTCGGCCATCGTGAAGGTCTGGCCGGCCGCAATATTGACCGACGGCGAGATCTTCCAGCCTCGACCGAGTTCGCGCCCGGCGTGCTGGCCGGTCCCTTCGGTGGCCATGCCGCCTTTGCCTTTCTCGCCCGTGAAGTTCTCCGGACTGATCGAGCGCGTCCTGGCGTCGGACAGCCTGGGCAGGCTGCTCAGGCTCATGTTCAGACCGCTGAACGGCGTCTCGGCGGCGCGCAACGCTCCGGCCGTCAGCAGGAGCAGCAGTGCGGCGCCACCGGCCAGGACGCCGAGCCTGCCGGGGCGCAGACCAAGAGGGAGTTGACGCGTGGATCGGTAGTTGTCTGGTCTCATGTTCTTCCCTTCTCTGATTTTCAGACGCACGTTTCGAGCAGCTTCTTCTCCGCTTCACGCGTCCAGAGTCCGTCCTTCAGGCAGGCCGCGACGTCCGGCAGTCTGGCCCCAAGCTCTTCGAGCCGGAGCAGCGGAAGATCTCTGCATGCCGGATAAACGACGATCTTGCCGGGGATCGAGCGATCCTCCACGGCCCGAATCCCGTCGAGTGCGCCTGCCAGCCCGGAAACGGCCGCGACGCTGACGTTCGTGTCGAGCCGGTTGGATTCGACCTTGGCCAGCATCCGTTTCATATCGTCGAGCGTTGACCCGCTGGTCCCGATGAAGTACAGGCGCTTCTCGATATAGGCGTTCATGTCGATCTTGCCTGTGACCGTGGCCGGGATGCCGGCAAAGATGTTGATGATCCCATGCAGTGCGGCGTCCTGCACGGCGGAGGCCACCAGTTCCGGGATCGGCGCCATCAGGACCGAATAGCCGAACTCCGTGTCGCTCGGGGGCTGCTTGGCGTTGTATGTGATGTATTCGAGACCATTGCTCTCGGCCAGCGGCCGGGCGATCTTCGTCAGCATCGCCAGTCGGTTGTCGTCGACGTCGCCCGCGTAGACGCTGACGCCCTCGACCCCCTGGCACAGGTTGCGGATGACGTGCATCATTCCCATCGGTCCACCGGCCCCGACGACGTTGATCTTGTCGCCGTGGCGGATCTCGCCGGTCCTGGGGATGGTCTTCATCGATCCGACCGGGTCGGTGTCGGTGGTTCCGACGATGCGAATTCCGCCGTAATGGACCCGACCGACCATCGTGACAACGGGCCGGCTGAAGCGATCGCCGCAGAGCACGATGTTCAGGATCCCATGCGCCGCGACCTTGGCGAACAGCTCTTCCACCGTCCCGGCGTTCGATCCGAAATAGACCACGTCATCGAAGGCGGCATCGTCCACGTCGTCATGCTCGCGCGCCCGAACCACCGGCGCCGGCAGGTTGGCCGGGGGACCCGACTTCGAGACCCACGTGATCTGCGCCGGCGTGCCGTAGCGTTTGAACAGATTGCCGAGCCGGCCTTCCGGCAGGTCGGTTTCCACGACGATCAACATCTGGCCGCCCGCCTTCAGCGTCGTGCGCTCCTGCGAGGCATAGGCGTCCTCGACGCAGGCCCAGGGCTCGACCAGGGCGATCGCCGAGCCCGACCGGTCCTCGCCGGCCGGAATCAGCATGGATTCGCCGTCGGGACTGGTGATCGCCCGCTCGTCCATCAGGACATACTCTTGCAGGGCGCCCTCGAAGTTGTAGCCGAAAGCCGCATTTGAACTGGCGGTGCGCAGCCAGCGATAGTCCGTCTGCACGAGATACCGTTCGCCGGGCTTGTGTCTCGTGACGCCGGGGCCCACCGCGACGATGCGAACGACGGTCTCGTGACCCGGCACCGTCGGCTCCTCGTTCGGAACGTAGCTGGGGATTTGTCCCAGGGCATCGGGCTCGATACCGGAGACGACCGGACCCTTGCGGACGTGGCCGGTGAACTGCTTGAGCAGCTTCAGGTCGGAGAAGCACAGCCCAACGACCTCGACCTTTGCCAGGATCTGGCGCGGGCCCGGGCGGAAGACTTCTTTGGATGGATTGAGGACAAGCTGATCGGGGCCCACCAGTTGCACGGCCCATTGTGATGCGGGGATATTCGTCATGGTCGAAGCCTTCGTTTCTGTGCTGGTTGCACATCAAAGACAGGTGTTCGGCGATTCATTGCGTCGTCTCACAGCACGGATTCTCGGAGCCGGACGGCGTTTGACGGTTCTTCATTTTCCAACCTGACGGAGGACCTCTTCGGGCGTGGCTCTCTCGCTGAGTCCGGCCAGGTTCGTCTCCTGATCCGGCTGCATCGACCGGCCGAACGTCGCGAAGAAATCGTTGCGCGCTGCTCGGTCCTCAAATCGCTGGCGGGCCCACTCGCTGGTGTAGCCCAGACCGCATTGTTGCTGCAAGACCGAGTGAGCGTACACGATGCACGCCCCTTTCAGAAACACCGGCAGCAGGGGGGCCAGTTCGCTCGTGGCGAAATCGTCGACGAACTTCTGGCCCGGGCTGTTCATCTCGGTGCCTCCGACGACGACGAGGTGGCGTCGCTGGGCGATCTCGATCACCTCGTAGAGGTTCTTGACCTTCTCGTCCTGTCGTCCGGGTGTGTAGTTGCGATCGGGGATCACGTTGATTGCGACGGCGCCGGTGCTCATGGCCACGTCGAGCAGTTCCTCGATGTCCCGTTCGCCGTCGCTGGTGCCGTCGAGCCACGTGTGGGTGGGCATTCCGCCACAGGCGAGGATGAACCGGTTCGTCTCGGCCATCAGGGGGAACGAGCCGGTGTCCGGCTGGACGTAGCCGACTCCGCCTCGCTTCATCGTCTTGGCACGGATGGTGTTCAGCAGGTTGCGGCCCTCGGGCAGGTCCAGGGTCTCGGCGCCGACGCCCAGCTTCTCGGCCCAGAATTCGGCGAGGGTTTTGTCGCTACCGAAGTGTGCAGCCGCCTTGCGGGCGTAGGCCAGGCACATATGCCGTTCCGTGGCATTGCCGGCCGGCGTCAGTGGCCGCACGTCACGCTCGTAGTCCAGTTCGACCGGGCACAGATGCGCGTTCACCCGCGCCATCAGATCGCGGTTCCTCTTCTGCGCGGTGTCCTTGAGACCCTTGAGGAAATCTCTCTCGGATGCCGGTACCTTGGCGCTGGGGAACCCGACGCCCATGTGGTACGAGATGCCCGGCTCACCCGGCGAGTTGATGACGCGCGTGGAGAACTCCGGCACGTAGACCCGCGTCTCCAGGCCCGAGCAGCCTCTGAGGCCAAGCCGGCCTCGCGCCTGCCGGAATTCATCGAGGGCGTCGAGGACGTCGAAATCAACCGTTCCGGCTACCGCCAGACCGGCCTTGCGGGCCAGCCAGGCGAATTTCGTGGGCGAATAGCCGTATGTGTTGTACGAGAAGAAGGTGTGGCAATGCAGATTCACGAACTCGCCCGGTTCCGGCAGTTCCAGGTGACCCGATTCGATCCTGTCGCACAAGGCCGCCAGCGCCCGTTGGCGCTCGGCCAGATCGAAACTGTCCAGTTGCTGTTCGAGTGACTCGATCAAGTGGTTCTCTCCTTGGGACGCCATGTCGGCGGCGTCAACGTTTCGTAAATCGCTCGTATCTCTGCGTCCATGCCGGCGTGTCCTGCGGCCGGTACTCTTTCAGATCGAAGGAATGACGAACGATGGCCCTCGCTTCATTGATGCCCTTGAGGTGGCCCGTCGCGACGGCCTGCATCAGGATGTTGCCGCTGGCGGTCGCCTCGATCGGCCCGGCGACGACTCGCTTGCCCGTGGCATCGGCCGCGAACTGACACAGCAGTTCGTTCTGGATCCCACCGCCAACGATGTGGAGCGCGTCGATGGGATCGCCCGTGACGTCCTCGATGGCTTCGAGTGTGCGTCGGTACTTCAGAGCCAGGCTTTCGAGAATCAGTCGGATCATCTGTCCTTTGTCGGCAGTGGTTGGCTGGCCGGTCTGCGCCAGGTGATTGTTGATCCGGGTCGGCATGTCGCCCGGCGACAGGAAGTCGCTGCAATCGCAGTCGATGATCCCAAAGAAGGGCCTGGCCTTCGAGGCCAGGTCGGTCAGCTCGCCATAGGAGAGGTCCTGGCCCTCGCGCTGCCATTGCCGCTTGCACTCCTGGACCAGCCAGAGCCCCATGATGTTCTTCAGCAGGCGGATCGTGTTCTGCACGCCGCCCTCGTTGGTGAACCCGTAGTCGAATGTCTTCTCGTTGATGATCGCCTTGGGAATCTCGACTCCCATCAGACTCCATGTGCCCGACGAGAGATACGCCCAGTTGCGACCGGAGCCCGGCACGCCGAGCACCGCCGAGGCCGTGTCGTGTGAGCCGACCGCGATGACCGGGATCTTCGGGCAGCCGATCTCGCGGGCCACGTCGTCGGTCAGCGGCCCGACCACCGTCCCGGGCATGACGATCTCGGGCATGATCTCGATGGGCAGGCGGAGCATCTCGAAGATCGCCTTGGACCATCGTCCGGTCGCCATGTCCATCATCTGCGAGGTGCTGGCCAGCGTGTACTCGCCGAAGGCCTTGCCGCAGAGGAAATAGCTCAGCAGGTCGGCCATGAAGATCAGCTTGCTGGTCTTGGCGAGCGCCGCCGAATCGGCCAGCCGCATGGCCAGGACCTGGTAGAGCGAGTTCAACTGCATGAACTGAATGCCGGTGTTCCGGTAGATATCCCGCTTGGGCATCCGCGCGAAGGCCTTCTCCATCATCCCGTTGGTCCGGCTGTCGCGGTAGTGGTAGGGGGCTTCGAGGAGCCGGCCGTCGTCGCCGATCAGGCCGAAGTCCACCCCCCACGTGTCCACGCCGATACCGAGCGGTGTTCCCTCGGCTTTCCTGGTGGCCAAACCGATGCCCGTCTTGACCTCTTTGAGCAGTCGGTCGAAGTCCCATCGCAGCGAGCCGTCGGTCTCCACGGGCCCGTTACTGAAGCGATGCAGCTCTTCAAGATGTAGTTTCCCGCCCGCAATCGTACCCAGCATGACGCGCCCGCTCTCGGCCCCGAGGTCTACGGCAATGTAGCTTGCGGTCTCTGACATCTCCGACTCCCAATCCTGTGATGTATCCATCGTTCCGCATGCCGGGCAGGGCCCTGCACCATGTGCCAGGTCGTCCGATGGGTCGAAGCGTCTGTCTTTGCCCCCGACGAATCCGGCGTGTGGCGTCTTTTCAGGTGTTATGCCACCGGCGACGACTCAAGACAGAGATTAAAAAGGCATGGAGAAGGACCGTCAAGGCTAAACTCGACGGTTCGGCGGTCTTCAGGAGGCGGCCAGAGTGACATTCGGCTGAAAACGCACCTTGGCCTGTCCGATGAGGTAGAAGCTGCCGGTGATCAGGATCAGGTCTTCGCGCCCGACCGCGCTGCGCGCCAGTTGCAGGGCCTCGCCCAGGCTGCTGGAGGTCTGGCACATCTTGCCGCAGATGTCGGTGTACATGTCCGCCAGATCCTGCGGCGAAACCGCCTTCATCGAACTGCTGCGTGTGAAGATGACCTTGTCGGCGCCGTACTGGAGCTCGGTGAGCATGCCGGGAATGTCCTTGTCGGCATTGCAGCCGAAGATCACGACCATCGAGTCGTAGGGGATGTTCTGGCCGATGGCGTGGATCAGCGCTCGCACGCTGGCGGCGTTGTGGGCCCCGTCGATCATGATGCGTGGATCTTCACAGACCATCTCCATCCGACCGGGCAGTGTGACCCCATGCAGGCCGGCCGCCGCTTTCTCGATGTCGATCTCGTATCCGGAGGACTTGAGCTGGTCCAGCAGGGCCAGCGCCAGCCCGCAATTGATCGCCTGGTGCTTCCCGTGCAGTGGCACGCGAATGTGCTCGAACCTGCTGGTGGGTGTCGTCAGGCAGATCCGCGTGTGCGGACCGTGTTCGCGCGATGTTTCGAACCGATACGAGAAGTCGATGTCGCTGCTGCCCGTAACGCTCAATGGGGCCTTCACCGCGATGGCCTGCTCCTTCAGCACGCTCATGGCCGTCGGCTCCTGCTGCACGGTGATGGCCGGGACGCCTTTCTTGAAGACGCCCGCCTTCTCCAGCGCGATCTGATCGATCGTATCGCCGAGCTGGAGCTTGTGGTCAATGCTCAGGCTGGTGATCCCCACCACCTTGGGCAGGATGACGTTGGTGCTGTCCAGGCGGCCGCCAAGCCCTGTTTCGATGACGCCGATGTCGATCTTTCGGTCGGCGAAGTGCATGAACGCCAGGGCGGTCATGATTTCGAAAAACGTGGGCGGATCGTCCTTGGACAGCTTCTCGACAGGGGCATAGATGCGGTTCATCAGCCCGAGCATCTCGGCTTCGCTAATCATCTGCGAATTCACCACGATGCGTTCGTGCAGGTGAACCAGATGCGGAGAGGTATACAGCCCGACGGTGTAGCCGTTGGATTCGAGCATCTTCGCCAGCATCGTGGCGGTCGAGCCCTTGCCCTTCGTACCGGCGATATGGACGGTGTTGATCTTCGCATGGGGATCACCCAGCAGAGACAACAGGTTTCGCATCCGATCGAGGCTGAAGGTCGTTACGTTATAGCGTACGTGCTCCTCTTTTTCGTAGTCGGTCTTCTCAAAGAGGTAGGCCGTGGCCTGCCTGTAGTTGCTGAAAGGCTTCTTGGTTTTGATTGAGACGACTTTTGAAGAGCTTCGTGCTGCCCGTTTCTTTCCGGTTTTCTTCGTTATTTTTGTCATGGACGGCTGATCTTAGCAAACTGCGACGTTCCAGTCAACTGTTATGGGGCGAATACGCGGCGAAATGCCGCTCATTTTCCGGATCATATGGAATGTAAGTAATTGCTAAAAAAGGATATGCACAAATGTCGCCTCGTGGCAAAGGTCACGGTCAGAATTAGACATCATAACTGCAACTTCTTTAGTGAAAAGCTGTGCTAATGGTGCCCTGGCGGAGTCTTCCCTGACGGCGGAAACGACATCTCGTTCGGGTGTTGTAAGAAGATGCGCCGGAACAGGCGCTTGTTACACGGCCGTCCGAAGATACCCGGTCGCGAATTGGTGGTTTTTCTGCAAGGTATGTGAAGACAAGAACATAAGAGTCCCCGCGCGATGGCAAAGATCTGTGGGGCGATTCTCCCCAATTCCGGCAGAAGGGGGTTTGGCTACACCTGTGCGATCGCCCCAAGCAGGCGGGGGATGATCTCGGCCTCGGGGACCACGGCGATCTTGCGGCCGTGGAGATAGAGAGCGGCCTTTTCTCTGGCGGCGCAGACGGCGATGTCGGCGTCGGCGGCCTCGCCCGGACCGTTGACGATACAGCCCATCACGGCCACACGACAGGGCTTGGCGACCTTGCGCAGCGCGCTCTCGACCCGTTTGGCGAGCTTGACAACGTCGATCTCCGTCCGCCCGCACGTCGGGCAGACGATCAGTTCCGGCTGCGTTCGCTCAAGGAGCCCCAGGCAGATGAGGATGGCCCTGGCGATCTCGGTTTCGACGACCGGGTCGCCGGCCGCACTGACGCGAACGGTATCCCCGACGCCTTCGGCCAGCAGCGTCCCCAGGGCCACCGCCGACGGGATGCTCGCGTCGGCAGGCAGGCCCGCGTGGGTCAGACCCAGGTGGATGGGATAGCCGAATGTCTCGGCGATGGCCCGGTTGACCTCGATGGTGCGCAGCGCGTCGCTGCTCTTGGCGCTTAGGACGATCTGATCGAACCCCCGAGCCTCGAACAGCCGGATGTAGCTTCGCATCTCTTCGAGCATCAGCGCCGTTCGCTTCTCGGGCGGGACGGGGGCCTTCTTCAGGTCGCGAATGCTGGCCTCGTTGACGCCGATGCGGGCGGCCACACGGTGCATCTTCGCCGCGTCGATGATCCGGAAGATGTCCTGCTGCTTCTTGATGTTGCCGGGGTTCAGGCGGACCTTGGCGGCCCCGGCCTCGATCGCCTCGACGGCGCGATCGGCACTGAAGTGTACGTCGGCGATCAACGGAACGCGCACCTTCTGCACGATCTGCCCGAACGCGATCGTGTCGGCCCGGCGGGGCACGGCGATGCGGACCAGTCCGCACCCGGCGCGAACGAGCCGCTGAATCTGCCGGACGCAGCGGGCGACGTCGGTGGTCGGAACCTTCGTCATCGACTGGATAACGACCGGGCCCGACGAACCCAGTTGCACCGAACCGACCGAAACGGAAGATGTGGGTCTTCTGGCAATCATGGGCCGATTGTAGCTTGTCCCCTGGTGCCCGGCAAACTAAAATGGCGCTGCCGTGCATGGACCGCGGGCAGGTGGCTCGATACGCTGTCGGATTTGCTGGAGTGATATGGGATTCATGTTGTTGTACGTGGGCGCCGCGCTCGTTATCGTCTATGCGGGGTTCGGGCTGGTGCTGCTGTTTTCGCAGGCCCGTCTCCTGTACCGCCCGATACGGGATGTCGCCTTCACGCCGGAGGATGTGGGCCTGGATTTCGACGATGTGATGTTCCAGACGCAGGACGGCCTGGCCCTGAACGGTTGGTACGTCGCCGCCGACGGCGCGCCGTTCACCGTTCTGTTCTGCCACGGCAACGCCGGCAACATCATGCATCGCCTCGACACGGTCAGCCTGTTCCACAGTCTCGGTCTGAACTGCTTCGTCTTCGACTATCGCGGCTACGGCAGAAGCGAGGGCCGACCGACGGAGGTCGGGACCTATCGCGATGCGCGGGCGGCCTACGACTGGCTGACGCAGCGCAAGGGGGTTGCGGCCGAGCAGATCGTTCTGTTCGGACGTTCGCTTGGAGGCAGCATTGCCGCGCACCTGGCCGGGCAGGTCGAGACGCGGACTGTGGTCGTCGAAAGCGCCTTCACGTCCTACCCTGATATGGGGGCTCGGATGTATCCCTATATGCCCGTGCGGCTGTTTGCCCGGTTCCGGTATGACACGCGGGCCCATCTCGCCCGCGCGCGATGTCCCGTGCTCGTGATACACAGTCCAGAGGACGAGCTTGTTCCCTTCGAATTCGGGCGGCGGCTCTTCGAGGCGGCCCGCGAGCCGAAGCGATTCGTGGAGATCACCGGCGGTCACAACGACGGCTTTCTGACTTCGGGCGATCTGTACAGGAACGCGTGGACGGAATGGTTGGACTTCGTGGGCGACGATCGGTTTGAGCCGGCGACCCGCAAGACCCGATGACAGGGAGCGAGCGGAGGCGACGAGAAACGCACGCGCCTCCGCCCGTCCGGCAGAATCCGTGATGCCGCCGCCCGCGTCGGCGGAACGGCGGTTGTCTGTTGCTACCGCAGTGTGACCGAACCACTGCTGGTTTCGATGCGGAGGTTGCCCGGCCCATCCCCGATTGTGCCTTCGATCTTCTTCTTATCGATCTGTCCGCTGACGGTGATAGGACGAAGGGTGCGGACCGAGCCATAATTGGTGGCCAGATAGACCGTGCCGGAGAACGCCGCCGGCGCGGTGAATGCGACGCTGCCGTAGGAGCTTTTGACGTTGGCGGCAAGGTTCGGCGGACAGCCCTCGGCGCAGACGACATCGAGATTGCCGCTGCCCGAGGTGGCTCGCAGGTCGCCGACGGCGATCTGCCGTGCATCGATGCGGCCGTACGAGGTCGAAAGATCGATTGCCTCAGCCGTTCCATCGATAAGGTCGAGGCTTCCGCTGCTGGATCGGAACCGGATGGTCTCGCCTCGCAGCGAACGCCCGCCGACCGATCCGTAGGATGTTTCGGCATCGCATTTTCCGAACGTGGCTTCGGAGAGCTCGATCTTGCCGCTGCTGGTCTTGATCGCCAGATCGCCTTCGGAGAACGCACGGCACGTGATGGACCCGTACGAACTGCTCAGGCTGGTC
Organism: Phycisphaerales bacterium Planc_01; assembly: GCA_001603075.1. Lineage (GTDB taxonomy): Bacteria > Planctomycetota > Phycisphaerae > Sedimentisphaerales > Anaerobacaceae > Anaerobaca. Next base: position 121,971 of record LVBB01000014.1, on the reverse strand, counting down.
GAGCCTTGGATGCTCTCGGCCCTCACGGAGCCGCTGCTGGTCCGTGCGGTGACCGTTCCTTCAATCTCGGTCAGTTCAAGACTGCCATAGGAGCTGTGGCACCTGACGTTCGTCTGTCGAGGTACGACGATTCGATAGCTGACGCTGATCGACCGGTTGTTTGTGGTGCGAGGTGTCTCGGCACGCACGTTCAACGTGCGGCCGATGAACTCGGGTGTGATGACGACCTGTTCGGCCAGTTCCTCGGCCTCCGCCTCCGTCGGGGCATGGGCTGCGATGGTGGCCAAGACGTCGCAGTCCGTCACATCGGCGCCGTGAATGACGATCGACCCGGAGGAGGTCTCCACGTCCAGGGTCGAGCCGGGCTCCAGCGGCATCCGCGCCGTTGTCGTTCGCTCATATGTGCGTTGCGCCCAGTTGCCCCCGCGGACACTGCAACCGGTCACCATGAAGACCGCTGCCATCGAGAGCATCCATGCGGCCTGTCGTCCCATACGAGATTGTTCCATTGTGACGTCTCCCATTTTGCCTGATTATCGAATCGTGATGGACCCTTCGTGTGTCTTCCGTGCGATGCTGCCTTCGCCGGCGCCAGAGAAAGGCGGGCCGGGCGTCCTGCGTCACACAATCATGGTCGGCCATTATACGTTTTCCTTCGACGTTGAGTACTGCCGCTCAGCTTTATATCGTTTCTTTGACACATAGTCGTTGCCGGCGGCACGGGATTTCGCGCGAGTGCGAATTTCCTTTCGGATGCAGGGGGCACGCCATGCTTGAGCCCGATTGCGCAGATCTTCTGCAAACGGCGAATATAGTTCGATCCAGCTATTTGACGCGCGGGGGGCTCGCGCATATAATTCGGCCCCGTATCGGGCTTGGGTATGTGAAGCTCGACTGAGAGGTTGTTTTTCAGGAAGAGAAACAATGATTGCACAACTGACTGTGGCGGATCTGATTCGGCCGGATGAGAAGAAGGCCGCACGGCTGTACGACGGGGCTCTGGTGCTTGGCGGATCGCTGCTGATCGCGCTGTGTACGCAGATCGCCGTCGGCTATCCGGTGCCATGGACGGGGCAGACGTTTGCCGTATTGATGGTCGGTGCCCTGCTGGGTTCGCGGCGGGGGGCCCTGTCCGTCCTGGCGTACCTGATGCAGGGACTGGCGGGACTGCCGGTCTTCTCGCACGGAAAGGCGGGTTTGGGCGTCTTTTTCGGGCCCACAGGCGGGTATTTGATCGGTTTTGTGCTGGCGGCCTACGTCGTGGGCCGGCTGGCCGAACGGGGCTGGGATCGCCGGCCGGTTACCACCGTCCTGGCGATGATGCTGGGCAACGTCGTGCTCTACGGGTGCGGTCTGGCCTGGCTGGCCTGCCTTGTCCACCTCCTCGGCCGGCCTCTCGGCAGCGTCCTGGCCGTCGGGCTCTATCCGTTCCTGCCGGGGGAAATCGTCAAAATCGCCCTGGCGACCGCGCTTTTGCCCGCCGGATGGACGTTGATCCGTCATTTTGGGTTTGCCAAGACGCCGACAATATGATAAGTTCGTCACCATCTCGGTGGCATATGGCTCTTTGGGGAATAGTGTAACGGTAGCACGACTGACTCTGGATCAGTTAGTTCAGGTTCGAATCCTGGTTCCCCAGTTTCTTGTCCCGGCGGCCTTGATGGGCCACAATCCGCGTTCTTGCCCCCTAATCGCGGTTTCCCCACGGTCTGACCGGAGCGGTCCCGTTGCCGTGTCCCTCCACCCGAATCCACCGTCTTCTGCCGCCATGCACCGCTCTGTGTCCCTGTCGTGAAACCGGCGCGGCGCCGCGTCGATGCGAGCGTCTTTCCACTGCCCGTGCGATGGCGTCCTGCTCACAATCACGATCCATGCACTCCACGATGATCACTCTGGACCTGCCGAAGCGGCGCGCACGGCCGACGAACTCCTCCACAGATCGGGAAATTTCTGTTGCAGTATCGGGTGGCACCTGCTACAATCGAACCGATCGCCGAGCGGCGGACTGGCGATGTGCGAGGTACGGAGATAACATGTTTCGACGAGACGGAGGAGGAAGCCATGAGAAGGGTTCTGCATTCACTGTTGTTTGTATCTCTTTTGGTTGGGGCTGCGCGCGGGGAAGACCCGGTCGATTTCGAAGACCCGGTCCTGAGAGCGGCGGTGGAAGACAAGTTGTGGGTGGTGGATCCGACCCCTACGGATATGCTTGGCCTGACGAGCCTGACGATCATGAACCGGGAGATCACGAGCCTGGTCGGTCTGCAATACGCGACGAATCTCATGTCGCTGACTCTCCAGCGGAACAACCTGAGTGATATCTCGCCCCTTGCGGGACTGGTCAATCTTCAGTCGCTGGATCTTGAGGAGAACCACATCAGTGATATCGGCGTTCTCTCTTTCATGCCGTACCTGAGTTCTGTGAATCTCCACAGGAACGAGATCCGGGATATCTCGACGCTGGCGAATATGACGTCCCTTTCCTGGCTGGACCTGCGGCTCAATCCCATGAACGAGGAGGCGTATGAGACGCATATTCAACGGATTTTCGACAACAATCCCGGGATTTGGTTCGCGTACGATCCGACGTATCTTCGCCGCCTGCAGATTTCTTCGACGCGGGGGGGAAGTGTCGCCGAGCCCGGTGAAGGCGTATTCTGCTATGAGTACAGGACGGTGGTCCCACTGGCGGTGGAGGCCGAGCCCGGCTATGAGTTTCGCATGTGGTCCGGCTCCTTCTTCAGTTCGATGGACTTCGAGTTGCTCGTGATGGAGGCAGATCACGCGATTCAGGCGAATTTCCAGAGCCTTCAGAACGTCCTGTATGTGGACGATGACGCGCCCAACGATCCGGGGCCCGGTGACGCGGATCGCGGCGATTGGCGTGAAGACGGAACGGCCGAACACCCCTTCGACACGATTCAGGAGGCGGTGACGGTGGCGCGCAACGGGGCGACGATTGTCGTTCGTCCGGGGACCTACTACGAGACGATCGATCTGCTCGGCAAGAGCCTTCACATCACCGGGATCGATCCCGACGACCCCGATGCCGCTGCGTATCCGATCGTCCAGGGGGGCGGTCGAGGGCCCGTCCTGCACATACAGACCACGTACTTCGGCGATCCGAGGTGCGAAATCAGCGGGCTTGTCGTCACGGGAGGACGGGGGGCCGTGGGCGCCCTGTTTGCCGCGGATTGCGATCTGACGATCCGCAACTGCCTCATCGTCGGGAATCAGGGAACCGGTCCGGACGAAGCCGTGATCCACTGCAAAAACGGCAAAGTCACCTTCGACAACTGTACGATTGCGGACAATTGCGGTCGCGACAAGGGCGCCGCGATTGTCGCCGTCGGCAGCGATGTGACGGTGGCCAACTCGATCGTGTTCGGGAATACGCCGCAGCAGATTCTGGCCGACGAGGATTGTACCGTATCGGTTCGGTACAGCAATATCGCCGGCGGATGGCCGGGATCGGGCAACATCGACGAGGACCCGCTGTTTGTGCGGCGGGGTCATTGGGCCACGAGGACGGCCCCTGAAGTGGAGATCGCACCGACGTACCCCGGGGCCGTCTGGATGGCGGGAGACTATCATTTGAAGTCCCAGGCCGGCCGGTGGGACTCGAACGCACAGGCCTGGACGCCGGATGCCGTGACCAGTCCCTGTATCGACCGTGGCGATCCGGAAGCGCCTGTCGGCCGGGAGCCGGCTCCCAACGCAGGCGTCATCAACATGGGTGCGTACGGGGGCACCACAGAGGCGAGCAAGTCCTACTGATCGCGTTTCTTGGACTTCGACAGGCCCTTGGCCGAAGCCACGGACCGGGCCGCTTGCCCGTGGCGGTCGAACTGCATCGGAGAGAAGATATGTCCATCAAGATCGGATGGAGGACGAGGCGAGCACTTCCGGCGACGTGGATACTGCCGGCGCTTGTCCTCGTGGCGTGTCGTCCGACGGTGGCGGACGGTCCGACCATCGCCCCCTCGTCCTTCTGGAAGAATCAGATTGTCTTTCCGGATGACCCGTTCTGCGCCCGTGGCATCTCTCAGGACAGCATTCGCTGGGTGAAATTCACCATCCTGTTGGAGCCGTACGACCCGAATCTCGTCTACTTTCAGGACAGCCGACGCTACGTCTTCCACTACGGTTTCGCCGCCGACCTGCTTGCTCCCTTCGCCGGCATGACATCCCAGCAATTCAATGCCGTGACTTTCTTCGAGCGGGATCAGCAGGCGATTCTCGGCACGGTGATCCTGCCGCCGTTGACGGACTCGGGTTCTGTGCCGCTGTTTCAGGAATATGGCATCCAATTCGTACGTCAGGACGCGTTCCCGCGAGAGCGGATTCGCGAACTGTTCGCGCTGGTCGAGGCCAACGTGGTCTGTTCGCCCGACGTGCAGGCGTTCTACTTTCCGACGTACGAGCAGCAAGCTGCGGCGGAGGCCGACCGCCAGTGGTTTGCCTCCCATGGGATTCTGCTTGGCTCAACCGCTCGCTGGGCCCAGGGCAATGTCGGCTATTCCCAGGGATGGGCGATTGGAAAGCTGAAGTTCTTCTCCGCCGGGGCCATTGCCGACGCCTATCAGAAGGGCCTTCTGGAATCCAAGGATATCCTGTTGACCGATGGCATTCCGGCAGAACTGCCCCACGTTGCCGGCATCATGACGCTGGCGCCCTCTACGCCGAATTCGCACGTGGCCATCCTTGCGAATACCTATGGCGTGCCGTTCGTGTATCTGGCGGTCTCCGCCGACGCTCTTGCAGCGCAGCAGATGGTCGGCCACACCGTGATCGTCGGCGTCTATGAAGATTCCTATGGCGCCTGCAACCTCCGACTCCTCGACGTCGAGGGCCGTCTCGATGACGACACCGCGACGCAGATCATGCAACTCAAGAAGCCCGCAACGCTGGCGATCACGCCCGTAGCCGAACGGGGGGCTATCGGTGTGTCCACCGAAGGGCTGGCGCCCTGCGACGTTCAATACGTCGGAGGCAAGGCGGCCAACTTCAGCATTCTGCGGCAAGCCGTGCCCGAGAACTCTCCCAAGGCCATCGCCCTGACCTTCGACGTGTGGAATGCGTTCCTCGATCAGCCGCTGACGCCGACGCCGTCCATGCTTCTTCCACCCGGCGGACACATCGTGTTCTGGGCAACGGGCGAGGAACAGCACAGTCCCGTGCACACCAACTTCCGGTTGAGCAAAGACGGCGAGTCCATCGCACTGTTCGATGCCGATGGGGCGGCGCTCATCGACGTCGTTCATTTCGAAAAACAACGGAGTGATGTCTCGTATGGCCGATCGGCCGACGGCGGCGGCCAGTGGCAGTTCTTCTCCACGCCGACGCCGGGGCGACCGAATTCCGACGGTCAGCCCGTCCGCAGCGGCCTGGTCATCAACGAATTCATGGCCGACAATACGACGACCGTCCAGGATCCGTGCCGGCCCGGCGACTATCCCGATTGGATCGAGTTGTACAATGCCACCGACGATGTCATTGTCTTGGACGGCCTGTACCTGACGGACGACCTGGACGACCCGACGAAATGGCAGATTCGTCCGGCGATCTCCGGGCCGACGCTGCGGGAGGAAATCGCCCGGCGACTGTCGGAGCATCACCGCTGGCCTCCTGAGGATATGTGGATGTTGTCGCGGGACCTGGCGGCGGTGCGGAGTCTCTTCACGAATTCCGGCATCACACAATTTTCCGCTGACCTCCGCGGGGCCATTGTCGATGTGCTCGCCGATCCGGCCTATGGCTTCGATCCGGCTGCGATGCTGCGGTTCCGCAGTTCGACGAATGTGGAGGACAGTGAAGACTTCGTCGGGGCCGGTTTGTACGACAGCTTCAGCGGCTGTCTGGCCGACGATCTCGACGAGGACGGCAGCGGCCCCTGTGCTTGCGATCCGACCCGCGCGGAGGAACGCAGCGTATTTCGGGCGATCCGGCAGGTCTTCGCAAGTTTCTACAACGACAACGCCTTTCTCGAACGATTGCGGCACGACGTCGATCCGGCCGAGGTCGGAATGGCCGTGCTCGTCCACCATTCGTTCCCCGACGATATTGAACTGGCCAACGGGGTCGCCACAGTCGAGGTTACAGGCGATCGAAGCAGCGCCACGATCACCCTGGTCAGTCAACAGGGCGCCGTCTCGATCACGAATCCTCAGGACGCTTCGATCGCCGAAGAGGTAGTCGTGCAGGTTCTGCCCTCCGGCAGTGTGGTACCACCCAAGCTCGAGAGATTGTCGAGCCTTGTCCCTCTCGGCGGCACCGTGATGACGTGGCGCGACGACTACACGGACTTGACCGATCTGTTGCTTCGCGTCAGCGACGCATTCCGGTACATCACCGGCAAGGAAGCCTGTCTCTTGGATTTCGAGTATAAGAAGGTTGTGCCCGGCGCTGCGGCGCTGCCCGAGGGGGGGCTTGTCGTCAAGCAGGTACGGGAACTGCCCACGCCGGGACGGGGAAGCGGGGAGGATTCCGTCTTGATCAATGTGCCTGCGACCTACGAGGTCTTTCCCGGTGAGTTCGAACTACTCGGGCAGACCGACCTGTTCGCGGACCACCGTCTCAAGTCGCGATGGCGATTCGAGACCCGAACGATGGTCCTCGACATCAACAGCCTCTCCGAGGCTCTGTATGGCGACGTCGACGTCGAGCTGCTCGATGAAGATCGCCGGCAGACCCTGTCCGGAGCGATGGCCCAGTGGCCGTCGGCCCAACACGGCTTCGACGGCCAGGGGGTTGTGGACACATGGCGGATCGCGGACCTGTCGAACCCGCGTACGTACCACCTGTACACGACGGGCATTTCGGCGGCCGTTCTCAAAGGGCAGAATCCTCTCTTCCTGACGGATTTCGGAGATCATGCGTTCGATCTTCCATACCGATGTCTGGCTCTGGAGGTCGAATACGATCGTCCCGTTGCCGCCTGGCATCAACAGTTGTGGCCGGCCGATCCTCCATCCGGATTCTCGGCGACCCGCAAGAACAAGGTCTACCTGTGGTCCCCCCCGGAACCCGGCGCCGACGATGTCCTCCAGGAAAGGCACTTCGCATCCGATGGAATCTCGATCCACACGTCCTTCTATTTTCCCCCTCCTCCCGCCGGCTATCCCGACTGGACGGTCCACACGGCGCCGCTCTTGCGATGGGACCGAACGGTGATCGAAGGACTCAGCGGCGAACCGATTGTCCTTTGCGGCCATTACGCACAGACGTTTCGCCCGGAGCATCACAATCTGGTGGAAGGTTTCCTCTTCGAGCCCAGACTCGAGCCCGACCTGTCCACGGAGATTCTGGACCAACTGCGGCAGGCCGACGTCCGGTTCATCCACCTGGTGATCGACAACCAGGGGGGGCGTCAGTCCCGGATCGCCACTTATGGCTATGGGGATTTGGACGTCGCCGACTGACGGCATTCCTCTGCGCCTCGACTGGTTGACAGGCTCGGGGCGCGCCGGAATCGGCAGGACAGCGACGGAGCGGCCTGCCAAGATCATTCGCCTGGCTCCTGCGCAGCCGGGGCCACGACGATGTCTGCAAGTTCGCCTGCTTGGATCGGCTAATACTTCCGGAGCAGGTCGAGCAGTCTGCGGTCGAGCTTGCGGCCGTGCCAGTCTTCGTATTCGATATCTTCCCGCCCGGAATCGAGGATGCCGAACTGGCCACGGAAGTTCCATAGCGCGTAGCCGATCCCGTTGGTCGTCAGGATGTCGAGCACGTCGCCGAACCAGGCGAGGAAGACGTCGTGCGGCGTCTTGATCCAGCACCCGCATTCCCCGCAGTGCACGCCCACGCCTTTTTTCGCCAGATCGATCCACGGCTGATAGTACCTCTCCAGACGGGCGCGGTCCCAGTACTGGCCGCCCATCGTGCCGGGCCAGACGGGCGCCGGGAGGTTCTCCACATCCGCAAATGCCCACGGCGCCTTGTAGTGCGAGATGTAGCCGGGATTGTACCCCCGACAGCTTTGGGCGATGTTCAGATCGACGATCTCCGGGATCACGTCGTTGCCCACATTGTTGCCGTCGGCGATCACCAGATGGTTCGGGTTGGCCGCTCGGATCGCCTTGGCCGCCGCCTCGGCGACGCGCCGATACACGTCGCCCGGCACCGGCCCGCGCTTGGAGTGCTGGTCGTTCATGTCCTCGCGCATGCTCGGCTCGTTGACCAGATCGAAGCTGATCTTCGACGGGGACATGTCCTTGTAGCGCTTGGCCCACATGCCCCAGTGGAAGCAGAAGGCGTCGAGGGCCTCCTGATCTCTCCAGAGGTTGAACGGCTCGTAGAACCCGGCGTTGACACAGTAGCCGGGGGCGCGATGGAAATTGAGGCTCACGTGCAGGCCGTGCTTGTGGGCCATTTCCACGAGTCCGTCGATGTATTCCAGGGCGCTTTCCTTGATCTTGTACATGTCGTCGGGCGTGATGCGCTGCGATGGGTCGAAGTCGATCCACTGCGGATAGGCCATCGGCAGGCGAACGAAGTCGAAGCCCCAGTCGCTCATCCATCGCAGATCGTCCTCGGTGGTTCGGCTGGGGCTGTTCGGCCGCATCGGCCGGGGCGAGAAGTAGTCCAGAAGGTTGAACCCTCGCCAGCGGGGGATCGCCGTCTGGGCCGGCCTGGGTTCATCGGCGGCGGTCACCGGAAGCCCCGCGACGGCCAAGGCCGCCCCCGCGCCAGCAGCCCTCAGAAATGCGCGACGATTGATTTTCTGTCTGTCCATGTGCCAGCCTCCAAAGAGAGGGCCGAAGATCGGCGTCCTGATGCGTTCCGACCGAAACGAAGGTAGCGACAACGCCCTTGTCGGTCAAGCCGATGGTTCATCTGGCCGACAGATAACCACAGCCGGACCGCTTGTCCGCCGCCAGTGCGGTGGCCCAAGCCGTCCGGCATCGCGGTGAAGGAAGTCTCATGAATGCGACAAAGTCCCATAAGCGATATAGCCCGGCTGATGCAAGTTCGGCGCGGTTCATCGAGCCTCAGAAGAAGGACGCCCGCAAGATCAAGAAGAAGGTCTACGAGCGAGAGCTTGCCGGGCTTCAGATCGAGCTGGTCAAGCTTCAGGAATGGATCCGGCACGAAGGGCTCCGAGTGGTGGTTCTGTTCGAGGGGCGCGATGCGGCCGGCAAGGGCGGGGCGATCAAACGCATTACACAGCAGTTGAATCCGCGCATCTGTCGGGTGGTGGCGTTGGGCACCCCGACCGAGCGAGAGAAATCGCAGTGGTATTTCCAGCGATATGTGGCCCATCTGCCGGCGGCCGGGGAGATGGTGCTTTTCGATCGGAGCTGGTACAACCGCGCCGGCGTCGAGCGCGTGATGGGGTTCTGCACGGAGCAGGAGTATCGCGAGTTCCTCCGTTCCTGTCCGGAATTCGAGCGGATGCTGATTCGTTCCGGCATCCTGTTGATCAAATACTGGTTCTCGGTCTCGGACGAGGAGCAGGAGCGACGGTTCCAGGACCGGATTGAGGATGTGGTCAAAAGGTGGAAGCTCAGTCCGATGGACCTTGAGTCTCGTGTCCGCTGGGTGGAGTACTCCAAGGCCAAAGACGAGATGTTCAAGCACACCGATATCCGGCAGGCCCCGTGGTATGTGGTGGCCGCGGACAACAAGCGGCGTGCGCGCCTGAACTGCATCCATCACCTGCTCAGCCGGATTCCGTATCGGGACCTGACGCCCGATCCCATCGAACTGCCCCCCCGACAGGAAGAGAAGGGCTACGTCCGTCCGCCCATTACCGACCAGACCTTCGTGCCGGAGGCATACTGATGAAACCCTGCGGTCCGACAACATTTTGGCTTTGTCTTGCAGGAGCAGTTCTGTCTGCCGCCGGTGGCGGATGGGCCGGCGATGGTTTGCAGGGTTTGGCTCGTAAGTATCCCGGCGATGTCGGTCTTGCAGAGGATCCCAATGTCGTGTTCGCCGAGAACTTCGAGGCCGAATCGCTCGATGCGGTGGCAGCGCGATGGGAGAGCATGCAGAACGCCGAGATCCTGTCGCTTTCGGCCGACGTTCCGCCGGCCGGTTCGGGGCAACGCTCGCTGCTGATGACGCACGTCGGGGGCCGCAGCACGGGCGGGCACCTGTACCGTCGGCTCCAGCCGGGATACGACAAGCTCTTCCTTCGCTTCTACGTCAAGTTCGATCCGGATTGCTTTGCCATCCATCACTTCGTCCATCTGGGCGGCTACCATCCGGCGACGCCCTGGCCGCAAGGCGGGGCGGGGACGAGCCCGCGCGGCGACGAGCGGTTCAGCACGGGCGTCGAGCCCTTTGGCGAGAGGTGGCGGTGGGACTTCTACTCGTATTGGATGGGCATGCGTTCAGCGCCCGGCGGCCGGTCGTGGGGCAACGACTTCATCAACGACCCCGCCCTGAAGGTCGATCGAGGCCGATGGATCTGTGTCGAGCTGATGATGAAGATGAACGCCCCGCCGAGCGAGAACAACGGCGAACAGGCGATCTGGATCGACGGCAAGCCCTGGATCAAAGATGGCCAGCTCGTCAGTCATCTGGGACCGGGGTTCCCACGCGGCACGTGGGTGTGGGACAGCTTCCATCCCGATCCGGACGTAGCGCCCTTCGAAGGGTTCCGCTGGCGCAGCCGTGAGGAACTGAACCTGAACTTCCTGTGGCTGCTGCTGTACATCACCAAAGCGCCCCCCGGGCACGTCAGCAAAGTCTGGTTCGACGACATCGTCGTCGCCCGCGAGTACATTGGACCGATCAGCCTGCCCGCCGCTCCCTGAGAGGCAAGGTTCGTCCCGGCCAGCCGCTATGCAGCTGCGGGCATCTTGTCATCGCGCCTCAGCCTTGGCCTGTTTGGCCCGATCCATACGGTGCTGCCAGTCGCGCAGGTAGTCGACGCGCCATTGGTTGACGGTCCTGGCGCCGTTTCGGTCGTGGTCGCGATTTTCGTCGCTGGGGTCGTCGTACCAGTAGGTGGGGCGGTCCTGCGGGTCGGGGCGAACGAAGGCGCCGCCCCAGTGCTCGGTTTCCGGCCGGTCGCGATCGCCGTGCAGCAGGTAGAGCACGCTCGGCGTGTCGCCCATCTTGATGTCGGCCTTCTTGGCCATGAACAGATCGCCCAGCCGGCCGTGGCCCTTGACGTGCTCGGCCGCGAAGCTCCGATTGCCCAGGTCGCCGCTCTGCCGGCCGCCCATGTACATACCGCGAAACGTCGTGTCGCTCTCGATCCACCACAGGTCGGGGTGGTTTGCATAAAGATAGTCCCTGGCCTTGGGGTCCTGGCGGGTGTTCCACGAGCCGATGGAATAGATCCGCAGTTTGGCCTTGATGGTGGGGTCTTTGTGGACGGCCTGGGCGACGTCGGTGATCGAGCCCCACACGAGGACCCAGACGGGACGCGGGTCGTCGGCATGCGCGCGCTCGATGATGCGTTTCGCGCCGTCGCTGATCGTCTCGGGCGGAACGTCGCCGGCCTGCGGATCGATCGCGCCCTGGCGAACGGTTGCGCGCAGGGTTTGAGGCGAAGGGTACTCGGGCGACCAGGTTCGCAGGTTGGGGTAGTCATGCTCGTAGGCTTCGAGGGCTTCGAGGATGTGCCCGGCCCGGCCGGCGTGCGGCGGCGAACTGACCAGTCCCTCCGTGTCGAAGCGGTCGGCGTAGACGAGGTAATGGACCATCGACTGAAAGTCGTCCGGGTCACTGCCGCCGATGTCGGTCGAGACGATCACGCGGGGCTTGTCGGCTGCATCAGCCTGGAATGAGCCGATGGCGCACAACAGCGCCAGAAGCATCAGGACACAACGGCGAGATGTCGGCATGAAAGCCTCCTGCAAGTCACGAGATTGTCGTGGAGGGCGGTCAGCGAATCGATGCTTCCGGCAGCTCGGATTTGATGCCCTCGTCGAGCGGCATCTTGTCCGTGGCGGCGGTCAGGCCCGCCTGTTTCATCGTACGGGCCAGCTCGGCTTTCAACTCCTTCACCACGCCGGCGTACTTGGGGTTATCGATCAGGTTGTAGCGTTCCTCCGGATCGAACTCGACGTTGTAGAGTTCGGCCATGTGGCGGTCGGGCCCGCCGTCGCCGTGTGGATAGTGGACGTACTTCCACGTGTCGGTCCGCACGCCGCGAACGTTGGGCGTGTAGGGGAACTGCTTTTCGTAGTTGTAGTGATAGAACCAGCTTTTGCGCCACGCGCGGTCGCCCCGCTGAACGAGTCGGACCCAGGAGCGACCGTGAATGTCCTTCAGCGGCGGCGCGCCGCACAGCTCCAGGATGCTCGGGGCCATGTCCGTGGTGAGCACCTGCTCCTCGATCACCTTCGGCTTCTCCGGCGGCGTCAAACCGGGATAGCGAACCACCAGCGGCACGCGGATGCTCGGCTCGTGCATCGTCCGCTTGTCTACCATGCCGTGCTCGCCGTTGAGGATGCCGTTGTCCGACATGAAGACGAATACCGTGTTGTCCAGTTCGCCGCGCTCCTCCAACCGCTTGTAGAGCCGGCCTACGCTGTCGTCGACGCTGATCAGTGTGCCCCAGTAGGCGCGGGTCATCGCCTCGAAGTCCTTGACGGCCTCGGGGCGGTCGTCGGGAAACTCTTTGCGCCAGTCGAACAAGGGGCCGTAGATGCCGTGCCAGGTGCGCAGCCGGTCTTTGATCCAGGCGGGCTTGTCGTCGAGCATGAAGGCGGTTTCGGGGTACGGGATGCGTACGTCGTCAAAAACGTGCCCGTATTTCGGCTCGGGGTAGTAAAAGCTGTGGGGCGCCTTGTGGCCGATCATGAGCAGCCACGGCTTGTCGCCTCGGGGACGGCTGAGCCATTCTTCGGCCATGTCGGTCACGACGTGGGTGTAGTATCCCTCGACGACCTCGCGGCGCCGGCCGTTGAAGTTGAATTCCGTGTCGAAGTACTTGCCCTGGCCCTTGTGCGTGACGAACCAGTTGAAGCCGGGACGCGGCTCGTCGTTCTCCTCGCCCATGTGCCACTTGCCGACGTAGGCGGTGTCGTAGCCTTGCGATTGCAGCACGAGCGGAAAGCTCTGGAGGTTGGCGGGATACTCGGTGAAGTTGTTCACCACGCCGTGGGCGTGAGCGTACAGGCCGCTGAGGATCGTGGCCCGGCTCGGCGAGCACAGCGACGTGGTGCAGAAGGTGTTCCTGAAGTGGATGCCCTCGCGGCCGAGACGGTCGATGTGCGGGGTCTTGAGGTGCCGGCTGCCGCCCAGGCCGATCGCGTCCCATCGCTGATCGTCGGTGAGAATGAACAGCACGTTCGGCCGGCGGTCGCGCCGCCGCGCCCGCACCGTGGCGCCGCCGGCCGCAAGCAACGACGCAGCCGCCCCGAAGGCGAGCGAGCCTCTCATGAAGGAGCGCCGGGAAAGGGGGGTGCAATCCGGTTCTTGCCGTTCGTGTTGCTGCATGGTCGTGCTCCTGTCCTCGTTGTCACCAATCGAATTCCGCGACGACAGGCGTGTGGTCGCTGGGGCGGTCGGCGGCGCGGGGCTGGCTGTCGATGTAGCAGGCGGTGCATCTCTGTGCAAGGGGCTCAGTGGCCATGAGATGGTCGATCCGCCAGCCGAGGTTTTGTTGGAAGGCGTTGCTCGCGCGGTAGTCCCAGAAACTGTAGTGGCCGGGGTCGGGGCAGTGCCGCCGGAACAGGTCGGCAAAACCCCAGGCCATCACGCCCTCGAGCGCCTTCTGGACCTGCGGATTGAAGCAGACGTGCCCCAGCAGCGCCTCCGGATCGTACACGTCGATGGGCGCCGGCGCGACATTCAAATCGCCCACCCAGAGCACCGGGTCCGTCGGCTGGAACCGTTTGCGGAAATAGGCATCCAGCCGGGCGAACCATTCCAGTTTGTAGCGATACTTGTCGGAATCAGGCTGGAAACCCTGCGGGACGTAGGTATTGACGATCGTCAGTCCGTTCACCGACGCCTTCACCAGCCGAGGCTCGTCTTTTGGCTCATCAGCGAGCCCAAATTCCACCTCATCGATCGTGTGCCGCGAAAACAGCGCCACGCCGTTGTAGCTCTTCTGTCCCCTGAAGACGTAGCGATATCCGATCTCGTCGAAGGCCGCGCCCGGAAAATCCGGATCCTGGACCTTCGTCTCCTGGACGGCCAGCACGTCGGGTGCGTTGGCACGGAGCCAATCGACAACGATCGGCAGACGGGCACGGATCGAATTGACGTTGAATGTGGCGACCTTCATGCGGCCTCATGTCCCTTTCGGTTTCGTCGAACGAGGGTCCTGGGACCGACATCATATCCTCAGGGACCGGACCACGGCAAGCCCGTACGATGTCTCCGCACCATGCGAATTGCCGTGGACGTCTATACGTCGGAGCGGCGCGATCGTTGTGCTACGCCGATCGGCTCGTTGGACGCGAGTCGGCATCCATTGGATCGGCCGTGGCGCCGGAATCGTCGTCCGTTGTCTCGATCTTCGTCGGCTCGGCCCCGCCCGCCTCGCGCACCTTGTCTATTGTGGCGCAACTCTCGACGATCGACAGAAGGGCCAGGAGAAAGCTCACCGTGCTTTCGGCTCCCTGGTTGCCGTTGACGCCGCCGGCCATCAACCCATCGGAGCACCCCTTGGTCTGGAAGTTGTACAGGCTCACGTGCAGGTCATTGGCCCCGAAGAACCAGTCAAAGGCCTTCCGCTGGAGGGCCAGGAAGCCCGGGTCCTTCGTCGCGTCGTAGGCGGCGCGGAGCATCATGACGGTGCCCGCCGCTTCGATCGGCTGCTGATCGAAGACCGCGCGGGCCTGGCCGCGTTCATACCATCCGATGCAGCCGACGAAGCTGAAGTGGTCGCCGTCGAACGTGTTGTCCAGGAGAAACGCCGCCGTCTTTCGAGCCACCTCGATATACATGGCGTTCGGGAAGACCACACCGGCGGCGAACAACGCATGCGGGAGAATGGCGTTGTCGTAGGTCAGGATGTCCTCAAACCACTCCCAATCGGAGTGCCGACTCTCTTCGTGTTGTCGCACCAGGCTGTTGGCCGCCAGTTCCAGTTCTCGTTTGATGTCGCTGGCGCCGGGGAATTGCCGAAGGTAGTCGCACATGCCCAGCACGGCGTAGGCCATGCTGCGCGGGTACTGCGTGGGCACCTGGCCGACCGAATGGTCGAAGCACTCCTTTGCCAGCGACAGGTACGCCGGTGACGGCGGATAGGCCATCACCGTTCCCAGCGCCCAGAGGGTCCGTCCCAGGGCGTCGTGTGCCGGTTCGTCTGCCCGCCAGGTCCGGTCGAAATCCATGAAGTTGCGAATCGACCCGTCCGGGTTCTGCGCGTACATCAGGAAGGACAGATAGATGTCCAGCAGACGCAGGGCCCTTGGGTCGGGGTACTGCGAGTGGTACCTGGTTGCGACGATCGCGCCGCGGGCGTTGTCGTCGGTGCAATACCCGTGGGCCCGATTGGGGACGGCGAACCGGGCGTGCTGCAAGAGCCCGGTGTCGTCCGTGAGGTTGATCAGATGGTCCAGCGAAGGCTCGGGGACCTCGATGCTGGAGAGGGTCTCGGCGGCCGTCCGCGCACGGCGGGTTGGCATGCGGACCGGGATCTCGATTTCGCTGAAGAGCTTCCAGTAAGCCTGTCCGATTCTCGGCCAGGTTCGCGATCGGCCGTAGTCGTACGCACGGCCTCGCAGCTCGTAGAACAAACTCTCGTCTTGCAGCAACTCGTGAATGGTCTGTGCGAGTTGTCGGGAATCACCGAAGGGAACGAGTCGGCCCCGGTTGTCGGCCAGCAGTTCCGTCGCCGCCCAATAGGGGGTCGAGACGACGGCCTTGCCCGCGCCGACGGCGAAGGCCAGCGTGCCGCTGGTCAACTGCTCGCGGCTGAGATACGGTGTCACGTACACATCGGCCGCGCACAGGAAGTTGTGCAGTTCTTCGTCGTCGACGAACCGGTTCTGGAAGATCACGTGGTCGTGCAGTTGCAGATCGTTGACGATCTGCTGGAGGTAAAATCGATACGATTCCCCCTCGCGCTTCTGAACCAGCGGATGGGTCATGCCCAGGATGATGTACATGACGTCGGGGTGAGCCTCGACGATGCGCGGCATCGCGCGAAGCATGACCTCGATCCCTTTGTTCTTGCTGATCAGGCCGAATGTCAGGATGGTCTTTCGGCCTTCGAGGCCGAACTTGTGCTTGTAGTAGTTGCTGTCGACGAACGGCAGGTCGGGAATCCCGTGCGGGATCAGGCGGATCTTGTCCTGGCCGACGCCGTAGATGTCGCTGAGCATATCGACGCCGCGTTCGTTCATCGTGACGATCGCGTCGGAACGTTCGCACAGCGCCATCATGGAGTCACGATAGGCCGGCTCCGGATGCTCCAGGACCGTGTGCAGCGTCGTCACCACCGGGGCCTTGAGACGCCTGAGGAGCAGACTCAGATACGAACCCGCCTGGCCGCCGAACAGGCCGAACTCATGCTGGACCGAAACCAGGTCCACATGGCTGAAGTTGACGTAGTCGGCGGCGCACATGTAGTCTCGTCGGACGTTCTGGCGGATCTCGAACTTCACCGGGTCATCGTATCTCAGGGCGGGATCTGACTGCATGGTCACGACCAGCGGCTCAAACTGACCCTCGGCGGCGGCCGCGGTGTTCCTGACCAGGTCGGAGGTGAACGTTGCGATGCCGCATTTTCGCGGCGGATAGGTGGAGATGAAGGCGACTCGTTTCCTGATACCCTTGTTCATCTGTCTCTGCCCAAATCCGTTCGCGTGGACCGATCAAACAGACACGATACGATCTACGGCCAGTATCTGTCAAGGTGCGGTCAGATACGCCGACAATTTGCACATGGTTCGCCACCCCTTATGTTGGGGTTGTCGTTGCTGCGGGCTACTACATGTGGCACATTTGGGCTTTCCGTGTCCTGTTGAGCACATGCTCGGGAGGTATTGTGGGCGTGTTTCATGCGGTCGAGGGACCAGTGAAATGAACCACGGCACCGAATGCCCTGTACAACACTGTGAAAGGGGGATTTGTGCCCGCCTTTTTTTTCTGAAGGGAGGGTTGACATACTCGCGTGATTAGCATATAAAGCGAATGGGAATAGTAGGAGATTGATGCAATGAAACTCTCGACTCGAACGCGCTACGGCATCCGGGCGGTGATCGAATTGGCCCGGCATGAAGGCAAGCGACCTCTCCAATTGAAGGCAATTGCAGAGCGACAGGCGATCTCGGTGAAATATCTGGAACAACTGATGAGTCTGTTGCGGTCTTCGGGTTTCGTCCGAAGCGTCAGGGGTTCGAAGGGCGGCTACGTCCTGGCGCGCTTGCCCGAGCAGATCCGGCTCAGTGAGGTCTTCCGGTGTCTGGAAGGCCCTGTCACGACGGCCGAATGCACGGAGGACCGTGAGTACTGCGATCGGGCGGCCGACTGTGCGGCTCGCGAAGTGTGGGTGCAGGTCGAGGAGGCGATCCATCGCGTTCTGCATTCGATCACTCTTGCCGATCTGGTTCACCGGGTACAAACCCCGACGCCCAGCTACAGCATCTAACGTTCTTGGGAGATTGTCATGAGCGCCGTTTTTGAAGACATCGCGGCGGCGGTGGGGTACACCCCGCTTGTCCGGCTGAACCGACTGGATTCGGGCAAGGCCACGGTCCTGGTCAAACTCGAGTCGAAGAACCCCTGCGGCAGCGTCAAGGATCGTATTGCCAAGTACATGATCGAGGAGGCCGAGCAGGCCGGACGGATCGGACCCGACACCGTCATCATCGAGCCTACGAGCGGCAATACAGGGATCGGGCTGGCCTTCATCTGCGCCGCCAAGGGGATCTCTCTGACGCTGACGATGCCCGAATCGATGAGTATGGAGAGACGAAAGCTCTTGCTGCTTCTCGGCGCCAGGATCGTCCTGACACCCGCGCAGAAAGGCATGGGAGGCGCCATTCAGAAGGCCGAGCAGCTCGTCGCCGAAAACCCCAACGCCTTGATGCTCCAGCAGTTCACGAACCCCGCCAACCCCAGGGCGCACCGGGAGACGACCGCTCGGGAGATTTGGGTCGATACCGACGGGCACGTTGATATACTGGTGGCCGGCGTGGGCACGGGGGGGACCTTGACCGGATGCGGCGAGGTTCTCAAGGGCAAGAATCCCGACCTGAAGGTGGTGGCCGTCGAGCCGGCGGCGTCGCCCGTGCTCTCGGGTGGCAAGCCGGGACCCCACAAGATTCAGGGAATTGGCGCCGGCTTCGTGCCCAGGGTCCTGAATGTGGAACTGATCGACGAAATTGTGCAGGTCGCGAATGATGATGCGATGGGCATGGCCCGGCAGTTGGCCGCCAAAGAAGGCATTCTCTCCGGCATCAGCGGCGGCGCCAACGTCTGGGCGGCAATGCAGGTGGCGCGACGCCAGGAGAATGAGGGCAAGACCATTGTGACATTCATTTGCGACACTGGGGAACGGTATGTCTCGACGGAGTTGTATGAAGGACTGCCTGATCCCGAAACGGCGTGATGGACGCCGGGGATCGGACGGGGCGGCAACAGGCAGGAATCTGACGGACAAGAGGCTGGGCAAGCTCGTCGAGCGGGTTGTCGAGACCTATGAAGGGGACTCGGGAATCAACTTCATCGATGCGGCGAATCTGCCCGTGCGCGGGCAGATCCTCGGGATTCTGGAGCTGCTGTTTGAGGTGCTCTTTCCGGGCCATACCGGCAACAAGGCCGTGACTCGATCCAACGTCAGGTATGTCGTCGGCGATATTCTCAGCCAGGTGTACACGGAACTGGCCGAGCAGGCGAAGCGCGCCTACCAGTACCAGTGTCGCGTGCAGAAGTGCGAGCGATGCGACTGCGAGAGAATGGGTCGGAACGTGGCAATCGCGCTGTTGGAATCGCTTCCGCGCATCCGCGAGATGCTCAAGGGCGACGTTCAGGCGGCGTTCGAAGGGGACCCGGCGGCGCGGTCCTATGAGGAGATCGTGATCAGCTATCCGTGCATTACCGCCATCGCCGTCCATCGGATCGCCCACGAGCTGCACGTCCGTCAGGTTCCGCTGATTCCTCGCATCATGTCCGAGTGCGCCCATGCCAGGACGGGCATCGACATCCATCCCGGCGCCCGGATCGGCCGCAACTTCTTCATCGATCACGGCACCGGCGTTGTGATCGGCGAGACGAGTGTCATCGGCAACAACGTGAAGATCTATCAGGGGACAACGCTGGGAGCGCTGAGCTTCCCGCGTGACGAACGCGGTCGCATCATCAAAGGGGGCAAACGGCACCCGACGATCGAGGACGACGTGACGATTTATGCCGAGGCGACCATTCTCGGGGACGTGACGATCGGCCGAGGCGCGGTGATCGGCGGCAATACATGGGTCAAGGAGTCGGTCCCGGCCGGTGTGACCGTGTCGAGCCCGAACCCGGATCTGGTGTACCGTAAGAACGAGAAGAAGACGAAGACAAGGAAACGCAAGACGTGAGCATTGCTTCACCGACCAAGCTGGAAGAGAAACTGCTTCGCCGGATCGGCGAGTTGAAAGCGCGGCGCAACGCTGTGATTCTGGCGCACAATTACCAGCCGGACGAGATCCAGGATCTGGCGGATTTCAGCGGCGACTCGCTCGGTCTGAGCGTCCAGGCTTCGCAGACCGATGCGGATGTCATCGTCTTCTGCGGCGTCCTGTTCATGGCCGAGACCGCCGCGATCCTCTCGCCGAAGAAGACGGTGCTGATGCCCGAACCCAGCGCCGGATGTCCGATGGCGGACATGATTACCGCCGAACAGTTGCGCCAGTTGAAGGCGACGCATCCGGACGCCCTGGTCGTCTGCTACGTCAACAGTTCCGCCGAGGTCAAGGCTGAGAGCGACTACTGCTGCACCAGCGCCAACGCCGTCGAAGTGGTGCGGTCGCTGCCGGCCGACCGGCAGATCCTCTTTGTGCCGGACCGGCACCTGGGCCGGTTCGTCCAGGAGCGGACGGGCAGGGACCTCGTCCTGTGGCCCGGATACTGTCCGACCCACCAGTTCATCGGCGAGCGGGAACTGCGCGGCCTTCGCGAAACGCACCCGGAGGCGGTGGTGATGGCGCACCCGGAATGCTCCGAGCCGGTCAAGGCCCTGGCGGACGAGCTTCTAAGCACAGGGCAGATGCTCAAATTCGTCCGAACGAGCAACGCCCGGCAGTTTATCGTGGCCACGGAGATCGGCATTCTGCACGCACTGCGGAACGTGCGACCCGACGCCGAGTTCATTGCCGCCAGCGCTCGCGGTGTGTGCCCAAACATGAAGAAGACCACGCTCGACAAAGTGGTCGCCTCGCTGGAGAACATGCAGTACGAGATCACCGTACCTTCCGCCATCGCGGCCAGGGCGAGGAAATCGCTGGACCGCATGGTCGAGATCCTTCCGAAGAACTGACGCGGTAACATCCGATTGTGAGGACAGGAGAAACGCCGATGGGGCAGAACGCATATCATGCCGAGACACTGGCGCTGCACGGCGGCCATGAACTGGACGCCGACACGCGGAGCCGGGCGGTGCCGATCTATCAGACGACCAGCTATTGCTTCAAGGACACCGATCACGCGGCGAGGCTGTTCGCGTTGCAGGAGTTCGGCAACATCTACACCCGCATCATGAACCCCACCACCGACGTGCTGGAGAAGCGTCTGGCGGCACTGGAGGGCGGCGTGGCGGGGCTGTGTTTTGGCTCGGGGATGGCGGCGATCACGGCCGCGGTGCTGAACGTCTGCCGGTCGGGCCAGCATATCGTCTCTTCCGGATCGCTCTATGGCGGCACCGTGACTCTGTTCAGCCACACGCTGCCCCGGCTTGGGATCGATGTGACGTTCGTCGATGCGCGCGAGCCGGCCAATTTTGCCAAGGTTATTCGCGACGATACACGGCTGGTCTACATCGAGAGCCTGGGCAACCCGAAGAACGACGTGCTCGACTACGCCGAGATCGCCCGGATCGCGCACGAGCGGGGGGTCCCGGTGGTCTGCGACAACACGGTGATGACGCCGATCCTGTTCCGGCCGTTCGAGCACGGCATTGACATCGTCGTGCACAGTTGCACCAAGTACGTCGGCGGCCACGGCAGCAGCATCGGCGGGGCGATCGTTGATGCGGGCCGGTTCGACTGGAACAACGGGCGGTACCCCGAATTCACCGAGCCCGACCCCAGCTATCATGGGATGCGGTTCTTCGAGACGTTCGGCAATCTGTCGTATATTCTCAAGGCCCGCGTCACGATGCTGCGAGACACGGGGGCATGCCTGTCGCCGTTCAACGCGTTCCTGCTTCTCCAGGGCATCGAAACCGTGCATCTGCGGATGCCGCGACACTGCGAGAATGCCCTGACGCTGGCGAAGTGGCTCGAAACGCAGCCTCAGGTGGCCTGGGTGAACTATCCGGGGCTTCCCTCCCACCCCGACCGCGCCAGAGCGAAGAAATACATGCCCAACGGCTGCGGCGGCATTCTCGGGTTCGGGATCCAGGGGGGCAAAGACGCCGGGGTCAGGTTCATCGACAGCGTCAAGCTCGCCAGCCATCTGGCGAACGTCGGCGACAGCAAGACGCTCGTGATCCATCCGGCCAGCACCACCCACCAGCAACTGACCGGCCAGGAACAGCTTGCCGCCGGGGTAACGCCGGATTATATTCGCGTCTCGGTCGGCACGGAGCACATCGACGATATCATCGCCGACTTCGAACAGGCCCTGAAAGCGAGTTCGCAGTGTTGAGTGATGAGTTTTGAGTTCATGGCTGACAGTATTGTCAAACAGACGAGCCATGCTTTTGCCCTTGAGGTCATACGACTATGTACTCGACTCAAGCAGCAGAAGCAGTTCGAGCTGGCTGGTCAGCTACTGCGATGCGGCACAGGCATTGGCGCCAACGTCGAGGAGGCTTTGGCAGGCTACAGCCGAAGAGAGTTTGCCGCCAAGAGGTCCATTGCTTCGAAGGAGCCCAGAGAAGCCAACGATTGGCTGAGGCTTCTGATTGATGCGGGGATTCTCGCCGGGGATGATGTGGACGAGTTGCTCGCACACTCTGAGGAATTGATACGTATGCTGACCAGTATTGTGAAGACCACGAGAAGCGCTCGTGATACGACGGTGACCAAACTCAAAACTCAAAACTAGACACGCAACACTGCAGGGCAGACCATGTGGGAATACACGGACAAGGTACGGGATCACTTCTTCAACCCGCGAAACGTCGGGGAGATCGAGAATGCCGACGGCGTGGGCGAGGTGGGCTCTCTGGCGTGCGGCGACGCGCTGAAGCTGACGTTCAAGCTGGACAAGGACGGGCGCATCGCGGACGCAAAGTTCAAGACGTTCGGCTGTGCCAGCGCCATTGCGACCAGTTCGGTGCTGACCGAACTGATCAGGGGCAAAACGCTCGATGAAGCGATGAACGTGACGAACAAGGACATTGCGGACTATCTGGGCGGCCTGCCCGAGCAGAAGATGCACTGCTCGGTGATGGGACGCGAGGCGCTCGAAGCGGCGATCGCCAACTACCAGGGCGGCGAAGTGAAGAAGCACGAGCTGGAGGGCCACGTCGTCTGCACCTGTTTCGGCGTGACCGACGTGGAGATCGAACGCGTCGTTCGCGAGAACGACCTGACCACGGTCGAGCAGGTGACCAACTACTGCAAGGCCGGCGGCGGCTGCGGCGGATGTCACGGGGAGATCGAGAAGATCATCGAGCGCATCCAGGGCGAGAAGGTCGCGCCGCACGCGCCGCCCGTGCCGCGAAAGGGCAAGAAACTGACGAACATCCAGAAGATGCAGTTGATCCAGCAGACGATCAACGAGCAGATCCGCCCGGCGCTGAGGGCCCACGGGGGCAACATCGAACTGATCGATATCGAGGGCGACAAGGTCACCGTCGCCTTTCGAGGGATGTGTGCCCAGTGCCATTTGGCCGAGTTCACGATGAAGGACGTCGTCGAGACCAAGCTGCGTGAGTTCGTCTCGGAAGACATCGTCGTCGAGGAAGACAAGGATTCCGTGGAAGAGGGCCATGTCCACAAAGGATAGACGGACCATGCAGACGATCTATTTCGACAACAACGCAACGACGAGAGTGGCCGACGAGGTTTTCGAAGTGATGCAGCCGTACTTCTGCGAGCTGTACGGCAACCCGTCGAGCATGCACACGTTCGGCGGCCAGGTCGGCGTTCGGGTCCGCGAGGCCCGCGAGCAGGTGGCGGCCCTGCTGGGCTGTCATCCGGGCGAGGTCATCTTCACCAGTTGCGGCACGGAAAGCGACAGCACGGCAATCCTCGGGACGCTTGCCGCCGTGCCGCACCGGCGCAAGGTCATCACCACGCGGGTCGAGCATCCGGCGGTCCTGACGGTCTGCCGCGATCTCGAGAACCGGGGCTACCACGTGATCGAGCTTGGCGTGGACAAGCAGGGGCGGCTCGATCTGGATGAATTGGAAAGCCTGCTCGACGACGACACGGCCATCGTCACCGTCATGGCCGCCAACAACGAGACGGGCACGATCTTCCCCATCGAGCGGATCGCCGAGATGGTGACCGAACGCGGCATCACCTTCCACACCGATGCGGTCCAGATCGTCGGCAAGGTCCCGCTGAACCTCTCCGAAACCCCGATCCACCTGCTGAGTCTGTCAGGCCACAAGCTGCACGCGGCCAAGGGCGTCGGCGTGCTTTATGTCCGCAAGGGCACACGGATCGCTCCGTTCCTGCTCGGCGGGCACCAGGAGGGCGGCCGCCGCGCCGGCACCGAGAACGTGCCCGGCATCGTCGGCCTGGGCAAGGCGTGCGAATTGGCCGCCCGGTACATGGACGACGAGAACACCCGCGTGAAGGCCCTGCGCGACAAGCTCGAAAGCGCCATCCTGGCAGGTTGTCCCGACAGCCGGATCAACGGCGATCCCGAAAACCGGCTGCCCAACACGACTAACATCAGTTTCGAGTACATCGAGGGCGAGGCGATCCTTCTGATGCTCGACCGGTTCGGCATCTGCGCCAGCAGCGGCTCGGCCTGCACCAGCGGCTCGCTGGAGCCGTCGCACGTGTTGCGCGCGATGGGCGTGCCGTTCACCGCCGCCCACGGCTCGATCCGCTACAGCCTCAGCCGGTACAACACCGAAGACGAGGTCGATTTCACCATCGAGAAAATGCCGCAGATCATCGAACGCCTTCGCGAGCTGTCGCCCTTCGTCGGCCAGGTCAGCGTGTAAAGGCGCCTTTTCTCTTGCGTCATTCCTCTGCCGATCGTATTCTCTGGCGTGTCGCGGCCGGCCTGGTCGCTCCGTGTCGGAGGCGTCCCGCCTTCGAATGCGGGTCATCGAAGGGACGCAGGGAAATCTAAATGGATGCAAACAAACACGCGCAGACGATGCTGGCGGTCCTGATCGACGCCGACAACACCCCGGCTTCCATCACCGACGGGTTGCTGTCGGAAGTCGCCAAGTACGGCCTGGCCAGCGTCAAGCGGATCTACGGCGATTGGACCACCCCCAGCCTGGGCGGATGGAAGTCCGTCCTGCTGGAGCATTCGATCCAGCCGATCCAGCAGTTCCGTTATACCGTCGGCAAGAACGCCACCGACAGCGCCATGATTATCGACGCGATGGACCTGCTCTACGCCCGGCGCTTCGATGGGTTCTGTCTGGTGTCGAGCGACAGCGATTTCACCCGTCTGGCCTCGCGCATTCGCGAGGAGGGCCTTCTCGTCTACGGCTTCGGCGAGCGCAAGACCCCCAAGGCGTTCGTCTCGGCCTGCGACAAGTTCATCTTCACCGAAGTGCTGCGGTTCGAGGAAGACGCCGACGAGGCGGTCAAGCCGAAGACGACCAACGAGCTCAAGGGCGACACCAAGCTGGTGGCCCTGTTGCGCAGCGCCGTCGAAGCGGCCAGCGACGAGAGCGGCTGGGCCCACCTGCGGGCGGTTGGCAGCAACGTCGCCAAGCAGGCGCCCGAGTTCGACCCCCGCAACTACGGCTACGCCAAGCTGCGCGAGCTGGCGCTGGCGACGAAGCTGTTCGACGTCGAGGAACGCCCCCACGGCGACGGCCATTCCCGATCCATCTACATCCGCGACAAGCGCAAGAAACCTCAGAAGTAGCCCGCATCGCCGCCCCTTCCGGGGCTTGCGGGCGTGGGGGAAGATTTCTGTTGATCTTCTGCGCCAGCGGTGCGTCTATAGGGGTGTCGCGGCGTGTACATTGCCGCCCTGATGTGGACGCGGATTGGGATGCGGGCGGGCGAACAGGAGACGTGCCATGAGATCTTCACGAGTGTGGTTGCTGTGGATTGTTGCGGGGCTTCTTTGCGGCGTTGCAGCGGCGAGGCAGACGTCTGGCCCCCCGGTTGAAGCAGTGGTGCCTCATTTTCACCTGACGGGCATGGTGAGCGAATCGCCCGTGGTCGATCCTTTCGGCCTCACGGGCGGTGAGATCACATCGCTCGGCGAACTGGTCGGCCTGATAGGACGCGCCGCGGCCGATGATCATGTTGCAGCGGTTGTCCTGACCTTCGACAATATGTCGCTCGGACTGGCTCAACTGGAGGAGCTTCGCAATGCCGTCGGGGGGCTCAGGACCGCCGGCAAGAAGGTCTACGTCCACACGGGCAGCATGAGCACGTTCGTCTACGGCTTGCTCTGTGCGGGCGACCGGCTCGGCGTCGAGCCCCAGTCGATGCTCTGGCTGACCGGCATCTACGGCGAATCGCTCTACGTCAAGGACCTGCTCGACAAGATCGGTGTTCAGGCCGACTTCATGCACAGGGGCGATTACAAGTCCGCCGCAGAGATGCTCAGCCGCACCGGGCCCAGCGGTCCGGCACAGGCGAACGTCAACTGGCTGCTCGACGGCTACTACGACAGCCTCGTGCGGATGATCGGCGGCTCGCGCAACATGACGGATCAGAAAGTGCGGGACCTCATCGACCGGGGGCCTTACATGGCCGAGCAGGCCCTGGAAGAAGGGCTGATCGATGCGGTTCAGACGCGCGATGCGTTTCTGGCACAGGTCAGAAAGGACATCGACAAGCCGGTCAAGTTCGACAATCGCTACGGCCGCAAGGAGAAGCCGACGGTCAATCTCAACAGCCCACTGGGTTTCTTCTCCCTGCTGGGTGAACTGATGAATCCGCCCAAGAAGCCCCGAAAGAATGCCGTGGCTGTCGTTTACGTCGAGGGTGCGATTGTGCCGGGCTACGGCCAGGCCAGTCCATTCGGATCGGTCGGCGGCGCCTACAGCGGCGACATTCGCAAGGCCTTGGAGACGGCGGCGGCCGACGACACCGTCAAGGCGGTCGTCCTGCGGGTCGATTCGCCCGGCGGCTCGGCCGAGGCCAGCGAGATGATCCTCAACGCCACCCGGCAGGTCCGGGCCCGTAAGCCCTTCGTCGTTTCGATGGGCGACACCGCCGCCAGCGGGGGCTACTACGTCGCCTGCGCCGCCGAGACGATCTTCGCCAACGAGGTCACGATCACCGCCTCCATCGGTGTGGTGGGCGGCAAGCTCGTGACCGCCGATCTGTGGGACAAGCTCGGCGTCAACTGGGTCGGCTACAAGCGCGGCGCCAACGCGGACCTCTTCAACAGCGACCGTCCCTTCGACGATCCGCAGCGGCAGGTGCTCGAACGATACATGCAGACCGTCTACGACGTCTTCAAGGGCCACGTGGCGCAGGCTCGCGACGGCAAGCTCACCAGGCCGCTCGACGAGATCGCCGGCGGACGGGTCTATACGGGCAGGCAGGCCCTCGATCTCGGCCTGGTCGACCGCATCGGCGGACTCGAACAGGCCGTCGAATACGTCGCGGCCAAGGCCTCGCTCGATGATTACGAGGTCCGCGTGATTCCCGAGCCTCAGGACTTCATCACCGTGCTCATAGACCAGTATTCCGGCAAGGGTGAACGACCGAGCGACATCTCGATCAGCGGCGCCGCGAGCCTGCTCGCCGATCACCCGGCGATGGCGGGTCTGCTCGACCTGCTGCGAAGGACCGAACCGCAGCGGGCCCGGGCGTTGCTGCAGGCCTTGCAGCGCATCGAGCTGATTCGCACCGAAGGCGTCGTCATGATGATGCCCTTCGACGCCGTCTTCCGCTGAGCCCCGTTCGATTGCGGATTCGTGTCACGACATCCATCCGCAAGGGAAGGGATGCTGCATGGCTGAGCTTGTCACGGTGTACGAGGCGCGTCCGAACGAGGTGGCCAGGATCGTGAGCCTTCTGGAGGGCCGTCATCTGCACCCGGTGGTTGTGGACGACACCGAACGGATGGGCGTCTACCGCGAGTCGGCGCACGTTGTGCGGATCGCTGTTCCGGCTGTGGAACGTGAGATGGCGGTCGGCATGCTGGCCGATGCCGGGCAACGCGACCGGGCCCGCCTTTCTCATCTGGTCAAAGTCACCGACGGCGTTGTGCTGCTGGTCCTCGCGGTCCTCGGATTCGTGGCGTTTGTCGGGTTCGTCGACGCCGATGGCCGATGGCTGGCTCTGACCTGGCTTGTCCTGGCCCTGCTGGTCGCCGTGGCCCTCATCCGCTGGGCCTGGCCGCGCAGGCCCCGAAATTGAAACTATCGTCCATCCCGTAGGGGCAGGCCACCGTGCTTGCCCCCACCGCTGGTGATGGTGGCTACCTGATTCGGTGGACCAGGGCAGCCACGGTGGCCTGCCCCTACGGTATCCATGGCGATTCGTTCTTGTCCTCCGTATCCGTTACCGCGATAATCGGTAGTGTGCCGCCGGCGACCGTGGGTCGGCGCAGGCGAACAGACGCGTAACGTCCGCTGGGAAAGGGACCGCCATGAAACCTTCACCCCATGGTCCGTGTGGTCTACTCGGCATCTATGCTTGGCTTGCCTTTCATGCATTTGAATTTCGTGCTTGTGACAGACCGTGAGCAGGAAGGGTTTCTGAATTGATGACGGTGGACGACCCTTGGGGTGCCACGTAGAGCTTGAGGTAGATGAATGACGCAGAGACATGGCTGTGAGGACAAGGACGTCGGACACTACACGTGCCGGAGGACGGGCGAGAAGATCGTCGTCGACGGCAGGCTCTCCGAAGCCGTCTGGCAGCGGGCGCCGAAGTCGCCTCGCTTCGTCGATATGGTTACGGGCGCGCCCGGCTTCCTCGACACGCGCATGGCCGCCCTCTGGGACGACGAGAACCTGTACATCGGCTTCTGGATCGAGGAGCCCAACGTGCAGGCCCATTTCACGCAGCGCGATTCGCCCATCTACTTCGAGAACGACGTCGAGGTCTTCATCGCCGGGCCCGACTGTTACTACGAGTTCGAGATCAACGCGCGCGGGACGATCTACGAGGTCTTCTACGTCTGGCAGGACGCCTACAAGAAGGGCGGCGCGTTCGACAAGCCGGAATTCGATCTTCTGACGCGCGCCGTGGACGTCCTCGGCGGCTTCCAGGACGGCCTGCGCTACGGCAAGCACCCGCGCGGCCGGCGATGGGCCTTCATGGACTGGGACTTTCCGCATCTCCAGGCGGCCGTGCACGTCGATGGCAAGCTCAACGATGATTCGACCGTCGATCGGGGCTGGACCGTTGAGCTGGCCTTTCCCTGGTCGGGCATGAAGACGCTGGCCCAGGGCCGCCACCTGCCCCCCCAGGACGGCGACATCTGGCGGATGGATTTCTCCCGCTTCGAGGCCCTGCGCTACAACGGCCGCCTGACCGATCCGTCCGTCGGCTGGTCGTTCAACACCCACGGCGTCTACGACTCCCACATCCCCGAATGCTTCACCTACGTCCACTTCTGCGCCGAGACGGTGTAGCGGCTTGGGATCGGTCCTCTCCGTGTCCATGTCCCCCGAGACCATTGACAGCCTCTTCTCTACGCTTGCCCGCGTTGTCCGCTGACAGGAGGGACGCTGTCGTCGGAGTGCTGTTGCGCGTGCAAAGCGGGTCAGACCTATGTAGTGCCCTGGTCTTTCGGTGATCGGCGGCTCACCATACCAACGCTTCCGGGCGATCCGCCGACAGACAGACGTCCCTTGGCATCACGGACAAACACGTCATCTACGCGGGCCCATGTGGCCCCGGGCGGCAGCAGCGCGTCCATGTCCGGCAGGTCGGCCTGGTCGATCAGGGCGCGGACCTCGTCGCGGGACAGTCTCGTCCAGGGCCAGCGCAAGCGGCGCCACTTGACGTGGGCGGGGCCCCATTCGAAGATCGCACGGACGGCGATCGCCGGGTCCTGGATGTGTTGGATGCAGAGCCCCGTCAGCTTTCGGGTGCGGATGCCGATCTCAACGATGCGATTCTTCGACAAACCGAGGTTGACGGCGCGAATGTCTTTGTACTCGACGATTGTGATGCCGGGACCGGAGGCGGGCATACTGGCGGTAAGGAAGTCGGCGCCGATGGTGGCTTCGCCGCCTTTGGCCGGGCCACCCCGTCCCGATCCGACTCGGCGAGGTATACCCAGCGTTCTTGTTCCTGTCCCATAGAGAGCTCCTGCCGTCACCACGTCTCAAAGGAAGCCGCACACGGGGGACATTGTAGCCTGGCTGCGGTCGCGGGGAAACGGAATCCGCGCACTCTCCTCGCATTGCAGCGATCGGTGCTTGGCAGACTGCTGGGCGGTATGTTGAGCCGCCCGGTCAGTAGATCGAGCGGAGGCCTTTCTCGCTGACCTTGTCGACGAGTTCCTTGAAGTTCTTCAGCAGGACGTTCAACTGCTCGGTGCTTTCGAGGAGCTTCTCGTAGAGCCGTCCGTCGGTGACGAGCCGTCCGGCGGTACCCTGGCCGGCGTTGACCTTCTCCATCGCCAGCCGCAGTTGCGAAATGGCCTTGCTGATGTCGGCGCTGGTGTTGACCAGGGCGCCAACGAGCTGTTCGGCCTTGACGTCGGCGCTCTTGAGCGTTGCGGTGCCCGTCTGCGCCAGGTCCCGGTACTCGGCGAGCGTCTTCTCGGCGCTGTCCATCATCTCCGTGGCCCGCGCCATGGCGACGGAAATGTTCTCGGTGGCCGTGGACATGTGGGCGAGGGTCGCCTTGATGTTTCCTTTGTTGTCCGGATCGCCGATGATGTCGTTGGCGTTGCCGATGAACGCGCCGATGCCGTCGACGAGGTCGTTCAGCTTCCTCTGGCTCTCCTCCGGGAAGAACTCGCTGGTCAAGCCAGTGGAGCCTTGCAGCGTCAATCCCTCGGTCAGGAAGGCGGTCTCCGGGCGGTTCGGGTCCAGCGGCGGGGCCGGCAGTTTCTCCGGATCGACCTTCAATTCGATGTAGCTGCTGCCCAGCCCCCGCGTCATGAGTTTGGCGTCGACGTTTGAGGGGATGTCCGTGTAGTTCCTGTCGATGCTGAGAACGACGAGGGTCTGATGATACTCCCTGCCTGTGTGCAGGTCCTGCAGGATTCTCGGGGCCATGACGGTGGTGACCCTGCCGATCTGGTAGCCGCAGAATCGCACCGGCGTGTCTTTCTGTACGCCGGGGGCGCTGGGAAACTTCACATAAATCTGGAAGGACTTCATCCGGCTGACGGCGGTGGGCAGGTCGCCGAACTTGAAGATCATCCATCCCAGGGCGCTCAGACCCACAATGACGAAGATACCGACGATGACGTCGCGCCGCCTCTGGGCGGATTCGTAGTCACTCACCGCTGCTTCCTTTCAAATCCCTTCGGCCTTCCATGAACAGCTCTCGAATCGCCCGGAGGGGGTAACCGCTGCTGTTGAGCTTCTTAATCAGGCGAATGCGATCCACCGCCTCCTGATCGAACAGTCGTCTGCCGCTCGACGTCGTCTGCGTCGGTTCGAGCAGTCCAACCATCAGGTAGTATTGCAGAGACTGTCGCGAAATGCCAGCCTTTTCTGCGGCCTGTCCAATCGACATCAGTTTCACATCTTCCGTCACGGCGTCTTTCCGATCATTGTGCCGATCTGCCCTGCGATATCGTTCCCTCGTTCGTCGGCGCGATCGGGTCGGGCCGGCTCCGGCCGGTCGAGTCTGCTTCAAAACAGGTCCTTGCCAGCGCCAGCAGCGAGGCCTGGACCTTCTGTCGCGTCATCGAGCGCACGGTCTCCGGGCCGTGTTTGGGGTGCTTCAGTTTCCTTGCCATATTGGCCGAGACCATCAGCACGTAGTCATATCCGGCAGGGACCTGCTCCTGACTGAGACGGAAAGCCTCCCGTATCAGCCGCTTCAGACGATTGCGAACGACCGCGTTGCCGCACGATTTGCCCACCGAGACGCCAAGGCGGGCGTGGCCGCATCGATTCTCGGCCACCCACAGCGTCAGCAGGGCGTCGCCGGCGCGCCGGCGGCGGTCCAGGACGGCCTTGAACTGCCGGTTGCTCACCAGCCTTCGATTTTTTGGAAGCGTCAGACGTTTCACGGGCTCAGCGATCTCGACAACACCTTTTGCAGCGCTCATTTGTTTCATCGACATTCGCAGCGGACTGCTTCGAAGGAATATCGTCATTTCGGAGCCCTCGTCGCCAGCTTTGGCGTCGGCTCCGGACGGCCGGCGAATCCGGGGGACTGTGACGCGGGTGTGTGATTCCGGGTTATCGGGCCAAGCGTTGCATGAGTCGATATGCGCAAAGACTATCCCCGGCGCCGAGGCCCCGGCCTTGGGGGTCTTCGGACCTGCACGCTGTCAGGAGAGGACCGACTACTTCTTGCCGGCGGTGATCCCCGGCCAGTCGTCCGTCCGGAAGGGGGAGGCCGGCAGGCCCGCACCGTTGTACAGGT
This sequence comes from Phycisphaerales bacterium Planc_01, assembly GCA_001603075.1. Lineage (GTDB taxonomy): Bacteria > Planctomycetota > Phycisphaerae > Sedimentisphaerales > Anaerobacaceae > Anaerobaca. The sequence goes on along the minus strand of LVBB01000014.1, from coordinate 90,283 downwards.
TGCACACGGGATTGTCGGCCCAGGCGTAGCGGACCGCCACCGGCCGGGAGACCTTGTCGCCGCGCACCACGACCGTGCTGCCGTCGATTCTGGCGTCGGCCCAGACGAATTTGCGGTCGGCCCCGGCGATGGCAAAGCCCTTCAGAGGCTCGCCGCCCTCGGCCACCAGGCCGCCGTTGACGTGGTCGAAGTGCAGAACGATCTTATCTCCATCGACTTTCATGGATCTGTAGAGCGGCCCGGACCAGGCGATGGCCTTGCCGTGGATCCTGGCCAGCGCCCACAGCGCCAGACGCTTGCCCACGTCCTGTTTGTTCCTCGGATGGATGTCGTCGGCTTGGCCGATGTCGATGATGACCGCCATGCCCGTGTTCTCCAGCGACAGGGTCATCGTCTGGGCCTCGCGCAGCTCCGCCCAGGCGCAGTCGCCAGGCTCGGGGCGCGTGGCCATGAAGTTGGCCAGTTGGACGAAGAGGAACGGGAAGGGGCCCTGTCCCCAATCCGCTCGCCAATTGGAGATCATCGTGGGGAACAGCTCGCGGTACTGGTATGCCCGTCCGGCGTTCGATTCGCCCTGGTACCAGATGGCGCCGCGAATCCCCAGCGGGATCAGCGGCGCGATCATGCCGTTGTAGAGGGCCGTCGGCGCGTTCGGGTTGTTGACCCACACGGGCGGCTGCGGTTGCAGCGGCATGGCTGCGAGGTCGTAGCCCACCTTGTATCGCCACGTACCGGCCAGCGAGACGGCGTTGTCGCCGTCGGCCTGCCGGAGATTCATCTGTTCGGCCTGGCCGTAGATCCCGCCGCCGCCCCCGGTGTCGAGCACCTGAACCACGAGCACGTTGCGTCCGGCCTTGACCAGGTGCGCCGGCACCTTGTATCGGCGGGCGATCTGCCACTGCCCCGACTCATTGTGTCCGCCGACTTTGACGCCGTTGAACCACGTCGTGTCCATGTCGTCGATCGGGCCCAGGTCGAGCGTCAGTTCTTTGCCGGCCCACGAATCCGGGACGACAACCGTCTTTCGGAACCAGACCAGCCCGTCGAAGTTCGCCAGGCCCGCCTGCTCCCAGAGCACGGGCAATTCCATCTGCTGCCAGGTCGAATCATCGAAACCCGGTTCGATGCAGCCGGCGCCCTCGGCCCCGGCCGATTCGATCTTCTTCTGCCACTGGGCCAGTTCCTCGCGGTACTTGTTCATCGAAGAATCGGGATCGGCCTTGGCTCGGGCGATCTGGTCCATCTGGGCCTTGAACTCCGGCATCGTTTCAAGCGCGTCCGCACTGGTCCACGCCTCGGCGACGGTGCCGCCCCAACTGGTGTTGATCAGGCCGATGGGGACATTCAGTTCCCTGTGCAGGTGCCTGCCGAAGAAATACCCAACCGCCGAGAAGCCCGGGACCGTCTGGGGTGAGCACGGGCTCCATTGCCCGGTGCAGTCGTCCTGGGGCGTGTCGGCGATCTTCTTCTGAACCGTGAACAGGCGGATGTTCGGATAGTCGGCCGCCGCGACCTCCTGTGTCCCATTCGCGGCCGAGTGGAGCGGCCATTCCATGTTGGACTGGCCCGAGCAGACCCACACCTCGCCCGACGCCACGTTCCGGATGCCGACGGTGTTCTTGCCCGAGAGCGTCATCTCGTATGGGCCGCCGGCCGGCGGCGCCGCGATTGCGAAAGACCACCGGCCGTTGCCGTCGGCGTCGGTCCTTTGTTCAGCGTCATGCCAACTGAGGCGCAGACGAACTCGCTCGCCGGGATCGGCCCAGCCCCAGATCGATACTTCTTTGCCCTGTTGAAGCACCATGTTGTCGCCGATAATGGCCGGCAGCCGGATGTCGGCCGACGCGATCCGGATACCTGTCAGAAGCAACGCCATCGTGCAGACGGCGAGCTTTCTTCCCAGGCGGGGGCACACGTGACTGCTCATTCTCCATGTCCTCGAATACAGATGAGATTGTGAAAACCGTACCGGCGGACGATCCTGCCGTGCGGGGGCCGCTACTTGTTGTTGACGGTGATGCCGGGCCAGCCGTCCGTGCGGAAGGGCGAGGCCGGCAGTCCCGACGCGTTATAGAGATTGCACACGGGGTTGTCCGCCCAGGCGTACCGGACCGCCACCGGCTCGGCAACCTGGTCGCTGCGCACCACGACGGTCTCGCCCTCGATTCGCGCCTCGGCCCAGACGAACTTGCGGTCGGCCCCCGCGATGGCGAAGCCCTTCAGCGGCTCGCCGCCCTTGGCGACCAGGCCGCCGGCGACGTGCTCGAAATGCAGCACGATCTCGGAACCCCGGACGTTCATGAACGAGTACAGCGGCCCGGAGTAGACCACGTCTTTGAAGTAGGTCCTGGCCAGCGCCCACAGTGCCAGACGTTCGCCCACGTCCTGCTTGTTCTTGGGATGGATGTCATTGGCCTCGCCGATGTCGATGATGACAGCCATGCCGGTGTTGGGCAGGGTCAGGGTCATCGATTGGGCCTCTCGCAGCTCGGCCCACTCGCTCTCGCCCGGTTCTTCTTTGACCTTCAGGAAATTGGCCAACTGCACGAAAAGGAAGGGGAAGTCGCTGCGGCCCCAGGCCTGCCACCAACTCCGGATCATCGCGGGAAACAGCGATCGATACTGATAGGCCCGGCCGGCATTGGATTCGCCCTGGTACCAGATCGCGCCGCGAATGGCAAAGGGAGTCAACGGAGCGATCATGGCGTTGTAGAGGCCCGATGGGGAGTGGGGGTGTCCGGGACCGAGCGGGGCATAGGGTCGCGGGGGCGCCTGACCGCCTTCGGCCTTGGCCTTCTGAGCCGCCTCCTCCCACTTTTGAACGTTCTCACGGAATCGCACCATCGCCTGAGGGTAGTTGGCGACCGCCTCCTGGTATCGCTTGAGGATGGGCTCGAACTCCGGGTTGCCCGTCAACGCCGGACCGCTGGTCCATGCCTCTGCCGGGGTTCCTCCCCAGGAGGTGTTGATCAAGCCGACGGGCAGGTCCAGGTCCTTGTGCAGCCTGCGACCGAAAAAGTACGCCACCGCCGAAAATCCGGGGATCGACTCCGGCGAGCACTCGACCCAACGGCCCTCGCAATCGGCCTTCGGCGTGTCGGCGACCTCGTGCTTGACGCTGAACAGACGGATCTTCGGGTAGCGGGCGGCAGCGACCTCCTGCTCGGCATCCGCGGAATTCTGAACCGTCCACTGCATGTTCGATTGGCCCGAGCAGACCCAGACCTCGCCAACGAGAATGTTCCTGACCGTGAGCGTGTTCTTGCCCTTGAATGTGACCTCATACGGCCCGCCGAAGTCGGGGGCCGCCATCCGGAACGTCCAAGTGCCGTCCTCTTCGGCTTGAAACTGCGGGACCGCCTCGCTCCAACTGAGGCGAATCTCGATCTCCTCGTTCGGGTCGGCCCAGCCCCACAAGGTGATGCTATGGCCGCCCTGCAAGACCATGTTGTCGGAGAGGACCGAAGGCAGACGGATGTCGGCCTGGGCCGGAATCCACGAGACCAGAGAAAGGACGCAGACCAGCAGCAAAGCGACAGGGTGGTGGGGGGCAACAGCGGTACGGTTCATCTCGACTCCTTCATTCGCCGGTTTTCCTTGCTCTGAGTGCCGGTCCGAGGCAAACGCTTCCGTCGCGTCCCCGTTGGACCAGATCGCCTGCTCCACTATAAATCCGGAGCGTTCCAGAGTAAACAGCAAACGAGTCCTGCATGGGCGATGATCCATCGGCCAGCCAAAAAAATGTCAGTTAGACCTTTACCTGCATGGAGCCGACGGCTATAGTGTCCTGACGTATGGAAATTACCCAGGGAGGATATTCCTATGGCGATCAGGAGTAGAATTCGATTGTCGTCACTGGCGGCGTGCGCTGCCGTGGTGCTGTTGGCGTTGGGAGGGCTGACCGGCTGCAAGAAGCAGAGTCCGCCGCCCGCGGAGCCGAATACTGCGACAGAGACCTCCGCGCCGGGCGCCGGCCGGGAGCAGGCAGTCCTGGACCCGCTCGATGCGGCGGCAAGCCTCTTCCGCGGGCCCTCTGTGAGCCTTCAGAACGTGCTCAAGGGCGACAAACCCTGGAGTCCGGCGGCCGAGTCGTGGTGGGGCAAGATCGCACCCGATTTCACGCTGACCGATATTGAGGGCAAGGTCCACACGCTCCGCGATTACCGGGGCAAGAACGTCGTCGTCGTCATCTGGACGACCTGGGTTGCGACGTGCAAACTGCAGGTCCCGCAATTGAAAGAACTGCGGAGCGGCTATGCCGACAAGGATCTGGTGATTCTGAGCGTCTCGAATGAGCCGCCGGCGTTGCTCAAGGAGTTTGCCGAGAAAGAGCGGATCAACTACACCGTCCTGTCCGGCGGGGGCGGTGCGTTGCCGGCTCCCTTTGGGGAGGTCCAGTACGTCCCGAGCAGCTTCTTCATTGATGCGCAGGGGCGGTTCAAAATGGCAGCCACCGGTTTCATGCCGGTCGAGGACGCCAAGGCGATCGTCCAGGCGCAGTAGATCGGAGCGGTGTGAATTTCTCAGAAATTTGGCTGGACAGCAGGCCGCAACGCCGCTATCCTGTGTGGTTTATGTAGTTTTGCATGGATCCAGAAGCACAGAATTCCGAGGTCACAGGTCATGGCACATAAAAAGGGACAAGGGTCATCGAGGAACGGCAGAGACAGCAATCCGCAGTATCGCGGCGTGAAACTCTACGGCGGCCAGGCGGCCAAGGCCGGGGCGATTCTCGTTCGGCAGTGCGGCACCAAGTTTTTCGCCGGCTCCAATGTCGGTATGGGCAAGGACTACACGCTGTTCGCCACGGCGGACGGCACCGTCCAGTTCCAGGGGCGCAAGATCCACGTGCTCTGACCGATTCGCAGTTTCTTTCGCGTGATTCCCAAAGGATGGTGATATACCATCCTTTTTTTTATCGTCCGGTGGCCTGATGTTTGTCGATGAGGCGCAGATCTGGGTCAAGGCAGGTGATGGAGGCAACGGCTGCGTGAGCTTCCGGCGGGAGAAGTTCGTGCCCAAAGGGGGCCCGGACGGCGGCGACGGCGGTCGGGGCGGGCACGTCTACTTCGAGGCCGCCGGCGACCTCGACACGCTGCTGGATTTTGCGGGCAAGCACCATTGGCGTGCCGAAAACGGCCGGCCCGGCCAGGGCAGCAACAAGAGCGGCTCCGATGGTCAGGACCTGATCGTCCGCGTGCCGGTCGGAACGCTCATTTATGACACCGACTGGAGCCTGCTGCTCAAGGACCTCAGCGAACCGGGGATGAGGGTGCAGATTTGCCGGGGCGGAAAAGGCGGCAAGGGCAACAAGGCCTTTGCCACGAGCACCCATCAGACGCCGCGAGAGTTCGAGCCGGGCAAGCCCGGCCAGGAACGCAACCTGAAGCTCGAACTGAAGCTGATCGCCGACGTCGGGCTGGTGGGGCTGCCCAATGCCGGCAAGAGCACGCTGATCTCCCGCTGCTCGGCCGCCCGGCCGAAGATCGCCCCCTATCCGTTCACGACCCTCGAGCCCGTGCTGGGCATCGTGGGCCTCAGCGACTTCCGCCGGTTCGTGATGGCCGACATCCCCGGCCTGATCGAAGGCGCCAGCGAAGGGGCAGGCCTCGGACACGACTTCCTCAAGCACATCGAACGCACCACCATCATCGTCCACATCCTGGACATCCTGCCGATGGACGGCGCCGACCCGGTCGACAACTACCACACGATTCGCGCCGAACTCGAACGCCATAGCGAGGTCCTTGCCGACAAACCCGAGGTCGTCGTCGCCAACAAGATCGACCTCGACCCCGACGGCGCCGCCCTTGCCCGCATCCGGGAGAAGCTCGGCCCGGACGTTCCCGCCATCTCGGCCGCCACGGGCGAAGGAATCAAGGAGCTTACCGAGCTTCTCTGGCAGAAGACCAAAGACCTCAAGGCCGATGCCTGAACCCAGTCTCCTCTCGGCCTGCGGGCGATCGTCTTGAAGGCAGGCACACGAAGCGATACAATCACGTGGACTGCTCTTTTCGGGAGGATGTATGGAAGACGTGGCAGATGTAGCTGTTATGGAGGCAATTCAGAAGTGTCGGGCGGCTCTCCAGACGGACTACGGCCCACTGTTCAAGGGCTTGGTTCTGTATGGGTCCACGGCACGCGGTCAGGCTGACGCCGCCAGCGACATCGATTTGCTCGTTCTGCTCAGTGGCCCATTCGATCATCTCCGGGAATTGCGTCGAATCGTCGATCTGCTGTATCCAATTCAGCTTGAGACGGATCGACTTGTCTCCGCCAAGCCTGCCGCCGTCGAGGAATTCGAAGCCGGCAGTATGCAACTCTACCGAAATGCCAAGCGGGAGGGCGTGTTTCTGTGAAGGCAGAGTACGAGAAGGACGTTGCGGCCAACATCGAGCGGGCCAAGTAAGCGATCGCTGCAGCAAAGGAACTGGCCCAGAGCGGATTTCACGATTTCGCGGCCTCCCGTGCGTACTATGCGGCGTTTTACGCCTCAACCGCTGCCTTGTTGAGCGAAGAGATCGAGTCGAGCAAGCACAGCGGTGTGATCGCTTTGGTTCATCAGCGGCTGGTCAGGACGGGAAGACTTGGCAAAGAACAGGGGCGGGGGCTGAGTTGGCTGTTCGAGCTGCGTGGTATCGGCGACTACGGCGTCGATGTTCACGTCTCTGCGGAGGATGCGACGAGAGCGATTCAGGTTGCTGCGGATTTCCTGAATGCCATTGAACTGTTGCTTCAGAGGGCCTGAGATTGACAGACGCGGGCGAATCGGCTAAAAGCACTGTTCATGGCGTCGAGAAGAGATGCTGAATCGCAATTCCCAAGATCCCGAGTGTGATTTATGAATATCGTGGCGGTAGATGTCGGCAATACGAATGTGGCGGTTGGGCTGTTTCTCGACGGCAAGGAAGAGTCCATTCAATCGCTGCCGGGGGCGGGCGAGGCCGACCTGCGGGATTGCCTGGCGTCCGCCTGGCAGAAGATTCCCGTTCTGGAGTCCTCGGCGCAGGGCAAGCGGGACGGCGTCATTGTCGTCAGCAGTGTCAAGCCGGTGTGGACCGAACTCATCCGCCGGATGGCCGACGAGTCCCTCGGCGAGGAGATTCACGTCGTCGGCGAAGACATCCCGCTGCCCATGCCGGCCTGGGTGGATGAGCCGGAGAAGGTGGGCGCCGACCGGATCGTCTCGGCGGCGGCCGCCTATGCCGTGGTGGAAGACGCCGTGGTGGTGGCCGATTTCGGTACCGCGGTGACGATCGATCTGGTCGATGCCAAGGGTGTCTTCCAGGGGGGCGTCATCTGTCCCGGCTTCGAGATCAGCGCGCAGGCCCTGAAGGACAACACCGCCAAACTGCCCAAGGTGGTCGTGCACCGGCCGACGACACCCTACGGCAAGAACACGGCCGACGCGATCAACTGCGGCCTGTACTATTCGATCATCGGGGCGTTGGAGGAGATCGTGCGACGCTACGCCGAGGAGATCGGTCACTGGCCGCAGACCGTCATCACCGGCTCGGCCGCGGCCATGATCAAGGACGATTGCCCCTTCGTCGACAACTACGTCCCGCACCTCGTCGTCAAGGGCATCGTTCTGGCCTACATGAAACACCTCGAAAGCCAAAGCGAGATGGACTGAGATCATGGGCCTCTTCGCGGCCGTCATGACCGGACCGGGGGCGGGGGCGATTGCCACGATCCAGCTCGTCGGCGAGTCGGCTCACGGCGTTCTGTCGGACATCTTTCGTCCGTCGGGGGATAGACCACCCGCCTTTGAAACCGGTCGCATTCAGCTCGGCCACATCGTCGACGGCGGCGAGATGGTCGATCAGGTCACCATCGGCTGCGAGGGACCGGGCACGTTCGCCATCCACTGCCACGGCAACCCGCTCATCGTCGAACGGATCATGAAGCTGCTGCAAGGCCGCGGCGTCGAGTTGCTCGGCGCCGAACGCCTGTTGGCCCGGACCTCTGCCGCCGAGCGGCCGGACGACTCGATTGCCGTCGAGGTGAAGCTGGCGCTGACGAAGGTCAAGACTCTGGAGGGCGCCCGAATCATTGCTGCCCAGATGGAAGGGGGGCTGTCGCAGAAGGTCCGCCAGTGGTCGCTCGAAATCGATTCGGTGCCGCCGGACGAGATCGCGCGCCAGGCCGGGCAGATACGGCGTGACAGCGAGATCGCTCGGCCGATTGTCTCCGGCTGCACGCTTGCGCTGATCGGGCCGCCCAATACGGGCAAGAGTACGCTGCTGAATGCCTTGGCCGGATGCGAGAAGGCGATCGTTACGGACGTCGAAGGCACCACGCGCGACTGGGTCTCCTGCGAGATTCTCATGGGTCCGCTGGCGGCCACCGTCATCGACACAGCGGGCCTCGATGCCGATGCCGTCGCGGCGGGCCACGATGAGATCGACCCGGCCGCCCAGGCCAGGAGCGTCGAGATTCTCCAAGGAGCCGACCTGGTCCTGCTGATCCTCGACCTCAGCCGGCCGCAGGTCCGCATCGACAGGAAACTGCTCGAAACACTGGCCGGCAAACGCGTCCTGGCCGTCCTGAACAAGTCCGATCTGCCGCCACGTCTTGACCCCGGCGCACTGCCCGCCGGTCTGGGCACGCCGGTCCGAATCAGCGCCAAGCAGGCCACCGGCCTCGACGACCTGATCGGCGCGATCGGTCGCACTCTCGGCGTCGCCGACTTCGACCCCCACACACCCATCGCCTTCACCCCACGCCAGCAGGCCCTGCTCGAACGCCTGGCATCCGCCGCCACCCCGTCCGATCCGGCGGCCATCGTCGCCACCCTCCGCCACGGCCCAATCGAAGGTTGATCGTCTACGCCGGGCTCTGTGCCGCCCGGATACCAGGCGCCGGGGCCGGGTGCCCCAACCCCCGATTCATTCGCGATTCGGTTGACCTGCCCCCGGGTTCTATGCTATCCTTGGTGTGGATCACTTGCGATTAAGAGAAGTGATGGGTCCGCATGGCGAGGTGCACACCATGAGTACGAAGGAATTGCTGATCAGCGAGATCGAGGCGGCCCCGGAGCCACTCTTGGCCGAGGTGCTCGATTTTGTCTACTTCCTCAAGGCAAAGATGGCGAGGGAGAAGCTGGCCACCAGCATCGCGAGTGAATCCTCCCTGTCCAAGGACTGGCTCCGACCCGAGGAGGATGCGGCGTGGCAGGATTTGTGAAAGGCGACGTCGTCGTCATCCCTTTTCCGTTTTCCGATCTGAGCCAGTCGAAGCGTCGTCCGGCTCTGGTCATTGCTCCGCTGCGAGGAGAAGATGTCATTCTCTGTCAGTTGACCAGCCGGACCATTGGAGACAATTACGCCATTCCTGTTGATGAGGCCGATTTCGCATCGGGAAGGCTCAAGCAGCCAGGAAATATCAGGCCCAATCGTCTGTTCACAGCGGATACCCACATCATCTTGTATCGCGTCGGCCACCTCAAGGGCGAGAAGCTGGCCGAGGTCATCGACAAGCTGGTCGGGATCATCAGGAACTGAAATGGGCCTGAGCGGCCTCTGTGGCCTTGGAGTTGTCTGGAGGGCGGGTTGGGGTATAATCGCGGGATGGTGCAGCCCAAGGACAATTTGACGCCGGCGATGCGGCAGTTTCATCACTTCAAGGCCAAGCACCCGGACTGCATTCTGTTCTTCCGCATGGGCGATTTCTACGAGACGTTCTTCGACGACGCGAAGACCTGCTCGAAGGTGCTGGGCCTGACGCTGACCAGCCGGGGCAAGAACGGCCCGGACCCCGTCCCGCTGGCGGGCGTGCCGTACCATGCGGTGGACGGCTACCTCAAGAAGATGCTCCAGGCGGGCTTTCGTGTCGCCGTCTGCGAGCAGGTGGAGGACCCCAAGACCGCCAAGGGCGTGGTCAAGCGCGACGTCGTCCGCATTGTTACGCCCGGCACGCTGACCGACGAGATGCTGCTGGAGGACAAGAAGGACAACTTCCTCTGTGCGATCCACCTCGACGCCAGGGGCCATGCCGTCGTCAGTTGGGTCGATCTCTCGACGGGACACTTCTTCGTCCAGCGCGTCCCCGAGCGCGAGCTGCTCGACGAGTTGCAGCGTCTGGCCCCGGCCGAGTGCCTGCTGGCCGACCGGCGGGGCGAGCTGTTCGACGCTGAGACGCGCCGGCTTTCGTCCGACATCGGGCGGCTGACCCATGCCATCGTCACCGAGCGGCCCGGCTGGTACTTCGATTCGTACCAGGCCCGCCAGCGCCTGCTCAAGCATTTCGGCGCGGCCACCCTCGAAGGGTTTGGCATCGGCGACGGCGATCAGGACCTGATCCCGCCGGCCGGTGCCGTGATCGAATACCTCAACGAGACGCAGAAGACCGCGCTCGGCCACATCCAGAGCCTGCGCAAGATCAGCCGGAGGAACTTCCTGCAGATCGATCCGACCTCGCTGCGGTCGCTCGAAATCCTCCAGACGATTCGCGGCGAGACCCGCAAAGGCTCGTTGCTGAGCTGCCTCGACGAGACGCTCACCGGCATGGGCGGGCGGATGTTCCGCCACTGGCTGTGCATGCCGCTCTGCGACGTCGAGGCGATCGAGGCCCGGCAGGACGCCGTCGAGGAGCTGACGGACGCCGTCGATAAGCTGACTGAGCTGCGCGCGCGACTGGGCAATATCGCCGACACCGAGCGGATCGCCGCACGCATCAGCACGTTCCGCGCCGGCCCGCGTGACATGCTGGCCCTGGCCGGCACGCTGGGCCAGATTCCGGCGCTGCGCGAGTTGCTGAGCGGGTTCGAAGCGGGACTGCTGCGAAGTCTGGCCGAACGCTGCGACAGCATGGACGAGCTGGCGCATCTGCTGGAGGCGGCTATCGATCCGGACTGTCCCGTCCACCTTCGCGACGGCGGGTTCATCCGTCCCGGCTTCTCGGCCGAGCTGGACCGCCTGCGTTCGATCTCCAAAGACGGCCAAAGCTGGCTGCGCGACTACCAGAAGCAGCAGGTCGAGCGGACGGGCATCGCAAACCTGAAGGTCGGCTACAACAAGGTCTTCGGCTATTACATCGAGATCTCGCACGCCTCGTCCGCCAAGGTCCCGCCCGACTACGTTCGCAAGCAGACGATCAAGAACGCCGAGCGCTACATCACCGAGCCGCTCAAGGAATACGAGAACGAGGTGCTTACCGCGCAGGACCGCGCCTTGGAACTGGAGCAGCGGCTCTTCGAGGACGTTCGGCAGGAGGCGGCAACCTATGTGCCGCGATTGCAGCAACTTGCCGAGACGGTCGCCCAGTGCGATTGCCTCGCCTCGCTGGCCCACGTCGCCGCCCGGCGCAAATACGTTCGGCCCAGGATCACGAACGACGCGCGGATCGTCATCCGCGACGGCAAGCACCCCGTCCTGGCCGAGACGCTCGGCGCCGAGTTCGTGCCCAACGACGTCGAGTTGGGCGCCGGGGCCGGTGACATCGCCGTGATCACCGGCCCGAACATGTCCGGCAAGAGCACCTACATCCGCCAGACCGCGCTACTGGCGCTGATGGCCCAGACGGGCTCGTTCATCCCGGCCAAGGAGGCCGAGATCGGCCTGGTCGATCGCATCTTCACGCGGGTCGGCGCCTCCGACGAGCTGACGCGGGGCCAATCGACGTTCATGGTCGAGATGACCGAGACGGCCAACATCATCAACAACGCCACCGCCCGCTCGCTGGTGATCCTCGACGAGGTGGGGCGGGGCACCAGCACGTACGATGGCCTGGCCCTGGCCTGGGCGATCACCGAGCACCTCGCGACGAAGGTGACGTGCCGGACGCTGTTCGCGACGCACTACCACGAGCTGACCGAACTGGCCGAGCTGTTCGCCAACGTCCGCAACCTGAACGTTGCGGTCCGCGAGTGGATGGACGAGGTGGTCTTCCTGCACCGCATCCTGCCGGGCGGCACCGACAAGAGCTACGGCGTGCACGTCGCCAAGCTGGCCGGCATCCCCAAGTCGATCCTCCGCCGCTCGCAGGAGATCCTCGAAGAGCTCGAATCAACCTTCGCCAAGGAGGCCACCGGCGACCGCCTCGCCCGCCACAAGACCAAGGAACCGGAAGGCGACGCCCTGTTCGTCCAGAAACACAAGTCCGTCCTCGACCGCCTCGCCACCATCGACCTGGACAACCTCACCCCCATAGAGGCCATCAACCTCCTGAGCCGGATCAAAGAGGAAATGCGAGGCGAAGGACCGTAGGCTGTCGGGCCCGATCAGGTTGACCTGTCGTGACAGGGCCGCTATGATGATGGCAGAATGATGAACGCCAAGGTGCCATTGAATCGCAACGTGATAGCCGAGTTCTGCCGCAGGTGGCGGATACGGGAACTGTCTGTCTTCGGTTCTGTTCTCCGCGAGGATTTCGGCCCGACCAGTGATCTGGATGTTCTCGTGAGCTTCGAGCCGGGAGCGCCGGTGGATATCGACCGGCTGCTGGACATGAAAGACGAGCTGGAGGCTCTCTTTGGGCGTTCGGTTGACCTTGTCGAGAAAGAGGCGATGCGGAACCCGTGGAGAAGACACGAGATTCTGAAGACCCGCCAGGTGATCTATGCAGCTTGACGCCAAAGATATGGCCCGCCTCTGGGACATGCTGGATGCGGCGAGAACGGCCGTCGAGTTCACAGACGACATCGCATTCGAGCACTTCCTTGAGGATCGCAAGACCCGCAACGCCGTCGAACGCAACCTGGAGATCATCGGAGAAGCGGCCCGGCGCGTATCGCAGGAAACCCGTGCGAGTCTGCCCGACGTCCCTTGGAGGTCGGTGATCGGCCTGCGGAATGTTCTGGCTCACGAATACGGCGAGGTCCGTTACGAGATCCTCTGGACCGTGGTCCGCAGCAAACTGCCTCCGCTGATCGAACGGCTGGAGACCATCGGTGTCGATCGTCCTCCCCTTGGGCAAGAACAGTAGGGCGCAGAGACGCTGCCACGAATGCAGGGGCATGCGAACCCGTGGGCCTCTCCACAGGGTGTTCTCTGGTTTCGTGCCACTGTTCCCGACCCCGGCAGGAGACGACGTTCTGCCAAAGAGGTCACCATCCACCCGGACAACCTCACCCCCTCGAAGCGATCAACCTGCTCAACCAGATCAAAACCGAAATCGTCGGCGACCACGATTCGAGCAGTGGATAGGACTGACCGGGAACGGACGTGCCTCAGATACGCATGATTTCTTCGAGTCGAACGACGAGTCCGGGCAGATCCTCCGTGACCGTTCGCCATACGATGGCGAGGTTCACATCGAAGTATCCATGGATGAGCCGGTCGCGCATTCTGGCGGTCTTCTTCCACGGTAGATCGGGGTGCTCCTGGCGAAAGGTGGGTGAGATGCCCTTGGCGGCCTCGCCGATGACCTCCAGCAGGTGGACCAACGACAGACATAGCTTGCGGTCGGTATCCAAGCTCGATCTCTGCTGACCGCGTGCCATCTCCATCGCTTCACGGGCCGCATCGCGCATGTGGCCAAGTCGGGTCTTGTCATCCACGTGCATACTGCACCTCCGCCTGGGCGATGACTCTGTCGCGGAAGTAGCGGCTCAGGTCCTCCGGGGTCCGCAGGTCTACCTTGCGTCCGCCGAAGAGGGCCGACAACTCGTCTTCCATGTCGGACAGCCGGAAGAAACTCGGCACTTGGCCCGGCTCGAAGTGCACGAGGACATCGACATCGCTGTCCGGGCCGAAATCGTCCCGCAGGGCGGAGCCGAAAAGCGCCAGCCGCACGATGTGATGCCGCCGACAGAAATCGGCGATTTGGTCTCTATCGATATCGAGTTTTCCGTTCATATGCAGATGCCTCAAAGGCGATCTTATACTTCACAGCCAACAGCGTCAACACCCGCGCGATCAGCCGTGTCCATCCAGAGTTCAAGGCAAGGCCACTTCGGACACAGCGGGCTTGGCGGTGGCGGCCCTAACCGGGGGAGCATTTCGGATGGTTGTTTGTAGTGGCGTCGTCAGAGCCCGGCCTGAACACCGTTGAAGTAGGGGCGACGCATTCGTCGCCCTCACCAGGGTGGGCACACTATGAACGGCCCGCCATCCCCAAGCCCTGCGGGCTTGAGACTGCCACCCGCCGCGCCCGTTTCCGCGTGAGGCCGCTGCGGCGGTCAGTTGGGGATCCAGATCTTGCGGGCGTTGATCAACTCGATCCGCGGGCTCAGCATCAGCGGCGTCCGGGTCTTCGTGTGGAAGATCAGGCCCTTGTAGGCGGTCAGGTACTGGTACTTCGTCGAGAAGATCCCGCCCTGCGCGCAGACCACCAACGGCTCCTCGACCTTTCTGAGAAGCGTCTCGAAGTCGTTCGGCTCGACGGTGATGATAGCCCCGGAGGCCTTGATCGCATTGGCGATGGCCGCCGCAGCGGCGGCACCGGCTACAGCACCGTCTGTCATGTTCAACGCCTCCCTCGAATCGTTTGCGGCAACGGAAGTCCCTATTCGGCCGTCCAGACCTGGGGTTCGGGTGCGGCGACGTCGCAGTACTCGATCCGGTAGGGCGTGATTTCGAGGACCCCGTACTTCGGGTCGTCCGGACCGTCGAAGATCCTCGCGAGCATCTCGGTCCAGAAGCCGTGACGGGCCTCGCGGCTCGTGTCGAGCCGGGCCCGGCCCTGGATCTGAAGGTAGGGCACCATCTCGCGCGGGTCGGTGACGCCGCAGGTCAGATGGACCTCGGGGTTCTTCGCGATCTGCCTGACCTTTCGGGCCTCGACGAAGGTTGCACAGCGGATGACCATGTCCCGCGAGGCCACGGTCATGACGTAGCGAACCCAGGGCTTGCCGTCCTCGGTGACGGTGGCCAGTCCGGCCAGTTGCGCCTGCCTGAGTATGGCGGCGATGCGTCGGGTCAAATCGTCCACGTGCGGACTCCTTTCACGGCTTGGGCCAGGTGCGGAGGGCCTCGATGCACTCGATCATGGCCCGTCCGTTGTGGTAGCCGGCCTTCCAGGGATTGGCCTTGTCGCCCCGCGCCCGCCCGTCCGGCGTGATGCTGCTGTGCCATTCCCCGTGTTCCCAATCGACCATCTCGTTCTCGACGAACGCCAACGTCTTCTCGAAGACGGCGAGATACCTGGCGTCGTTTGTGGCGCGATACATGCGCAGCGCGCTGACGATCGCTTCGGCCTGAACCCACCAGGACTTCTCGCGGTCGTCGGCGGGGCGGTTGAAGTCGCCCGTGTAGTAGAACCCGCCGTTGGCCTCGTCGTAGCCGTACTTCAGCGAGTAGGCCCACAGCGTCTCATACAGGTCCATGAACGGCCCGTTCGACAGGCCCGCCGCATCGCACGCCTCCATCAGCAGCCAGACGTTCTCGATGTCGTGCCCGTACGAGACGCGGGCGAAGTTGCCGTCCAGTCGGGCCGTCCAGTCCCGATCGTATTTGTCCGTGCAGGCGCCGAGCGTCTTGCGGACCACCGCGTTGCTCTCGATGTGGATCAGCTCGATCAGCCGCTCCCGCGCGACGCGGAGCCGGCTGGCCTGATAGAACGTGGTCATCGCCTCCATCAGGTGCAGGTGCGTGTTCATCAGCTTCAGGCCGGCGGGGGCCCCCATGTACGAGTTCTCCTCGGCCGGTGTGGGTGTCCAGTCAGGCTCGAACGATTCTCGATAGCCGCCATAGACTTTGTCGTGGGCCTTCTCTTCGAGCAGGTGGAAGAACTTCGTCGCGAAACTCAACACGTCTTCCCTGCCGCTGGCGAGGTAATACTCCGCCATCGCATAGAGGGCGAACGATTGCCCGTAGAGGTGCTTTCGCGGCTTGAGTTGTCGTTCGCCCGCAGCGTCCACCTCCCAGTAGAACCCCCCGTGCTCGGCGTCCCACATCTTCTCGGTGAGGAACTTGTAGCCGTGTGCGGCCGCCTCCAGGTTCTCGGTCCGCCCATAGCCGGCGCGGGCCAGCCGCGCGAACAGCCAGACGGTGCGAGCCTGGCTGACGATCATCTTCGTGCCGGGGCCTTTGGACTGGCCCTGCGGACCGAAGTGGATGATGTACCCGCCGTGCTCGCGGTCCAGGCTCTTGTCGAACCAGAACGGCGCGATGTTCTCCGTCAGGATCTTCTCCAGTCGCGGCACGTACGCTTCGGCCAGTGCCGCACCGTCGTCCGCCGCGTGCACCGGACCGGACAACAACAATGCCCCTGAAACGAACAGCAGCAGGACGACGCTCTGCATGTGGACTCTCGCTCTCATGGCGTGGGACTCCCTGATCTGATGCCGGACCTTGTGAGACGACGCGTCAGTTTCGGCCGCGTTTGAAGACGGCGATGCGGTCGGCGAAACTGACAAGTTCCCAGCCCTCGGCGCCCAGCCGGTCGAACTCCGTGTCGAGGTTGCGGGCGGCGGTGACGCCGACCTGCCGGGCCGCGTCGATCTGGCCGTCCGTCATCTGCGGATGAATCATCATGTCCCTCGTGTCGAGCACGCGGTACTCCCATCGGCCGCTGCCGCCGGAGCCCGACTGTGCCTGCAGCGTCAGAGCCAGGCTCAGCAGCCCTGCAACCGCGAGGATCGGGATCAACAATGACGATTTTCGTGTGTCCATGGTGGTCTGCTCCTTCCGTATCCGTTGCACGCGAGCTATTTCATGCGTGTGTAGTGTTTGTCGGCGAAGTCCATGTACTGTTGCCAGTCGTAGTCGGTGACATCGTGCCCGCCGGAGCGGATGTGATAGCCGACCGTCCCGGCTACGGGCCGGCCGACCTCGGGCATCGTGTCAGCCGGCAGACCCTCTGTCCCGAGCAGCTTGTACACCGGGTCGGCGCCTTTGGCCGCCAGGAATTCGCCGCGCGGGTCGGCCCAGCGGTCCTCCTCGGCGCTGGCGACGTAGACGGGGCGCGGCGCCATCAGGGCGATCAGCATGTGCTGATCGACCGGGCAGGCGGCCACGTTGTCGTTGTATTTCGTGAAGTTGTCGCAGAACCAGTGGGGAAAGACGGTGTTGATCCGCTTGACGGTCTCGCCGAACTCCCGGCGGGACAGCGCCGCGCCGCCGCAGCCGGAGTTGTTGGAGATCACGATGGCGAATCGCTCATCCGCGGCCCCGGCCCAGAGGCTGGTCTTGCCGAGCCGCGAATGGCCCATCACGGCGACCCGTTTCTGGTCGATGTCCGAGTCGGTCTCGAAGTAGTCCATCGCCCGGCTCAGGCCCCAGGCCCAGGCGGCGATGGAGCCCCATTCCTCGGGTCCCGGCCGCGTCTGGCCCGGCTTGTAGAACAGCGGATGGATGCCGTTCTGAAACCCGTCGTCGAAGTCCGGATCGATGTCGCCGTAGTAGATCGTGGCCAGGCCGTAGCCTCGCCCGATGATCTGCTCGACGGGCCAGCGGCCGGCGGCCCGGCCTCGCCCGGCCTCCGTCGCCCGGTTGTCGGTCTGATTGTCCCGCGTCCAGCTCCTGGTGATGTGGATCGCCGGGTCCGGGTGGATCGTATGGTTGCCCTGGAAGTTCAGACCGACGAACAGCGGGCTTGGCCCGGTTCGCTCGTTCGGCAGATAGATCAGGATCGTCATGTTGGGGTCCTGCTGTCGGCCGTTGAAGTAGACGGTGACTTCCTTGCGGGTGGCCTGGCCCGCCAGGGCGCTGCGGCTGA
This sequence comes from Phycisphaerales bacterium Planc_01, assembly GCA_001603075.1. Lineage (GTDB taxonomy): Bacteria > Planctomycetota > Phycisphaerae > Sedimentisphaerales > Anaerobacaceae > Anaerobaca. The sequence continues at coordinate 72,682 of LVBB01000014.1, read as the reverse complement.
CGGAGGTGGTCATAAACGTCATCTGTTCGGGCCGGCCGGGCGCGCGGCCGTAGACGTGCTCCTCGAACAGCCGGAAGATCTCCGGCCGACGTTTCTGCGACCATCTCGCCGCGTCGGTAACCTTTGTGCCGTCCAGGCATACCAGCGGGTCCGGCAGCGTGTACTGCGGCACCCTGGCCTCGTCGTAGTTGGCCTCCTGCGCGCCGGCGCAGCAGGCGAGTGTCAGCAGGGCGGTGAAGACGGTCATGCGGATCGGACGTTGACGGGCGAACATGTGCGTGCCTCCTTAACAGTCGCAGTCGGCAGGGGTGCGTCGTCATCCGCCCCTGCGAGTCGTTTCGACCCAGCATGCCCGCCGCAGGGCGGTTTTTCAAGCGAAAAGTCCAAGCCCGCGACCGGCGGCCCCCATGCTGCCGGCCCCGTGAGAGCGCTGAAGCGCAAACGCGTAGAAGCGTGTCGCACCTTGTCTCCAGCCTCCAGGCCGCTGTAACGCGAGATACGAGATACGGATTCCTCATTACTTGTCTGCCCGCCGCTCTGGAGGTCACGTTTGGGGCAGGCGAGTGTGTCCGGCTTTGTTTCTCGGCCGAGCCCCGGTTCTGATTGCGATGCCGGTGCCTCCGGAGAGCCTCCCTCTCTTCCGTGTCAGGACGCTCGCCATGATCGGGATTCCTGCTTCCTTCATCAACGCGTGCATCTCTATCAGGCTGGCCGTGCGTCCAACGTCCGCAGGGCAGGTCAAGACAGAATGGCGCGGACGACGAGGACGCCTGGCGCGGTGTCGAGATACGAGATAAGCGAAAAAGCGCTTGCGTTTTTCGAGCGGGGGGTGTAGATTGCTGCCTGTTGTCGGCTCTGGCGCGTGCGGTTTACGCGGCCCAGAGGCCCGGTCGCGGAAAAGTGAACTTTTTTTTGATTTTTCCATAGACAAGGGTTGACGGCCGGACGATTCGGCGTAAAATACGGATCTATGGTGGACAGGCAACTGTGAACCAGGTGCTTGTTCACCCGTTTAATTTCGTGATCTTTGACAAGTGAACAGTTAAGCCATATGAGCAGCGAAAGTGCACCGGCCCGGCGGGATTCGCCCCACCGAGGTCGGGAAAAATGCAGTAGCCTTTTTCAGCACTTTCGGTGCGAATACCAGAAAGTGTTGAGCCTTCAAAGACGATTTCCGCTTCGGCGGATTCGACGATTCAAACTGAAGGGTTTGATCCTGGCTCAGAACGAACGCTGGCGGCGTGGCTAAGACATGCAAGTCGAACGGACTACGTAATTGAGCAATCGAAAGCGTAGTTAGTGGCGAAAGGGTTAGTAACGGCTAGGTAACGTACCCCGTGCTTCAGGATAGCGTCTGGATGCTTCGGCATCCTTCCGAAAGGGGCGGTAATACTGGATGACATCATCGGTCGATGGGTCGATGATCAAAGATTTATCGGCGCGGGAGCGGCCTAGTTCCTATCAGCTTGTTGGTGAGGTAATGGCTCACCAAGGCAATGACGGGTAGCGGGACTGAGAGGTTGGCCCGCAACATCGGGACTGAGACACTGCCCGGACCTCCACGGAGGGCTGCAGTAACGAATATTGGGCAATGAGCGAAAGCTTGACCCAGCGACGCCGCGTGTAGGAGGAAGTCCTTCGGGATGTAAACTACTGTCAGGGGGAAGAAAGTCCGTTTCGGCGGATTGATCTAACCCAGAGGAAGTCACGGCTAACTTCGTGCCAGCAGCCGCGGTAAGACGAAGGTGGCAAGCGTTGTTCGGTATCACTGGGCTTAAAGCGTGTGTAGGCGGAAGCGTAAGCGTTTTGTGAAATCCCTCGGCTTAACCGAGGAATTGCTTGACGAACTGCGTTTCTTGAGGCAGGTAGGGGTGCGCAGAACTCTTGGTGGAGCGGTGGAATGCGTAGATATCAAGAGGAATGCCGGTGGAGAAGTCGGTGCACTGGGCCTGACCTGACGCTGAGACACGAAAGCGTGGGGAGCGAACGGGATTAGATACCCCGGTAGTCCACGCCGTAAACGATGTCTACTAGGTTGTGGCGGTTCTGACGCCGGCACAGCCGAAGCTAAAGTGTTAAGTAGACCGCCTGGGGAGTACGGTCGCAAGGCTAAAACTCAAAGGAATTGACGGGGGCTCACACAAGCGGTGGAGCATGTGGATTAATTCGAAGCAACGCGCAGAACCTTACCTGGGTTTGACATGCTTGGATGCCCGCCTGGAAACAGGTTGGGCTGCCTTCGGGTGAAACTTGCACAGGTGCTGCATGGCTGTCGTCAGCTCGTGTCGTGAGATGTCGGGTTAAGTCCTCTAACGAGCGAAACCCTTGCCGTTAGTTACCAGCGGGTCATGCCGGGAACTCTAACGGGACTGCCGGTGTTAAACCGGAGGAAGGTGGGGATGACGTCAAGTCATCATGGCCTTTATGCCCAGGGCCTCACACGTGCTACAATGGTCGGAACAGAGCGACGCAAGACCGCGAGGTGGAGCAAATCGCAAAAATCCGGCCCCAGTTCGGATTGCAGGCTGGCAACTCGCCTGCATGAAGGTGGAATCGCTAGTAATCGCGAATCAGCGATGTCGCGGTGAATGTGTTCCTGAGCCTTGTACACACCGCCCGTCAAGTGATGGGAGTCGGGAGTACCCGAAGTCGGGTTGCTAACCCCGCAAGGGGAGGCGCCTGCCGACGGTAAGCCCGATGACTGGCACTAAGTCGTAACAAGGTAGCCGTAGGGGAACCTGCGGCTGGATCACCTCCTTTCTAGGGATATCTAGAACGTTGTCCGCCCTTTTTTTGGCGGATGGCGCAAGTCAGGCACTTTCGCTGTTCGGCTTAACTGTTTCTTGATACAAGAAGCCCCGGTCCTCGGACCGGGGCTTTTGTTTTGCGCTGCCGGATGGTGTACTGGACGCCGCCAGACAGGAAGGGACCTCAAGGACCCAAAGGACCGAAAGGACGGGGCTTGCTGTTGCGTCGCTCTGGTGCCTCAGGTCGTTTTCGTCCTTTCTGTCCTCTGGAGGAGCGATCGATGGCCGACGGCTTCATCCCACCCCACGGCGGCTACGCCCATCTCGTATCTCGTCGCCCGCGCCAAACAACGCCGAAAGCCCTCCGACGCCCCTTCGGCCCCTTTCGTCCCTTCGACCCGGCCGGACTGCAGCCCGCGCCCGCGCTCGGCAAGACGAGGAGCGGCCGTCCCATCCGCGAATCCGCCAACGTCTATGGCCTCTGACGCCCGCCCATCCGCTCCGGAATCGGTGACGATCCCTCCGGCCGTCGCGTAGAACGAGCGTCCCCGCTCGCCATCGTTCCCTCTTCGCCAACGGCCTGCGATTCGCCGGCTCCGCCGAGAGACCGCCCGCCGCACCGCCAGCCAGCAGCGAGCACCAGCCATAAGCACAGGGCTCGCTGGCCCGGAAATGACCCCAAAACAGGTGACTGTCCCTCCCGGGCCTTGACCCGCTGAGCATTCTACACTTGAATGCCCCGGACAAAGGGCCGTATATTCATGGAATAGAAGACCGCCGATGTTGCCGGATGAAGGCTATATGGGAAATGTCGGATGATCGAGAGTATGCCGTACAGGAGCACCGGTTATGAAGCCGGATGCCCAATGCCGATTCCAAAGACGAACCCGTAAGGAGGTGAAGAATATGGTCCTCAACCGCTGTATCGCCCGGACTGCCGTTGTCATTGCTGCATCGTGCTTTTGGAGCGGGTCAAATGTCTCTTGGGCCGCCGAGAAGGCAGAGGAGGGCTTCGTGAGCCTTTTCGACGGGAAGACCCTCGACGGCTGGCATCTGATGAACGGGGCGCAGTTTGTCGCACAAGACGGCGTCCTCAAGCTCAACGGCGGTCGTGGCTGGCTCCGCAGCGACAAGGAGTACAGCGATTTCATTCTCCGCCTGGAATTTCGGTTCATGAAGCCCGATCAGGACGGCGGCGTGTTCCTGCGATCGAATATGGAAGGAGACGATTGGCCCAGCCGGAAGTACGAGGTGCAGTGCCAGAACACCGCGCGCATGGGCATGATCTTCGGCGCCACCCACGATCTGAACGTCGAACTGACGCAGAAGATGCTCAAGCCCGTCGGGGAATGGAATGAATACGAGATCACGCTCGTCAAATCGAGCGTTGAAGTCCGTTTGAACGGCGAGGTCGTCAGCGTTTCCGCGAGCATGGACAAGTTGACGCGCGGTTATCTGGGCCTGCAAGGCGAGAACGGATTCCACGAGTACCGCCATATCCGAATCAAAGACCTCGGCAAGTAAGCGATGATCCGAACATCGCTCGCGGAATTCCGCGGACGCCTTGGTCATATCGGGGTGGGATTGGGTACGGTGTGCCCGATGTGTCCTGCAGGAATCGCTCGACGAAGGGTTTGGGGCGCAGGGGGAAAATGTACCTGACACCTTTGGTTCCCCTCGCGTGTTAATGCGCCTTGCTCAATGCGCTGGCACAGCAGCCGTTTGCTCTATCGCTGTTAGCAGAGCCTTCACCTCGGGATCGATCTCAGCTAAAGTCATCTCCTGAGCAATTGCGTTGACCCCGAATGAGACACCGAAATTGACCTGGCTCCAAGCACTCAATGCTGACAGGACTGCCTTTCCTGACACTAACCGCAGGCGGTCGTCCGGGTTTGCCCAAATCGGATTGACGATGCGTCGAGCCTCACGATTTGCAGCTGTCAGACCTCCGGCCCGATTACGAAGCCAGTGCTCGTTGGCAATCGCATCAAGGACCACGTCCTTTTGTTCATCGGCGATCACCTCCATCTCGCGTCTGACCTCGTCAACGGATGGTGGGACCATTCTAACTGGGACCCGTGCGTTTATAATACGTTGAATCGGCTGCGGAACTAAGAGGTAATTCTCCAGCTCTTTCATGCGCCAAACATACAACTGTACACGCTTGGCGGTTGCATCCCGCAGGCGCTCGTCGATCTCACGTTGGGTGTGATAGTCCCTGTCCAAGATGCAGTACACGGTTATGTCTTCGCCGACAGAGTTCTTCAACAACATTGATGACCCAATTGCGTAAGGCCAACCGTTCCAGCCGCCTATCGACATATTCGGTACCACTTCGAGCGGCTGCTTAGTCATAGGGAAGACATTGTTATAGATCCGCTTGAGAACAGCCATGTCCTTCCCTTCCAACAAGATCAAACGCCTCGCGGCCCAAAGGCGTGTCAAATGCAGATTCTGCGCACTGCCTATAGAGGCGAGAAGCTCTTGTACCGCAGGAAGAGAAGTTGAAAACGAGGAGGACGCTTCACGCCGCTCCAAGATCAACACGTCGTTTGGGTCCACTTCCGAAAGGATTTCGGTAGAGTGGGTCGCCACACAGGTCTGTGGATATCGGCCTGATAGCATTCTAATTAGCGACCGCTGAAGATCTGGATGCATGTATACGTCTGGCTCATCCAAGATCACGGTATCGTGCCCGCTCGAACGCGTGAGAAACCACATCGTCTGGAGCCACATCTGCAGCCCGTGTCCCATCCAGGCTGCCTCCGCGACGAAGTCGCCATCTTGGATCATCAGAGCAAGGTCTTGTCCCGGGATGACTCCACGGCCGTCCAGACTCAACACACGGACCCCTGTCCAACTGTCTTCCACGAGGCGCTTGAACGGACCGAAGTGTTCGCGATAGAGGAGGTTCAGCTGATTACGGAAATGGGCTGGAGCCAGAGCAGACGATAGGTTTCTCCGGACATAATCGGCTGCAAGAATCTCTTCAGTCTTGGCAAGTGGCGCTACTTGTGGGAGAACTCCCACACGAGGAAGTCTGATGTGCCGAGCCTGTCCCTTCGTCGACACTGTTTTACCGGTCCTGTCGAAAAGGACTGTGTGGGAGTCGCCCAGCGGACCGATATAGGTTGTAATCGATTCCCCTGTCGCGAATTTCGCCTTTATCTCTGCAGGGGGATCACCATAACGATGGAAGATGTTCTCAAGGCTGATATCGAATCCCTCAAGGGCAGGTCGAATGCCCCTGTGCGTCCTGGGAATCTCCAGCCATTCCGGAACGGGATGAAAGTTGAGATGCTGATAGCGCTCCGTGATCAAGCCAATAAAGCGCAACCCCTCGATCACCGTCGACTTTCCGGCATTGTTGCGACCAACGAGCACAGTCTGTTCGCGCAGCGGCAGCCGATGGCGAACGAAACACCGGAAGTTAGATAACTCTACGTACTGTAGCATTGTCTCCGATTCCGCTGAATTAATGCGGCATAACGTTTGCCATCAGCGGCCCGCATTTTGGGGACAGCATACTCGATTCGGGGCCGCATGCTGCCTGAGGGGAATTAAAGGTGTCAGGTACATTTTTCCTTGAGGACCCGATCGGCGGGGACCAGATCAACCGCCCCCTGGTCGATCTCGCGGCATCGTCGGGCGATTTCCTGTCGCCACTCGTCGCTGAGTTCAAAGGGCTCGTCCAGGTCCAGGCTCTCCAGCAGCTTCTCGGCAATCAGGGCCCTTGCCTCTCGCGGGAGCTGAAGCGCTTCCTTCATGATGTTTTCCGTTTGCGGGCTCATTTCGCACGACTCCCAATGTCGTAATTACCTCGAATATAGGGCATTGTCGCGGCGGTGTCAAGCGCGAGAGGGAATTGAAGGTATTCGGAACGAACGGCATGAAGAGAAGCGGTAGGGTTTGCCGGATTTACGCTTCCACACATTTACGCTTCCACGTCTTGGATTATAGACTGAAGTGATCTGTTACTTCGCCAGGCAAGTAGCAAGTAGGATGGGCTTTAGCCCATGCGGGTTCTTGTGCAAGTGGTGGTGTGGGGAATTGCTGGAACGAGATGGAAAGCGGGTGTTTCTTCTGTGCCGGAGAAGTGCCGACCGACACGCCTCCGGGCGGAGGATATTCACAATGTAAGAGATGCTAAATGCTGACAAATGAGTCCGCATGGGCTAAAGCCCATCCTACCGGACTTCGGTTTTCGGATTTCGTGCTTGCCCGGGCGTGCCTGGGCCAGGGGGGCAAATTCGAAATCCGAATGTCGAAATCCGAAACAAATCCGAAGCACGAAAGGCGGAATTCTTCAAAGGTCTCCGGCCTAAGACAGGGTTTTGCACCTTGTGATTTCGGTCATTCGGCCTTGTTTTGTGCTTCGGTTTTCGGATTTCGTGCTTGCCCGGGCGCGCCTGGGCCAGGGGGGCAAATTCGAAATCCGAATGGCGAAATCCGAAACAAATCCGAAGCACGAAAGGCGGAATTCTTCAAAGGTCTCCGCCCTAAGACAGGGTTTGGCACCTTGTGATTTCGGTCATTCGGGCTTGTTTCGTGCTTCGGGGTTCGGTTTTCGTGCTTGCGCCGGGCCTTGCGGGCCCGGCGGGGGGTGGGGATGAAAAATTATTGGAAAAACGTAAAAAGGGTGTTGACCGGTTGTCGATAGGGCAATAGAATTGCCTTTCTAAGATGTGGCTGTGGCGATGAAGATCGCCCATTGCTAAGGGGTAAACAAGAATCTTGAAGAGCATGCTTCAAACTCGAAAGTTCTTGCTTTAACTGCCGCCGACGACAAGTCGGGTGAGGTGGGAACCGCTGGCAGTGAAAAGCAGCGGTTTTTTTGTTGCTCTTTCGAAACTACAGACTATAACCGGCATTCTAAGTCAATTGAGGCTATAGGGTGTTGTGAGCTTGGACGCAGAACACCTTGACGAAGGGCTCGTAGCTCAGTTGGTTAGAGCGCACCCCTGATAAGGGTGAGGTCGGAAGTTCGACTCTTCCCGGGCCCATTGAACTCGTGGCTCGTTGTTCGTGGTTCGTATCTCGCAGGATGCGTTGCCGAGATACGAGCGACGAGATACGAGCGACGAAGAGGTCCCGGGGACGTAGCTCAATTGGGAGAGCGCCGGCTTTGCAAGCCGGAGGTTGCCGGTTCGATCCCGGTCGTCTCCATTGCCCGTTGCGGCGATGGCAGCGGCGGGGCGAACAAAAAGTTTCGAAAGTACGTATTTTTCTGTTGCAGAGTATAAAATCGGCTGTAAGATAGCCGTTTTTTATAGCCGCCCGCAAGGCGGCGTTCTTTGACAAGTCCATATGCGGATATGTGGGAAAGTGAAATCCCACCGAGTCTTTTTCACTGATCTTTCAGTGAAGAGCTTGGACATTTTGAGCGCTCATTTTCAGGCGATACCAGTCAATCCAGGTCAATCCGAGATTGATATGGTCAAGTTACTAAGGGTGTATGGGGGATGTCTAGGCGTCGAGAGGCGAAGAAGGACGTGGCAGGCTGCGATAAGCCCGGGGCAAGTGCCGAGCAACTGTTAATCCCGGGATCTCCGAATGGGGCAACCCGTTGGGACTGGGCAACCAGATCCCTTCACCTGCGGCTGAATGCATAGGCCGTATGGGGCGAACGCAGGGAACTGAAACATCTCAGTACCTGTAGGAAAAGAAATCAACCGAGACTCCGTAAGTAGCGGCGAGCGAAAGCGGAATAGCCCAAACCAGGGGGCTTGCTCCCTGGGGTTGCGGGCGCTGACATCAGCAGAAGGACAGTTAGTCGAACGGTCTGGAAAGTCCGACCATAGAAGGTGATAGTCCTGTACGCGAAAGCTGGAATTCTGTGTTGGCGTACCAGAGTAGCACGGAGCTCGTGGAACTCTGTGTGAAGCTGGGGGGCCCACCCTCCAAGGCTAAGTACTCCTCGACGACCGATAGTGTAAAGTAGCGCGAGCGAACGATGAAAAGGACCCCTATTAGGGGAGTTAAAAGAACCTGAAACCATACACCTACAAGCTGTGGGAGCCCTATGATCCGTCTTCGGGCGGATAACGGGTGACTGCGTGCCTTTTGCATAATGAGCCGGCGAGTTACCGTTTGTGGCAAGGCTAAGCATCTCAGGTGCGGAGCCGTAGCGAAAGCGAGTCTTAACAGGGCGATTCAGTCGCAGGCGGTAGACGCGAAGCCAGGTGATCTACCCATGGCCAGGTGGAAGGGGATGTAAAAATCCCTGGACGACCGAACTCACTAACGTTGAAAAGTTAGGGGATGAGCTGTGGGGAGGAGTAAAAGTCTAATCAAACCTGGAGATATCTCGTTCTCTCCGAAATAGCTTTTGGGCTAGCCTTGAGCCACTCCTCTACGGGGGTAGAGCTACTGAATGGGGATGGGGGGCCACCAGCCTACCCACCCCAACCAAACTCCGAATACCGTAGAGACTATCTCAGGAGTCAGACGGCGAGCGATAACGTCCGTCGTCAAGAGGGAAACAACCCAGATCGCCAGCTAAGGTCCCGAAGCTCTGCTCAGTTCATAAGGAAGTTGGATTGCCGTGACAGCCAGGATGTTGGCTTAGAAGCAGCCACCATTTAAAAAGTGCGTAATAGCTTACTGGTCGAGCAGTTTGGCGCCGATAATGAACGGGAATAAGCAGAGCACCGAAGCTGCGGATTCGTTGGCCGATGCGTCGGCCTTCGAGTGGTAGGAGAGCGTAGCAGTCAGCATCGAAGCGGTACGGTAACGAGCCGTGGAGCGGCTGCTAGTGATTATGCCGGCATGAGTAACGATAAAACAGGTGAGAATCCTGTTCGCCGAAAGCCTAAGGTTTCCTGGGGAAGGTACATCCGCCCAGGGTTAGTCGGCCCCTTAGTCGAGGCTGAAAGGCGTAGACGATGGACAGCAGGTTAATATTCCTGCACCATGTCACTGGACGAACGTCGTGACGCATCTTTTAAGAGTATCCCGTGAGTAGTCGTGCGGGTCCCGCAAGGGCGAGGTCAAATTACGATACCGAAGTACTTCGCGAAGATGCCGAGAAATAGCGGCGGTAGGTTGAAGGTGGCGTGACCGTACTAAAACTGACACAGGTAGGCGAGGAGAATATCCTCAGGCGCTCGAGAGAACCGTCCTTAAGGAACTAGGCAAATTGACCCCGTAAGTTCGCGATAAGGGGACCCTCCAGACATGTTTAATTCATTAGATGTGTGCTGAGGGCTCAGAAAAGTGGCTCTGGCGACTGTTTATCAAAAACACAGTTCTCTGCTAACACGCAAAGTGGATGTATAGAGAATGACGCCTGCTCGGTGCCGGAAGGTTAAGTGGAAGGGTTAACTCCTTCGGGGGTGAAGCTCCTAAATGAAGCCCCGGTAAACGGCGGCCGTAACTATGACGGTCCTAAGGTAGCGAAGTTCCTTGTCGGGTAAGTTCCGACGTGCATGAACGGCGTAACGACTGGAGCACTGTCTCAAGGACGGACTCGGTGAAATTGTAGTTGTGGTGAAGATACCACATACCCGCGGCAAGACGGAAAGACCCCGTGAACCTTTACTGTATCCTGGTATTGATGCCTGGCATGACTTGCGTAGGATAGGTGGGAGGCGTTGAAGTTCGGATCTCGGTCCGGACAGAGCCATCCTTGAAATACCACCCTTGGCATGTTAGTCACCTAACCGTGACCCGTGAATCCGGGCATGGGACAGTGCTAGGTGGGCAGTTTGACTGGGGCGGTCTCCTCCAAAAAGGTAACGGAGGAGTTCAAAGGTACACTCAGCGTGGTTGGCAATCACGTGTAGAGCGCAAGGGTACAAGTGTGCTTAACTGCGAGAGCTATTGTTCGAGCAGATGCGAAAGCAGGACCTAGTGATCCGGCGATCCCGTGTGGAAGGGTCGTCGCTCAACAGATAAAAGGTACTCCGGGGATAACAGGCTGATCTCCACCGAGCGTTCATAGCGGCGTGGAGGTTTGGCACATCGATGTCGGCTCATCACATCCTGGGGCTGAAGGCGGTCCCAAGGGTTCGGCTGTTCGCCGATTAAAGTGGTACGCGAGCTGGGTTCAGACCGGCGTGAGCCAGGTCGGTCCCTATCTGCCGTGGGCGTAGGAATCTTGAGGGGATATTTCCTTAGTACGAGAGGATTAGGAAGTACTGACCGCTGGTGTACCGGTTGTGCCGCTAGGTGCAGCGCCGGGTAGCTATGTCGGGAAAGGATAACCGCTGAAGGCATCTAAGCGGGAAGCCTACCCCAAGATGAGGATTCCATTCCAGCTTCGGCTGGAGGAGAGCCCTGGAAGACCACCAGGTTGATAGGCCGGATGTGTAAGACGCGAAATCGTCTCAGCTAACCGGTACTAACGCTCGATTACTTGACCATATCAATCTTTGGTTGTCCGATTGATCGGTCTCCTGCAATTGTCGCTCAAATCCATATCCGCATTGGACTTATCGCACAAGTCAAGATGTGTCGAAGACCAAAGGCATACGTGGAAGCCCTTCGGGGCGGGTCGGACAGTTCGTGTCGTTCCGGCTCATCCGCGTTGCCCTTTTCTCCAGACCGTATCAGGCCTTCGGGCCTGATATAACGAGTTTCCTGGTGACGTTACTGACGGGGAAACGCCTGATCCCATGCCGAACTCAGAAGCTAAGCCCGTCCAGGCCGATGGTAGTGCGGAAGCGTGAGAGTAGGTCATCGCCAGGAATTACAAGGCCGGTTCGCCAACAACGAGCCGGCCTTTCCTTTTGCGCCGGCGTAGGGCATCTTGCCCTTGTGTGGCCGTTGTTCACTCGCCCACGGCCGCCGCCGGATCTGGTAGCTCCCCTCGGCTCCGCTCGGGGCAGGCTTCGCGCGTCGGGCGGGGTGCGTATGGCGTCAATCGCGATTCCTCCGGCCTTCCGCCTCCAGCTTGCGGCCAGCCGTCCCGGCGGAGAAGGGCAGATGCGTTGGAGCTCCGCAGCCCGCCCACCTCTCGCTTGTTTCCCGCATCTACGCTCCGACGCATCTACGCGTCTACCCGCTTGCCGTGGCCCGTGCCCCGGATACTCAAAAACTCAACACCAAGAACTCAAAACTCCTCCCGCCACCCTTCGCCCCTGCCCGCCCATCGTAGGGGCGAATCATCATTCGCCCGCAATTCGACCCGAAATTCCACCGGACACCTTTGATTCTCCCCTTTGATTCTCCCACAATTCCGCACGAGAAATCGCCTTTCTGTTTTACCGCCCGGCGAATTCTGGCGATAATGAACATGGCGATTCTTGGTGATGGTTGGCATGGGTATCGAAAAGACACACCGTGTTATTGAGACCGGGTCACATGCGAGGCGTTATTCTGTGGCCAAAAGGCGGAAGAGTGAAGCGGCATGAGCAAGCGGAAGCGACGAACCAAAGCCCAGCAGCGGGGAATTAACAGACAACGCGATCTGGCAAAGAGGCGCAGCAACTATTTGGATGCCCTTCTTGGCAAGGCGAAGAGGACCACGCGACTGCTGTCCAGATTCAAGCGGGAGCGATTGGAGGACATGCTGCGGGTGTTGGACATGCTGGCAGATCAGCCGACGGCCCTTTCCAGGAAAGTCGGACGACCTTTTCCGGCAGATTACGCTGCCATCTCAAACACAGTGACCACGCCGTTTTCAGGGGAGCTTCGGGATGAACTTGCATGGGAGTGCTGCATCCTTTGTCGGTATGCGGACCGAATCAATAGTTTCTTAGGGGCCAAGCAGCACTTCGAACGGTTGCTTCTGACGGGCGACTACGATAGCGCATCGGGTGTGTTTGAGGATATTACCAGTACCTACGGTTGTTCGCTGTGGGCGATTGATGCCGGAGTTCTTGTTTCGGAATACGGAAGAGGTTTGGCGGCAAATAGAGAATTTGTGAAGTCGATAGGCGAAGAGCTCGAGAACAAGAACGTACTAGGCCATGCGGCATTCTACAGTCAACGTGCAGAGAGGAATGTGTCGACGGCAAGCTACGATAGAGAAGTTCGGGATTTGCTGGGGAAAGCCTTGTCTGTTTCGGGACTTGTAGGCCTCATTGCCAAATTCTGGTTTGCTGTCGATTTCGCGACCTTTGACAGATACGATCGGCTTGCCGACGTAGTCTATTATGGAAGTCCATTCCCGATAGTCGATCGGTACGCTACGTTTGTGAGAGTGCTCCAGACCGTTGCGTGCCACTGCGATTTCGCTTTCACCCCATCACTGGTGACGATAGTGAAGAAGGCGTCCAGTCTGTTCTGTGATTCTCGTATCCGTTTGCTGGTGCATCATCTCGAACCTGAAACGGAAGTCGTCCAGAATGATCCAGCAGATAGGCTGGCGGAAATAACGCATCATTACACCGTAGGCGAGTATCATCAAGCTTCACTCGCTGCCGAGGCTGCTCTGGTTGTGCACCCAGATTGCTTTGAGTTCTATGAGCTTTTCGCGAAGTCTCAGTTGCACCTTGGCGAAGGATTTCGTAATCCACTTCCAGACGGTTCTGTCTCACAAGATCTATTGCTGAACGTATATAATGTGCTCAAGAAGAACCAGGATACGCCGAAGTCACTTGAATTGCTCCGAAAGGTGTGTTATTCGTTCGACAGCGCGCGTTTTGCCAGCCAAGTACTTGCGTTTATCTGCGAGAACGGGACTGGCGATAATCCGATAGACTATCGGCTTTTCGGCGGCATTAACGGAATTGCTGCGAGCGCGCGCTTCGCGACCTGCTTCCGCGATCCGTCGGATGGCCTGCGATTTCTCACTAGCCTCCGAAGCCGGTACGCAGCGAACAATGCTGTTGAGCTATTCAGCGAAATACTAAGCCGCCCTAAAACAGGGCACAGGGCTAGTGCACTTCGCAATGTCCCGCCTGCTCGCGAACTCAAGTACCGGGCCGCTTTCTGGCTCCAACTCCGGGATTACCAAGGTGCTATCACTGAATACAAGAGACTGCGTTCCGAGGCGGGGGGCAAGATGCCTTTCCACGAAGATGTTGTTAGAGGCTTGTTCAAGGCCTACCTTGGCGCCGGCATGTACGAGGACGCGATTCGTCTCATCGTTGATACCTACCTTATGAACAGGCATCTCTTGCTCGCAATTCGGTTGAAGGATTGTCTTGACGTGGCAGCGGGTCGTGGCGCGACCACAGAGCCAACCGAGATATGTCGGCCGATCTTCTATAGCATATGTTACCGAGAGGGTCTTTTAGGCAACGGACTCTGGGATGTGTATGTTCAATACGATGATTTTCTCACAAGCCATGGGGTGGTAAAACCGAGCGACCTACTTCTGTCGCTTGGAGACTACGACCAGGATCGCGTCATCTACTTTCTCCGTCATGTGTGTGTTCCCGAGGTTATGGATAACTCTCCTTTCGCTTTTGCCACAACCAAGGAACTTGAAGACGAGCGCATCGTGCTTTGTCAAGCCTTGCAGCAACTGGATCATGAGAATGCGGATCTGTATTCCAGAGAAATTCATGAGCTCATGCGCAGGGGGATGATTCGCGAGTCGATTCGCAATGTGGATAGAAGCAAGATATACATTGACACCTCTGGGATAGCGAAATCATTGGACAGCCTGTGCCGCGAGAAGTTTCAACGCTGCCTGTTGTTCGCATCTCTTGATGAGCGACTGCGGAAGACACCTGCCCTTCGGCAGCTACTGTCGGAGGGCAGTCCTGCCAGGGTGATAGTCTGGACGGACATGGGCTTTGAAGCCTTTAGGGAGGTCTTTGACGACATCAAGAGACGGTACATCTTCAGCAATGAGTATGGCCTCGATTCCTATATCAGTGTGCGCGTCAGACATGGCACGCTGGCGGGTCAGATTAGAAGCCACTTTGAAGCGGAACATCTCATCACGAGATTGAACGCAGAGACCGGCTCATATGATGAAAACAAGTATTGGAAAGAGACTACCTTTGTTGGTTTAGGGGGAGATGTCCCCCAGAAGGCAAATGTTCTGCTGATGGAGTTCTCACGCGAGATCGACCGGGTAATTGATACGGTCAAGAATAGATGGCTACAGATAAAGGGAGAACAGAACGGGTTTGAGGGTATGTTTGACTTCGATTATAGCTGCGAACAACTCCTCGAACTTTGGGCAAAGCTCTTTGTCAAGGATGAAGTGGCGTCATATGACAACTTCATTGCCGCGATCTTTAGCGAACTCAATCATCGCACGACGGAGAACCTTGAGAGGGTTCAAAGGCGAGTCCGAGAAGACCTAAGGGACAGGCTCACGCACGCCCTAGATACGCTACTTGCGCGTACAAGTGAACTGCATTGCGCCTTGCACCTTAGCCAGTTTGCCGCATCCGTGACGCGTTGTCGCACGAACATCCAGAATGAACTCGAGACAATTGCGGGTTGGTTTGAGAATTTTGAACAGGCCCCACTTCCTGACTTTGAATTTGAGCATCTGGTGGACACGACAATTGAGATGGTACGGAAATGTTATCCATCTCGCGCGATCTGCCCCAAGCTTTGTGTTCAAAGTGGACTCTACTGTCAGGGCGCGGTCTTCACGAGCTTCATCGACATAATGTTCATCGTTCTGGAGAATGTCGCGAGACACTCCACGTGTGACGGTACTGACACCATCGTGCCTACCGTGGCAGCACAAGTGGAGAATGGGAAATTTCGACTTGACGTTTCAAACGACATACCTGAATCGGCGGATATCCCGCGACTAAGACGCCGTCTGGAGGACCTAAGCAAAAAGGGCGGGCCAGGCGATTCCGACAGCGTCATTCGCGCAGAAGGCGGAAGCGGCTACTACAAACTGCTCAAGATCGTGAGATACGATTTGCGGCGCGCCCACTATGACGTGTCCTTTGCCATTTCTGAAGACAACCGATTCATTGCAAGTATACAGATGCCAATTGAAGGGATAACGGTATGAGAATCCTAGTGGCGGAAGATGATCCGAACAAGATTAGGCGAGTGTCGGAGTTGTTGGCTGAACTGCGGCCTGGTGCTGAAATAACTCAGAAGCGATCTTATCAAAGTAGTCTTAGGGAGGCTCTGGAGGCTAAACCGGATCTCATCGTCCTGGACATGAGCATGCCCAATTTCGATCAGTCTCCAAATGAGCCGGGAGGGAGATTCAGGCACTATGCAGGCAGGGACATCCTAAAGCAGATAAAACGAAAGGCGATTCCATCCAGAGTCGTGGTTCTCACCCAATATGAGAGTTTCGGAGAGGGCAATGAGGTGATGACACTGGAGGAATTGGAGACGCAACTGGAAGGCGAATTCAGCGGTCTTTACGTTGGGACCGTGTTCTACCGACCTTCCGAAACAAGCTGGCGAGATGAATTGACCGGGCTCCTGGAGAGGCTGACCGGCCAATCTGACGCGGGGGTTCCATGATTAACATACTGGTGGTAGATGATGATCCTGGGAAGACCCTCAGAATATCCAGCGCCTTTGCGGACGCATTCCTCGCCAGCGAGTTCAGAGTCGCGACTGCTGTCAACGCCTACGGTGCGAGTCAATTGCTCATGAGCGACGTGTTTGACCTGATGGTCGTGGACTTGAGTATTCCGATGCGAGATGGCGAGCCCCCCCGATCAGACGGCGGGCTTTGCCTACTTCGCAGCCTCAAGTCAAACAGGAGTTTTCACCGGCCAACTCATATCATTGGT
Organism: Phycisphaerales bacterium Planc_01; assembly: GCA_001603075.1. GTDB lineage: Bacteria > Planctomycetota > Phycisphaerae > Sedimentisphaerales > Anaerobacaceae > Anaerobaca. The sequence continues at coordinate 56,310 of LVBB01000014.1, read as the reverse complement.
TTGACCGCCTTCGATGAACTTCACGCCAAGCATCAGGCCACCTTCCAGGAAGAGGCGTGGGTGCTTCTCCCCTATGAAGACAACTCCAATGCATGGGAGACCTCGCTCAGACACAAGCTTACCCACATCTTGGAGACAAAACACGAGGAGAGCTCGCGGATGACGTCCCGACAGCGTCCTTGGATGTCGGGCTCGTTCTACCTTGTTGCATTCGTGGTCATTGCAGTCACGTTCGCTGTTGTTGCAAGAGCTGTGCCTTGGTATGCGCTGCCGCTGGTTGTCGTGGCAACGCTGCTGATAGTGCCCGCTATTGGATTTCTCCAGTTGAGACACGATGGGCAGCTGTGTGACGTCAGCTTCCTGGGGCTCTATAAGGCATATTTCTCTCGCTTGCGACTCTTTGGGACTTTGCTCAAGTCAAGCGATTCCTCGAAAGGTGACGACGGTCCGTAGACCGACCGCGTCAACTGGCCGCGAATAGCCGGTTCATGACCAGTTATCGGCCATGCAGTCTCAGCACGTGCCACTTGACCTGCTTGCGAGCGTCCGAGCGTCCGCGGGAGGAATTAAAGGGGTGCGGTACTTTTTCCGGGGGGCTGCGCCGGCCCAGCCGTCAGACGCGCCGGAGGCAGACCCGGCATTCTTGTTGGGGGCCGGCGTTATCCATCGATGGAGGTGGGTTTGTCGATGCGTCCAAGCTTGGCGGCAGGGAGGGGGAGTGGGGAGTTTTGAGTTTCAGGTTTGCAGTTTGAAGTCGGAATGCGGTGTGCGATGCACACCCTACGCTTGTCTGACGCTTCACGCTTCACGCAATACGCACCCCGCCCGACGCGCGACGCGATACTCTCACCCCTGGCAACGGAATCCGGTGATTCGGCAGCGGATTTGCGTTTCGCGGGGAGCGGGATTTGGTCAAAAACGTGCAACAGGTTTCTGCGCGCGGGTGGTGACATTGAAGAAATTCTTACTGTTGGCGGGGCAGTGGGTTACGGCGGTTTTGGGAGCGGGAGGCGGAGAATTTTTGGTCAAAAACGTGCAACAGTCTCCTTCTGTAGAGGCGGATGTTTTTCCGCCCGTTCCGGCTGGTCGCCGGGACGCTCTGAAAACTGGATAGAGTCTGAAGTTTCAAGTTTGAAGTGTGAAGTTGGCGGCCTGTGGCCTGACCTTTTCACGCATCTACGCTTTTACGCTCCCACGCTTCTACGGCGGGACGGCAGGCCGCAGGCTGGAGGCGGCAGGCCGGAGGGGCCGCGATTGACGCACTACGCACCCCGCACGACGCGCCGCGAGATACCAGATACGAGATACGCGGGGCGCGCTATCCAGCGATTCGTGTGAGTTTGTAGACCCGTGCGAGCTTGGCGGCGGCCTCCAAATCGCCCTCTCGCAGCGCCTCTCGAACGTCGTCGAGCCGATACGCATCTTCCAAGGACAGGTAGGGGGACCACCCCTGGTCGCTATAGATCCGCTCGACGTCGACCTGCGCGACGTAATCGCCCTCCTGCACGAGTTTGGCATAACGCTTGCGGCTCATTTCTTTCTCCTTGTGAAGCCGGACTCCCATCGACGCGGGTCCGGGCGGCATGCGGTGACAAGGACGGCCGGCGTGGAGACGCCCTTCGGAATGCCCCAGACCACATGGATCGGCTCGCCTCTGCGGTCCCTCTGGAGAACCAGGACACAGGGACCCTTGGCGTAGTCGGGATATTCCTCGACCACGATCGCAGTAGCCGTGATCGGATATTCTGACATCGCCCTGTTGAACGAGGCGAAGGATTCGACGAAACGTCTCACTCATGATAGGGCTGCCTCGGCCTTTCCCAGGCTGTCCGCATTCCGAGCCACCACATTCATTTCGTTGCTCAGTATAACCCTGCAAGGGGGTGGATGCAAGCGTCGCTGCGATTCGGATCGCGCGAAACCCTGCCCGTTTGGGTGCGGGGGGCGAAGGTGGCGGTTCGCGGTTTCCGGTTCCCGGCTGGCAGCGGGCTTCGGGTGGACGCTTTTACGCGTCTACGCTTCTACCCTTCTACTTCCCCGGCGAGATACGAGATACCAGATACGAGATACGCGTTTGGGGCCACGGACCACGGCTCTTGGAGGTGCGTCTTCAAATCCGAAACTCGAATATCGAAACCCGAAACAAGCACGAAGATCCCAATGCCCCAAATCCCAAACACAGTCTTTGCCGCGATGCTTTGAGTCATTCGAGATTCGGACATTGAGATTCGTCTCGAATTTCGTGTCTCGCATTTCGGGTTTCCGCAGAAACGGACCACGGATAGCGAGATACGAGATACCAGATACGACCAACGCATTTACGCTTCTACGCTCTCACGCTTCTACTCGTCTACCGCGACGAGGAAAGGAGGAGCCTATGTGCGATCGAGTGTGTGCGAATTGTGTGTATGCGGTTCGGGCGGTGGGGCGGTGGCATCGGGTGATGCTGTCGCGCTGGCCGGGGCTGCTGACGTGTATGAACCATCCGGCGGCGCCGGGCGAGTTGCACGAGACGGTGGCGACGGGGACGTGTCGGAACTTCCGGGCGAGGCCGAGGCCGGTGGTGCGGGGCGAGCCGCCGGAGCCGCCCGACGATTCGATCCGCTACATCCCGCTGACGCGGGGCAAGTTCGCGATCGTCGATGCGGCTGATTACGAGTGGCTCAGCAAGTACAAGTGGCTGGCGACCGGCAACGAGAAGCGCGGGTTCTACGCGGGCCGGCGCGTCGGCCAGGGCATGCTGCTGATGCACCGCGCGATCATGCAGCCGCCCAAGGGGATGGTGGTCGATCATATCAGCGGCAACGGGCTCGACCAGCGGCGGGCGAACCTGCGGGTGTGCAGCCAGCGGAACAACTCGCACAACCGCCGGCCGAGCCGCTGGACCAGCTCGCGGTTCAAGGGCGTGTACTTCTGCAGGGCGACGGGCAAGTGGGTCGCGACGATCGGCTTCGAGGGCAGGAGCATCCACCTCGGCTCGTTCGACGACGAGGTCGAGGCGGCGCGGGCGTACGACCGCAAGGCCCGCGAGCTGTTCGGCCAGTACGCCTATCTGAACTTCCCGCAAGGATGTGACGGGGCGGCTACGGGAATCTGATCTTGGCAAGGTAGATGCCGAGATTCAGGGGCAGCCCTTTCGATAATCCTTCGCGGGGCTCTGCCGTGGACCATCGTCTTCTGTGATGTCCGGTACCTGCAGTCACTCGGGGACGTACCCCGGGTTCTACCGAGCGCCAAGTTGCATTTCAGGCGGTGACCAGAGAGTGCCCTTTGCCGACGACTTCGGTCAATACGAGGGGCTTGGCAATCCTGCCGCCGCTGGCCATACTCGTCCGTGACAGACGTCCTTGCGGATTCGACTGCATTGACAACAATCTCTTCGGCCGGGAGGCCTTTACTTCTATACCTTCATCGGTCCAAGACCTGACGCATGGGGAAGTGCCATTCGTGGCTGTCCCTGCTGTTGCGCCTGCGTCTGGCGAAACGGCACCAGCGCCGCCGGTCCCCCAGACGGGCCGAGAAGGCCCGCCTGGAGGCTCGAAGGGATCTGCAAACGACTCAGTCGTTGAAGTGGGTCAGGTCCTCGTCGTCGCCGAGCGGGATCGCCTGTCGTGAGGCGATCTTGGTCTTCGTGGCAATGTGATGGAACGGCTCATCGGACTTGCCATAGCGGTTGCCTTTGGCCGGCGCCATATCATGGTGTGACGTTGTCTTCAGACGATGGACCGGCGTCTTCTTCCCGCGAACTGCCTGTGCTCTCGAACGGTTGCCGCCGACGAGGGCGGTCAACTCGCCGACGATCTCGTTCATGGATTCGGCCTGAGAGCTCAGTTCCTCCGAGGCGCTGGCGCTCTCCTCGGCGTTGGCGGCGTTCTGCTGGGTGACCTTGTCCATCTGCGAGACGGCGGTATTGACCTGATCGATGCCCTGCGCCTGCTCCTGGGAAGCGGCCGCGATCTCGCCGACCAGGTTTGTGGTCTTGCCGATGCTCTGGACGATCTCGTCGAGGACCTTGCCCACCTCGGTCGCGATGTCCACGCCGTTCCTGGCATTCTTAACGGATTCCTCGATCATGCTGGCCGTATTCTTGGCTGCTTCCGCCGACCGCATCGCCAGATTGCGCACCTCTTCGGCGACGACGGCGAAGCCCTTGCCCGCCTCGCCGGCCCGGGCGGCCTCGACGGCGGCGTTGAGCGCCAGCAGATTGGTCTGGAAGGCGATCTCGTCGATGACTTTGATGATCTTGGCGGTTTCGTCGGAACTCTTCTGGATGTCGTTGATGGCCTGACTCATCCGGGTCATGGACTCGGCGCCGGTGTCGGCAGCCTTGCGGGCCTCGCCGGCCAGTGCATTGGCCTGCTGGGCGTTGTCGGCGTTCTGCCTGGTCATCGAGGACATCTCTTCGAGGCTCGAGGAGGTCTCTTCCAGGCCGGCCGCCTGCTCGGTGGCCCCTTCGGCCAGCGATTGCGAGGCCGCGGAGACCTGACCCGAGGCCGCGGCCACCTGCTCGGAACCCTCAGACAGCGCTTCGACGATTCTCGTCAGGACCTTGTTGATGGACCGGCTGATGACGATCCCCAGACCCAGGGCCAGAACCACGCCGATGGCCAGGGCAACTACCGCCAGGACCTTCAAGAACGCCGCCTGGGTCTGAGACTGCTGGGCCACTTCGGCGCCGACCTCCGAGTTGATCGCTACAACCTGGTTGAGCAGGTCCATCGCCGCTCGCTGCGCATCGGTCACGGGGCCCAGCACCTGTTGCTCGGCCGCCAGAAGGACCGCCAGGGCCTGATCGGCGACGCCGCGCATGTCGTACAACGCTGCGAAGGTCTTCTCGGCCGCCGGAGCCATTTGTGTCTCATACAGCCTCTGGGCCTCCTCCATCTTGCCCTCCTGCACGAGCTGCTTGGCCTGGCGAAGCGCCTCGTGGAATTGCCGGTGCGGCTCGGCGCAGGCCTGCATCGCCTGGCGAATGGTCGCATTATCGGCCTGGAACGAGGCCATCCATTTGCCGAAGTTGCAGTCGGTGTGACTTTCGCCCCCTTCGAAGACCTCTTTGCTCTGGATCATGCCGAGCACCTGCATCTGCAAGCGGTAGTGGTCGCCGCGATAGGTCTCCAGATTCTCCTTGAGGGTGTAGGGTTTCTGGATGCCGATCGCGTCGAACTGCCTGGCCAGTTCGAGGGCCTTGTTGTTCTCCGCGCGCCAGGCGTTCCAGGCGGGAACGAACTTCTTCCACACCTCGGCCTCTTCGGGCGTCTGCGGCAGGGGTTCGTAGACCGCCCATGCCTGCTCGTAGGCCTCTCTGGCCCGGGTGAGGTTGTCATACTGGCGCTGACGTGTCTCCGTGGGCAAGCCGGAGATTGCCAGTGTACGAAGCGTCCCGCGGATGTTCTCCGCCTCGGCCCGGATCGCCAGCGTGCTCTCGATGCTGGGCAGGCGCACGCCGCCAAGCTCGCTGATGGCCTTGCCGCCCTGATTGACGCCGTAGTAGCCAACGATGCCGAGCACGGCCGTCACGACCGCCACGCTCAGGAACGACGCAATCAGTTTCTTTCCAATGGTCCATTTTGAATTCATCTCTGCTGTCCTTTCATTCTGCCAACACGATTTCTGTGTGATGTGCATTCCCACGATTGTCTTGTTCGTCCTTCGAGGGGACCTCGGTCAGAACTCTTCTGGCAGGCTCGATTCATGTCTATGCCAGGCCGTCGAAGTGGTCGCCGGCGAGGACCTTGTCGATGTCGAGCAGGATCTTGACGGCGTCGCCGACCTTGCCCATGCCGAGGATGAAGTCGGTGTTCACCGACGCCCCGAACCGCGGGGCATCCTCGATGCTGCCGCCGGCGATGTCGAGGACCTCCTGGACGCGATCCACGACAATCCCCATACTGCACTTTCGCCCCTCCTGGGCGATTTCGACGACAATGATACAGCTCTGCTCGGTGACCTCGGCGGTCTCCATGCCGAACTTGGCGCGGAGATCGATGACCGGGATGACCTGGCCGCGCAGGTTGATGACGCCCTTGACGTGGTGCGGCGTCTGGGGTACGGCGGTGACCTCGATGTACCCGATGATCTCGCGGACCTTGAGAATCTCCAGGCCGTACTGCTCGGCCCCCAGAGAGAAGGTCAGGTATTTTCCCTCCTTGCTCACCACATCTCGGTTTTGTTGTTTGACCGCAGCTTCCGCCATCATAGAACTCCTTACACAATGGTCGCAATGTGACCGGTTAAATGCGGCATGATGCCAAGGGCCAGTCGCGGCATACACCGACGGAGCGCGCTGCGTCCCCTGGAGGAACAGTCTCTTCGGGTTGCGAAGATGAACTTGGTTTGGACAGTTCCAACTGGGCCGCCTTCGCTCGGATGGAGTCACAAGAGCGGCCGAATGCGTCGGCCAGCTCTTGGATCGTACAGCGCAGATACAACTGCCTGAGTTTCCGTATGTCCCGATCCGACCAATGGCGAAAACAGACCAGCCCCATCTCGCGAGCCTTCTTGGCCACGGCGGCGCCGGTCCGACCCAGTGTGGCGGCGATGGCATCGATGTCCATCGTCGCGTAGGCCTCTCGGAGGAAGTGGACGTCGTCGCCGGTCCACGGGGCCACTTTCGGCTCGAGGTTCAGTGTGATTGCCCTGGCCTTCACCGCCAGAAGGGTCCGCCCCAGCCGCCGGGCCAACTCGCCATAGCTGCATACCCGGTACGCCTCGCGCAGACGTTGGTCCTCCTGCTCGCTCCAGAATTCCATCTTGCGAAGCCCCAACTGGCGCGCCTTCATTTGTACCGCGTTACGGGTTCGGTCGAGTTGCTCGGCGATGTCCTCATTGGGCGTGGTGGGATACAGCGTTTGAAGCAGACTCCTCTCCTGGCTCGACCAGGGCCGGCCTCTGTCTGCCCATCGGCGACGGTTCCGCCGGCAATCCTTTGTCAGTCCGAGGCCGCGTGCCTTGCCCACCACGGCCCACTCGGACCGGCCCAGCCGGCCCGCCAGATCGCGGTTGTTGCACCTCGGATACAGCTCGGTGAGAATCGCCATGTCATGGGCCGTCCACGCCGAGCCGGCCTTCGGTCTTCGCTTGCTTTTTCGAACTCTTCGCATCGCATCCTTCCGGGACGGGAACGCAACGGTCTCTTGCACAAACCGGCACCCGCACGTTCGGCCGGGCGCTGATGACTTCGAGTCATTCCGTCCGCACCGTCCAGAGAGCTGCGTCGGACTCTTGCGAGCCGAGAATAATCAAAGCTTCGCCGGATGCGTCGGGAGAGTGACCGAGCCAGTCCAAGACATCGCTATGGCGCGCCAGGAATTTCCTGGTCCGCGCCAATATCCGACCGGCGCGATGTGGAAAGAGATTGGGATGGCGCCCTTCAAAGCGCGGTGACACCGGCCTGGCCGCGAGGCAGATCAGGGTCGCGCGCCCGTCGGGGCACAGGCAAGCAAGTCGCGATCACAAGCGCGGGGCGGGGGACAGCGCGCTCTCGGCGTCGAGACAACCGGCCTTGTGGAGAAGCAGCATCAGATCGCCCGTGGAATCGGCCCCCATCTTCTCGCGTATGACCGAGAGATGCCAATCCACCGTCTTCCGGCTGAGGCCAAGCGTCAGGGCCATCTGTTTGGAGCGTTGGCCCTCCACCAGATGCTGCAGGACCTGTTTCTCCCTGGGCGTCAGAAGGGCCAGTCGGGACCGGATCTCCTCCGTCTGCATTTGTCGCAGGAAATTGCGTTCCTCCAGAGCCAGAGCCTCGTGGACTTTGTCCAGGAGGCTCTGGCCGCCGAACGGCTTCTCCACGAAGTCCATGGCGCCTTTCTTCAGCGTCTCGACGGCCATTGGGATGTCGCCGTGAGCGGTGACGAAGATCAGCGGCAGATGAGATCCCCGGCGGCGCATTTCCTCCTGAAGCTGCAAGCCGCTCATCCCCGGCATGCGGACGTCCAGCAGCACGCAGCCGCGCCATTGAGAATCGTAGATCTCCAGGAACTCGGTTGCCGAGGCGAAGGTCCGCACGTCAAGCCCGACGCTCTCCATCAACTCCCGCATGGCGTCACGAGCCGCCGCATCATCATCGACCACGAAAACCTTTGCACCAGCAACCGCCATCTTTGCCTCCCGAAGCGTATGGCTCTATCCAGCGTCAGTTCTGCTACACTATAGTCTATCGGACAGACCCGGCAGTCTTCTTGTGTCTTGCCCTTGAGCATCTTGCCATCCCCTGTGCGTATTCCACTTCCGACCACAAGCCGTTGGATGTCACCATGCGCGTCCGGCGTCCACACGGCTGCCGCCCGGCCCGGGACCATCCTGCTTCGATGCCCTGGGAAGCACCACGACGAAGGTGCTGCCCCCCTTGGCATTTCGGTCGGCCTGGAGGGTCCCTTCGTGCATCTCGACAATGGTGCGGCTGATCGACAGGCCGATGCCCAACCCGTCGGCCTTGGTGGTGAAGAACGCATCGAAGATGCGGTCGGGCTCGTCCCGGGGGATCCCGACGCCGGTGTCGGAGACCTCGATGCGAACGGTCCCCGCGTCGCCGGGGCCGGTGCGAATCGTCAGACGCCTGCGCTGCGGCGTCTGCTCCATCGCCTCGATCGCATTTCGGGTGAGATTGACCAGCACTTGTTCGATCTGGATGGCGTCGGCCCGCGCCGCCGGCAATCGCTCGTCAAGGTCCGGATGCAGATCGATTCTCTTCTGCCGAATCTGCCATGAAAGCAGATCCAACACGTTGGCGACGACCTGGTTCACATCGACCGAGGTCAGACGGGGTCGGCGGCGCTGCGCCAGTTCCCGGATGCGCACCATGATATCTCGGGCACGTTCCGCCTGCTCGGTGATCCTCTGGATGTTCTTCACGATCCGTTGCCAATCCGGCCGATCCGCCGTCCCCAGGTGTGCGCAGGCGGCGCTGTAGTTGACGATGGCCGACAACGGCTGGCTCAGCTCGTGCGCCAACCCGGAGGCCATCTCGCCGAGCGTGCTCAGGCGGGCGACGTGCAGCAATTCCAGTTCCCGCTGCCGGGCCCGCTGCTCGGCCTGCTCCTGCTCGGTGCGGTCCTCCAGACACAGCAGGGCGTTGGTCTGCTCGCCTGTGCGGATGGCGGCGGTTGCGCCGAGCATCACGACGTCCCACCGGCCGCCTTGCCGCTCCAGCGTGGCACGGTATTCGATGTTCCGATGACCGAGCCCTGTCCTGAGGGTGTCGTCCAAGGCCCGGCGCAGCTCACACCGATCGCACGCCGGCCCGAACCCGCAGCCGCGCGGATCGGCCTGGGCGTTGATGCAACCGAACACACCGCAGGCGCGACCTTGCCGCAGATCGCTCTCAGAAACACCGGTGAACTCCGTAAACGCCCGATTCGCATAGAGCACCCGGCGATCGGGGTCCAGTACGCACATCATCACCGGCGCATGGTCGTAGATCGCCTGGAGCTCGGCACGATGGCGCCCCAGCGCTTCTTCCGCTCGTTTGCGCTCGGTGATATCCTGAACGAGCGACAGGATGCATTCTTCGCGACCACAGAGGATCTTCCCCGTTCGGATCTCTACGGGGAAGCGGCTCCCATCTTTGCGCCGGTGTTCTCTCGTCAGCGTCACCGAGTGGCCCACCGGCCAGGCCTTCCACTGATCCCGTATCTTGTCGCGACGGTGTTGCGTCTCTGCGTCATGCAGGTCGAAGACACTCCTGCGCAGCAACTCGTCTTTGGCATAGCCGCTTCCTGCGACGGCCGCCTGGTTGACTTCGACGAGGTTGCCGTCCAGATCGTGCATGTACAGCATCTCGACCGATTGCTCGGTGATGGCCCGATAGCGCTCTTCGCTGCGGCACAGCATCTGCTCGGCCTCGACCCGTTTCAAGGCAGCGCCGAGTTCGGCCCCGACGGTTTCCAATGCCTCGATCACAGGTCGAGGGACCCTGTTCTCACGTGCATCGGCCACGTGGATCAAACCCAGGATGCGGCCTTCCACACGAATGGGAACCAGGCCGACCGATTCGAAGCCGGTCTCATTGCACACATTGCGCGTCCGGCCCTTGTCTTCTTCGGAAACGGTCGCCAGAAACCGCGTGGTGCCGTTCATGTAGAACGAACCATGCTCGGTGTAGAAGGGCAAGGCCGGATCGGTGTCGCCTGTGATCACATTGATGCACATGCACTGGTCGGTCTTGATCGACAGCGGGCTCTCCGACTCGTAGAACGTCCGATCGAATCCGACGTAGGCTTCGTAGGGAATGTTGCCCGCCTCGTCCAGCAGGCGAATGCCTACGCCTTCGCAGCCGGTGAATTCCCGGATCTTCGTGAGGAGTCCATCCAGCAGCGCCTTTCGCTCGTGGCATCGGCCGGCCAGTTCCAGGCAATCATGGGAGAACCTCAGGGCCTGTTCGGCTTGTTTCTGTTCGGTGACGTCCACGCACATGGTCTGCAGGAGTGCTCGACCTTCGGATTGAATCCGGGAACTGCTGATCAGGATGTCCACACGACGGCCGTCTTTGCGCCTCACACGCACCGGGTGGTTGCGGACGTATCCTTGCTGTTCGATGTGCTTGAGCAGGGCGATCCGGTCGTTCGGATCCTCATAGAGGTCGGCGATATCGAGATGCTCCAGCTCTTGGGCCGAGTATCCAAACAGTTCCTCCATTGCCCGATTGGCCATCAGGATATGGCCCTCAAGCGTAGCCAGGCCAATTCCGACGGGCGAGCCCTCGAAGAGGGCGCGATACCGCTGTTCGCTTCGCTGCAGCGCCCCGATGGCCCGCTTGCGTTCCGTAATGTCGGTGAACATGGCGAACGAGCCGCCGAATTGCCCCCGTTCCGACACGATGGCTGTGGCCGAGACCAGGGTCCACACTTCCCTTCCGTCGGCGCGGCGGAACCGATGCTCGTATTGCCCGCCCTTGCCTTGCTGACGGCTCTGCATCCGCCAGCGGTGGGCGGGAAGATCGTCCTCGAACATGAAGTCTTCGACCTTGCGTCCGAGCATCTGCTGTGGCGCATATCCGAGCATCGACGCCATGCGTTCGTTGACGAAGGTCGTCTCGTGCTCGGGATTTATGGCCCAGATTCCCTCGAGGGCCGTCTCCACAAAACGCCGGTATCGATCTTCGCTGTCTCGCAGCGCTTCGGCCGCCTCGATCCTGTGTAGCGCAAGACCCAGGTCATCGGCCAGTTCGCTGAAAAGACCCTGCTCCTCGAGATCGTGAGCGTAGGGACCGGGGACCGACACGACCAGCACGCCATAGACCCGCCCGCCGAAAGCCAGACGGCAGGCAAGCCCGGCACGATCGCCGCAGGCCGGTGCGATCGGGCAGTCCGGGCAGCCCTCTTTGGGCTCGCCAACAACGACAGTCGCGTCGTCCTGAAGCGCCTCGTTCATGCAGGCCGGGAAGTCACCCCGTTCCAGCCGGTCGCGCATCGGACCGAAGCGGCCGTCGAAACCGGACGCACCCGTCATTGCCACAACCCGACCGCCCTCGTCGAGCAGTGCGATCCATGCGTTGAAATCGCCCAAGGTCTCCGTCAGGTTCGCGCAGGCTCGCTCGATGAGCTTCTGCCGGTCGGTCTCGGCGACAATGAGCTGATCGATGCTTCGGATGGCCAGCAACACCTTCTTGATATGGGCCTGCCGTTCCTCGGCCTGTCTCCAATCCGAGATGTCCACACAGGCCGCCTGTACCGCATCACGACCACGATAGGCAATTCGGTTGGCGTACAGCCGGAGCCATCGGACAGTCCCATCCCTGTGAATCACTCGAAAGTCGCAGGGGTTTCGTGGGGCGTCCCCCGCCAGGCGGTCACGATAACAACTCCAAACGAGTTGCTGATCCTCCGGATGGACCAGAGTTCGGACCTGCTCGACGGACAGGGCCCTGAGTTCATCGACGCTGTAGCCTGTGAGAGTCTCCATGTTCCGGTTGGCAAACACGATACGGCCATGCTCGATGACCGCCAGACCCTGGGCAGAGTTGTCGACCACGGCACGGTACAGCTCTGTCGTGGCGTCCTGTTCGCCCTTCGCCCGTTCGAATCGGGTCAACCTCGTGCGCAAGGAGCGGACCTCCTCGTTCAATGCACGACCCGCCCGTCCGTGCCCGATGTCCCGTCCCTGCTCTGTCATATACCACTCGGCCTCTGCTTGGAGTCGGTTTCTGTTGTGGGTCCGCTGAAGCGGGGCAGACCACATCGCTGCGAGGAGAGCGCTCGAACCAGCGCCCCTTTGGGAATCGGTGACCTTGACGACAGCAAAGGCTGTCACAGCCGTTCTGTGAATTCAAACCTCACGGACTGCCGGCTTTCGACCGCATAGACATTTCAGCCATCGACGGCGGTCAAGCCACACGGATACCCCCACTTCGGCCCGTGCACACCTGGCGACCCATACCCCGACCAGTCTACTGCCAAACACAGACGAGCCCAATACAAATCTATCCGGACGCCACATACGCGCCGACGCGGATCGACGGAGGACCAGCCGTGCTTCTGGCGGACACGTCTCCCACGCGCCCGATTGCCGAAGTGGGCAAGAAGGGGCTTTCGGTTGGGCTAAAACTCGTAGCGCATGCCGCCGGCGAGGGCGTGGGCCGTGTAGTGGCTGCGAAGCTCGCCGGTGTATTTCAGCGAGAGGCTCAGGTTGTTCCTGCGGATGACGGTCAGGCCCGCACCGAGGACCAGGCCGTCCCGGTCGATGTCGGGACCGTCGGTGACGAAGGTCGTCGCCGGCGCGCCGTCGAAGGCCGCGGTGATCCGGCGGTCGTCAAGGTCGAAGTTGTGGTCCCACGCCACGGTGGCCTCGGGGATGCACAGCCAGTGGTCCTTCTCGAAGGGGCAGGCGAAGCGCAACCCGAGATTCGAGACGAGGCTGTCGGTCTTTCGCTCCTTCACGCGGAGGTTCACGCCTTCGGCCCCCGACTCGGTGTACCCATCCTCGTCGAGGAACGTGTACCGCAGGGCGGCGAAGGGCTGGAGCGTCCATGGTTTGAGGCTGAGGTTCCAGCCTGTTTCGGCGTGGACCGAGGCGACGTTGCCGTAGTGCCTGCTCTGCGCGGCGCCGTTGACGGTCCCGACCTCGATCCTGCGGGTGTTCTCGTAGCGCTGTCTTCCATAGGAAACGGTGGCGTCCACGTACATGCGATCGGTGAAGTAGCTGCCGTACAGCGAGCCGAAGTAGCTGTCGATGTCGCCCTTGGCCATGTGGTCGTCCACGTCGATGTCGGCGTTCGACTGGCCGTAGCTGACGCCCACGAGCAGGTCGTCGGCCATGAGCCGGTCGGCGCCGAGGGCCGCTCCGGCCAGGCGGTAGTCGTAGCCGGCGAAACCGTCCTGCGCATCCTGTCTGGCCCAATGGCCGAATCCGTCCATCCATACGGCGTGTCGTTCCGTCTGGCTGTACGCCAGGCTGCCGTCGGTGCTCTCGATGTGCGAACGCGTACTGTGCATTCGTTTGAGGAGGGTCTGGTTGTATTGGGTCGTTACGTTGAACGTGGTGGCGGTGGCGGATTCGTACACAGCGGGGCTCAGGCTGGCGAAGGCCGTACGGAACTCGCCGCCCGAAAGCGTCTGGAACGTGCCGAGCGTGTTCGCCAGGTTCCCCGAGGCATGGGGCGCGATCCTGTCCAGATAGTCGCCCGTGCTCGCTTCCACCTCGTTCGACGCCGCCGAGGCAAAGCTGTGCGGGGTGACGGAGACCTGCACGCGATCCGCCGTCTGCTCGGCGGAAAATTCCAGCAGCAGCGATGACTCGGGCAGCGACACATCCGTGAACGATCCGCTCAGCGCCTCGGCCGTCACGACATCGTAGGTCGCCTGCCGATAGAGTCCCTGCTCGCGTTCGACGGCCAGGGTCCCGTCCAGAACGCCCGTTCCGCCGATCTTCAACTGGCCGGCGCTTCCATCGGTCCGGGCCACGGTCGTCAGCAGACCGGCCTCGGCGAACTGGTAATCACCGTCGATCTCGAGGGTGCCTTCCCGGAGGTCCAGCCGGGTTGCAGGGCTCAGTCCCGAAACGGCGTAAGTTCCGGGTCCCTGCTTCATCACACGGTCGAATCCCTCCAAGTGGTGCCCGAACCAGCCGGCGCCGTCCAGAAGAAGCGTGTTGGAGCCCTCGCCGGCCCCGATCAGACCCTCAACGATCGGACTGCCCATCAATACGAGTGTGTCATCGCCCGAGCCGAGAAGCACATCCCCGACGACGCTCGATCCATCCGCGAGCACCACCGCATCATCGCCCGCGCCGGCATCGATGCCGATTCCGTGGGCAGTAGGCACAAGAGCACCCAAACCGAACACGCCCGTGTACACAGACGTGGTTATCTCGCCCTCATTGACGATCACATCATCCCCGCTGCCGCCGAGGATGCCGACGACATGAGCTCCCAGCGTGGGTGTGCCGTTGGTGTAGCAGGCCGCTGCCAGCGCATCGATCGATCCGGCATTGCGGATGAAGCTGCCACCGTCACCTACCGTAATACCCGTGGCGGATGCCGTGGCATTCGTCGTGGCGGTCACCCTGGCGTGGCCTCCACCATAGTAGACCTGAGCCAGCGCCCTGGCGGTGACGCTGAGGACGCCTTCGTTCTCAATCGCGTTCGCGCCCGCGCCGCCGTCGATGCCGATGGCTTCGGCGTGGCTCGTGGCCCTGGATGTCTCGTACTCATTGGCAAGGTTATTGTCGCGAGTATTGGCATAGGCATAAGACTTTGCCTGGGCTGAGGAGGTCACGGTAAGCGATCCCGCATTTCTGATCTCATCGTCCCCGGCTCCCACGCTGATGCCCCTTCCTGTGGCTGTCCCACTCGTTTCTGCTGTGGAATAGCAGGTGCTCCAGCTCGAGTAGGAGTCACTCCAGGCATAGACATCGAGAGTCTCGGCCTGCACGTCCATAATGCCATGGTTGTAGACGTGGTTTTCTCCTCCAGTGGCCAGGACACCCGTGGCCGTGGCCGTGCCCTCGGCATAGGAATTCGCCCTTGGATTGTAGTAATAGGAACGCGCATAGGTGTGAGCGCCGCCCGCCGTGGTCAGGTCGGCCCGGGCCCGACCGAGGACCGTCAGCGTGCCGGTGTTGGTGATTTCCTTCCGTCCATCGCCGACCCGGATCCCCGCCGCATCGACCGTCGATGTCCCGCTGCAGTTGGCGGTTGAACTGCGGGATGTGATGTTGGTGTTGACCCAGGCGATCTGCTGGGAGTTCCCCGCAGCATCCTCGCCGGCCAGGGCGCGTACGGTGGCGGCGCCGTCATTGGTGATGCGCTGGAGCTCCGTCAGGCCGGTATCGGTGAAGGTGGCGAAACCGGTGGCCGTGGCGTTCACGAAGGCCGTGGCGGTGGCCGACTCCGAGTTGGTCGGCGCGTTGGCCCAGCTCGTGGCCCGAGCCGTAACGTCCAGGACACCCAGGAGGGAATTCGTTACCGTACCATCCGCTTCGATGCCAACCGCCACCGCATCGGAAACACCATAGGCATCGGCGGTCGCCCGGTAGTCCCTTGTCCAGGAGTAGACCTTGGGGGCTGCATAGCTCAATGCCTCGACCGTCACCTGTCCGTTGTTCGTGACGCTGTTGGAGCCTGCACCTGCGGTGATGCCGGTGGCCTCTCCGAGGACCACCGACCGTGCCGTGGAAAAGGGGTACCTCGTCCAGCAGTATGTGTACGCGTACACGGAGCCGTCGGCCATAGAGGAAACGGTGATGGACCCATCGTTGACGACGAGGTCGTTGCCGTCTGATAGCGCAATGCCGAATCCTCTCGCGCTGAGGGGCGTCCATTGTCCCGTGCGCGGGTTGTAGTACCCGGCGTCAATGTTCGCATCCTCATCGCATCGGGCCTCTCCAATGTTTCCAAGCGTGTCGTAGGTTCCCGCCAGAGCGCTGACGGAAATGATCCCCGTTTCATAGTTGGTCACGATGTTGTTGGAACCTGCCGATGTGATCCCCAGGGCCATGGACTCGGCCAATCCGTAGCCTTCGGCATGCGTTCTCATAAGATCGGAGTCGGAGAAGGCGTAGGGTCGTGCGCCGGCGTTCGCCACGGCATTGATTGTGCCGAAATTGTTGAGGACCTTTGTGCCCTGCGATCCGCCGTCAATGCCGGCGGCGCGCGCCCTCGCCTCTGCCTCACTCTCGGCATGAGGTTCGGCAAACACATCGACCTCGGCGTCGGTTGCCGCGTCGGATATGGTCAACGCATCTGCCGTGATGGTCCCGTAGTTTTCGATAACATCATCGCCATAGCCGCCATACATGCCGGTTGCCGTGGCCTCACTGATCGACGTCGCCTGCGCCAGCGAATCCAGCAGCCCGATGGGAACGAATGTCTCGCAGTCAACATCCGCGTACGAACGGGCTTTCACGGTTATGTCCCCTGAGTTTGTGAGAAGATCGTTCCCGGCACCGCCGTCCATCCCGAAGGAGGCGATCCGCGCCGAGGACCCGGCATAGGCGAAGCTCGCCCCGGCGATCTGACCGCCAAAGCCGAACGACCTTCCTATGACCATCGAGCGTGAGCTGGTGCAGGCGTCCGTGGTGTCCTCGTCTCCAATGAAGATCGTGCCATTGTTGGAGATGGTGTCGTGCCCGGCGCCGCCGTCGATTCCAGTGACGTGCGCGCTGGCGCCCAACGAGGTCGATATGAAGGAAAGGAAATCAAAGGCAACGGCGGTCGTGTCCGTCTTGACCAGGTAACTGTCGCCGGCACGGATCGCGCCGGCGCGGATGGCGCCTTCGTTCGTGATCACATCATCGCCACCGCCGGAGTGGATACCGGAGATCTCCGCCGACGCCAGGGCGCCGACCAGACTCAGGGAGATCAGGCCGAGCGAAGCGCCGCCGGCCTCGCCGAGGGCGTTCGCCGTGGCATCGATCGAGCCCAGATTGTCGATCGTGTCGTCGTCGTCGCCGGCCACGATGCCGTGGGACCATGCGTCGGCCGTCACGCCCGAACGGACGAATTGAGCGCTGAGAACACCCACTTCGGTGTCCACCGATCTGGTGTGGAGATCGGCATACGTGCTGATCTGCCCGTTCCTATCGTTGGTGATGGTGTTGGCGCCGTCGCCGCCGTCGATGCCGACCGCCGTAGCCGTCGCGTTGACCCCGACGCTGCCGAGCTGGACCCCGGCCAGATTGAAGGAGAAGTTGCTCGCCAGGATCTCGCCCTTGGCGACCGACGAGATCGTCCCGTCGTTGCCGATCGTGTCATCCAATGCTCCGCCGGCCATGCCGGTCGCATGGGCATCGGCCCGGGAACCGACCTTGGCAAATTCGGCGCCGCCGGCCTGAACGACATAGTTGTCCGCATACGCATTGGCGGTCGCGGTCGTCGCGATGCTCGCCCCCGAGGTATTGGTCAGAGTCTCGCCGCCGCTGATGCCGACGGCCGTCGCCGTCGATGTCGAGGCGATGTCGCCGCGCGCGTATCCCAGCAGATTCGCCGTGCCGCTGGTGTCGTCGGCGGTGGACGTCGCGGTCGTCACCACCGAGCCGCTGTTGGTCAGCGCGTCCGTACCAGCGCCGCCTTCGATGCCCGTCGCGTTCGCCCTTGCCTGGGACGACACGTCCGCGACGGCCGCACCCGCCTCGGCGAAATTGACCGTTACGGTCTTCGTGGTCGTCGTCGCCGTCGAAGAGGTCGCAACGACGCCGGCGTTCTCGACCGTGTCGTCTCCGTCGCCGGCGTCGATGCCCGTCGCATCCGCCGCCGAATTGGTCTGGGTCTCGGCCATCGCCACGCCGGCACTGAACCCTTTCGGGGCCAGGGCGGCGGTGACCGAAACGGCATTCGAGGAGACGGTGGCCGTCGAGGAGGTCACGATCTGCGAGGCGTTCGTCACGACGTCGTTCGAGTCGCCCGCCTCGACCCCCACGGCTCCGCTGGTCGCCTTGGTGTTCGCCTCGGCGAAGGATGCCCCCATCGCCACGCCGATCCAGCCGCCGCTGACCGCCACCGAGACGCTGTTGCTCGAACTGGTGGCCGTGGCGGTCGCATGGATGCCGGCGCTGGACGGCCCTCTGTTCTCGATCGTGTCTTCGCCGATCCCGCTGCGGACGCCGGTGGCGTACGCCTCAGAGGCGACATCCGCCTCGGTGACCGCTACGGACACCGAGACGCCCTGCAGCGATGCGGCGATGGAGACGCCGACGGCATCCCCATGCGCGGTGGAGCCGGCCGTCGACTGGATCAGTCCTTCGTTGGTGATGACGTCGTTCTGCTCGGCCACGCTGGCGCTCTCGTTTCCGCCGGCGTCTTCGGCGTCGATCCCAACGCTGTACGATGCGGCCCGGCTGACGGCGTCGGCCACCGTGACACCGACCGCCACGCCGATCTTGTCACCCGCCAGGGTCGCGCTGACGCTGGTAGAGTTGTCCGACGCCGAGGCCGTCGAGGTCACCACGCCGGTGTTCGTAACGGTGTCGCCGCCGGCGCCCGCGACGATCCCCTTGCTGGTGGCCGCCGCCGTCGACGAGGCATCCGCAACCGAAACGCCCGCCGACAGGCCTTCGACGCTGCCCTTGATGGTCGCGGCGATTCCGAGGGAGTCGGCGTCGGCCGTGGCGAACGCAGTGACGCCAGCGCTGTTCGTGATGACGTCGTCGCCGTCGCCGCCGTGGATGCCGCCAGAGGCGGCGATGGCCCGTGTGGACGCATCGGCTACGGCCGCTCCGGGCAGTGGCAGGAAGCTGGTCTTGCTCAGAGCGACGTCCACGCTCAGCGTCAGGTTGCTCGCCTCGGATTCGGCACGCGACGTCAGGAACGTGTCGTTGGTCACCGTGTCGTCGCCTGCACCGCCGAGAATCCCCGCCGCGTAGGAGGTCGCCACGGTGCTGGCGTCGCCATAGGCGGAGGCCGAATCGTCGTCGCCTGTCGCCGTCACCACCTGGGGCAGGGCGAGACTGCCCGCCACAAGGGCGCCGGCCGCCTGTTCCCCACCGCCGCCGCCGCCGAGAGGCGGGGAGACCGAGAAGGTGTAGATCTCCGAATCGGCTTCGGCTCGGGCGTATGCCTCGATCTCGCCGCTGCCGCCGGAGCCGGCGTTGACGATCGTATCGTCCCCGACGTTGCCGGCGATGCCGACGGCCACCGAATCGGCGACTGTCTGGAAGGTCCCCACGTCCAGACCGAACAGATCGAAGGCCGGCTTGAGCATGAAGCCTTTCATCTTGATCTCGACCGATGTCATATCGGCCGAAGAAACGGCCTCGGAGTAGATCGTATGGTAGTTGGTGATCCGGCTGTCGTTCACCCCGGCCACGATCCCGGCAGACGAGGCGCTGGCGCTCGTCGAGTCATCGACCCGGGCCGCTCCGATCAGTTCGACCATCCCCTGTTCGGTGGCCGATGTGGCCGATGCGACGGCCGACAGCGAACCATGATTCGTGATGATCTCGGTAGCGTCCGGCGTCGCGGCCGAGGCTCCCGTCAGCGTATCCCCGAGGATGCCCACCGCCACGGACGTCGCCGAGGTCGTGGCGTCGCCGAAGGCCAGCGACTCCAGCGGCACTTCGACGGCGCTGATCCGGGCCTCCTTGACGAGGGTCTGCGAGGTGGCTCTGGCGTCCAGCACGCCGGTGCTTTCGATGTGGTCGGGACCCGCGCCGCCCTCGATCCCAATGGCCTGCGAGGTCGAGGCCGTCGGGAAGTCTGTCGCACCGATATCGATCTGCAGGATCACCTCCATGATCTCCGCGTGCGACAGGGCGGTCGGGAAGATCGACGAGAGGTTCAGCAGCAGGTCGGCCCCATCGCCGCCCGAGAGGCCCTTGCTCGAAGAGGCCGCCGTGGTGCCCCCCAGCCGAAACGGCACGTAGGGCGCATTCATCGTCGAGGACGCATTTGTGGTGATGTTCGCGGTAGCGGCGACCGAGTCGTCGCCGGCAAGGCCGTCGATGCCCACCGCCGATGTCGTCACATCCTGGTCGGACGCCGTCTCCAGGATCGCGTTGACGTCCAGAGGTTGTGTGTTGACGAGAATGTCGTTCCCGGCCGTTCCGACAAGCCCGGTCCGGATATCCTCGACCCCGGCGGCAGCCGCCCGGATGGCCGGGCAGCCGAAGAGCAGGAACGGCAGAACGAAGACTACCTGTGCGGCGGCCATGCCATGGGTACGGGTCGATACCATGTGCCACTCGCTCCGACAATCTGAATTCCCCCCAACAAGCACCATCATATCGAAAACCCCCGCCCCCCGTCAAGCAAATTCCCCCCCCCGACGGCCGGCAGCCGGGGGCCGTCGCGTGCAACGCGTAGAAGCGTAGAAGGGTAGAAGCGTGGGCCTGCGGCCTGCGTCGTGCGTCGCGCGGGATGCGGCGTGCGTCGTGCGGGCGGCGTCGCGCGTCGTGCGGGGGAGGGGGTGCGGCAATTCGGTCGTTCGGCGCTGGGCGGGTTCGTTGCGGGGCGGGGCTGTCGGCGGCGGGCGGCTTTGGGCTGTCGGTCGGGCGTTATTGCTGCGGGCTGCGGCCGGAGACGTTTCGTTTGGTCCGGACCTTCTGGACGCCGTGGGCCTGCCGGGCACGCGAGGCGATCCGCGCATGGACGCGGGCCAGAAAGATGTCCACGCTCGGCAGCGGCGTCTCGTCGGCGAAGGCGGCGCCGTTGACCAGCCGCATCATCTCGGCCCCACGCTGGAATTCCGGACTCGCGAGCACCTCACGGGCCTCGAAGCGCGAGAGCGACTTGAGAAACGTCGGCAGGCTGCCTTCCCGCAGGGCCTCGCCGTAGTCGATTGCCAGATCGTGTGCTTGTCGATATTTCGCAAACATGGAACCACCCCCGTACAATGTTACTGCTGCCATGTCGTCGGAGGATGCCCTTGGGGCTCCTCCATCGAGATAAAGGCGGAAACCGACCGCCCGGTAACGGGAAAAACGACGGGCACGATGTTTTTTGGACGGATTCCCCGGATCAGGGCGCCGTGGGCGGGGCGGCGGGAGGCGGCACCGGGGGGGCGAGAGGCATCGGCGGGGCGGGCAGGTGCGGCTGCGGGTAGTCCACCGCGAACTTGGCGCGGACGCGTTCGAGCATCTGGGCCTTGGTCTGAATCCGCCAGACGAGCAGGATCAGCGGCAGGCGCGACTTTTCCTTGAACGTGATGACGATGCGTCCGAAGCCGACGAGCCGCTCGATGAAGTCGCCGGTGTCGATCCGCGTGTTGTAGTCCTCGCGTCCGATCTGCTCGCCGGTCTCGGTGGGGCCTTCCTGGAGGTTCATGTAGTTGGGCGTGATCGCAACGTAGTAGAACAGGCCCCGAATCCATGAGATGACGATGGTCAGCAGGCCGATGGCGGTGACGAGCAGATAGCCGGTGCCGCTGATGGAGAAACCGAGGTGCCGGAAGGTCCGCAGGAACGCACCGGCCCAGCCGAGCAGGTGCAGCCAGAGGAATGCGAAGCCGATTCCGACGATGCCGATGATCAGCAGCTTGATGCTGACGTCGTATTCCTCGACGATGAGATTGACAATGAAGATGGCAAACCAGATGCCGCCGATGACCCTCGGATTGATCGAGGCCAGCACGCTCCATTCAGTCTCCTTGAGGAACATGAGGATCGAGGCGAGCAGGGAAGCGGCCATCGTGGGGACGTAGAGGATTTTTGGCGTCCAGCCGAAGATGATGAGCCAGTCGTTCATGTCGGGATCGGCCGCAAGCACCTTCTCCATGCGCAACCGGCTGCGCAGCGTCTTGCGCAGGAGCATCCACGCCCCGACGCCGACGCCGGCCATCGCCAGAAGGATGTACAACGCGATCATCTTGTTCGACGTCCACATGGCCGTTCCTTTCCACTCCGGGCCCGTCGGCCCGCGCCAGGTTCTCAGGCGGTTCTATCCGTACAGACGCACGAGGCGCCGATTCCTATCATCTCGGTTGCGATTTCGTTTCTACAATGGCCCTGGTTGCGCCGGTGGTAAAGCCGCCGTCGACGAGGAGGATCTGGCCGGTGACGTAGGCGGAGGCGTCGGAGGCCAGGAAGATGACGGCCCCGTCGAGGTCGTTGGGCTGCCCGGGCCGGCCGAGGGGGATGCGGTCGGTGATGTATTCGAGCCAGGGCTTGTTGTCGTAGAGGACCTTGTTCTGGGCGGTCTGGAACCAGCCGGGGGCCAGGACGTTGACGGTGATGCCGTGGCGGCCCCACTCGGCGGCGAGGCTGCGGCTGACCTGGAGGACCCCGCCGCGACTGGCGCAGTACGGTCCGATGCCTTCCATCCCGAAGACGCACGTGCAGGAGCCGATGTTGATGATGCGGCCGTAGCGGCGCTCGATCATCACCTTGCCCACCGCCTGGGCGACGAAGAAGGCCCCCTTGAGGTTTGTGTTCAGGACGGTGTCCCAGTCCTTCCAGGTGACCTCGGCGGCGGGCCGGCGGATGTTCAGGCCGGCGTTGTTGACGAGGATGTCGATTCTGCCGTATTCGGCGACGGCCTGGCGGACCATGTTTGCGATGTCGCTCTCGTTGAGCACGTCGAGCTTGACGGGCAGGGCGCGGCGGCCGAGGGCCTCGATCTCTTCCTGGAACTCCGAGAGCCGCGACACATCCCGGCTGGTGATGACCAGATCGGCGCCTGCCTGGGCCAGCGCCCGGCCGAAGTACTGGCCGAGCCCCCGGCTGGTCCCCGTGACGACGGCGACTTTGCCCGAGAGATCGAATAGATTCTCCATCCTCTTACACTCCGTGATCAAGGTTCCAGGACGATCTTCAACAGGTTCTCTCTGCCGTCGAGCAGGCGTCGGAAGGCCGAGGGGCCGTCGCTAAGCGGCAGGACTTCGCTGACGAGAGGCCTGACGTCGATCCGGCCGGAGGCGATCAGGTCGATGCACGTGCGGAATTCGCCCGAACTGGCGTACGAGCCGGTGAAGGTCAGTTCGCGACTGACCAGTTCCTGGAGGTTGAATTCCGTCTCCTTGGCCAGATTGCCGACGGCCACGACGCCGCCTCCGGTCCTGGTGATCGCGACGGCCTGGCGGAACGTCTCGGCGAATCCGACCGCTTCGAACGTGACATCGGCGCCCCGGCCGTCGGTCAGCTCGGCGACGGCGTCCTTCAGGGGCCGGCTCTGGGAACTGATGCACTCATCGGCGCCGACCCGGCGGGCCAGGTCCAGACGGAAGTCGCTGATGTCGCAGGCGATGGTCCGCTTGACGCCGCGCAGTTTGGCGGCCTGGAGGATGAACAGGCCGATCGTGCCGGCTCCGATGACGACGGCTGTTTCGGCGTCGGCGATCGGGCTTCGATTGGCGGCGTGCGTGCCGATCGAGGCCGGCTCCAGCAAGGCCGCCTGAACGAACGACATATCGTCGGGGAGCTTTGCGACGATCCAGTGCGGGACCGCCACGAATTCGGCGAAGGCTCCATGCCGCTTGAACTCGGGGACCGAGACGCCGAGCACCTGGCGATGGACGCAGCGGTTGAACAGTCCCTGGCGGCAGGCGGGACACGTATTGCAGTAGACCGTCGAATCGAAGCAGACGCGGTCGCCGGGCGCGAAGTCCGTGACATGCCCGCCGACCCGTTCGACGACGCCGGCGGCCTCGTGGCCCATGATCAGCGGGGGCAGTCGCCGGCCGGTCTTGCCGGTGTAGCCCTGCACGTCGGAGCCGCAGATGCCGCACGCCTTGACGCGGACGAGGACGTCGTCGTCACCGACGTTCGGATCGGGCGCATCGGTGTATTCGAGGGCGTGCGGCCCGGTGTAGAGTAGCGCTTTCAATCGAGCACCTCATTTCTGTATTCCCATCGGAATCGACAGGTGTCCAAGCATACCGCACAGACGGTCCGTCGGAAAGACCGTTGTCGCTTCGGTCAGATCAGGGGCAGGACCCTGGCGAACAGCGCGGTGATGAACAGGCCGATCACCGCCATCGAGCTGACCGTCACCGTCCAGGTCTTGAGCGTCTCGATTTCGGTCAGGCCGCCCATCTTGGCGAAGATCCAGAAGCCGGAGTCGTTCATCCAGTTGCCGCACTGGGCGCCGAACCCGATGGCCGCCGCCAGGTAGGCCGGATGATACCCCAGGGCTTGCGGCGAGGCGATCATCCCCGCCAGCATGCCCGATGTGGCAATCATCGACACCGTGCTGGAGCCCTGGGCGAACTTGAGCAGTGTGGCGATGAAGAACGCCATGAACAGCACCTTGATGCCGCCGAGCGCTGCGGTGCTGTCGCCGGCCACGAGTTGCTGAATTGCCTCGGCGACGCGGGCCTGCTGGAGCATCGCGCCGAAGGCGCCGCCGGCCGAGGTGATCAGGATGATGACGCCGCCGCTCATCAGCGAGGACTCCACGGTCCGGGCGAACTGCTCGCGGGTGGGCCTTCGCTGGGACCAGAGCACGTAGAGGGCGATCGCCGCCGAGAGGAGCATGGCGAGATTGGCGTTACCGAGGACGGCAGTGACCGTCCCGATTCTGCGGATCATCCCGGTCTCGTCGGCGCCTTTGGCCAGCGTCGAGACGACGATCGTGTGCATCGAGATCAGTACCACGGGCAGGACGATCGGCAGGATCGACGGCAGCAGGGCGGGGAGCTGTTCGTCGGGCAGGGGCTCCGGCTCGGGGCCGGTCCCTTCGAGCGGGCGCATGGGGATGTCGATGCGCCGGGCCAGCCAGCCGACGACGAAGTAGATCACGAAGGCCGTCGGCGCCGCGCAGAGCAGGCCGACGAGGATCATCATGCCCAGATCGATACCCAGCGTGCCGGCAATGAGCAGCGGTCCCGGTGTCGGCGGGACCAGCGAGTGCGTGATCGACGCGCCCGCGCCCATCGCGAGGATCAGCAGCAGGTAACTGCGTCCGGTGCGCCGGTGCATCGAGCGGGCCAGCGGCAGCAGCAGATAGAACACCGTGTCGAAGAAGACGGGCACCGAGAGCACGAAGCCGCTGGACATCAGCGAGACGGCGCAGCGTTTCTCGCCGAGCAGGCCGACGAACAGGCGCACGACGCGGTCGGCGGCGCCGGAGTCGATCAGGCATCTGCCGATGATTGCGGCGAAGGCGATGACCAGGCCGATCTTGCCGGCCATCGTGCCGAACTCGGCCGCGACCCGGCTGATTTTGACGCTGAACTCGCCCGGCGCCAGGAGGCTGACGACCAGCGCCGCTGTGATCAGGGCCAGAAACGCGTTGACGCGCAGGGCCACGATCATGCCGATGACGATGGCGATGCCGACGGCCAGGATGAGCAGCGGGCCGGTCACGGCGACTTCGGCGGCGCCCTGTGTCGCCAGGACGGTCGAGAAATTCAGTCCATTCAAGGTTCTGCCCTCCATGAATCAACAGGCATATGCGGTCGGACGGGCGTCCGTTGTCCGCTCGCCACAGCTTAGCGTGCGGTGCGGAGAATATCCAGCAGGACTTGTGGGACCTGAGTCACGCAGAGATAGCCGTAGAAGGCGAGCGTCCCGAGCAGTCCGACCGCGAAGATCCAGCCGGGCTTGAGTACGCTGTACGCCTCCTTCGAGAGCATCCGGGGCATGACGATGAACAGACCGAACGCCACGGCGGCCGCCTGAAGGGCGATCAGGAGAATCCCCTCGAGGATCGAGGCGACCTTCAGCAGGGAGATCGGCTGGGTGCCCAGGACGCAGACGATCACCACGCTCGTGCACAGGAACAGGATCAGAAAGAGGTGGAACTGCTGCTTCCAGGCGAGGCGGCGGTCGAAGCCGGGGATGCAAATCCGGCAGGAATCGGCCAGCAGTCGCGGCCAGCCGGCAAGCTGGCCCATCAGCGTCGAGACCATCGCCACCGCGCCGCAGAGCTTGAAGAGAAAACCGCCCAGCCGATCCCAGCGGCGGGCGAAGACCTCCGACAGGACCTCGGCCATGTTGCGGTTCTCGGGGACCATGCGCTCGACGCCAAGGATGCCCGCTCCGGCGATCAGAAACGCGCCGGTGACGAGGATGCCCAGGACCATCGCGAGGCTGGAATCGACGTAGAGCGTGCGGCACCAGCCCTTGACGCGTCCGGCCGTCTCGCGGGACATCGCCCGCAGGCCGGCCAGGTCGGCGGGTTTGCCGTAGCCTCGGCCGGCGGTCGCGCCGTAGCCGGCGCCGATGACCCAGTAGGTGTACCAGACCTGGGAGGCGAAGCCGCCGGCGCCCCAGCCCAGCACGGGCAGAATCTCCTGCCAGGCGCTGTCGTCGACGCCTTCGGTGGCGGAGGCCCACTCCGGCACGGCCGGCAGCGTACCGGTCAGCCCGGCGGCCAACTCGGAGAAACTGGGGAAGACCCGGCAGGCGATATACATCGCCCCGATGACGATGACGAGCACGAACAGACTCATGAAGATCTTGAGCACGTCGAATGCGCCCGACCACGCCACCGTCACGGCGAACAGGGCGGCGGCCAGCCCGCAGATTCTCATGTCGATGCGCGGGATCAGGCTGTGGAGGAAGGTGCCGGCCGAGGTCGCCAGGGCGCCCGTGGACATGACGGCGCAGAAGAGCTGGACGATCAGGACGATCCAGACGACCCAGTGACGCGGGCCGGGCATGCGGTCGAACATATCGACCATCCCTTCGCCCGTGCAGACGGTGTAGCGAGCGCCGGCCACGCCGATCCAGAATTTCAGGAACACGCCCAGTGCGACGGCCCACAGCACGGCGGTGCCGAGGATCGCGCCGGTGCGGGTGGCGATGATGACCTCGCCCGAACCGATGTACTCGGCCGCCCAGACCATGCTCGGACCGACCACGAGCAGGATGCCCAGTCCCTTCGGAGCGATCGGAACGTTCAAGTCACTCGCCTGCCTGTCGCCCTTCGCCATAGGCTGCATCCGTCCCTGTGCGGGTTTCTGGGGGCCTTTGACCGTGGGCCACAGGGTACTGGCTCGCTGTCGCCATGTCCACAGAATTCCGGACCGCCCTTGGCGGACGCGCGGCAGGGGCATTATACTGCGCACGCGTCGGACGCGCAGACGTCCATCACAGGAAGTCTCAGATGAAAAGGAGGTCACAGAGATGAGCAGGCACTTCACTCTGGCATTTGTCGCGATCCTGCTGGTATTGCCCTCGGCGGCGCCGGCGGACGTGGGACACGGCAGCGATCTGTTCGGACTGGCCCGCGTGCAGAGCGGGATGCGCACGAAGCGGGTCAGCAGCTACGACCGCACGGGCGGCAACAACGACCGTTTCGAACACATCCAGGATGGGGAGCGGCGCGAGCTGTTCAACGTCCGGGGGGCGGGGATCATCAACCATATCTGGATCACGATTGCGCCGCCGCCGGAGCAACTGAGCCGCAACGACATTCTCCTGCGCATGTATTGGGACGGCAACGAATTCCCTTCGGTCGAGTCGCCGATCGGCCCGTTCTTCGGGCAGGGGTGGAACGAGAGCTATCCGTTCGTGAGCCTGCCGCTGGCGGTCGGTCCGGTCGAAGGGCGGGCGATGGTGTCGTATTTCGTCATGCCGTTTGCCAGGGGCGCGCGGATCGAGATCGAGAACCAGACGGGCCGGAAGATCGACGCGTTCTACTACTACGTGGACTATGTCGAGGTCGATGCCCTGGCCGACGACATGGGCCGATTCTGCGCATGGTACAATCACGAGCTGACCGAGGCCACGCCGGAAGGCGAGACCGAATGGGGCGTGACCGGCCCGCAGCCGAAGAACCTCGATGGCAAGGACAACTATCTGTTTGCCGATATCAGAGGCAAGGGGCACTTCGTCGGCGTCAACTACTACGTGCATTGCCCGACCCCGATGTGGTACGGCGAGGGCGACGATATGATCTTCATCGATGGCGACAGGATGCCCACGCTGCACGGGACGGGAACGGAGGACTACTTCAACACGTCGTGGTGCCCCAAGACGCTGTACACGCATCCGTATTTCGGCTACGCCCGCGTCAACAACGACGTCGGCTGGCTGGGCCGCACGCACGTGTACCGGTTCCACATCAGCGACCCGATCTACTTCAACGAGTCGCTGCGGTTCACGATCGAGCACGGCCACGCCAACAATCTGACGCTCGATCTGGCCAGTGTGGCGTACTGGTATCAGGCGCCGCCTCTGGCAAAGCTCCCGCCGGCCCCCGACAAGGAGACGCGCCGGCCCAAGCCGTTCATCGGCGTACGGGAAATGCACCAGTGGCGTCACGAGTGGCGCAAGAACCAGGGCAACGACAGCCGGTTGTGGGGCAACGAACGATAGGCCTTTTGCGGGCACGGTCGGCCGGGGAACTGGCCGACCGTGTTTCCTTCTGTCGTGATGGCTCGTCAGTTGTCCTTGAGCTTGTCGGCGTAGGGCAGCGTGTCGGGCACGACGCGGATCTCCGTGCTGAAGCGGTAGGGCAGCGGCGTTCCTGAATCGAAATGCAGCTCGACGAAGTAGGCGGTCCAGCCCTTCTCGGGCGCCGGGACGCGAACGTCGTATGTGCCCGCGTTCGTGGCCGTCAGCGGACGGCCCTGCCAGGCCTTGCCGATCTTCTCGAGGCGGAAGTCCCGGGCCTGGGGATTGGTCGCCGTCCAGAGCGTGACCTTCTGTGGCCGCGTTCGCGCGGTGACGACGACGTGCCCGCTCTCAGGCGTGTCCCACGAAAACTGCGGCCGGTCGCGCCCGGCGAGGATCGACTGGTACCAGACCAGCAGGGCCTTGTCGGCGTCGGAGCCGTCCAGGCCGTGATCGCTGTTGGCGCAGTAGAGCAGGTGCTTTTCCTCCGGCAGGTCGGCGAAGTAGAACTGCGCCGAATCGGGCAGGAAGAACTGATCGCCCGAGGAGTTGATGATGAACTTGGGCATTGTGTAGCGGCTGCGATACTCGTAGGGATCGACGAAGTTGCGGATCTCGGCGCCTCCGCCGGTGTCGAGCCGGTCGAAGATCTTCATCTGCTCGTAGTCGCCGATGGCGGGGGAGTAGAAGCCGTAGGCGGCGAAATGGTGACGCATCTGGTCGTTCATGTTCAACACGTCGATCACAATCGGGGCGATGGCGCGGACGCGCGGGTCCACCGCCGCTGTCAGCCAGGTCGTCCAACCCCGCTTCGATCCGCCGGAGACGACAAAACTCCTGATCGTCACCTTGCCGTCGGTGGCCTTGACGAGGTGGTCCTGGACGGTGTCCATCGCGCGGACGGCGCTCTTGACCATCGGCAGCAGCAGCGGCCAGGTCGGGTCTTCGGTTTTGAGGAACCGGTCGAATGTGTACGCGATGATCGCGTCCTCGTATCGCTGGTTGGTTGGGTCGTCGGGGAAGACCAACGGCTGGTTGGGCACCGTTCGCAACTCGGCCACTACCGACCGGCTGCGCAGCGCGATGTTGGCGAGCATCCCATCCGGCTGCGTCGGTGCGGGCCGGTCGTTGCTGCCCCCGGTGATCCAGAGCAAAGCGGTGTCGAACGCGACGTCGTTCGGCACGACCACCGTCAGCCAGTGCTGCCAGAGCGTGCGGTTGACCTCGTTCTCGCTGCGCCATTGCTGCGAGGTCATGTCGAGGATGTAGATCTTGCCCTGCGGGTGGTCGATCGTGCGGACGAGGCTGTAGCGATAGCTCGGGTCGGGCCGGGCGACGTAGTCGTCCAGCGGGCTCCCGACCGCCAGGGACACGACGAACAGGGCCAACAGGATAGCGACGTTCTTGCGTGTTTTCATCGTCTAATGCCCCTTTCTCCATCGAAGGATGTGCCGGGGTCCGTCAGACCCTGGGCGGAAAGATCGTTCTGAGGTACTCGGCGTCGTACCGGCAGCTCTCCTCGACGCCGAGCGGCATCTTCGTCCCTTCCATGACGAACCATCCACGGTAGTCGATGGCGTCCATGGCCTCGCGCACGCGGGGAAAATCGATCGACCCCCGGCCGTAGAGGTCGTCGTAGTCCTTGGCGTGGAACTGGACAATGCGCTGGCCCAGCGTTCGGATCTCCTGGTAGATGTCATAGCCCTTATGGTGCGAGTTGCCGACGTCGTAGTAGACCTTGACCGCCGGCGAGCCGACGCGGTCAAGAATCTCGATGTGCTGCTCGGCGTTGAGCCACGACTCGACGGCCAGCGTCACGCCGGCGTCCTCGGCCTTCGGGGCCACCTTCTTGAGGCGCTCGATCGTCAGATCAGTGCCGATCGGGTCGTCGAGCAGGTCGCCGTTGCCGAAGAAGGCCAGCAGGATGATGTCCGTCTTCATCGCGCCGCAGACTTCGATGGCTCGCTCGACCCATCGCTCGGCGCGGGGATCGCTCTTGTAGGGAATCTCGTTGAGCGTGCCCATCGCCAGAGAGGCCACTTCGAGTTCGTTTTGTTCGGCCCGTTCGAGAATGCTCTGCTGCAGGGCAGGGGCGAACAGAGGCAGTTCCTCGGCGCCTCGTCCGAAATCGACCTGGACGCCGTCGAGGCCGATTCGCCTGGCGACGTCGAAGGCTTCCGGCTGGGTCGTGCGTCCGATCGTCCAGTCGCAGACGCCCAGCTTGAAGCCGGCGGGCCCTTTCCGGGAGGCCGCCTGCCTGGTCGAAGAGGTGCATGATGTTGTCAGCGACAGGCCCGCCAAGGTCAGGGCGCTGCCAACAAGCACTTCGCGGCGGCTCAGCGTTCGTCCGTTCACGCGCAAACCTCCATGAATGGCGCGCGTGGAGCGTGCCGACGCCGGGCGGCCCCACGCGCGATGGGTATTCGATTCTATGCTTTCAAGCCTTTGAGATTGGCGTCGAGCTTCTCGGTGTTGCTCATCAACTCGTTCCACGTGACCATGCGTTTCTCGTACGCGGCCATGCGGCCGAGCACGGTGATCAGGTTGCTGCGGACGCTGCACTCGACCGTCGGATTCTCGAAGTTGCCGGTCGTGATGCTGTCGTAGAACGTTTTGATATTGGCGACGGCGCCGTCCTGGTAGATGCCGGGCGACTTGCCGCCGCGATAGAAGTGATCGCCGCGAATGAGGACCTGTCCGCCGTACTCGGTTTCGAGGATGCCCTCGGTGCCGAACATGCGGTTGCGAATGCCCTCCGGCTGCGTGCCGTAGCCGTTGGATTGACGCGAGCTGAACGTGATCGCCACGTCGTTGGCATACTGGAACAGCAGGCTGAACGTGTCGTAGCAGGTGCCGACGGGACGGAACTTGCGTCCGCCGCTGCCGACGGCCCAGAGCGGCGGCTTGTCCATGATCCAGTTCATCACGTCGAGCGTGTGGATGTTCTGCTCGGTGATGATGTCGCCGGACAGCACCCTGTCGAGGCCCCAGGCCCGCATGCGGTTCTCCGGGTTGTTCGGGTCCGAACGCCAGGCGTCGTACATGCCGCCAAACGGGTCGCCGGCGTGGTAAGTGCACTCCCCGAAGGCGAATTTGCCCAGGGCGTTTTCCTGGTGGACCCGTCGCAACGCCTCGATATAGAACGGATCGGCGCGGGTCTGGAAGTCAATGAGGAAGCAACGTTTGTTCTTGCGAGCGGTCTTGCCGCTGTCCTCAATGCTCAGGCAGCCCGGCACGTCGACGGCGATCGGCTTGGCGACGTAGGTGTGCTTGCCTGCTGCGACGGCGGCGGCCGCCTGTTCGGGGTGGAAGTACGGCGGGCTCTCGACGGCCACGGCATCGACCTTGTCCAGCAGCTTCAGATAGCCCTTGAGCCCGGTGTAGCGCTGGGACGCCGGCACGCCGAGTTCGTCGCCAAACCGGTTGGTCCGGTCCTCGAAGTAATCGGCCGCTGCGACTACGTTGTATCCGCCATGATCGCGGAAGAGCCGGGCGATCCACGTGCCGCGTCCGCCACATCCGATCAGGCCGATGTTGATCTTCGAATTGGCCGCGAACGTGCGGACGGCGCCCGGGGCGACGACGGCGAAAGACGCCGCGGCGGCGCCCGCCATGAAGCGGCGCCGGCTTATGCGATCGGGAACGGCAAGCTGCGGGGTGGAGTTCTGTGCTTGTGGCATTGCGTGGTCCTCCTTTCAAATCGTTTGGACGACACCACAGAGCCGGAGCGTTCCTGACCGGCGCGTGCGCCAGGAACCGGTCCTGCGTCACTGGTGTGATTATACCGTGCAGGGTCGGGGGTGCAATTCGTTTCCCGGCGTCAGACGACTGTCGCATCCCGGCGGGGGTCGCGGGTTGGCGATGGGGCGTGACCGACGATCGGGATGTGTTTGGCTTCGAGGTGGGCCAGGTCGATGTACTGTTCGCGTCGGATCTTGCCGGTCGAGGTCTTGGCGAACTCACTCTCGTGGATCTCAAGCTGGTGGGCGGCGATCCTCTCGAACCCGGAGAGATGCTTGTTTTCGCTTTGGCAGCAGCGGATGCTCTCCCAGACGAGTCCCTTGATGGTGTGCGGTTCGCTGAGCAGCTCGTGCCTTGGCCGGCGGGTGTGGTCTTCGAGCGTCTCCCATGCGGGATGAACGAGGGCCCGCATGGTTTCTTCCATGACGCCGTTCGGGTCGGTCCGGCGGGTGGGCACAACGAGGACCTCTTTGACGAAACGCGCCTGTGACAGCGCCGTCTCCACTCGCTCGGGATTGACGTTCTTGCCGCCGGGCAGGATGATGAGGTACTTCTTGCGGCCGGTGATGTACAAATAGCCGTCTTCGTCCAGATAGCCCAGATCGCCGGTGTGCAGCCAGCGGACGCCCTCGGCGTCGATGTGGATCGCCGCCTCGGTAGCCTGCGGATTGCGATAGTAGCCCTTCATGATACACGGACCGCCCAGGCAGATCTCTCCCTTCTGGTGGGGGCCCAGCGTTCGGTTCTCCTCGTCCACGATCTTGACCGACAGCGTGTCGATGGGATTGCCCACCGAGCCGATCTTCTCCCGCCGCTCGTTGAACCCGTAGACGGGCGAGTTCTCCGTCGTCCCGTAGCCCTCGTACATCCGGAAGCCTCGCCGCCAGAGCGTGTCGAGGACCCATCGCGGCATGGGAGCCGCGCCCGACAGGAAGAACCGCAGACTGGTCCAGCCCTGTTTGCGGCGGATCTGCCTGCCCACGTATTGCGGCAGATACCGGTCGAGAAACCGGAGGATCGCGCTGTCGCGCTTCTTGCGGTCCAGGCCGTCTTCCAGCTTGCGGGCCAGCGTGGTGAACAGTGCCGGGATGGCGATGAAGATCGTGATGTGTCGGTCGCGGATGAGATCGGCGACCTCGCGGTATCGATTGGTGTAGATGCCGGTGGCTGTCGCCAGGAGGGGCAGCATCTTGCCGACGGTCAGGCCGAAGGAATGGTGGGGCGGCAGGATATGCCCGAGCACGTCGCGCGGGCCCAGGTCCACCCGGCGGAGCGAGCCTTCGAGATTGGCGATGAGGTTGGCGTGGGTCAGCTCGACCTCTCGCGGATCGCCGGTGGTGCCCGAGGTGCAGAGCACGACCGCTGTGTCGTCGGGTTCAATCCTCTGACCGATTGCACCGAGTTCTTGCGGCTCGTGGAGTTCATCTTCTCCCTGGGCCCGACCGGTCATGGGAATCACTCTGAGCCCTTTGGTCTCGGCGAAGCTCGTCAGTTCCTCGCGGTCCGGCGCGGTGGCGTAGTCATCGGCCAGAATCAACGCGCGTGCGTCGGTGGCTTCCAGATGGGCGATCACGCCTTGAGGCCCGCGCTCCGGGTCGATCAGCACGGGGACGGCGCCCGCCAGCAGGACGCCCCAGAGGGCCACATCCCAGTCGGTCCGGTTCTTCGAGACCAGGGCCACCCGGTCCTGGGGGCCGATCTGCTCGGTGCGGATCAGTCTCCAGGCGAAGGTCTCCGATCTTCGCCGGAGCTGTCCGAAGGTCAGGGTCTCGCGGCGGTCGGTGCTGATGATCTCCGTACAGATCTTGTCGGGCGAGGCCGCCCGGGCCATGGATCTGTTGAACAGGTCGATCAGGGTTCGGTGTTTCAGCGCGATCTCCATGTCGCCGGCTCCCGTGTGGTCATGACGGCGATGCACAGCGTCTGCCAGCCGTCGCGGCTGTTGTACCGCCGAGTGAGATATCATACTCGGCGGCACACAAGATGTCCCGAAAAAAGAGCGCCGTCAGAGGGGATATTGTGATGGGGGATAGCCGGCAGACCGGCTCGGGTGGCGTCAGCGGCCGCAGGGAACAAAAAGGGCCTGTACCCAGGGGTACAGGCCCTTCGATTCGATCCTGTGTCCTGTGTTTCGGACACAGCCGTGATCCGAACGTCAGGCAATTAGTCCTGCAGCGACTGAATCAGCCACTGGTCGGCCGTGATGGCGGCATCGACGAAGTCAACGACGCAGTCCTTGTTCCGGTCGCCGACCACATGGATCGCGCACGGAACGGCGGGCTCGGCGAGGACATCGGGACCGGCCAGGTAGTTGGCCGCAACCTGAGTCGCCGACAGGGCGGTGTCGTAGATGCGCAGTTCGTTGAACGAGCCGCAATACAGCGGATCGCCCCACTGCGAACGCCCAAGCCAGACGTTGTTGTCGATGAACTCGTTCAGCATGGCCGGAGCCTTGTAGGCGCCGATGATCGTGCCGTTGATGAAGATCTTGACGATCCCGGCGATGTCATCATGGACATGCGTGATCAGGACCTCTTCACCCGCGGCCAGCTTGCCATTGTCGGTGACAGGCATCACGCTGGCGAGGCCGAGGCGACGGTACTCCACCTGAAGCACGCGGCTGCCGTTGTCCGGGCAGACGCAGAACCACGTGGTCTGGTCGCCGCCGCTGGAGCTGTTTTCGCCGCCGTTGGAGGTGCCCATGTCGTAGACGCGCTGCCAGATCGCATCGGTGCCGTCCCAAGTGGTCCAGCATTCGATGGTCATCTGCGTCAGCGGCGAGATGATCCCGTTGGGCAGGTCGATGTAGTCACCGGCCGCCGCACTGGACGAGTTCTGCGAGCCGGTGTTGCCCAGGAAGGCCTGGCCATCGGCGATGACCGCGTTGCCGGTGCCGTTCATCAGGGTGGCATCGGCGCCGCCGACCACGTCCGGAATCGTGACGCCGTCGGCGCTCTCATCGAACGTCCAGCGGTGGATGAGCCCAACCTGCACGTCGAGGAACAGCAGCGGCGAGGTGGTCGAACCATTCTCGTTGGTCACGACGCAGTAGTAGTACCCTTCGTCGTCGATCGTGGCGCCGGCGACATTGAGGACCGCCTCCACGCCCTCGGGCAGTGCAACGTCATTGAGCACGAAGCCCATCATGACGACCTTCTCTCGGTACCACTGATAGCTCAGTTCGCCTGCGGCCGCACTGGTGGCTTCGCAGGTCAACCGGGCATTTCCGCCAGGGGCGACGGCTGCGCCCTGGGCCTTGGTGATCACCGGCCGCCCATGCAGGGTGGTCAGGCTCCAGACCGGGCCGGCCTCGCCGTTGGTGTCCACGCGCCAGTAGTAGGTGGTCTCGAAATCGAGGCCGTCACCCAGACCGCCGGCATCGACCGACGTCTCGGCGATCCCGTCGGCGATCAGTTCCATCGCGTCCGGATCGGCGCCGAAATACACGCTGTAGCTGGGCTCTTCGACCGTGGCCGGAGCGCCCCAGCTCAGCATCGCGTCCACGATGCCCGTGGCGCCGTCGGCCGGGTTCGGCTTGTTGGCCTTGCTCGGATGCGTGGCAAAGGTGACCGCATCCGGCAGGACGATGATCCCATCGATCCCCGGGCCGGCCACGCCGATCGCCAGGTTGTCGCCGCCGCCGCCTTCCTGCATGACCGCCCAGAACGCGATGAGCTGGCCTTCCGTCAGCGACATCGGCTCGGCCTTCTGGCTGGCCATCGAGGTCCAGGCCTGCGAGCCGGTCCAGCCGTCGACGAAGGCGACCAGCACGGCATCGGCCATGTTGTCATTCTGGCTGATATACAGCCTGCTGTAGTCGTCGCTGGCGACATAGAAGGTGTACTCGCCGTCGGCGGGCACCACGGCGTAGCCGCTCAGCCGGGCGACGTAGTTGTCGGCAATGTCGGCCCATGTCGGCTCGGCCAGGATGTCCACCTGATCGGCGGGGGTGCCGCTCTGGACCAGAGCGATGGCGGCGTCGATGTTCGCACCACCCCACCAGATCTCGCGCAGCACGTCGGCGGACGAAACCGCCGAGACCATCAGACAGACTACGGTTGCTACTAAAGTTACTTTCCTCATCTTTGATCCTCCTGGAACATTTGACATTTCAGTTCACGTTGCGCCACATCCCACAAAAATCCGCAGCACATTCGATGTTGACCGTCGTTCGATTGCCACCTCCTTCCCATCCAGTGTCCTGGGTCCGATGCCCGGGGAACGCCCACACAGTCCAGCCGAGAACCGATGTCCTTCGCCGAGCGAAACCGCTCCCGACCGAAAACGGTCGGATTGTCCGGAAAAGGAGCGTATCGCTGCGATCGAGGGACCTGCTGAAGGTAGCTGTCCTGTGTTGTGAAGAGGCCATCCGATGCAACCTCCTCCAAGGGCATCGACCGCGAAGCGGCCGCCGGACCCGCGACAAATATTCAGTTGTCTCCGAGGACCCTGTCCACTCGCCGGCGTGTGGCCAGCCACCGGCCTTGCAGGAGTTGATGCCAACTCGCTTTGCCGCAAGTGTTTACGTGTTTCTGTGTCTTGGTTTGGACAGTCGCTCGGATCATGAATAAACCGAAACCGGCACAGCAGGGCTGTGTTCAGACTGCCGAATAGGATGTTACCGCAGGTCGAATGAGCCAAGTCTACCATAAGCGACCTTCCCGTTCAAGCAGAAACTGCGGCAAAAAAAGCGGGGCAGATTCGGTCCGCTTGCGTTTGTGTTTCTGTCGCCGGGATTTTCTCGGACCGTATCGTCGCGGGGTCCGAGGGCGTCTTCACCCGGCGGCCATGATTCCCATCGGCTTTTGCGGGGATTGACTTGACCGGCAGGGCAGCGCCCGGGCAAGAAAAACGGGGCCCGTACCGAATGGTACAGGCCCCAGGATGCTGCAAAAACACGGACTGCGTTGTTCCCCTGTTACCAGGAGGAGACACCGATCAGTTCGATCTCGGCGATCTGCATGCTGTTGGCACTGCCTGGATCGCGAACCGCCGGGAACAGAATCTGATAGTTGGTGTACGCCACATCGTTGTCAAAGGTGATGGGCGTGACGTTCTTGGTGAAGCGCGGCCACGCGGTCTCGCCGGCGAAATCAACGATATCGCCGCTGGCGATCAGCGTGTACGGCCCGTCGATCCCGTCGTTCGAGCCATAGAGCTCGAAGCTGACCGGGTCGCGTTCCACAGCGTCATTGGCCGTGGTCAGAGCGATCCCCGTGACGACGGTGGGGCCGACGGCCGGCGTGATCTGGACGCCGGTGGGCTCGGTTTCACCCTTGAAGTGCAGGTACTTGGTGGCGACGTTGTTGTCGAACGCCAGGTTCGGCGTCTCGGCACCGGGCCAATCGCCGTCGTTCGGAACGCCCACGATCTCGTCAGCCGGGCTGGTGACGTCGGCGAGCACGTTGTGGCTCATCGGCGTACCAACGCTGATCGTGACACTGACCGTACCACTGCCGGCTGCCGGAGCATCCGGAGCGCCGGCGCCGACGGTGATCTTGGCGACGTTCGCCAGATCGACACCGGCCAGTCCGGCCAGCGGGATGTTCCAGTTCTGCGTGCTGACGGCCTGCGTCGCCGCCGGATTGTCGTTGACGACCGTGGCCACCTGGCCGGCGGCGTCTTCGATCGCCACATACAGACCTGCCGCATCGTTGGAAGGCATGGCCATGCCGATCGCCTCGGCCGTCCAGTCGCCTGTGACATCGCCCGTGGTGCTGATCTCAGAAAGCTGAGCGACCACGGTGTTGCCGGTGTCATGGCTGGTCACGGCCAGACCGATCAGAACCGGATCTTCCATCACGACTTCACGGTCACCACCCAACTGCAGCCACTCGGCACCATCAGCCGAGATGAACCCAGTGATGATGTCGCCGACGCGCTCGACCTTCACATAATACGGCGGCGCGACCGCGCTGGCGGCGTCGTTGTTCACCGATTCGGCACCGGCCGTCTGACGACCCTGGAACGAGGCGCCGTTGCCGGCGCCAGCGGCCCAGAAATCACCGGTGATCACGGTCAACGAGTGCTGAGAATTGGCTGCCGTGCTCTGGCGGATCATGACGCCCGCCTTGGTCCAGTTGTTGGTGATGTTGCTGATGCTGTCGACGCGAGCGATGATCGAGCCGTCGCCGTTGAGGGTCTTGTAAGCATAACGGAACTGATCCGCCGTGCCCCAGATGTCGGCGCCGGAAGCACCGATGGTGAACACGCCGTCTTCTTCTGCGAAGCCGACCGGGTAGCCCCTGAAGGCCACGCGCAGGGTGTCGGGGGCGTAGGCCGTCAGGTCGGCCCCGTCCATGTCCACTTCCAGCTCGTTGCCTTCCTCGTCGTAGACGAGCGTGGCCGCCGCGACCGAGACGAACTCGGCCGTCGTGAAGTTCCACACATCGCCTTCCCAGACATCGATGCCGTCAAACTCATCGACCTGCCAGGTGTAGGGCATGCCGTAGATCAGGTCGGCGGCAAAGCTGCTGCCTTCGACTGTGGCGACCTCGCCGTTGACGGTGACGTCACTGGACAGTGCGCCACGACCGGCGTACCAGTCGAGCACGGCGGCCGGGCTGACACCCGTAGCGCCGTTGGCCGGCGCGATCAGACGAGCCTGCGCCGGAACGTACGTGAACGCCACTTCGGCCAGGCCGGAGTCCGGGAACATGCCGCCCCAGTTCGAGTTAATCATCAGACGGACGAACTTGGCCCCGATGCCGGCCAGATCAATGGTCGTCTCGGCGGCCCGAGCCAGCTCGACGTCCGCGAAGACCGTCCACTCAGCGCCATCGACGGAGGTTTCGATGGTGACGTCCTTGGCGCCGTAACCGAGCAGCGCCTCGAACTGCGTGTTCGAGTTGAAGATCGTCGCATCGTACAGCTTGTAAACGCGCGGGAATGCGAACTGAATCCACAGGGCCTCGCCCTCGGGCGGAGCGGCCAGCCACTGATCCGTGGCTTCCATCGAGACCTTGCCGTCGAGTGTCTTCTCGGGTCCCGAGCCTTCCTGTGCGGTGCCGTTGCTGGTGGCGACGATGTTCCCAACCGCAAAGGTCATCGGTTCGGTGGTGAAGCTCCAGACAAAGCCTTCGGCGCCGCCGACATCGACGCGCCAATAGTATGTCGTCGCGAAATCGAGTTCGATGCCGGCCGTTCCGGCCGCCACGCTCGTCTCGATGATGCCTTCGGCGACCAGGCCGAGATTGGCCGGATCGGTGCCGAAGTACAGATCGTAGACCACGTCTTCGGCATCCTCATCAGGCATGTACCAACTGGCGACGGC
Source organism: Phycisphaerales bacterium Planc_01 (assembly GCA_001603075.1). Classification (GTDB taxonomy): domain Bacteria; phylum Planctomycetota; class Phycisphaerae; order Sedimentisphaerales; family Anaerobacaceae; genus Anaerobaca. The sequence goes on along the minus strand of LVBB01000014.1, from coordinate 17,147 downwards.
TGTGATGACGCCGGTGGCGCCATTGGCCGGGGAGATCACCTTTGCCTTGACGGGCGACGTCACTTCATACTCGCTGACGAACAGGTCGCCGGGGATGACCGAAATGGCATCAACGCCAGGGCCGGTCCAGCCCCAGTCCTGCCCGTCGCCGCCGCCGCCTTCCTGCATGATGCCGACGATGGCGATGACCTGGCCCTCTTCGAGCATCATCGGTGCGGCCTTCTGGCTGGCGTACTTGGTCCACTCTTGCGAGGCGGTCCAGCCGTCCACAAAGGCGACCATCTCGGCGTTGGCCGGATTGTCGTCCTGGCTGATGTACAGTCTCTGGTAGTCGTCGCCGGAGACATAGAAGGTGTACTCACCGGTCGCCGGGACGGTCAGCCAGCCGCTCATCTTCGCGACGTAGTTGTCGGCGATGTCGGCCCACGTCGGGTTGTCCAGGACATCGACCTGATCGGCCGGCGTCCCACTGTTGACCAGCGCGATGGCGGCGTCGATACCAAGACTCTGCCACCAGATCTCGCGCAGCACGCCGGCCGACGAAACCGTCGACAGCGCCAGGCAAACCAAAAGCGTCAATACAATTGACTTCTTCATAACAGGTCCTCCTCGGACTAATCACATTTGGGTTTGGTTACCACACACTCCTTCGCACGATCCATATTACCCTTCGCTCGATGGCCACCTCCTTCCTGCCAACGCCCGGGCGATCGCGGCCCGGAAAAGCCTCCCTACGGTTCAGGCCGGGATTCAGACTCCCGACTACAATGCCCCTTCCCTGGATCAAGATAGGCTTAGGTGCTCGGTGAGGGATCGCAATGCGACGATCTGTACGCTTGGTGTCGCTGGTATGACGCGGGTTGCAGATGGGACGAAATCACTCACTCTCTCTCGAACCTCCAGACCCATGCTTTTTGCGCCCAGACCAGCGGCACTCAAGCCGCCAAATCCACGACAGTGTTCTCACGTCAATGGCTGAGAGACACACGTGTTGGTCCTTCAGAAGGTCGTCCTTTGTTGCGGCCGGCGAGCCGGACTCTCCGCGTCAGAAACCGAAGGCTCTTGGCAACTGACAAACGGACAGCACTGCATGCCGCGAGGGCAAAAACCGCTCCTGCCGCGCCAAAGACTTGCGAGGACCGATAAGCATTGCTCTATCACAGGTCGAATAACCCAATTCTAACGGACAGATGACAATGGTTCAAGCAAAAAAAGGAAAATGCCAAGCCCATATTCTTCGGTGGGAGGTTCTGGTGCTGTGGCCCGGGTCGGTCGTTCGACGCGGCAAGCCGGGTGGAGCAGCGGAGCCTACTCCCTCTGGGCCTGCCAGGCGGCTTCCGAGGTGGGCCCGGCGGCCTTCGGCGTGGCCATTGTGACCGGCATCTCGACGGGCAGCCTTTGAGGGCTTCGGAAGACCCTGGCCAGCGTCTCCCGTGTGGCGCTGGGCCGCTCGGTAACCAGTTCGGGCGTGTTGAAGGTCAGCAGGCAGGATTCGTAGAACGCCGGGTCCTTCTGGGGAAGCACGAACGGCTTGTGGACGGTCCCATCGGGGTCGACGTAGCTGATGAACAGCCGGGTGAACACTCCGTGCAGACGCTTGCTGCTGAAAACGAGCCACCGGCTGTTGCTCGACCATGTCTGCCACGATTCGCTCGTGTCGCTGTTGATTTCGAGACGCCGATAAGGGGGCTTGCCGGCATCGTTCCAGGCGGCCAGGTCCAGCAGGTACAGGTCGCTGCCGGCCTGCCAGGCGGGGAAGTAGCCGTAATCGCACATGCAGAACGACAGCCACCGCCCGTCCGGACTGCATCGGGGCATAGCGATGCTGCGGCCCATATCTTCTGCCGAGAGAACGGTTTCCAGATGGCCCCAGCGGCCGGTGTCCGGGTCGTACGAGATCCGCATCAAGCTGTACTTGACCTGGTCGTACGCAAGCGGCGGGCTCGGTGTGTCCCTGGGCCAGAGCATCGGCGCGCTGCAGAAATACAGGTGCCGGCCGTCGCCCGACCAGGCGGGCCAGTTCTCCAGGTGCTCCTTGCGGGCGAGGTTCGGCTCGACGGCTATCCTCTTGCTGTCACTGAGGTAACAGGCGAGATAGGAGTCGAGATCGACGGTGTCGCGCACCTCGTTTCGGCTGGAATGGTAGAACATCGGCAGGTTGTTGACCGAGTAGACCGCCATCCGCCCGCTGGGGTGCCAGGAGGTATAGCCGAACTTGGCATCGATCTGGTGGACCGCCGGGCCGTCGACCAGGAGCGTGCCGACGCCATATTTCGGTGAACGCACGCCCATGAGCATCTTGTCGCTGCGGTTGCCGGCGAAGGCGTGGCAATTGATGCAGCCGTTCTCGGTGCTCTTGCCGCTGAGCAGCGTCGATTCCTGGAATCCGGTCAGATCGCGGAAGTGGATGGCAATCTCGCCCTTGACCCTCAGATGGGTCGGATGCATCTTGCGATACACCAAAAAGCGATCGATCTGTTCCTCGGCGATCCGGTTGGTGACAGACTGGAAGCGGTTCCATCGGCCGGTCTCGTCCTTGACGAAGACGTCGATCTGCATCTGGCGGCCGCGATTCTGCTCCAGCAGGGCGCGCCAGGACTTGCGACCGATTCGAATGGCGGGCTTTCTACTGAAGACCTCGACCGGCTCGCCCTGTGCGGCGGAGATTCGGATGTTGTAGGCCGTGCCCGGCTCACGGACCAGGAAGTTCAGCGGGGCGATGTTGGGCGGGATCACCGCATCGGCGTAGTCGGGCTCGATCCGAGGTCGGCGTTCGATCCAAGCGAAGCTGTCGATGGCTTCGGGGCGTCCCGACAGGCCGGCAATGCCTGCCCAGACGCCGGCGGCGACAACCAGAAGCAGCGAACTGACCGCAAGGCGTTTGCGCACGAGAATCCCCTAACCGCCCAGGAAGTAGTAATAGTAGTAGGTATCGCCGAACGGCCCTCTGAGCGCCTCGGCGGCCTCGGCCTTGTCTTTGCCGTGCTGCTGGAGGGCCTGGAAGAACTCGTGGAGCCGGATCTTGGCCTCTCTGGGGATCGTCCGGCCGGGTACGTCGATCGGCTGCCTCTTCAGCGTTCTGTGCAGCAGCAGGGCCTCGATGTGGTGTCTGGGGTCCTGGGCGGCGGCAGGACGGAATGCATCGACGTTCCGGGCGAACTGCTCGATGCTCTTGGTCAGCAGCAGCCCGGCCATTCCGTACTCATAGGCCATGCGATTCTTCGGGTTCTCCGTCAGCAGCAGCGTCAGCGTATCGGCGTCTCGGACGAAATCCTGCCGAAGCATGATGGATCGCCAGTGCTGAATCGCGGCGTCCTGCGACAGCTCCGGATCGGCGTCGAGGCGGGCCAGCTCGGCGCCGGCGATGCCGCCCCAGAAGGGGACCTTCGCCAGCGCGCCGAGGAGGACGCGAGCCGTGCTGATGTTGCCTTTGATCTTGTTGACGCGGGCCAGGCGATGGAGCAGCAGGGGCCTCTCGCCATAGGTCTCGATGCAGATCATCAGGGCGTTCTCCGCTTCGTTGACGAGCCCCATGTCCACGCACATATCGAACTTCTGCCAGAGCGCCTCCTGCTTGGTCAGGCGAAGGGCCTCCGGCCGCTGCGGAAAGGCGAACATCTCGTCGCCGAGTCGGCCCTCGCGGTACAGTGCCCGGTTGACGGCGTGGCAGACCAGATAGTGATACGGGTTCTCGCGGCCGATTTCGATGACCTTTGACCACTGTCCGTGACAGGAGAAGTAGTCGGTTTCGAAGAGCGTCTTGACCTTGGGATTGCGATAGAGCAGCAACGTGGTGGCGGTGGCGACGATCAGGGCCGCCGTGCCGAGGTTTGGGCCGAATCGGCTGCGGGCGGGATCGCCCAGGAGCTTTTCGCCAACCGTGCGTATGGACTCCACGCGTGGAGAGGGTCTGGCCTTCTTCCGCGACCGTCGCGAGGCAACCGACCGAAGGAGCATCTGAGCGATCCCCAGAACAAGCAGGGCCACAGGCAGGAACAGAATCAGGACCCAGACGGCCTCTCGCATCAACTCCGACGACGTGAGGGTTGAAATCCTCCAAGAGAGCGGCAGCAACTGGAAGTACGCATCGTGCGGACGTCGGCCGAACGCAGCCACTCCCAGCACGAACGGTACGGCGGCCCCCAGGGCCAATTGAATCGCGCCGAGGCGGGGCCGGGCTCGGAAGAGGATCTCAACGAGTCCGCACAGCAGGGCGAACAGCAGATAGGGACCGCCGGCCATTGCGTAGAAGCCGACGGAGAACGCCAGGAACCACACGCCCGATCCCATCTGGCCTTTCGGTGCGAGCTTCAGATAGAGACACAAGGCCGCCAGGGCGGCCAGAACGCCCATCGTCACCTGCAGGTGGAACGTGTACTGCGAGTAGAGGGCCAGCACCAGCAGGGGGCCGACGAATCGCAGGCCACGCCATCGCGTCAGCCCTACCGCCTTGATCACGTGATCCGTGCACAGGCAGATCAGCCATGCGTGGGTCGTGATGACCGCCGCCCCCGTCCACGAGTGGTAGAAAAGCTGCGACAGGAAGGCGGTGAGGTATTCGAGGATTCCGCCGGGGTAGGTGGTGAATCCTGCGAAGAAGTCCCAGCCCCGGTAGAAGGCGGGGAAGTTGTCGATCAGGCCGGCCCCGTGGTAGAGCAGTTGCGGCTCGATTTCGAGGGCGAAGTACAGGTAGAATGCGACGAAGAAGACGGCCGACAGCGGCAGCCCGATCCTGCGCCGAGGCGCGATCTTCCTCGTTTCGTCTTTGGTTCCCGTCATCGGCGATCTCTCAAGGCATACTGCCTCGGCTCGTTTCAACGCGACCTGAGACTCTTATCGGCAACGAAACTCAATGGCTTGCACAGATTATCATAAGCCGTGGCGGTGTGAAGAGTCTATCTGGGACGTTTGGCCCGCAGCCAGGCCTTGAGCTTCGCAGGCGAGAGGGTGTTCAGGACGTCTTTTTTGGCGGCCCAGCCCCGGCCGGCGGTCGCGACGCCGAAAGGCATCAGGCCCAGCCCGGCGGTGCTGTGGGCGTCGGTTCCGATCGCCAGCTTGACACCCGCCTCGATGGCCATCTTGCAGTGCACGTCCTTGAGGTCGAGCCGGTACGGATTGGCGTTGACCTCCAGAGCCGTGCCGGTGCGGGCGGCCTGCTGGATCACCGCCACGATGTCCAGGTCCATCGCGTCCCGCTGGCCGAGGAGCCGGCCGGTCGGGTGGCCGATGCAGCTCACATAGGGGTTGTCCATCGCCTTGAGCGTTCGCATCGTGACCTTGTCCCGCGGGCTGGTCATCCCCGAGTGGATCGATGCGATGACGTAGTCCAGCTCGGCCAGCAGCTTGTCGTCGAAGTCGAGCGAGCCGTCGGCGCCGATATCGACCTCGGCGCCCGCCCAGAGGGTGATGCCCTTGAGCGCGGCGGCGATCTTGCGAATCTGCTCGATCTGTTTGGCGAGCCTCTTGGGGCTCTGGCCGTTGGCGACGATGGACGATTCGGAATGGTCGGTGATGCAGAGGAACTTGTAGCCCCGTTGTCGGGCGGCCTCGGCCATTTCCTCAATGCTGTTCCTGCCGTCCGAGGCGACGGTGTGCATGTGGAAATCGCCTCGGATGTCCTCGATCCGCACCAGTTGGGGCAGGGCGTGCGCGCGGGCGGCCTCGATCTCGCCGCGATCCTCACGCAGCAGCGGCGCGACGGGGTCCAGGCCGAGCCTCTGGTAGATCTCCTCTTCGGTGGCGCCCGCCAGTGGCGTGTCCCCGTCGAACAGGCCATATTCGTTGAGCTTGAGCTTGCCCTTGACGGCGATCTCCCGCAGGCGAACGTTGTGCTGCTTGGAGCCCGTGAAGTACTGCAGCGCCGCTCCGAAGCTCTCGGCCGGGACAACGCGCACGTCCACCTGCACGGGCGTCGTCTCGGTCTGGATGATGGCCGAGCCCTTGGTGTCGCCGGCCGCCAGCACCCGCTCGACGAAGGACGCCCGTGTGAACGATTCGATGATCTGACCGGGGCTCGTTTCGGATTTCCCGCCGGCTCTGCTCGCGGCGACGAGGATATCGACGTCGCCGATGGTCTCGGCCCGTCGGCGGAGCGACCCGGCCGGTTCGATCCGCTCGACGCCCGGCAAATCGTGCAGGCAGGCGACGACCATCTCGGCGGCCTCCATCGCTTGATCCAAACGGATGCGGCCCGTCGATTTCTCCAGAAACTCGATCCCGCGCGCGATGCCTGTGGCCTTCTTCTCGCCGAAGCCCGGCAGCGTCGCCAGTGTTCCGTCCTCGATGGCCTTCTTCAGGTCGCCGACGCCCTTGACGCCCAGCCCTTCATACACCGCCTTGACCCCTTTCGGGCCCATGCCGGGGATGTGCAGCAGTTCGAGCAGTGACGGGGGGATTCGCTCCAGAAGCTCCTCATGCGCCGCGACCCGACCGCTCTCGACGAACTCGCGGACCTTGGCCAGGCTCGATTTGCCGATCCCCGGCGTCCTGGCCAGACGGCCGTCTTCCAGCAGCAGGCCCACATCGGCGGGCAATTCACTGAGGGTGCGGGAGACCTTGCGGTAGCTGTTGATGCGGAAGGGATCCTCCCCAAGAATCTCCATGATGTCGGCCATCTGCTCGAAGATCGCGCTGAGTATCGCGTTTCTCATGGCAGCGATTATACGCCGTGGCGCGCATAAGCAAAGCGTCAAACACCGCGATCCGCCTCAGTCGAGAACGGCCAGGCCCTTCTGGTGGGCGTGTCGGCAGGTCGAGACTGCAAATTGGCTGGGAGACGGGTATTGAGCGACCGGGGGGCGATCTGTATACTGAAGACGAGTCTTGCAGCGTGGAAACCATGCAGAAAAATGTACAGCCCATAGAACACAAAACCACTTTGGCGCATCCCAGTGGCCAGAAGGTGGTTCCTCTGCATGGTCAGCGGACCTTTGATGAGGAGCAGCAGGACCTCGTCCAGCGTCTGCGGCAGGGCGATCGGACGGCCGCCGAGGCCTTGGTCGAGCGGTATCACGAGCGAATCTACGTGTTCATGCGGTCCATGGGACACGACCGCCAGATAAGTGAAGACCTGGTCCAGGATACCTTCATGCAGGCTTGGCGGCATATCGGTCAGTTGCGCGAGGGCAGGGCCCTGGCGGGCTGGCTGTTCCGAATCGCCGCCAATGTCTCCCGGCTGTACTGGCGCCGGCACAGGCACGCCGACCGCGTCAATATCGACGATGTCGAGCTGGCACAGGACGAGGCCGACACCGCTCAGCGGGCCGGCGACCGGGAGTTGTTCGCGGGCCTGCACCAGGCGGTCGGGCGATTGCCGTGGAAGCTCCGTCAGGCTGTCGTGTTGCACTATATGGATCAACTGACGATCGCCGAGGCGGCGCAGGCCGCTCAGGTCCGGGAAGGGACGCTCAAGAGCCGCCTGAACCGGGCCCTCGAGGCCCTGCGCAAGGAGATCGCCGGGCAGTAATGTGCGAAACGATTGGAGTGGCCCGCGTCAGCGGCAGGGGCGACATATGGAAACCGACAAGGAACGAATTGAGCAGTTGCTTCGGGCGTTCCCGACGCGGGGCCTGGAGCCGGTCCGTCCGGGTTTTCTCCAGCAGATCAAGGACCGCATCCCGCGCAAGCTGACCGCCCATCGAATGGACGGCATCAATATCATCGTGGACTTCCGAATCAGCCGGATCACGGCCGCCGCCGTCATCTTCCTGGCCCTGGTCGTGGCCGGAGGGCTCTTCGGCGGACGTGAGGCCCTCAGCCGGCGGATGGTCCACGACGGCAAGGTGGTGCTCCGATACGCCCTGTCCGGAGAGAAGGCCTCCCGCAGCGACATCCTCGGCGAACTGATGAACCTGCGCGATACCCTCACCGCCCAGGGCCGAGAAGTGGTCTATTACGGCGACCGGGCCAATCTGAACGACCCCCATGCGGTCCTGATGCATTGGAAACTCGATGAGGACCGCTATGGCGTTATCCTGGGCGACCTGTCGGCCCGCACGGTCAGCGGCAAGAGCCTGATCCGCCTCCAGGCCTACATGCTCAAAGAGCAGCGCAAGTGACGTCTGCAGCCATCCGATGAGGGGATTGAATCACCGTCTCGACGTCGGTACAATGGCACAGGACTCTGGGAAGGACGGGGGCACTGGACCGGTTTGTTGGAAGGGGCCTGTCATGCGTAGGCGCAGCGGATTCACACTGATCGAACTGCTCGTGGTGATCGCGATTATCGCCCTGCTGATGGCGATCCTCATGCCGGCGCTGTCCCGAGTCAAGAAGCAGGCCCAGTCTGTCGCCTGCATGGCCCGGCTCAAGAGCTGGGGCCTGATGTTCAAGTTCTATTCCGATGACTACAACGGCAGTTTCAATCCCGGCTGGGGCGTCGGTGAGACGACGCTGTGGCCGAATGCCCTGCGGCCCTACTACCGCGACCAGTGGGAGATGCTGCTGTGTCCGACGGCGACCCGCATCGATTCGCTCAACCAGGAGGGCACCTTCATGGCCATGACGCGTACGCTGGCCACGCCGGACGGAGGGTCCCATGCCTTTGAGTTCAGCTACGGCATCAACAGTTGGACCAACCACATGACCGCTGACCGAGGCGACCGCAAGAAGGAATGGTTCTGGAAGACGACCGAACAGGCCGGGCAGTACAACATTCCTGTGTTCGCCGATTCAACCTGGCACGATGCCTGGCCGCGTCACACCGATGTTCCGATCCAAATCCCGTGGGACTTCGGTGGCGGTGACAAAGGCACGACGGGCGAGATCAACCACTTCTGTCTCGACCGGCACAACGGCTGGACGAATTTCCTGTTCATGGACTGGTCGGTCCGTCATGTGGGACTCAAGGAGCTTTGGGTGCTGAAGTGGCACAAGGCGTTCGATACGGCCGGGCCGTACACGCGAGCGGGCGGGATGCAGCCGTCGGACTGGCCGGCCTGGCTGAGCAAGTATAAGGAGTACTGACCGCCTGCGTCAGTAGATGATCGCGGTGACTTCCTCGATCTTGCGGATCACTTCCGTTGCGTCGGAGGGGTTGGAGACGTAGCCGTCGAAGCCCTTCTGGATCAGTGCGGCCGCTTCCGGCTCGCTCAACTGGTTGGCCAGGGCGATCAGCCTGATCGTTGCGTATTCCTCGTTCTCGCGAATGCTCCGGCAGATCCCCCCGGCGTCGATGCCGTGGGCCAGCAGATTGACCAGGACCACATGAGGGGCGAATCGCTGGATGGCGGCCCCGGTTTCGAAGGTGCTGCCGGCGGCCTGGACCTCGTAGCTGTCTTTCGCATCGAGACTCCTGACCAGTGCATCGCGGCTTTGCTCGCTGTTGTCGATGACCAGGACGCGAAGCGCCCCGACGCTCAACGCCCCGGTCGGCATGTTGTTGGCTTTCATGAAGCGGACCAGCTCGCCCAGCGGGATGCGGCGGTCCTTGCTGCCCGGGATGCGATAGCCCTTGAGCTGTCCGGAGTCGAACCACTTGGAAACCGTTCGCGGCGCGACGTTGCAGATCTTCGCCACATCTCCGGTCGTCAGGACGTTCTTGCCTTTTGCCATCGTTGCGATTCCTGAATCAAAGTCCTTGTGCCGCCATCTTCTTCGGCGAGCGCGGCGGTTCGATTTAGCCGAGAGTCAACAAACCCGCCTGGGACCGCCGTTCTCGCCGATTCCAGTGCCCGATGGTCCCATAAGCCGCGGTCCCGTCCCACGAGGTCCACGTCGGTGAGCCGTGAGCCGCGCACGAGAGAATTGCACTGGACTTGGCCGATGGGCGGATTAGAATGCTCTGTCACGATCGACCCGTACGCAGGAGCGCAGGATGCAGATCTACTTGTCTCGGCCCGACATTACGGAGAAGGAAATCGCCGACGTCGTGGCGGTGCTGCGCAGTCCGGACCTGTCGCTGGGGCCCAGGCTGGCCGAGTTCGAGGAGGCGCTGGCCCGCTACGTCGGGCGGCATCGGGCGGTGGCGGTCAACAGCGGCACCAGCGGGCTGTTCCTGAGCCTGCTGGCCCTGGGGATCGGCGAGGGCGACGAGGTGATTACCACCCCGTTTTCGTTCGTCGCTTCGACGACGTCGATCATGATGACGGGGGCCCGGCCGGTCTTCGTCGATATCGACCCGGCGAGCCTGAACCTGCATCCGGACGCGATCGAGGCGGCGATCACGCCGCGTACGCGGGCGATTGTCCCGGTGGAGGTGTTCGGCAATCCCGCCGGCTTCGATGCGGTCTGCGGGATCGCCGAGCGGCGCGGGCTGTCCGTCGTCGAGGACAGTTGCGAGGCCCTGGGCTCGGCCCTGCACGGCCGAAGAGCCGGGACGTTCGGCACACTGAGCGTCTTCGGCTTCTATCCCAACAAGCAGATCACCACCGGGGAGGGCGGGGCCATCCTGACCGACGACGAGTCCCTGGCCAGTCTGTGCGTCTCGCTGCGCAACCAGGGCCGCAGCGCCGCCGACCGATGGCTGCTCCACGAGCGTCTCGGCTACAACTTCCGACTCAGTGACATCAACTGCGCGCTGGGCCTGGCCCAACTGTCGCGGATCGACGAGATCAAGGCCGCCCGGGCGCGCGTGGCCCGCTGGTACCAGCAGATGCTGGCCGACGAGGACCGCCTGATCGTGCCGTCGGTCCCGGACGGTGTGGAGATGAGCTGGTTCGTCTTCGTCGTCCGATTGGCTGATCGCTTCGGTCCCGACGATCGCGACCGTCTGCTCGACGAGATGCGCCGCCAGAAGATCCAGGTGAGCAACTACTTCCCCCCGATCCATTTGCAGCCGTTCATCGCCGCTCGATACGGTCACGGCCCGGGCGATCTTCCCGTCTGCGAGCAGGTCGCCGCGCGGACGGTGGCCCTGCCGTTCCACACCCAGTTGAGCGAACAGGACGTGGCCTTCGTCTGCGGCGTCCTGCGCGGCGTTCTCGATACGATCCGCCGCTGAGTCCGGCGCCCTGCAAAGGCCGCTTTCCCATTTGCATTCAGGCCGTTTCAATATCACTATTTACGTAGAGACGGATACACGCAGCACGGCTGGGACTGGCACGGAATACTCCGAAGAAGAAGAAGGGGGGAACTCCATTGGGTTGGAGATCAAAATTCGTCTTCCTGCTGATCGTCTACGCCGCAGGCTTCGCGACGGCGATCTATTGCCTCTCGCCGGCGCCCGATCCGGAACCGGGCCAGACGCTGGAGAAGGGCCGAATCCTCGCGAAGCTCAAGTCGGAGGAATTCACACAGTCGGTCAATGCGGGGATGCACAAGGCCATCGCGTTCGGCAAGGAGGCCGCCACGAAGACCGCCGAAGTGATCCGGGAGAAGATCGACGAAGCCCAGGCCAAGACCAAGGGCTGAACGCACCACAAGAAATCTCGCCGAGGAAATGACAGGCGACTTCGGCAGGGGGGCCTGGCCGGGGTCGCTACCAGGGGGTGTTGACCGAACACGTCGGCAGGCCGTGGGCCCGAACCGCCCACGGCCTGCACAGACCGTATGGTCGCTCCACGACGCATCGCCATCACGCATCTCTCATTGCCCCGACTTCGTCCCACCATTTCCATTCCCCGATTGCGGTCTGCCACGCAAGGTCTCGGCGGCACAGGGATCGTCAGTCTCAGAGCCATGCCGGCAGGACGGATGCTTGCGCAAGCGTAATTCCATTGGAAAGGCTGGCGGGGACGGCCCGCCATGCTATGATATCTCGCTTCCGAGTCTGGCTTTAGGGGTTTGTGGAATGGCGCAGGGGTATGGTCTGATATTCGATGTCGATGGGCTGGTCGCCGATACCGAGCCGCTGAACGCGCGGGTGACGATTCGCGTTCTGGCGGAGATGTTCGCCCTTCAGGGGGTGCGGCCGGAGGACTTCGCGGCCGGCTATGGCAAGGGGGCCGAGGCGTTCGTCAAGGCCGGCGCCAGGGTCCATGGCCTGGAGCTGACCGACGCACAGGCCCACACCGCCGCCGAGCTGCGCGAGCGGTACCTGACGGAAGCGGTTCGTGCCGAGGGGTTGCCGCCTTTTCCCGGTGTCTTGGCACTGATCCACGCAGCCCTGGGCCAGGACGGCTTCCGGCTGGCCATCGCGACCTCGGCGACGCGCGAGCTTTCCGAGGCGATTCTCGACGCGGTGAAGGTGCCGCATCAGAAGATGGTCTATGTCAGCGGCAGCGAGGTCACGAAGAAGAAGCCCGATCCGCAGATCTTCCGGATCGCGATCGGGCGGCTGGGCCTCGATGCACGGCGCTGCGTTGTGTTCGAAGACGCGCCCAGCGGCGTGCAGGCCGCCAGGGCCGCCGGCGCCCGCTGCGTCGCCGTGACCAATACCGTCTCCGCCGCCGAACTGGCCGGCGCAGATCGCATCTGCCGTTCCCTCGAAGAGATCGACCTGACGGCGATTCGTGAGCTTGTGGACTGACCTGACATGGTGACAGGACGCCGGGCATATCCCGTCTGTGTAGCGCTCCTTCTGCTGGTCGCCAGCGGGGCAGTGGCTGCACCTGCTTCGCTGGATGCGCTGCTCGAACCGATTCGACAGGCGAACGGGCTGCCGGCGCTGGCGGCGGCGGTCGTCAAGGGTGGCGAGACGGTCGCCGTGGGCGCCGTGGGCGTTCGCAAGGCCGGCTCGCCGCAGCGCGTCACGGCCGACGACAAATGGCACATCGGCTCATGCACCAAGTCGATGACCGCCGCGCTGGCGGCGATGCTCGTCGAGGACGGCATGCTGCGATGGGACATGACGTTGGCCGAGATGTTCGCCGACATCGAGTCGCAGATGCAGCCCGAGTGGCACCATGTGACGTTGGAGCAGCTTCTGGCCCATCGTGGCGGCGCGCCGCACGAGCTGAGCGAGCAGGGCCTGTGGGGCCGGCTCTGGCAGCGTGTTGACCAGCCTCCGCGCGAGCAGCGTCAGTACCTGATGCGCGAGCTGCTCACCAAGCACAAGCCGGTCGCACCCCCTGGTACGAAGACCGTCTACTCCAACGCCGGCTACGCGCTCGCGGGCCATGCTATGGAGACTCTGCTCGATCGCCCGTGGGAAGACCTGCTGCGTCAGCGGCTCTTTGCGCCGCTCGGCATGACCGGCGCCGGCTTCGGCGCGCCTGCGAGCGTCGGCCAGGTGGACCAGCCCTGGGGACACAAGGGCGGCGAAGATGGGACTTTCGAGCCCGTTGCCCCGGGCCTTCATGCAGACAATCCCGCCGCGATCGGTCCGGGCGGGACGGTGCATTGCCGCCTTGCCGACCTGGCCCAATATGCCGCCTGGCACCTGGCCGCAGCGCGAGGCGAAAGGGCGAGGCATGCCTCGCCCCTACTGCACCCCGAGACGTTTGAAAGACTGCACGCGCCATTCGCGTCCGACAGCGAATATGCCTTCGGATGGGTGGCGACGTCGCGTCCGTGGGGCGGCGGCACCGTCCTGACCCACGCCGGCTCCAACACCATGTTCTACGCCGTCATCTGGATCGCACCGAAGAAGGACTTCGCCGTCATCGTCTGCACCAACGCCGGCGGCCCCGTCGCCGAAAAGGCCACCGACACCGCCGCCAGCGCCCTCATCCGTCAGTGCCTATCGCAAGGTTAGCCCGCCCGATCGCTTGACTGCGGCCGCCGCAATCGCTATCATACGAGCATGAAGATCGTCAGCCTGAAAGTGATGGCAGGCGAGCAACGGACGAGCAGCGTCGGCGCTTGAGGCGTTGGCGGAAGCAGGAACGAGGGCGGGGTATTGAAGATCACGTTTTCTCGTCATGCGCGAAGAAGAGCGGGTTTGTACAGGATTCCTCAGTCCTTGGTCCGTTCTGTCTTGGAGGGCAAGCTCTTGGAGCCGGGTGTGCATGAGATCGTCGAGAGGGTCGAGGGGATGTCGCTGCCGCTTAAGGTTGTCGTAGCTGTGGAAGGAGATACGATGACGGTGATCACGAACTACCCTCTCAAGAAAGGGCGGAACCGATGAGAGTGTATTATGATGACGAAGTGGACGCCTTGTACCTGGGGTTGGGGGACGAGACGCCGGATGGAGTGGTGGAGATCGCCGAGGGAGTGAACGTGGACACGACCTCCGACGGCAGGATCGCAGGCATCGAAATCCTCAACGCCTCCAAGAAGATCGACCTCAAGACGATCTTGACCTACACGCTCGAACTCCACAAGGACGTGGTGCGTCAGGAGACGGCGTGACCACATGGACAAGCCTCTTCACAGGTGCATGACCAAGGCAACCATAGCCGAAGGGGATGACCTCAGATACTCGTTCAATTGGCTCGTTGCACGCCGTGGCATTCTCAAAGTCATGCCCGATGCCCTGGTCTGCGGGAACTGGAGAATACCCTGCGAGCAGATTGACGAAGCAGTCTTGTTCTCCATCTGGTCTACCGTTCCCGGTTTTGTCCTGCGTGTCAGGTCAGGCGGAACCATCTACCAGTTTGGCCTGAACTGGAATCCTTTCTGGACGAAGGAGCTGCCATTCGCGGTAACCAGAGAGAAGGGGAAGCTGGGATACTCCACGTACAGCATCATCGTCCGAATCATCGGGCTCGGGGCGACCTGCTATCTGATATGGAAGCACCTGAGCAGATAGGTTTTGCCGAGTAAGACCTGTGAAGGGGTAAGGCGAGTCAGGCCAGGTTGATGACCGTGGCGGCGGGCAGGCGGCGGGTGATGATCTCGGCGGCGAGGTTGGTCCATGCGCCGCAGGCGTCGAGGATGACGCTGTCGGTGGTGACGACGATAGGAGTCAGTTTCGTAGGATGGGCTTCAGCCCATGCTGTATCGGCCGCATGGGCTGAAGCCCATCCTACCTGGGGGACTGTCAACGGACCGCGCAGTTCGGCGTCGGGGTTGATCGACAGGCGGACGTGCCAGGGCCAGTGGTGGTCTTGGGCGAGGTTGGTGATGAGGGTCTTGAGCCGGCCGCTGTTGGAGACGGGGCTGTCGAGCAGCCACAATGCGCCGGCGATGCCGATCTCGGCCAGGAACGCGCCGATCAGCTCCAGAGAGGGGATCGTCTCATCCACCTTGCGGTAGGTCCCGTGGGTGCTGGCCAGGTCGCGGAAGCAGCCGTCACGACCCCGGAAGATCAGCCCACCGCTCAGCGCCGCCTCAATGGTGATCAGCAGGTTGTACCCATCGATGGCCAGGGGCCGGCCGCCCAGATCGTCGATCTCGACGCGCCGCGAGAGCCTGGATTGCCTCTGCTGGTCCGAGCAGGCCGAGCGCATCACCGCCAGGCGCTGTCTCTGCGTGAGGGCGAACCGGTCGCCGACGAGCTTCAGGGCGCTCTTGTCGGCGTAGCCCTTGCTCAGAAGCAGGGAAAAATCCGCCAGCGCCTTTCGCAGGCTCGCGAGCCTGTCGGGAGCGAACAATACCGCATCGGACGGATGCGGGCCGCGATGTTCTCGTTTGTCGGGCACGGTTTTCGATTTACGATTCGCGAATTATGATTTACCATTTGGCCGGTAGGATGGGCTTTAGCCCATGCGGATCACGGTTCAATCGTAAATCAGAAATCGTAAATCGTAAATCCAAATGTCCAGTCACAACCTGTCCAAGATTCCCCTGGGCGATCTCGACGTCGTCGGCTACTCGGTGGCCGGCGAGGAGACGGTGGTCGCGGTGCCGCAGCTCGACGTCTGCTTCGACGTGGGCAAGGCCCCCGACCAGTTCATCGCCATCAACCACGTCCTGCTGACGCACGGCCACATGGACCACTCGGCGGGTTTTGCCTACTACCTCAGCCAGCGGAACTTCTGCGGCATGGCGCCGGGCACGATCCTGGCTCCGGCCGGCCTGATCCGCACGATGCAGGAGATCCTCGACTCGTGGGGCCGGCTCGACGGCAACCGCATCCCCGCCCAGCTCGTCGGCGTCAAGCCGGGCGATGAGTACGCGGTCAAGCCCAACCTCTTCGCCCGGGCCTTCCCCACGCGGCACAGTCCCGGCTCGGTCGGCTTCACCGTCCTGGAGAAGCGAAAGAAGCTCAAGAGCGAATACCTCGGCCTCACCGGCCCGCAGCTCGTCGAGATCAAGAAGCAGGGCGTCCCCATCGACACCACGCTGGAGATCCCGCTGGTCAGCTATCTCGGCGACACCTCGTACGTCGATTTCGCCCAGCTCGACTATATCGTCAAGAGCAAGATCCTGATCGCCGAGTGCACGTTCTACGAGGGCGAGCACGTCAGCCGGGCCAACGCCGGACGCCACATGCACGTCAGCGAGCTGGCCGACCTTCTCGGCCGCCTGCAGAACGAGCACGTCATCCTCTCCCACCTGACCCAGCGCACGCCGATGGGCGAGGTCCGCAGGATGCTCAAGCAGCACCTGCCTGCCGAACTCCACGACAAGGTCATCCTCCTGATGGACCGCAAATACCGCCAGTGATGCGACTGGCCATATCGGGGGCGCAGAGCGTGGACCACACGACCCGTCGTACGTCAATCAGAGTTGTACCCGTGACCATCGGCGGGATCGCAGCCATCTACGTTGCCTGGGTCGGGGCGTGGTTGCTCAAGGGGGCCCTGGACCGCCACGTCGCCTGGGTGGCGTCGCCGGGAGGGGCGTTTGCGTACTGGACGACGATGAAGCTGCTGCTGTGGATCGTCCCTTCCATCGCTCTGATCCATCTTTCCGGCAGACCACTGCGCGAGGTCTTCGGGCCTGCGAGGCTGTGGCCCGCCGTCGTTTGGGGCGTGGCCGGCGGTCTCCTGCTCGGCGTGATTTCGCTGACGACCAAGGCCGTTCTTGGCCGGCCGCTGCTTTCCGTGGCCCTGAGTTGGCCGCTGCTCAGCGTTCTTGTGGTGGCCCCGGTGTTCGAGGAGTTCGTGTTTCGCGGCGCCGTGCTCGGCAATCTCCTGCAGCGGTATCGCTTGCCCATCGCCAACACGCTGACAGCCCTGTTGTTTGTCGGGCTGCACCTGCCGGGCTGGTACTTCCAGGGCCGGCTGTGGGCCAACCTCGTTTCGCCCGTCAGCGGCGCCCCGGCGATCTTCCTGCTCGGATGGTTCTTCGGCTTCGTTACGCACCGAAGCCGGTCCGTGGTTGCCGGCATGCTCGCACACAGCCTGAGCAACCTGTTCAGTTGATCTGCCCATGGCGTGCCACGTGCCACCGACAGGCCTGTCTGTTGGCACGTGGCACGCAATCAGCGGCAGGGGCGAGGG
>LVBB01000013.1 GCA_001603075.1 Phycisphaerales bacterium Planc_01 | reverse complement strand
CTCTTTCGAAGGGGGTACGTCAACAGGACCGAGCAAGCCCATTTTCAAGGCGAACTCCGCACCTCCTCGGGTGATCTTCTGCGCTGGTTTCGTCGCAAAAGGCCTGTAGATCCTGAAGTTCGATTAAACTGTATCAGAATACGAGCCGCTCGATATCGCGGGTTTCACGCTCCCCAAGAAAATCATAGAGGTGGAAGAACGCAAACGCCCCCGGAAAACCTCTCCGGGGGCGCTGCGTCTTTCGCTGCATTCGCCGTCAGAAACGAACAACCTCCAGGCCGAGGCGCTGCTTCATGAAGCGCTCGAGGGCGTCGCCGTGGCGGCCGAAGGCGACCATGTGATGGCAGCCGAGCATGGCGTCGAAGCACGCCTCCCAGCTCTTCAGGCCGAAGCGGAACTGCGTCCGGCAGGTGTCGAGCCGGGGGTTCGAGAGCAGCGGCGCTTCGAAGAGCACGGCGTTCCGGAACTCGTTGCCGATGCGGAAGATGGTCGCGTCGCGCGCCCCCTCCACCTCCACGCGCTGCGAGACGGAGAGCCCCGTCTCGTGGTGCGAGCGGATCTCGTAGGGCTGGGCGTTCGCGGAGAGGAGCTTCCGGGGCGCGGTGCAGTGGACGATGTCCAGCGTGTTGTCCAGGTTGTACACCGGGTTCCCCATGAAGACGGGCATCCCGGTGATCGCCTTGCCGACGATCATGGAGACGGCGGCGTCCAGGTCCCCCTCGCATGCGGCGACGGTCTCCGGCTCGTCGTTGAGCATGGAGAGCGCGACGCACGCCGTGACGCCCAGCGTCTTCGCCAGCGAGAAACAGGAGATGGCGAGCGCGTTGCACCCGTAGCGGGCGAGCAGATTCTTCAGCGCCCGGTACATTCGGAAGGCCTGTTCGATCTGCTCCATGTTCGGCTCAAGGCAGGAACGCGCGCCGTCGGCGAACTCCTTCGCGAGCGAGGCCGCGACGGAGTCGTTCCGGCACGCCTCGAACTCCGCGAACAGCTCTTCCAGCCCGATATGGACCGACGAAATGCCCAGCAGTCGCTCCATCTTCCGCGTGTCCACGCTCGCGGAGACCACCCACTCCTGCGTGTACCCCACCAGCAGCAGGCGCGCGTTCCGGACCCTGTGCGCGGCCTTCAGGTCGCTCGCAGCGGCCAGCCAGGAGCCCTCGTGGTAGACCTTCGTCACTCTCCGGCCCCGGTTGCGGAGCGTCCCCCAGACGTCGGCGACGGCGGGGAGGGCGTTCTTCGAGACGATGCGCGTCACCGTCGACCGCTCCCCCTCCGGATAGATGTCGTCGTTGGGGAAGAAGCTCCAGAGCAGGCTTTCGGAGGCTGCTCCCGCAGCGGCGAGCATCCGTTTCTGCACGCCCCCCGAGAGAGGAACGAGCAGCGGAACCGCCCGCCCGAGCGAGGAGAGCGCGTCGTCGAGGTCGGCGTCTCCAGCCACGATGCGTGCGGTCCGCATGAGCGACGTCGGCGCGTCCATCGCCTCCAGCATTCCGGCGACGCCCTTCCCCGCGGCGTCCAGCTCAGCCCTGTCGGGCCAGTAGACGGGGGAGGCGAAAAGAAGAGGCTGCACGAAGAGTTTTGTAACCATGATCCTTCCTCCTTCTCTCTTTCTGCAATAACGGACGATCAGGCTTCCTGCGCCCCGCCCAGGTAGGCGTCCTTCACGGCGGGGTCGCAGAGCAGCGCGCGCCCCTCGCCTTCGAGCGCCACGCGCCCGTTCTCCAAAACGTAGGCGTAGTCGGCGATGGCGAGCGCCTGGTTGGCGTTCTGCTCCACCAGCACGACGGTGATCCCCTCGTCGCGGATGCGCCGCACCGTGTCGAAGACCCCTTTCACGATGATCGGGGCGAGCCCGAGCGACGGCTCGTCGAGAAGCAGCACCTTCGGCTCCGCCATCAGCCCCCTGCAGATGGCGAGCATCTGCTGCTCCCCGCCCGAGAGCGTCCCCGCCTGCTGGCGCGCGCGCTCCTTCAGGATGGGGTACATCTCGAACATGCGGTCGAGGTTTCTGCGGACGCGCCCCGCGTGGTTCACGGTGTACGCTCCGGCCATCAGATTCTCGCGGACGGTGAGGCCGGGGAAGACCTGCCGCCCCTCGGGAACCTGCACCACGCCGAGCTTCACCACGCGGTACGGCTCGCGCGGCAGCAGCTTCGCGGTGTCCGGACCGATTCCGTCGGTTAAGAATATCCTGCCCCGTTCCTGCTTCACCAGGCCGGAGATCGTGTTCAGCAGCGTGCTCTTCCCCGCTCCGTTGGAGCCGATGATGCTGACGATGCTCCCCCGTTCGACTTCGAGCGAGACCCCCAGAAGCGCCTGCACGTGGCCGTAGGAGACCCACAGATCCTCTATACGGAGCATGACGCATCCTCCTTGCCGATGTAGGCTTCCGTCACTTCATGGTTGGCCCGGATCTCCGCCGGGGTCCCCGAGGCCAGCAGCTTGCCGAAGTTGAGCACGTAGATGCGCGAGCAGAGCGTCATGATGACCTCCATCCGGTGTTCGATCACGAGCACGGCGAAGCCGAAGCGCTCCCGCAGCTCCCCGACCAGCCCGATGAACTCGCGCACCTCGCTGGGGTTGAGCCCCGCGGCCGGTTCGTCGAGCAGCAGCACCTTCGGCCCCGTCGCAAGGGCGCGCGCGATCTCCAGCTTCCGCTGAAGGCCGTACGGCAGGTTCGACGGCTTCTCGTCGGCGTACTTCTCCAGCCCGACGAGCGCGAGATACTCCATGGCCGCCGCCCGCACCTCGCGTTCGCGCCTCCGGAAGGCAGCGCCGAGGGTGAACAGCGAGAACAGCCCGTACGGCGAATACGGGTCGGCGGCGGTCATCACGTTCTCCAGAACCGAGAGCCCCTTGAAGAGGCGGATGTTCTGGAAGGTGCGCCCGATGCCGCTCCGCGTGATCTCGAACTGCTCCTTCCCCGCCAGCTCCTTCCCTTCGAGGAGGATGCTCCCCCTGTCGAGGGGGTAGACGCCGGTGATCAGGTTGAAGGCTGTCGTCTTCCCCGCGCCGTTGGGGCCGATGATCCCCACGATCTCGCCCTGCTCCGCGCCGAAGGAGAAGTCGTCCACCGCGCGGACGCCGCCGAACGACTTGGTGAGGTTCCGCACTTCGAGGAGGCTCATCGCGGCGCCTCCTTCGTCCGCCCTAAGAGGCGCCGCAGCGTCTTCGGCGACAGTTCGCGCTCGCCCATGATGCCCGCCGTGCGGTAGTTCACGATCAGAAGGACGATCACGCAGTAGATGGCCACGCGCCACTCCGAGGCGAAGCGGAGAAACTCCGGCAGCCACGTGAGCAGAATGGTGGCCAGCACCGTCCCGGTGAGGCTGTTCACGCCCCCGACGAAGACGATGATCGTCCACTCCGCCGAGATGATCCAGTTGAACGCGGCGGGTTCCAGATAGGTCGTGTAGAAGCCGAAGAGCACGCCCGAATACCCGGTGAGCGCCCCCGCGAAGAGGAAGGTGATCAGCTTCAGGCGGTAGACGTCGATCCCCATCGACTTGGCCGCCAGCTCGTCCGAGCGGAGCGCGAGACACTGCCGCCCGTACTTCGAGTTCTTGTAGAGGATGACGAGCGCGAGACAGACGACGACGCTGACGAGCACCACGGGGAGTGTGGTGAGCTGCGGAATGCCGGAGATCCCCATCGCGCCGCCGGTGATGTTCGCCGAGTTGTTGAGCAGTGCGACGATGGCCTCGCCGAAGCCGAGCGTCACGAGGGAGATGTAGTCCCTCCTGAGGCGCACCGTGGGCAGGCCGACGAGCAGCGCGGCGAGCATGGCGGCGACGATGGCGAGGGCGACGGCGGGAACGACCGGCACGTTGTAGTTGCGGATGAGCACCGCCGAGACGTACCCCCCGATGGCCATGAACGCGGCCTGTCCCAGAGAGAAGAGCCCCGTGAGCCCCGTGATGAGGTAGACGCCGAGCACCCCGATGAGCGCGATTCCGGTGAAGATGACGGTGGAGACGAAGTAGTCCATCGCGGGCCTCCTACGCCTTTTCCTGCACGATGATTCCCGCGATTCCCCTGGGCCGTACGAGGAGGAAAGCGAGCATCACGATGAAGACGAAGACCGGCGCCCATCCGGCCCCGACCCACGAGATGAAGAAAATTTCGAGGATTCCCAGGAGCACCGCGCCGATCACCGCGCCGTGGATGCTCCCCAGGCCGCCGAGGACCGAGGCGACGAACCCCTTCACCACCATCTGCCCGAGCTGCGGGTAGAGCGTGTAGTTCATCCCCAGGAAGACGCCGCTGACGCCCCCCAGCGCGCCCGAGATCATCAGCGCGGTGGTGACGAGAAAGTCGGGGTTCATCCCCATGAGCTGCACTGTGTTCACGTCGAAGCAGGCGGCGCGGATCCCCAGCCCGATCTTCGTCCGGTGGAGGATGAAGAGGAGCGCGAGCAGCGCGGCGATCGAGAGGGCGAACATCATCATGTCCGTCACGGCGACGTTCACGCCGAACAGCGGCACGGCCGAGGTGGCGAAGAAGCGGGGGTAGGAGTAGAAGTTGCTGCTGGCGTAGATCGTGATCAGGTTCTCCAGCAGGATGCCCATCGTGATCGACGAGATGAAGTAGTAGACCGGCTCGCTCTTCGTCCGGCGCAGCCGCCGGAAGGCCAGGCGTTCGACGGCCGCCGCGATGACCGCCCCCGAGACCGCCGCCGCCGCGAGCACCGCCGCGAACAGGACGAGCGAATCCAGCCGGTCCGAGAGATAGCGGGAGGCGACGTACCCCGCGTACGCCGTCACGGTCATCACGCCCCCCTGCGAGAAGTTCGAGAACTTGAGGACGTTGAAGATGAGCGCGAACCCCACCGCGATGAGCGCGTAGACGGAACCGAGGGAGATACCGTTGAGGATGTTCTGCACCAGCATGCAACCAGCTCCTTTGCCCTTCCCGGCGGCGCCGCGGAGGAAGGGGGAAATGAACGGGAGGCCGCCCCGCCCCGGAGAAGCGGCAGGACGGCCTCGCGCTGCGAACGGCTTTCGACTATTTCGACCAGGGAGCGCGGTGTTTCTCGGGCACGTAGCGGCCCAGCTCGACATACTCTCCCTTTTCGATCTTGTACATGACCATGGACAGGCCGACGGGCTGGTGCGTGTCCGGCGAGATGGTGAGGACGCCCGTGGTTCCTTCGAGATTGGCGACGACCGGCATCCCCTTCATGACGTGCTCCGACGAGGTTCCGCCGGCGAGCTTCATGGCCTCCTGGATGAGAAGGATCTTGTCGTAACCCAGGAAGACCTTGTTCACCGGGTTCTCGCCGTACTTCGCCTTGTAGACGTCCCAGACTTCCTTGAGCTGGGGCTCCTTCTCGGAGAAGTTGTTGGCGAGGTAGATGTTGTTCGCCGCCTCGGGGTCGTTCACGAGGGAGGCGAACGGCGGCGCGAAGTCCAGTCCGCCGATGATGGGGACGTCGAAGCCGATCTGCTTGCGCTGGTTCGTCACCAGCACGGCCTCCTGGATGTAGTTGGGGAAGTAGAGGCAGTCGGCGCCGGCTTCCTTGATCTTGGTGAGCTGCGTCTTGAAGTCCTTGTCGCCCTTCGTGTATACCTGCTCGGAGACGATCTCGCCGCCCGCCGCCTTGATGTACTCCACGTAGGGCTTCATCAGGGAGACCGCGAACGCGTTCGACTGGTCGTAGAGCACGCCGATCTTCTTCAGGCCGAGCACGTCGATCGTGTAGCTGGCCATGATCTCGGAGTACTGCACGCTGGACGGCTGCATCAGGAACATCGCCGCCTGGGGCTTGCCGTCCTCGCCCACGGTCACGCGGGGGTCGATGAAACTGCCGACCACGGGCACGCCCGCCTTGTTGGCGATGGGGCCGAGCGCGAGACCGATGTTGCTGACGGGAGGTCCGACGACGGCGACGACGCCCGAACTCACGAGGCTGTTATACCCCTTGATGGCCTCCTGGACGTTGGCCTTCGTGTCCATCGTGATCAGCTTCAGCATGGCGCCGTCGACGCCGCCCGCCGCGTTGATCTTCTCGACGGCGATCTCCGCGCCCCGCGTCACCGCGTTTCCCCACACCGACGTGGGGCCGCTGATGTCCTGCATATTGCCGATCAGAATCTCCTTCGCCGACGCCGCGCCGACGAATCCGGCAAGCAGCGCAACCAGAACCGCGCAGAACAACCACTTTCTCGTACCGTTCTTCATGTCTTTGTTCCCTCCCGCTTTGGAATGTATTTAGTGCTCTTTCCGGGACGCCCTGTGCGCCTTGAGCATGGGGCCGTAGACCTCCCGGTCTTTCGCGTAGCACCCGGTGGAACCTCCCTGACCCATCACCTCGCTGCACAAACTGCACGAAACGCACACCTTCCTCGCATCGACCGCCCCCTTCTCCAGAACGTCTCTCGGCAACTCGGGGTACGCGAACCCCGTCCGTCCGAAGCCCGCGAACGTCGCAGCCTTCCGCGCCACGTTGGCGGCGGCGGCGAACACGCCGAACTGTCGAAGCCAGGTGTACCCCGAACCGGCCGTCGGAAGGTCCGGGTACGCGCGCTGCACTTGCGCCGTCAGCGCGAAGAGGCGCGCGACGCCTTCGAGCGGGTGCTCCGGCGCCTCGATGTTCCCCGGAACGAGCCGGTCGAACGGGCGCACGAGCCACGGATTGTAGTAGGGCGTACCGGTGGAGGTGGTCAGAAGGTTCAGCCCGAGCCCTTCGAGGATGCCGACGAGGCGCAGCGGCTCGCTCATGTCGGGAACGGGCGGGTCGGAGCGGTCGCCCCCCCAGCCGTAGGGGTACGGAAAACCGTCGAAGAGGTTCATCCGGCTGGTCACGAGGAACGAGGGATTCGACACCGCCGAACGGATGCGCTCCGTCGTCTCGCGAAGAAAGCGCGTCCTGCCGTCGAAACCGCCGCCGAACTTTCCGGGGCGCAGATGGGCCGACAGCAGATCGGAGGCGAGATAGCGATGGCAGCTCTTGATGTCGATGCCGTCGAAACCGATCTTCTCCGCGCGGACCGCGGCCTCGACCATGCGGTCCTGCACCGCTTCGATGTCGGCGTCGGAGAGCGGCTCCACATGTTCGGGAACCTTCGCCCGCCCGTCGAGCAGCGGGTAGCGCACCGTCAGACCGGGGGTCGTTCCCGTCGCGTGCCGGTAGCGCCCCGCGTCCTGAAGCTGAAGCAGGCAAAGGGGCGAATGCGACGGACCGAAGGGTTCGCGGGCCGCGGCGCGCGTCGCGTCGAGCAGCGAGGCGATCGCCTTTTCGGTGGAGGGCTGGAGCCACATCTGACGGTCGCTGCTGCGCCCCCCCTGCCAGACGGCGCACGCCTCGAACTGGATCAGCCCCCATCCGCCCGCGCCGTAGCGGCGGTAGCGCCGGAACGTGAGTTCTCCGGGGGAGCCGTCGGGGAGCGCGTCGCGCCCTTCCATCGGAAGCGTCGAGAAACGGTTGGGAGCGGTCCTCTCTCCGACCGTCGCGGGCGCGGCGAGGACGGAGAGAGCTTCGTTGAAGGAAATGTCGAGGCCGAGCGATTCGATCTTTTGCCGAAGCTCGTCCAGTGTGGAGAAGGTGAATGATTCATACTGTGCCATGGGTTCCCTCTCAGTGACGGGCCTTCCGTACGAAGGCGCCGGATTCGATTTCTGGGTTGACCAAGGACAACCAAANNCCAGATGCTTCCGCATCGACTCGCGCGCGCCCGTCTCGTCGTGCTCGCGGATCGCCCGGACGATCTGTTCGTGCTCGCCCAGAATGCGCTCCGTCCACTGCGGACGCGGCGTCGTGAGGCGGTTCTTGTTCAGCGACTCCATCGCGCGCTCGATGATCGAAGAAAGCCCCTCGTGCACCCGGATGAGCACCTCGTTGTGCGAGGCCGCGATGACGATGCGGTGGAAGATGTCGTTCCAGTGCGCTCCCTCTCGCCCCGCGTCCGGACCGCCCTCCCCGAAGATTCGCGAGAACTGCGCGAGACACTCCTCCATCTTCGCCAGGTCCGCGTCCGTCCGGTTGCGCGCCGCGAGCCCCGCGGCCGGACTCTCCATCATGATGCGCACCTGGAAGACCTGGGGGATGACGTCCGCCGGCCACGTCGCGTACAGGTCGAGGCTCTGGTTGAGCCGCCCCATGCCCGCGTCCTTCACGAAGAGCCCCTGCTTCCCCTTCACCTCGATGATTCCGAGCGTCTCCAACACGATGAGCGCCTCGCGCATCGACGTCCTGCTGGTGCCCATCAGCGCGGCCATCTCGCGCTCCGTGGGAAGCTTCCCCTCCTTCACGACGGAGCCGTCCTTGATCGCGGCGTACACCTTCTCCACGAGAATTTTTCTCGATTCGTTCATTTTTTCCTCCAGTTTCGACTCCCCGTCTTTCGACCGAGATGCTATTATAGAGACGCGCCAAGGGGAGAATGGTTCCGTTTTTGGTTGTCCATGGACAACCGCATTATACATGAAAACGCTTCAATCGAGGAGGCGATGCGCGAATGAGAAGAATTCATCTTGACGATGCGGAGGGAACAGTCTTTCCAGCGGGGCGCAGGACGAAGGTGCTCGTCGGGAAGGACAGCCCGCTTCAGGCGAAAGGGTTCGCGATGGGGCGCGTCCGCGTCTTTCCGGGGGGGAGCATCCCCGCGCACGAGCACGTCAACGAGGAGATCTACCACATCCTCTCCGGAACAGGCGAAATGCAGGTCGGGAACGAGACGGAGACGGTCCGCGCGGGCGACACGGTCTACATGGAGCCGGACGTTCCGCACACGCTGCGCAACACCGGCGACTCGGATATGGAGCTTCTGTTCGTCTACTCCCCAGCGGGCGTGGTCGAACACTGGCGGGAAGAGCTGGAAGGGAAGCGCCCGCAGGGGTGAAGGCGCATCACGCCTTCGACCCCGCGGGCGGCGCTCCCAAGCGCGCAGACCTTTTTCTTCCGCGGCGCAACTACTCGCCGACGACGATCTTTTCTCCGCCTTTCAGGTTCTTTCCTCCGACGACGACGCGCTCCCCTTCTTCGAGCCCGGAGAGAATCTGCACGGCGTCGGGCAGGGTCAGCCCCGTCTCGACGGCTCGCTCCTCCGCCGTTCCGTTTTTTTCCACGAAAACCTTGCCGTTTTCACGCAGCGCGTGCGAAGGGATCGTCAACGC
>LVBB01000012.1 GCA_001603075.1 Phycisphaerales bacterium Planc_01 | reverse complement strand
CCGTCGCAGTGGGTTCCCGAGTCCTCCAGACGGGCCAGGGTCTTCCCGCTGTACTGCGCGCTCCGCTCGCTCGGGAAGAACGGCCTCCGGGAGATGATCGCGCGGAACTGCGAGCAGGCGCGTCTGATGGCGTCGCTCCTCGCCGAAGACCCCGGAATCCGCATTCTCAACGACGTCGTCCTCAACCAGGCGCTCGTGCGCTTCGTCCCCCCGCGCGGCGCCGACGCGGACGCCTTCACGAGGCTTGTCGCGTCAAAAGTGCAGGAGGAGGGAACCTGCTGGGCGGGAGGAAGCGTCTGGAAGGGGATGGCCGCGATGCGCATCTCGGTTTCCAACTGGTCCACGACCGATACGGACATCCGCCGCTCCGCAGCCGCGATACGGAGCGTCCTGTCCACTCTTCGTTTTTAAGCCGAATTCGGTACTTGACAAAGTCGCCTCGATAAGGAAAACTTATACCCGTATATGTACTTGTAAGAAAGACAGACGAAGACTGATTGCCATCGAGGAGGGGTTTGTAGTGGAGAGAGTGTTTCGGGTACTTCTTGTTCTTGCTCTGTTCGTGGTTCCTTTTTCCGTCGCGACCGAGGTTTCCGCCGCCTATAAGGGGTATGCCCGGCCGGATTCGCTGATTACGGCCGAGGAGTTGAAGTCGCTTGTGGACGCGGGCTCCGTGAAGGTGCTCGATGTGCGTCCCGCGCTGAAGTACCGTTTGGGGCACATTCCCGAGTCGATTCAGGTGCACCGCTCCGATTACAACGCGTCTCCGGCCAAGTACGACCACACCCGGCCCGGACCCGAACAGTGGAAGGGCCTGATGGACAGGCTCGGAATACGTAACGAGGACACGGTCATCCTCTACGACGACGGCAACAGCATCGACGCGACGAGGCTCTGGTGGATCTTCAAACTCTACGGCCATAAGGACGTCCGGATTCTCGACGGAACGTACAACGCATGGACCGCCGCCGGCTACGACACACAGATGTTCGCACCCGACATCACTCCTTCGGACTATGTTCTCCAGCCTGCGAACGCCGCTATTCTTGCGGAGAAGGACGAAGTTCTCGCGTTCATCGGCGATGCTTCCGCGGTGATCGTCGATACGCGCTCTCAGGCCGAACACACAGGAGCGCAGGTGGCGAGCGGCGCCGGGAAGGGCGGCCGCATTCCCGGATCGGTATGGATCGAGTGGACGGACGCCGTGAAGGACGGTTTTTTCCTTCCTGCCGAAGAACTGAAAGCGATGTATGCCGCCAAAGGAGTCGTACCGGATAAAATCGCGGTTCCCTATTGCCAGGGGGGGGTGCGGGGTGCGCACACGCACTTCGTGCTGAGCGAGCTGCTCGGCTTCGACAATGTGAAGCTGTACGACCTCTCATGGCTTGAATGGAGCAACGAGGATCTCCCTTACGAGAAGGACTGATTCGGAGGGCGTCCGACGGGGGAGGGGGGCAGCCCTCTCCCCCTTTTTTAATAAAAGACTGGCGAGGTGTACAGAATGAACGAAAAAAATACCGGAAAGAAGAAAGAGTTCGTCAAGCTTGCTTTCATCGCGGGCGCGATCGTGTTGATCGTCTTCGCCATGAAAAGGTTCGGCGTTTTTCAATACATCAGTCTTGAGAACATTGCGAAGATCAAGGACTGGATTCTCGGCTTCGGCCTTCTTGGTCCGTTCATCTACGTGCTGTTGTGGATCGCGGCGTGCGTCTTCTTCCTTCCCGGTCTGCCGGTGGCGCTTGTCGGCGGCATCGCGTTCGGGCCGTACCTTGGGACGCTCTACTCTTCCATAGGCTCCACTCTGGGAGCGACCGCGGCTTTCCTGATAGGCAGATACGCGGCTCGCGGGATGGTCGAGGGGTGGGTGCATAAGAACTCGCAGCTCCGCAAGATCGACGAAGGCGTGAAAAAGCAGGGGTGGCGGATGCTGATGATCACGCGCCTCGTCCCGCTCTTTCCGTTCAATGTGCAGAACTACGTCTACGGCCTGACCGATATTCCGCTGCTCACCTATGTCTTTGTCTCATGGAGCTGCATGATTCCGGGGACGCTCGCCTTCAGTTTCGCGGGAGGCTCTCTGAGCAGCGGAGAGGGGCTCGGCAGGACGATGATGTATCTCGGCGTCGCCGCCGTCTTCTTCGTGCTCGTTTCTCTGATTCCTGGGTGGATGAAGAAGCGCAAGGGCGACCTGCTCGATGAAAAGTGATGAATTTTTTTCGAAAGCGAAGGAGGCGACCGAATGAAATATCCTGAGAACGTTCTGGAAAAGATGCAGGAGATCGTCGAGAAGTGCATGGGCGACGCTCCTCCCTACTGCGAGGCCGCCTGTCCCATGCATACCGACGCGAAGGGGTACATCAACCTCATCGCGGAGGGGAAAAACGCCGAAGCCATAGCGAAGGTCCGCGAACGCCTCTTCCTTCCCGGGACTCTTGGGCGCATCTGCGCCCATCCGTGCGAGGAGAAGTGCAAACGCGGCGACCTGCAGCACCCTATGTCCATTATGGAGCTGAAACGCTTCGCCGCGAACTTCGACGACCCGGCGAAGTGGGATCTCTCCGCGGAACCGCCCCGCAAGGAGAAGATCGCCGTCGTCGGCGCGGGGCCGGCCGGCGGGCAGGCGGCCCTGTACCTTCGCAAAAAAGGATACGGGGTGACTGTGTTCGAAAGGCTCCCGATGGCCGGAGGAATGCTCGTCGTCGGCATACCGGAGTACCGGCTGCCGAGAGATATCGTCCGTTCCGAGTACTCCTATCTGGAGAAGCTGGGCGTCGAGTTCCGTTTCAACATCGAGGTAGGAAGAGATATCTCCTTCCACTCGCTGCGCGAAGAGTACGACGCCGTGCTGCTCGCCGCCGGAGCGCACAAGAGCATCGTCCTTCCTCTGCCCGGCGCGGAACTGAAGGGCGTCTTCGGGGCGGGGGAGTTCCTCCGCGAGGTCAGCCTGACCAAAAAGTTCGAGATAGGCAAGCGAGTAGTCGTCATCGGCGGCGGCAACGTCGCCATGGATGTGGCGCGGACGCTCCGGAGGATCGGGGCGACCGACGTCAAGACTTTCTGCCTCGAACACCGCGACCAGATGCCCGCGCACGAATGGGAAGTGCTCGAAGCGGAGGAGGAGGGGGTCTCCGTCAACTGCTCCTGGGGGCCCGCCGAGATCCTCGGCGACGACGGCAAGGTTTCCGGAGTGCGTTTCCAACCCTGTCTTCAGGTCTTCGACGAGCAGGGGAGATTCGCTCCCCGCTGCGACCCGAGCCGGCATTTCGATGTGGAAGCGGACGCGGTGGTCATGGCCGTCGGCCTGACGGCCGACAGCGCCTTCGTTCCGGCGGAGTCCGGGGTGGAGAAGGAGCGGAGCGGACGCTTCAAGGTCGATCCGCTGACCCTCGAAACGTCCGTCGCGGGAGTGTTCGCCGCAGGTGACGCGGCGATCCGTCCGTGGCTCGCGATCGAGGCGATGGCCCAGGGAGAGAAGGCGGCCGTATCCATTCACCGCTTCCTTCAGGGGGAGGATATGCGCGAAGGGCGCGATTTCGAAGGCGCCTACGAGACGTGGCTTGAAAAGGACGTCGAAGGCGAGGAGATTCTGCCGAGGGTGGCGACGAGAATGCTCCCGCCCGAGGAGCGGGTGAAGGGGTTCGACGAAGTGAATCTGGGCTTCGACGAGGAGATGGCGAAGAAAGAGGCGTCCCGCTGCTTCCAGTGCGAGTGCAAGGAGTGCATGAAGGAGTGCCTCATGCTGAACGACTTCTGCGAGTGCCCGAAAGAACTCTTTGAAGAGATACTTCAAAGCGGCGAAGTGGATCCGCTCATTCCCTATTCGTGCAACATGTGCAACCAGTGTACGCTGGAGTGCCCGCGCGAGTTCAAGCTCTCGGACCGTTTCTTCGATATCCGTAAGGAGATGGTGAAGGCGGGAACGGGCCCGCTCAAGGGGCACAACCCCATTCATATTCATCAGAAGCTCGGTTTCTCCCCGGTGTTCAACGTCTCGGTTCCGGACACGAAGGCCGGATTCACCAAGCGCGTCTTCTTCCCCGGATGCAGCCTTCCGTCGTACAATCCGGAAGCCGTCGGCCAGGTGCTCGAGTTTCTTCAGGAGAAGCTGCCCGGAACGGGCGCCGTGCTCAAGTGCTGCGGCAAGCCGACGAAGGCCATGGGAATGATGGACGCCTTCCACGACCGCTTCAAGGACGCGGTGGAGGAGATAGAAAAGCTGGGGGCGGACGAAATCGTCGTCGCCTGTCAGTCGTGCTACTCCACCTTCAAGCAGTACTGCCCCGACAAGAAGGTCGTCTCGCTCTGGGACCTCTTCCGCGAGACGGGCGTTCCCGGGATGTCGAAGGGGATAGGCAAGGATTCCGGAATCACCGTGGCCGTTCACGACTCCTGCGTGACCCGCGACGTGCCGGAGATTCACGACGGCGTCCGCTACGTCCTCTCCGAACTGGGGTACGAGGTCGAAGAGCTTCCGCACACGCGGGAGAATACCCGATGCTGCGGCTTCGGCGGCATGATCGTTCCGGTCAACCCCGACCTTGCGAAACGGGTGATGGACCGGAGAGCGCAGGAGGCGGAGTCGGAACATGTCGTCACCTACTGCGCGGCCTGCCGCGCTTCCATGGTCGCGGGCGGGAAGAAGGGGCTGCATCTGCTCGATCTTGTCTTCGGCGGCAGTTGGAAGGGAAGGGAAACCCCTCCGGCGGACGGCGCGCTGGCCAGCTGGATCAAACGCTGGAAGACGAAGCAGATTCTGAAGAAGATCGGAAAAAAACGCTGATTCCTGTTCTTTCCGGCAGGGGAGGAGGTTGCTTTTCTCCCCTGCTTTCTTTATTCTGTTCTTTTGGAACATGCCAGCGTTCGAGGAGGACGACGATGCTCGACAGCCGCGCCAGAAAGTATGTGCAGCCTCTTTTCTCTCTTGTCTCCGAACCTATGGTTAAAAGCGGAATCCGTGCGAATACGGTCACTCTTGTCGCCTTCGTCCTTGGCCTGTCCTGTTCCGCGGTCTTCTTTCTCGGAGGGAGATGGTCGGCTCTCTGTCTTCTCTGGCTCTCCGGAATCCTCGACGTCCTCGACGGCTCGGTCGCCCGCCTCGGCGGAACATCCTCTCCCTTCGGCGCCTTGATGGATCTTGTCTTCGACCGCGTAGTGGAAATCTCCTTCATCGTCGCGGTCTCCCTGCTGCTCCCCCAAGCCCGCCTGGCTTCCGTTCTGCTGCTCTCCTCGATCATCTTCTCCTTCTCCGTCTTTCTCGCCGTGGGGGCCCTGGCGGGAAAGGAGCGGCGCGGCGGAAAGGCCTTCTACTACCAGGCGGGGCTTGCGGAGCGGACGGAGACCTTTCTGGTCTTTTCGGTCGTTATTCTGTGGCCCTCTTCGGCGGTCGCCGCTTTCGGAGTCTTCGCCGCGATGATCGTCTTCACCGGGGCCCAGCGAATGCGGGAGGCCTGGCGCTTCTTCGGCCCGACCTCTTCCGAATCCATATCGAAGGAGGAGTCCCAATGACGTTTCGTTCAACGATCCGCACCAAGTGCTGCATGCTCCTGATCTTCGCCCTCTTTTTCGCCGCCGCGCCCCGTCTTTTCGCCTCCGACTGGGGGGCCGTCCTCGACGCGTCGCGCGGAACCATCGTGAACTTCTACGGATGGGGAGGCGATCCGAACGTAAACGCCTGGCTGGACACGTTCGTCGCCCCCCGCCTGAAAGAGCGCTACGGTATCGTGCTCAACCGGGTCGGGATGGGGATCGGGGAGGTGCTGAACAAGCTCCTCTCGGAAAAAGCGGCGGAAAAGACGGACGGAGTCATCGATGTCGTATGGATCAACGGCGAGAACTTTTTCGCGGCCAGACGGAACGATCTCCTCTTCGGACCGTTCACGCAGGCTCTGCCGAACTTCCGCGAATTCGTCGAC
Source organism: Phycisphaerales bacterium Planc_01 (assembly GCA_001603075.1). Classification (GTDB taxonomy): domain Bacteria; phylum Planctomycetota; class Phycisphaerae; order Sedimentisphaerales; family Anaerobacaceae; genus Anaerobaca. Next base: position 4,538 of record LVBB01000012.1, on the reverse strand, counting down.
GCCGCCGCGGGGGATGTCGCCTTCGATTTCGGCTTCCCGACCGAGGGGTACGAGTCGCCGTACGGCAAGGCGCAGCTCGTCTTCTTCCGTGATACGGAGCGCCTGAAGGAAGCGCCCGGGGGGCACGAGGAGCTTCTGGAGGCGGCGAAAAAGCACCCCGGAACCATCACCTACCCCGCCCCCCCGGACTTCACGGGGAGCGCTTTCGTCCGCACCGTCGTCTGCGATATCGTCGGACGGGAGGCGCTTGTCTCTCTGCCCGCCGACAAGGAGGCGTTGCGGAAGGCGGTCGCGCCCGCAATGGAGTTCCTCGTCGCCCTGAAACCGTACCTGTGGATGCGGGGCGAGTCGTACCCCGCGTCCAGTTCGCAGATAAAGAATATGTTCGCGGACGGGGAGATCGTCCTCGGGATGAGCTACACGCCCTTCCTCGCCCCCGGCAGGATCGCGGCGGGCGAGTTCCCGGAGAGTACGGAGTCCTTCGTCTTCGAAAAGGGAACGGTGGGGAACACCCACTTTCTTGCGATCCCGTTCAACGCTTCGAACGCCTCAGGGGCGATGGTCGTGATCAACGAGATTCTGACTCCCGAAGCGCAGGCCTCGAAGTATGATCCCGCGGTATGGGGCGACCTTCCCGTGCTCGAATACGCCCGCCTCTCTTCGGAAGAGAGGGCGCTTTTCGAAAGCGTCGATACGGGGAAAGGCACCGTGCCTCTCGACTTCATGCTGCGCAGAAGAGTACCGGAACTCCCCGCGAACTTCATTCCCATACTCGATGAAATCTGGCGGGAGACGGTGTTGAAGTGAAGTCCGCCCTTCGGGCGTATCTTCTCCTGACGCCTGCCCTGCTGGTGCTGGGAGCGCTCTTTCTGGGCGGGTTCGCTCCGTCGCTTCTGCAGAGTTTCGGGTACTTCCCCGCGGTTGGAATGACCGAGCCGACGCTCTCCTTCTACCGCGAGGTGTTCGGAGGGAGGGAATTCCTTCCCTCCCTCCTCTTCAGCCTTCGCATCGCGTTTCTTTCCTCGGCCGGCGCTGTTGTGTTCGGTACCCTGCTGGCGCTGCTGCTTCTGCGCACCGGAAGAGGGGAGAAAATCGAAGGGGCGCTGGCCGCGATTCCCGTTATCGTGCCCCATACGGTGGCCGTGCTGCTGGTGCTGAATTTACTCGCCAGAACAGGACTGCTCGCCCGTCTTCTTTTCGCGTCGGGGTTCATCTCCTCGCCGGACGGGATGCCGAGCCTGGTCTTCGACAGAGGGGGCCTCGGGGTGATCGCCGTCTATCTCTGGAAGGGAATCCCCTTCGCCGCCGTGGTGGTCTACGTCGTCCTGCGCAATATGAATACCCGGCTGTGGGAGAGCGCGACCGTGCTCGGGGCCTCGCGTTTTCAGGCGTTTCGGTACGTGGTGCTTCCGCTGCTTCTTCCCTCCCTCTCCTCGACCTTCGTCCTGCTCTTCGGCTTCTCCTTCGGCGCGTTCGAGGCGCCTTTTCTCATCGGCCCGACGTTTCCGCGCGCGCTCCCGGTGGCCGCCTACAGCGCATATATTCACCCGGACCCGACATTCCGTCCGTACTCGATGGTGATGGTCGTCGTCATCACGTTCATCGCGATGCTGCTGGTCTATCTCTATTCGTTCTTTCTCGCCGGAGAAGAGAGGGCCTCATGAAGACGCGTTCCCCGTTCGCACCCCTGCTGCTTTTCGCCTTTCTGACCCTTCTGCTGCTTCCGGTGCTCGTCCTGCTGATCTGGTCGGTCGCCAGGAGCTGGCCGTGGCCCTCCTTGCTCCCCGCGGCGTACTCCGCCGCCGAGTGGAAGTCGCTCTTCTCCGCGTCGAGCCGCCTCGTGCCGGTCCTCTTGCAGAGCGTCCTCCTCGCCGGAGGCGTGACGCTGCTCTCCCTTGCGGCGAGCGTCCCCGCCGCCAAAGCGCTGGGGCTCCTCTCCTTTCCGGGAAAGAGCGTGGTCGAGATGCTTGTGCTGGCGCCGGTCATCGTCCCTCCTCTCTCGTACGCGCCGGGGATGCACCTCCTGTTTCTGCGCCTCGGTATAGCGGACAGCTTCGCGGGGGTTCTGCTGGCGCATCTCGTCCCCTGCCTCCCCTACGGAATCCGCATCCTTACCAATGTATTCCGGGCCCTCGGGGACAGGCTGGAGATGCAGGCCAGAGTGCTCGGCGCCTCTCCTGCGCAGGCGTTTCTGCACGTCACGCTGCCTCTGATAGCCCCCGGGATGGCCTCGGCCGGAGGATTGCTCTTCATCGTCTCCCTGAGCCAGTATCTTCTTACGTTCTTTCTCGGAGGCGGGAGAATCGTCACGCTCTCCATGGTGCTCCTCCCGTTGGTAAAGGACGGCGAACGAGCCGCGGCGGCGGTGTGGAGCACCCTGTTCATCGCCGTCTCCCTGCTCTTCTGCCTTCTTATGGAACGAGCGGCGAAGCGCTGCGCATCGTCGCGGGACACGTTCTTTCTCTCCTGATTCAGGAGAAATTCACCCCGGAAACGGAGCTGCATCATGGCGAATCTCGAACTTCGCAACATCTCCAAATCTTTCTCCTCCAAGCGCCGGAACGCGCCGGAGACCGTGCTCTCCCACGTCTCCCTCGCCGTGCCGGACGGGAAGATCTTCTGCTTGCTCGGGCCGTCCGGCATAGGAAAGAGCACGCTCCTCAAGATCGTCTGCGGCCTGCTCGTCCCGGAGGAGGGAGACGTTCTTTTCGACGGCGAATCGGTGCTCCGCGTGCCGGTGGAGCGGAGAGGGGCGGTGCTGGTCTTTCAGGATGCGTCGCTCTTCCCCCATCTGACCGTGGAGGAGAATATCGCGTTCGGCCTTAAGATGCGGGGGGCTTCCCGAGGGGAACAGCGACAGGTCGCGGCCGAGATGCTCTCTCTCGTCGAAATGGAGGAGTGCGCGCGGAAGCTGCCGGGCGAGATTTCCGGCGGGCAGAAGCAAAGAGTCGCGCTCGCCCGCGCGCTCGCGGTGCGCCCTCGCATCCTCCTGCTCGACGAACCCTTCTCCAGCCTCGACGCGCGCCTTCGGCGGTCGATGCGCGCTTTCATGCGTGCTCTCCAGCGAAAAACGGGAATCACGACTCTTCTTGTGACGCACGACTGGGAGGAGGCGTTGCAGGATTCGGATATCCTGGGGCTGCTGTTCGACGGAAAACTGCTCCAGACGGGCGCTCCGGAGGACGTTTTCTCCAATCCCGTCTCTCCTCGGGCGGCCGACTTCTTCGGGGTCCGGAACTATTTCGATGTCGAAGTGCGGGACGGAACGCTTTCTTCACCCTTCGGAAGCGCTCCCGCGGACGCCCCCGACGGCAGGTATCTCGGCATGCTCCGCCCGGACCAGATCGCGTTGCTTCCCGACGCCGGCGGCGCAGGGAGCGTGCTCTCCGCCGAGTACGGCGGCGAGAGGATCTTTTACGACATTGTTCCGTCGTTCTCCGCGAACGGCTGCGGTTGGAGCCGGTTCCGCGTCGCGGCCTCGCTCGAAGGGCGCTTGCGCGAGGGGGAGAAGGTCTCGATGAGCGCGCGTTGCGATACGATACGTCTTTTCCCGGCAGAGAGCGACAGGAGGGAGCCTCGCGAAACGGAGTCTTCTTATGAACAAGACCTACAATAAGCCTCTGTTCATCGGGCACGGATCGCCGATGAACGCCATCGCGGACAACAGATACGCCCGCTTTTTGCGGGCCTTTGGCCAATCGATACGGAAGCCGGAAGCGATCGTCCTCGTCTCCGCCCATTGGCGGACGAAGGGCACGTGCATCACGGGACAAGCCGAGATCAGGAGCCTGAAAAATTACGGAAGCTCTGAATAAAGCTGAGTTGGTCTCGCAAGAACTTAATGTAATCGAACTCGATGATGAGGAAAAACCCCTTAATCAGAGTTTCCTTACAAGTGCTCGGGAAGTCGATTTCCGGCGCGCGGTATCGAAGTCGATGGTATAATAAATTTCGATTTTAGCATGCTATTCTATACTCCCTGAAAAGAAGATGTTCCATGAAACGGCGATATATGAAGCAGCAGTGGACCTTGCGCTTCAAAAAGCTTGGATTGATAGAGGAAGGAGCCGTCCGGATCGCTCCTCTGATGCTTTTTACGGGCGACAACAATACTGGAAAGAGCTATGTCATGACTCTGCTTTGGGGAGTTATCGCGCTCGGACGCGGCCTCTTCCCGACGACAATTCCGGAGAACGAGTCGTATCGCCAGTGCGAAAAGTGGCTGGGGAGTTTTTTGCAGGAAGGTGAAGACGAAAAAACGCTGCTCCCCGAAGACGAGGAGGTATTCGTGCGTTGGTTCGGAGACGTGCTCAATCAGCGACGAAAGACTCTCTGCGACGAGCTTTTCGGAGAAAACGCGGTGCGGCTTCGCGAGCTTCGTATTGCGGATTTCGTTCGCGAACGACCTCTTTCGCTTCGATGGAACAGAGATGCGGCCGAAGGAAGCCGGTATTCCAGCGGAAAGCACTATGTCCGTTTCCCGCTGACGTCGAGTCCTCCTCCCCGAGCCGAAGTCTACCGGATGATCCAGTATTTGA
>LVBB01000011.1 GCA_001603075.1 Phycisphaerales bacterium Planc_01 | reverse complement strand
GCGTCTACCCCTCCGGCGACTTCAGCCTGCGCAACATGGACAGGGTGCGCTACAAGCTGAAGAACAGCGCCGACGGCTCGCTGCTCACGGAGATGGACGAACTGCAGGCGTTCCGCGAGATCTACAGGGGCGCGATCTACATGCACGAAGGGCGGCAGTACCTCGTGGAGAAGATGGACACGAAAAACACCGAAGCGCTGGCGAAGCCGGTGGACGGGAACTACTACACGGTCTCCTGCGACACGACCGAGGTGCGCAAGCTCCAGGAGCTGAAGCGGAGCGCGGCGGGGAGAACGACGCGGCGATTCGGCGACGTGCGCGTCTCGTACACCACGCTCGGCTTCCGCCGCCAGCAGTTCCACAACCATCAGAACCTGGGGTACGAGGCGCTGGAGCGCCCGTTGAGCAAGACGTTCGACACCGAGGGGTTCTGGATCCGCCTTCCCGACGAGGTCCGCACTCTCTTCCTGGCGCTCACCCCGCAGGAAGAGAACCGCCCGCCAATGCAGTTCTGGAAGACGTACGCCGAGGGGCTGGGGTTCGCCCTGCTCAACGCGACGATGATGGCGACGATGACGACGCACGACGACATCGGCAGCGCACTGCTGGCGGAAAACGACGGAGAGGGAGGCGGCATGTCGGTCTGCGTCTTCGATATGTACGCGGGAGGACTGGGCTTCGCCGACAAGGGGTACGACCGCGTATCGGAGATCATCGCCAACGCGGTGCTGATGGTCGAGGGGTGCGCGTGCACGGACGGCTGCGCCGCCTGCGTGGGCGACTATCATCTGGACAAGGCGGTGATCCTCTGGGGGCTGAAGAGTCTGCTCGAAGAACTCCCAGCGCCGAAGACCTTACGGAGGAGAACGCCGCGCGCCTCCGCGCAACAGCCGGAGAAGCCGTTCCGCATGGAGACGCTGGCGGACGAGTGGGGCGCGTTCCGGGAGGCGCTCCTCTCCTCGGGAGACGCCCTCGGGCATTTTCTGGCGAGCGTGCCGGCGGTGCGGACCGACGGAAGCAGGCTCGTCCTGTCGCTGCGGCACGAGTTCTCCGCCGAGTGGCTGTCGGAGGCGACGTACCGCGAACAGCTCGAAGCCCTGATCCGGAGGTTTGCGCACGTTCCGGCGGACTTTTCCGTGGGGTACGAAATCCTGAACGGCGATACATCGACCGCCGCCAAGCTCGGGAAGATGCACAGGGACCTTGCGCGATAGGGGGGAGCGGCGATCGACGGCGGCGAGATACTTCAAAGGCTGAACGAACAGCAGCGGCGGGCCGTGCTCGACGAGAGCCGGGCCGTCCTGGTGAACGCCGCCGTGGGCAGCGGGAAGACCACCGTGCTCATCGCCAAGGCGCTGTACGAGCACGCGGCGCGAGGCGTGCCGCTGCGGGAGATGGCGGTGCTCACCTTCACCAACAAGGCTGCGGACGAGATCAGGGAGCGGATGCGCGCTGCGGACCCGGACGCCGGAGACGAGGAGACGGCCTGGTTCGGCACGTTCCACAGCGTGGCCCTGCGGTTGCTGCAGCAGGTGCTTCCCGTCGGAGAACTGGGATTTACGCCCTCGTTCACCGTTCTTGCCCCCGATGAAGAGCTGGAGTTGGCCGAACGCCTGATCGGTACGCACGGGCTGTGCGTCAAGTACCGGAACAAGCTGATCAAGCGCATGGAGGCGTTCGCGTCGGGGCGAAGCCTCTACGGCGTGATGAAGCGCGAGGACGACATCGGCAGGCTCTGCGAGCTGCTCGCCGCGGAAAAGCTCCGGCTGAACGCGATGAACTTCGACGACCTGCTGAAGAACGCGGCGCGCCTTCTGCGGAGCGCCGGATGGTCGCCGCGCCGCGTGATCGTGGACGAGTTCCAGGACTGCGACGCGCTCCAGACGGAGCTGCTCCGCGC
>LVBB01000010.1 GCA_001603075.1 Phycisphaerales bacterium Planc_01 | reverse complement strand
CCTGCCCTCTCCCCACCTGCCAGTATCTCTTGCGCCGCTTGAAGCACGAACTCCTCGGCCAAAACTGGGGATGACTCAGGGTGCCTTGCGATCACCGATGCCTTCGGCCCTCGGCCAAACGGTCAGGCCTCCGGAACAGCCTCCACCACAGCCAGATAGAAGCCTCCTTCGTGCCTGTCTTCCTGTGGCCAGTGGTACAGCTCCTCGATGTGGGCGTCGGTCAGCACGTCGTAGAGGCGTTCATGGTCTTCGGGTGTGCCGGTTACGATCATCAGCGGCTCTCCACGAGCAAGACGATCGCGCAGCTCATCGGCATCGACCCACGGCTTGTAGGTCTGAAGATAGAGCTGGAGCGTTACAGGTGTGCGCATATGGGTCAGGGCGGTCGGATCGACGCCGGCGTCGCGCAGTGCCTGGGCGGCCTGGCGCACCTGCTCACTGTAGCCGACGATGCTTGCCCGGCGCGTCGGCATGTGATGGTACGTCCAGTAAGCCAGTCCCACCAGGATTACGCAGGCAACGGCCGTGCAGCCGCCCAGTAGTCGGCCTCCGAGCGGTTTCTTCAGGCGAGCGATCTCCCGGCCCGCCAGCAAGGCGCCCGCCGGCCACAACGGCAGCAGCAGGTCGGCGCGGTGGTGGGCCGCCAGGGAGAAAACGACCAAGCCGACAACGATCCAGCAGGCCAGAAACCTCTCGAACCGCCGCGGCACGGTTGGCTCGGCTGGGCGGCGCAGGATGCGCCAGAGCCCGAGAAAGGCAAATATGCTGAACGGAAGGAAACGGCTGAACAGGTATGCCGCTGGTTTCAACAGGTTCTGTCCGGGCGACGTGTGTTTGTGGACGCCGGTGGCCTGTCCGAACAGCTCCTGCACGAGCATTTTGTCGATGACCTCGTATCCACAGGTGTATACCGCGAGCAACAGCCAGCCCAGACAGGCTCCCAGATAGACCGCCACCCCAACACGGTGCGATCCGCGCGGTCGTGCGGTGCTCGGCTCAGTGTGCCTTTCCCAGAAGAACGCCAGCAGGCCACCCGCGCCGAGCATCAGGCCCAGTGGCCCCTTGATCAGTGTGGCGGCCGCCGCCGCCAGCCAGAAGGGGGTCCACGGTCCGGCTTGGTTCCAGGCCCTCCAGGCCGCCAGGGCGGCAAGTGTCACAGCCAGGGCGAACAGAGCATCTGTGCGGACAAGCGCCATGTGTTTGGAGAAGATGGGGGCCATCGCCACCGCCAGCCCTGCGAATCCACCCGCGGTCAATCCGAAGAGGCGCCAGCCTGTAGCGAGCACCAACAGCGACAGGGCCAGCACCGAGACGAAGGACGGCAGGGTCAGTGTGAGGCGATTCATGCCCCAGGCCCGCGCCAGGGCGGCCGTGATCCATGTGTGCAGGGGTGGCTTGGAAGTGACGCGATTCTGGATGTCGTGCTGCACCAGCCAGTTCCCTTGCCAGGCGGCGTCCATGATGTAACCGACGTTGCGGTTCTGGGCATAGCCTTCGAGGTCCGGCGGACCGGACAGACGGAGCAGATATAGGGCCAGTACCGCTGCGACAATCCCGACCGTCCAGAGAAGGGCGCCTGGGGCGACTCTTCGCCCGATCCGTCGAACGGTCTTGCGGCCCAGCCAGAGCCCCGAGAGAAGGACCACAACGGCTGCCGCCAGCAACTCAACGGCGCTCTCCCACGCATGATCTTCCACCAGTCCACTGGCAATCAGGATTACCACGAGACCGACGGGGAGGAAGCCGAGAAACGAACCGACGAGAAAGTGTGCGCTGGTGACAGGGCTCAGCCCCAGGCCGACGTTGATGACCAGGCCGCCGATGGGCAACTGTCGGGCCATTACCACCGACCAGACCGATGGGGGGATCGTCAACAGTCTGCCGGCCGACGGGTGGCGGTCAAACCAGTGGCGGACCCAGTCTCGGCCGGCCCACCGCGCGCAGAGGTACGTGGCATAGGCGCCGGTGGTCGTGCCGATTTGTGCCAGCAGCAGTCCCTTCCAGAATCCAAATGTCAGACCCGCCAGCCCGTAGAAGATCAGGCGCGGTGTCCCCACCGCAACCAACAGCGCCACGATGGGGACGAAAATCAACTCGGCCCATACGTTCCCGGCGTCGAGCAGGGTCCGCAGGCGGTGGAAGTCCATCAACAACTCACCCAGCCGCGTCAGGCGAAGCAGCATGGCCGCGCCGGCCACCACCGCAATCACCACGGCGATGCGGATGCGCTGTCTGAACGGCCGGCCCGACACGCCGCCCGCCATCGCCGTATCCGCTGTCGAAGGCGACGGACTGGGAATTGCAGGGCCGGTGGGTACGCTCATGGGCGGCTCTCCATCGGTTCAACTCGGATGCCGGGCACGGCCCGCGCAAGGTACCAGCGAATGCCGAGACAATCCCACAGCCCGCGCCATAGACGATTGTGCAGGCCGTACTTGGATACGCCGTGCAGACGAGGCCTGTGGTGGACGGGAAGTTCCTCGACGCGGAAACCCTGTCCCCGCAGCAGTGTGGGCAGGAAGCGATGCATGCCGTTGAAGACGGGCATCTCCGCCAGGCAGGCCCGCCGCATGATGCGGATACCGCAGCCGCTGTCGCTGATCCGATCGCCCGTGACCCAGTTGCGAAAGCCGTTGCCGACGCGGGAGGAGATGCGCTTGAGCCGACTGTCGCGCCGCACGGCGCGCACCCCCGTAACGCTGTCGGCGCCCGTCGCCAACAGGTGCGCGAGCAGGCGGGGCAGGTCGTTCGGATCGTTCTGGCCGTCGCCGTCGAGGGTGGCCACCCAGGTGCCTCCCGCGTGCCGAAAGCCCGTGGCAATCGCTGCGCTCTGGCCGTAGTTGTGTCGATGTTTCAGAATGCGCACAGGCGCTGCGACCGGCACGTCCATCAGACGCGCCGCCGAGCCATCCGTGCTGGCATCGTCCACGAAGAGTATCTCGAACGGTCGCTTTGTCGTCTTCATCGCCGCCACGATTTCCTGGCACAACGATTGCACGTTGTCGGCCTCATTGAAGACAGGAACCACCACCGAGATATCGACGATGGGCGACGATTCCTGCTCGAACCCGGTATATACGTTGTCTCGCGAGGTTGGTTCGCTCATACGCGTTCATCCTGTCTGCCGGAGACGTTGTCGGACCGATCGGTACGCCAACGCCGGACCCTGTTGCCTTTGCTATAGGAGTTTGCGGAGAAATGCAAGGGCTTTCCGGCGTTCGCTGTCGCTTGTCTGCGCGGTCGCCCGCTATGGTCCTTGACCGAACTCCGATCGAATCGTATGCTGTCAACAGATGAGCAGAATCCGATGTGCAGATGGATAGGAGTTCATGGGTCTTCGCGAGTTGATTCTTCGCCGGCTTCCGGACAGAAACAGGCTGCGGCGGTCGTTCCTTTATCGGGTGTTCGGCAAAGGAATCCTCGCCAAAGACCTCTGGCGTTTCGATGCGCGCTCGCTGGCGGGAGGCCTTTCCATCGGCTTGTTCATCGCCTTTACTCCCACGATCCCGTTTCAAATGCTTCTGGCCTGCGTGGGCGCTCTCTACTTCCGGGTGAACCTGCCCATCGCCCTGCTGGCCTGCTGGGTGACCAATCCGATCACCGCCGTTCCCATCTACATGGCCGCCTGGCGACTGGGGCATTTCGTCCTGTATGCGATTCCCTACGCCGACGAGTATATTGCCGCATATGCGGAAGCCAAACGCGGCAAGATCATCATGGGCTCCTTCTGCCTGTGGACCGGCTGTCTCATTCTGGCTACGGCCGCCGCGATCATAGGCAACGTGTTGATCCGCTGGCTCTGGAAAGGCGCCCACCTGCATCGGCCTGGCCGAGACCGGGTCCGACGTCCACCCCAGTGACACCGACCGCTCCAGATTCGGCGGACGCTGCTGCGCCGCCCAGCGTTCACTCGCCGCCAGGCTGCCGCGCGGAGTTGCCTCCGTCTTCGATGAGCCGGTTGCGCAGGTAGATGTGCAGGTTGCCGTTCCATGGCTTGGTAGCGATGTCGATGTCACCGTCGCCATCGACGTCGGCTGCCTTGGCCTCATGACAGCGTTTGCCTTCGAGAATCAGATGCTCTCTCCACTGGCGGCCTTGGCCGTCGAGGTTCTCCCAGATGAAACACTTCTGCGCGTCCTTCGAGAGCGGTCCGCCGCCGCTGAAGGCGTCCAGATCGCCGTCATTATCGAAATCGGCCACGGCCAGGGAGTGGAAGTCCTGGTTGGTGTGGTTGGCCGAGATCAGGTGGAACTGCCAGTCCTTGCCCTTGCCCTTGTTCTCCCACCAGAAGACGCGGCCGTCCGGTGTATCGGCCTCGGCTTGGACAATGTCCATCTCCCCGTCGGCGTTCAGATCGCAGACCCAGGTCTTCAGGGCCAGGCCGTAGCGCTCGGGCCGGCCGCCGTCCGGCGGCGTCAGGACCGCGCGCTCGATCCACCTGGTCCCCTTGCCGTCGGCGTTCTCGAACCACACGTTGCCGCGGACGACGTCGTTGTGCCCGTTGCCGGTCAGATCGCCCACGCCCATGGGGTCCACGCCGCCATGGATGCCGGAGCCGATCCGGTGCTCGATCCATTTCTCTCGCGGATTGTCCGGAATCGTGTACCAGACGAGATACGGGTGCCTCTTATCGTCACTGCACGCGACGACGTCGAGCTTGCCGTCGCCGTCGATATCTGCGGCGACCATGTCGTGGTTGGCGATGGCCCCCGTTTCATATCGCTCGAAGCGTTCTTCTCGCGGTCGGCCTGTGTTGCGGTACCACGCCGTGCCGGCGACCGCGTCGATCCAGCCGTCGCCGTCGATGTCGAATGCCGTGCCGCCGACGTCCGTGCGGGCTCCCTCGCCGATATCGTGCTGGATCCACCTGTCGGGCGCAACGTACTGGAACCACCACATCGTGCCCGACTGGCCGACCACCCAGTCGAGTCTGCCGTCCTTGTCGATGTCCACCAACGCCGTCTGGCCCATTCGCATTCCGACCTCGGCGATCGTGTGGCACTCGAATCGTGGCATTGCGCCGAGCGGGCGAACGCCCGCCGAACTGCCGAACAGGATAAGCGTCAGGAAGCCTCTCATAAGGTCGTGTCGAAGCATGGCTGTCCCTTTCGAATGGTCTTCGGCTTCATCGGACGGTGGGCGGTTGCCCCGACCGCGCGCAAACAGTGTAACAGGCCGGCGGGCAGCGTGCACGCACGAGAGTCGGTGTTTTCACAAGGGCAGGCGGATTCCGGTGAGGCGCACAAAAGGGGGCCCATGTCGTGGCTGACATGGGCCCCATGTCGTCGATACTCAGGCGACGCTGACTTGTTTCGAGCCTCCCTACGGCATGATCGTGCCGAGGAATTCCACTTCGGCGATCTGCATGAGGCCGTCGTTGTTCGCCCGAAGGGTCGGGAACAGAATCTGGTAGTATCTGTACGCGACCGTGTTCTCGAATTCGATCGGTGTAGCGTTCTTGGTGAACCGCGGCCAGACTGTGGCCTGGCTGAAATCAACAATGTCGCCGGCGGCAATCAGCGTGTACGGTCCGTCGATGCTCGCATTCGAACCGTACAGCTCAAACGAAGTCGGATCCCGGCCATAGTCGTCGTTGGCTGTGGTGAAGGTCAGCCCCGTCACGATCGTCGAACCGACCAGAGGCGCCACCTGGAATCCGGTGGCCTGGCTGCCGCCTTTGCGATGCAGATACTTCGTGTTGACGTTGTCGTCGATGGCCAGAGCCGGATACTCGGCGGCCGGCCAGTCGCCGTCGTTCGGAACGCCTTGCACGGTATCGCCGGCGCCGGTGATGTCCGGCGAGGTATAGGCGAGCACCTCAGGATACAGACGGAT
>LVBB01000009.1 GCA_001603075.1 Phycisphaerales bacterium Planc_01 | reverse complement strand
GGCTGGCGGTAGCCGTTGAAGAGCATGACGAGGATGACCACGATGCCGAGGAAGCCGAGGGGGATCATCCCCATCAGGCCGCCCTGCGCCTTTTGGGAGCTCTCGTACTCCCCGCCCCATTCCATCTCCGTTCCCTGCGGCAGCGCAAGCGCCTCGATCCGCGGGCGCAGGCGCTCGAAGAGCGCTCCCGGTTTCTCGGAGCCGCTGTCGCACTCCACGGTGAGCGCCTTCATCCGGTCGATTCGATAGACGTAGGAGTCCTCCGCCACCGTGTCGATACGCGAGACGAACTGCGACAGCGGGATGTAGCGGCGGTTGAGGCCGCTCCATACCTGCGTCTCTTCGAGCGACTCCACGTCCCCCCGTTCGGATTGCGGGAGGCGCGCCACGATGGGCAGCAGCTTCTCCCCCTCGCGGTAGAGTCCCGCGCTTACGCCCGTGAAGGCCATCTTCACCGCGTTCGCCACGTCGCGGCGGGTCAGGCCGAGGAGCTGGACGGAGTCGTTCAGCTCGGGGCGGATGACCTTCGTTCGCTCGCCCCAGTTGTTGCGGATGTTCACCGCGTCCGGATCGGAGGCGAAGACGCCCGTCGCCTGCTCGGCCAGCCGCCGCAGCGCGAGCGGGTCCTTCCCCAGGAAGCGCACTTGCACCTTCGCGCCGCCCCCCGTTCCTTTGGCGAACGAGCGGATGCGCGGGTCGAGGTACGGCTGCTCGGCCTTGACGAAGTCGGCAAGCTTGCTTTTCAGGGCTTCCGCCGCCTCGCTGTCCTTCGCGGTGACGATCAGGTGGCCGTAGTTGGAGGCCGGGTCGCCCGGCGTATAGGTCAGGATGAAGCGGAGCGCGCCCTCCCCCGCGTACGCGGCGACCGATTCGGTCTCCGGCAGGGAGAGCAGGCTGAGCTCCATCGTCTGCACCTCCGCGAGCGTGGCCTGTACGCTCGTTCCGCGCGGCGTCCAGAAGTCCACCGTGAACATCGGGCTGGTAGAGGCGGGGAAGAACGCCTTGTCCACGAAGCCGAAGGCGACGAAAGAGGCGACCATCAGCCCCGCCACCACCGCGAGCACGAACTTGCGCCGGGCGAGGCAGAAGGAAAGGAAGCCCCGGTAGGCGTGGTAGAGGCGGGTGTCGTACGGGTCGACCTCCGACCCCGCGGCGTTCTCCTTGAGGACGGCGACGGCGGCGAGCGGCGTGACGGTGACGGCGAGCACCCAGCTCAGCAGCAGGGAGATGCTCACTACCTGGAAGAGGCTCATGCAGAACTCGCCCGTGCTGTCCGGCGAGAGACCGATGGGAGCGAAGGCGATGGCGGCGATGATCGTCGCGCCCAGGAGGGGGATCTGCGTCTGCTTGACCACTTCGACGGCCGCTGCTTTGCCGTCCTTGCCCTCCTGCATCCGGACGAGGATGCCGTCCGCCACGACGATGGCGTTGTCCACCAACATTCCCAGCGCGATGATGAGCGCGCCGAGCGAGATGCTGTGGAGGTCGATGGCCGTGATCTTCATCACGATGAAGGTGGCGAGGATGGTGAGCAGCAGGATGAAACCGATCAGGAAACCGCTGCGGAAGCCCATGAAGACCAGCAAAATGCCGATGACGATGGCGAGAGCCTCCAGCAGGTTGACGACGAAGTTGCGGATGGAGTCGGCGACGGTGTCCGGCTGGTAGTAGATCAGACCGAGCTCCATGCCGACGGGCGTGCGGGGGACGAGCTCCATGATGCGCTTGTGGACGGCCTCGCCGATGCGGATAACGTTACCCCCGTCGACGTTGGAGATACCCAGTCCGAGCGCGGGCTTTCCGTTGTAGCGCATAACGGACGACGGCGGGTGCGCGTACCCCCGCGTCACCGCGGCGAGGTCTCCGAGGCGGATGGACCGGCCGTCGCCTCCCCGGAGCAGCAGGTTCGAGAGTTCGTCCACCGAGGAAAAGTAGCCCGTCGGGGCGATGCGGATATATTCCGGCCCCACCTCGACGGAGCCCGCGCCCGCGACGGCGTTCTGCGCCTGAAGCGTGTTGAAGATCTCCTGCGTGCCGATGCCGAGCTGTGCCATGCGGGAGCGGTCGATCTCGACGAAGATGGTTTCGCTCTGGACGCCCGAGATCTCCACGTTGGCGACACCTTCGACGAGGAGCAGTTCGCGGCGGAGAAAGTCGGCGTGGTCCTCGAGCTCGCGGAAGGTGTAGCCGTCGCCGGTGAGGGCGTAGTAGACGCCGAAGACGTCGCCGTAGTCGTCGTTGACGCGGGACGGCCCCGCGCCGGGGGGGAGGGAGGATTGGGCGTCCGTCACCTTGCGGCGCAGCTCGTCCCAAATCTGCGGCAAGTCGCGCGCGGTGAATGTGTCCTTGATGTCCACATAGACGATCGAGAGCCCCTCCTTCGAGAGGGAGCGTACCTTGTCCGTCTGTCCGAGCTTCTGCACGGCGGACTCGACGAGTGCGGTCACCTCGTTCTCCACCTCCAGCGGCGACGCGCCGGGGTAGGGTGTGGCGATCACGGCCGTCTTGATGGTGAAGGCGGGATCCTCCAGTTTACCGAGGCCGTTGTAGGCCCACATGCCCCCGACGGCGATCAGGAGGGTGAGGAACCACGCGACCGTACTCTTGCGGATCGAAAATTCGGCGAGGTTCATGGCCGCGCCTCGCTACATTCCCGGCGCGGTGTAGAGCGTCGCCGAGTCGCCGTCGAGCAACATGGAGACGCCCGCCGTCACGATGCGGTCGCCGGGCGCGACGCCCTTCACGAGCGAGAGATGCCCCCGGTACCCCACGACCTCGACCGGAATCCTCTTGACGCGAAGTTCGTCCGTTCCCTCGACGCGGAAGACGAAGTGCTCCGTCCCCTCTCCCGCCAGAATCGCGGAGGCGGGAATTTCGGCCTCGGCCCCGTCTTCGCCGGCGAGCCGCGGGATGACGACGTCGACCGTCATGCCCGGGAGGACGGTCAGCTCCTCGGGCGTGGGGAGGGAGAAGGTGACGGGGTAGGTCTGGGTCTGCGGGTCTGCCTGCGCGGAGGCTTCCTTGTAGATCAGGGGAAAGCGTTTCTCGGGGAGCGAAGCGAAGCGCGCCTCTATGCCGGAGATGGACTCCCTGCGCGTATGGAGGACGAGCGTCTCCGGCACGGAGATGGACACTTCGAGCGTGCCGATATCCTGAAGGCTGACGATGGACTGGTCGCGCTGAACGCTCTGGTTGTTGTCCACGTAGCGATCGATGACCACGCCGCCGAAGGGGGCCAGAAGCTCCGTGTCCGCGAGGGCGTTCTCCGCCGTGCGGACCTTCGCCTCGATCCCCTGGATGGTGAACTCCATCGCGGCGACGTCCTCGGGGCGAGCGCCTGTGCGCGCGGCAGAAAGCTCCTGCGAGGCCGACTGGAAGGCCGCGCGGGTCACCTCGGATGTGGTGCGTGCCTTGTCGTACTCCGATTTGGAGAACCCTCCCGCCTTGTACAGCTTCTCCACCCGGTCCAGGGTGGTGAGCGCGTCGTTCATCTGGGCGCGGGCGGAGTTCACCTTCGCCGTGAGCATGGCGATCTCCTCCTTGCGCGCTCCGGCCTTCATCGCGTCGAGGCGGGCCTTCGCGTTCCCCAGCTCGCTCTTCGCGTTGGCGAGCTGCACCTCGAAGTCGCGGGGATCGAGGCGGGCCAGCAGCGTGCCGGGCTCCACGTAGTCGCCCTTCACCGCGGGCAATTCCACAATTTGTCCCGAGACGCGAAAGGCCAGGTTCACCTTCTGCGAGGCCAGCACTTTGCCGGGGAAGACGCGTTCGCCCCCGCCTCCGGAGACGGGAACCACCATCGTCTTCACCGGGCGGGCGACGCGGACC
>LVBB01000008.1 GCA_001603075.1 Phycisphaerales bacterium Planc_01 | reverse complement strand
GACGAAGGGGTCACAAGCCCGCCCCGGTGAGGTTCTGTGGAGGGAGAGCCTCCCGCGCGGCGACAAGTGGCAGGCGGCCGTCCCGCACGACGGCAAGCCGATGGGTCTGGGTCTATTTGATGAGGAGGTCGAAGCGGCCAGGGTCCGCGATCGCAAGGCGTACGAGCTGGCGGGCGAGTTCGCGGTGCTCAACTTCCCCGACGCGATGCCGCGCTGACGCTGGCGATGCGAAGGCGAGCCGCTCAGAGCCAGTGACGCAGGAGGTAGGCAACGTACTGCATGGCCTTGGTCAGCCACGGACGCTTGCGGTGCGTGGCGAGTGCCACTTCCCGGCACCGGGCGATGTCGGCAAGGGTCTGGTCGCGCAATCGGATCGCCAGGTCGGCGTCGGCGGCGACCGCGACGCATTCGAGGTTGTGCAGCAGACTGCGATGGTCGAAGTTGTAGCTGCCGACGATCAGCCAGGCGTCGTCGATGACGGCCGTCTTGGCGTGCATGACGCTGACCGGCCACTCGAAGAGGCGCACCCCGCCGGCCAGCAGCGGATCGTACAGCCATCGCATCGCGTAGGCCGTGATGGGCACATCACTTCGCTCGCCGACGACGATGCCGACGAACACGCCGCGACGGGCCGCCTTGACCAGCGCCCGGCGGACCGGCCGGCTGGGGATGAAATAGGCGTTCTCGATCAGGACGTACCGCTGCGCGCCGCAGATGGCACGCAGGTAGGCGCGGTGAATCCGGCGGCGATACCGCAGCACTTCGTTGCCGACGATGCTGACGGGAATGCCGCCGGCCTTCCGGGGGCGACCGGCGGGTCGATCTCTGCGACGTGACAGGGTCTCCATTCTGCGGCGAATGCCCGATTTGAGTCTCTTGCCTGGCGTCAGGGTTTTGCCGTAAGGCGTGGCCCGTCGCCATGCGTATTCGAACAGCGCGAGCATCTCGGCGGCGACGTCGGGACCGTCGAGCCGGATGTGGGTGTCGCGCCAGCCCTGGCCCCCGTCGGCGAGGCCCTGATATTCGTCGCCGATGTTCAGGCCGCCGGTGAACGACACGGCGTTGTCGACGACGAGCATCTTGCGGTGGTCGCGTTTGTTGATGGCCCACACGGGACGGCGCCACACGAGCGGGTGGTAGATGGACACGGCCACACCCGCGTCGGTCAGCTCGTGGACGAACCGGCCCGGCAGAGCGAGCGATCCGATCCAGTCGTAGAGCAGACGGACATTCACGCCGCGCGACGCCGCCCGGATCAGCGCCTGCTGAAACGCCCGGCCGGTCGCATCGTCTCGCAGGATATAGGTCTCCAGCTCGACGTGCTCGGCCGCCGCGTCGATCGCGCCGAGCATCTCGGGATACGCCTCGGAGGCATCGACCAGCAGCCGAGCGGAATCCGCCGAGACGAACTGCATATCGCGACGCCCATAACGGCGTACGATCCGGCGGCCAGCCCGAGCCGCTCGCCGCGAGGACCCGACGACATGCCGACGGATCTCGTCGAGCCACTCGGCCATCTTGTTCTGCTGCTCGTTTGCTCGCCCCCCCATGCATTCCCTTCCCATCGAAGACCCGGCCCGCTGATGACGTGACCGAGTTACTGTTGGGGCTGGATCAGCGCCGCCCAGTGCCCCTTACCGGGCGCCTGCAAATCCAGCGACCCGCCACCGCCGACGATTCGCGATCCCTGCCACGCGCTGCGGTCGATATCCAGCCAGCGGACCTGCCACGCTCCCTGTGCGGCGGAGACATCGAGCTTCACCTGGCCGCCGTCGGGGAAGTAGACGGCGTACTCCCGACCGGGGCGGGCCAGACAATAGGCCTCGTCTTCCTGCCGCTCGCCGAGCAGGTCGTTTCGCGGCTCGCAGGTGAAGATGTCCATCGCACCGGTCAGCATCCGTGCACTACGAATGACGACCTGGGCACGGGGGCTCAGACCCAGCCCGTACTCACTCGTCTTTTCATGGTCGCCGGCGCCTTCGAGGGGATGGGGGCGATGAAAGCGGGCGCTGGCCCCGCCGGCGAAGACGATGCGGAAGAAGCGGGCCACCGATTCCTCGTCGCCGCCTCGGTTGTAGATCTTCGTCGTGTTGATCGGGCGCGGGGCTTGCGCGATATAGCGACGCACGTGGAGGAGACGGTCGTAGTGGGTCTGGCCCGACTGCCAACCGTTCTGGGAGACGTCGAGGAAGTTGAAGCGGTCCGGATGGTCATAGATGTGGTGGTGCTCGGCGTGGCTGATGTCCCAGTTGTTTCGCATATCGGTTAGGTAGACCGTTTGCCCGCCTTCGCGGGCGCGATGCAGAACGTGCTCGGCCCAGTAGTCGCCGAACGCCAGTTCCTGCGAACTCTCGTTCTGAATGCAGTAGAGCACGTGCGGGTACGTCAGTGAGATCGCCAGCATCTTGTCCACATACGCCCGCTGGTAACGCAGCACCAGTTCGTTGTTCTGCAACGCGGGCACGGTGATGAAGAAGGGGTGCCCAAGGCTTGGAGTTGTCGTGATGGCGGTCGGCAGCCGGGATTCTTCCGACGAATAGGTCGTGTTGTTGGCCGGGTTGAAGGGATGCTTCGACCAGCCGCCGTACGTCTGGTGGTCGGCCGAGACGTCGTGGCGATCGAACACCTCGATCTGCACGATGATGTCCCGCTCGTGCGTCAGCTTGAGGAAATTGTCGAACCGGCGCCAGTACTCCTCGTTCCACTGGTCGAGATCGAACTTGCCGTCCACCTGCTTGTAGGGGAAGACGTTGCCCTCGTTGCGATGGCTCATCACGTTGCGGACGTAATTGCCGCCGACCGATTGGAGCAGATCGAGGTGCCGCTCCAGGCCGATGGGATGATTGAACAGATTGTCCTGCCACGAGCCGCCCAGCAGCAGCACCGGCTTGCCCTGGTATTGCCAGTAATACGGGTTCGCGGCGTACGGCTGGAGGCGATCCGCATCAGTCGTTCGTATCGCGGCGATCTCCTCGAACACATACGGCTCATCGTTCTCCGGCAGGACCGTGACGCCGGCGAGTTGAACCAGGTTGCCGTCTGTCGCGCGCAGGACCGGTTTGGCGCCGTTGTTTCGCAGAGTGACGTTCCGGAGCCGCAGGGCCCCGATCCGCGTCAGATTCAATACCTCCTGGTCGGCGCGATCTTCTCGCATCGCAATCGAGACCGTGTCGAGCGTCAACTCGAACTGTCGATCGGCATCGCCCAACACCTGCAGCGGACGGGCCACCTTCTCGGCATGCACGTTGTGCAACCGGATTCGACCGGCCGGCTGACCGGTCTGCCAGCCCCCCCGCTCGAAATCGTAGGCATAGACCACATCGACATTGTCCATGCGACAGTTCTCGATCGACCAGTTGTCGCTGGGCAGGCGCGGGCGGCGGTCGGCCGGGGCGAAATGGACGAAGGCGGAGAGCATGTTGGTTCGTGGCGTGCCCCGGCGCGCGCTGATCAGATGGGCATACTCGCCCGGCCCCCAGAACGTACAGTCGCGGACGGCCAGATTCACGCAACCCAGGCGGAAGCCGTTGCACGAGGAATTGATCTTGCAGTTAACGATCTCGAAGTCGGTGTTGTCGCAGCCGGCGAAGCAGTCGTCTCCGGTTCGCACGTCGCAGTCGCGAACGCGGAAGTCGGTACACGCCTGCGCGTGCAGGCCGTCGTGGCCGCCGCGAATGGTCAAGTCGGCAAGTTCCGCCCCGGTGCAATCCAGGCAGAGGATCGCATAGTTCCCAGCGCGGGTGATGGTGAGGCCCCGGATCGCGATGTCGCGACAGGCGTTCAGCCGGATGGCGTGCGGGCCGCGAAACCCTTCCTCGCCCTTGGGGTTGTGGCATGCCACCCCGTCGACGACGCCCGGTCCTTCTATACGAACGTTGCGAAGGTTCTCCCCGACGATCAGGGCGTCGTGCCATCGGCCCGAACCGTAGTGCCGCCAATCGGCGCTGCCTTCGAGGACCGCGCCTTCGTCGAACAGCAGACACACGTCGTCGCGCAACTGAATCGTTCCCGAAACGAAACGGCCCCGGGGAATCCGCACGGTGCCGCCACCGGCGCGTGCAGCGGCGTCCAGGGCGGCCTGGATCGCGTCGGTATCGTGCACGTCGTCGTCCGGGGTCGCACCATATGCGGTGATGATATATTCGCTCGATGCGGGCGGTCGCACAGCCGAAGCCGACCCGCGACGCCGCTGGGGCGGTTGGATCATGAGGGCTTCGATGACCGCGGCAACCTCCTCGTCGCCGGCATGGCGGATCAGGTGGCGATGGCGGCCCCAGGCGCTGCGGGCGAAACGCGTGCGGGCATCGGGAAAGCTCACCCAGCCCGGCTCACTGAGCCGCCACAGCGTGCGATCATCTGCCTGCGTGCCGCGTACGGCACAGTAGAGCGCCGTCTGGTCATAGCTGGACGACGACGCGATCGTGCCGACACCGCCGGCGGGAAACAGTTCGTAGGCCTTGGCCACCGGGTTCTTCTGCGGGTCGGTCAGGGCGCCGCCGGTCATCACGGGCCGACCGATCTCGAACCCCGAATAGACGATGGGCGTGGGCCACGATTCGGCCACGGTCTGGGCGGCTTGCACGTCCAACGCGATGTTGTGTTCCCGCTGGTTGGGATCAACGAAGTTGCCGCCCATGATGACCAGCTTTCGCACCTTCGCTTCGACCAATTCCCGCCCGCTGCGGCCGATCGATCCGTCGCCCTCCGGATCGGCCGGTGACAACAACAGCCGGTGGACGCAGGTCTGACCGCCGATGACGACCACGATCACGCTGCGGTCGGCGGCGGTGTGGAGCAGTCGCCGATAGAGAATGGTGCTGTCGAGCGCCGTGGCGTTGGATTGCGTGCTGGGGTAGTTTGCCGGATTGCCGATCACCGGCGCGTAGTAGTCGTCGAATCGCTGGTCATCAACGCCACTGAGACCGATGGGCACGTCGCCCCGGCCGTACCAGGTGTTGACGGCGTTGATCGCGCCGACGACATAGGGCCCCGTCTGGCTGGCGATAACGCCCAGCAGCACGCACTCGCCGTTGTCCGCGAGGGCATTGAGCAAAGCCAGCGTGCCGACATCGTCCACGTCCGACCGGAAATCGGTGTCGAGGATGATTCCGGGCGAGCCTGCGCAGAGGGAGGCCGCCGTCAGAAGGACAACAAGAAACGTCGCAGTACGCATGCAGATACCTCTATTCACAAGACAATCGGTTCGTCGTTCTCGGGCTGGACGGAACCGTCGGCCCATCGGCGTCAGAAGGACTCGAGCGCCCCGGCGTCGCGGCCCTGGCCCTGGGGCGCTGCACCGCACATGTCACGCCGAGCCGGACCGTCGAACTGCCAGGCGTACAACTCCTCGATGGTGGTGTGGGCATCGGCGAGCGTTCCGTGGGCGATGCGCAGGAACTCCATCGCGCCGCTGAGGTAGTCGCCGTCGGGTCTGCCGCCCACATACAGATCGCCCTCATTGGCCAGCGAGACCGGCCCGACGCCTGGGGCGACATTGTCGCGTCGGCCGTCCACGTACAGGGCCAGGGTCTGTGCATGGCGGTCGGCCTCGGCGATCAGGTGATGCCATCGGCCGTCGGCCAGCGAGACCGTAGAGACCAGCTCTGCGTCAGATCCCTGGCCGGCGATGCTGAACACGGCCTTGTCGTTCCGCAGCGAGAGCGAATAGCCGGTCCCCTGCTTCTTGCCGATCAGCCATCCGTCGCCGTCGGCCCTGAAGTAGACCTCGATCAGAAAGTTGCTTTCGTGGATCGCCGGAGTTCTCAGTTCGTCGGCCTCGAAGGTGAATTCGCGGACCTGCGGGTCCTGGCCGTGACGCGAGCGCGTGGCCAGTCGGGCGGTGAAGGGCTCGTTCAGCGCCGCGTGGCTGATCGTGGCGTAGGCCTTCCTCTCGGGCGCGAACCGAAGCGCGCCGGCGGTGAAGTTCTCCAGCGGCCCGTCGATGTAGTCGGCCGCTTCGACGTTCACCGCCGTCAACGGGTACATCGGCCGCTGGTAGTAGTTGTCACGTTCGGTCATGTAATCCTTGGCGTACCAGTGCTCATCGATGATCCGGGTATGGTCGTCGCCTGCCGGATAGAAGTTCCACTCGGCGACCACGCCGTACAGGGCCCAGGGCACGAAGACCACCGCGCCGCGATCGACCGCCGCCGATTCGACATTCAGTCGGAAATCCCCCCGAGCCGGATCGCGCAGCGTCGCCGTCGAATCCATGACACCCAGGTCGGCGACCATGCTCTGCTGCTGCCGCAGCGCATTGCGGAAATCGTCCAGGCTCCGAAGCCAGCGGCCCGAGGTCTCGAACACGCCCATCTGGCCGATGTCGTGGAAGACGTTGTTCGCGTAGGCATTGGTCTCGTAGGCGAAATGCTGCTTCTGCGGCCCGGCGTGATGGGCGTTGCCGTCCGCCTCGGTCTTAGCCGGATCGGCGTGGCGGAAGACGCGCTCGCTCATGCTCTGCCAGACGTTGCCGAGGAACTTGTTGCGTCCGGCGTGCGGGGCCTGACGCCGCGAGCCGACGAAGAAGTTGTACGCGGTGTTGTTGAAGAAGGTGTTCTGATAGCTGATGATCTCCTGGAAGGCCGCGCAGTTGACCAGCGGACTGGTCGGGTCGTTGGACAGGCCCCAGGCAATGTTGTTGAAGACGTAGTTCTTGAAGCCGCCGTCGAGGTAGTACGCGTGGCCGAAGCCGGGATTGTTCCCGTGGTACGAGCGCTCGCCCTCCCGCTGGCCGCGGGCGTCGAAGCTGAGATTGTTGAAGATATAGACCGGTCCATGCTGCCAGCTCTCGATGCCGCCGAAGTCGTTGCCGTTCTGCATGGTCTTCCAGGCCTTGTTCTGGTGGATCAGTACGCGCACCAGGGGCACCTCGCCTCGCGTGGCGCCCTTGCCGGCGTAGACGTTGATCGCCTGGGCGCCGCTGCGTTCGACGACGTTGCCGGCGATATGGGCCCGCTGGGCATAACTCAGATCGAAGGTGCAGCCGCGCTCGTACCGCGTGGGACGGAAGCCAACGTTGGTCGCGTAGTTGCGATAGAGCCGCACGTCGTCGAGGACCCCTACCGGATGCGAGAAGCCCCAGCCGGCGCCGTCCTTGAAGTGAGCAGCGCCGACGTCGGTGTTGCGGAAGACGTTGTCCTCGACCACGATGTCGCGTATCGGCGAGCCGACGCCGACGGCGCGCATCTGAATGCCCATGACCACGTCCTCGAACGTACAGTTGGCGATGCGGATGCCCTCACCCCTGCCCCAGATGCGGATGCACGCGGGGAGGGCGTCGGCACGATAGCCGAAGGGCGTGGTGCTGTAATCCCAGGCCGCTACGTCGAGGTTCCAGGGCTGCGTGGTCCAGCGGAAGTCGAGGCCGCTGATCTCCAGGTGCGCCACGTCGGTCCCCACGATCAAATCGGGATGCCGCCCGGCCTCGATGCGCACCGTGCGGGGGTCGAGGCCGCCGGGCAGGCGCACATAGAGCGTGCCGCCGCTGCCCTTCCTGTCGAACCAGAACTCGCCGTCGGGGTCGTCAAGGTAGTGCGGCTTGTCTTCGAGATAATATCGCATGCCGCGAAAGATGATCGAGGCGTTTCCGCCGCCGGTCCAGCCCGCGAATCGGACCGAACCGTCGGCAGGATCGAAGTCCTGCACCTTCGTCGGGTAGGGAGTGCCCATGACCCAGCCGAACTCGGAATAGATCAGTGCGTCGGCGACGAAGTCTTTGTCACGGCCCTTGAGGTTCTTCGCGTCGTTGGCGCTGAAGCCTTCTCTGGGCTGAAACGGATGCGGGTCGTTGGTCCAGCGGAACCACTGGGCCTTGTGGTCTTCCGGCTGGCTCGTCCAGTTCGGGTGGCGGGCCAGCGGAAGCCGCACGGCCGCACCGCCCGAATCGATCCTCCAGACGGTGCGCGGCGAAAAGTCAAGGGCGGCCTTCCACACCACGTCGGGTTCGGGGATGTCGCGACGGCCGGCGCCCCGCGTCCAACCGGTGACGACCTGCGAGCCGGCGATAATGGCGGGCCCCTGGCCCCAATCGGGGTCGCGGGTCAGGCGGATCGGCCGGTCCGGACGGCCCTGCTCCTTCACCGTGAGCCGGCCGCGATAGGTCACACCGCCTTTGAACACATACGTGTCGATGCCCCTGGCGGCCGCCGCGGCGCCGCCGGCCCGCGCGTCCCACGGATGATGCTTCCAGGGCCGCTCCCGCGAGGCGCCGTCATGGGCGTCCGAGCCGTTCTCGTAGTCGATGTACCGCACGCGATCGCCGGCCACGAAGCGGAACTCCCTGGGCGTCCACTCGATGTCGCCCGTCTGGGTGACTCGGGCATAGTCTCCTTGCCAGGCGAAGGGCTCTTGGGCCGACCCGACGCGGAGACAGGACGACAACACGCTCCATACCATGAAGCCGCAACACAGCGTTCGACTCTTCATAAGTCCACCTCACTTGGCGTACAGATCCGGGTTCGTCAGGACACGGAAGAACTCTCTGCGGCATTCGGCAAGGTCCGTCTGCGCCTTGGGTATCTCCAATACGTCGCCACCTTCGCTCTCGGCCACCTCGACGAAATCGGTAGCCGGATCGCGCCACGCGGCCCGCCGTACCTTCGCTCCTTTCCAACACGTGGGGTTGTAGAGCCAGACCAATGGCGCACCGTCGCCCAGTTGGTTCGCGCGACCCAAGTCCGTTCGGATGAAACGCTTCATGTCCTGGGTGAACGCATTGTCGGGCAAGACGTCAAAGTGTTCGGCGACAAATACGGAATCCTTGTCCCAGAAGGCGCGCGTGCCCCATTCGACCAGCCGCGTCCTCTTGGCGACGATATAGGTGCTCCAGCCGTCTTTGCCGTTGTAGCCGTAATAGCTGACCGTCAGTCCAAACACCACGATGTTCGGCGCGATCTCGGGATCGGCCAGCAGCGCATTGGCGACCGTCGTCAAGGCGCCGCCGACAACAATCAGCAGGGGCCTGTCCGGCGAGGCCTTGCGGGCCTCGGCCACAATCAATCGGCTGCCCGGTGTGGGATGCGCCATGGTGTCCTCGATCCGGCCACTGGCCGGCCGTTCGAGCACGCGATCCGAGCCGAGCGTCAGATCGGGAATGTTCCGCAGGCCGCTGTCGCGGGCCAGCTTCAGCGCCTTGTTGGCGTCATCCACACACTGCTGCATCTTGTAGTGATAGCCCTTCTGCCAATCCCACATGTCCAGCGTGACGATGTTCCCGCGAAGCTCGGCTTGGCCGAGGCTGGCCTGGGCCCAAAGGTAGTTGTTGTCGAACACATCAAACCACCAGTCGTTGTCGTAGAGAATCGGATTGTCCGGCCCAACACCTTTGAGCCGAACGCCCTGCTCGGTCACGGTGTGCTCCGGCACGATCCCCAATGCCGTCATCGGCACGGACAGAACGACCAGTGCAAGAGAGGCCAGGCGTATCCGGTCTAACGATGTCGATGTGAGTCTCATATGGGCCTCCCGCCCTTCGCAAGCCGAATCACTTCCGACTCCCCGGCGCGGGGTAGTCCTTCGTGGCATCGTCGAGGACGAGAACCCAGTCGAGCATCTCGCCGGGGTCGGGTGGCGTGAACGGCCGTGCGCCGGTGTTGGCGAATGTACCGATCGCGGTCGCCTGGCCGCTGCGCGGGTTGTACCACCAGGCCTTGACCTGGGGGCCGGCGATCGCGTCCATCCAGACGCTGAAGGTGCGTCCGGCCGGGGTGTAGACCATCGCATAGGTTCGGTCGGCATCGCGCGTGGCGACGAGTCGGTAGCGTCCGGCTCCCGGTACGGCGGTCGGCACGGTCGGACCATCGTCGGCGCCGGCCGTCGCGAGGGCCGGCTCGCCGTTGGGCGAAGTCGCCGTGGTGCGGAAGCGCACCTCGTATGCCCCACCCAACTGACCGAGAGTGACGTTGCGCCCGCCGAAGTCCTGCGAGACGGTGACGATGCGGGCCGGACCCGCCTGCGTCGTGTTTTCGGGTTTGATCCACGCTTCAATCGTCATGGCCTTCGACCGCTTCACCGCCTCGATCAGCTTCGTCGCAGGCCCGCTTGAAGCGATCAAAGCCGGTTTCGTAATCCGCACGCCCCCATCGGCGAGCCACTGGACGGTCGAGGCGTCTTTGATCTGGAGATTCAGCGGCGTCCCCGCGCCAGAAGTATCCTTGACGAGTTGGCCCGCCCCTTCTCTGAACTCGTAGAGCACGATGGGATCGGCAGGCGTCTTTGCGATCTCAGCAGAGGTCAGGGCCCGAGCGTACAAGGCCACGCGATACAACTCGCCGAGCCACGGGCGGTCCTCCGTCAGCTCGTTGCCCAGCGCCAGGCGGAAGCCATCATCCCAGTTCGACATTTCGCCGCCGACGGTCCCCGTCTGGACGACGGCGCCGTTGATATAGAGCGTCGCCCTGCCGGCTTCATTGCGTGTGTAAACCACGTGCGTCTTCTTCGTCTCGACGATCGTTCTGCGCCCGGCCTCGCTGGATCGGCCGTCCGGGCGGTGGGCGACGAGGATCGAGTCGTCGGGCACGCGCGTCAGGAACGGGCGCGATTCGATGAGCCATCGGCCGTACTGCATCTGGCCGGCGCCGGGCTGATCGATGGCCTCGTACCAGGGCATCAGCGGATTGTTGATCAGGCCACGGCCCGGCTGCCACATCTGCCAGACGGAATGATGCCCGTAGGTGTGGCCGAAAGCCCCCGTGAACAGGTTCCAGTAAAGCGGCCGACGCACGTCGGACGAGATCGAGTGGCCCAGGTCTCTGGCACGGAAGGAGACGGGGTGGTCCTCGTAGATCGGCTCACCGTCCAGGACCGGCTTGACCGGCGTGCGGTCGTAGTCGGCCCGCGTGTTCTGGAAGCCCTCGTTGAATTTGACATTGTGGCCGTTCTGACGCATGTTGAAATCGAGCCAGTGATCGTTGTGGAAGTTGTCCGACGAGCCGCCCCCACCGCGTGGATGGAACGTCATCAGATGGCGGCCGCCGTCTCCGGCACGAAGTCCGCGGGCCATGGCGCGGATGATCTCCTTCTGCTCGTCGTTATCGACGGTGCGGTCGCCGCCGAGGATCCAGATCAGGTGCTTGTCCCGGTATCGCTGCCCGAGCCAGCGGCCATAGGTCTCGGCGTTCTGGACGGTGAACAGCGGCTTGCCGTCCTTGACGCCGTCGTGCCAGTAGCGGCCCCACGTCGGCAAAAAGCCGATATACAGGCCCAGCGCGTTGGCCTTGTCCACGATGTAGTCCACGTGGTCCCAATAGTCGTTGTCGGGGCCGTCCTTGACCGCCAGCCGAGCGGGATCGAGGTCAACCAGCGGCAGGTGTCCGTCGGGATTCGGGTCGCGGTGCCCGTCGACTTCGGCCAGGGCGACCGCCTGGATCACCGTGTAACCCTTGGCCGCCCGATTTTCCAGATACCGGTCGGCCTGCTCGCGATTGAGGCGATGGAACAGCTCCCAGGCGGTGTCGCCCAGCCAGAAGAACGGCGTGCCGTCGGCATGGACGAGAAACCGCTTGTTCTCGGAGACCTTCAGCGGCCCCCGGCTCAGATCGGCCGAGGCGTATGCCACAGCCGGGACCAAGAGCCATAACAGCAGGAGGGCAAGCCACAGAGCGCAACGGGTGCCTCGACGCATCCCAGGATAGGTATTCAAGTTGCTCATTTCCTACTCCTCTTCGTGGGAATCGTTCTTGGCCCGGGCCCTCCCAGACCGTCGTCGCCGATTCTAACCGTCCTGCAAGGCAGCGCCAAATGTTAGTCCCCTGCCGCTGCGACCCATGCCGCAGGGCGAAAAAAACGGCGAATCACACGTGTGATGTTGTTGCGAACGCTGGAACGTGCTATATTATCCGTCTTTTACGCTGCCACGAGGAGATCCCGCCGCCCGCTGCGGGTCTGGGAACCGCAAGAACAGTCCAGTACAGGAGTCGTTGATATGGATTACGCTATCGAGGATACGCGCAAACAGCCCGTACCCAAGGTAAAGGACCTGATCGGCAAGGACCTCATCACGCTGGAGATGGCCAAAGACTGGCTCCGGACGATGTACGAGATCCGCTTCTTCGAGGAGAAGGTCTTCGATCTTCTGGGGCAGAACGTCATCAAAGGCGCATCCCACCTGTACGCGGGCGAAGAGGCCGTCGCCACCGGGGCCATCGCGGCCATCGAACACGGCGACGTGATCGGCTCGACCCACCGCGGTCACGGCCACTGCGGCGCGATCGGCAACAAGTACGCCAAGGGCGACAAGGCCCGGCAGGACCACTGGAACGCCATGATGGCCGAACTGATGGGCAAGGAAACCGGCTACTGCAAGGGTCGTGGCGGCTCGATGCACATCGCGGAGGTCGAGCGGCAGAACAACCTCGGCTCGACCGGCATCGTCGGCGGCAACCAGCCCCCGGCCGTCGGGGCCGCCCTGGCCGAGAAGTATAAGAAGTCCGGCAAGGTCGTGCTGTCCTTTTTCGGCGACGGATCGACCAACACCGGCACCTTCCACGAATCGATGAACATGGCCTCGACGCTCAAGGTCCCGCTGGTGGCGATCATCGAGAACAACCTCTACGGCATGAGCGTTCCGTTCTCCGGCAGCGAAGTCGATGGGACGCTGTGCGCCAGCAACATTGAGGACATCGCCGTCCGGGCGGTCGCGTACAACGTCCCCGGCATGATCGTGGACGGACAGGACCCGGCGGCCGTCTTCCTGGCGGTGCGCAAAGCCGCCGAGCAGGCCCGGACCGAGAACCGGATGACGATCATCGAGGCCAAGACCTACCGCTGGTACGGCCACAGCCGCAGCGATCCGAGGGCCTATCGGACCAAGGCCGAGGAGAAGGCCTGGCACGAGCGCGACCCGATCACCGTCTGGCGAAACAAGCTCATCGGCGAGAAGCTCTGCACCGAGGCGGAACTGGACGCCATCAAGGACATCGCATTCAATACTATCGAAACCGCCACGCAGTTCGGTGTGGACAGCCCCTGGCCGAACGGGGCCGACGTCGCCAAGGACGTATACGTCAAGGAGACGTATCCCGCGACCCTGATCGAGGCCGAGAAGGCGACGGCAGCGAAGGTCATGGAGGCCTCGCAGGTCTTCGAAGCGGCGATGGTGTCGTCGACCGCCAAAACCAAGAAGGAGCGGACCGAGGAGGCCAGCGGCGCGGTCAAGTCGCAGTTCGGGATGGACGTGATGACGATCGGGCAGGCGGTCGTGGCGGCCCAGGCCGAGGAGATGCGGCGTGACGAGCGGGTCTTCGTTTTCGGCGAAGACGTCGGGCTCTACGGCGGCGCCTACCAGGCGACGCGCGGTCTGCTGACCGAGTTCGGCACCAATCGCGTGATCGACACGGCGATCTCCGAGGCAGCGATCGCCGGCGCGGCGGTCGGTGCGGCCCTTCGCGGGGTGCGTCCCATCGCCGAGATCATGTACGTCGATTTCGTGACCATCGCGATGGACCAGTTGGTCCACGTGGGCGCCTACAACCGCTACATGTTCGGCGGAAAGGCGAAGGTGCCGATGGTCCTGCGGACCGAGGGCGGCGTCGGCCGATGCATCGCGGCACACCACTCCGAGTCGCTGGAGGCCTGGCTGATGCACACGCCCGGCCTGTATGTCGTGATGCCCTCGACGCCCTACGACGCCAAAGGTCTGCTCAAGGCCGCCATCCGCAGCGACAATCCCGTGGTCTTCATCGAGCACAAGGCCACTTATGGCCAGGTCGGCCCGGTGCCGACGGACGATTACATCATTCCGCTGGGCGTCGCGGATATCAAGAGGGCCGGCAACGACGCAACGATCGTCAGCTACAGCCGCATGGCGATGTGGGCGCTCGACGCGGCGAAGATCCTGGCCGAGCAACACGGGATCGACGCCGAGGTCATCGACGTGCGCACCCTCAAACCGCTCGACATGAAGACCATCGCCGAATCGGTGAAGAAGACCGGGCGCCTGATTACGGTCAGCGAAGGCTTCGGCTGGTGCGGCGTCGGACGAGAAATCGCCGGACAGTTCATGGAATACGAATTCGGCGACGGTTCTCGCGGATTCGACTACCTGGATTGCCGGCCGATCAACATGGCGGCCCTGGACGTGCCCCCGCCGATGAGCGAGCCGTTGGAAAATGCAAGCATTCCCAGCGTCGAACGGATCGTTGAGACCGTGAGGCAATCCGTGGGCCAGTAACGCAACGAACGCAAGGACAGGACGTTGTCAAGCACAGGAATGGGGACGATTACATGGCGAAAGAAATCAAGCTGCCGCAGCTCGGCCAGACGATGGAGGAAGGCACCGTCGTCAACTGCCTGGTCAAGGTCGGCGATGAGGTCAAAAAAGGCGACGTGATCTTCGAGATCGAGACGGACAAGGCGACCCTCGAGATGGAGTCGCCGTTCGGTGGTTTCGTCAAGCACGTGCTGGCCAAGGTCGATCAGACGCTGCTGGTCGGCGCGCCGATGCTCGTGTTGGGCGAGAAGGACGAGGACGTGCCACAGAGCTTTGTCGATGCCCTGCTGGGCGTCGAATCCGCTGCCGGCAGCGCTGCTGTGGCGTCTGCGGCCCCGGCGGCCGAGCCGGCCAAGGCCGCGCCCGAACCGGCCAGGCCGACGGGCAAGGTCATGGCCTCGCCCCGCGCCAAGAAGCTGGCGCAGGAGTTGGGCGTGGACCTGACGACCCTGAAGGGGACCGGTCCGGCCGGCAAGATCACCGAACTGGACATCCAGAAAGCCGCCGAGGCCAAGCCCGCCGGGCCCGCGCCCGCAACCGCTGCGGCAAAGCCGGCTGCTGCCGCAGGCGAGGCTCGACTCGGGGCCACCATCGCCCTGAACCGGCTCCAGCGGATCACCGCCGAGCGAATGCTCAAGAGCAAGCAGGAGATCCCCTGCTTCTATCTGACCGTCCGGGCCGACGTCACGAACCTCGTCGCCAGGCGAGCGGAACTCAACGCCGCCGGTGACGTGAAGGTCTCCTTCAACGATTTCATTATGAAGGCGGTGGCCAGCGGCCTCGAGAAATTCCCGATCATGACGGGCCAGCTCGCCGGAAGCGCCATCAAGCTGGCCGATGCGATCCACATCGGACTGGCGATCTCCGTCCCCGACGGCCTGGTCGCCCCGCTGGTCAAAGACGTCAACAAGAAGGGCCTCAGGCAGATCGCCCGCGACAGCCAGGCGCTGATCGAGCGGACCCGCGCCGAAAAGCTGGACCTGTCGGACCTCGAAGGCGGGTGCATCACCGTGAGCAATCTCGGCGCCTTCGGGATCGAGTCGTTCATCCCGATCGTCGTGCCCGGCCAGTGCACCATCCTGGGCATCGGCAAGATCACGGACACCTGCGTGCCCGACAACGGCAACATCCTCGTGCGAAAGCTGATGAACATGACGCTGTCGGTGGACCACAAGGTCGCCAACGGCGCCTATGCGGCCCAGTTCCTCGACCTCGTGCGAAACCTGCTGGAAGACCCGTCGGGCCTTACTGTGTAAGATTGACGACCGAACGTTCTCGTCTCGCCAGTCTCAGATCACACGTCGTCAATAGCCGGTCATGGATTGAAAGGAGCGCCCCCATGGCGAAGAAGACCGAAGCCAGTCAATTGCCCAACATGAAGAAGGCCACGCCGAAGGTTCCGGTGATCGGCGTGTTCGCCACGAGCGACCCGCGTATCGACCAGGACAGCCGAACGCGAGGCCAGAACATCGTCAAGATGGCCGCCGACGTCATCAGCGGCAGCGTCCTGCTGCCCGACAAGACGCCCGTGCCCGTCGTCTACTCGACGGTCCTGGTCGACGGCGAGGCGCAGGCGGACATCGTCGCCGAGCAGTTCCGCAAGGCCGGCGTCGATATCATCGTCTGCGTGCCCGACACATGGGCGTTCCCCCAGTTGACGACGATCTCGCTGCTCCAGCAGTTCCCTGCCGATACGCCATTCAACATCACCTGCGGCAACAGCGGTCCCCGGCCGGGCGTCGTCTACGCCCACGCCGCCAACGGCGCCTTCGCCCAGTACGGCCGCATGGTCGCGCTGAACGTCGGCACCTGGCCCGATACAGGGCTGACCCCGCAGATGACCGAGCAGACCGCGAAGAACCTGATCGACTGGTGCTATGCCGCCGTGGCGAAAGTGGCGTTGCGAGGCCGTCGGGTCGTGATCTTTGGACACGATTCGATGGGCATGGAAACGGCGCTGGCTCACGTTCTGCCGACGCGGAACACCTTCGGTATCGAAATCACCCGGCTGGACATGAAGCTCCTGGCCGACATGCTCAACAAGAAGGCCTACAAGGAGAAGGAGCTGAAGGACCTGCGCGGCTGGATCGACCGCTACGTCGGCAAGCGGCTCGAACTGCCGAACGACGAGGCCAGCGAGCGGTTCAACATGTCGCTGGCGATGTACCTGATCGTCCGTGACCTGCTGAACGATCTGAACGCCGTCGGCGGCGGGTTCATGAGCCAGCTCGAATGGGGCAGCGACCGTCGCGGCCTGCCGCTGCCCGTGGCCGACGTGATGGAATCGTTCTTCAACAGCACGTTCGACCACACCGGCACCAAGGCCCCGGTCCCCTACGCCACCGAGGCCGACGTCCAGGGCCTGCTGACGATGCTCGTGATGACCTACCTCAGCGGCGGCAATCCCCCGCTGTTCATGGACTTCCGCAAGGTCTGGGAGGCGTGGGAGATCCAGGATCTGGCCGGCAAGCTCGGCCTCAAGAAGCTCGACAAGCAGGCCGACTGGTACACCAAGGGCCTCGTCGACGGCGACAACTCCGGCAGCGCCTCGTTCGACTGGGCCGCGACGCCGGGGGCGACGGTCAAGCAGATCATGGACCGTGTCTCGATGCCGATGGCCGATGAATTCTACTTCCCCGGCGGCGGCAACTCCGTGACGTTCATGACGCCGGCGGGCATCGACGGGATCGCCGCCCGCATGGCCTACAGCAGCGTCACCGGGCTGTTCAGCCTGATCTGGGACGAAGCC
The DNA here is from genome assembly GCA_001603075.1 of Phycisphaerales bacterium Planc_01. GTDB lineage: Bacteria > Planctomycetota > Phycisphaerae > Sedimentisphaerales > Anaerobacaceae > Anaerobaca. The sequence continues at coordinate 21,204 of LVBB01000008.1, read as the reverse complement.
CACACCACCGAGGTGCCGACGGAACTGGGCAAGGCCATGTGCGATCTGACCACGCCAACCTGGCCGCACACCTTCGTCGTGCCCAAGTACGCCAGCATGGTCGAGTACAAGCAGTATCCGCCCGCCAACCACTTCCACATGACCTGGAACCTGCCGGTGGCCCGCCTGCAACACTGGATGGACCTGACCGGCGTGCTGAGCGTCACCCCCTGGGCGGCCCGACCCAGCTTCATCGAAGGCGTCGACCGACCGTCGCCCCTGACCCACCTGATCAACGGCGGCGAAAACGCCTACAAAACCCTCACCGCCAAACGCTGACGCCCGCACGTGTACAGAGAACGAAGGGGGGCCCGATTCCACGGCCCCCCTTTTCCATGCGCCCGGACAGATCGTACCGTCCTCCGGTGTTTGGCCCAAGCCAGCAACCGGCCTTTGAGCTTGACGTCGTGCAAGGGACCAATAGAGTAGGGGAAAGTGAACTGGTGTTCGGTACCTCTGCCGAACGAAGAAGACGACAAACGGCTCTGCTTTGCGTTGACAAGGAGATGATCATGCCGATCGACCGCCGCCACTTCCTCAAGAGTTCGCTCGCCGCCGGACTGACCCTCGGCTTCCCCGGCATCGTCGGCGCCCAAAAGGACAAGACCTACCGCGTGGCATTGATCGGTTGCGGCTGGTGGGGCACCAACATCCTGCGGGAGGCGGTGGCGTCGGGCCGCTGCAAGCCGGTGGCGCTGGTGGACGTGGACCGTCGGCAACTCAACACCTGTGCCGGCGAGACCGCCAAGTGGACCAGCGAGGTGCCCAAGCACTATGAGGACTATCGCGAGATGCTGGCGGCCCAGAAGCCGGACATCGCCATCGTCGCAACGCCGGACCACTGGCACGCCCTGCCGACGATCGCCGCGGTGCAGGCGGGCGCCCATGTTTACGTCGAAAAACCAATCAGCCACACGATCATGGAGGGCCGCGCAATGGTCAGCGCCGCGCGTGCCGCCGATCGAGTCGTGCAGGTGGGCACCCACCGAAGGGTCTCACCGCACAACGTCTCGGGCCGGCAATTCCTGCGCGAAGGCCGGGCGGGCAAGATTGGGATGATCAAATGCTTCGTGCTCTACGGGGGCGGGGCCGAGCAGCCGCGTAGGAATATCGAGCCGCCGAAGGAACTGAATTGGGACCTGTGGTGCGGCCCCGCTCCGCTGCGGCCGTTCAACGGCGATCCGAACAACCCGTGGGCCGGCGGCATTCACCCTCGCGGCTTCCGCAGCTATCTCGACTACGCCAACGGCACGCTGGGCGACTGGGGCGTCCACTGGCTCGACCAGGTCCTGTGGATCATGGAGGAGAAGTGGCCCAGGACCGTGCACTCGACCGGCGGCCGGCCGATCAAGGGCGCACCGATTCTGACGGCGGAACACCAGACGACCGATGCGCCCGATCACCAGGTGGCGACGTACCAGTTCGATGATTTCACGCTGACGTGGGAGCACCGGCAGTTCGCGGGCAACCCGACGGACAAAACGGAAAGCGTCGGCTGCTATTTCTACGGGACCAAGGGGACGTTCCACATGGGCTGGCAGCGCGGCTGGACGTTCTATCCGAGCAGTCGGGGCGAGTCGGAGATTCACGAGGAGCCGAAGTTGAATCAGCCCGACGCGCAGAACATCAAGGAGCTGTGGGCCGACTTCCTCCATGCGATCGAAACGGGTCGCCGGCCGGTGTGCGACGTCGAGGCGATTCATCACTCGACGAACCTGAGTCTGCTGGGCATGCTGTCGTACAAGCTCGGACGCAGCGTCGTCTGGGATGGCGAGAAGGAACTGTGTGTGGGCGACCCGGACGCCGGCAAGCTGCTCCGCCGCGAGTATCGGGGCCCGTGGATCTATCCGCAGGCGTGATCCGGAACGGACGCCGGCCCGCCGATGGCGAAGATCGTTCGCCGCCGGGGGCCAGAGGGAAGTGATCGCGCTCGTGCGCGGCAGTGACGACGTTACGCAGCCATCGCGGTCATACGCCGGCGCCAGCGGAGCAGGCCGCCGCTGCCGCCCAGACCGAGCAGCCCCAGAAGGGCCGCCCCCGGAACCGGAAGCGCCACAAGCTGTACGTCGTCGTAGAACGTATTCACATAGTATCCGTCGAAGACCGTGCCATAGAGGTCCACGCGCCAGTAGGCGGCGCCGTAGATCGCGTCCAATTCGACCGCGAACGCCTGCCACTCGAGATTCTCGCTGGTGAGTACACCACTGGACGCCCAGGCCAGAAGCGCGTCGTCGGCGTCGTAGATTGACAGGACCGCTTCACCGGTGTCCCAGAGCCCATTGCGGTTCTCGGTCTGCACCCAGCCGGTCAGCCGCAACCCGTGTCCATCGAGATGGAACGCTCCCGTCTGATACATGCCGATCGTCACCGGCGGATCGCCGGCGCTGCTGCGAATGGGCAACACCGCGAAGCTGAAGAACGACGTACCCTCCTGCGGATACACGAATCCGGTCGTCTGCTTCTGACTGGCCACGGCGGCGATTTGAGGATCGTTGATGACCCAGCCGGAATCGTGATCGAAGAGATCCGCGTTGACTCGTAATGGTACGATCCCCACCAGTGCCGCAAAAGCCACAAAGACATGATAGAACTTCAGCGCGTTTTTCATCGCCCAACCTCCATAATCGCGTCGGCCCGGCCGACGCACCCCCACGAGGCCAATCTTCGAGTCATGCGCGACGGAAGACCGTCGTAGCTTTCCACCGCTGCATGCTTGAGAAGTGACCTCAACACCCCTGACATGGCGTTGCAGTCGCCTGTCAATCTCTGGTCATTATACCGAGTGGAAACCGGCGTGTAAAGAGAAAAATGAGTAATGTGGGTCCGAAACGTTTACGTCCGAATATACGCCGAACCGATGCACTGCCGTGCGTCGGCGAGCTGAGGCCGCCCCGCCGCCGCAGGGTCATCAACGCCACAGGGCCACTCGGCAGTAATTCATGTCCGAAAGCAACACGGTTTCGCATTCTCGCGGGCCCCGCCACGGCCTTCGTTGAATGCCAAGCCGAACAGCCGCACCACAACAGCCCTATTATCGGACAGATGGAGAGACAGACGCCGGCCGCTCTGCCTCACAGCGTCCGGAGCTCGGCGCCCACGGCATCGTTCAGGCCCTTGACGATGGCCCCCTGATAGGCGTCCACCGCCTCGTGCGTCAGGGTCCCGTCCTCGTCGCGGAAACGCAATGAGAGGGTCACACTTTTTTTGTCCGGGGCGATGCCCTTGCCGCGGTAGATGTCCACGAACCGGACGTCCTCGAGCTCGGCCGAGGCGCTGCTCGCGACGGCCTGGGCGATGGCCCGCCAGGGGGTCTCCTCGGCCACCAGAATCGACAGATCGCGCTCGACGGCCGGGAAGCGCGGGACCGGACGGATGGAGATCGGCGCGCCCTTCAACGCCATCAACTCGGCAAAATCCAGCTCGGCCCCGCATGGGGCAAGGTCCTTGAAATCGAGCCTGTTCCGTACGGACTCGGAGAAGACAGCCGCGACCCCGACCGCTCGGCCGTTCACCGTCACTTCGGCGCCCACCTCAGCCCAGGCGTATTCGGCCGGGACGAAATCCACAGCCGCCCGGCGGTCGATGTGACGGATCAGCCCCTCCACGGCGCCGCGCAGCTCACGAAAATCGCCGCTGCATATCAGGGCCACCTTCGTCTTCTCGTCGGGCAGTGCGTTGCGGTCCCGCGTCGGACGGAACGTATCGGCGATCTCATAGACGCGGCACGGCAGATTCCGCGCGTTGACGTTCGTTTTGAGGACTTCCAGCAGCGATCCGAGCAGCGTCTGCCGCAGCAGGTTGGCGCTCTTGCGAGAGACGTCCTTGACGCCGAGATTCGCCGTCGCGTCGCCGTCGGCGAAGAGGTCCGCGATCGCCCGGTCGACGAACGTGACGGTGACGGTCTCGTAGAAACCGCATCCGTTGAGGAACCCGCCGATCGACTGGGCCAGCTTCTGGNNTGTCGTAGCCGTGAACGCGGGCGACCTCTTCGATCAGGTCCACCTCCCGCAGGACGTCACTTCGCCACGTGGGGACCGAGCAGGCCACCACATCGTCCGACAGGCGCGGCGAAAAGCACAAAGCCGACAGAATGTTCACGACCGCCTCGGACGGAATCTCGATGCCGAGCAGCGTGCCCAGGCGCGAGAGTCGCATCGTCACCTCGCGAGGCTTCGGCCGTCTCGGATAGGCGTCCACGACGCCTCGGGCCACGCGACCGCCGGCGACCTGGACGATCAACTGGGCCGTTCGTCGCGACGCCCAGTCGATCTTCTCGATATCCACGATCCGCTCGAAGCGGAACGCCGCCTCCGACGGCAGCGTCAGCCGCCGGCTGGTCGTCCGCACGCACACCGGATCGAAGTGCGCTTCTTCCAGCAGAATCGTGGTGGTCGTATCACTCACTTCGGTCTCCAGCCCCCCCATCACTCCGGCAATGGCGACCGGCCGCTTCGCGTCGGCGATCACCAGCATCTGATCGGCCAACTCGCACTGGGATCCGTCGATGCTGACGATGCGCTCGCCCGCGACGGCCCGGCGCACGATGATCTTGCCTTCCTTGATCGTACTGTAGTCGAACGCATGCGGAGGCTGGCCCGTTTCCATCATCGCGTAGTTCGTCGCATCGACGACGTTGTTGACGCTGCGCATGCCGACGGCTTCGAGCCGCCTGACCATCCAGTCGGGCGAAGGACCGACCTTGACGCCCTCGATCACCCGTGCGGTGTATCGGCCGCAGAGGTCCGGCTCGGCGATCTCCACCTGGACATACTCCGAGGCGTCCTTGTCCAACTCGTCCAGCTCGACCTGCGGCAGCCTCAGTTCCTTGCCGGTCGCCGCCGCCAGTTCCCGGGCGACCCCGATATGACTGAGGCAGTCGCCCCGGTTGCTGGTCACCTCGACGTCCAGCACGGTATCGTCGTCGAGACGCTCGATCCCTTCGCACGGAAAGCCCAGGTCGCTCAAGATCGCCGCAATCCGCTCGGGGGCGAGCCCCGTCTCGATGTAGTCGTTCAGCCAGTTCAGCGAAATCTTCATCCAATCGGTCCTTATGAGTGTTCTTGATGGGGCCATAGACTATCCAGACTCAGGGCACCTGTCAACCGCAGCAAACGCAGACGGGACTTGCCCATCCGGCCGGTTTGCGGTAGGCTGTCGGACGACGGGGAGCGGCGGACGGCCCCGACAAACGTGACGCCCAGACCGGAAAGGGCCCATGAACGACTGCGAACGGCTCGAACAGCTCATCGAGGGAGGCGACAACTGCATCTCCATCGTGACGCACGAAGAGCGATACGCCCTGGAGATCGTGCGAAAGAGCGCCGAGAGGCTCAAACGCGACATGTGGGTCTGGTCGGTCGCCGAGGGGGTGCGCGACGGCCTGATTGACGGCGGGCCGGCCATTGCCAATACCGACGGCCCCGCCGCGGGCCTCACCAATCTGTCGCAGGCCCGGCCGGGCTCGCTCTGCGTCACGCTCGATCTGGCCGAGCACCTCAAGGGCGGCAAGGCCCTGCGGATCCTTCGCGAGATGATCGACAACCTCGACCGCACGGGCCTGACCCTCGTGATGATCGACCACACCGACAGGCTGCCCGATGCCATCAAGGCCTACACGCGACCGCTTGATATTTCCTTTCCGGACGAAAAGGAGCTGCTCCAGATCATCCGCAGCACGCTCCAGCGACTGCGCCGCAAGAAGCCCATCGAGATCGGCATCACCCAGAAGGGCCTCGATACGATCGTCCGGAACCTGCGCGGACTGACGCGCCGCCAGGCGATGCGGATCATCAGCGACGCGGTGGCGGCCGACCAGCGGTTCAGCGACGACGACATCAACGTCGTGATCGCCAACAAACGGCGCATGATCCAGCAGGGAGGGCTGCTCGAATACATCCAGACGCCGCTCGATTTGAGCGAGATCGGCGGGATGAACCGCCTCAAGACGTGGCTCAACCAGCGGCTGGACGTCTTCAGCACGGAGGCCAGGGCGTTCGGGCTGGTCCCGCCCAAGGGCGTGCTCATGCTGGGCGTCCAGGGGGCCGGCAAGAGCCTGTGCGCCAAGGCCATCGCCACGGCGTGGCATCAGCCCCTGCTGCGGCTGGACCCCGGCACGCTGTACGCCAGCTTCATCGGCGAGTCCGAGCACAATCTACGCGACGCGTTGAAGCAGACCGAGATGATGGCCCCGGTGATCCTCTGGATCGACGAAATCGAGAAGGCCTTCGCCTCGGCCGCCAGCCGCAGCGCCGACGGCGGGCTCTCCCAGCGCATGTTCGGCACACTGCTCACCTGGCTCCAGGAGCACGAAGCCCCCGTCTTCACCGTCGCCACCGCCAACGACATCGAGGCCCTGCCGCCGGAACTGCTCCGCAAGGGCCGCTTCGACGAGATCTTCTTCGTCGATCTGCCGACAGCGCCCGTACGCCAGCAGATCTTCGCAATCCACCTGCGCAAGCGCGGACGCGAGCCCGAGAAATTCGATCTGACGGCCCTGGGCGAGGCGTCCGAAGGCTACAGCGGCGCCGAGATCGAGCAGGCCGTCACCTCGGCCCTGCACGCCGCCTATGCGGACAAGGCCGACCTCGACACCGAGCGTCTGATCGCCGCCGTGAGGGTCTCGCCCCCCCTTTCCGTCACGATGGCAGAGAAGGTCCGCGCCCTGCGCGCATGGGGCCAGGGCCGCTGCGTGCCGGCCGAATAAGGCGTCGTCGCCTGCGTCATATCAGCGTGCAGCGTTTTGCGCTTTTCAAGGGTCCGTGCGCGCCTATAATGGGCGGGCAAGAAGGATCGAAATTGGCTGAAGGGATTGTGGGTATGCACTGGCGTTCTGTATCGCTGTTCGTCGTTGCCGCTGTGGCGGTTGTGCTGTGCTGCGGCTGCGTGGAACGAAAACTGACGATCAACACCGAGCCGCAGGGCGCGTTGATCACGCTCAACGACGAGCAGATCGGCGTCTCGCCGGTGACCGTATCGTTCAACTGGTACGGGGATTACTGGGTCCGCGCCGGCAAGGAAGGCTTCGAGACGCTCGAGACGCACCGCGAGCTGAAGGCCCCGCTGCACGACCGCTTTCCGTTCGACTTCTTCACGGGCGTGCTCTACCCAGGCCAAATCGTCGACGAATACGAATGGACCTTCGAACTGAACCCCCGCCAGGACCTCACCCGTGAGCAACTGCTCGAACAGGCCGACGCCCTCCGCACGCAACTCCAGTAGTTACGCCGCTGCCTTGCCCCAATCCGGCCGATACCCGACGGGGGTGCATGACTGTACTTGCGATCCGGCTCGGTGGGACGCTTCTCTGCCGGGCACCGATTCATGGCTGGGAGGGACAAATTCGAAATCCGAAGCACGAAAGCCGAAACAAATCCAAAGCCCAAAACCCCAATGTCCAAATCACCCCGATGCGCTGCGTTTGTCGTGTGCTCGTAAGAGCATCCCGACCTCGGGAAAAGCAACCCGCCAGGGTGCGTCACTACAAATCCGCTGCAACATCCGCCTTGTTTCGAGATTCTATTCTTGGATCATTCGGGCTTGTTTCGGATTTCGATATTCGGGCTTGCGGAGTGTGCCCCGAGCGAACCGCGCAGAAACGGTCATGCACCCACCCGCCGGACGCACATTGACCGGTTGCGGTCGCGGCGTGCGGTTGCGGCTAAACACGAGGTGCGGTGGTCCGTAGCGGTCTGAGAGCCCTCACATCGGCTTCTTGTCTTCCTTGAGCCGCTCGATGATTCGCTCAAGCCGCTTCTTTCGGGTGTCTTCATTCTTGGCTGCCAGATAAAGCCCCGCGTAGGTTCTTCTGACAGAAGGGGACATCTTCTGGAAGTTCGCCAGGGCCTTCCCGGTTTCAGACAATGCCTCGGTCAGGATTTCTACTTGCGCCTCCGAAATGGGCGCCGGCTTGGGCCGATCCCACGTGCCACCCTCCTGGGCTCGGGCAATCGCAGCGTGGCCCGCTGCCGTCATGGCGCCCTCTTCAATCAACTTCTGAGCCAGTTTCCGGTTACGCTCAGACCAGACACTGCCCTTTCTTCGGGGCGTGAACCTCTTACGATACTTCTCGGCCCCGAGGCTTTGAAGCCGGCCGTCGATCCAGCCGAAACACAACGCTTCCTCCAGGGCTTCATTGGCCGAAAGTGTCTTCAACTTGCCGTCTTTTCCGAAGACCAGCCAGATGCCGGAGCTATTCTGATGGTTTTTGACGAGCCACTTCTTGAATGCAGCTCGATTCTCAAACACCAACGGATCGTCTTTCATGCGCCATTCTCTTCTGCCGAACGTTGCGAGTGAGGCGCGGCCTATTGGACGTCGCCTGCACTCGGCTTGTTGGGCCGGATGTATGCCATCAATCCATCGCGGACAATCCGAATCGTCAAACCGTCGTCCTTCCTGTAACTGTGTTGCACGCGGCACAAGGAATCATCCTTCAGCCGTAGAACAGCGTCCGAGTAGATATTCTCATCGAACGGTTTTACCAAGTGCGGCGGAAACGTGAGGACGTTGTAGGTCTTGGCTTCGATCAGCATGCAGATATCTACGTGATACTTCGGTGGCATTGCGAAGACGCCACGGAGGACGATTTCCTCCTTGAGATTGTCCAGCACAATGTCATCGAGCTTTGGGGTCCCCTTGTGCCCCTGCAGAAACGTGGTATCGAATATGACCCTTCTGAATGTAATCAGGGCGCGCTCTGCTGCCACGCCCGCCACACCCGCGATGAGAGCGAGGGCGCACGCAAGTAACGCAGTCTCGTAGGGTGTGCACCGCACACCGATTCGGTGCCCGCCCGTCCGGCTCGGCCGGCGGCAGCCATCCATCTGTCGCACTCTTGACATCGAATTCTCCCCTGAACGCGACCGAGACAATAGCACGATGCGTCGGATACGTCAAGGGCGTCTTCCTTGATCACGGCCTGTTTCGCACAGGGGTGCACTGCAGGTTTGTGGGTAGATTTTGCCAGCCAACCGCCGGGCTTGTCATTCCGACTGGAGGTCTGCCGCAGAGCTTGCCCCTTCAACGGCGTTCAGGGCAGGCTCTGAGCGAAGTCGAATGGACGGGCCGTGACGGAGAAATCTGCCCGAGGACGAAAAGGCGGTCTCCTTCGCGGCCAGATCCCTCGACTCCGCGTTGCTCCGCTCGGGATGACAAGATGGAGAGGGCTCCGGTCGGAATGACAAAGTCGATTGCAGAGCCCCCAGTATCTACATACAAACGTGAGGTGAACCCAGGTCTTCGCGGCGAGGTCGGCGAACAGGCCTGGCCAATCTATGAACTCTTCAACCGGCTGCCAGAGTCCTTCTTCATCCAGGACGAGCCACTACATCAAATTGTCGCGGTACCAGGTGATGGCGCGTTCGAGGCCGTCGCGGAAGAGGACGACGGGCTCGAAGCCGATCAGTTCGCGGGCGGCGGTGATGTCGGCCAGCGAGTGCTTGACGTCGCCGGCGCGGGCCGGGGCGTAGATCGGCACGACGTTCTTGCCCACCATCTCGTTGATCATGGCGATGATTTCGTTGACGGTGATCTTCTCGGCGCAGGCGATATTGACGACCTCGCCGTTGGTCTTCTTGGCGCGGGCGGCGCAGAGATTGGCCTGCACGACGTTGTCGATGTAGGTGAAGTCGCGGCTCTGCTCGCCGTCGCCATAGATCGTGGGCGGCTGGTCCTTGAGGATGCCGGTGACGAAAGCGGGGATCGCCGCGGCGTATTGGCTCGTCGGGTCCTGATAGGGCCCGAACACATTGAAATAGCGAAGCGAGATCGTCTCGAGGCCGAAGACCTTGGCGAAGACCGAGCAATAGTACTCGCCCACGAGCTTGCCAACCGCATAGGGCGAAAGCGGACTGGTGGCCATCGTCTCGACCTTGGGCAGCGTGGGCGTGTCGCCGTAGGCCGAGGAACTGGCGGCATAAACGAAGCGTTTGACGCCCGCGTCCCGCGCGGCCATCAGCAGCGTGAAGGTCGCATCGACGCAGTGCTTGTGCGTCAGCTCGGGCTCATCGACGCTGCGCGGCACGCTGGGCAGCGCCCCTTCGTGCAGGATGACATCGACGCCCTTGACGACAGCTCGCGCGACGCTCTCGTCGCCCATGTCGCCTTCGACGAACTCGATCTTGTCGATCACGCCGTCGAGGTTGCTGCGCTTGCCCGTCAGCAGATTGTCCACCACGCGAACGAAGCAGCCTTCGGCGACCAGTCGCCGACAGATGTTCGAGCCGATGAAGCCGGCCCCGCCCGTTACCAGGAACTTCTCCATAGATACCATCCTTTTCAAGAACACCGAACTACCAAAGGGCGTCCCATTCTACGAGCGGTTCGGCAGAATGAGAATCCTTCTGTTTGTCTTCATTGTCCCCGTCAGGCGGAATTGGCCGCCAACTGGGGCTTGAGATACTTGCGATAGGCTCGGAACTGCTGGCGGAAGTAGCCGCCCTTGAGAGCCTCGGCACCAAACAGCACGCAGCCGACAACGTTGGCGCCGACCTCCTGCAATTCGAAGACGGTCCGCTGGGCCGCTCCACGCGTGGTGGTCGCGGCGTTGAAGACCAGAAGGGTCGCATCGGCGACCCGAGCCAGGACCTTGACGTCACTGACCAGCAGCACGGGCGGACTGTCGACGATGACGCGGTCGTAGCGCCGGCCAGCATTCTCGATCAGCTCCTTCATCCGATGGCCGGCGAGCACCTCGGCCGGGCTGGCCGTGGGCGGACCCGCATAGATCAGGTCCAGCCCGGCGACGCCGCTGGACCGAATCGCCGCCTGGTAGTCGCACTGCCCGGTCAGAACGCTCGTCAATCCCTGCCGGCGGGTTTCGCCTGTCTCGGTCGAACCCGTCCGCGGAAACGCCAGATGCAGGCTCGGCTGACGCAGGTTGGCGTCGATCAACAAGACCTTCTCGTACTTGGCCGCGAACGCCGCCGCCAGGTTGCAGGCGACGGACGTCTTGCCGTCGCCCGGGGCCCCGCTGCCGATCAGCAGGGTCCTGAAGCCCGCTTCGCCCGAGAGGTCCAGATTCGTGCGACAGCGTCGGTAGCTCTCGCCCAGCAGCGAGTACGGCGCCTCGCGCACGACGTGACACAGATCGATGTCATCGACCGAGCGGTCCTCGTTCGCGTCGGGAATCACGCCCAGCAGCGGCAGGCGGAGGAACCGCCGCACGTCGCTCGGGGTCCGCACCAGGTCATTGAGCATCTCGATCAGCAGCGTCAGCCCCAGGCCGAGCATCAGGCCGAGCAGGGTCCCACCCGGACCCCAGAGCAGCACGTGCCGGCTGAGAACCATCTTCAGCGGCTCAGGGGCCAGACCGGCGATCTGCACTTTGGGCGTGTCCGGATCGGTCAGCATGACCCGGAGCTTCTCGATCTGCGTCTTGATCTGGTTGAGCATCTCGACGCGTTCGTCCCGTGCCTTGGTGTATTGTTCGTAGCGCGCCCGCGCATCGTCCAGCGACTTCTGCTTCTCGAGCGCCTGGTCCCGCAGGTGCTGCAATTCCACCTGCCGCTGCTCCAGGACGCGGAGGGTGTCCCTGGCGTTGTAGAGGTTGGCGCGGCGTGTCTGCTCGGCGATCTCGATGCGTCGCTGGTTGCGTTTGAGCTGGACCTCGTCGATCAGCTCCTGGGTCTGTCGCACCACCCGGTGATCGTCGCCGAATTTCGTGCGCCGGCCCGACAGTTGCCCTTCGAGCAGCGCCAACTGCTGAGCGAGGGCGATCATCACGGGGTCTCGCTGGATCGCGTATTCGACCTGGTCGCTGATGGGCCCCTCGGCCAGGGCCCGGAGGTTCTCGATGTCGGCGCGAAGCTGCCGGATCGCCAGCGACAACTGGTGCTCCTGAAGTTCGAGGTCGTTCAGTTGCAGGGTGATGGTGTGCTGGAAGTATCGGCCCGACGGGCGTTCGAGGTCCGTCAGTCCCGTCTCCTCTCGGACGCGCTGCAGGGCTCGCTCGCCGTCGGCGATCTCCCTCTCGACGATTCTGCGGCGTCCGTCCAATTCCCTGAGCTTCTCATTGACGTCCTGTCGCTGGGTGTCCCCATGCTGGCTGACGAACAGGCGCATCATCTCGTTGACAATCAGCGCCGCTTCCCTCGGGCTGCCGCACGTCATGGAGACGATGATGTGCTCGGCCTCGCGATGGGGAAAGGCGTTGAGATTGTCCTCCAGATACGCCACCGCATCACGGGTGTTGCCGCGAACCTTCCGGCCGAACCAGTCGGTTTGCCGCACCTTGTCACTTTGCAGCAGCGTCTGAAGGCTCTCCTGCCGCTTCATGAGGTTGGCCAGCGAGACGCGATGGCCGTACTGAAGGTCCTGCTGCACCTGGGTGGCCACGATTTCCATGGGGTCCGTCTCGATGGGCGGCAGCACCTTGAGGATCGCCTCGGCCTTGTACAATGGCGCGTGGCGCCGCACCAGGACCCATCCACCGCCGCCGACCGCCGCGCCGAGCGTGGTCATAAAGAGGATCAGCCAGACGTGCCGGCGGAGCATCCCGACGATTTCCTTCGGCGTCAGAGCCGTCGTCGCCCCGCCGCGTAGCGAGCCTGCCCCTGGCGAGCCGGGTCTGCCGTTCCTGCCGATAGGCGTCGGGGTCGGACTTCTCTTCATCGGTGTCAGTCTCCGAAGGCCGTTCGTGCGAAACCGATCCACGCGAACGCATTGCCTCGAACATCGGTTATGGGCCGGCCTGCAACCGCTCGACAGCCGACCCGATCCGCCGGCTCACCGCGTCGGACGGTTCGCCGTCCGCCACCGCCAGCGCGTAGCGATAGGCGGCCAGGGCGCCCTTTCTGTCGCCGAGACCCTCCATGATCATGCCCAGGTGCTCGTAGGCGGTCGCCGAAGCGGCTCCTGCCGTTTCATAGTGCTGGATCGCCGCGACGATCGACTGGGCCGCCGCCGCGTCGTTGCCCTGCCGGTGCAGGACGAAGGCGTGCGTGTCCAGATACGCCGCGTTGTCCGGGTCCTCGTGCAACGCGCGCTCGACGTGCTGGCGGGCTTCATCGAGCCGCTCGTCGTTCTGGGCAAGCATATACGCCAGATTGTTCAGCACATTGCCGTTTGTCGGCATTTTCTTCGCCAGACTTTCGTAGACGGCGATGGCCCTCCGGAGATACCGTTTATCGGATGTTTGCTCGTGGGCCTCGGTCAGCAGACCGGCCTTGTTGAGCATGTACTCGACGGCGCGCCGCGGATCCGAGTCGCTCAAGGCGATGCACTTGTCGGCCCAATCGACCGCATCGTCATAATCGCCCCGGACACGAGCGAGGCGAAGCATCGTGGCGTTGGCCGGCAGGGAACGGGGGTCGGTTGCCAGCCGATCCCGGCAGTACCGCGCGACCTCGTCGTCGCCGATCAGCAGACGGACGCGATGCAGAATCTCCACGGCCGGTCGATCGTCGTCCCAGGTCTTCTCGACCGCCTGGCGAGACAGACGGCGCGTCTCATCGACGTCACCGAGCTTCTTTCTGGCCTCGGCCATTCGACAGAGGATCACGGGAGCATAATCGGCGCCGAGGTGTTTCTCGGACTCTCGAAAGAGCTGTTCGAGCCGGTCCGGCCGCCACGAACCTCCTCCGTCGGCGGGTTCCCCGGCGCTGAGAATCAGCGCTTGTAGATACCGGTCCACGACCCACGCATACGGCACATCGCCCGGCCGGGGATCGGCGGTCTGATCCCGCCGGAGACGATAGGCCTTCCCATATAGATCGAGTGCCCTTTCGGGGTCATGCCGGTCGATGGCGAGGGCCCCGGCGCGCATCAGCCAAGCGACGCTGTCGGGCCATTGCGTCAGGGTCTCGTCGTAGAACTGATCGAGCGCATCGAGGCGTCCGAGTCGGCGATAGGTGCGTTCGAGCAACGATCGGGCGGTCGCCGGCGGGCTGGGCGTCCTCACGGCGGCGCGCAGTTCGCTGATCGCCTCTTCATGTCGGCCGGCCCAGAGGTAGGCGTTGGCCAAAGCCACCGTGGTGCCGGGATCGTCGTCGAGCAGCCGGCTCTTGCGGAAGTCGCCGATCGCCTGGTCGGGATCGCCCATCAGCCGGGAGATCTCGCCGCGAAGGCGCCAGCCGGCTGCATCCTGCTGATTCTGCTCAAGGTGCCGATTCGTCAGGTCGAGCGCCCGCGTCAATTGCCCCTGCCGCTTGGCCAGCAGAGCTTCGATGAGAAGCAGACGGGTCTCTCGGGGATATCGCTCCTTGAAGCTTCGCAGCTTGTGCTCCGCCTCCTGGATCAGACCCGCTTCGAGAAAGGCGCGCACCTGAGCCATGCGATTGGTGGCGTTGTCTTCCCGACGGAGCAACTCCTCGGAGTACCTGCGAATCGCGTCCCTGTCGCCGGTTGCCTGGGCAAGCAGAACCAATCCCACGAGCGCATCGTTGCGGCCGGTCGGATCGTCGTAGAGGCGTTCCAGGAGTGTCCTGGCCTGCTCGTAATGGCCGCTGCGAAAGTAGTGACGCCACAGAAGCCGGTCCTCCTGGGACTCAACGAGCAATCGGGCCGCCTTGTCCGCCTGATCGGTGAGGCGGTAGTGCTCGGCGTAGCTCTGGAGCATGAACTCATTGCCCGGATCGATCTGCCTGGCCTGCTCGAAAGCCGTCTCGGCAATGGAAACGAAACCCGCCTTTCGGGCCGGGTCCGTCTCGCGGACGGCGATGCGCGTCGCCAGACGGCCGAGCAGCACCGCGTTATCGAGACTCGGTGCGGAGATCTGAATCGTCTGTCGAATCCCGAGCGCCTTGACGGGATCGCTTTCGTCGAGAAGGTTGGCATAGACCATCAACGCCTGCGTGTCTGTCGGGTTCAACTGGATGGCCCGCTCCAGCGCCGCCAGCGCCTCGTTGCGCTGCTCGCTCGATGCGCGATCGCCGAGATCCTGGTTGCGGACAAGCATGGCGTTGGCCAGTGTTCGAGCCACCAGCGGATCCAGGGGGTTCAGACTCGATGCCCTTCGGGCGTCGTCGACACAGGCATGTGCGTTGCCGAGGGCGGCATGCACGCCGCTGCGAAGCATATAGCCGTAGGAGAACACAGGACGCCGCTTGAGACACTCGGCCAGGTGGTTCAGCGCCTCGGCATGTTGACCCCTGGCGATCGCCAGCCGTCCAGCGAAGAGATGACCGCCGCAGTCGTCGAGATCGTCGGCCCGCACCACTGCGACCACCCTCTCGGCCTCGGTCCAGTCTTCCCGCTGCCGCGCCATGTCGAAGAGCCGGCCCACGGCCTGGTGCCGCAGGCTCAGCGACCCGGCCTGCAAATACGCCGGCTTCTGTGGACCAGCCGGCGCCGCGGTCGCATCGAGGACCTGCTGCCACTGCGCTTGGGCCTCGTCGAGGTTCCCGTCGCGCTCATGCAACAGCCCGAGTTCGGCGGCCCGGCCCGTCGGGTCGCTCAGACGGCGAATCGCATCGAGGCGAAGCTCGCGACGACGCGACGGCGGACAAGACGACGGGGCCGGCTCCAACAGCAGCCCGCGACAGAACAGCGCCGCGACGTCCTGTGGCGACCGTTGCAGGAAGGCCTCGACAAGCGCTCCCGCCAGCGCCGCATCGTCCTGCGCGATCAGCATCTCGCACAACGTCTCGAGGCTTCTGCCGTCCACGGCGGCCGCATCGGACCGCAGCAGACGAAGCATCCAATCGGCCTGGCGACGACGACACGCGTGCAGATCGGCCTGCATGGCCCGCAGCGCCTCCGGCGTTCGGCCGGCGTCGCCCTGACGGGCCGAATCCGGCCCGGACGTGCCGCGATGAATCGCCTCCTGCAACTGCGAGGCCCTCGCCGAAGCCAGCAACAGATGCAGTTTCAGTATATCCGGATCATTTGCATCCAATTGACCGACGGCTTCTTCGGCCTCACTGATGTGTCCCTTGGCCAGCAGTGCCTGCGCGCGAAGCCGCCGGCTCCGAGGGGTGGCCCCGAATCGCTCGTCGAAGCTGTTGACCGCACTGAGCGCGACATCGTAGGACCGCACCCGCAGAAGGGCGTCGCCGTAATCCAGCACCGTTTCCGGACGGGTGTTGACGATGCCCGCGTTCAGGGCCGACCCGAGGAACTCGATGACGGCGCCGGTCTCCGCTGTGTTCTCGAAGAGCTTGGCCAGTGTGTGCGCGAGGAACGCATCGCCGCCCTCTCCCGCACCGGCGGTGACGCGAATCTGCTCGTAAGCCGCGTAGAGGTCCCTGACGGCCTGGGCCGTCTGCCCTTTGGCCAGGCCGAGCATGCCCCGCCATTTGACCACCTGGGGGTTCTCGCCGCTGCCCTGGATCTGCGCGATCTCGTGGACCACCTTCTCGACCTTGGCCAGGACCGCCGCATCGGCAGGCGCGCCGCCTGACGGCAAGGTCTTCTCGAGGTAGAACCGGCCCAGCAAAGTGCACAGCGAGAAACGGACCATCTGTGCGGCGTACTGCCTCGGGCCGGGCGTGTCCTTGGCCCCGGGCAATTCCAGCGCCGCCTCGGCCAGGGCAATGGCTTTGTGCAGCGAGGGTTCGTCTGCATAGAGCGTGAACCGGCGGTAGTACAGCCCGGCCGCCAGGCGCGCCGTCCGAACGTTCGTCGGGTCCAGGCCCCGCGCCTTCTCGGCCGCCTCGATGGCCAGATCGAGCTTCTGCCCTGCCGCGTCGGTGTGCAGATATGCGGAATAGAGAGAGTAGAACTCGGCCACGGCGAAGAAGGCCTCGGCGCTCGTGGGGAAACCGTCAGCCAAAACCCGGTATTCACCCTCCAGCGCTTTCATCTTTTCTCTGGCCTGGGCGAGGGTGCTGTTCTTCGCGTGCGCCAGCCGGCCGTCGAGACGACCGATCTGCAGGCCGGGCCCGATCGCGGACGCCTCGGACAGGAGCGTCTCGGCCCGCCGAGCGGCCTCCTCGCTGCGATCGCGGTCGCCCCGCGATTCGGCCACGCGAGCCTCTTGACGAAAGGCGGCGGCCAGGTATCGATGGATTGCGGCGTTCTTCGGATCGAGCCGTCCGGCCTCCTGCAGGTGCTCCTGGGCCCGGGCGAGCAACTCGTCCGGATCGACGCCGACCCCCAGCAAGGCCAGCTCCAGCGCCGCCCGGCCCTGCACGAAGTGCAGATAGGGCCCGACGCGCGTGACGCCGCCGTCCCACGCCGTCGGCTCCGCCTCCTCGAAGGAGATCTCGTACTGGGACTTCTCCGCCTCCAGCAGCCCCGCCTCACGCGCAATCGCCAGGAGTCCGGCGGCCTGCGAAGCGACGTCTTCCCAGTAGGCGCCGACGCTTTGCCCGACCCCGGTGAGGCTGTCGGCCATGATGTAGCCGTATTTCAGACGGGCCAGTCGCGCGCGAACGTTTGCCGGGTCGGACGTGATGACCTGCTCCCAACAGGCCAGCACGCGGCGCCAGTCATCGGTGACACGGTAGACCTCGGCCAGTTTGAAATACAGATCGATCTGGTCCTCAGACGCCGGGGTCCGATTCAGCGCTTCGAGGTAGTTGCGTCGGGCGGCCTCGTAGTCGCGGGCGGCCCACGCCGCATCGCCGTCGGCGGTGAACTGAGCCGGATCGCGAGTCAGACGCAGGATGACCACCACACCCAGCATGGCCACGATCAAGAAGACGGTCGAACCCATCAGGGCGACCTTCTTGTTCAAACGCCTTCTCGCCATCGATCTGCACCTTTCAATCTGTGTCCGTCGGCCGCAACGAGCTTTCCCGATTGCCGTGCGAACGTTGTCCCTTCAGCGTCGGATCTCGTCCGGCCAATGGTCGCGCTCCAGCGCCGGCAGCACAACCGCAAGAAGTCTCTCCCCCGCCGAAACCGTCGCTGCTTGAGTCGGGGCGGTGAGCATCTGGTTGAACACCAGTTCGACCTTACAAAAGTACGCATACCTGCTGAAAATGTTTCGATTCAGGGCGATCCGGGCGGCATCACGACTGCCGGCGTATTCGCCGCTGACCCGAAACAGGTACAACACCGGAAAACGCGGCGCCCCCGAAGACAGAGCGCCCGGGGAACCTTCGAAAACCAGATAGCGGCCGGGGACCTCCTGCGTCCCGCTCGCATCGAGGCGAAACGTCACCGCCTCGCTGTGCAGCCGCCGGTATCCGCCGCCCGTGTAGCATTCCTCCGGTACGTGGGGCACCCGATCGGGCAGGCGGTAATAGGTGATGAACAGCAGGCATTGACGAACGGGGCTCTCGGCCGGTTCCGATGGGTCCTGGAGCACCCATTGAATGTAGTCTTCGGTGCCCAGCGACCGCAGGACCTCCTCGTTGCGGATCTTCAGTTTCGCGACGACCTCATAGGGCGCCAGCGCCGCTTCATCCAATCGGTCGAGCGGCTGCTTCAACGGCAGCGGCTCCTTCTTCAGGTAAAGCCCGAGCCTCTGTCTGGCGACCGACATGCCGGCGCAGGCGGCCGCCAGCACGGCCACGCAGATCAGAAACGCCGGCTGCAGGTATCCGCTTGTGTCGGTTCTGTTGCTCACTGGGCCGGACTCCTGCGAACGATCCCATCCCCGCCGGCGAGCCGGCCTTCGTCGATGAACAGGCTCGACATGAACCACGCCAGAAAACCGTACAGCCCGAACGCCAGCGGCAACATCGCCAGGCCGAGTGCATCGTGATAGACGCCCTGCGTGTACTTCGGGTCGGTCAGCACGTAGAGAAACCCCGTCGTCGTCACGCGAACGATGTTGCAGATGACCGCGATGGGGACCGTCGCCGCCAACAGGACGACGCGGTGCCACAGGGGACGTTCATGCAGATAGGCCATCGCCACACCCAGGGCCACGAAGGTCATCAGCAGGCGCATCCCGCTGCACGCCTCGGCCACGTCGAGCGCCGGCTCCAGGCGCTGTCCCTTGTAGACGATGTCGATCACCACGCCGCTGGAGCCGGCTTCGAGGCCATCGACCAGATTCAGCAGAGCCGTGGCCACCGACGCGGCGATCTTCCGCATCGGGATCGTCAGACCCACGTAGTATCGACGTGGCAGCGGCACGGCGAAGATCAGAAAGGCGATCGGCAGCCATGTCCGCGCCAGCAGCCGCCAGCCGCCGAGAAGCAACACCACCGAGGCCGTCGCCAGGATCATCGACACCGGACGAAAGTACGCATACCCCGACGGACTGACCAGATTGAACGTGTAGAAGACCAGTGTGGCGATCAGAAGGATCAGTCCCAGATAGCACGGACGCGTCTGGTCGGGCCCCAGGGGCTTCGGGCGACGGCCGGCCAACACCTCGGCCAGCGGGTCACGCACGGAGTGCAGCGACAGGATACGGTCCCGCCGCTGATGAATGAAGTACAGGCTGAACAGCGGGATGAGGAAGCCATGCGACCAGTTCGGGTCGGTCATCCACAGACGAACGATCTGCTCGATCTCACCGCGGAACAGCACGCCGAGCAGCACGGCCACGACCGCCGCCTTGACGAAACTGGACCGTGCGAGTCCGCCCCAGCTTCTTCGAGCGGGACTCGAAGGGTGCGCCTCCGGAACCGAGCAAGGTATCTGAACCACGACGATCGAACCATTCCATCAGAAGAACGAGGTACCGTAATAGTCGTCCGCGTAAACGAAGTTGCGGTCGTATACGAAGGCGAAACCATAGGCCGCCCGGAAGGCATTCCGCAGGGTCGCCCGCCACCGCGAGGTGGGATGGGTGCCCACGTTGATCAGGTCGTTCGGCTTGATGAAGAAATCGGGCTGCTCGCCGCTGGCGATCTTGTCGAGATCGACCATGACGATCTGCTCCCGGTCGCCTCCGAGCCGGCGTACGACCTCGCAGTATTTTGGATAGGCCAGCGGTCCGAGACCGCCGGCGGCCGCGATGGCCATCTTCAACGTCATCGGCCGGCCCGTCAGGCCGATGAACCCGGCCCGATTGACGTTGCCCATGATGCAGAACTCGCCGATCAGATCGACCGGCACATAGATCGTGTCACCCGGCTTGATCACGACGTTGTATCGCGGATCGCCCGCCAGCAGCTTGTCGGCCGGGACCTTCATCAGACGCGTCTGGACCGCCTCTTCCCACTCGGCATCCATCGGCAGCGGCTCAACCTTCGGCGGTCGTTTCTCCGCCGACTCAGCGGGCGCAGGCCTGGTCGGAGTCGCCGGGCGCGGTCTGCCCTTCTCGACGGGAATCCACTGTCCGTTTTCGAGAACCCACTCGATCCCGTCGGCCTGTCCTGCGGCCGCGGGGCCTTCCTGTGGGCGGCGTTCCTGGGCCGGCGCTTGCTCCGGCGGCAGGGTGGCAGGTTGTCCGTCCAGGGTCGATTCGATCGTGATCGGCACCCATTGACCGTTTCGGAAGACCCATTCCACCCTGCCGGCCGGCTCCGGCGGCGAAGAGGTGGATCGGTCAGACGCGGTGCCGAACTCGGTCGGGGCGATCAGGATGTCCCCGGCGGCAAGGGCCTTGTCTGCATCGCGTTTCTCCGGCACCAGCAGCCGGTAGCTCGGCGGCAGCACGGAGGCCGAGACGGTCTCCTGCGGCGACGCAGCGGGCTGCTGCGACAGCGGCCTGCCCGTTGCGGGCCACGCCGGGCCGGACGACGGCGCAATCAGGTCGAGCATCTCCCGTTCGAGCTCGTACTTCTCCGCCGGCTCGGACGGAATGGGGATCTCCCCCTGCGGCACCCTCAGCGGCGCCGGCGGTTGGACGGCGGGAGCCGGCAAAGGCACATCCCGCGTCGGGCCGGGCGCGACGAGTTCGAGTTCGCCTGGATCGGGCCGAGCCGGATGAGCGGCGGGTGTCGCCGCCGCGGCATCCTGTGCCCGCGCGACGTAAATGTGACTGACGTTGAACTGCATCGGCCCGCCGGCCGTCGCCAGCGCATCGGTCAATCGGAAGTCGTAGCGAGGAATGCCGTACCGACCCGGCTGCGGCACGCCGTTGCCCAGGATCGAGAACGTCCGCTGCTGCGAGTTCATCAGCGTCACCGTCACCGACGGCGTCTTCAGGATGCCGGGGGAGAGCGCCCGCCGGATCTCCTGCTCCAACTGCGTCTCCGTCAGCCCGGCCGCCTGCATCACACCGACCTCCGGGATCGAGAGCTTGCCGGTCTCCGAGACGACGTAGTCGTTGACCATTGGCGTGCCCTCCTGGAACAGCTCGAAGATCGAGATGCGTACCATGTCGCCCGTCCGCAGCGTGTAGTCGCCCTGGACGACGACGATGTCCTGCGGTCGCGGCTC
>LVBB01000007.1 GCA_001603075.1 Phycisphaerales bacterium Planc_01 | reverse complement strand
ATCCTGCTGATCCTCATGAGCTTCGTGACCAAGCTCGGCGCGCTCGTCGCCACCATGCCCTCCCCGATCATCGGCGGCGCGTACATCGCCCTCTTCGGCACCATCGGCGCACTCGGCATCCAGGTGCTCATGCGCGCCGACATGGGCAGCCAGCGCAACGTCCTCATCGTCGGTTTCGCCTTCCTGATGGCGATGGGGCTTCCCGGCTGGGTGGAGAAGAACCAGGAGCTCTTCATGAACCCCGCGTACCACCAGGCGCTTCAGACGGTCGGCGGGATGGTGTGGGCCATTCTGAAGACCCCCATGGCGGTCGCCGGCATCTGCGCGGCATTCTGCGACTCCCTCGTTCCGGGAACGGACGAGGAGCGCGGCATCGGCGTCAAGATGAAGTAAATCGCTTCGCTTTTTTGAAGCGCTGCACGATCCCCCCTCCCCAGGGGGGATTTTTTTTGTCGAATAATTTCCTGCGAAACGTCTGCGCTTCTATGCTTTCCAATCTCCGGAATGCTATACTCTCAAGATAGAATCAAATACCGACGAATGGACGTGATTGTATGGACCCCGTATTCACCCTTGTACTCGCCGGCGGATCGGGAACCAGGCTTTGGCCTCTCTCCCGGGAGGAGTTCCCCAAGCAGTTCCTGCGGATCGAAGAGGGGTGCAGTCTGTACCAGTGCACGCTGCGGCGTGCGTTCGCGGTCGGCGATCCGGCCCGGACGAGAGTGCTCTCGAGCGTCAGGTTCGGCGCGATGGCGCTGCTCCAGGCCAGGGAGATACTCGATGTTCCGCAGAGTTTCGTCGTGGAGGAGCCCTGCCCGAAGAACACGGCTCCGGCGATCGCGCTCGGACTGCTCGCTCTGATGGAGGAGTGCGGCGCGACCAGGGAGAGCGTCGTGTTCGTCTGTCCCAGCGATCATATCATCTATGGACCGGAGCTGTTTCAGGACGCGGTCCGGAGGGCCGCCGCCGCCGCGCGGGCCGGGAACGTGTGCGTCTTCGGCATTCCCCCGACCAGACCCGACACGGGCTTCGGCTACGTCCGGGCGGGCGAGCCGTTCGGCGAATGGCGGAAGGTGGAGCGTTTCGTCGAGAAGCCCTCTTTGGAGAAGGCGGAGGAGTATCTCAAGGCCGGAGGCTACTTCTGGAACGGCGGTATGTTCGTCTTCACCGTCGGCACTATGCTCGACGCGCTCGCCGAACACCTGCCGGAGACGGCTCCCTTGATCGAAAAGGGGTACGACGCTTTCCTCGATGCCTTCCCCTCGCTGCCGCCTATTTCCATCGACTACGCGGTGCTCGAACGGATACCGAACGTCGCGCTCGTCCCGCTGGAGGCTCCGTGGACCGATATCGGATCGTGGGACGCTCTCTATGAGTTCTCCGACAAGGACGCCGCGGGGAACGTCGTCAAGGGCCGGATCGTCGCCGAGGGGTGTTCACACTCTCTCTTCTTCTCGACGAAACGGCTTGTCGCGGCGGTCGACGTCAGCGACTTCCTGATCGTGGACTCTCCGGACGCGCTGCTGATAGCTCCGCGCGGCTCCTCGCAGAGGGTTCGTGCCATAGTCGACCGGTTGAAGGCGGAGAACGCCGTCGAGGTCGTCCGCTCGCCGGAGGGCGCGCGTCCGTGGGGAGGGTACGAGCTGCTGCACCGGGGGGAGCGCTTCGCGATCAAGAGGGTCACGGTGCTTCCGGGTAAACGTCTGAGTCTCCAGTACCATCACCACCGCAGCGAGCACTGGGTGGTCGTCCGAGGCACGGCGCTGGTGACGCGCGACGGTGAGGAACGCTACGTCAACGAAGGAGAGAGCGTCTTCATTCCGAAGCACTGCGTCCACAGGCTGGAAAATCCGGGCAAGGTGACGCTGGAACTGGTGGAAGTCCGCGGAGGAGAGTACATAGAAGAGGACGACATCGTCCGCATCGAGGACGATTACGGAAGATAGCCTCCGACGCCCTCGCAAAAAAAGAGCCGCCGCTGTTTATGCGGCGGCTCTTTCGTTTCTACTTCTTGAACCCGGCGGAGAGCTCCTGGACTTCCTTGATCAGATCTTCGCCGATGTCCTTTCCGAACTGCTCGTAGATCGGCAGGCAGGCCTCCTGGAACGCGGCCTTCTGCTCGGGGGTGAGGATGACCACTTCCATCTTCTCCTTCAGCTTTTCGAGGTATTCGGCGTTCATCTTTCTGTTGAGCGCCCGGTTATGCACCTTCGCCTGGTCCGCGGCGTCCTGCACGACGGCTTTCAGGTCGTCGGGGAGCTTGTCCCAGAATTTTTTCGAGATCAGCAGCACGAACGGAGAGTAGACGTGTCCCGTATCCGTGGCGTACTTCTGCACTTCGAAGAAGTTCTGCAGGAAGATGGTGCCCCAAGGGTTCTCCTGCCCGTCGACAACCTTCTGCTGCATGGCGGAAAAGAGTTCGCCGAAGGCCATCGGCGTCGGGTTGGCGCCCATCGTGCGGAAGGCGGCCAGGTGGATGGGGTTCTCCATGGTACGAATCTTCAGTCCTTTGAGGTCTTCCGGCGTTACGACCGGGTGAGAGCTGTTCGTAAGCATGCGGAAGCCGTTTTCCCAGTAAGCCAGGCCGACGAGCCCCTGGTCGGGGAGCATGTCGAGCAGCTTTTTTCCCACCGGGCCGTCGAGGATGTAGTCCGCGACCTCTTCATTGGCGAAAATGAAGGGGAGGTCGTAGATCTTGAACGCGTTGATGAAGGCCGTCATCGGAGCGGTGGAAGGGCAGGTCATCTCCTGCGTCCCCATCTTGAGCGCTTCCATCATGGTGCGGTCGTCGCCGAGCTGGCTGGAGTGGAAGAGGACGACCTCGATCTTTCCGTCCGAGTTCTTCTCGACGACCTCTTTGAAATACTGGAGCGACTGGAACTGGGCGGACTTGTCGTTCAGCCCGATGCCCGCGTTGATTGTGAACTTCGCCCCGAAAGCCGCCGAGGCGAAGAGCGCGACAAGAAGCATGGCAACACAACCGGTTCTCATTTTCATCTGTTTCTCTCCCTTCATGTTTTCAAATGTATTCTCCCCTAAACAGTATCCGTGGTCGACCCTGTCCGCACCCCCTTCCGGATGCCTGAAAAAATGACGCGCTCTAAGGAAGCACAAGATTCGGGATGAACATGACGATCTGCGGGAAGAAGATAAGCAGAACGAGCACCGCCAGCTCCGCGACGACGAAGGGGGCGATGGATTTCACCAGCTCCTCGAACTTCACGTTCGCCACGCCGGTCGCTACGTAGAGGACCGTGCCCACCGGCGGGGTGATGAGACCGATGCCGAGGTTCACCGACATGATCACGCCGAAGTAAACCGGATCGACCCCCACCTGCTGCATCACCGGAAGAAGGATCGGCGCGAGGATGAGCATCGCCGGGGTGAGATCCATGACGAAGCCGACGAGGAAGAGGAGCACGTTCGTCATCAGGAGGACGCCGAGCTGCGAGTCGGTAATCGACTGAACCATCGCCGCGAGCTCGAAGGGAACCCGCGCGCGGGTGAGGAGCCACGCGGTGCACATCGCCATGCCGCAGAGGTAGAGCACTGTGGCGGTTGTCTTGCCGGTCGACAGAAAGATGCCGGGGAGGTCTTTGAACGTGATCTCCTTGTAGACGAAGAGGCCGAGGATCATGGCGACGAACGCCGAGATCGCGCCCGCCTCCGTCGCGGTGAAGATGCCGCCGAGGATGCCGCCCACGATGATGACCGGTATGGAGAGCGCCCACCCCGCGCTCAGGAGAGTCTGGCCGACGCGCTTGAGCGAGAATTTCCGGTCCGGCGCGGGCCTCGCGATCCCCTTCTTCTTCGTGATGAAGTAGGTGGTGATCATCAGGGCCAGTCCGACGACGATGCCCGGGATGATGCCGCCGAGGAAGATACGGGCGATCGAGGTGCTCGTGATGATGCCGAAGAGAATGAACGGGATGCTCGGCGGAATGATGATGCCGATGACCGCCGCCGACGCGCAGATCGCCGCCGCGAGCGGGGAGGGAAAACCTTGCTTCTTCATCGGCGGGATGAGCAGTCCGCCGATCGCCGCCGTCTCGGCCACCGCCGAAC
>LVBB01000006.1 GCA_001603075.1 Phycisphaerales bacterium Planc_01 | reverse complement strand
CCCGCCAATAGTAGGTCTGCCCATAGTCGAGTGGCTCGGCGGGATGATATGCCGTCTCGCTCTGGCCTTCGCCGACCAGCGCGCCCAGTGGATTGGCTCTGTCGGCAGCCGCGACGTCTTCGGCGGAGGTCCCGAAGTAGACATCGTGTGCGGCAACGCCTTCCGGCACGAGCCAGCCAAGTGTGGTATCCCGCTCGATGTCGTCGGCCCCGTCGGCGGGGGCCGGGCTGTAGGACTTCATGCGTGGCACGACAAGCGGCCCCTCAAGCGTGAAGTCGTCGAACGCCGCATAACCCGCGTCGGAAGAGTAGGTGGCTTGGTACAGCCCGACCTGCAACGGCACGTCGGCCAGGTCGTTTCTTGTGATCGGCGAGACGGCCATGTCCGTCCACGTGAGCCCGTCGACGCTGGTGCGGAAGTGGAAGACGTTGCCGATGCGTTCGATCTGAAGATACGGATCGAGGTTGAACTGCTTGCCGTTGTGCCCGTTCTCGGTTCGCACGTTGTTATCGGCAGTCCGAACAAAGTTTCCACAGCTCCAGATGGGGAAGTAGTCCAGTGCGACCCAGTCTTCACCAACGCCACCGTCATCCGGCAGCGCCCTGGCCATGAGTCCGCAGTTGTTGTGGTAGACGGGCGATGCGGCCGTTCCGGCGTAGTCCGTCACCTTCACCGTCGCGACGAAGTCTCCCTCGACGGTCTTGTAGAGGAAGGGACCCAGGGGGGTCCAGGGCTCGTGCCAGAAGGCGTTGGCCGATTCGACGTACAACTGGCCCGGCCGATCCATCGATACGTTGAGGGCTGTGACCGTCTCGCCGTCGCCGAGGCCGAGGAATCCGTCCCAGATGGTCCCCTCGACGCCGTCCGCGACAAAATCGTGGGCTTGTTCGAAACTCTCGGTAACCACAGCCGCCTGCGTTGCCACACAGGCAGACAGCGCGAGAACGACAATACACAAAAGGAATGGTCTGGCAAACATAAACTTCCTCCTTCAGACTGAACCTGCTCTGCCATGTGCTGGCCACACACCAACACATGTCCTTCTCATCGGCGTAAATCCCCCTCGCCATAAGGGCCTGTCGCGCGACGGGGCGATGTGCCGTCAGGGGCGTACTTCGCTGCAAACACACCCTCCTCACTGTAGCCGGCCGCGGCGCTTCTGCCTCGACTCGGCTTGTCCTGATCTCTATTATGGGACGATCTTTTCTCCATATTAGCAGAAACCCGTGATAAAAAACACCATATTGCGTCTTTCTGCCGCCACAATACGAGCGTCCCCGCTTTGTCCAGGCCTTCGGGGACCGGACTTCGCGGCGATGTGGGTGACCGGTACCTCCTGTGGACCTGTCGTCCCGCATCGCGTCGCGGTCAGGCTCAATCATCGCCGGGGGCGGAACGCCCGAAACCGACGTCGTCGATGAAGACCAGGCCGGCGCCGCCGGCTTTGGGATGGTTGCGGTCGCCCAGGCCCATATACATCGTCCGAACGTTGGCGAGATTCACGCCGGTCAGATCGCTGAACGGGATGCGCCATTCGTTCCAGCCCGAGCGGACGGCGATGTCAGGGTGCGTCACCACGGCCACGCGTCCGGCGGCATCTTCCACCGCCACGTAGAATGGCTCGGGATTGTTGCTTCCATCGGCCCGCCCACAGACGAACAGTCTCAGGCTGTCGGCGCCGCGAACGTTCCAGGCCATCCCACCCAGGTCGCGCTCCGCCTCCGAGTAAAAGGGGGCCGACGAATTGTCGTAGATCAAGGGCATTGACTGGGCGCCGCTGCGGACGACCGTTCTCTCGGCGAACGGCGCGTCGAGGTACCCAACGGTCGAGCCGGTGTTGTTGACCCAGCCGTCGAGCCATGTGTCGAAAATGGCCTCGCCTGCGTCGATGTCGTCGGTGTAACTCTCGAAGTCGTCAATGACGGCGTATTCGAGCGTCTGGAAGGTCCAGGCACTGCTTTGCCAGAGGCTAATCGGCTCGGCTTCATTGACCTCATCGACCCTCCAATAGTAGGCCCTCCCGAACTCGAGTGTTTCCGTCTGCAAGGTCGGTCGATCCGTGGCGCCCACGAGCGCCATGGCGCTGGGATCGATCCCGAGATGGACCTCATGCACGGCGGCCTCACGCCCGGGTCGCCAGCTCAGGGTCGCATCGAGAGGCACATCGACGTCTCCGTCTGCGGGCTGCGGCTCCCGAGCGAAGGTGGGGATGTACAGGAAGCGAACCTCGCTCAGCCCGTACTGTGGGAACATGCCGCCCCAGTTGCTGTTGGCGGTCAGACGCACCGCACGGGCCGCACGGCCTGCGAAATCGATCGTGGTGTTGGCGGTGTAGCCGGCGACGGAGGTGGCTTGAGCGAACTGAAGATCTCCGAGCGCCATCCAATCGACGCCGTTCTCGGAATACTCGATCGTTACGTCCTTCAGACCGTAGCCCAGGAACGCTTCGAACTGAATGTTGTAGTTCCAGACGAGCATCTGGTGGAGCTTGCAAAGGCGGTCGAACGTGAACTCGATGAAGGTGGGCTGGTCTCCTGCATCGCTGCTGAGCCACATGTCCGAGGTCCGGGTCGAATGCCCGTCGTTCTCATCCAGGCCGGAGCCATTGACCACATTCTCCGGTGCAGCACCTTCATCGAAACTGGAGGCGGTGACCGCGATGCCCTCCAACGGATAGGCGAAAGGCTCAACCTCGAAGCTCCATACCTGGCCCCCGAAAATGGTGTAGTCCGGCGGGCCGTTCACCTCATCGACGCGCCAGTAGTACGTCTGGCCCAGTTCGAGCTGACCGGGATCATACGTCGCCGCCGTCTGCCCCCGGCTGACCAGCACGCCCATCGGATTGGCTCGGCTGGCGTCGTTGACGTCGGCAAATCGGGTGCCCAGGTATACATCGTGCGCTTGCGCCAATGCGCCCGGCGTCCAACTCAGAGCCCGATCGCGCGGGACGTCGACGGCCCCGTTCTGGGGGACGGGGGCCGCGGCACTCACCAGGCCCAGCGGCCCGTATACGATGAAGTCATCGAAATCCATCACGCCGCTGTAGGCGTGGAGGCCGACTCGCCCAGTGGTCCATTGCGCGTGCTGGACGCGGAACATCTCCACATCGTTCAGATAGCCAACAAGTCCCGTCGAGGCCACCACCAGTTTGACGTGATACCACGTGCCCACCTCCAGCGCGTTGTTCGTCTGCGTCAGCATCGTGGCGGTGCCTTCGTTATAGATGTACAGGCGCGACTCCGTGTTCGTCCATCCGTTGATGATCCAGCGGTACATGTGCGTGTTCGGTCCGTTGCGGTCGTCCCACGTTACCGGCGCAGGGTCCTGAACGCGGAACAGCACGTTGACCGGCGCATCGCCCGGCGTCAGAGACCGGACCTTGAACTCGATGGTATACTCGACCCATTCGTTCTTCCAGCGGTCCGAAGCCACCATCGACGCCTGCCATGGACTGGCCGTGCTGAGCTGCTGGTACAGGCCGTCGGCGACCTGCCAGTCGCCGCTGATCACTTCCCATTTGAGCGCGGACGCCGCCGGGTCCTCGAAATCATCGGAGAAGTAGAGCTGCGCCCCGACAGGCCAGGCCCAGAGCAGGACGTTGAGCAGGGTAACGAACGTTGGGAGTGTTGCGTCTCTTCTGGAAACCATCTCTCTTCCTCCAGTTGTGATCTGTCCGCTTTGCATTCGACTGTCACATTCCGGTTCCGGCCGCACGCACCGGTCATCCCCTCCTGAACGACGATTGGGCTCGACTGCCGATGCCACCGGAGTCTCCTGCGCATACATATACCAGATTCGGACCTTCCGCACAATGGCATTTCGCGGTTGCCGTCGGGCTGCGTCCCCCAGAATGGAAAGCGGCCCTGAGGTCAGAACCTCAGGGCCGCCTGGAAGATCGGATGGGACAATCGAACCGACTACTTCGCCAGCCCGATCGGGCTGAAGAGCACGTACAGAACCAGCGTGATGACGACCACCACGATGCCGGCCAGTTTCGCCCCGCCGGAAGAGGTCAGATTCAGGTCGGTCTTGCTGTGGAACTCGACCGGTTGCGCCAGTGGCTTGACGATTGTGATAATCGTCATCACGACGAGGCAGAGCCCAAAGCAGATCGCCATGCGGTTCAGGAAGTTCCCAATAATGATATCCATCTTCGGGATGGCCATGAAGCCGGGCAGCGTAGACAGATACCACAGAAGACCGTACGCGACGACGTTAAGGACCAGGCCGACCACGCCTGCGATCGGCGGGGCCTTCCGGACCAGAAGGCCAAAGGCAAAGACAGCCAGGATGCCGGGAGAGAGGAATCCCTGACTCGCCTGGATGATGGTGAAGATGCCCGGGCCGATCTTCGGATTGCCCAGTTGGGGAGCCAGGAACACAGCAACAAATGAGAAGGCAATCACACAGATGCGTCCCAGCATGACAATGGTCTTCTGCCCGGCGTCGGGACGGATGTACTTCTTGAAGATGTCCATCGTGAAGATCGTCGAGGCGGCGTTGAGCATGGCGGCCAGCGAACTGACGATCGCGCCCAGCAATGCAGCTAGTACAAAGCCAACCAGACCGGTCCGCGCCGGCAGCACGCTGCTGAGCAACTGGCCCAAGGCGGTGTCGTACTTGTACGCGATGAACTTCTCCGTGGTGACGTTGACGCCGGCCGCCTTGGCGGCGTCCTGGATGGCGCTGTTGTAGAGATCGAGTTCGTGGTCCAGATCCGGGAAGACGGTCTTCCACGCTTTGTCGTCTGACTCGAAAACGGTGTACGGCCCGACCTGCAACCCCTCAAACGCCTGGCGGGTCAGGGGCAGGACGAACGGGTTCTGCATCTTGGCGGCTTTCATGCTCGCCTCGTCGGCGTAAACGGCGATCATGAATCGTCCCGCCGGCCAGGCGGCAACGGCTTCCTCGCTCGGTGCCTGAAGCACATCGACCAACTTCGTCTCGGGATTGGCCTGCGCATACTTGGCGATGGTGGCCGCGTTGTCAGCCGCCGACTGATTCTGCATGTCGTTGGCGAACAGGTTGAAGGCGATGATGCCTGGAACCACGATCACGAACGGAATCAGCAGCTTCATAAAGGCACTGAAGACGATGCCCTTCTGTCCCTCCGACAAAGAGGCGGATCCGAGTGTCCGTTGGGTGATGTACTGGTTCAGGCCCCAGTAGTAGAAGTTGGGAATCCACAGACCGAGCATGAGGGCGGTCCAGGGAAGGATTTTGTCGTCCTTGGGAAGGAACATATTCATGCGGACTTTGTTCAGCTCCCAGAAGCGGTCGATGGCTCCGGTATCCTGAGCGAAGGTCTTGAATCCGACAGCGCCGGTTCTGACGTCTTCGACGAACGCCAGAGGTTCGGTCGCCGCGCCGAGCTTCCTGAACGCAAAGACCATGATGCAGGCGCCCCCAAGAATGAGAGCGCTTCCCTGGATCAGGTCGGCCCAGGCGCAGGCTTTCAGACCGCCGGCAGCGACATACACCATCGCGATAATGCCGATCACCAGGGCGGCGTTCTGAATGGAGATGCTCCTTGCCGGATCCATCTTGGCGGCCATCGTGCTGATCGTCAGCGCGCCCGAATAGGTCACAGAGCCGAGCAGAAGCATATAGACCAGCAGCGTGAGCACGGCCATGATGGTTCGCGCCGCGGCGTTGTACCGGTACTCGAGAAACTCGGGCATGGTGTAGATGCCGGCTCGCAGGAAGTAGGGCAGGAAGGCAAACGCCACCACGACCAGTGTGATGGCGGCCATCCATTCGTAGCTGGCAATCGCCAGACCTACGTGCTTGGCCGCGTCGCCGCTCATGCCGACGAATTGCTCGGACGAGATGTTGGCGGCGATCAGCGAGAATCCGATGAGCCACCATTTCAGCCCGCGACCGGCCAGGAAGTAGTCTTCTCCGGTCTTCTCGTGGCGGCTCTTGTACAGGCCGACCGAAACCACCGCCGCGACGAAACCGACGAACACCGTTACGTCGAGCCAGTTGAAGCTCATAGCCAATCCTTTCCTTGCGTTTCTCCCCTAACTCTGGGCCACACACGAACCTGCGCATTATAGCCGACGCGCTACGAGCCGCAACGAAAACCTCCGTGCGAAGCGGGGTGTTTCAGGACTGGAGCCCGTCGATGGTTTCGAGCACCATCGGCATGTGGGTGTAGGCCGGGCCGCCGCTCATCATCACGGCTACCGACGTCGCTTCGAGGATCTCCTGCCTGGTGCAGCCGATTTCGAGACACTTCTTCACATGCAAACGGATACACGGCTCGCACTGGATCGCCACGCCGATCGAAACCGCGATCAGTTCCTTGGTCTTCAGCGAAACGGCCCCGTCCTGCATGATCTTCGCGAACATCCCGCCGAACCCGTTGATTGTGTTCGGGACCTGTTCCTTCACCTTGGCGGCGCTCTTGCCGAAATCTTCAAACCATGCTTCTACGTCTTCTGCCATTGTGTCCCCTTTCTTCATATCCCCTTGTGGCTCTTGCAGAACGCTTCGGGCAGTGCCTCGAGGATGTCGGTTGCCATCAGGCTGATCTGGCCGCAGGTGTCGGCGGCGATGTCGCCGGCGGCGCCGTGGATGTAGACGCCCAGCACCGTGGCATCGAAGGGGCTGAGCCCCTGGCCCATCAGGGCCGTGATGATGCCGGTCAGCACGTCGCCGGAGCCGGCCGTTCCCATTCCTGGATTGCCCGTACTGTTGACGTAGGCGCGTTGTCCGTCGGTAACGACGGTGCCGGCGCCTTTGAAGGCGACGACGCTTCCCGTGGCCTGGGCCATGCGTCCAGCGGCCTCCTGACGGTCCGACGGCAGCGCCTCGCGAAACAGGCCCGACCAGAGCCGCCTCATTTCTCCCGGATGCGGCGTCAGGACCACATCGGCCCTGCGCCTGCCGGGCCAGTCGGGAAGCCGGCTCAGGTTGTTCAGGCCGTCTCCATCAATGACCAGCCGCAGACCCTCCTGCTGTACGAGCGTCTCAATCACTGAACGCAGAGCCGCGCTGGTTCCCAGACCTGGCCCGATGGCCATCGCATCGTTCTGCGCCGCCGCGTCGAGGATCGCACCGACGGCTTTGGCGCTGATGCGTCCGGCGGAGTCCTCGGGCAGGGCGATCGTCGTGTAGCAGGGTTCGAGGGCGGCGACCGTGGGAAGAGCGCTTCGGGCGGTGGCCACGCGGACCAGCCCGGCGCCGGAACGCAGTGCGGCGCGCCCCGACAGGGCAGCGGCGCCCGCCATGCCTACACTGCCCGCTACGATGCAGACCCGCCCGAATGTCCCCTTGTGCCCGTCGATGGGCCGGGACCTGAGTCTTGGCACCTCGCGCACGATGTCCATCTTCATGGGACTCCGTCGATCTTTCGGTTGATCAGCGTCGCTGTGACAGCGGCGGAGAATCCGTTGTCGATATTGACCGTCGTCACCCCGGAAGCGCAGCTATTGAGCATCGTCAGCAGCGCCGAAAGCCCGTGGAAGCTTGCGCCATAGCCGACGCTGGTCGGTACCGCGATCACCGGGCCGCTCACAAGTCCGCCTACGACACTGGCCAGTGCGC
The DNA here is from genome assembly GCA_001603075.1 of Phycisphaerales bacterium Planc_01. GTDB lineage: Bacteria > Planctomycetota > Phycisphaerae > Sedimentisphaerales > Anaerobacaceae > Anaerobaca. The sequence continues at coordinate 265,413 of LVBB01000006.1, read as the reverse complement.
CTTCCATCCCGGCCACAACGATGACGATGTTGGCCTCGCGGAGCTTGGGCAGGTGTCCGAGCAGGCGGTGCAGCCCCGCGACGCCGACGTCGCAAATCAGCTCGGTGCGCTGGCCCATGATCTCGGCGGTGACTTTGGCTTCCATGGCGATGGCCAGATCGGCTGTGCCGGCCGTGACGATCGGCAGGACGCTCTTCGACGGCGGCTGCGATTTCTGTTCGAGCACGATCGTCCGGGCCAGGGCCTCGTAACGTGCCTGGGGGAATTTGTCCGTTGCCGCCAGCGTCTCGAACGTCTCAACGCTCGCGCGGGTCGCCAGCACATTGTTGCCCCGGGCAGCCAGTGATTCGAAAATGGCGATGATTTGTTCGGCCGTCTTGCCCGGACAGAAAATGACTTCGGGGAAGCCTTGTCGGATCTGCCGATGGTGATCGACGTGGGCGAACCCGAGGTCTTCGAATGGCAGGTGTCGCAGCTTTTCCATGGCCAGATCGACGCCGACCGCGCCGGTCCTGACCTGCTCCAGCAGCTCCCTCAGATGTTCGGCCTGTATGGGGCACCTCCTGATTGCCTTCTTGAATCGGCGTGTCCTGTGGTCAGCCGGTCGAACTCGGTTCCAGCGTCAGGTCCGCCAGCAGCCCGGCCCTGATTTTGTGATAGGCCAGTGAAGCTACCATAACCGCATTGTCCGTGCAATACTGTTTCGGAGCGACCAACAGCCTCAGCGGGGGCCGGTGGCGATGGCACATCGTCTCCATGGCCTCCCGCAGCGCGCCGTTGGCAGCCACGCCGCCACCGAGCAGGACCGTCCGGGCCTCGATGCGGCCGGCGGCCCGCTTGGTCTTCTTGACCAGCACGTCGATCACGGCCGCCTGAAACGACGCCGCAATGTCGGCGATCTTCCGCTCGTCCATCTCGTCGACGCAGTCGGCGCCCTTCATGTCCTGGCCGCGGCAGTGGTATAGAACGGCGGTCTTGAGCCCGCTGAACGAGAAATCCAGCGAGTCGCGTCCGAGCATCGAACGCGGAAAACGGATGGCTTTTGCGTCGCCTGTGCGCGCGAGCTTCTCGATGCTGGGACCGCCCGGATAGGGCAGCCTGAGGATCGTGGCGACCTTGTCGAAGGCCTCGCCGGCTGCGTCGTCGATTGTCGATCCCAGGAGGCTCAGCTCCAACGCCGATTCACAATCGTAGAGCGAGGTATGTCCTCCGGAGACGACCAGCGCCACGGCTGGCAGTTCGATCCGTTCGTCATCGAGCATCGCCGACTGCAAATGGGCGTGGAGGTGGTTGATCGCGACGAGCGGTTTGCCCCACATGAAGCTCAGTGTCTTGGCGGCCGTGACACCCACGACCAGGGCGATGGCCAGCCCGGGCTGGTTGGCGATGGCGACCGCGTCGATGTCATCCCCATCGACGCCGGCTTGGCTCATCGCCTCTGTGATGACCGGGTAGATATTCTCGATGTGGGCCCGCGATGCGATCTCCGGCACGACACCACCGTATTTCTGGTGCAGCTTCGTCTGGGACGCGACCACAGAGGAACGGACCTGCCGCCCGTCGGTAACAACGGCGGCGGCCGTTTCATCGCAGCTCGTCTCGATCCCGAGAACCGTGATGTTTCCGTTTTCTGACACCATAAATCGCCGATCTTAGCCGGGCATCACCTGGGTGTCAATCGCCGGCGCATCGCACCGGCTGGGATCCAGGTGGTTGCGGTGTTGTTGCCGACGGCATACAATGAGGGTCTGGGCGTCAGACGGGTACACGAATTTGGGCCCAAGGAGTGGGAATATGAGCAAGGTAGACGATGCGGTGCAATGTTTCTGTGGTGGGGCGGCCTGTTCGCAGGCGATTGCGGCAACCTACGGCCCGGACTTCGGGATCTCGTACGATCAGGCGATGAGGCTGGCCTCGGGTTTCGCCGGCGGGATGCGTCTGGGGGAAACCTGCGGTGCCGTCACGGGCGCCTTCATGGTCCTGGGACTGCGTTTCGCCGGCGAGAACGCCCGGACGCGAGACGGCCGTGATGCGGTCTACGCCGCTTTGGGGCAGTTCGTCACCCGGTTCGAGCAGCGTAACCGAGTCGTGATTTGCCGGGAGTTGCTCGGCTGCGATATCAGTACGCCCGACGGGGCGCAGAAGGCCACCCGCGAGGGCCTCTTCCGGACCATTTGCCCCAATCTCGTCAGGGACGCCGCCGAGATCCTCGAAGAGATGCTTTGAACCGCTGTGTCCGGTCCGCATCACGCAGACCGGTCTTCCTTGACAAGGGCGCCCGGGCCTGTTACAAGACAATCGGAGCATGGCGGCTCGCACTGAACGAGGCCGTGATACCTTCGTTCCTCGCATAAGGAAGTCTCTGAATGATAGCATCGCTTGGGGCCAAAGCCGTCCAGGACGTGGTCGACGCCGGCCGTTTCGGACGATTCACATGGCGGGCGGCCACCACCTCGCTCCGATGTTGCCTTGTCCGGGGGACGTTTCCCCTCGTCTGGAACCAGGTCAACGTCATCGGCGTGCGAAGCGTTCCGGTCATCATGATCACCGGCGCCTTTGTCGGAATGACCTTGGCCGTGCAGGCATATGACCAACTGGCGGGGATGGGGCTCGAGGAACACCTGGGCGTCCTGATCAATATCGCGGTCGTCAAGGAGTTGGGGCCCGTGCTGGCGGCGGTCATGCTGGCCGGACGCGTCGGGGGGGCCCTTACGGCCGAACTGGGAACCATGAACGTCACCGAGCAGATCGATGCGGTCAGGAGCATGGGAACCGATCCGATTCGATATCTCGTGGCGCCTCGACTGCTGGCGTGCCTGTTGCTGACTCCCATCCTGATCATGTATGCCGATGTCATGGGCGTGATCGGCGGCGCACTGGTGAGCTTTCTGCAACTCGGGATCAACAGCCGTGCCTACTGGAATTTCAGCGCCGCCGGAGTGGAACTGTGGGATGTCGCGATCGGGGTGGTCAAGGGCTTCTTCTTCGGGGGGGCCATTGCCACGATCAGTTGCTACAAGGGATTCAACTGCAAGGAAGGGGCGCACGGTGTGGGACAGGCCTGCACCGATGCGTTCGTGGCCAGCTTCATCTCGATTCTGGCCCTGGATTTCGCCCTGGCGGTGGTCTTCAAGAGCATCTACCTGACCTTCTGGCCGATCAAGAGCCTGGTCTGACGCCTGGCGCTATGACGGCCGACTTCGGAGTGTGCGGTTTGGAACGACAAAACGATCAGAAGGAACCGGCCGGTGAGAACGGGGCGGCGAACACCCAGATTGAGGTGCGGAATCTGACCAAGAAGTTCGGCCGCAAGCTGGTGCTCGACAACGTCTCCGTTTCCATCGACAGAGGCAAGACCACCGTAATCATCGGTCCCAGCGGTTGCGGCAAGACGGTCCTGATGAAGCATTTCATCGTCCTGCAACGGCCGACCGCCGGAGAGGTCTATTTCGACGGCCAGCGCATCGATCACCTCAGCGAGCGCGAGCTGAACCGTGTCCGCACGCGCTTCGGGTATCTGTTCCAGGAGGGAGCGCTGTTCGATAGCATGAGCGTTGCCGAGAACATCATGTTCCCGATCAAACAGCACTTCAAGGGCGTCACTTGGCGCCAGGTGGAGGACGTGGTCAAGGCCAAGTTGGCGATGGTGGGTTTGGACGGGTTTCAGAACTACTACCCGGCGAACCTCTCCGGCGGCCAGCGCAAACGCGTCGCGCTGGCGCGGGCGATTGCCCTGAATCCCGAGGTGATTCTCTATGACGAGCCGACAACAGGGCTCGATCCCATACGATCGGACATCATCAACGAGCTGGTTCTCAAGCTCGAGCGGGATCTGGGCGTCACGAGCGTCGTGGTGACGCACGACATGCGGAGCGCCTACAAGGTGGGCGACCGCATCATCATGCTGCACAACGGCAGGATCATTGCGGATGGAGACGCCGACCACATTCGCGACCATCCCCATCCCACCGTCCAGCAGTTCATCAACGGTCAGGTGAGCGAGGACGACCTGGCGGTGCTGCGGATGAGCGGGGCGGTGGCCACGAGCCAGTTCCTGCCCCGGGACTTTCAGCAGTAGGCTGGTCGAATCGTCGCCAACAATGACCCCTGACGGACGTATACCCACAAGACATGGCCAAAGACCCAACCCAAATCGCCGCCGATCTGAGCCATTGCATCCGAGGTGATGCGTTCGCCGACATCATCCACCGTGTGGCGTTCAGCACGGATGCAAGCAGCTACCGGATCGTCCCGCAGTGCGTGGTGGCCCCTCGAGATTCCGATGACGTTGTGGCTGTGATCAAATATGCAGCCGACGAAGGTCTGGCCGTTGCGCCTCGGGGGGCCGGCAGCGGCGTGGCCGGCGAGTCGCTGTGCTCCGGCATCGTGCTTGACATGACCCGCTACATGACGCGGATCGTCGGTACGTCCGACGACGGCCTCGCCGTGACGTGCGAGCCGGGGGTGGTCCTCGACGATTTGAACAAGCATCTCGCTCGGTACGGCCGCAAGATCGGCCCCGACCCGTCGAGCGCCAACCGCGCGACCATCGGCGGCTGTGTTGCCAACAACGCCACAGGTGCGCACTCCCTGCAATACGGTCACATGGATGAGCACGTCGAGTCCATCGAGGCGGTCCTGGCCGACGGGACCACTGCCCAGTTCGCCAACGGATTCGATGTGGAGAAGGCAGGGGAGGGCCGGGCCGATGCGATCGCTCGGGAATGCTGGTCGCTTCTGACGGCCGGCAAGACCGTGATCGGCAAGGCAATTCCCGCCACCAAGCGTAACCGCAGCGGATACAACATTGCGTCGGTTTGCCGCGATGGCCGGATCGACATGGCACATCTTCTGGCCGGCTCGGAAGGAACGCTGGCGATCTTCACGCGCATCACGTTGCGGACGGTGCCTCTGCCCAAGGCCAAAGGGCTTCTGCAACTGGAGTTCGATTCGCTGGGCAGCATGGCCCGCGCGGTCCCGAGCATCGTCAAGACCGCCCCGGCCGCGTGCGAACTGATGGACGAGACACTCATCAATCTCGCGGTGGATCAGTTGCCTCAGTATCGCGATATTCTGCCGGCCGGCGCTGCCGCCGTGCTGCTGATCGAGCATGTGGGCGAAACCCAGACCGAGGTCCGCGAGCGGATCGAAGTGACCGACCTCGTTGTCGGAAAGCAGGCGACCGGGAGGACCATCATCACCTCGCCCGGCGACCAGGCCCGTGTGTGGAAATCGCGAAAGGACGCCGGCCCTTTGCTCTATCGCAGGCGACGCCGCGAGCATCCCGCCGAGTTCATGGAAGACGCCAGCGTCGACCACACGCGTCTGGCCGAGTATATTGAAGGGCTTCAGAAGATCGAGCGGAAATACGGCACGACCATGTCCTTCTTCGGCCATGCCGGTGACGGAGAGCTGCATCTGAGGCCCTATCTCGACCTGAGCAATCCGCGCGACGTCGAGAAGATGCGGGCGATGGCCGAAGACGTCTTTGCCTTGGTCTGGTCGTTGGGCGGCTCGATCAGCGGAGAGCACGCCGACGGGCTGTTGCGGGCCGGTTTCGTCCGTCGCCAGTATGGCGATGCGTTCTATGAAATCCTGCGCAGAGTCAAAGCGATTTTCGATCCGGCGGGTCTGATGAATCCGGGCAAGATCCTCAACGACGATCCCGATGTGATGGTCAAGAACCTCCGTCGTGCCCGGCACATCCAGCCCGGGAAAGCCCGATCCGAGATGCTCTTCGGCGAGAACGAGCTGGAATTGGAGTTCGAACAGTGCTACGGCTGCGGGCTTTGCCTGAATCGCGATCCGGCCCTGCGCATGTGCCCGGTCTACCGCGCCTTGGGCGAGGAACTGGGCAGCTCGCGGGCCAAGGCCAATCTACTGCACTACTGGGCCACGGGGCAGTTGGATGAGAAGGACTTCGAGTCGCCCGAGTTCCGCCGATTCCTCGACCTGTGCGTCAACTGCAAGATGTGTGAGCGTCAGTGTCCGTCGGGGGTCCGGGTCTCTACGCTGATGGCCGCCGCCCGCGCTGAATACGTCAAGCGCAAGGGCCTGCGTCGTGCGGAATTCGCGTTGAGTCACAGTCGCTATCTGAGCCTGTTGGGCAGCGTCTTCTCGCCGGTATCGAACGCCTTCCTGAGACTCCCGCCATTCCAATGGGCGATGGAGAAGACGATCGGTCTCGACAGACGACGGGCCATGCCGACCTTCCAACGCGGCTCGTTTGTCGCCGCGGCCCAGCGGCGTCTGGCCGAGATCGGCCCGCCGGTTGCGCCGGTGGAGAAGGTGGTCTACTTCGTCGATTCGTACGCCAACTCGAACGACCACGAACTGGGGTCGGCAGTCCTCGACGTGCTGCGACACAACGGCGTCGAAGTGATTGTGCCCCGCCAGCGGCCGGCTCCGCTGCCGGCGATCGTCTACGGTGACGTCAAGACGGCCCGCCGCGACCTGACCTACAACGTCCGGTATCTGGGTGCAGCCGCTCGCCAGGGCTGCAAGATTGTATGCTCGGAGCCCAGCGCAGCGTTATGCCTTCAACACGAGATGCGCCATTACGTTTCGGGTGACGGCGCCCGGCTCGTGTCGGAAAGCACCTGGGAGTTGATGAACTATCTGGCCGACCTGCGCCGTCGTGGCAAGCTCAAGGCCCCGACCGAATCCGTTCGTGGGCAGTATGTTTACCATCTGCCTTGCCACCTGTGTGCGGTAGGTGATGAGACGGTGACGCTTCGCCTGTTGCGCGAGCACTTTGGCGTGGATGTCAGCGATCTGGGCGCCGGCTGCTGTGGCTTGTCCGGTACCTTCGGCATGCAAAAGAAGAATTACGATTTGGCCGAGACGATTTCTCAGAGTCTCAGAAGTGCCATCGGTGCGGCGCCGACGCGCCACGTGCTGACCGAATGCGCCGCATGCAAGATGCAGATCGAGCACCTGGGAGGCGTGGCAGTGCGTCATCCGGTCCAGCTCATTGCCCGCGCCTATGCTTTGACGTAGTGAGGGTCTGCGCCGCTGTGGTCCTGAGTTGCCGACTCCGCGGCGGCTTTGGCGTGAAGGGCCGCCCGGCCCTGCGAGACGAGGTCGTACAGGGCCGGCACATGCATATAGGTGAAGACCTTGGCCGCCATACGCAGCGACCCCAACAGGCCCGAATCCACCTCGCGGCGCGCCATCTGTGCGAACTTCCGGGCTCGGCTCTTGTTGCCGAGCCGGCGATAGTGCAACGCAAGACTCAGGCAGCGACTGTGAGCCGCATCCGTCAGAAGGGTCCTCCATTCAGGCCCCAGAGACTCCCGGAACAGACGGATGATGGCGATGTTCTGCTCTCTTTGTCTCTCGTAGGCGAGCGGGCTGTAGGCGCCGCCGGCGTGCTGCCGATAGACCGACCAATCCGCGTCGAGATAGCCGATCTTCCCGTGCATGGCGTGGAGCACGAAGAACGGCCAGTCGGGCACGGGGAATCTCGCATACCAGTCGGGAAAGGCGTGCACGAGGTGATTGCGAACCACAGCCGCCGAGGTGCTGATGAAATCGTGCACGAGCAACTCATCGAGGTGGTACGTGGACCTGCGTCCGGGAGGTGAATGCAGGGTTGGGCCTTCCGAGCTGTCGTCCCAGACCATCAGCGCGTTGTGAAAGCAGATGCTGTAGTCCGGATGCGCATCGAGGAAATCCACCTGCCGTTGGAGTTTCTCCGAGCCGGTCCAGTAGTCGTCCCCGTCGAGGCACGCCACATAGTCGCCGCGGCATTCGAGAAACGCCTGGGGAAGGTTCCCCATCAGGCCCAGATTCCGCTCGCGGATCAGCACGCGTACGCGGTCGGGAAATCGATCGCAGTAGCCGCATGCCACCGATCGCGTTCGATCTGTTGAACAGTCATCGGCGACAACAATCTCGTAGTCGAAGTCCGTAACCTGAGAGAGGGCGCTTTCAATCGCCTGGCCAATCAGATCCTGCTGGTTGTACGTTACGATGAGGACGCTGGCTTTCATGGTCTGCACGCTCCAAATGGCGCCGACGCGATGCAGATGGAGTCCGCCGTCCGGGCATCCGCGTCGTCTCCGCAAAAAGTCTGCCGACGGGTCTGAGTCTCACGTCACTGGCCATTCCCGCCAGCGGATACATCGACCGGAGGGGCCGGCCGCTTTAGAAGAAAGCCGAAAACGTCCCGCGTCAAAGTGAGCTGGGCAGAGGCAGAATCCATCGCTTGGCGTGCGAGACAGTGGCGGCATGATAAGGAAGGCTATGAGCTTCCATGCCCACAGCCGACCGCCAGAAAGCCGAAGGTCATGCCGGAACAGGCCGCGAACCTGTCCCGCCTTCACAAGCGATCGTAGCATCGGGTCAAATGACGGCAATTGTGGCAACTACGTATTTTGGCGTATCGATGCCTTGGTTGGCCGATTCTCCGCAAGTGGGATGGACCTTGAGCCGATCTCCTGGTAGCTCAGACGCAGAACGGAGTTGAGGAAAAGGTCTGGAGTCTCTACCCCCCCCCCGGAGAACTCCGGACCTTTCTTCGTTCCGGACTCCGGCTGCTCCGGGCCGGAAGCGACGATCCGGCGGGACAGGGGGCATTGTGCCTTTCGATCCGCCCCTCGGGCGCGCGACGAAGTTCCCGGTCGACACGATGCCCCCGATGGCCCGATTGACCGCGTCGATGATAGGATCGGCTCAGGCCCGCGTCTATTGGGAGAAGTACGTATTTTGGCCCACTGGGGCAATCGGCCGCTATCCCGTGACCTCTCCGCCAAAGGCAGTCGATTCTGTTGCGGTCAGTGGGCTACGATGATGTTCGGCACCAGTGGAACCGGCATGACGACTTCTGCTCCATCGCGAACGACGGCCAGCATCGCCATCTCTCCGACGGACCACTTCATGGACTGCCGAAGCAGCGCATTGGTTTCCAGCACGTCCACGTTATTGATGGCCAGGACCTTGTCGCCCAACTTCAGGCCGGCCTCGGCACAGCGACTGCCCGGCCGGAATCGCCGAACGATGTACTTGCCCAGGAGCATGTCGCCGGGCTCCCACTCGATTCCCAGAGACGCGGTCGGGACCACGTAGAGATCGGCGACGAAGCCGATGAGCGCTTCCTCCGCGTCGCTCACACGGGCGGCGCGGTGGATGCGAGCTGGATCGTCAAGGATGACCAGGGCGTTGGCACCGTACCGGGCCGCCACGGGTTTGGCTGCCTCGATGAAATCCTCTTCCGTTTCCAGCGGGTTCTCAAGGTCGGCGTAGCGCCCGATCCAGGTCCCGTCCATGTCGAAACCTCCGGTGCCACGGATGACATACTCAACGTCCTCGACGGTGATCGGCTCGCCTGCATACCAGGGCTGCACGCTGAAGCGGATCGAATCCGGCGCCGGCCGAAAGGGCCCCACCTCGGGCCGAATGAACTCCCCCTGTTGCCTGAGATGGTGCTTTCGCGCCATCTCCTCGAACACGGCGGATGCCTCGTAGACACGGTACGATGCCTGGGCGTGTCGAGGCTCTTTGCGGAAGCAGCCGATGAGTAGTTCCGCCGACGGCCTGCCGAGCGGGCCGACTTCGCTCTGTGAGCCGATCACGACCAGGTACGCGAAGCCATGCTGCAATGTCAGCTCTGCCGCACGCAGCATCGCCAGGTCCACCGCCTTCTCCTGCGAGACGAAGGCGTTCCCGGAGTATCGAACGCTGAATACGTTGAAGTCTTCTCGTCGACTGGCGTACTCCCCGGCCACAGAAGACCGACCCGACCGGGATCCTGTGCCACAACCGGCGCCCAGTACGAACACCGCCACTGCCATTGCTGCCAACATGCTTCGGATTCTCATGCTTGTGCTCTCTCAACCATCGCACCGCCGATCCGCGGTCGCACCCATTCGCCAACAGACAGCGAACGCTCACGAGCGACATCAGGCGTGCCTATTGTGACCCAAGTCGGTCGGCGCGACAACACAAAAACGCCGTTCAATCCCTCGAACCGCCTTGGCCAAGTGATAGAGAAGCCTGTTGGGTTCGCGCTGTATTCCAGTTGCCCGCCGCCACGCTCAGGGCTACAATTGCTGCCGATGACGTGCCGACCGTCGCCCTTAGGCGTGACGGTTCGATTCTTGGCAAGGCGAAGATGACGCTCTGAAGGGGAATGGCCATGTGTCTGTCGATCCGACCGTCTATCGTGGGGTTTATCGTAATCCTCGCCGCATGTGCTGAGGGCGTTGCGGGGCCGCCGGCAGGGCAGTGGCGGGGGCTGCACGTGCTGAACTACGGCACGGATGCGGCGCTGGTGGAGTTGGGCGAGCAGGTGCCCACCCTGGCCAAGATGGGCATCAACGTCCTGATCCTCGAAATCAACTACGCGTTCGAATACCAGTCGCATCCGGAGCTGCGCATGGGCAACACACCCACGACGCGCGACGGAGTGCGCAGGCTGGTAGCCACATGCCGAGAGAGTGACGTTCGCTTGATCCCGCAGTTCTCGTGCCTGGGGCATCAGTCCTGGGCCAAGAACACGTTTCCTCTGTTGACGAAATACCCGGAACTGGACCTGACGCCGGGAGCGTTTCCCGACAACGAGGGGATCTACTGCCGCGAATGGGATCCGCTGAACCCGAAGGTCTATGAGATCGTGCTGCCGATGCTCGATGAGCTGCTCGATGCGTTCGACGCTGACGCGATGCACGTGGGGATGGACGAGGTGTTCCTGATCGGCTCGGAGCACTCGCCCTCGACGAAGGGCAAGGACCCGGCCAAGGTTTTCGCCAAGGCGGTCAACGACCTGCACGCCCACCTGGTCGGCAAGCGGGGCGTCGAGATGCTGATGTGGGGCGACCGGTTCATCGACAGCAAGGTGCATCCCTACGGCCGATGGGAGGCGTCCGACAACGGCACCGCCGGCGCCATCGACCTGGTCCCAAAGGACATCATCATCTGCGACTGGCACTACGAGCGGCGCGACAGCTACCCCTCGGTGCCGATGTTCATCGAGAAAGGCTTCCGCGTCTGGCCGGCCGGATGGAACAAGGTCGAGGCGACCAATGCCTTGATCGAGTACAGCCGCGGCTTCGATGATCCCAAGATGCTGGGCCACCTGTTCACGACGTGGAGCGGGCGCAAGAAGTGGAGTGAGTTCCCGCCCGTCGTCGAGGGACTCAAACTGCTCACGAAGGCGGACTGATCGCGCGGAGACAGGCCGCAATGAGCGGTGAAGACATCAGTCGCGGACTTCCGATGCCCCGCCCCGAGGACCGCGTTGCGTCGGTCGATGCGTTGCGAGGTCTGGTGATCCTGCTGATGATCTTCGTCAACGACGTCGCCGGCGTGCGGGCCGCGCCAAGCTGGCTCCAACACGTCAGCGTCGACGCCGACGGCATGACGCTGCCGGACGTGGTCTTTCCGGCTTTCCTGTTCATCATGGGAATGTCGATCCCGCTGTCGCTCGGCCGGGCCCTGGACGCGGGCCGATCCAGGTTTTCGCTTCTGGCCAAGGTGCTGGCGCGGACCCTGGCGCTGCTGCTGATGGGCGTCTTTATGGTCAATATGGATCGGCACGACCCGGGCCATCGAGGCCTATGGGGACTCCTGACCTATCTGGCCATCTTCCTGGCGTTTCCCGTCGTGCCACCCGGCCCGCCGCTTCGCCGCCGGACGTTTCAGGTGTGGCGCGTCATTGGTTTCGTGGGTCTGGCGGTGCTGGCATTGGTCTATCGAACCGCCGACGGAAGGCACCTGTTGCTCGGTCCGCTCTTGGATTCGAGCGACACGATCTGGCTGCGTCACTCTTGGTGGGGCATCCTCGGCCTGATCGGCTGGGCGTATCTGGTCGCCTCGCTGGTCTATCTCGTGCTGGGCCGCCGGTGCGAATGGCTGATCGGCGCCACGGGGCTATTGGCGATGGTCTACGTTGCGGACCGCCACGGGCTCTTCGCACGGGTCGACTCCAGGGCATGGCTCGCCTGGGCCGCGCCGGTGATCGGTCTGCTCGAACGCCTGTACGCCTGGGTCGGCTCGCACGTCTCGATCGGGCAGTCACTGGGTTCGCTCGCGTCGATCTCCGTGGCCGGCTGTTGCCTGGGCACCATCGTTTCGAGCAGCTCGGAAATCCGAACGCACACCGACCGATTGCGTTGGGCCCTGGTCTATGCCGCCGGTCTGACGGTGGCGGCTTTGCTGTTCGATCCGCTGTACGGCATCAACAAGATCCGGGCGACACCCGCGTGGGGTCTGCTGTGTTCGTCTCTGACGGCGCTGACGTGGGCGGCGCTGTATTGGATCATGGACGTGCGAGGCGTTCGCACCTGGAGCGCGATCGTCCGTCCGGCCGGAGCCAATCCGCTCATGGCCTATATCCTCCATCCTTTCGTTCTCATGGTTGCCTCGTTCGTTGGCCTGCCGCTGACGTTCTACAAGCATGCTGACCTGCCTGTCGCCGTGAATATTCTCGGCTGTCTGGCGATGGCCTTCGTGATCGTCGGCCTGACCGGGCTGATCGGCCGCCTCGGCTACCGCCTGAAAGCCTGAAGACGCTTTCCTCGCTGCACGGGGGTGCCTTGCCAGTCTGTGATGTCAACGGTACAATCCGCTGGTCCGAAGGCCGAGGGCCTGTGGCGTTGCACGAATTCCAGAACGAAGGAGCATCCGATGGCGATACGCAGTTCGTTGTGCATGGTCCTGCTGGCGATTTCCGCGATCGCGCCGGTCTACGGGGCCGGCCGTGATGAAGTGACGTTGCGCCCGCCGGCCGTGCCGTTGGTGGCCTGCGATCCGTATTTCAGCATCTGGTCCTGTGCCGACAGGCTCACCGACGACGCCACGCGTCACTGGACGGGCAGGCCCCATCGCCTGACCGGCATGGTCCGCATCGACGGCAAGACCTATCGGATTCTCGGCGATGCGCCTGCCGACGTGGCTGCCTTGGGGCAGAAGTCGCTCCAGGTCCTGCCGACGCGGACGATCTATGAGTTCGAGGGCGGCGGTGTTCACGTGACGCTGACGTTCATGACGCCGGCCTTGCCCGAAGACCTGGACGTGCTGTCGCGTCCGCAGACCTACGTGATCTGGGACGTGCGCGCCACCGACGGCAAGGAGCACGACGTGCAGCTCTATTTCAGCAGCAGCGCCGAACTGGCGGTCAACGTGCCCGAGCAGAAGGTCGTCTGGTCGCGCCCGAGCACGGACAAGCTTTTGGTCGTCAGGATGGGTTCCGAGGAGCAGCCCGTGCTTCAGAAACGCGGCGATGACCTGCGAATCGACTGGGGCTACCTCTACACTGCCGCCTCGCCCGAAAACGCCATCGCCGCCGTCGGATCGCATGAGGTCTGCACGCAGGCCTTTGGCGATACGGGCCGGCTGCCTCGCACCGACGACGTGCGGATGCCCCGTGCGGCCAACGACGAAATGCCCGTCGCGGCGTTTGCCTTCGACCTGGGCCGGGTCAGGCGACGCCCTGTTTCGCGGCATCTGATGCTGGCCTACGACGACGAGTACTCGATCAACTACTTCGGACAGAAGCTGCGTCCGTACTGGCGTCGCAACGGCGCCGAGGCGAGCGATCTGCTCGATGTCGCGGCCAGGGATTACCGAAGGCTGTCAAACCGCTGTCGGGAGTTCGACAGGGAGCTGATGAAGGACCTGACCGATGTCGGGGGCAGGAAGTACGCTCTGCTGTGCGCCCTGGCCTATCGCCAGTGCTTTGCCGCCAGCAAGTTCGTGGCCGACGGCAACGGCCAGCCCATGTCGTTCTCCAAGGAGAACTTCAGCAATGGCTGCATCGCCACCTCGGACGTGTTCTACCCGATGGCTCCGCAGTTCCTGCTGTTCGGCCCGTCGCTGGCCAAGTCGTTCCTCGTGCCGTTTATGAACTACGCGGCATCCGACCGCTGGCCGTTCCCGTTCGCGCCGCACGATCTCGGCACGTATCCACACGCCACCGGCCAGGTCTACGGCGGCGGCGAGCGCAGCGAGGAGAATCAGATGCCCGTTGAGGAATCGGGCAATCTGCTGATCCTCATGGCGGCGGTGGCGCAGATGGAAGGCAACGCGGACTTCGCGGGCCTCTACTGGCCGCAACTCACTGCGTGGGCCGAGTATCTCAAGGACAAGGGCTTCGATCCGGAGAACCAGCTTTGCACCGACGATTTCGCCGGCCATCTCGCGCACAACGTCAATCTCTCGGCCAAAGCGATCTGTGGTCTGGGTTCCTACGCCAAGCTCTGCGCGATGCGAGGTGACAAGGCGAGGGCAGACGAATACAGGGCGCTGGCGAGGCAATTCGCCGCCCGCTGGGTCGAAGAGGCCGACGATGGCGATCACTACCGTCTGGCATTCGACAAGCCCGGCACGTGGAGCCAGAAATACAATCTGGTCTGGGACGAGATCCTCGGTCTCGACTTGTTCCCGGCGGAGGTGCTCCGCAAGGAAATGGATCACTACAAGAAGGTGCAAAACACCTATGGGCTGCCTCTGGACAATCGGTCGCGCTATACGAAACTCGACTGGATCCTCTGGACTGCGACGCTGACGGGCGAGCGAAAGGACTTCGAGGCCCTCGTCGATCCGGTGTTCCGTTTCCTCAACGAGACGCCCGACCGCGTGCCCATGACCGACTGGTACTGGGCGCACGACGCCAAGAAACGCGGTTTCCAGGCCCGGCCCGTGGTCGGTGGCGTTTTCCTTCGCACGCTCTATGAGAAGAGGATGTGGCGGAAGTGGGCCCGTCGCGATGTGACGAACGCCGCCGGCTGGGCGCCGCTGCCCAAGCCGCCCAAGGTCGTTGCGGTCGTGCCGACCAGCCAGGACGAGCCGCAGATGTGGCGATACACTACCGAGAAGCCGGCCGACGGCTGGTTTGGCGAGGACTTCGACGCCTCCGGCTGGCGCGAAGGGCCCGGCGGGTTCGGCACGCGAGGAACGCCCGGCGCGAGCATCGGAACCGTCTGGAGGAGTTCGGACATCTGGTTGCGTCGTGAGTTCGTCCTACCCGAAGGGACCTGGCACGACCTTCATCTGCAGATCCACCACGATGAGGACGCCGAGGTGTATGTCAACGGCGTCCTGGTGCTGGCGACGTCGGGCTTCACCGCCAGCTACAGCCAACTGCCCATGAAGCCGGCCGGTCGGGCCGCCCTGAGACCGGGCAAAAACGTCTTCGCCGTCCACTGCCGCCAGACCACCGGTGGGCAGTACATCGACGTCGGGCTCGCCGACGTCATTCGGCAGGACGCGAGAACACCATAGCGGCGTAGAGATGGTCGCGGGACCGGGGGGCACGATATTGCCAATGAGCAAGGATGTCAAAACCCGTTCTTCGGCGGCCGGCGGTGAATGCCAGGAGGCATCCTGCCGTGAGCGTTTGGCGGCGTACCAACGCGGCCTCCAAGGCGACTTGGCCACGTATTCACGGCGTGAAGCGCGTTGGTCCTGGTTGAGGTTGGGAGCCTTCGGCGGCTGTGTGGCGGCGATCGTCGTGGTGGCGCACCTTTGGGGATTCGGGCCCGCCGTGATAGCGGCGATTCCCGTGCTGATCGTGTTTCGCTTCACGATCGTCCGCCATCTCCACTGGAAGGGCACTCGCACCTCGACCGAGCGGATTCTTCTCGTGGTCGACGAATCGCTTCGCTGCGCCGTCGAGGAGGGCAGGGCCGTCCGCGACTGGAGGCAGCCGGACGATCCCGACCGCCCGTCGGCGATCTTACCGGCCGCCCTGGAGTCGGGCCCCACCTGGCTGCTCAGCGAGCAGGAGTTGGACGATCTCGATCTCTACGCGGTGCCCGTCGGCATCTTCGGCCTGCTCAATCGCACGTCAACCGACCTCGGCGCTCGCCGGCTGCGCGACATGTTGAACGCGCCGTGTCTTTCCGCCGAGTACATCCGCCAACGACAGGAGGCGGTGCGGTGGCTGGCCCGGCACGATACGCAGCGGATGGCCATGATGGCTTCCATCGTCGCCCTTCGCGGTCAATCCCATCGTCTCGATGCCCTCGTCGAGCATCTTCACGGCGGGGCGGTGATCAACCCGCACGCAGCAGCGTCCTGGTGGATTCGCATTTGGTCGGTGGTCAGCGGGCTCTTCTTCGCCCTCGCCGTCGTCCAGATGCTGCGCGGGCAGTATGAGTGGTTCAGGTGGATCGTGCTATTGATCGCGGTCAATCTGCTGATCGCACGCCTGAACAGGAGCATGCTCATCCGCCTCAGGGTAGCCGCGTTGCCTCTGGTCAGGCTGACGGCGGTCCTTCGCGGGCTCTGGGCTGTGGCGCAGCAGGCGACAGAGAACCTGCCGGCCGAGGCCGACCTGGGCGTGCTGAGGCATCGTTTCGCGAAGGTGGCGACCGAGGCAGACGTCCCTTCGCTCTGCGAACGTCTCGGGTGGCTGGCGCTCGGCGGCCTGGCGCGCAGCCTGATGAACGCGGTTGTCTTCTACGATCTTCATGTCTGCGAGGCCGTCGTCCGGCGATCCGTCTCCAGTCGGCAAATACTGCTGGAAGGGCTGGCCGCGATGGCAGAGTTCGAGGCCCTCGCAAGTCTCGCGTGCTTTGCCGCCGAGCGGGAGGGCACATGCTATCCGGATCTGGTCTCCGAGACACTGGTCTCGATCTCCGACGGCCGGCACCCGCTGATCGTGCCGCAGAAGGCAACCTCGAACAGCGTCTGTCTGACGGATGCCAGGCGGATGTGGGTGATCACCGGGCCCAACGCGGCCGGCAAGAGCACGTATTTGCGAATGATCGGCGTCAACGTTCTGCTGGCCCAGATCGGCTCGGCCGTCCCGGCGCGAGGAATGGCGCTTTCGCCCGTTCGCCTGCTGACGGACGTCCGCATTCGCGACGATCTGGCCCGGAACGAGAGCTACTTCCTCTCCGAGGTCCGGCGGCTCCGCCGCATGGTGGCTGACATCGGCGCCGGCACGCGCCTGCTGGGCCTGATCGACGAACCCTTCCGGGGCACGAACTCCTCCGAACGAACGGCCGCCGGCATCGCCCTGGCCGAGCATCTTCTGGCCTCGGGCAACCTGTTCCTGTTGGCGACGCACGAAGAGACGCTGGCGCAGACCGCCGCAGCGTCAGACACAGCCGAGAACCACCACTTCCAGGAGCACCTGACCGAGCAGGGCATTGAGTTCGACTACCTGCTCTGCCCCGGCCCCGCCCACACCCGAACCGCCATCCGTATCCTCGAACAAGAGCAGTACCCCCCAGCCCTCCTCGAACGCGCCCGTCAATTACTCGGCTCGTAGATGGCAGCCTACCATATGCGCGGGAGAAGGTGGTTACGGTAACGAGGCCGACCGTATCGAAGTGGGTGTTGACAAGCATGGCCCATGTGATCAGGACCGTGCCGAAGATGCAGAGGGCTGGTCCGGTTGCCGGCGGCCTCGCTGCGAGAATCGCTACATTGGGCGGGTGGTGTTCAGGCAGCGGCTGCAGATGGAGTTGGGGGGCAGGGTGCCGGTGAGCATGGCGAGCCGCAACTGGCGATAGGCATTGCCGATCCAGATATCCCGGAACGAGGTCTGTGTGATGTTGCCCAGGGGCATCTCGCCGTCGACGTCCAGGCAGCAGGGCACGACGGTGCCGTCGGCGAGGACGCAGCCATAGCGGAACGGCGAAGCGCACGGCTTATAGCCGGTCGCGCCGGCCGGGACCGGAACGCGCCGGTCCTCCACCCGGCCGTGCCACATCATGTAGTCGACCACGTTCACCTCATCGACCCCGCTCGACTTCCATTCGTCCACGAATTCCGCGATCAGGCCGTCGGTCTGCCGCATCCGGATGATCTCGATGCACGTGCGAGGCCCTCCGCCGGAGACATGCTCTCGCAAGTCCAGATAGTGGCGGATGTTGGATCGGACTTGCTCGAAGCGGGCCGGTGGACGCAGCCTCTCGTAGACCTCCGCCGAGCAGCCGTCAAACGAGAAGGAGATGGACGTCAGCGCCGAGCCCAGAATCCTCTGTGCCATCTTCTCCGTCAGAAGGGTCCCGTTGGTGTGGATCATGGTCTGGCAACCCTTGGCGGCGGCGTAGTCGATCATGTCAAACAGACGCTCACAGAGCAGCGGTTCGCCTGACAGATAGAGCTTGATAAGAGGCTGATTCCCGCAGACCTCGTCGACGAGGCTCGCAAACAGCGCCATCGACATGCTGATTCGGCGTTGTTTCAGGCCGTTCGACTGGGGGCACATGACACATCGCAGGTTGCACATCCGGGTGATGTCGGCCCAGTAGACCGAAGGCATCGGGGGAATGTAGTAGTCCATCAGTTCGCCGACGTTGTTCCACAGGGTCATGGGCGGGCCCTCGTGCGGCTATGCGCGGCTTTGGAAAGGAGGACACCACGGCGAGGTGGGATGGTCGATCTGATGCGAGCCGCCGGGTCGGGCACCCATGATGGCGGTGGGGGGGTGTCGACACACCAGAACTCCACCGGGTATACCCGCCCGGCGTCCGTCCGTCCGTTTGCGGTTCTGTGCGCCGTTCCTGTCACCACGAGACGCTCCCACACAAAGGCGCCCCTTGAACAGAATAGCACATGACAGACGCTGCGTCTACAGCGAAGGCTGTTCACTTGTTTGCCGCACAGCCGCGCAGACACACCACTCGCCTCAGACAGAGCGCCAAAACGCACAGAGCCGCTCAATCAGATCAGACCGAGCGGCCCCATTCTGCAGGGCACTGAGATGATAACTCTTCTGCCAGCGATCCTCCTCATTCAGCGGCGGCAGGGCCGGGACCGCATCCCGCGGCGCCGAGGAACTCCCAGAATGGAATACTAAGCAATCCCCATCTCAGCTTTCAACTGGGCCTCGGCTTCTCGCCAGTTCTGCTCGTCCTGCCCCGGCTGGCAGCCCTTTTGGAGCCATATGGCTTCTGCCCGCTGGGCAATCTGTTCATAGGTCAGTGCCTTGGACGGTCCTGAGGACATGGTTGCCGTCGAACCAGTTTGGGTCCTATTTGTGACGCCGGCTTCGACAGCCTTTTTGCCGCCGGACCGGGTGTTGTGTGTAACCGTGCTGGTTCCGCTCTTCTGGGCCTTCCTGCCAGCCATTGCAAATCCTCCTTTTTCAGAACGTAAGTACTTGTCGTTTGTTCTCATTTATGGATCTTCACCCGCCTCAGGGGCTGGGGCAGGTTCGTCCTTTCTAAAGCAGTGTGTACGGACGATGGGGGCTGGGCGTTCGCCTGTTCGGCGGTCGAGTGCCATAATTTTCCTGTTTCCACACGGGAGTATCGACGGATCTGGCCAACGGCAGGTGCGGCGTTGCGCCAAATGCGACTTTCTCCTTGCCGCCGGAATCGGCAGGCAGTACGTATGCAGAGGGCGTGCCTGAAGTCTGACAGGGGTCGATTCCGAGAAAGGGCGGCGGAAATGGACAAAGTGGCGTGGGGCGTGCTGAGTACGGCGAAGATCGGCCTGCAAAAGGTCATCCCGGCCATGCAGAAAGGCAGGCATACCAGGATCGTGGCCATCGCATCGCGAGATATGGCCAAGGCCCGCGATGCTGCGAAGCGGCTGAGGATCCCCAAGGCGTATGGCTGTTACGAAGCCCTGCTGGCCGATCCCGATGTCGGAGCCGTCTACATCCCGCTGCCCAACCATTTGCATGTCGAGTGGTCGATCAAGGCTCTGGAGGCAGGCAAACACGTTCTCTGCGAGAAACCCATCGGCCTCGATGCCGAGCAGGCCCGCCAGCTCCGGACGGCCGCCCAGCGCTATCCGAAGTTCAAGGTCATGGAGGCGTTCATGTATCGTTTCCATCCGCAGTGGATCGAGACCAGAAAGCTGCTGAGAGATGGAGGGCTCGGCGATCTCCGCACAATACAGACGGCCTTCTCGTACTATAACGTTGATCCCGCCAATGTGCGCAACAAAGCCGATATGGGCGGTGGGGCCATGTTGGATATTGGATGTTATTGTGCCTCGCTGTCACGATTTTTGTTTGGCGATGAGCCTCGACGGGTCCTCGGCGTCGTGGAATATGACCCGAAGTTCAAAACCGACAGGCTGGCATCGGGTATCCTGGAATTCAATGCGGGCACTTCGACCTTCACGTGTTCGACCCAACTGAGCGCCTTTCAGCGAGTCAACGTGATTGGCACAACCGGCCGCGTCGAGATCGAGATTCCTTTTAACGCGCCTCCGAAGAAGCGATGCACGATTTGGCATCAGGGCGAATCGGGGCTGCGGCGAATTCGCCTGGCCAAGAGCAATCAGTACACGATCCAGGGCGATCTGTTCTCGCTGGCGGTCCTGAACGACACCGACGTCCCTACCCCTCTGGACGACGCCGTGGCAAACATGCGCGTCATCGATGCTGTCTTCGAAAGCGGCAGGACGGGCACGTGGCAGACGCCGTAGCCGGCCCGGCGGCTCTGAGGAGCGCCGTTCTGTCGGCAAGAAGGCCTGCCGCCACCTGGTTGCGGCGAGGGACGGGGCATGATAACATTGGCTCATTCACCTTCCAATGAACCTGTGTGTCTGGAGGATTCCATGAAGTCGCATGTCTGTTGGGCTGTCGTCGCTCTGTCGGCGGGGTTGTCGGCTGTCTCCGTATCGTACGCAGAGGTTCGGATTACGTCTGCCCGCAATGACGGGTCGGCAACGTCGGAGTTTCTGTTTGAGAATGTTCCCTCGCCTTCCCGCAGTGATGTCGCGGCGCAGGCCCGGTTCACAGTCGTCGACGGCAGGCCGGACGGCAACGGAGGTGGGGTAGAGAAGCTGTCCGACGGCAAGGTCCCCACCGAGGAAGACCAGCCGGCGGAGAACTTCTTCTTCCGTGCCGGGACCGACGGCGGCCGCCTTCGGGTCGATCTGGGCCGTGCCATCGACGTCAAGCAGGTCAACACGTATTCATGGCATCCCGGCAGTCGCGGCCCACAGGTGTATGACCTCTACGGCAGCGACGGAAAGGCCGACAGCTTCGATGCGGCGCCCAGGAGGGGCGTCGATCCTCTGGCGTGCGGCTGGAAGCTGATCGCGAAGGTCGATACGCGCTCCGAGGGCCGTCCTGAAGGGGGACAACACGGTGTCAGCGTCACGGATTCCAATGGCACGCTCGGAACGTATCAATATCTGCTGCTGGACGTATTCCGCACCGAGGCGGCCGACCCCTTCGGCAACACGTTCTACAGCGAGATCGACGTGGTCGATCCCAGCTCACCTGTCGTTGCCGCCGGGCCTGCGGGTGAACCGACCGGGGAGATTCGCAGGCAGGTTGTGGAGATCGAGGCAGGCAAGTACCAGATCACGATCGATACGACCGAAGCCCCTGACCTGACGAAATGGGCGAGCGATGAGCTGACGCCTGTCGTGAAGCGGTGGTATCCCAAGATCGTGGCCATGCTGCCCAGCGACGGGTACGCGGCACCTGCGCGGGTCAGCATTACGTTCAGTGCGAATATGCAGGGCGTCGCCGCCACCAGCGGAACGCGAGTGCGCTGTGCCGCCCAGTGGTTCCGCGGCCAGTTGCAGGGCGAGGCCAAAGGGGCGATCGTGCACGAACTGGTGCACGTCGTGCAGAACTACGGACGGGCCCGGAGCAGCAATCCCAACGCAACGCGCACCCCCGGCTGGTTGGTGGAAGGAATCTGCGACTACATCCGTTGGTTCTTGTACGAGCCTCACTCCCGCGGCGCCGAGATCTCCGCGCGAAATCTCGACCGTGCCCGCTACGACGGGAGCTATCGGATTACCGCCAACTTCCTTCACTGGGCAAGCGAAACACACGACAAGGAAATTGTCCGCAAGCTCAATGCTGCGGCACGGGAGGGCAGGTACACCGAAGATCTGTGGGCCGAATACACGGGCAAACCCGTTCAGGAGCTTGACAGCGAATGGAAGGCCGCCCTAAAAGAGAAAGCCGCTGCCGAGGCCGCACATTCTCACCGATGAGGAGACAGCGGCCGATTGGAAGCTGCTGTTCAACGGGGGAGAACCCTGACGGCTGGCGCAACATCAACATCCGCCCGATTGAGGCAGGTGAATAACCCCATACCCTGTCGGATGAAGCGTTGGATCCCCGTCACGGACGGACTGCTCAGCCGTTCTTCTTGTCCCGCTTGGCCTGGCGTTTCTCTTTGGCTGTCTTCTGGGGCTCTTTCTTCTTCTCTTTTCGGGTGTCCCGCGATTTTGCCATGTGGTTGTCTCCTCAGTTCTGCAAGGCCCCGGACCCATATTGCCGAAACCGACATCGCCTCCATGGCGGCCGCCGCCTGGAGGAGGGCCGGACCAAAAAAGAAGCGGTAACAGAGGACTGCTACCGCTGCAAGAATAGGTAGAAGGTTAATTAGAAACGTTCACTCGTCGCGAGCCTCAACTCCCCACAAGCGTCTGCCTCGGTCCGTTGCAAGCTCGTCCGACATGGCTGCTCTGCAATAAACGCTCTATCATTTCCGTTGTTCTGTATCGGAACGGACGGCTCAAAAACTTTAGAGAATCTTGGGTCCAAGACCGAAAAAGACGTTCCGTTCAGGGCTTCGGAAGTCATTCGGACCGATCGGGAAGGCGTCCGGATCCATTTGCCTCTGCCGTTCTCCGGGCGGGGGGGTTGCCCCGGACCTTCGGTTCCAATAGAATAGGTTCGCAGAGGTGCTTGTGGGTTAGCTGTTCGGCAGCCGGGCCTGATTACACATGAGGTGCCGGGGCATTCGATAGCGACGTTGCGGCGTGATATTGAAAGGGCCCGCGCATGTGCAAGCGTAGCGGATTCACCTTGATCGAGTTGCTCGTCGTCGTTGCCGTCATTGCCATCCTCATGGCCATCCTCATGCCGGCCCTCAAGGTTGCTCGCGAACAGGCCCGAGGTGTCAACTGCCTGGCGAACCAGCGGTCGCTGGCACAGGCGTACATCATGTACGCCGATGACAACAACGGTTCCATCTGCGGGGGCTTCGCCAGACACGCCCCGGTCAATGGTGTGCCACCTTGGGTCATGCCCCCATTGGACTACTCTACCAGCGGCGCCATTATCGGCATGGGCTCGTCCGGTCAGAATGTGACGCTCGAACAGCGTCTCAACGGCCTGCGGGAAGGCGCTCTGTATCCATTTCTGCGCGAGACCGCCGTGTTCCACTGCCCGGGCGACAATCGAAAGAACCTGGGCACCAGCCTTGGCAATACACCGGCGTTTCAGATATACCGCAGCTACTCCCTGACCGATTATATGCGTGGGACGGAGTCCTCCGATCCGAAAAAGCTGTTCACCTTCAAAGACCAGGCGAACAAGATGCTGTTTGTCGAGGACATCTACGACGGTTCGGCGGGCAACTTCAATCACGACGGCTGGTCGTATATCCCTTATGACGGGAGTCTGTGGGACCCGCTCGGCATCTTCCACAGCGACGCCTGCACATTCAGTTTCATGGACGGGCACGCCGAGCGGAAGAAGTGGGAGGACAAGCGGACGATCATCTATTGCCGCAGCCGAGGAGAGGCTTCCGCTCTGGGATTCGGCAAGGGACAGATATTCAGTCCCCCCAATCCTGACCTGGACTGGCTGGATGCCAAGTATCCCGGCAAGACGCACATGGGGGGGATGTAGCCGGAGGGTGACATCTGATTGCCGCTTCAACGAAAGGGCTATTCCCGCCGGGCATGACCGCTACGGAGCCCCGGCCGATTCGAAGAGTTGTCGGTGGATACGCAGACGCTCTTCGATCGGGCCGATAAGGGCCGGGTCGCCGGAGACCCTCGCCAGTTCCAGGGCCCGCATCTGGTGGGCCAGGGCCTGCTTGAACGCTCGACAGTCTGCATAGTACCCGGCGATGAAATCGTGCAGCATGGGTGAGTTGTCCACTTCGGGTCGGATCCGGACGGCCTTGGTGTAGTGTGCGATCACATCCCGAGGTCTTTCCGTGCCCGTCAGCGCCAGTGCGAGTCCGTAGTGGGCCTCGGCGCAGTTCGGGTCCAACCGCAGCAGATCGGACATGCAGTCCGCCGCCTCCGCCAACCGTCCCTGGGCAAGGAGGGCTTGCCCGAGGGCGTGGCGCATGCGGATCGGGTCGTATTGGAGCCCAAGCCCGTGGGGCATCCCCCGGATCGCTGTACGGAGATGGGCGGAGCCAGAGTCCAGTTGCCCGCGGTACAGAAGGGCCATGCCCAGATCGTGGTGCGTACGCGGATCTCGGGGGTCCAGTTCCAGGGCGGTTTGCAGATGCATCAGGCCCTCGTCATACTGCTCCTTGACGTTGAAGAGGAGGAAACCCAGTGTGCGGTGGGCCCTGACGTTTTGGGGGTTCAGTTCCAGGGCCTTTCGGTATTCCCGGATCGCGCCGTCGGTGTCGTGGGCTCGGAAGAAGGCGTCTGCGGCCCGAACGAAAGAGTAGTCGTTCAGGAACTCTTCGCGAATCCTGCGGATGGCTGTGGGAGTGGTATTGACGAATTCGGGAATGTTGGCGGCCCGGTCCGAAACTGTCAGGCGTGACAGGCAGATGGCGGGACTGCTGTGTCCGGCTTCGTCGATGTGTGTCAGGAACAGTTGGGTGTGGTCCGAGTGAGCCTTGGATGAGAAGACCAGCCACCGGCTATTCGGCGAGAAGCTATGCCACGAGTTCATTCGGGCGGTGTTGCCTTGCAGACGCCGCGGCTCGCCTCCCTGGGCGGGAATGATGTACAATTGGCTGTCCGGCTGGAGCAGCATGTAGCTCTTCGCCTTGCAGAAGACGATCCACTTGCCGTCAGGAGAATAGCGGGCGAAGTAGTTGCTCATTCCGTCACCGGAGGCACCCGGAATCGGCTCCGGCACGCCGCCTCTTCCGTCGTTGAAGGGGATGCGATAGAGGTCGTAAACGAACCGCTTGCCCTCTTCGACGAACTCGGCGCAGTCCTCCGGGCTCAGAAGGACCTTGCTCTTGTCGTCGGCGCGGAGTCTGTAGGCCTCGCTTCGGGCGAAAACGATGTGTTGGCCGTCCGGGCTCCATGTCGGATTGCTCTGAACGTATCGGGGATCATCGGCGCCCGGCAGGGCGGCAAACTGCCGTGTGTGCCGATCATAGACGCACAAGATGCCTTTGATGGGGAAGAAGAGCTGTGAGAAAGCCAATCCCGGCATGGGGACGAACACCGAGCGGTCCTTGACTGTGCTGACCACGTAGCGGCCGTCGGGAGAGATCTGTGAGAGCAGCCCGAAGGTCTGCTCGCCGTCTTCGACGCGATAGTCATTCCACGTAATGATGTCACTCGTCGGAAGCATCATCTCTTCGGCCACGCGCGTCATCACGTAGGACCCCTTGCTATTGGCGTAGTCCACATCCATCGCCAGGACGCTTGCATCGCGGGGGAAAGAGTGGCAGTTCCCACAGACCGGTACGTTTTCGAGAACGACCGGCGGCATGTCCTCGGACGAGATGGAGCCAAAGCGCCAGCGGATCTTCGTTGGATCTTTGACGGCCTCAATAAACGGCAGGTTCACTTCCCGGTAGAACAAGGGCGCGCCGACCTCATCCGGCGATGTCGCGAACGAGACACGTCCACGGGCGAGGACTTTGCGTGGGCGCGATCGATTGACCCCGACGACGAGCATTTCGGCCTGTCTTGCGAGCGATCTTCTCTTGATCGTTTCCCACATCGCTGGGTCCGGGACCCACCAGGGTTTGCGCACGAGAACACCCAGATCGTCTGCCTCATCGTGAAACCTCAATCGAATTGCCCACGTATCGCATACGTGTCCGTCGGACGACCAGCGAAACGTCGGGGTCGCGATGTCCGGCGGAAAGAGGGCCCCCTCCGGCGGGTGAGTCATCGTAAGCGCCGGGCAGGTCAGGCCGTCCCCGGGGTCGGCGGAGAGGATTTCGCCGGCGTCAAGCCCCGGCCTCTGCGCGAGGAGCAGGAGGACGGACGCGATGCCGAACAGAAGTACTGCGACAAGGAGATGACTGCGCCGTATCCACATCGATCGTGACCTTCAGGTACTCGAAGCTCATCGTCATTCCGCGGGCGTAGGCGATCATGGCCCTGACATCCGTATAGCATATCGGCAGAAATGTGTATGCACATGGGGGGGGATTTCACGTGGCTCTGGATTCCTCCATATCTGGAGGGTCATCAAGCCCTTTTGCTTGCCTTGGCCGCTCTGCTGTTGCCGTGCAGTGGATGGCGTCTGCCCCCGTGCATCGCTGCTTATGGGACGCACTTTGGGCTTCGGCGCCTGATCTCATGGCACCTTTGTGTACTTGATGGTGACAGCGCCGGGTTTGGCGGGAATATGGATCGGCAGGCCCGCTTCCAACAACTGCCTGCCCGATAGACGGAGTGCGTCGATGCCGTCGAAGTCCTTCACCTCGTACACTGCGTTCGCATCCAGACCGCGCAACGGAATCTCGGCAGAACTGAAAATGCAACTCTCGCGGCGGAAGGCCTGCACGAATCCCGTGCCCTCGTCAGGCCGGTGGAATTGCCAGGCGATCCAGTCCCGCTGTGAGAGGTTGTATTCTGTCAGCGGGTAGTAGTCCCCGAAGTAAGCCGGCGCCACGTCGAGCCATTCGTGGTAGAGCCTCAGGATCAGCTCGTCGTCGACCTCGACTCGGAAGTCAAAGAGCCCTATGTTGGCCGGGCACATGTTGCTGCGGCGGGTGTAGGGGGCGTAGCTCAGTTCGCCCGTGCCCCAGCCCCATCCGACGGTATTGGACGGACAGTATCCGGTGCCGTAGAAGGGCAGCCAGAACGAAAGGCCGTAGGTGTGTCCCTGCTGCCCGATGGGCTCGAACAGGTAGTCGCTGCGCAGCAGGGGCACCGAGCGGCGCATGGTTTCCAGGTCGTTGCGATGTCCGCCGCTGGCGCAGGAGTCGATCACCATGCCCGGGTGACGGCGGAGCAGTTCGTCCCAATAGGCGAGATAGCCTGTGACGTACTTGTTCTCGGTGATCCCCTGGCGATCCGACGCGTCGTTGCGGCGCCAGAAGTCCAGCGGCTCGATATTGTAGTCCTGGCGATACAGATCGATGCCTTCTTCGGTGATGATTTTGTCGATATGGTTGACGAGCCAGTTCCACGCGTCCGGGTCGCCCAGATTGAGCAGGCCTCCGCCGGAGCCACCGAGCACCCATTCCGGGTGGTTCTCGGCCAGCCATGTCCCGGCGTGCACCCGCTCAGGTTCGAACCACACGATGATCTCCACGCCCCGGCTGCGGGCATGATCGCTGATTCGCTTGAAACCGTTCGGGAAGCGGTGCGGACGACGGTCGATCTCCCATGTGCCGACCGCCGCCGCCCAGCCCTTCTCCGCCGCCCCGATATACCAGCCGGCGTCCATCCACCAGTAATCCAGCTTCAGACCCTTGTCGAGATAGCGGTCCATGAATTCGATCTGGCTGCGCTCATCGGCCTTGGTCATCTCGGCGAACTGGTGCGAACTGCACGCACAGAACATCGGCAGCGGCAGCGGCCGGCCCTTGCGGCGGGGCAGATTGTGGCGGATCATCCATCGTCGCCACGTGTTCTGAGCGTCGATCCAGTCTCCACCTTTCCAGAACTGCATGACAATCAGGGGCGTTCGGAAGGTCTCTCCCGGACGCAGACGGAAATGCGTGGCTTCCTGTCCGGCAGTGACGTGCAGCCCAATCCCATCGTCGCGTTGGAAATCGGCGTTCCACTGGCCGGGCCAACCGACGGCCAGAATGATGCCTTCATCGCCTGTGTCGAGATTGTAGTAAGGCCAACTGCCCCCGGTGCCGCGACCTCCGCGCGGTGCGAAAGAGTGCTTGCGGCCGGCTTCGAGCATCGTACTGGCCGGCGCGAAATCCTCGGGACCAACGGAGGTTCCCTTCCAATGTCTGAGCCGATACTCGGTGCCTTCGGCGCGGGTAAACCGGGCATCCAGGGCTTTGACGTTTTCGATGATCGGGGTGTCCTTGTCTGCCCCGTTGGTCAGATACACAGTCCACTCGATGCTCTGGAAGTGCGTGTATTCCAGACCTTGCCATCGCACGATCAGGCCGGTCTGTGGATCGCGCCAGGTCAGCGTGTGGGCAACGCGATGGGCGTCGAGTGTCTCGTGCTGGGCGTCGAGCGTCCACGTCTTGAGCAGTTCGTCGGAAGGCCGCCCGTCGAACAGGAAGGAAAAGGGCGGCACGGCGTTCTGCCAGTCGTATCGCCGCTTCCATGTGCGGTCCGGGTCGTTCGGTCCGATCCGCATCCCGGCCGTCGTTTGACTCCACAGCAGCCGGCGGGGTGGGGCTGAATTGACGTCGCTTGCCGTCAACGTCAATTGAAATGCGTATTCAGCCTTGCCGCTGGGGGCGGCGCAAAGTGACAGGGCAACAAGCAGCAGGGCCGCGCAATGCCTGGCCATGACGATCTCCTGTAACGATTGTCGTTCAAGCAAGACTGCCCGCGTCTCAGTGACACAGCTGCGTCAGGTCGCCCAAGGTCAGACTGTCGAGCCGCTCGACAGTCTTGTCCGCCGAGGTGAGCTGGTCCGCATCGTACGTGTTCGTCACGGCCACGGTGTGCATGCGGGCGGCCTGGGCAGCCTTGAGACCCCAATGGGAGTCCTCGACCACGACGCATTGCTCTGCTGTTATCGGGCTGCCGAGACGTTCGTTGAGCTTCTTGAGGGTCAGAAGAAACCCTTCCGGGTGCGGCTTGCCCCGCTTGACCTGCTCGGCCGAAACGATCGCCCGGAAGAAGTCGCGCAGCCCGGAGTCGTCGAGGATCAGTTCGATCTCCGCCCGCAACGCACCCGAGCAGATGGCCATCGGCACGGCGTGCGACGCGAGCATATCGAGAAACGGACGCACGCCCTCGATGATCTTGCCGTCGGTGCGAGCCAGCTCTTCGAAGACGAGCGTCTTGCGGCGGATCAACTCGCCGATCTGGGACGCCTTGATGCCCAGGCGGCCCTCACCGATCAGCGTCCTGAAGCAGTCCTTGTCGTTCAGGCCGAGGTAGTTGGCGTAATACTCCTTCTTGGCCAGCTCCAGGCCGTGGTCGCTCAAGACCGCATTGAATGCGCGAAAGTGCAGGATCTCCGAGTCGGTGATGACTCCGTCGAAGTCGAAAATCACGGCTCCCAGCATGAAAGCGAACCTCTATGCTACTGTTCCTGGACCGGTCCCACGAGCGCCTCGTAGTCGCTGAACGTCGACCGGTCGCCCTGACAGATCACCTCGACCAGGGCCTTGATCTTCGGCGCGTTCTTTTCGATGTAGCGTCGTGCCACGAGGGCCTTGCGCTGCTTCATCGGGACGACCTGGCCATTGGCTGACGACGAGCCCGGGGCCACCGCGACGTCCATCTGGACCTTCGTACCGGCCTGATCGCACAACAGATACCCGTTGATCAGGGCGATTGCGATATCCGTCAACGCGCGGCCATACAGGTCCATGTAGTCGTTGCCCTTGTCCTTGACGAACTCGACCGTGGCCTTGAGCTGCTCAACACCCTCGGCGAGCTTGCCGATCAGGTCCTTCACCTCAACGGCGTAGTGCTGGCCGGCAAGGTCGGCAAGGTACTTCTCGGTGGTGCCGCTGCACACGCCTCGCACCGCGGCGACGATCTGGAGCTGGCTGGTGCCCTCATAGATCGTCGTGATCCGCGCGTCGCGGGCGTGCCGTTCGCTGGCGTAGTCCCGCATATACCCGCTGCCACCGAGGACCTGAATCGCGTCGTAGGCGACCTGGTTACACATTTCCGAGCAGAGATACTTGGCCATCGGGGTCAGCATGCCGGCATATCGCTTGTAGCTGCGGGCATCGTCCTTAAGCTGCTTCAACGCCCCCTTGTCCTGCGGCGGGTTTTCCTCCAACTGCTTGTTGTAGGCGACGGCCAGGTCCACCACGCGGCTGGTCTCGTAGAGCAGAGCACGTCCGGCCTCGACGGCGATTTTCATCTCGATCAGCATGTCGCGCACCGCCGGCAGCCTCTCGATCGCGACGCCGAACTGTTTGCGGCTGGCAGCATAGTCCCGCGCGATGCGATATGCCGCCTCGGCGATGCCCATCGATTGGGCCGCAATGCCGATCCTCGCGCCGTTCATCAGTGTCGCAACATAGGGGGCGAGTCCCCGTTTGCGCTCGCCGATCAGTTGGCAGGGCGTGTTGTCGAAGAAGATCTCACAGGTGGGCGAGCCATGGATGCCGAGCTTGTCTTCCAGCCGGCGGATGTGCACCGTCGGGCCGGGCTCGCAGACGAAAAGGCTCAGACCGAGTCCGCCACTGCGGTCGGGCTCACTTCGCGACAGCACCAGCAGGACGTCGCCGCAACCGTTGGTGATGAAGCGTTTGACGCCATGCAGGAACCAGTTGCCCTTTTCGTCCTCAAAGGCTCGCAGTTTGACGGCCTGAAGGTCCGATCCCGCGTCCGGCTCGGTCAGCACCATCGCCCCGGTCACTGTGCCCTCGGCGAACGGAGGCAGATATTGCTGCTTGATTTCCTCGGAGGCGAAGGCGTTGATCGTCTCGGCGATGCCCTGCAGCCCGAAGATGTTCATCAGCGAGGCGTCGGCGCGCGAGATGATTTCGGTGGCCATCGAGTACAGCAGGTTCGGGAAGTTCAGTCCGCCGAACCGATACGGCAGGGTAAATCCCATCACCTCGGCCTGGGCGAGCTTCTCCAGGGATTCGGCGATCCCCTTCGCCCGCGTGACCGTCCCATCCTCGTTGAGCGTATTGCCTTCGCGATCCACGCTCTCGGCCCGTGGGGCGATGAAATCGGCGCCGAGTTCGCCGAGGGCGTCGAGCACCATCTCGTAGTTCTGTACGGCCTCATCGGCATCGCCCGGGGCGTAGTCGAATTCCTCGGCGAAGCGGAATCCCTCCTCGCAGAGGCAGGCCAGGTGCCCGAGATCGATGTGTCGGAACAGGAACTGGATATCGTCGTTGTCTCTGTAAAAATTCCCCATGGCTATCCTGCTATCATGAGTATCGTATTGTCAGGCTGTGGTCTTGCGTTTCCCGCTTCGTGCGGAGCGCCGGTCAATCCTTGATGCCCTTTTCCTTGATGGCGCGAATCATCTTCGGCACCACCTCGTTGAGGTCGCCCACAATCTTGTAGTGAGCGATGCTGAAGATGGGGGCCTCCGGGTCGTTGTTGATGGCGACGATCTTCTGGCTCTGGGCCATGCCCGCCTGGTGCTGGATCGCGCCGCTGATCCCGACGGCGATATAGAGGCTCGGCCGCACCGTCGTGCCGGTTTGGCCGACCTGGTGGTCATGGTCGATGAAACCCAGGTCGACGGCCGGTCGCGTCGCGGCCGGGGCGGCGCCCAGACAATTCGCCAGATCCCATACCAGCTTGAAGTTCTCCTTGCTGCCGACCCCGGCGCCTCCGGCGACGATGATCCGGGCGGCCTTCAGATCGACCTTCTTGGCGCGTTTGTGCTCCTGCAGGATCTCGATCGGCAGATCGTCCTGCGCCAGACGGACCGTCTCGGCGACGATCACGCCGCGATGATTGGGATTGGGCTCCGGCATGGGCATCACGCCCTCGCGAACGGTCGCCATCTGCGGCCAGCGATCGTAGTTGATGATTGTCGCGACGATGTTGCCGCCGAAGGCCGGGCGAATCTGAAACAGCAGATTCTCGTGGACCTCGCCGTCCTTGCCGGTCTTGTGCGTGCCGATCTGCAGGTCGGTACAGTCGGCGGTCAGGCCGGCTTTGGCGGCGCTGGCCACGCGCGGGGCCAGATCGCGGCCCGCAGCGGTGGCGCCGTACAACACGATCTGCGGCTTGTGCTTGCCGATCAGCTCCAGAATGACCTTGGCATAGCTGTTGGTCTGATAGCTTCGCAGCAGCGGGTGCTCGACCAGATAGACCTTGTCGGCGCCGTAGTGAATCAGTTCGGTGGAAAGGTGACTCACCTCGTCGCCCCCCAGGACGGCCGCCAGCTTGACCTTGAGCGTATCCGCCAGGTGGCGGGCCTTGCTCATCAATTCGATAGGGGTTTCTTCCAGTTTGCCGCCGTGCTGCTCGGCAAAAACCCACACTTCACCTTGTCTGTTCACGTCGATCATGGAAAATCCGAATCTGTAAAGGAACCCTCAGGGTCCCAGGAACATTGCGTCGAATGCGGCGTCGACATGACCCGCAGAACACGTCACTCCATTGCCACGTTGCCCGCGTGGACACGCGCCTGAGCCTATGCGATGATCTTATCGTCGATGAGTTCGTGGATCATGGCGGCCAGCCCCTCATCGGTCGGCTCGACTTCCTTGCTCTCCTTGGCGGCCAGGACCACGCTTTGGATGCGATGGACCTTGGTGGGCGAGCCGTTCCGGCCGCACCACGTCAGATCCGCCTCGACCTGGTCCAGGTTCCACTGTTCGATCAGAAGTCCTCTGGCCTTAAATGCGTCGCAGCGCGTCTCACTCAGCTCCTTGATCTCCGCTTCGACGGCGTTCGGGTTGATCGCCTTGATCTCGGCGGTGATCTCCGCCGGCGTGCGAGCCTTTTTGTACTTCATCAGGTGCTTGGCCGCCGCTACCCTCGGTGCATTCGCCTCGCCCGTGACCGTCAAGAGAACCGGCAGCCGCGACTTGACGGACTGCCACCCGTTGCCGATGTTGCGACGGACCTGGATGGTGTTGTCGTGGAGGTCCTCCAGGGCTTCAATGTAGGTGATTTGAGGAATACCCAGCTTCTCCGCCAACTGCGGGCCGACCTGGGCGGTGTCGCCGTCGATGGCCTGACGGCCGCACAGAACGATATCATAGTCCATCTTCCGGACGGCGCAACTGAGGATATAGCTGGTCGCCAGCGTGTCGCTGGCGGCGCATCGCATGTCGGTGACCAGAACGGCCGCATCGGCGCCCCGATACAGCGACTCCCGCAGGATGCGGGTCGCGCCGGGCAGGCCCATCGTGACCACAGTCACTCGTCCGCCGAAGCGGTCCTTGATCTGCAGCGCCAACTCCAGCGCATTGAGATCTTCGGGATTGAAAATAGCCGGCAACGCCGAACGGTTCACCGTGCCGTCGTCGTTCATGACCTTGCCGGTGATCCTCTGCGTATCGGGCACCTGCTTGGCCAGCACAACACAATTGTATGCCACTGAGAATCTCCTATCAGTCCTTCCTTGCCTGATGTCAGTCTTCATTGCGGCATCAGTTTACCGCTCTTGACCCCGAGGTCAACCCTAAAACGCGAGCGCCGAGAGGGGCGATTTTTCCGGCCGTCGCAGAAGAAACGGTTAAACCCCTATGCGGAAAAGGTCGATGGGGTTCTCGTTTGCGTCCGGCCTGTGTCAAAAAGCGGACTTTTTTTTTGACACAGGCCCCGATACGTCGATAATGATCGCCGGCGGTGGCGTTTATCGGATCTGACCACTGGAGCCGCACAATGAGGCTTCCCGGCGTATGGATACGGCCCCTGGGCGACCTGGGGGGTTCCCAATGGCAAGCGAAACAAGCTACGACACGATGTTTGGCAAGATGGCGGTGGACCAGGGGCTCTGTACGGACAAGGAGCTTCGCCACTCGATCGAGGAACTCCAGGAACGCCGCAAGATCAACCCGCTCATGCTCCAGGAGCTGCTCATCGAGCTGGGCTACATCACTGCCACCCAGGCCGAACGCCTCAAGTTAAGTATCAAAGAGAACAAGGTCGCCGTCCACCAGATTCCCGGCTACAAGATCCTCGGCAAGATCGGCGCCGGCGCCATGGCGTTCGTGTACAAGGCCAAGCAGCTCAGCCTCAATCGCACCGTCGCCATCAAGGTCCTGCCCCGTCGGTTCACCGAGAACCCCGAATACGTCCAGAGGTTCTACAAGGAAGGGCAGGCCGCCGGCAAGCTCAACCATCCGAACATCGTGCAGGCCATCGACGTCGGCGAGGCCGGTGGCTATCATTACTTCGTCATGGAATACGTCGAGGGCAAGACTCTTGCCGACGATCTTGTCGGCGGCACCCCGTTCGGCGAGAAGGAAGCCATCGAGATCATTATCCAGGTAGCCCATGCCCTGGTCCACGCCCACTCGCACGGCCTGGTGCACCGCGATGTCAAGCCCAAGAACATCATGATCAACAAGCAGGGCGTGGTGAAACTGGCCGACATGGGTCTGGCGCGGGAAACCGCCGATATCGAGGCCGCCCAGAGCGAGGCGGGCAAGGCCTACGGCACGCCCTATTACATCGCCCCGGAGCAGATCCGCGGCAAGATCGACATCGACGGCCGGGCCGACATCTACGGACTTGGCGCGACCCTTTATCACATGGTCACCGGGAAGGTGCCGTTCACCGGCGACGACTCGGCCGAGATCATGAAGAAGCACCTGCGCGAGAAGCTGGTTCCCCCGGACCACATCAACACGACCCTCTCAGCCGGCATCTCGGAGGTCATCGAGATCATGATGGCCAAGCGCCGGGAAGACCGATACAACAACGTCGAAGAACTGCTGATGGACCTGGAGGCCCTCCGCGAGGGGCACCCGCCGTTGCAGGCGCACAAGCGATTCGATGTCTCCATGCTCGAGAAACTCGAAGAGGGCGAGACCGTCGAGATCGAGAGCGAAGAGCACGTCGAGGAGAGGATCAACCGGTATCGCCTGGCCGTCCTCGTTCTTGGGGCGGTCGCCGCGATTTCCATCCTGATCATCGTCCTGATGGTTGCGTTCTGACGATTTCCATTGCCGGCGGCGGGACCTCGTCGCCGTCTTCTGAGAGACGCGACAATGCCCAGAGGAGGAGCCAATTTCGCAACGGAGGAACTCGTTCGCGTCCTGAGCCACTACGACGTTGGCGTGGTTCACCGCGTCCGCTCTCTCTCGGCGGGCAATCGCCGGGCCCCCAAAGTGATCGTCCACGCCGACAAGGGGACGTTCCTGCTCAAACGACGTCCGAAGGGTCGCGACGACGCCGGACGCGTCGCCTTCGCCCATGCGGTGCAGAGGCACCTGTCGGCCCGGGCCTTTCCTGTCACCACCCTGGTGCCCACGAGCGACGACCGCAGGACCGTCCTGAGCATCGACAACCACATCTACGAGCTGTTCACGTTCGTCACCGGCTCGCGCTGCGACGCCTCGCCCGAAGCGATCGCCGATGCGGGCCGGCAACTGGCCCATCTGCACGTGTGTCTGCGCGATTTCGCCCATGACTATGAGCCGTTCCAGGGCAGCTTTCACGACTCGGCCACCGTGCGTCAGCATCTCGGCATGATCCGCACCGATAAGCGTACCGGCTCGCTCGAACGGGCCGCCGCCGTGACCGAATCGCTGATCGTCCGGTACGACCGCTCCAGCAGTCGCGTCAATCGACTCGGCTATCCGTCCTGGAAGACACAGGTCATCCACGGCGACTGGCATCCGGGCAACCTGCTGTTCTCCGACCGCAAGGTGGTCGGCGTCGTGGATTTCGATTCGATCCGCATCGCACCGCCCGTGACCGACCTGGCCAACGGCATGCTCCAGTTCTCCATCATTGGCGATTCGCCCGATCCGACCGAGTGGCCCGATGCCTTCGACCGGGAGCGTCTGATGCAGTTTCTCGCGGGCTATCGCGAGGTTGTCCCGCTTGGCAAGCGCAAGCTCCACGCCCTGGTGGACCTGATGATCGAAGCGATGATCGCCGAGGCGGTCCTGCCCGTAGCCGCCACCGGCTTCTTCGGCGACCACTCCGGCCTCGGCTTCCTCCGCATGATCGTCCGCAAGACCAAGTGGCTCCGCCGCCACCGCAAGGAACTGACGGAAACCATGCTCGCGTAAGGGCGAAGCATGCCTCGCCCCTACCGTAGACTCGCGCCGGACGGCAGGGCACCCATGCCGGGGTCGCCGGGGTGGGGGTTGTTGGGCATGGGGGCTGTGGGGTCGGGGGGCCGGACCGGTGTTCGGGTGGACTTGATGAGCATTAGCATCGGCGCGGGCGGGTCGCTTTCGTTACTGAGGATGTCGCCAAACGGGCGTATGGGTCCTACGTGGATCAGGGCGGTGTGTCCATCGGGTATGACGATCTCGGTGTCAACGGTGACGGCCGTGAACGTGGGAACGTCGTACTCGTACTTGCCCCTGTACAGGGCCTTCTGCATCCCGAGCAGCGAGTTGATCTCCATCTCGAACTGAAGACGGATGTTGTTCTGGTTGTCGATGAGGTGCGGCGTCGCGTCGAGTCGCATGCCGATCTCCTTCGAGGCGTGCTGCGGGATCGGCTCTTGTGACGCGTCGTTGGGCTCGCGGTACCCGCTGACGTAGTTCATCGGTTCCCCAATACGGATGTTCGCGGATTCGGCGTCCAGCACGGTCACCTTTGGTGTGGCCAACATCTTGCTGGCCGTATACTGCCGGACCGCTTGCAGGAGCAGTTGGACATGGTCGGGTTCCAGAAGTGGCGTGCGACCGGCGACGAGGTCGTCGCCCAGCGCGTGCAGCGCGTTGGCGTCGGCCGGTGCGGTAACGCCTTTGATCGGCAACCCACGCCGCAGTGCGTCCAGGAACTCGGGATCGACCAGCACGAACCGCGTCTCGATTGCGACGGCGTCTACTTCCCGGCTTGGTGCTGTGGGAGGCTGCGCATTCCGCCTCGTGACGGCATACCCGTCCGGTGTCCTCGTCGCGACGTACGGGCTGCCAGCGAGCATTACGGGGAGGGCCGTCTCAATAGGCACATCGTCAAGTGTGGCATAGACTTCGCCGGAGAGATTCGCATCGCACATGATATTGGCCCCCGCCATTTCGGCCACCGTTTCGAGGGCCTGAAGCAAGTCCGTGCCCTCGAACGTTGCGGTCACCGTAGCCAGCCCTGAGGGCTCGGATTCCGCAGTCGGGATCGCAACGGCGGCGGATGGCGCGGATCGGATAACGCGCGGGTGGGCCAGGAGGTAGAGGACCCCGTTGTCTTGCGTCTCTCCTTCGGCAGTGGACTCCAGGCGACAGACGAACGTTTTGTTCTTGTCCACGACGGCCTTGGTGTCGATGCTGTGCTTGCTGATGCGTGGCGTCTTGCTGTCGTTCAGTATGACGTCGCAGATCTCCGCCGCAAGGTCCAAGGTGATATGACCGGCGCTATCGATGCGAGGCGTGACCGTCACAAGATCGCGGCATTCGACCGTCTCTGGCGCCCCGGGTTGGACGGTCGGATTCGGCACGTGTTGTTTGCTCATGACCTGTGCCTGCTGGCCGTCAAAGACCTCCACCCTTGGCTTCATGACGACTTTCAAGTATTCGCGCGATGCCAGCAGATCGACCAGGATCTTCAGTGCCTCCGAGTCTCCTTGCGCATTCGCGGTGCAGCGTTCGAGCAGAGCCTGAGGCGAAATCTGCAACTCGTCCACACGCGGAAGTGAACCTCGCTGCTCTCGTCCGGTTTCTCGCCTTGCGTACATCTGGTCCCACAGGCCCGACAACTGTGTCGCTGCCTCAGGACTCAGTGGCCGGTCCGTCAGGAACTTGACCAGCTCGATATCCAGCATGACCTTGGGCTTGTCATCCCGTGAGGACGCACGGTCATCTGGCGTTTTGGTTGACACGCGGACGGAAGGCAGACGTGTGGCGAGGTCATCGTCGAGTTCCTGCTGCAGTTCGCGGCGTCGCTCGTCCAGCCGGCGGCGGAGTGCTTCGAGCAGTTGTTTCTTCTGGACGATTTCGGGATGCTCCGGCAGGAACGTCTGCTGCGCTTCCAGCAATTCGATTTCTATCTCCGCGATTCTCTTCGCCAACTCGCGGACCATCGGATCGGTCCGGACGAATTCGCGAGCCGCGTCGGCGGTTGCCCGCTCGGAGGCGGACGGCGCGAGCGCAGAGGCAGCGGGGGGCTCGATGAGGGTCGGCTTGACCAACAACAGAGTCGTTGTGGTCTTCGCATCAAGGGCGACGGCCGTGGTCAGAGTAAGCATGACGCACTGCTTATTCCGGGCAGATAGCGCGAGATCGAAGCTGGCGTAGGCTGCCCTCGCGGAGAACCTGCCCTCCGAGTCGAGGGACACCAGGTTTCTTGCACGCAGTGCCAGAGTAAGCTGGATGCCGTAGGCGTCATGCGGGGCGGTCGGTGTCACATCCAGACTCAGAGCAGAATTGTCCGTCTGGCTGGGAGGCGCCGGAGGTCCCATGACCCTGAGGTGACCGCTTTCGCCGAGGCGGATCAGCATTTCAGGGCTGTCACATACGGTCGCATAACCCCGTGACACCAGCAGATCGGTGAAGGCTCTGGCGGCGTCATCTATTTGGTTGCAGATGTTCGCGTATTTGCTGACGATATACTGTACGGGCTTCTGGAGCTCTTCCACGCTTGGTAGATTGAATTTGGCGTCGGGCGATGCGTCGGTGAGAAGGGCACGAAGCTGTCGGGCCGTGGCACGATCCAGTGCTTCTTCCGTTACGATTTCCGCCATGGTGAAGCTCAGCAGTACTTGGCGGTCTGCTGCGTCAGCACTCGGCTCAATATCCAGCATGACCCTGGGCTTCTCATCCGGTGAGGGTGCGCGACTGTCAGCCGTTTCGGTCCGCGCGCGGACCGACGCGGGTTGCCTGGATGCAGATTTCTCCGAGACCTCTATCTTGGGCTCCACGAGCGAGACGATCAGAGAGCCCGAGGGGGCGATTTGCACGCCGACTCCGGCAATGACCGTGAGTCGGCTCGGATCGGACAGGTCTGGTGGTTCGTCAAAAGACAACTCCAGTCCTCGGCCGACCAGTTCGGTGGCGTCGGCAACCAGGCGAACGGGTCCGGAACCGGTGAATCGCTTGTTCTGTGCGGAGAAGGTCACCTCGTTCAGATAGAGCGTGCACGTATCGACGCTGTTGGGTTCGCTCGAAGCGATCTCAATGACCACATTGCCACGGAATGTGCCACCGTCCGGCGTGGGCTGGTTCAGCGCTCCATCAAAACATAGTTCGCCCCGGTCGGCACGCATGTGGCAGCGCATCTTTCCGAGCGACTGCGTCGAATAGGGTATGGCAACAATCCACCGACCTCCTTCCTCGCGGATCAACTGCTCAAACCCGAACTCGCGGTCAACCCGTCCTTCGACATTCCGATGTACGAGTCGTGTCGGTGTGACATTATCGTCTCCCGCAGCTTCTGCTGAATCGGCCTCTGTGTTCAAAGGCTGTGGTACAGTCGGCGCCGCGATGAGCAGGGCGGTGGGGATGAGGATGGCGGCGACGACGAGCAGGGCGATCAGGCCGGGGAGCCAGGCGAAGCGGCGGTTATCCACAGCAGGGCGGCCGAGCAGCCGGGCGATCCGCCCGACGAGGCTGCCTCCGCTGGCGGCGAGCGCCAGTTCAGTGCTATGGTGGCGCAGCTCTTCCAGGCAGGTCAGCGCGCGGGCGTAGCGTCGCGAATCGCCGCAGACCTGCACAGCCAGATCGTCGCAGCAGTTCTCCCGTTCATCCCGAATCCGGTGCGAGATCCACCAGGCCGCAGGATGGTAGAATCCGAAGATCTCGACGACGGTTTGGACGAGGTTGACGAGGTAATCGCAGCGGCGGACGTGGGCCAGTTCGTGGGCGAGGATGGCTTCGAGCTGTTTGGTGCTGAGGCCTGAAAGTGCGCTGGCAGGCAGCAGAATCACCGGCTTGAGCCAGCCGACGACGGTGGGGACTTCGACGAGCCCCGATTCGAGCAGTCCGACCGTCCGGCGGACGCCAAGGCGATTCGCCAAGTCGGCGAGCGCTGCATGCAGTGGGGCAGTGACCTCGCGGACCATGCGGCGTTTCATCCGCTGCAACTGGGCCCAGCCGCCCAGGTGCCAGGCGGAAAGCCCGAAGACGCCCAGCAGCCAGCCGGAGACCAGCCAAGGCAGGGCAGGCTCGAGCATGGTGGCGATCCGCTGCGTCCAGGGTGTGTGAGCGACCCGCTCCGGCATCTCCGCAACCGGCGCGTCGAACGGCTCAAGAGGCAATTCCACCACCTCGACGGGCGTCGTCCTCATCACAAGCGGGGGATTGAGGGTCGGGCCCGCCTCCGCGACGGGCCTCGATACCTCGACAAGCGACATCGTCACCAGCGGCAGCGCGACGATCAGCAGCATCGCCAGACACGCGACGACGTACCGCACATTCGAGCTGCTCCGGCGAAGACATCGCAGCACGACCGCCAGCAGCAGCGCAACCGCGGCCGCCTGCCAGACGAAGTGGACCAGCGTCCAGCCCAGCCGCTCGATCATCTGCGTCGATAGCAGGGTTTCCAGTGTTGCCATGACTATGTTCCCTCCATTTCATCGAGCATCTCGCGAATGCGTTTGAGTTCCTCGGCCGAGACCTTCCGCGCCGACAGGGCCCGCATGACCAGTTTCTCTGCCGAGCCGGCGAAAACCTTTTCCAGTACCTCGCCGACGACCTGACTCTGCGTCTTCTCCTGCGAGACGGCAGGGCGGTAGATGTGCTGTCGTCCTGCGTCCCTGCGCGACAGCAGGCCCTTGTCGGCCATGATCTGCATCAACTTGAGCGTCGTGGTGTAACCCGTGTCGCTGTCCGTCTTTATCGCCTCGTGGACCTCACGAACCGTGCTGGGCCCTCTCTGCCACAGCACGCTGAGGATCGCCATCTCTCGGTCCGTCGGTCCGGGGCTCTTACGTCTGGCCATGAGCGTCTCCTGTATCCTGCGTCTTTGCGTCTACCAGTCTCTATCGGCAAAGATACGAACGAATTCGTAGTAAATCAACGAAAAAATTCGTAGACGGTGGGATTTTTTTCTCGGCGACCGGCCGACCATGGAAGGCAGGAAAACAAAAGGCCCCCGTGGCGGTTTCAGCGGCGGGGGCCTTGGCGGTCACGATGGCGAGATCTTATCGGCAGGGCCAGTAGTACCCACGGGCACTGCCGACAGCGTAGGGGTTCTGCACGCACATCAGCTCGGAGCGTTTGGGCACTTCCTGAAGTCGTTGACGCAATTGGGTCACCTCTTCGCGCAGAAGTCGCAGTTCGGTCTGCAGGGCCGGGTCCGGGCTCGGCACGGAAACCACCTGTGTCGGGCACGGTGCGACCGGGATCGGTGCCGGACAGGGCGCGGGCGGGACATACATCGGCCAACGGCGCGGCGTCGGTTCGGGGAGGCGTTCGGGCACTTGGCGGACCTCTTCGAGTTGGCGGCGGACCTGCTCGGCCTCCTGTCGCGTCCGCTCGATGGCATGGCGGATGGCCTCTCTCTGCCTCTCGTTCTCCTCCATCCGTTCGGCGACGTGCCTCTGCATTCCCATTACCTCGGCCATGAGATTGCGGAGCCGGGCTTCGATCTGTCGCAGTTGCTCCCGTGCCGCCGCGAGGCGCTCCATGTGTTCCTGGCGCCGGCAGTCCAGATCGACGAGTTGCCTCTCGACGTCCTGCATCTGCTCGTGGATGGCGAGCAATTCCGAGGCGATCTGGCGCTCACGGTTGGCGAGGTGTTCGCGGAGTTCTCTCAACTCCACTACTTGTTGATTCGCCTGCTCGGCAAGCCAGTTGCGCCGGTGGTTCAGTTCTGCGATCTCGCCATCGCCCCCATAGACGGGTTCCCGCCTTGCTTGCGGCGCCGGTCGCGTCGCCTGGCTCAGTTCGTGCAGCCTCTGTTCGGTTTGTCGGATCTGCTCCTGGAGCGAATCCAGGTGTTGGCACAGGTCTGTCAGTTCCTCCTCGCGGACGGGGGTTCGTCGAACGGCCGGCGGCCTGCGCTCGCCGAACGAACGGGCGTGCGCGTCAGCCATCAGTTGGGCGTGTTGATACGTGTACGCACCCGGCTCGAGTTCGACGATCTGGGATTCGGCCGGCGCCTCCGTCGTTGCCGCCAGCACGATCGCGAAACACAGGGCAAGGATCGCTCCGCCCGGACGGGACAGGGGGATACCGATTTGCGGCGCACGGGGCAAAGTGTGGCTGTCCATAGCTTTCTCCTTTCACTCCATTTGGATATGAATTCGAAACGAGAACGCTTTTCACCACACTCCTCTGAGCATACGGGTCCCGACGGCTTGCGTTCGTCCGAATGGCGGCTTGGCCTGCAGAACAGACTCCGTTGCAGGGTATCCTGTTGACGCGAGCATGCCTCCATCCGTGCAGGGGCGCGCTGTCAAGACGCCGTATACCTGATACAGGATACGACGAATGGCCGATTCGTCCAGCGGCTGTTGCGATTTCACAGTCATCAATCCTGATGACATGTGAGCCGCGCCGTAGTCAAGGGGCGATCTGAAGAAACGGGCCCCGAAGCGCAAGACCTCGGAGCCCGTCAAAAAGCCGATTTTCGTGTGCACCCGATCGGGGGTTACTCGGTCTCCTGCGCCTTCTTGTGGGCAGCGACGATCTGCTGCTGTACGTTCGGCGGGACCGGCTCATAGTGGCTCAGCGTCATCGCGTAGCTGCCGCGGCCGCCGGTGACGCTCTTGAGCTGGCTGGTGTACTGCGTCACTTCCGACAGCGGCACCTGGGCCTTGATGACGATGAAGTTGCCCGGCAGCATCTCCTGGCCGACGACGCGTCCTCGCTTGGAGGAGAGATCGCCGGTGATATCGCCCACGTTCTCGGCCGGGATGGTGACCTCCATGTTGACGATGGGCTCGAGCAGGGCAGGCTTGGCCTTACTCACTGCATCGATGAAGGCGCCCTTGCCCGCGGCGCGGAAGGCCACTTCCTTGGAGTCGACGGGGTGATACTTGCCGTCGTAGACCGAGACCTTGACATCCTGCAACGGGAATCCGGCCACTACGCCGCTCTGCATGACGTCATTGATGCCTTTGATGATCGCCGGCTCGTACTGGCCGGGGACCGATCCGCCGAAGATGTCCCAACTGAACTGCATGGGCGGATCGCTGTTGCGCTCGGCCGGTTCGACCCGAAGGTAGACCTCGCCGAACTGCCCGGCGCCGCCGGTCTGCTTCTTGTGCCGGTAGTGGCCCTCGGCCTTGCCCGTGATGGTCTCGCGATAGGGGATCTTCGGTTCCTTGGTGTTGACGGCCAGTTTGAACCGCTTCTCCATTTTCTCAAGGACGATGCGGAGGTGCAGCTCGCCCAGGCCGTGCGCCACCAGTTCCTTGGTCTGCGGGTCGCGCGTGGTCTTGAAGCAGAGATCTTCCTCGGAGAGCCGCTCGAGCGCTCCACCGATCTTCTGCTCGTCGCCCCGCGACGCGGGCTCCAATGCCAGCGAGAACATCGGCTCCGGAACGGCCGGCATAACGAATTTCCCGGAGATGCGGCCGTCGTGCACCACGTCACCGACTCGCAGTTCCTCGACTTTGGCCAGAGTCACCAGATCGCCGGCCACACCGGCCGGAATCTCGGTGTATTCGGCCCCCTGGCTCTTGAGGAT
Organism: Phycisphaerales bacterium Planc_01; assembly: GCA_001603075.1. GTDB lineage: Bacteria > Planctomycetota > Phycisphaerae > Sedimentisphaerales > Anaerobacaceae > Anaerobaca. Next base: position 222,297 of record LVBB01000006.1, on the reverse strand, counting down.
GTGGCCCGGACGCAGGCCCTTCTTCTCGTCGTTGTACATCAGGTTCGTGTCCGATTTCAGCGTGCCACTGAAGATTCGGATCGTCGAGTACTTCATGTTGGACTTCGGGTCGAAGCCCACGCGAAACACCAGGCCGGCCAACGGCCCGTTGCTGTCGGCCTTCACCTCGATCGTGGCCTCACCGTTGACGAGTCTGGCGGGGGCCGCTTCGCTCGGAGACGGCGTGCACCGAGTGATCACGTCGAGCAGTTCCATGACGCCAACTTCGTTGCGGGCCTCGGTGAAGAGGATCGGTATCACCGTTCCGGTGTTGAGGGCCGTGACGAACACCGAGGCGACCTGGTCGGCCGAGATCTCCTCGCCGCCGAGATAACGCTCCATCAGGGCGTCGTCGGCTTCGATGACGCTCTCGATCAGATCGGTGTGGGCCTGGGCGACGTCCGCCACGGGGGAGTCGCCACTGCTGTTGGCGAGGCAGTCGATGACGGAGTTCTTGTCGGCGCCGGGAAGGTTGGCACAACGGCACTGGGAGCCGAACGTCTCCTGGATCGTGCCGATCAGCTCACCCATTTCGACGTTGTCGGCGGCCATCTTGTTGATAACGATAACGACCGGCTTGTTCGCCTCACGGGCCAACTGGAACATTTTTCGCGTGTTGGTTTCGATACCGGCGGTGGCGCTGATGACAAGGATGGCGGTTTCGGCAGCCGGGATAGACGTGATGGCCGGACCGGTGAAGTCCGGATAACCGGGCGTGTCGATGATGTTGATGAGTTTTCCGGCATGCTCGACGTGAACCACGGCCGATAGAATCGAGTGATGGTGCTCCTTCTCCTCGTCGTAGTAATCGCACGTGCTGGTCTTGTCATCGACGCTTCCCAACCGGCTGGTGGCGCCGGTCTTGTGGAGCATTGCCTCGGTCAGCGACGTCTTGCCGCTGCCGCCGTGTCCCAAGAGGACCACGTTTCGAATGTCGCCCGTTGCTGTCACTTTCTAACCTCCAAAAAGGTCCTTGACCGCTTGCGTCTACCTACCTCCAAAACCAAATATGTTATAAGAAGACTGGGGGGCTTCTCAAGAGGTTTCTGGTCAATTTGCCGACTTCGTCGCGTTTTGCGGCGGAAAAAAAGGCGGCGACGGGCGATCCGCCCCAGATGCGCGATCAGAAGGCGTGGACGATGCGGTGGATCCGTTCGTAGTGCCGGATCAGCGAAGGTGTGATGACGCACCCTCTGCAGCTCCAGTGGAACAGGACCTCCTGCTGCTGCATAGGGAACTCGTGGGGGGCATAGGGTTGCCGGACGTACTGCGAGACGCAGCAGGGGGGATAGCCGAAAAGGAACCCCTCGACCCTGACCGTCTCAGCGGATTTGTCCACGGGCCGATCCCGGAAGTGTTCGGCGTAGATCTCCAGAGGCATGCAGGTTCGGCTGAAGATCGTCTCATCGAACGCTTTGCCGGAACGCACTTTTCGTCGAACGCGTTCGGTGTGCAGGCCCATCCCGCGTAACGCGACCAATGTCCGGTCGTCAGTCGGCTTCTCCCAACGACTGAGAGGTTTGATTCCTTCGTAGGTCAGCAAGGCCAGATACGCCAGCTCGAAATCGACGGCCTTCAGGGCTCGAATCTTCGCTTCGATCTTGCCATCCCAATGCGGTTGCACATCCATGGGCTTGTCCTGGTCGGTCATCGGCTGTCCGGTTCGGTTGCGCCCAGCCACCAGTTCACCAGCTCGACGAAGTCTTCTGCATCCACTGTGCAGTCCTGATTCAGGTCGCCGGGCGGGTATGCAGTGCCGAGATCTCCGCATTCGATGGGCCATCCGATCGTCTCCAGCAGGGCGGCGACATCGATGCGGCTGCCGCCATGCAGGGTCCCCAGCGAACTGAACGAACCGTGTTCCATGAAGTGGCGCGCAATCTCAGGGATCTCGATCGACCCGCCGGTCGCGGCATTGACGATCTGCCAATATCCCATATTGACAGACTGGCCGCAGATCTCACACCATTCCAGTCCCCTCATCATGTAGCTGACCTTGTACACGCCCGCGGCCTGCGGCTCGTCTGGTTCGACCGTGGGCAGGCGGTCGATGATCTCGGCGTACCGATGGGCCAATTGGATGCCGTCGGGCACGAGATTGTGGTCCTGATCGGCGTCATACAGATTCAGGCCGGCGGCCAACTCTTCGCTGTCGGCCAGCAGGTCGCCGTCCAGGTCGTTGGCATCGGGTGCGATCCGCCCAAGCTCTTCGATCACGTGGGCAAGCGGCAGATGATGTTCGTTCGGCTCGCAGGGGAATCGGACATTCAACGCTCGAGCGAGCCGGGCCACTTCAACGCGTCCACGGTTGATCTGGCCGCCGTAGCTGAACGAGCCATGCTCCATGTAGTGCGACGCAATCACGGGGATATCGACGGTCAGGCCCAGCGCGTGATTGACCACGCGGATAACGCCCATGTTGACCGCTTCTCCGCACACGTCACAGGTCTGTAGTCCGAAAACCAACATCTCCTGTTTGAAGGTCTGTCCGCTGTCGGTGACCTGCGTCAGAGACGGCAACTGCGCGAGCGCCCTGGCGCAACGCGTCGCCAGTTCGGCGCCGTCGGCCACTTCGTTTCCGTTCTGATCGGCTCGGAACGGGAGATAACCGAGCGTTAGCTCCTCGCGGTCGGTCAGCAAGTCCCTGTCGGTGTCTTCGGCCACGGCAATCCGGTGTGGGTCGGAAACGCCCGTCTCGGCCGAGCGGGCCGGGCCGGTATAGGCAGTAAGATGGAGCGCGCCCGCAATTGCGCTCGTCGTCACGATGCGGCGCGCCAGACGGCGAGCGGCCCAAATGTGTCTCTCACGCGCCCGTTTGAGCCTTCTCATTGCAGCCATCCTGTGTCATCCTGTCCGGCAGTCATTGTCCGGATCGCTTCTGTAGTATACTCGATCGGCCGTTTGAGGTCCAGGCTTCGTGCGAACATCCTATCACACCGATCGACAGCAGAGGCCGCCGGCGAAAAACGAGGGACGGGTGGAAATTTTGGCCTCCTGCGTCCTCACGTCAGAGGGCCTTTTATTGGACAGTGGTTGCTCTCGACATACGGTTGCCACTGCGCTTTCAATATTTTGTGGTCTCAACCGCCGGCGCGAATGCATATCGTGCATCCGGTTATGGGGCATTGAGGATTCGAGTGGAACCGGCGTTAAAGAAATCGGGTCGGTTCTGCCGATATGCCACAAGTCTCGAACGAGAGCCCTGTTCACCATTTAGGATACTTGGGGATGGACAAGAAGGAACTGATTGACCGCATCCGTGAGATCAACGCGACCGCCAAGACCGAGTTCCTTGCCGAGTTCTCCGAGAAGGACCTGGCCGCCTATCTCGAACACCTGATGGAACTGGAGGTCGAGGAACTGGCGGTCTGCCACTGACGTTCGGTTCCTTGTTTCGCTCCTGTCGGCAGTGCGCCGTCACGACCTGCCGCAGAATCATGCCCACAGAGTTTGTCGTGCTCTTCCTTCGTATCCCGTTTGGGATGCCGTCACATGGTACCGTGCAGCCCCATCCTCTCTCTTGTGATGTCCCGCTGCTGCAGCTACAGGCAACTGCGCGATCGCGCAGAGGCGACCTCACATCTCCTCGTCGTCCGCTGCTGCGTCCGCACCCGGGGTCCGTTCATCAGGTTTGGCCGCCGGCGTCGCACCTTCAAACGGCAGCGCCTCAGGCGCTTCTTCGCCTGAGACAATGGCGGAAACCCTCGCGACGTTGTTCTGTTTGAACTGGATCAACACCGGCACCGTGTTGGAGGGAACGTAAAATGCCAAGTCGATCTCTTTGACGTTGTCTGGCACGTCGGTGCTCTGGATGGTGATGATCTCGGTCAATGTCTTTTCTTCCAGGCGACCGCCACGACCGATAAAGCCGATGGGATGGACGCCCAGGCCCCGTCCGGCCAGCGGCTGTTCACTGCCGCCCTTGGGGGTACAGACCAGACGCACTTGCGACAGGGTGAACTTGCCGGCGTCGTTCAGCGCGCTCTTCTTGATCTCAATCCGAACGAGCATAAGGTTCTCTCCGGGACGGGCCGGCACAGGCTTGCCCTCGGCGTCGCGCAGCGAACTGGGGGCCTCCCAGACCCCTCCTCTGGAAGGCACGCTGATGGCCGGAGTGTTCGTCCGGATCGAAACGTCCTGCGAACCCTTGATGCGGTTCATGTGGATCTGATCCAGAAAGTCCGCGTGGAGCACGGCGAAGCTCTTCGGGCTGCTTATCGCGGCGAAGCTGCCCTCGCTGATCGTGCCGAAAAGCCCGGTCACGAACCCGTCGGGGCTGAACAGCGGCGCGCTTGGCCTGGACGGGTCCGGATTGCGGTCGGCGAACCTCGGGTAGGGGTACTGGCTCGGCAGCGGGGCGACGGCCAGGGCCACAAGGAGCTGTCCGGTAATGACGTATCCGAGAATCACTCCACAGACGGCTCTCCCGACCCGCTCGGGCCAGAGCCCCATATCGACCTTTTCCTTGCCGATCTGGAGGGCGAGCGTTTGCAGGACCGCCAGAGTCAGGACGAACAGCAGCAGAAAGCAGATCGTCTGCGACCAGAGGGCGACGCTCGCGGCATAGCCAACGAGCATCGCGGCCAGGGTTTCGAAGTAGGCCAGCGCCACGAAACCGGCGATGATCGCATTGAAGACCATGGTGATTCCCTGCACGAAGGTCCCCTTGAGATACAACAAGGCCGCACAGACCAAGATGATTACAAGCATTACCAGACTGGCCATTCCACGTTCTCCGATTCTCTGAGGGGGCGGTTTCCAGGGGCCGCCGCCGATTCATTGCTATTGCGATGCCGAATTGCTCTGCTGCTTCGCACTGGCGAGGACACGGAGCATTTCGTTGATCGAGGTCTTCCCCGCCATCACCTTTCGCAACGCCTGTTCCTGAAGATACAACATCTTGGCCCGGCGGAACTGCATCCCGAGTTCGGGCAACTGCTTGACCTGACGCACGGCGGCGCGCAGTTCGTCGGTCAGCACGATCATCTCGAAGACGCCCGTCCGCCCGACGTAGCCGGTTCCCTGGCAATGCTCGCACACGGACGGCTTGCCCCGCTTGTCGTAGACCTCCTTGCCGGGCCGGTACAGGACCTTGGCCTTCTCTGCCGGCAGATTGAACTTCTTGAGCAACTCCTTGTTCGGCGAATATCCCTGTTTGCACTCCTCGCAGAGCGTGCGCATCATGCGCTGGTTGCAGATGCCGATCAGCGTCTCGGCGATCAGTTTCTTGTCGCCGACCATCTTGATCCACTTGCCGAGGGTCTGAAGGACATTGTCGGCGTTCATGGCGACGTACATCCGCTTGCCATCCTTGGCCGCGAGGCTCGTGACTTGGGCGGTTTCGGGGTCTTCGCACTCCCCGATGCCCACGATGTCGGGTCCCATGCGGACGATCGACTGGAGCTTCTTGGCGTACGTGGTCGTTCCCGTGTCGGTCAGCGCGAACACGTTCTGTGTGATGTTCAGCAGTTCGGTGGCGGGCTGCTTCTCGATGGTGTTGATGTTGTTCAGGAACGCGTCGTGGCTCCTCAGCAACGCATAGAGTGTGGTCGTGATGCCGCTCTTGGGAGGCCCCGAGATCAGGAACACGCCCTGGTGGGTTTGCGTCAGGCCTTCGAAGTGCTCCTGCTGGTCGGGGGCCAGTCCCAACTGGTTGATTCGCAGATCGTGCTCTTTGGAGACGTGCTTGAGTCGGACCTGTTCCCCGGCGGTCGATCCGGCGGTCACGACCTCCCAGTCGGCATTCTCCTTCTTGTGTCGCGTGCGGAACTTGCCTTTCTGAGGCTTGCGCTTCTCGTTGGCGTCGAGCGCCGCCAGTTCCTTGGCGAAGTGGATGAAGTGTTCCATCTGCTCGCGAGGAACGGCCGGTTGCCTGGTCGCCGCGCCGTCGATGTAATACGTCACCTCATAGTTGTCTCCCTTGGGCGCGAACGTGATCGTGCTGGCACGGCGCCACAGGGCATCCGTGAGCAGATCGTACGCCGTGCGATAGCCGAAAAACATCGGCGTGCGAGGCTCGGGGCGCGGCACTTCGTTGTTGTTGGCCGTGATGAACATGAAGTTCTCCATCGCTTCGAGCTTCTCCGAGCCGGCGACGAGACTCTTGATGTGCTCGAACGTGAGCACGCGGTCGAAGTCGAGGACGCGCGTGTTTCGGTGCCGGACGTAGGCCAGGCCGGTGGCTCCGATGGCGGCGAGGAAGATGAGCAGACCGACGATGAAGACCGGGATCAGCCACCAGAGCAGAATGCCCAGAGCCCCGGCCCCGAGAATCAGGCCGATCCAGAAGCCGATGTTCGTGTCAACACCCTTGGCGTCAGCGGCGGACCAGCGGACCAGGAGGAGCCAGAGGAGATACAGCAACACAAAGACGACGAGTTTGACGATCGAGACGTACCCGCCGTACTCGATAGCCATCAGCAGCATGTCCGGCATTGAATGCTCCATTACCATAAGGTTACGATCGTGTGACCGGCGGCGAACGCGAGCGGGCCGCCCAAACCTACAGGATTCCTCCGGCCGTCGTTCGAATCCCCTTCAGGGCCATCTTCAACTCCTCCGTATTGGGCGCCACCGGGTAGGCGTCCTTCGGATCGACCCATCCGTCCTGGATGAGACGGCAGAGGCTGTCGGTCAGGTCGACCATGCCTTCTCGCTGGGCCCCTCGGATGACGCTGGGCAGGTCGGCCTCCCGCCCTTCCGCGATGAGCTTCCGTACGGACGGGTTGGCCAACATCACCTCCATGGCCGGCACCCGGCTGATCTCTTCCCGAATGCACGGCAGCAGGGCCTGGCTGACAATGGCCTTGAGGGCCAGCGCCAGGGACTGTCGGACGAGCTCCCGTTCCTCCTGGGGAAACAGATCCAGCAGGCGGTGGACCGCCTGGGAGGCATTCGTCGAGTGCATCGTTCCCATGACCAGGTGCCCGGTCTCGGCCGCCCGCATCCCGGCCGTTACTGTCCGGGCGTCACGCATCTCCCCGACGAAGACGACGTCGGGGTCCTGGCGCATCAGATAGGTCAACGCTTCCTCGAAGCTCGGCACGTCGATGCCGATCTCCCGCTGCGAGACGATGGCCTTGTTGTCGTTGAAAAGGTACTCGATGGGGTCTTCCACCGTTACGATGTGGCAGGCCCGCGTTCGGGTGATGTAGTCGAGCATCGAGGCAATCGTGGTGGTCTTGCCAGAGCCTGTGGCGCCAACCACGAGAATCAAGCCTTGGTGCGCCTCGGCGATCTTCTCAAGCACCGGTGGCAGGTGCAGACTCTCGAAGGAAGGCACATGAGCACTGACCCGGCGGGCCACCAGACTGACCAAACCGCGCTGGCGAAAAACGTTGATACGAAACCGATGCTCTTTGCCGATCTCATGCGCGAAGTCGAGCGTTCCGTTCTGCTGGAAGAACTCCCTCTGCGCCGGACTCATGATCTCGGACGTCAGTTCCTCCATGCGTTGCGGCGTCAGGATCTCCCCCGTGGTACTCTTCAACGTGCCTTGCAGTCGGAGTTTCGGAGGCTGGCCCACCTTCAGGTGGATGTCGTTGGCGAGTGTCTTGATAGCGACTCGGAAGTACTTGTTGATCTGAGGTTCGTGATCGAGGGCCTTGTGGGCATCCAGAGGTTGATCCGGTGTCATCGTACTGTGTGCTCCAATAGACGAGAACACCGACTCTCACGCGGCCGTAACCGCAGCGGGCGGACGGGTCACTCGCCGACTCCTGTCTTACGGTAAGATTTGTGTAAACAAACCCTTACAATACTACATTATAAGACAATCCCGGCCGTTGTCAAGCTTGATGCCCCGCCTGTTTACCCAATTCCTCACCCGTTTTGACACGATGTCCATACAGTGGAAGGGGCAACGAACGGCTGGCGTGCCGCAGCAGAAGCCATAATGCCCCCGCTCCATGCCCGCCGGGGCGTCGACGGGCCTTTTGCTTTGATTGTGGTTCGACGCGATGCTATAGTGCGCCCCGGGCACCCCATAGGCAACGTACGAATGACGGTGGATTTGAGAGTCCCAATGTGATATATGGCCGGCAGTCTGTTCTATCATTTCGGCAGGAAGGTCGCTCCCGGAGTTCGCAAGGCCAGGTGGCTCTGGGGCTCCATGACCGCCACGGACAGCGAACTCGTTCAACTGGAGCATGACGTCGGGGTGGATTTGGCCTGCCAGGCCCGCCAGCAAATCCAGCTCGATGCCGATCCCGACGTCGCCGAGGCGGTGACCGGCGTAGGAGCCCGCCTCGCGGAGAGGGTTGCGAACAAGCACCGCTCGTTTCGGTTTGAGGCATTTGCCGCCAAAGCCCCGAACGCCTTTGCGCTGCCCGGGGGGTTCGTCTTTGTCAGTCGTCCTATTGTCCTGTTGTGCGAGGGAAACCGCGACGAGCTGGCCTTCGTGCTTGGGCACGAGATGGGGCACATCATCAGCGGACACGCCATCGAACGGATCGTGACTCATTCGGCGGTGTCCGTCGCCTCGCGTGCCGCGCCTGTGAGCGGCCCTCTGGCCGGCTGGCTGCGGCGGGTGGGAGTGCAGTTCCTGGAGACCGCGTATTCGCGCGACCACGAACTGGAGGCCGACAGGCTGGGTGTGCGACTCTCGGCGGCGGCAGGCTACGATCCCGAGGCCTCTATGCGGCTGCTCGGGCGGCTGGCCGAGATGAAGGACGCGTCCCCTGCGAACGATCCGGGCGAGTATTTCTCCACCCATCCGACGTTTGACCTGCGCATCCGCAGCATCCGTCAATTTCTGCCACGCCGGTGAATCGCCGGATCGCTCGCCCGTCCGACGCGATTCTTCGAAGTCGGGCCGGTCAACTGGCCAGGCCGATGGCGAGAGTCATGAAGATCGTCACGCTGATCGAGTCGTTGGCTGTGGTTACCAGCGGCCCGGAACTGATGGCCGGGTCGATGCCGATCTTCCGGAAGACGAAGGGCAGGAACAAACCAAGAGTCGTCGCGACCATGATGGCCGAGAACATGGCGGTACCGAAGGCGAAGACCAGGCGGATCGGCTCGATCGAATTCTGGGTCGGCCGGTAATGGATCAAGATGCTGCATATCACGCCGCCCACCAGGCCGCAGGCTGTGGCCACCAGCAGGGCGATTCGCACCTCCCGACTGAAAACGGTGCTGAGCTTCAGGGCCACCAGGTGGCCCGTAGCCAGGCCCGAGACCACGATGGCGGAGGTCTGTAGCCCGGCGTTGCCGCTGATCGCCGCGATCATCGGAACGAACGCCGCCGCCGCCAGGTACACCCGCGGATCGTGGGTCCCAAAGAGGTTCATCACGATGGCGGTCACTCCCGTACCCAGCAGACAGGGCAGCAACCAGGTCATGCGAATGCGGGCCGCCCGCAACGCGGAGAACGTGTCCAGTTCCTCGGGATTCGTACCGGCCATCGTGTAGATGTCTTCGACGGCTTCTTCCTCAGCCACCTCGATGACGCGATCGGCTGTGATGCGTCCGGCGAGCTTGTGGTTCTCGTCCAGGACCGGAACGACAATCAGGTCGTTCTTGCGGAAGATGTTGCGCACCTGTTCCTGGTCCGTGTCGGTTCTGACGTAGATCGTATCCCGATCCACCAGATCGCCGATCCGCGTGTTCTCCCGGCGCGTCAACAGAAACCGAAGACGAACCTCTCCGATGAAACGACCGTCGTTGTCTACCACGTAGACGGAGTAAAAATCCTCGTCGATCTCCGCCATGCGAATCTTGCTGACCGCTTCGGCAATGGTCGCGTCCTCGGGCGCGCTGATGACCACCGGGTCCATGATGCCGCCGGCCGAATCCTCCGAGTACCGCATCAGCTTGTGGACCTGGAGGCGATCTGTCAGGGACAGGCTGCGGATCGCCTTATCCGCGACGTCCTCGGGCATCTCGGCGAGAAGGTCAGCGGCGTCATCCCAGTCCAATTCCGAGAAGACGCGATGGATTTCCTCCTCGGTGAGAATCTCGAAAAGGCGATCCCGCGTGGCCTCGTTGACTTTCTCGAGAACCTCGGCAGCGACAGGAGGCTCCAGGACGTCGAAGATCAGTCGCCGGCGATCGTCGTCGACCAGTTCGACGATCTCGGCGATGTCGCTGGGGCGCCAGTCGTACAACAACTCGCCCAGCGTGGCCTGCCTGTCCCTCTCCAGGAGCGGGGCGATTTCCTGCAGCAGTTCTTCTCGCATTTCAGTCATCGTACGGGCGCACACCCCTTGCCGTTGCCGCTGTTACCGAATGCATGTCGATTCACCCGGGGTGTAGAAGAAGACCCCGTTTGGTACCGAGGCTAATCGAATTGTTGCTCAAGGGCAACTGTATTTGCTCCAAAGCGGGTCAAATCAATGCCGGGCTCGATTTTTCATCCGGGTTCTGGTATACTTGCAGGGGTGTCCGCAGTGCCCGTGAGGAGATGTGACAACCGCTCAGGGGGCCAAACGACGGCCTTGGCCGTCCGATATTCCCGCGAGGGCAGGCGTCCAGGAGCAAAGTGACGCCTGTGATGCCGTATTGGGCCTCGCAAGGACCAAGCTATGTTGAAACCGATTGTATTGCACCTCGTTTGCGGAGTTCTGCTTGGCGCGTGGCCTCATTGGACTGGGGCTGCCGAGGGCTCGGCCGGTCTGACGCAGCAGGTCCGGCCGGTTCGAATCGCGCTGTTCCTCAACGAGGTGATGGCCTCCAATGCCACGGTCGTGACAGACCTGCAAGGCAACTTCAGCGACTGGATCGAGATCTACAACGCCGGCCGAACGCCCGTGGACGTGGCCGGGATGTATCTGACCGACGATCCTGACCGACCCACCCAGTGGCGGTTCCCCGACGACGAGCCAGCCAAGACCGTCATTCCACCCCAAGGGTACCTCATTGTATGGGCCGACGGCGGCAGCGGGACGCGGTGGCTGCACGCCAACTTCAGACTGGACGCCGGCGGAGAGCAGGTCCTTCTGTTTGCCGCCGATGGCCGGACCCTCCTGGACAGCCTGGCATTCGGACCGCAGAGTCCGGATGTGTCCTTCGGACGCTATCCGGACGCCGGCGAGACGCTTCGCTTCTTCGGTGAGCCGACGCCGGGAACGCCGAACAATGAGGGGTATCTGGGCGAGGTGGCCCCGCTGCATTTCAGTCACGAGCGGGGGTTCTACGACGAGCCGTTCATCCTGACGATCACATGCCCGACCGAGGACGTCCAGATCCTCTACACCACCGACGGCGCTGTGCCCGACGACGAGGTCGGCCGGCGTTTTGCGCCGGGCCGGCCGTATACCGGACCGATGCTGGTGCGGACGACGATGTGCCTGCGGGTCATGGCCGTCAAGCCGGGGTGGAAACCGACCCGGGTTCACACACATACTTACATCTTCAATGCGCCGGCGACCGTGCGATCGCTCCCGGTGATCTCAGTCGTCGGCGACGCCGGAAAGTCGCTCTACGAACCCGACGGAGTCATGGCCATCGTCGGCGGCAGTTACGTCAACGGGGTCTGGACGTCGAGCGGGCCCGACAGCCACAACAATGTCTTGAACCGCAGCCTCGAACGGCCCGTCTCCTGTGAGTGGATTTTGCCCGAGGACAACGCGGGATTCCAGATGGATTGCGGACTGCGTGTCCACGGCAGCGAATACACGCGCCCGCGATATCAGCGTCAAACCGGATACTGGTCGGGATACGGCAAGTTCAGTCTGAGGCTCTATTTCCGAGGCCGCTATGGATCGAATCGGCTCGAATACCCGCTGTTCCCCGAGTCCGACATCGAACGGTTCCCCAGCATAGTCCTGCGTGCCGGGCACAACGACCGGACCAATCCCTTTGTGAAGGATGAGCTGCTTCGCCGATTGCACAAGGACATGGGCAGCCGGGCAGCCGTGGGGCGTTTCGCCAACCTCTTCATCAACGGCCAGTACAAGGGGTACTTCAATCCCACCGAGCACATCAAAGACGAGGTCTGTCAGGAGTGGTTCGACAGCGATAAGCCGTGGGACGTGATGACCATGAGCGGCATCCGTGACGGCAATACCACGTCGTGGAACCGAATGCTCGACTTCGCCCGCACGCAGAATCTGAGCGTTGCCGGCAACTACGAAGAGATGGCTCGCCGGCTCGACATTCCGTCTTTCATCGACTACCTCATCATCCGCTTATGGCCCAACGACTGGGACTGGCCGCAGAACAACTGGGCTGCCGCCGCCGAACGGTCCGACGCCGGACAGTGGAAGTTCTTCGTCTGGGACGCCGAAGGCACCTTCGAGTCCGGCCAACTCTACATCGATCGTTTCGGTGAACTCAACGCACAGAGCAACGCCAATGGGATGCTGTTCCGGGCACTGAAAGCCAATGACGGCTTTCGTCGGCTCTTCACCGACCGCCTCTACAAACACTTCTACAACGGCGGCGCCCTGACGGAAGAGAACGTCCGGCAACGTTTCCTACAAATGCAGGACGAGCTACGCACCGTCATCCCCAACATGAACACCTACGTCATCACCGGCTGGACCCCGAATCGACAGCGGGTGTTCCTGGACGCCTGTATTCGCGAGGGGCTGTATACGTACGAGGGCCCGACATTCGCCGTCAACGGGGCCTATCAGCAGGGTGGGCACATGGCCGCCGGCGACCGGCTCGGTCTGATCGCGCCGCGTACGGACATGCAGGTCTACTACACGCTCGATGGAACCGACCCGGCGGGGACTTCGGCCGTTGCCGAGCCGGCCGTAACCACGTTGGTCAAACGCAGCGACCCGAAGCGGGCCCATGTGCCAACCGGCCCGGAGGTGGGCGACTGGACCGGCCTGCGCACCTTCGATGATTCGGCCTGGCTATCAGGCAGCGGTCTGCCCGGCGGCGTCGGATACGAACGCAGCACCGGGTATGAACCGTACATCGGCATCGACGTGGGCGCGCAGATGTACAATACGAACGGCTCATGCTACGTCCGCGTTCCCTTTCAGTTCTCCGGCAACCGGGCCGCCTTGCGCACGATGACGCTCCGGGTGCAGTACGACGACGGGTTCATCGCCTATCTCAATGGGGTCGAAGTGGCCCGGCGGAACTTCCAGGGTGAGCCGGCCTGGGATTCCGTTGCCAACGCCTCGCATGCCGATGAGGCCGCGATCGTCTTCGAATCTATCGATATCTCTTCCCACCTTGACCGCTTGCGAAGCGGCGCCAATCTGCTGGCTATTCACGGGCTGAACAACTCGTTGACCAGTTCCGATTTCCTGATCGTCGCCGAACTGGACGTGGCGGACAAGGTGGCAGCCGAGTCGCCGGAGGAGGCCGTCCTCTACACTGAGCCGATCGCGCTGAGCGCCAGTACGCATGTTAAGGCCCGTGCCCGGCTCGACGGCGTCTGGAGCGCCTTGAACGAGGCGACGTTTGCCGTCGGTCCGGTCGCCGAGAACCTCCGGATCAGCGAACTGATGTATCATCCGACCGATCCGAACGCCGAGTTCATTGAACTGACCAACATCGGTGACGAGACGGTCAACCTGAACCTGGTCCGATTCACCGACGGGATCGAGTTCGTGTTTCCCGCCGTCGATCTGGCGCCGGGTGATTGCATGCTTGTGGTCGAGGACATTGTGGCGTTCGAGGCGGTCTATGGGCCCGGCCTGGCGGTCATCGGGCAGTACTCGGGCCGCCTGAGCAACGCGGGGGAGCGGATCGAGTTGAAGGATGCCGCGAGCGCGATCGTGCAGAGCTTCACGTATCGTGATGACTGGTATCCCATCACCGACGGCATGGGCTTCTCCCTGACGGCTGCCGATCCCCTTGGGGCCGGTGCGGGCGACTGGAATCACCCCGTCGCCTGGCGGCCCAGCGCGGCTGTGGGCGGCTCGCCCGGTTTCGACGACGCCGGAGAGCTTCCCGCCCTTGGAACGGTGGTCATCAACGAGGTCCTGGCTAACTCCCAGGGCGTCGGGCCCGATTGGATCGAACTGCACAATACGACCGATCTGCCCGTCGACATCGGCGGCTGGTTCCTCAGCGACAACGCCAGCGATTTGACGCGTTACGAGATCGCTCCGGGGACTGCGATCCCGCCCTATGGATATATTGTGTTTACGGAGAACCAGCATTTCGGCAATGAGGATGACCCCGGGTGTCACAGTCCATTCGGTCTGAGCCGGCACGGCGAGACAGTGCGCCTGCACTCCGGCTGGGCCGGGGGGCTGACCGGCTACAGCGAACGACAGACGTTCGGACCCTCCGACAGGGGCGCAACCTTCGGTCGCCATAAGACGAGTACCGGAGCGGTCGAATTCGTCGAGATGGCAGAGCCGACGCCGGGAGAGGCCAACAGCGGCCCGAGGGTCGGACCGGTCGTGATCGGCGAGATCATGTACCATCCGAGCGTCTCGCAGGGCGTCGAGTACGTCGAGCTGTTCAATATCAGCGATTCCGAGGTAACTCTGTACGACTTCGAGCGGAACGCGCCGTGGCGGTTTGTCGGCAACGGCGACACGGCGATCGAATTTCTCTTGCCACACGAGTTGCCCGTGACGCTGGCGCCGGGACAGTATCTGATGCTGGTCAAGGATCGCGCAACCTTTGAAGCCATCTATCGCATTGCGGGCTCGCCGGCAATTCTCGAATGGGGCGCCGGCTCGCTCGACAATGTTGGCCAGACGATCCGGCTCGACAGACCGGGTGATCTCGACGACGACGGACAGCGTCGATGGATCGTAGTAGACCGCGTCAGCTACAGCAACGGCTCCCAGCACGAGACCTTTGTCGATGGGCAGGACCCATGGCCCGCCGGGGCGGCGGGAACGGGCCTGTCACTGACGCGCACGGCAACCGACGCATACGGCAACGATCCGGGCAACTGGCACGCCGCGATCGACTCGGCCGGCGTCGCCCGGCGCCGGGTGGGTTTATAGCACTCTTGCGTCAGCGCTGTTGCACGGCCAGCACGCGCATTGCGTGACGGGCCAGCGAAAGTGGTTCGTCGCCTGCTACGGACCTCTGACTCCCGGTCGTGGGATCGAGCAGTGTCCGTCTTCCCTTCGACAGAAGCCGCAGCCGTACGTTCAGATCGCCTTGGCCTTCGTTGAACAGCAGGTAGTAGTCTATGCCCGACTTTCGCATATGTCGGACCCGCAGGTCCGGCGTCTTGGGCGAGACTTCGACATCCGGCCGAATCAACCTGTCGATTGCGTCGACAAGCTTGGCTGGCTCCATCGTCTCGTTCCAGCCGATGACACGTTCGGCCTGGGTGAGGGCGTCGATGGCGGGGTTGGCTCTTTCGAGTACATCGTCCTCTACGATCAGGGCGCGGTAGTGCATCCCGGCCAGATGAATGCCGTCGGAATCGACGCGGGCGTCCTCCCGCAGGTGCCGCGCTTCGAGATAGTTGAAATCCCGCTGATGCTGGAAGCAGACCTTCGCCGCCTGCCAGGGCAGATAGTCGTTCCGGCCGAGAATGGCCAGCTCGCAGACGTGCACGCCGTCGGTATTCAGCCAGCACAGACGCGACGTGGCCCGCGCGAAGGGCTCGTATTGCGACCACCACGGGCTGTTGGGCCCGACGTCGGGCGGACGCTCGTCGATCCGGGGGCCGCGAATGGAATAGTAGAACGCGTGCGGAACGAGCAGGTTGCACCCGCGAATCAGCAGCCAGTTCGCCAGCCACTGCATCTCCTCGAAGGTGAAGTTGTGTCCATAGGCGCCGCAGAATTCGTTCAGGTTTCGGCGACGCTTGAGGTGAATCATCGCCGAGGATGCGCATTTGCCCTGCGTGGACTGGGCGCCTTCGAGCGTGCTGGGCTTGCCCGGCTCGATATAGCGCCAGACGATGTCCTGGCCGGGGATGTGGAAGTGACGCAGATGGCCGATGTCGTCCGGGCCCATCGGATGGCCCGTCAGGGCGACGCCATGCGCGCCGCACCAGTCGGAGATCTGCCGGTAGAATGTCTCTTCCAGCCTCGCCTGAATCGCCCGGTTGTAGTCGCGCCGGCGCCGCTCGGCGTCGGGCTCATCGGCATACCACAACGTCGGCAGGTGCTCGGCGAAGTCGTAACCCAGGATGCGATTGATGTGATCGAGAATGCCGGTGGTCCCAGGGACCATGCCTCGCTCGGCGCCTCGGGCCAGCAGCGACGGCTCGTCGGTGAAGATCGCCTGGATGGTCTTGCCGAAGTGGTCGCCGAACTCGTCGTAGAATCGCTGGTAAACCAGTCGAATGAAGCACGCCACCGATTCGGGATTGAGAATGTCCGCTCCGGGCGGCTGGTTCTCGGGGACCTCCCGCCGGTCGGCGCGGCGGGGCGGGTCGTCCTGGATGAAGTGAAGGCCCCGAATGGTCGAGCGGCCCTCGCGCGCCGGGCGGTCGACGATGGCGAGGCGGTGGCCGTTGCTCTTACGGCCGGTGACGGCCACGAGCGTCTGGTCGGCCGCCAGGTCGGGCTTGCCCTCGGCATCGATGCGCACGCCCTGCACCTCGGTCCCCGGCGTGGCCTCATCCAGGTCGACGCAGACCAGGCCCCGCGTGCGGAAGGCCGGGTTCTCCGCGACCACCTGGCCGCTCGACGAACCGCTGGGATACATCCCCTCGTCATAGAGGATGACCCACATGTCGCGCTCGGCGGCCCGCTCGATGGCGAATCGCATGAAGTCGATCATCCGCTCGCTCATCCAGCCGATGGACCGGGGCAGCCCGGCGCGCGGGTGGATCACGAAGGCGTGGACGCCGTGCGCCCGGAAATCCTCTATCTGGCGAAGCAATTCCTTTTCGGACAGGTCGTCGTTCCAGAACCAGAACGGCGCCTGCGCGAACTCGACGGGTGGATCGAGCCACTCGGCGGGCATACCCATCGGGATATCTTGCGCTCGCAACGTCGCTGTAAACGGCAGGGCGAGAGCAGCCGTACCGGCGGCTCCGAGAAAGTCACGGCGGTTCAGTTCTCTGGTCATCGTCCTATCCTCGCGGAAGTCAATGTGGCAGGGGCGAAGGATCATTCGCCCTTATGTACTGATGCCCAATTCCTTTGCGACCTCGCCGAACTTCTCGACGGCAAAGTCCAAATCGTCCCGCGTATGGGCGGCTGAGACCTGCGTGCGAATCCGCGCTTGGCCCTGGGGCACCACCGGAAACGAAAAGCCGATCACGTAGAGCCCCTTGCCCAGCAGACGCTGAGCCATCTCCTGGGCCAGCGTCGCGTCTCCGAGGATGATCGGAGTGATTGGGTGGTCGCCAGGCAGCACCTTCAGCCCCGTCCGGGCGATGCGCTCGCGGAAGTATCGTGTGTTGTCGGCAAGACGGTCGAGCAGTTCGGTCGAACGGTCGAGCAATTCCAGGGTCTTGAGCGATCCGGTGGCCACCGCCGGGGCCAGCGTGTTCGAGAACAGATAAGGCCGGCTGCGCTGTCGCAGCATGGCGATGATCTCTTTGCGTCCGGAGGCGAAGCCGCCGCTGGCGCCGCCGAGCGCCTTGCCGAATGTGCCGGTGATGACATCGACGCGCCCCATGACACCCCGATACTCCGGCGTGCCCCGCCCGGTGGCGCCGATGACCCCGGTGGCATGGCAGTCGTCGATCATCACCATCGCGTCGTAACGGTCGGCCAGTTCACAGATCGCGTCGAGCCTGGCGACGTAGCCGTCCATCGAGAAGACGCCGTCGGTGGCGATCAGGCGGAATCGCGCGGATTGGGCCGCTTTGAGCTGCTCTTCGAGATCGGCCATGTCGCTGTTGGCGAAGCGAAGCCGCTGGGCCTTGCACAGACGCACGCCGTCGATGATGCTGGCGTGGTTCAACTGGTCGCTGATGATCGCGTCTTCGGGGCCCAGCAGCGTCTCGAACAGGCCGCCGTTGGCGTCGAAGCACGAGCCGTAGACGATTGTGTCCTCTGTTCCGAGAAACTTGGTGACGGCGGCTTCGAGGTCCTTGTGAATCTGTTGCGTGCCGCAGATGAACCGCACGGAGGCCAGGCCAAACCCCCATTTCTCGTAGCTCTCACGGGCGGCTTGAATCACCTCCGGATGGTTGGCCAGCCCCAGGTAATTGTTCGCACACATGTTGAGCACGGAGTGGCCCGCCGAGGTGGTGATGCGGTTGCTCTGCGGGCTTGTGATGACCCGCTCGGGCTTCTCCAGGCCCGCCTGGCGAATCTCCGTTAGTTCGCGCAGAAGATGTGTCTTCATGCTCCCGTACATCGTCGTGTCCTCCTGCAGGAGGGCGAATCATGATTCGCCCCTATTCGTCGTGCCAACTCAGAACGACCTTGCCGGAGTTGCCCGAACGCATGGCGTCAAAGCCTTTTTGAAAGTCGGTGTAGTGAAAGCGATGCGTGATCAGCGGGCCCAGGTCCAGGCCGCCCTGGATCAGCATCGTGACCTTGTACCACGTCTCGTACATCTCGCGTCCGTAGATGCCCTTGATCGTCAGGCCGTTGAACACGACGAAATCCCACTCGATCTCGGTGCGGGGCAGGATGCCCAGCAGGGCGATCTTGCCGCCGTGGGCCATGTTGGCGATCATCTCGCGAAGGGCCTCGGGACTGCCCGACATCTCCATGCCGACGTCGAAGCCCTCCTTCATGCCAAGTTGCTTCAGCGCATCGGCCAGTCGCATGGTCCGCACGTCCAGGGCCAGCGTTGCGCCCATTCTCCTGGCCAGATCGAGCCGGTAGGGATTGACATCGGTGACGACGACATGCCGAGCGCCCACTTGTTTGGCGATGGCGGCGGCCATGCAACCGATCGGGCCGGCCCCCGTGATCAGCACGTCTTCCCCCACCAGATTGAAACTCAGGGCCGTATGTGCGGCATTGCCCAGAGGGTCGAAACAACTCAGAACGTCCGTTGGAATGGAGGTGTCGCAGTACCAGACGTTGGTCACGGGCACGGCGATGTACTCGGCGAACGCACCGTCGCGATTGACCCCGATTCCCTTGGGAGACGTGCAAAGATGGCGACGGCCCGCCAGGCAGTTGCGGCAGCGCCCACAGACCACGTGCCCCTCGGCGCTCACAAGGTCTCCGACGGCAAAATCGCGGACGTTGCTGCCGATTTCCACGATCCGCCCGACGAATTCGTGTCCGATCGCCATCGGGACGCGGATGGTCTTCTGCGCCCAGGCGTCCCAGTTGTAGATGTGCACGTCCGTGCCGCAGATCGCGGTCTTAACCACCTGGATCAGGATGTCGTTGATGCCGATCCGGGGTACGGGAATCTCTTCCATCCACAGGCCCGGCTCCGCCTTGCTCTTGACAAGCGCTTTCATGAACTACTCTCCCTTAGATCTTGATGAAGGTTCTCTTGCGGTACAGATGGAACAGGATCAGCCAGATCACAAGCACTCCCGCCACGGCGCGGACGAACTCGTGCCAGTCGCCCGTCCACCGCGACAGGCCCGAGACGACGATATCGCCGAGCGGACGAAAGTCGTACACCCGGGTGATCATGTAGACAGCAATGGCGTTCATCCCGATCACGACGAACGGGAACGCCAGGAAGCGCAGACGCAGCACGTCGAAAGCGAGGTAGAAGCCCCCCAGCAGCACGAGACTCAGGCCGCCTGCGAAGAGCACCATCGAACTGGTCCAGATATGCTTGATGATCGGGAAGACCAGGCCCCAGGCCCAGCCGATCCAGATGCAGGCGATGCCCGAAGCCAGCAGGAACAGCACCTTTCGGATCTTGCCGCAGTCGGACTGCAGCAGTTGACCTGCCAGGGCGCCCATCATGACCGTGCAGCCGAACGTCATGCTGCTGAGGATCCATGTGTAGGACGTGCCATCCTGGTAGGGGCCGAGGATCAGCTTGTCGATGTAGATCGCCAGGTTGCCTTCCTGCGTCAGTTGACCGGGGCCGAATCCGGGCACCGGGACCAGCATCAGCAGGGCCCAGTACAACAGCAGCAGGGCGACGGTCACAACGGCCTGCCACCAGATTCGCAGGTTCAGCAGGAGGACCGAAGCGATCAGGTAGCCGGCGGCGATGGCCTGGAGCGTGTTGCTGTACAGGCGCAGTTTCGATAAGTCGTACTGGAGCAGTCGGCCCTGGGCGATCATGCCGAGAATCCAGAGAACGACCACGCGAAAGAGGATGTGCACGTAGAGCCGGCCTTTGGGGTGGCCCTGTTCGAGCCGCTTGGCGAAGGAAAACGGCATGGCCGCTCCGACCACGAACAGAAACAGCGGCATAATCAGGTCCCACGCGACAAAGCCCTCCCAGGGCACATGTTCGGCATGCGGGACCACATGCTGGTTGAACCACTCATTCTGCAGGCCCTTGGCCAGACCGCTGATGATCCAGCCGCCGCCGATGATCCAGAACATATCGAAGCCTCTGAGGGCATCCAGGGAAACGAGTCGTCCCTCGGTTGCGGCGAGGGGCCTTTCGGGCGGGAACTCCATGTCGTCTTTCTCCACTGCCAGTACCAATTGAGGATCGCGGGCCTCGGTGTCTGGACTGCTGCCGGCAATCCGAGGCCGTGTCATCCATAACGGCCAGACACAATACCCTCGTCTCCGGGCGAATGCAATGGCCATGCTCTGACCGGCTTTCCTGGCTGGATGTGTAACCACAGCGAGGCCGCAACCACCAACTTCTTTTCAGACATGGACTTCCGTGCCTGGAGACGCGTGGGAAATGACGGGAAACGCCTGTTTCCATGCAATGAAAGACGATTTCGCCACGTCTGTTCTGTGTCTGCGATCTCGGCCAATGATCCCGCCAGCACGTGTCCACGGGACGGGGATAAACGGGGCCGGTGGGGAGTAAGGCAGGTTTGGTGTTGACTCAGGAGCATGAAGAAGGGAAACTACAGTATTTAGGCGCATCTATGGGGCATTGGCATCGTAATCTGTGGCGTAAATGGGCGGGTGGGCCGCTGCGGAGCATTTTGCTGCTGGCTGCGGCCGGCGGCCTGATCGGGTGCAAGTCGCCCGAGCAACATCGTCGCAAGGCCGACGAGGTCGGCACGCAAATCGTCGCCCACAAACAGGCCGAAGCCATCGGCCGCACGGAGCCCTTCAGTATCGAGCGTCCGAGCGACATCCTGCGACGCCGACTCATGGCCGAGCAGGAACTGCCCCATTCGGGCCCGGCCTCGTTCGGAACCGACGCGCTGGATCCGGTTCCACATTGGCCGGATGAGAACTATCGGCCGCAAGAGGCGTCCGATGGGCCCGACGTTGTTGTCGTCGCCGACAAACCCGTCAAGCTTTCGCTGATCGATGCCCTTCAGGTCGGGGCCAAGAACAGCTTCGAGTATCAGTCCCGCAAAGAGGACGTCTTTCGTACCGCCCTGAGTCTCGACCTGACGCGGAACGACTTCCGCAACATCTTCCGGGCCCAGGCCGACAGCCGGTTATCCACCGATACGACGGGAGACGACACGGTCACGACGCTCGACAGCGGCGGGACGCTTGGAGTGACGCGCAACTTCATGAACGGACTGAGCGTCAGTTCGGCCGTGGCCGTCGATCTGCTGAACGTTCTGACCCAGGGCGGATCCTCTTCCCTGGGGCTCAGTTCCGACACGTCTGTCTCGATCCCGCTGCTGCGCGGCGCCGGGCGGCACATTGTGACCGAGCCGCTGACGCAGGCCGAGCGGAACGTCATCTATGCGATCTGGGAATTCGAGCGATACAAGCGGACCTTTGCGGTCAGCATCGCCCAGGATTACTTCGGCGTCCTGCGCCAGATGGACTCGGTGGCCAATGCCCGAGACAACTACCGCAGCGCGATCACATCGGCCCGCTGGACCCGTCGCCGGGCGGATGCCGGGCGGATCACCCAGGTCGAGGTGGACCAGGCCGTTCAGCGCGAACTGGGCGCTCGCAACAGTTGGATCTCGGCCCAGGAGCAGCTCACGGGTCGCCTCGATTCCTTCAAGAGCCAGCTCGGCCTTCCGCCGGACGCCTTGATCGAACTGGACCCCAACGATCTCATGCAACTTCGCTCCCGTTCCGATGAGATCGTTGAGGAGATACGAGCCGCTTCGGATGCGGGGTCTGAGGAGGCCCCTCCCGCCGACGCTCCCGTCGAGTTGCAGCAAGCAACGTATGACGACGCCGGACCCTATGAGATCGACGTGGCTACCGCGATCCGCCTGGCGTTTGAGAATCGACGCGATCTGCAGGTGGCCAACGGCGAAGTCTACGACGCCCAGAGAAGGGTGGTCGTCCGAGCCGACGCCCTGCGGGCAGGCCTGACTCTCGGGGGCCAGGCGCGTTTCGCCGATACCGACGACGATGGCAGTCTCAGCTTCAAGGGAGGGCAATATGCGGCCCTGCTTTCGCTGGACCTGCCCCTGGACAGGACTGCCGAACGCAATGCGTATCGCAACAGCCTGATCGACCTGGAGAGGGCCACCCGCAGCGTTCAGCAGCTCGAAGATCAGATCAAGCTGTCGATTCGCAGTCAGTTGCGAACGCTACTGGAATCAAGGGAGAGCATCAAAATCAACGCCCAGCAGGTGGTGGTTGCCGAGAAGCGGGTTCGCAGCGCCACGCTGTTCCTTGAGGCGGGTCGGGCGCAGATCCGCGATCTGCTCGAAGCCCAGGACGCCTTGCTCCTGGCGCAGAACCAGCTCACGGCGGCCGTCGTAAACTACCGGATAGCGGAGTTGCAGCTTCAACGCGACTTGGGTCTGCTCGAAGTGAACGAAAAAGGGTTGTGGCAGGAATATTCGCCAGAGGAAACCACGCATGACAGCTAACAGCACCAACGGAACGACAAACGGCAGAAGCAGGCCTCTCAGAATGATCGGTGTTCTGGCGATCGTTGCGGCGATCGCCCTGGTCATCATCTGGCTGAAGGTGGTCCGCGCGTCGGACTCATCGACGACCCAAATGGCTACGTTCGAGGCCAAGCGGGGGCCGTTGACGATCAGCGTACTGGAATCAGGCACGATCAAGGCGCGCGAGCAGATCATCATCACGAATCAACTCGAAGGCCGCACCTCGATCATCTACCTGATCCCGGAGGGCACAAGGGTCAAGAAGGGAGAACTGCTCGTCCAACTGGACGCCAGCACGATGCAGGATCAGCGCATCGACCAGGACATCAAGGTCAGAAATGCCGAAGCCACCTATGTCAACGCCAATGAGAACATGGCGATTGTCGAGAACCAGGCGCAGAGCGACGTGGAAGTGGCCGAGTTAACGCTCGAATTCGCCAAGCAGGACCTGAAGAAGTACATCGAAGGCGAGTATCCCAACCAGTTAGCGAAGGCCGAGAGCGACATCCAACTGGCGCAGGAGGATCTGAATCGGGCCGAGGACAAGGCGGAATGGTCCAAGAGACTCCATGAGGAGAAATACCTCTCCACCACCGAACTGAAGACGGACGAGCTGGCCTATAGCCGTGCCAAAGTCAATCTCCAGGTGGCGCAGAGAGATCGGGAACTTCTTGAGACGTACACGTATCAGCGGCAGATCGCACAGCTCGAAAGCGACGTTCGGCAGGCGGAGATGGCGTTGGAGCGTACGCGGGCCAAGGCCCGCGCCAACGTGGTTCAGGCCAAGGCCGAGTTGCTGGCCCGAGAGCAGGAGTACAACCGTCAGAAGGACAAACTTGACAAGATCGACGACCAACTCAGCAAGGCCAAGATCTACGCTCCCGCCGATGGGATGGTCATCTACGCCACCAGTGCCCGCCGCGGCGGGTGGCGCGACAACCGCGAACCGCTGAATGAGGGTGTCGAGGTCTTCGAGCGTCAGGAGTTGATCTACCTTCCGACGGCGGCCTCGTCGAAGGCGGAGGTGGATATCCACGAGGCCAGCCTTGAGAAGGTCCGCGTCGGGCTGCCGGCGATCATTACCGTCGATGCCCTTCCCGGCAAGAAGTTCATGGGGACCGTCGGACGCATCGCACCGCTGCCCGATCCCCAGAGCATGTGGATGAACCCCGACCTGAAGGTCTACAACTCCGATATTTTCCTGGAAGGGGATGATCCGGCCCTGCGAACGGGAATGAGCTGCAAAGTCGAGATCATCGTCGCCCAGTACGACGAAGCCATCTACATTCCGATTCAGGCCGTCATCCGTGTCGACGGCAAGCCGACCGTCTATGTCGTGCGTCCCGACGGAACGGTGGAGGAACGAGTCGTTGAGATCGGCCTGGACAACAACAGCATGGTTCGGATCGTCAGCGGCCTTGGCGAGGGGGAAATCGTCTGGCTGGCGCCGCCGCTGAAGGCAGCCACATTGCAGGAAGGCTCGCGACGGGGCGAGTTGGAGGGCGATGGCGAAGCCAGCGCCTGGCAGCAGAGGATCAATGAGAGGCTGGAAAACGCCAACGGACTCGGTGGCGGGCCCAACCTTGGGCAGGGCGGCGAGGCCATGCCCGCCCAGGGGTTCCCGCCGCCGGGAGCCGGCGGCGGGCTCCCGGCTCAGGAACAGGGGGGGCCGCCCCAACTCTCGGATCAGCAGAGAGAGCAGATGCGCGAGCGTCTCCAGAACATGACTCCCGAGGAACGACAGAAGCAGATGGAGAGCTTCCGGCAGCAGATGCAGAACGCCCCCGGTGGGCAGGGCCCGCAGGGCGGACCGGCGGCACCCGCTGGAGCGGGCGTTGCCCCCGGCGGCCCGAGGCCGGGAGGGCAGCAGTAGATGGCCGCCAAGACTTCATCGCATGGCAATCACGATATCGTCCGACTTGAAAACGCCCGCAAGATCTACCAGATGGGGGCCGAGGAGGTGCGGGCCCTGGCCGGTGTGAGTGTCTCATTCGAGAAGGGCAGTTTCTGGGCGATCATGGGACCCAGCGGATCGGGCAAGAGCACGATGATGAACGTCCTCGGGTGTCTCGACAGGCTCAGTTCGGGCGCATACTACCTGGACGGCAAAGACGTCAGTCAGCTCGACGATGATTCGCTCAGCGAGTTGCGTCTGTCGTATCTCGGATTCATCTTCCAGAGCTTCAATCTGATCCCGCAGTTGACCGTGCAGCGAAACATCGAGCTGCCGCTGTACTATCTGGGGTGGGACGCGGCCCGCAGCGCGCAGCGCGCCAAGGAACTGGCGGAGGTCGTCGGCCTTGGCGGACGGCTCAACCATCGGCCGACGGAACTGTCCGGCGGACAGATGCAGAGGGTGGCCATTGCCCGGGCGCTGACCAACGATCCGCAGATCATCTTCGCCGACGAGCCCACCGGCAACCTGGATTCCGCCACCGGCGAGCAGATCATGGAACTGCTGGACAACCTGAACAGGCAGGGCAAGACCATCATTATGGTGACCCACGAGCCGGAC
This sequence comes from Phycisphaerales bacterium Planc_01, assembly GCA_001603075.1. GTDB lineage: Bacteria > Planctomycetota > Phycisphaerae > Sedimentisphaerales > Anaerobacaceae > Anaerobaca. The sequence continues at coordinate 197,062 of LVBB01000006.1, read as the reverse complement.
ATTGCCGCCCACGCCAGAAGCCGGCTCCACATGATGGACGGGCTGATCGACCGAATCGAGACGGAGACCCATGAGACAGACCAACCTCATCAGGAATATCTGGCTCGGCGTTGAGAACCTGCTGCTGCACAAGTTGCGCTCGTTCCTTACCATGCTCGGCGTCGTCTTTGGCGTCGGCAGCGTGGTGGCCATGCTCTCCGTCGGCGAAGGGGCCAGCAAGGAGGCGCTCGAACAGATCCGCAGACTTGGCAGCAACAACATCATTCTCTCCTCCGTCAAGCCGGTGGAAGACGAGCAGACCAGCACGGTCCGCAGTCACATGAGCATCTATGGACTGACCTACGCCGATCTCGAGCGCATCGCGTCGAGCTTTGCCAGCATCGGCCATGTGGCCCCCGTAAAGCTGGTGCGCAAAGAGGTGCGTCTGCACGATCGGGCGATGGAGCTGCGTGTGGTAGGCACCACGCCCGAGTGGTTCGACCTGGTACCGCGCGAGGTCCTGGCCGGAAGAGTCATTCTGCCGTCCGATCGGCAACGACAGGCCCCGGTGGCCGTCCTGACCGAGTTCGGCGCCAGGAAGATCCTCGCCACCCGCAGCGCCGTCGGGCAGATGGTGCGGATCGGCGGCGACGCCTTCGAGGTCATTGGCATCGTCCGCAGTGAAGCCGGGCAGGGCCAGACCATGCAGATCCCCGACCAGGATGTGGACGTCTATATCCCCATCGAGGTCGCGAGGAAGTATTTCGGGGATATCGTCACGCGACGGACCGCCGGCGCCCACGAGCGGGAAAAGGTCGAACTGCACCAGATTATCGTCCGGGTCAATAACGCCGAACAGGTCGAGGCGACGGCGACGGGTATCGAGAGCATGCTCGCACGCTTCCATGGGAAGAAGGACTATGGCATGAGTGTTCCTCTGGCCCTGCTCAAGCAGGCCGAGGCGACCAAGCGGACGTTCAACATCGTTCTGGGCTCGATCGCGGGCATCAGCCTGCTCGTCGGTGGGATCGGAATCATGAACATCATGCTGGCGTCCGTGACGGAGCGGACCCGCGAGATCGGCATCCGCCGGGCGATCGGGGCCAAGCGCCGGCAGATCATCGTTCAGTTTCTTATCGAGACGGTCGTCCTGTCCACATTCGGTGGTCTGATCGGCTTAGGCGTCGGTGTGTTGATTCCCTTTCTGATCACCTATTTCTCGGGCATGGCCACCGTGGTAACCTGGAACGGAATCCTGCTGCCGCTGTTCATCAGCATGGCCATTGGCATCGTGTTCGGCCTGTATCCGGCGATGAACGCGGCCAGGGTCGATCCAATCGTCGCACTGCGCCATGAGTAGAGCAAAGGACACCGCACGCGGGATTTGCCGTGCGGCGAAGGAACATTGGACGAGACTGTAACCCAGCCCGCCCCGCCGGCCACAAGCCGGATGGGTTGGCGTTTTGCGGCTGACGTGGAACACAGGAGCGGTTTGCCCGGAACGAAAGCGGGCGTGCGGGACGATTCATCGTCAGTCCGCAACGGAGTCAGTACACATGAGACAGACCAGGATTGCCCGGAACATCTGGCTGGGGATAGAGAACCTGCTGCTGCACAAGCTTCGCTCGTTCCTGACGATGCTGGGCGTGGTCTTCGGCGTCGGCAGTGTGGTGGCCATGCTCTCGGTCGGCGAGGGGGCCAGCATGGAGGCGATGGAGAACATCCGCAAGCTCGGCAGCAACAACATCATCATCTCGTCGGTCAAGCCCTCGGCCGACGACCAGCAGCGGACGACAACGTCCTTCATGAGTGTGTACGGCCTGACCTATGAAGACCACCGGCGGATCGCCGAGTCTTTCGGCAACATCAAGCAGGTTGCACCGGTGAAGCTGACGCGAAAGGAGACCCGTCTGCGCGAACGTGGTCTGGAGCTGCGGATTGTCGGAACGACGCCCGAGTGGTTTGAATTGGTTCCCCGTGAGGTTCTGGCCGGTCGCGTGCTCATGCCCGCTGACCAGGCGAGACTGGCACCCGTTGCCGTCCTGACGGAGTTCGGCGCCAGGAAGATCCTGGCCACCGAGGCGGTGGTGGGCCAGACCATCCGCATCGGGGGCGACGAGTTCGAGGTCGTCGGGATTGTTCGCAGCGAAAGCGGGCAGGCCGGGAACATCCAGATCCCCGACCAGCAGGCCGACGCCTACATTCCCATGGAGGTGGCGCGCCGGTATTTCGGCGACATCTTCATGAAGCGGACCTCCGGTGCGGAGGAACGAGAAAAGGTCGAGTTGCACCAGGTCATTGTCCAGGTCGAAGACCCGAAGGGGGTCGAGGCCGTTGCCGCCGGCATCGAGCGCATGCTGGAACGCTTCCACAGGAAGAAGGATTACAGCGTCAGCGTTCCCCTGGCTTTGCTCAAACAGGCTGAGGCGACCAAGCGGACATTCAATATCGTTCTGGGCTCAATCGCGGGTATCAGTCTGCTCGTCGGCGGGATCGGAATCATGAACATCATGCTGGCGTCCGTGACGGAGCGGACCCGCGAGATCGGCATCCGGCGGGCGATCGGGGCCAAACGCAAGCAGATCATCTATCAGTTCCTCGTCGAAACCGTCGTTCTGTCCACGACCGGCGGGCTGATCGGGCTGGGCGTAGGCATCCTGATTCCGCTGCTGATCACGTATTTCTCCGGCATGGCCACGGTGGTGACCTTGAACGGGATCCTGCTGCCGTTGTTCATCAGTATGGGGATCGGCATCCTGTTCGGCCTCTACCCCGCCATCAACGCCGCCAAGGTCGATCCGATCATCGCCCTGCGGCACGAATAGGCGAGCGGTGTTCAACCGCAGGGCGGGATGCCATCCGTTGTCTGGATCACCAATGCGGCTGGTTGCCCACCTCCACGCCGGTGACGTCCTCGGCGGCCATCAGCGCGATGAAGGCATTCGGGTCTCGGTCCAGGACGATCCGCTTCAGAGCTGAGACGTTTCTGCGGTTGATGACCGAATAGAGAATGGTCCTGTCGGTTCCCTGGTAGCCACCCCGACCGCTGATCCGGGTGACGCCGAAACGATGCACGTTCGTCAGTTCCAGAGCGATCTCCTGCCATTTGTCTGAGATGATCAGCGCCGCCTGCCGCCGGGCAAGGCCGTGAAACACCATGTTCGTCACTTGCGCTGTCGCGGCGACATAAACGAGCGTGTACAGCACGGTCTCGATGGGCAAGAGGATGGCGGCGACGGCCAGGACCGCCGCATTGAGGATCATGGACCCCGCACCCAACGTGATCGAGAAGACCTTGTGCATGATGACGCACAGGATCTCCGCTCCGCCGGTCGAGCCGTAGGAACGCAGGATCACCGCTACACCCGTTCCGGTGATGGCCGCGGCGATCACCGTCGCAAGCATCTTGTCGTGAATTGCCAGAGGAACTGTGATGATGTGCAGCATCGCCGAATAGATGGCCATGCCCCACAGCGAATAGAGCACGAATCGCAGGCCGACGAAACGCCAGCCCAGAGCGAACAGGGGGATGTTCATCAGCAGATACAGCGCGCCGATGGGCAATACCGGATGCGTATAATGCACGATCAATGCGGCTCCCGTCATGCCGCGTGCCAAAAAACCATGCGGGACCAGGATAGCGTTCACAGAGAACGCACATAAGGCGCTGCCCAGCACCAGCAGCGCGGTGTGATAGACGAACTGAACGATTTTCTTCTTCACAACAGGGATCTCCTTGGTCCTGCGGTTCGGGTTCCGGGCGGCAGCCTGCGCTCCGAGAGATATCCAGCAGACAGCGGCTGGGGCCTTCTGCGCGGACCGGCCTACCGGTCGAAGTGTCCGGCCGCCTCCGGCTGGTACAGCAGATCATGAATCTTCACGCGGCCCTCCACGTTGTCTCCGACACGCCGTCCGAGAAGGGCCAGCCCGGTGGGTGTCAGCACCGAAACCCTTGCCGGCTCGCAATCGCCGTTCCCTGATGCGTCCGCGGGGAATACGAGCGAGACACGCATCTCATGCCGACCCCGGTCCTTCTTCAGTCGCACCCGCGAGTTCATCGTCACCACGTCGCGGGGAACCTCTTCCGATGGCACCGTGTCCGCCGTTTCGAGCAGGCAGCGAAGTCGTTCGACGGATGCCTTCGTTGAAATCTGCGACGTACCCAGGCTCGCCAGCAGTCGACGCAAACGTATCGAGTCGAATCCGGTTAGCGTCGGTCTCTGCCACGACGACTCAACGCGGGTGCCTCGGTTGCTTCGCGGGGGCCGGCCGCTGGCCGTGACGTTGTGCGTCCGGCAGTATGCCGCGATGCGTTCCGTCAGAAGTTGCCACTGACGCTCGTTCAACGCCTCGGCAAAGGTCTCGCCGGGTGCTGCGAAGAAGACCGGGTGAACGTCTTTGGTATGGTGCACGTGAAGACACCGAAGTCGGCCTTCCCACCAGCACATGTGGTAGTACCGCGTGCGATCGATCGGGGTCGATGCGATGGCCTTGGCAATGAGTTGCTGGGCTCGCTTTTCGGTCATGACATCATCTCCTTGGCGGGTTCGTTTGCCCGCATGGGCGACGCTATATGTCGCCGCCGCTGTCGGTTCTCATAGGGGACTTGCTGTCCTGTGCGCTATCGCAGGGCTTCGGACTCCTGGATCTGCGGCCGCTGCGATGGACCGCCGGGACGGGCAGTGAGGCACGTCAGTTGGACCTCGCCGCACTCGTCCATGTCGTGGATGATCAGATACCGGTAGTGCCCCTCGGCCTCAAGGTAGATGTTGCCGGAGGGCAGATGCCGGCGACAGGCCCGCACGGCATGGACCTTGGCCTTGACCAGGTTCTGCGCTTCGACCACAAGGGTGCCGTCAGCTCTCTCGGGTCCCACATTCTTCCATTCGATCTTCCACGTTGCCATGTTTCCACACTCCCATCGAAGGTAACTTGTCTCTGCCGCCGTCCCGCGCGCGGCCCGTATCGGGCGCGGACAGCCTCCGGCGAGGAGGCGATGGGTACGGCGAGGATCGCACGTCGGCAGGGCGACAGGCCGACCGTCGTGTGCCGCGATAGGGTCCCGGACAGGGGTATGCCGGCCCTATAGGACGTCTGCCGCGAACACGATGGGCGCAGGCAGATCCTCATTTCGGGGCAGATGCGGGTGCTTGTTCTCAAGAGCGGGCCGGACAGGATTGCACGGATACGCGCAGTTCAGCTTCCGCTTGGACGCCGAGGCAACGGCGCAGAGGAGATGACCTGTAAGGGTTTCCATCATTACACCTCGCTGCGTCAGAAGAAACACCAGTCGATTCCGTAGTCTGTTGCATGGCGCTCCCGCACGTCCTCTGTGGTTCTCAACGTCATCGCGGTCACCTGCCTTTCTTGATACCGCCCCTATCATGTGCGCGCACAGATGCGCAATTGTACGGAACATACCATAACGGCCATAGAAGTCAAGCCCTCCGCGCGCTGCGTCTTGCATCGGATGCCGTCCGAACAACAGATGGGAGGCGCCTCCGATAGAATGCAGCCCTTGCGTGTTCCTTCGGAAGTCTATACGATCCCTGTCTGTGGAATGTTCGATTCGCCGAATTCGGCAGCAGAGGCATTGAAGGGGCTCGTGGATGTACACCGCAAACATTATACTGTTGTCGATCTTGTCGGCGATCGCCGCCGTCCAGACGGGGGGACCCGGCGCCGATCCCGATCCGAATCGATTCGCCGGGGAAATCGAGGCGTTTGCACAGTGGGACAGCAAGAATGCGTTTCCCGCAGAGCCGGTCCTGTTCGTCGGCTCCTCCAGCATTCGGATGTGGCGCACGCGCGAGGGTTTTCCGGACCTGCCCGTCATCAACCGCGGGTTTGGCGGGTCCCATATCTCCGACGTTCTGCATTTCGCCGACCGTATTGTCCTGCCGTATCGCCCGAAAGTGATCGTCTTCTACGCCGGAGACAACGACGTGGCCGGCCGCAAATCTGCCGAGCGGGTCCGCGACGACTATCGCAAGTTCGTGAACCTGATCAACGATAGGCTGCCGCAGACTCGCCTGATCTTCGTCACGATCAAGCCCAGTGGCCAGCGCTGGACGCTCTGGCCTGAAATGAACAGGACCAACGCCCTGATTCGCGATCTATGCACGGCGGACGACCGGCTGTTCTTCGCCGACCTGGCGACGCCGCTGCTGGATTCCGAAGGCAAACCGAACGATGACCTGTTCCTCGACGACCGACTCCACCTCAGTCCGAATGGTTATGCTGTCTGGAACGAAACTCTGAGGCCCATTCTCAACCATGTGTTGAGTCGCTCCTCAGAGGGCCGCTGAATCTGACGCACGATAGGTCCTATAGGTCGAGCAGAGCCCGAAAGAATCGTGCCTGGGGCCTGTGCGTGCGCGAAAATACTGGACAAACGCAGATGGATTTGCTACAATAACGCGCTGGGTGGACAACCACGTGATTGGAGCAGGGATCGCGGACGTGAATGGCTCATGGGGGTGAAGGTCTGTCCGGATGCAGCATCCTGAGGCGGAAAACACGAAAAAACGCCGTTACGAACTCCACGCCGGATGGCACTAATTGTCAAACAGTGAACCATCCGACATTCAGGTATCTTTAGAAGGAGGGTTACGCATGGTCTCGCGACCCCGTTGTATTTCTGTGCTGATTGTGTTGGCATGTCTTCTCGGCATTTCGGCCTCGTCGCTGGCTGCCACGCTGTACGTTGACGGCAGCGGGAAGACAGGTTTTTCGAACATCCAGGCGGCCGTGGACGCCGCCGCCGACGGCGACGTCATCATCATCCAGCCGGGCACGTACACCGGCCGGGGCAACCGGGATATCGAGTTGCAGCGAAAGACCCTTCGCCTTCAGAGCGCCGATCCCGAGGACGCAGCCGTCGTGGAAGCAACGATCCTCGATTGTGGCGGGACGACGTCCGATCCCCATCGCGCCTTCTACATGCAGGACTTCGCCGGTGAGATCGCGGGCTTGACCATCACGAACGGCCTGGCCGCCGCCGGCGGAGCGCTCTACTGCCGCAACAGCGCCCTGACGCTGCGCCAATGTCGCATCGTTAACAACGCCACGTTGGCCGGCGCCGAACGGGGCCAGTCCGATGGGGGGGCGGGCGGCGGCATCTACTGCACCGCCTCGACGCTGGAGATTGTCGGTTGCACCATCGCCGAAAACGCCACCGGCGCAGGCGGGGACTCCCGTGAGACACTGGCCGGCTCGGGCGGCGACGGGGCCGGCATCTACTCGACCGGCTCGGTTCTCTATGTGACCGATTCGACGATTCGCGACAACACCACCGGCGGCGGCGGGAACTCCGAGGTGATCCCGGGACGCGGCGGCAACGGCGCCGGCATCCATGCCGATTCACTGGTCGTGACCGGCTCGGCGGTCGTCAACAATCGTTGTGGCTCAGGCGGCGACGGGCCGCAGGGCGGACCGGGCGGCAACGGCGCGGGCATCCACTGTTCGCGCGCCACGATTGTCACAACCGTCATCGAGGCCAACCGCGCCGGCACCGGCGGACAGACCACCCTCGGAGCCAAGGGCCTTGGCGGCCTCGGCGGCGACGGTGGGGGTATTGTCTGCGTCGATTCGCTGGACCTGCGCAATAGCCTGATCGCCGGCAATCGCGCCGGCCTGGCCGGTGGCGCTGATTCGGGTTTGGCGGCGCTGGCCGGTCGCGGGGGGGGCGTTTCGTGCACCTTCGCCGTCATCGACCACTGCACCATCGTTGGAAACGCCGCCTTCGGACAGGTGACGGACGGCAAGGCCGACGCGGTCGGCCCGGGCGGGGGCGTCGCCTGCACGTCGCAGACGACCGTGGCCAATTCGATCCTGTGGGGCAACACCTCCGACCAGATCGCGGACCACGACTGCGCCAACGTCCTCTACTGCAACATCGAGGGGCAAACCTGCCTGGTGAGCCGCAGCAACATCAGCACCGATCCTCTGTTCGTGGAGGCTGGATACTGGGCCAATGCACGCGATCCTCGGGTGGTCTCCCGGTCCGACGACCCCGATGCGATCTGGGTCAGCGGCGACTACCATCTGACCGCCGGCTCGCCGTGCATCGACGCCGCCGATCCGGAACAGACGTACGATTTCGCGCAGACTGATCTTGACGGCAGGCCTCGTCTGGGCGGTGATGCCGCCGACATGGGGGCATACGAGGCCCAGGACCTCGTACCTGTCTATCGGTTCCGCTCGCTCGTGACGGGCAAGCATCTGTTCACGGCCAGCGAGAGCGAGAAGGACAAGCTCGTCAATCGGGACTTCCAACTGTGGGAGTATGAGGGCATCGTATATTACGTCTACAAGCGGGCTGTCACGACGGACTTGAAACCGGTCTATCGCTTCTGGTCGGCCAAGCTCGGCAGCCATCTCTACACGATCAGCGAGTCGGAGAAGGACAACCTGATCGACCGCTATACGACGGATGTATGGGCCTATGAAGGCATCGCCTTCTATGCGTATCCGGAGGGCAGCCAGCCGGAGAAGGCCAAACCGGTGTATCGCTTCTGGTCCGACCGGCTTGGTGGGCACTTCTACACGATCGACGAAGCCGAGCGGGAGCTGTATCGGGCCAACACCGCCACGTGGGCCTTCGAAGGCATCGTCTGGTACGCGTTCGACACGCCGTACATCTCCGACGAACCGCAGACCCCCTCGACGCCGGAGTCGTCTGTGGCCTACGAGTTTACGGGGGCCGATGATGCTGTTTCCTACGTCGTGCAGTTGAGCGCCTTGGTCGATGGCCAGGAGGCCCAGCTTCACAACCCGACTATCGTCTTTGTTGCAGCCCTCGGACGCATGCGGATGGCTGTGGATCTCGATGCGATGACCGTCGAAATGGCCGAGTTCCAGGTCGAAACCGAGTTTGTCGAGCATGTCGCCACTGTGACGCATCCGGCAGCGGGGATGATGGAACTACCCGTGGCGCTCTCGCTCAACGGCTTCTTCGATGCCCTGACGCCACGGGGCCCGTACCCCGTCGAATCCAGGGGCCTGTCGTTCTCGGCCGCCGGCGTGGTAGAGGCCGCCGCCGATGAGACGTTCCGCATCGTGGGTGCGGCGGCGATGGATGAGGGCAAGTTCGATATAGATCTGACGCTCGATGCCCTGGAGTTCGAGTTGGATGGCACAGGCGTTATTGACGATTCAGGCTATCCGGATCGTCTGGATGTGACCATGGATGGACCGTTCCGCTGGGCCCGTCGCGGACAGGATCGGCTGCTCGCAACGACGATCAAGGGGCATACGCTTGAGCTATACGTCACATCGGTGCAGGTCCGGCCGACGGGGCTGTGGCACGGCAAGAACCTGTCGCAGACCGAGGACGAACGCAAGTAGTCCGGGGCTCGTCAGACCGGCCCTCCGGCTCCAATTCGCCTTTTTTGCCAAGCGGCTTGCAGGACGCACGCCGCTTGGTGTATGATGGAGAGGATCGACGCGGACGGGATGGGAACACGGATATTGATGTGGACGGTTATCTGTCAGCGGATGGATGGCCTCCGTTGAGGAGAATCCGACATCATGACGCGTCGCCCGCAAGCCTTTACGCTTATTGAACTGTTGGTCGTTATTTCGATTATCGCCGTGCTCATGGCCGTTCTTATGCCTGCCCTGTCGCGCGTGCGCGACCAGGCCCGCGACCAGGCCTGCCGGGCCAATCTCAAGGGAATCGGTCTGGGCGTCATCATGTACCTCCAGGACCATAACTACACCATGCCTGATATGTACACGCACACGGGCAGCAGCAATGGACACCTGTGGTGGGATACGGCCGGCAACCCGCTCAAGGCGAACGCCAACAACGCGTACTGGGGGATTGCCTATATCGACTACGTCAAGGAACGCGAGCTTTTCGGCTGTCCGGCTTTCCGCAACTTCTGCGAGATGCTTGCCACGGAGATGCTCTACGGCGGAGATCAGAAGCTCATTTACACATCGGCTTTTGCGGCCAACGGGTGGCTGACCAAGGAGAATACGATCCGGATTCCGCGTCATGCCGAAGTGATCTTTGCCCATGACCACATGGAGCCCCGGATCGAGAACGGCAGCGCCGACATGCTCTTTCCCGGCTCCGGCGGGGTCAACCTGACGCACTACCGACAGGGCGGCGGGCGAGGCAATTGGTATCGAGGCATCTTTCGGCACAATATCCGGCGGTCTGCCGACTTCGAGACCAGCGGAACCCTCAACCTCCTCTGGCTTGACGGCCATATCTCCAGCATGAAGGAGACGAACGGCGAGGACGTTCCCAAACGCTGGTACGACCCGCTCAATAAGAACTGATTCCTGCCGCCAAGCTGTGGCTCGACCAGGACTATCGCCCGTCGGGAGACTGCCGCAACGAGCCGATCCGCTGTCGTCAGGCGGCTGATTTGGTCCGCATGGAAAGCAGGGAGAGTCCTCTTGTTGTTGTGTAAGCCGTTGTATCGCAAATAGTTATAGCGATGCGGTGCGTTGCGGGGTCCGCCCATGCGAAAGGGACTTGCTCCATGAACCGCCCGGCGAGGGTGGGCACGGGAAATTTGCGAGTTCAGGTGTTACCATTCGCCCCTCCGAGACACTAACCATGCAGGCGATGGGCGGGAATCCGCTTCTTGGCCGTGGTTTGTGGATGGGTACCGTCGGACCGTTTCAGCCGGAAAGGGCAATCAGAATGTTGGCAGGCAGGACTGTCGTAAGTGTCGCCATCGTGCTTGTGATGATGGGAATGGGCCACCTGGTTGTATCGCATGCCCAGGTGACGGCAGATGACCCGGTTGTGGATACCGAGGGCAGTGAAACGACCGTGGCAGCCGCGTCTGCTGAGAACCGCCCGGATCACGAGGATCCCGAAGACTATCTATGGGATCGTTCCGATGTCGTTGAGATCGTTCTAAGCGGAACGACGATTGTGGCGGACGGAGCGGGAGCGGAGGTGGATGGCGGCACAGTGACCATCACTCGTGGAGGCACATACAGTGTGCGTGGTATCCTGGCCGATGGACGGATCGTCGTGAATTCCACCGACAAAAAGACGGTGCAGCTTGTTCTGAACGGGGCCGACATTCGTTGTTCCTGGAGCGCACCGATCCTTGTTGAGAACGCCAAGAAGACGGTCATTGTCCTCGCCGAAGATACGGAGAACTACGTGGCAGATGGAAGGATCGGCCTTGCCGAAGAGGCAGAGGTCGACGAGCCGAATGCCGTGATTCTCAGCAGGGATGACCTGACGATCTGTGGCAGCGGTCTGTTGACGGTTCGTGGCGAGGTCAGGGACGGCATTTCCAGCAAGGACGGCCTCATCATCGCGGGCGGGAGTATCGACATCCAGGCGATCGATGATGGAATCCGAGGCAAAGACTACCTTGTGATCCGAGGTGGAGACATCTCCATCATTGCCGGGGGCGACGGCCTGAAGTCCGACAATGAGACAGACGACACAAAGGGATATGTTTCTGTCGAGACCGGCGTGCTGGCGATCACCAGCGGTGCGGACGGCATTCAGGCCGAAACTGATGTTCTCATTGCCGACGGGCAAATCACGCTGCGCTCGGGCGGGGGTACCAACCGCAGGGTTGGTGTGACCACGTTTGGAAAGGGCATCGTTGCCGGGGTCAGTGCGATCATCGACGGCGGAGAACATGTCATCAACTCCTGTGATGACGCGATCCACTCCAACGGGACCCTGGCCATCAACGGAGGGACGCTTGTCCTTTCCTCCAGCGACGATGCCATTCACTCCGATCGTGCCGTGGAGATCAACGGTGGCGATGTCGAGGTCACTTGGTGTTACGAGGGCATTGACAGCAACACGATCACGGTCAACGCCGGGACCGTTCGTATCGTGTCGAGCAATGACGGCATGGTCGCCGGAGAGGATATCACGATTGCGGGCGGGGTGATCGACATCACCTCGAGCGGTGATGCAATAGCAGCCGGAACCGACATCACGATTGTGGATGGGCAGATCAGCCTGTCCTCGGGGGGAGGCAGCAATGCCAGAATCAACGCGATGGTATCGGCCAAGGCAATCAAGGCGGCCGACAGCATCGTCATCGACGGGGGAACTCTCGCCGTGGATTCTGCGGACGACGCCATCCATTCGGATGGATGCGTGACCATCAATGGAGGAACGCTTGTTCTCTCTGCCGGAGACGACGGCATCCGCGCCGACACCGACCTGGTCATTAACGGCGGGGACATCCATATCGTCAAGTCCTATGAAGGGCTGGAAAGCGCCAATGCCGATATCATCATCAACGGCGGCTGGGTTCGCATCGTCTCGAGTGACGATGGCATCAATGTTGCCGGAGGCGGGGATACTATGGGAATGGGTGGTCCGGGCGGATGGCCGGGTGGAGCTGGGGCCACGCCCGCAGCTTCGGGCGACTACTGCCTTTACATCCATGGCGGTTATCTCGTCATCGACGCGGCGGGCGACGGCATCGACTCCAACGGCTCCATCGTCATGACGGACGGTGTCGTCATTGTCCATGGTCCTACGTCCAATATGGACGCTGCGATCGATCACTCTTTGTTCACGATGACCGGAGGATTCATGGTGGCGGCCGGCAATTCCGGGATGGCGCAAGCCCCCAGCACCTCCTCGACCCAGTATTCCATACTGCTGACCTTTAACACGATGCTGCCGGCCCGCACTCTGGTCCACATTCAAAACGGCACAGGAGAAGATGTCCTGAGCTTCACGCCCACGAAACAGTACAACTCCGTGGCGTTTTCCTCACAGGACCTTGTGCGAGGTTCCACCTACGATGTCTACTACGGGGGCACTTCTACGGGTTCGGTCTATGACGGTCTGCACCAGGATGGGACCTACACGCCCGGCACGAAGTATGCCAGTTTTACGATTTCCAGCATGGTGACGAACGTCGGCACCAATACCGGCGGCGGAGGCGGAGCAGCGCCGGGAGGAGGCGAAGGGGGAGGAGGAACCGTCGTCCGGCGATAAGGAGTATCGCTCACAGGTCTCGGCGCGTCGTTGCGTTGGTGCCAGTTTGCTATGGGGCTTCGGACGGAAAACGTAGCGCCTCGACGTGGCTTCCAATGCGGAGTCGTTCGGATCCTCGATTCAGCGTCTGCCCATTGACCAGCACATTCTCGAACGTCACGTCGCGAACGTCGTGCTCCTCATCGGCTCCCTCGATCTGTACGAGATACTCGCCGGGCTGCCCTTCGATCGTGATGTTCCTGAACCGCACGTCGCGGATGAAGCCGGGCACCTTCTTGCGCATGTATTGATTCACGACCGGACGCAGGCGGATGAATTCCCGTTGACCTTCTCCGTGCATCCGAATGTCCTCCACGGTGACGTTCTCCAGACGCATGTCCTCGCCCGGCTCGAACAGAAACGGCGTCATGGTGAAATGGATAATGTCGAGATTGCGCAGCGCGATGTCCCGCATGTATGCGGCGCGGCTCTCGTGTCCGAGCAGGAAGATGCGGGCGCGGTCGCACCAGAGGATCGAATTCTCCACGGTGATGCGCTCGACGTTGCTGTTGGCGCCGGCGAAATCGAGTCCTTTCATGGCGACGCAGTCGTCGTCGCTTCGGATGAAGCAGTCGGTGATCAGCACGTCCTGGGAGTTGCAGGGATTGATGCCGTCGTCGTTCTGGACGCGGGAATTGCAGAGCTTCACGTTTCGGATCGTCACGTGCTGGCTGCTCCTGGCGACGATGGTCCAGTGCGAGGAGCCGCGAAGCGTGATGCCCTCTATCTCGACGTCCCTGCTGTTGCGGATGGCGATCAGGTTGCCCACCGGGCCTTTGCGCCATTCCCAGTCGGAGCCGTCCAGGATGCCGCGACCGCAGATTCGGATATTGGAGCCCTGGACCAGGACCTCGGCCTTGACGACCGCTCCGCCGGCCAGATAGAGGGTCTGGCCGCTCGCAACGACGATCTTCTCCGGCCTGTGTACGCCCGGACCATAGTAGATCACATTTTCGTCGTTGCTCTTGGGGACGTTCGTTTCCAGAGGATTGCCGAACAGCAGCAGGGGGCCTCGTTTGCCGTCCGGCTCGATGCTGAGCTTACGCGGGCGGTCGAGCGTCAGGGTCATTGTGTGGTCGTCCTCGAGGGTGGGGACGATGCCGGACGACTGCGGTCGGATGGCAACATTGCGAAGGGACCGCTTCGACACGACGCGAACGGCGACCGCCCCTGCCATGTCGAAGTTGGCGAACGAATACGGACCGCCGAAGTCCCACTGCTTGTCGGCAAACGGTGGGTCCAGGGTCCGGGCGCCGTATACGTCCACCTTCAGGTTCTCCACCTGTACTTCGTAGTCGGTCGGCAGGGTCTCTTCCGCCGGGGCAGGATAGACGACAACGCGGGGATCGGCGGCCCGGCTGCTGGCAATCGGTAGCAGGATCGATACCAGTGCGATGGCAAAGGTCTTCGGCATCAGAGGCTCCTTGTGTCAGGGCAGGCAGTTCTTCCATTCGTATTGCGTACCAGAACGCATACCATCATAGCATGGATGTATGGAATCTCAAGCCTTCGTGGGGCAACGACTCCTTGTACATGGCGGAGCTACAGGTTAGCATAGAGATGATCCCACAAGGACCCGTTCCGTTCTTGCGCGCCTGGATGACTGTTCAATCCACATGGTCAAGGAGACAAGCAATGGCATCTGACATGAACCGTCGTGAGTTTCTGGGGTACGCCGCCGCTTCGGCCGGCGCCGTCACCATCGTTCCACGTCACGTGCTCGGAGGGGCCGGGTATGTCGCTCCGAGCGAGAAGATCACCGTCGCCAACATCGGCTGTGGCACGCAGGGCCTGACGGAAATGTTCGGCATGCTGACTGCGCCGGAGGTGCAGGTCGTTGCGGTCTGCGATCCGAACAAGGACAGCAGCGACTATGTGGAGTGGGGCAAGGACAGCGTACGCAGCACGATTGCCGCGGGTCTGGGCAGGCCCCAATGGCGAAAGGGCGCCGGCAGGGTCCCCGGAGGCCGGGACGTCGGCAAGGAGATCGTGGAGCTGTACTACTCGGACAAGACCCCGTCGGGTGGGTATCGCGGTTGCGCCTCATACGCCGACTTCCGCGACCTGCTGGAGAACGGCAAGGACATCGACGCGGTCAAGGTGATGACGCCAGACCACCTTCATGCGATTGTCTCCGTTGCCGCGATGCGGAAGGGCAAACAGGTCGTGATGCACAAGCCGCTGGCCAACCGCGTGCGTGAGGCCCGGATCGTCATCGAAACCGCCCGCAAGACGAAGGTCTCGACGCATTTCCTGGCGGCCAGCGCCGGCGACAACGTTCGCACGGCCGCCGGCTGGATTGCCGACGGCGCCATCGGAACGCTTCGCGAGGTGCACAACTGGTCGAACCGACCCGTGTGGCCTCAGTACGCGACGATTCCGACCGACCGGCCCCCTGTTCCGAAGGGTTTCGACTGGGACCTTTGGCTTGGCCCGTCGCTGCCTCGGCCCTACCATCCTCACTACACGCACGCAGTGTTCCGGGGTTGGTACGAGTTCGGAGGCGGCCCGGTGGCCGACATGGGGCACTACAGCCTGTGGCCCGTCTTCCAGGAGTTCGATCTGGACGCTCCGGTTGCGGTCGAATCGACGCCGAGTCATGTCTGCACGATCGAAGACGGCGTCAGCAAGAAGATCCACAACGACTACGCCTTCCCCTTGGCCTGCACCATTCGGTTCAAGTTTGCCGCCAAGGGCGACCGGCCTGCTCTGGATCTGTTTTGGCATGACGGTGGCATGAAACCGCCGACGCCTCCCGAGGCGGAAGAGGACAACCGCGAGTTGCCCGCTGAGGGCATGATGTTCGTCGGCGACAAGGGCAAAATCCTCGCCGGCTTCCTGTGCGAGAACCCGCAGATCATTCCCGAGCGGAAGGCCCGCGCGTTCGAGGCCGCCAGAGACACCGCCGCATCGGACGCGCGTCGACGCGACCGGCGCGCTCGGACCGCCGCCTGGATCGAGGCATTTCGGACGGGCAAGCCTTCGTACGGCGATTTCCTGCTGGCCGGGCCGATCTCCGAGGCCTTCAATCTCGGTGCCGTCTCGTTGCGGCTTGGGGGCCGTCGGCTGATCTGGGACGCCGCGAACATGAAGGTGACAAACGTGCCGGAGGCGAACAAGTACCTCGATCGGGAGTGCCGCAAGGGGTGGGAATTGACGTAAAGGCGATGCGACGCTTCTACGGCAGCACCGTCCGGTCGACGGGCATCCCACGCCGGTCGGTCAGTTCGAGGATTGTGCCCGAGGCCGGAAGGGCTCGCGTACAGTCGCCGACGACGAACAGAGCCCGCCCTTTGGTGGGGTAATGAAGGCGCGAATCGAAGCCGGCTCGGCTGACGGCCACGTAGAGCGTTCCATCGGCCGGGATGACGGTGCCGCCGCGGAAGGTGAACAGCGGAAGCGGCGGTTCGGTGTCGTCATTGAGGGTCCAGCCTGAAACGTCCACTGCGAAGCGGTTGGGGTTGAGCAGTTGGATGTAGCTTGCATCGGGATGGCCGTCGACAAAAGCGTTCTCGACGATTCCGAATGAGATGATCATCTCGGTCGGCTGAGGGCCGGGGATTTCTCTTGCGCCGGGGGCCAGGCCATCGTACAACTGCCGCCTGCGTTCGGGCAGATAGACATCTTTGAGTTCCGCGACCGCTTCTGGCAGCGACTGCGGGCAGCAGGGAGCCGTCGAGCCATTGCCCCAGGAGTCGGAGCCCCACCTGGCGGCATCCAGTGCGGCATCGGGGGCGATCATCGCCGCCAGTTCGTTGATTCGCGGCTCGTAGTGCAGCTCCCGCGGCCGCGTGCCGGGCGGCTTGAGCAACTCGTCCATGAGCGTTCGCAGACGCCGGAGATACATCTGCCGCATTTCCGCCGTATCGAAGATCGCCTGCGGCAGGCGGTTGCCGCTGCCAATGAACAAGGGAGTGTTCGCGATCAGGTTCTGATCCCAGTATGTCAGCGAGCTGATCCACCGGCGGCCGAAACTCAGATCGACGTCCCACGGCCACATCTGCCAGAGATCGGTTCGGCCCGTGTCGCGGTACAAGTAGTAGTTCTTGTGACAGCAGTCGGTGTCCCCCGTGAGCGTTCGGGCCGCCAGGAAGTTGACGACCTGAGCGACGTCCACGTTGTCGTACATGTACCGCCGACGTGCCTCGCCGGATGTGCTCAAGCCGTTGTAGAGGGCCAGCAGGTCCTCATTGCCCTCGTTCTTTCGCGTCTTCTTTTCGGCCCCATAGCCGGCGTCGGCCGGACTGGAGAACGAGTTGTACATCTTGTAGAGGGCCCCCTGCGGGTTCAGGCCCATCCGAATCAGCCAGTCCTCATCGCCATTCTCCATCAGATGGGCCGTGCCCCAGAATTGTCCGTTCTGCTGGACGCGCACGGGGATGACCCAGTGATAGGGGCAGTCGGCGTCGCGATAGGTCTCGTAGGCCAGGATGTTGCGCATCTGGGCCTTGTCGGGATAGGTCGTCATGAGGTTGATGTCGTCGGCTCGCGGGCGGCCCTGGGCCCACTTGAAGTTGTGGCCCGGATGCAGATCGATGTTGTAGCTCTTCTTGGGAAAGCCCCGGCTGGACTGGCCATGAATGTAGATCCAGAGGTTATCGTAGAACAGCCCGTCGTAGAAGAGCGCACATCGCGTGCCCTGGTCCGTATTGGCTGCCTGCGGGTCCTCGATGAACCAGTGCAGCACCGGCAGGGCGGTCCTGAGACCGCGATCGGCCGCCACAGTCCCGCAGTATTGCGGAGAGTTCAGCGGGTCAAGAAAGCGGGGGAATCGCGAGACGCGTCCGGCGGCGTCGGCAGCGGTGATGTACCAGCGGATCATATCTCCGGCGTTGAACGTGCCGGCTGAGATCCTTGCGGCAAAGATGCCGTCATTGGCCACACCGTCAGGCCCGTCGCCGTTGTCCAACAGCGGCAACGTTACCTCCGGTCCGAACATCACACGATAATGCAGGTGCGCCGAAACCAGCGGGTCGCAGCTCTCCGCGATTCGGGCGGTCACCTGCAGGGACTGTTGTCCCGACGGGGTTTCAGGAGAATGGTCGACATCGTCGATGACCGGGCCGATCGCCTCCACGCCGCCACTATTCGGCCGGCCCGGCGTGGGGATCGGGAAATAGTATACCGGTGGATCGACTGCCACGACGTGCGCCAGCAGTTCCGGCAGGACCAGCAGGTCCCGATTCGACGAGCCGTGGTTCAATCCTTGAATCGCCAGCATGTTGGTTCCTGCGTGGAGGACGTCGACATGGGGGATATCGAAATCCACCGATTCGAACATCCGATTCCTGGGCCAGGCTTCGGGTGCCCCGGAGTCCCACGTCTCGGCCCCCGGCGCAGGGGCGTTGTATCTGGCTACCTCATGCCCGTTGATATAGGCGATGATCCCATCGTCGAACCAGACCCGCAGGGTCAGGCTCCGGATCTCGGTCAGGTCGTGCACGACGAAGGGGATGCGGACGTAGACCGTCTCGTTGACGCCATCCATCGTCGAAACGTCCATTCCAATCACGCCGCCATAGCCGTAGCCGACACCCGTCGTGCCGGATGGCCATGTGGAATCGTCGAAGTCCTCCAGCGTCCAGGGACGCGGCGCATTCGACATAGGCCGGTCCTCCAATCGGCCATTCAATGGGACGAGGGCTTTGGCGGGTGCTCCCTGCGGCAGCAAGATGATCTCAGACGTGACTGCTGCCAGCCCATAGGAGATGTCCGGCGCCTGGATTGGATAGGTGGGGGAGAATTCCGACGTTGTGCTGATGCCGTCCGGGCGGACCAGCGCCAGATACTCGCCATCGCCGCTGAGTTTGAAGCTGGTGTGCAGCTCGCCCGCCGGATCGCGTCGGTCTTTTCCCGATGCGAAGATGACCAGGTAATCACCGGGGCCGAGCGTCACAGCAGGGAACTCCCATTGGGTCAGGTCTTTGCGGCTGTCGGTGAGGAACCAGCCTTCCAGGCTCACTTCGCTCGTCTCGGCGTTGTGGATCTCGATCCAGTCGGACTCATCGCGGTCCTCATCGTCCAGGCCGCGGTCGTTGATCGCCAGAAACTCAGTGATCCACACCCGTTCCTGCGCCGGCAGCGCGCAGACCGTGCACGAGATCAGGACTGCGGCGACCAGAGTCTGCCAGTAGTTCGTGTGAGGAATCACCCTGTGCTGCCCCCAATCGGCAGAAGCACCGAGAACGACGGCGGGCGGAAACGCGCATTTCCTTCAGACCCACGTCTGAGTATAGCAGAACAGGCCGTCCGGATCAACCCACAAGGCACGGCGAACGGGTGCGGGGCTTGCCGTCGGCCTGACGGTGCGGTATCCTGTCACGCCATGCTGACCCTGATCAATACGAACCGGATGATGCCGCCCATTGGACCGATCGGGCTGGAATACGTCGCCGAGGCGGCCCAGGACCAGGGGCTCGACGTCGAGGTGCTGGACCTGTGCCTTTGCGGCGACCCGGATACGACCCTGACGGCATACTTCTCGGACCACGCCCCGGCGCTGATCGGTCTGTCGTTTCGCAACGTGGACGACTGCTTCTGGCCCAGCGCCCAGTGCTTTGTTCCCGATCTGACGCGCCTGGTGCAGCGTCTGCGATCGCTCAGCGATGCTCCCATCGTTGTGGGTGGGGTCGGGTTCAGCACCTTCGCCCGGCGCGTCGTCGAGGCGAGCGGCGTCGACTTCGGCGTCCACGGCGACGGCGAGCAGGCAACCGTGGCGCTGTACCGCCAGTTGCACGACGGACGGGCGTTCGAGACAGTCGATGGGCTCCTCTGGCGGCGGGATGGACAGATCATCTGCAATCGGCCCGCATGGCCGTCGAGGTTGTCCCTGCCGACGCGGCGACACACGGTGGACAACGCGACGTATTTTGCGCGGGGTGGTCAGTGCGGCATCGAGACCAAGCGGGGCTGCGACCGCCGGTGCCTGTACTGTGCCGATCCCTTGGCCAAGGGCGCGCGCAGCCGACTGCGCCAGCCGGGCGAAGTGGCCGACGAAGTCGAGTCGCTGCTGGCGCAGGGGATCGATGTTCTGCACACCTGTGATGCGGAGTTCAACATCCCGCGAAATCACGCACTGGCCGTCTGCGAGGAGCTTATCCAGCGCGGCCTGGGTGAAAAGGTACAGTGGTACACGTATCTGGCGGTGACGCCGTTCGATACCGAGCTGGCGCGGGCCATGAAGCGGGCCGGCTGCGTCGGCATCAACTTCACGGGCGACTCGGCCAGTGAGACGATGCTGCGGACGTATCGCCAGCCGCACCGTGCCGCAGACCTGGCCGAGGCAGTGCGTTTGTGCCGCGACAACGGGATCAAGGTGATGATCGATCTGCTGCTCGGCGGGCCGGGAGAGACGCCCGATACGGCCGCCACGACGATTGAGTTCGTCAAGAAGATCGGCCCCGATTGTGCGGGGGCGTCGGTGGGGATTCGCATCTATCCCGGCACCGGCATGGTCGAGAGGGTCGCGGGTGAAGGGCCCCTGGAGACGAACCCCGCCATTCGCCGCAAGTATGCCGGTCCGTGCGATTTCTTCCAGCCGACCTTCTACATCGCTCCCGGCCTCGGGCCCGAGCCGGCTCGCCTCATCAAGGACCTTATCGCCGGGGACCAGCGGTTCTTCGAGCCGACCGAAGAGCGTCCCGCCGCCGCCGCAACCGACCACAACTACAACGACAACAACGAACTCGTCGACGCCATCGCCCAAGGCGCCCGAGGCGCGTACTGGGATATCCTGCACCGCCTGCGCGCAAAGTGATGCGGCCGCAGCCCTGTCGTGCAGGCAAAATGCGTGACGGATCGGGATCTTTGTGGTAGGATCGAGTCTGTTGTCGCGGCAGCGGCCGAAGGATCGAATAAGATCGTATTAGCGAGGAAACGGAATGAATCGAGCACGTGCCTTCTGCGTCGCCATCATCGTAGGTTTTGCGAGCATCTCTTTCGGCAGTGAAGCGCGTCTGCTGCGTTTTCCGGCGATCCACGAGGACCAGATCGTCTTCACGTATGCCGGCGATCTGTACACGGTTAGCGCCGACGGCGGCATCGCGCGAAGGTTGACGAGCCACGAGGGATTCGAGATGTTTGCACGGTTCTCACCCGACGGCAAGTCCATCGCCTTCACCGGCCAGTATGACGGCAATACCGAGGTATATCTGATGCCGGCCGGCGGGGGCGTGCCGCAGCGATTGAGCTATACCGCGACCCTCGACCGGGACGACGTGTCCGACCGCATGGGGCCGAACAACATCGTGATGGCCTGGACGCCCGATGGGCAGCGGATCGTCTTTCGCTCGCGCCGCCGGTCGTTCAACAGCTTCCAGGGGCGATTGTGCACCGTCCCCGTGGCCGGCGGGCCGGTCGAAGAGCTGCCGTTGCCTCGCGGCGGTTTCTGCTCGCTTTCACCTGACGGCAAGAGACTTGCCTACAACCGTGTTTTTCGCGAGTTTCGCACGTGGAAGCGCTATCGCGGCGGCATGGCCGACGACATCTGGATCTACGATTTCGAAGCCAAGACCACCGAGAACATCACGAACCATCCGGCCCAGGACATCATCCCGATGTGGAAGGGCGAGCGAATCTACTTCCTTTCCGACCGCGACGAGAACGCGCGCATGAACCTGTTCGTGTACGATCTCAACACGAAGCAGACGCGCAAGCTGACCGAGTTCGTCGAGTTCGACATCAAGTTCCCTTCGCTGGGCGACCGTGCGATCGTTTTTGAGAACGGCGGGTACATCTACCGGTTCGACCTCGAAACGGAGGAGTGCAGAAAAGTGGACATTTCGATCCGGGAGGACCTCGCGGGCGGGCGAGGGAGCCTGGTCGGCGTGGCTGACAAGGTGACCAGTTACGACATCGCCCGCGACGGCAAGCGGGCGGTCTTCGGTGCGCGGGGCGACGTCTTCACCGTCCCGGTCAAGTACGGCGAGGTCCGCAATCTGACGGCCACGCCGGGCGCACACGAGCGCAATGCCCTTTGGTCGCCCGACGGCCGATGGATCGCCTACATCTCCGACACCACCGGTGAGGACGAGATCTGGGTCGTTGCCCAGGACGGGCGTGAGCCGGCCCGGCAGGTTACGCGGAATGGCGAAACGTACAAGTATCGCCTGGTCTGGTCGCCGGACAGCAAGAAGATCCTCTGGGCCGACAAGCGACTGCGCCTCCGATACGTCCAGGTTGAGAGCGGGCACATCACCGAGGTGGATCGGTCGGACCGATGGGAGTTTGGCGACTACGCCTGGTCGCCCGACAGCCAGTGGGTGGCCTATGCCCGGGCGGAGATGGAGGGCATGAACAAGGTCCGCCTCTACTCGCTGCGAGACAAGACGTCCCACGATGTGACGGACGGTTGGTACGACTCTTCCGATCCGGCCTTCAGTTCCGACGGCAAGTTCCTCTTCTTCGTCTCCGATCGCGATTTCAACCCGATCTACGGGCGGACGGAGTGGAACCACATCTATCGCGACATGTCCCGCATCTATCTTGTCACGCTGGCGAAAGCGACGGAATCGCCGTTCAAGCCCCTCAGCGACGAGGTGGAAATCGAAGAGGCTGAGAAGGACACGAAGGACGAGAAGGCAACGGACGCGAACGAGCCCGCCGCGACAGCCGAGGCGAAGGAGGACAAGGACCACGAGGCGATCCGGGTGGACCTCGACGGGATCAAAGACCGCATCGCCGTCCTGCCGATCTCGGTATCGAACTACGGCAATCTTCAGGCGGCTGACGACCAGCTCTACTACATTCGGCGGGGCAGTTCTGATAGCGGATCGCAACTGCTCATGTACGACCTGAAGGAACGCAAGGAGACGGAACTCGGAGCCGTCAACGGATACAGGCTGTCGGCCGATGGCAAGAAGATGCTGGTGGCTTCCAACGGTCGGTATGCGATCCTCGACCGGCCCAAGGGCAGGATCGACATCAAGGACACGCTCGATCTGTCGGGAATGGAGGTGTTCCTCGACAAACGGGCTGAGTGGAAGCAGATCTTCGACGAGTGCTGGCGGCAGATGCGCGAATTCTTCTACGTGCCGAACATGCACGGCGTGAACTGGGCGGCGATGCGTCATCGCTACGCACCGCTCGTTCGGCACGTCAACCATCGGGCCGACCTGACGTACGTTCTCGGCGAGATGATCGGCGAACTGAACGCCGGACATACCTACGTTGGCGGGGGCGAGTACCCCACGCCCAAACGGGTCCCGTTGGGCCTGCTCGGCGCTGAATTGGAGCGAGACGCCGACTCGGGCTACTATCGGATCGCCAGGGTCCTTCGCGGCAAGAACTGGGACCGGGGCGTCCGGTCGCCGCTGACGGAGATCGGCGTGGATGCCGGCGAAGGCGATTACATTCTCTCGGTAGACGGGGCCTCGACGGCGGAGGCGACGGACCTCTATGAATTGCTGGTGAACAAGGCAGGCCGGCAGGTGACGCTGGAACTCAATTCGCAGCCGACGACCGAGGGCAGCCGCAAGGTGGTTGTTGTTCCGACGGCCGACGAAGCGGACCTGTACTACCACGAATGGGTCCAGGGCAATATCGAGAAGGTCTCGCAGGCCACCGACGGCAAGGTCGGCTACATCCATGTCCCCGACATGGGGCCGAACGGCCTGAACAGATTCGTCGAGCATTTCTATCCGCAGATTCGCAAGAAGGCCCTGATCATCGACGTGCGAGGCAACGGCGGCGGCAACGTCTCCCCGATGCTTATCGAGCGGCTTCGCCGCGAGATCGTCATGATCGAGTTCGCCCGGAACACGGCGCCAGGGCCGGACCCCGAGGCCATGATCTATGGGCCGATGGTTTGCCTGTGCGACGAGTTCTCCGCCTCCGACGGCGACCTGTTCACCTACCGGTTCAAGAAGTACAGAATGGGCAAAGTGATCGGCAAACGCACGTGGGGCGGCGTGGTCGGCATTCGCGGCTCGCTGCCTCTGCTGGATGGCGGCTACCTCAACAAGCCGGAATTCTCGCGATATGACGTGGAAGGGCGGGAGTGGATCATCGAGGGCCATGGTGTCGAGCCGGACATCGTCGTGGACAACGATCCCGCCAAGGAGTACGTGGGCATCGATGAACAGCTCGAAAAGGCCATTGAGGTGATTCTCGAAGAGCTCAAGACTCAGGAAAAGGAGATCCCGCCGCTACCGCAGTACCCGATCCGGTAGGTTGTCCCAGCGCGAATCCGGACGGAGAGCCCGTTTCGGTGAACCTGATGCGGTCGTGGTGCGTAGGCCAGGGGATTGCGGTCACGGAAGGTCAGGAGTCCCTATGAAGCTATTCATCGCCAAAGAGCCCGGCCGTCAGGAAACGCGGGCGGCCATGTTGCCGAGCGATGCGGGCAAGCTGGTCCAGCTTGGCGCGGAGGTCGAGGTCGCCGCCGGAATCGGCCGGGCGATCAATGTCACGGACGAGGAGTACGAGAAGGCCGGTGCGAAGGTCTCCAGTGATGCCAAGGCTTCTCTTGCGGCTGAAATGGTCCTTCGCATGGGTGTCCCCGATACCGACGACGTCGAGCAGATCGGCGAAGGGGCCATCCACATCAGTCTGCTCGACCCCTTCAACAACACCGAGGTGGTCCAGGCCCTTGCCGCTCGCAAGGTCAGTGCGATCAGCCTGGAGATGATCCCCCGCACGACCATTGCCCAGAAGATGGACGTGCTCAGCTCGCAGGCGAACCTGGCGGGTTATGTAGCGGTGATCCTGGCGGCGTCGCGGCAGAACAGGATTCTGCCGATGATGATGACTCCTGCCGGGACGATCGCGCCGGCCCGCGTGTTTGTCATCGGCGCCGGCGTGGCGGGCTTGCAGGCCATCGCGACCGCCAAGCGTCTCGGCGCCCGCGTCGACGCCTTCGACGTGCGCCCCGACGCCCAGGAGCAGATCCTCTCGCTGGGCGCCAAGCCACTGAAGGTCGACCTGGGCGAGACGGGGCAGACCAAGGACGGCTATGCCAAGAAGCTCTCCGACGAGCAACTGGCCAAACAGCGCGAGGCGATGGCCCGGCAATGCGCCCTGTCCGACATCGTAATCACGACCGCCAAGGTCTTCGGCAAGAAGGCCCCGCTGATCGTGACCAATGAGATGATCGACGGGATGCGGCCCGGCAGCGTGATCGTCGATCTGGCGGTCGAGACGGGCGGCAACGTCGAGGGGTCCAAGCCCGACAAGGAGGTCCAGCGGCACGGGGTGACGATCATCGGGCGGGTGGAACTGCCCCGTCGCGTCCCCGTCGCCGCCAGCCAGATGTTCAGCAGCAATCTGTACAACTTCGTCGAGCACTTCTGGCACAAGGAAACCAAGCGATTTGTCCTCAATCGGGAGGATGCGATCATTCAAGGATGCCTGATTACGCACGCAGGCGAAATCGTCCATCCGGCCATCCAGGAGGCCATTGCGTAGAAGGAGTCGGCTGTGGAGCTCAATGCGACGACGATCCCCTTGTTGTTCTTCGTGTTCGTTCTGGCGATGTTTCTCGGCGTCGAGCTGATCAAGAAGGTCCCCTCGCAGTTGCACACGCCGCTGATGTCGGGCTCGAACGCGATCTCCGGCATCACCATCGTCGGGGCGCTGATCGCTTCGAGTCGGGAAGGGGGCACGGCGATCGCCACGTTGCTGGCGGTTCTGGCGGTGTTGTTTGCGACGATCAACGTCGTCGGGGGCTATCTCGTGACCGACCGGATGCTGGAGATGTTCAAGACCAAGGCCAAGGACGGGGGCAAGCCATGAATCCACAGCTCATCAGGGGCCTCGGATACATCACGGCCTCGATCTTCTTCATCTTCGGCCTCAAAATGCTCAGCTCGCAGGCCACGGCCCGGCGGGGCAATCGGATCTCGGCCGTCGGGATGCTGATCGCCGTTGTCACGACGCTGACAGCGATGGAGGACATCCGCTGGTTCTGGATCGTGTTCGGTGCGGGTCTCGGCTGTGTGGTGGGTGTGCTGGCGGCCCGGCTGGTGAAGATGACGGCCATGCCGGAGATGGTCGGCCTGTTCAACGGGTTCGGCGGTCTGGCCAGCCTGCTCGTTGGCTGGTCGGAGTATCACGGCAAGTGGGCGGCCGCCGACCCGGTGAGTCTGTTCACGACGGTTGCCATCTTTCTGACCGTCCTGATCGGGGCCGTGACGTTCTCGGGCTCTCTGGTGGCGTATGGAAAGCTCTCGGCGCTGATTGAAGGCCGGCCCATCCTGTACAAGAAGCAGAATCTCGTCAATGCCTTCGTGCTCGGCGCCATTGCGGCCCTGGGCATTCTGTTCAGCGTGCAGAAGCTCGATCAGCTCAGCGGTGGCGGCTATGCCCTTGTCTATCTCGAACTGATCGCGATTGTTGTTCTGGCTCTGGTCCTGGGCGTGCTCTCGACGATCCCGATCGGGGGGGCGGACATGCCGGTGGTCATCTGCCTTCTGAACAGCTATTCCGGGCTGGCGGCCTGCGCGGCCGGTTTCGTCATCGGCAACAACGTCCTGATCGTCTCCGGCTCGCTGGTCGGGGCCTCCGGCCTGATCCTCACGCGGATCATGTGCAAGGCCATGAACCGCTCGCTGGCCAACGTGTTGTTCAGCGGTTTCGGCTCGGCCGTCGGCGTCAAGGCGGCCGGGTATCAGGGACAGGCCAATCCCATTGCTCCGGCCGATGCCTATCTCATCCTTGAAGCGGCGCACAACGTCGTGTTTGTGCCCGGCTATGGCATGGCGGCCGCCCAGGCCCAGCACGTCGTCCGCGAGCTGGGCGAATTGCTGCACGACAATGGCGCCGAGGTCCGCTACTGCATCCATCCGGTGGCCGGACGGATGCCGGGACACATGAACGTGCTGCTGGCCGAAGCGAACGTCCCGTACGAGATGCTGGTCGAGCCCCCGGACGTCAATCCGACGATGGAGATGGTGGACGTGGCGATCGTCATCGGCGCCAACGATGTGGTCAACCCGGCCGCCAAGGAGGACCAGGCCAGTCCGCTCTGGGGCATGCCGATCATCGAGGTCGATCGGGCGCGGACCTGCATCGTCCTGAAACGATCCCTGAATCCCGGCTTTGCCGGTGTGGACAACCCGCTGTTCTTCAAGTCGAACACCCGGATGCTGTTCGGCGACGCCAAGGCCTCGATTGCCTCGCTGGTGTCCGAGTTCAAGCAGTAGAGCCTCCCGGCTTTACGGACAAGGCTGTCGGCGTCGGATGAGGCCTACAATCGCCAGGGGCTGCGCATGGCCCGGGCCATCATACCGTTGGCCTGCGCGTCATTGACGAATCGCTCGGCCCCGACATCCCACGTGAGTTTGCGGCCCAATCGAAGGCAGATGTTGGCGATGTGGCAGGTGGTCGTCGAGCGGTGCGCCACCTCGGGCGGCGCGATGGTCTTGGCTCTGGTCTTGACGCAATCGAGGAAGTTGCGGTGGTGGCCCATCATGTATTCATAGCCCCGCTGCGCGCCGCTGAGCCTTCGCATGATCTCGTCGCTTGACGCGGTGACTTTGCCTGTATCGTCGACGCTGACCCAGCCGTCGGTGCCGATGAACTTGTTGCCTCGTGGACCTCGGCCGGGTTCGGTCTCGTCGTGGATGATCATCCTGACGCCGCCGGGATAGGTCGCGACGACGCCAAACCTTACGGGCGTGTCGAACAGGCCGTCCTTGGGAAACTCGGCCCACCCCTCGTATTCGGTCGGGCCGGACTCCTGTGTGCCGTTGGCCCACTGGGCCAAGTCATTGAAATGAGCCCCGAGGTCGGTGAGCTGGCCGCCTGAATAGTCGTACAACCAGCGGAAGGTGCCGTGGCACCGCCTGGGAGTATATGGCTCGTAGGGGGCCGGCCCGAGCCAAAGGTCGTAGTCGAAGCCGTCCGGGACGGGCTCAGGCTTCTGCGGTGGGCAGGTCGGGCCGTTGTGGTAGTAACAGTGCAATTCTCGAAGCCGCCCGAGCAGGCCGCTTTGAGCAATGTCGACTCCGAACCGGAAGCAGGCGTTGCTGCGCCTTTGCGTGCCGCTCTGGTAGACCGTCCCGTATCGCTGCATCACATCCGCCACCATCCGGCCTTCGGCAATCGTCAGCGAGATCGGCTTCTCGCAGTAGATGTCCTTGCCGGCCTTGGCGGCCTCGATGGCGAGCAGAGCATGCCAATGGTCCGGCGTGGCGATCAGCACGGTATCGATGTCGTCGCGGGCCAGAACGTCTCGGAAATCCCTGTAGGCAGTACAGTCCAGGGTGCCGTAGGCAGCGTCAACGGTCTGCTTGGCACGCTGCAGATGGTTCGCGTCCACGTCGCAGACCGCGACCACGCGCAGGTCCTCGCAGGTCAGAAAGCTCTTGAGGTTGTGCATGCCCTGGCCGCCCAAGCCGATAGCGCCCATCGTCAGCCGCTCGCTGGCAGCAGTGCTGGCACGCGCCATCCGAAGGCAGGTCGTCATCATAGGCAGCCCAATTGCGGCTGCACCGCGATGCAGGACATCGCGTCGTGATATTCTCTTCATGGCCATGGTACCTCCTGGTCCACAGTATACCGGTGCGAGCCTGTGAGCCAAGGGATTTGCGCGCCGTATGGACAGGTTTCCGAGGTGGTTCCTGGGCCTTCGCTGAGGAGAATGGCGTCGCGGCGGGGAGGTCGGGGGAAAATGTCGCGGCGGCCATGCAAATCGCATGGCCGCCGCTATCACGATACCCAGGTCGGGTTTGTCAGTATTCGACCGGAACGGTGGGCCATCCATCTTCCCACCAGAAGATGATGCCTGCTCCGGGTGGGTCGGCGACGTCAGCCGGGAAGTCGGGCGTCGAGCCGCCGGATGAACCGCCGTTGTTGTTGCCGCTCTTCTTGCTGCTGCGCTTGTTGTTGTCGAGTTCGTCGAGCATCTTGTCGACGGCGCGGTACACGAGGAACGTGGAACCGCCGAATTCGAGCACCGATCCGATCACGCCCTTGTCGGCAAAGGCCGTCTTGTAGTCGTCCATGTTGGCGATGCCCTTCATCTGCACCACGTTGCTGGCCATCTCCAGCGGGACGAGCAACACCCAGTCCAGGGCCTTGTCTGCCTTCTCGTTGTTGCCGGAGATCAAACGCATCGGTACACGGGCGAGATTCGTCACTGCCTGGCCGGTGTGTTTCAGCGCTTCGATCAGGCTCTCGATGCACATTCCGATCGAGCCGGCCACGTTGTCGAAGTAGCCCCAGGTCAGAGCGTTGCCGATTTCCTCGGTTGTCTTCCACACTCCCCCGATCGTCTGCCCCGTGAAGACGAGAGGGCGGATCAGTGGATGGTTGTCGATATAGGCTTCCTTCTGGCTGTCCGGCAGAGCGTTGAACGTGACCAGGTCGGCCACAGAGTACAACCCATGCCCCAGGCTGGCGATTGTGATCCCCGCCTGCTGTGGCACCCGCCCCGGCTCATCCAAGAAGCCCTTGCCGTCGTTCGATCGGAACGGCTTGGCACGATCGGAGGCATATCCCAGCGTGATGATGTTGGTCGTATCCTCGATGGCCAGGCCGATGCCGCCCAACGCCTTCTTGAGGCTTTCGCCGGAATCGCGGGAACCTTCATTGACCGCGTGGCTCCTGTACTTGTCCAGGTCGGCGCCGAGTGACCAGGCGGGTTCCTTCTCCTCGTAGAAATGTCTGGCCTGCGACCCGTTGACCACGGTGCGCGCCGCCTGGCTGCCCGGCGTCGGTCCCATCTCCGGTGTAACGACGGGCGACGTCGGCGTGGTTGGTACGATTGATGCCGCCGATCGGGTCGGTGCGGTCGCCGGGAAAGGTGCGCTCTGCGGTTGGTTGCCCGCACGCATCTCTTCCAGTGCCGCCTGAGCAGCCCTGTTCTTGGACGACAGCCACGTCTGTGTGAGGTCGGCCTGCGACTGTGGCGGCGCGGCTTCCGTTATGGCGCCTGTGATCGAAAGACGCGGATCCTGCGCAATGGCTCGGGCCGGCTGGTCACCCCAGTCGGCTACCGAGGGATTCATCGGGGCCGTCTGAGCGGATGCCGGAAGAGGTTGTGGTCCACCGGGATAGATCGTCTCCAATTCGCCCATGGGCACTTGGCCGGCTTGGTTACCGGCTTCCGAAACACTCTGCGTCGTGCCCGCAGGCCATGGCGGTGTTGCCTGCGCCGCGTAGGGATTCTGCGTGGGCATGGCTGCTCCGCCAGGGGCGGTCTGCATCATCTGATTCTGTGGCGTCTGCCATGTCTGATTCGGTGCAGTGGGCCATTGCTGGGGTGCCGCCTGCGCCGCGTAGGGATTCTGCGTGGGCATGGCCGCTCCGCCAGGGGCGGTCTGCATCATCTGATTCTGCGGCGTCTGCCATGTCTGATTCGGTGCAGCGGGCCATTGCTGGGGTGCCGCCTGCGCCGCATAGGGGTTCTGCGTGGGCATGGCCGCTCCACCAGGGGCGGTCTGCCTCATCTGATTCTGCGGCGTCTGCCATGTCTGGCTTGGTGTAGCATACTGCCACGGCTCCTTCTTAGCCGACTGCGGACTGGTTCTCAACAGCCGTGTGCCGTCGAGACTCGGCTGCGATGTGCGATCTTCAGGTGACATCCAGGTGCGAGTGTCCAGCGTGGGCATGGATGTGTCTTGGCCCAGCATTCTCGTCCCATCCAGAGATGGCCGTGATGTCTGATCGGCAGGCGCTCCCCAACCCTGGGGGATCGCTGCACTGTCACGAGGCGTTGTCTGCGTGGTCTCACGGTCCCACACCTGGCTGGCGGCAGCGACGGGGTCAAGCTGTCTGGCCCGCTCGCTTGGGCTCATCCAGGTCTGGCCGGTTGCCCCAGTCTGGTATCTGAGCCGGGCCATTTCTTCGGTGGCCGTGGCAGGCGATCCACTGCCCGGGTTCCAACCGAATCTTGTCTGGGTCGGCGCAGGGCTCAGTCCCCGGCTGGAATCATCCTTCAAGGAGGCTTCCGTCGTGGGGCTGCCCCCGAGCGGAGCTGCGGCACTGTCCGCGCCGGCCGTGGTCGTCTGAGAGCTCGAAGGCCGCCATCCCTGTTTCGGCATGCCTCTCGTGAGCAGGTTCTGGCCGCCTGAGGTGTTCAGTCGGCCGGCAAGCTCTCTCATGTAGGTCTCCGGATCGTCGATCTGCTGCGAGAGTTTGCCCAGTCCGGGGTCAGGGTTGGAGGACGTCTTTTTCTCGCTCTCCTTGGCCCCGCAAGTCCCGATGCCCAGCGGCGACATGGCCCCCCAGAGGATCAGGCATACCGCTGCAACAGCCGCCAATCGCGTCGGAGAAGCCGCTTGCGATAAGCCGGAGACCCGACGAGACACCGCATCACGGCGGTTGCCGTAATTGAATCGGTCCGTCGCATTTGCGCTTTTCACTTTCATCACCCCCCAATTCGCGATCTGTTCGCTCGACGAAACTCGCCGAAGCTCGAGATACTGTGCGATCCAACAACTGATGCGGCCAAAAACAACGGCCCCACAGCGAGCTGACCAGGCCCCTCCAATGTGCGATACTTCGCCCAAGGTCTGGATCCCTGCGTCTGTAGACCTTGCCCGTCAAACGCCATCCTTGGGAATTGCCGTATCCGGTAGAAAGGTTGTCTTTTCTTACCCCCAGTTCGAACCGTATTCTACCAGAAACGAATCCTCGGGTCAAGCACTCTTTTGCAGAGAATCGGCACAGAGGCAGCAAACCCCCTTATCGGACCGCTCTCGATCGACGGCAACGACCGAGTCCCCCGGGGCTGAAGCGGGCCATTCCACCGGTCTCCAGGCGTGGCTTTGCCGAGGCCGACGGTTATCGCTCGCTCGCGGTCGGGAAGAGGGCCTTCAGTTCTTCGGCCGTCGGCTGGCGCCCATATTCGCATAGTTCGAACGCCTCGGCGTGCACGATGCGGGCGCCCTTTTCCGGACCGTAGGATTCGATCAACCTGTCACGGTATTTGTCGGCGACGCGCCGGTCGCGGGCGGCGATGCGCTCTCGCACCTGTTGCCGCCGCCGCTCGTGTGCGACCGGATCGGCAGGTACGGGGACAACTTTCTCGAAATTGCCGGTGGCCCACAACGACTCAATTTGGGATTGGAGCGTCCAGATGGCGTCAGCCTTCTTGTCGTAGACCGAATCGATTCCGACGACGACGGCTGGCTCAAACGGATTGGGCTTCTGGAAGTTATCGGACAGATACAGGAAGACGGGATTCTTCGCGAGTTGGGGCACGTCGGGGCAGAAGAAGGCGACCGTGACCATGAAGGCGGCGTCCTGCATCAGGATGCCCGTGTACCGGTGGTCGGGATGATAATCGTTCGGCCGGTGTCCCATGACGATGTCGGCCTTCCACTCGCGGATCAGCCGGACGAACGTCTTGCGGTTCTCCAGCGTCGGCATGAGCTCCCCATCGTGGATGTCGAGGACCTCGGTCTCGATGCCGAGCACCTTGGCTGCTTCCTTGACCTCAGCGATCCGCCGCCGGGCCAGCGGTCCACCGGCGATCGCGGCGTGACCGATGTCCCCGTTGGTGGTGGAGACGAACTTGACGTGATGTCCCTGTGCCGCCCACAGGGCCGCCGTGCCGCCGGCCTTCAGTTCGCAATCGTCCGGATGGGCCCCGAAGACGATGATCCGCAGTTTGCCGTCGTCGCCCGGGCCGCCGGCCTGTGCAGCCGCAAGCGGGGCTCTCGAAGTCCCAACCAGCGCCACCGTCAGGGCGCACAGCAGCCCTGTCATCGCAGTTCGTCTTCTGATCTGCATCCTGCACCTCCTTGATTCGCATATGTGTCTGCATTGCCTGGTTTGACGCCTCTATCCCACCAGACTAACCGACGGAGGCGTCGAGTTCAACACCGTGGTCTCGGCCGACAACCCGTCAAGTGGACTCTTGTGTCCGGCGGCGAATTCGCTATGCTTTCTGGGATTCCGGCAGACCACGGAGGTTTGCCGATTCCTCTCGGAGCCGATATGGGTGCAAGCCCTCTCAAAGCACAATGGAGTCGTTTGGTCGTTTTGTCGGGTGTTCACTTTCTCGTGGACATGTTCGGCAATATGCTGCCGGCGATCCTTCCGGTCGTCCGGGAGCGGTTTTCGCTGAGTCTTTCCGTCGGGGGCTTCGTGCTGGCCGCCTTGACGCTGACGGCCAACGGTGTCCAGATGTTGACCGGGCACATGCGGGCCGATCGGCACCGGCCGCTCTTTCTGCACGTTGGACTCCTTCTGGCCGCGAGCATCTGTGTGATGGCTCTGGCGCCTCGATCAAGTGCTGGCGTCGCGACGATCGTCGCCTTGGGGATCATCAGCGGCTGCGGAATTGCGATCGTTCACCCTGAGGGCCTACGCGCCGTTCACACGCTGGATCACATCCCGGCGGCAACGAGCACAGCGGTCTTCATGACATCGGGCTTTCTCGGCTTCGCCAGTGGCGGAGTGATTGCCGCCTATCTCGTTTCCCGATTCGGACTGCCGGGGCTCTATCCCCTGGTCCTGCTGCCGGCGGTCGGCATGGCCGCCATCGCTCTGTCACGCGTGACTCTTGCGGTGGAGAGCCGGGCCGGTCGCGACGGCACGCCGGTCGGGGTCTCGCACCAATTGCCGTTCGGGCTGCTCCTGGCGATCGGCGTGCCGGCGGCGGTTTCAACAACCGTGATCCTGCTTCTGGTCCCCACCCATCTGAACACGCTGGGCTTTGCATTGACGTTCGGAGGGTTCTCCGTCGCGATGTTCGGCTGGGGCGGCGCCATCGGGCCGTTTGCCTGGGCCGCAATCGCCCGCCGCAAGGGCGACCTGCCATGCTCGACGCTGGCGTTCGTGTTGTCCGTGCCTTTCACCGTACTCTACCTGCTGTTCATCGAGAGCCGGGCGGCGGTCGGCTTGCTGTGCGCCGCCGGCTTCTTCTCCATGTCTGCTTACATCCTGACCATTACGCTCGCCCGCTATGCTCAGGGCCTGAAACTCGGCCAGCGCATGGCGGCGATCGTCGGTGGCACCTGGGGCATCGCCTACGTCGCGTTCATGGGCCTTGGCGTGCTGGCCGATCACGTCGGTACCGGAGCCGTCCTGAAGCTGACGCCTCTGGGCTACGCTGCGTCGGGCCTGCTCGGTCTCTGGGCCCTGTGGAAATACCCTGATACGCGACGCCGGGCCGGTGCGTCTGTAGCCGAGGCGGTCGCCCACGAGCACCCACCCGTATAGGCCCGCTCGGATAAATCGGACGTTGCGGATCGGTCTGCCCGAGCATAGAATGGCGGAGGGCATCGAAACAGATTTCGAAGAACAGCGTACGGGAGGTCGAATCATGGCAAGGCGAATTGGCGTGCGATGCGTGGTGCTGGCGGTTCTCGTGATCGGGGCAGTGGCGCCGGCGGCACAGTCCTCTGACGATGGATTCGTTCCCCTGTTCCCGAAGGAAGGGGCGCCGGAAGGCTGGTCGGTGCGCACCTGGAACGACCTGAGCAAACCGGTCGATTCCAACGTCAAGTGGCTCGTCAAGGACGGCATCCTTCACGGCAGTCCGTTGCGAGGGACCTGGCTGGTGAGCGAGCGGCAGTACGGCGATTTCATCCTGAAGTACGACTTCAAGCTCGGTGAGACGGGCAACAGCGGCTGTGCGCTGCGGGCGCCGCTCTTCGGCGACCCGGCCTTCGACGGGATGGAACTCCAGATGGCCGACTACCGCTACAACACCAGCGCCGCCGATTCCGAGTTGACCGGGGGCATCTACCGGGCGATCGCGCCGAAGAAGCAGGTCTACAAGCCCACCGAATGGAACAGCTACCTGATCGTATTGGCCGGATCGCACATGCACGTCGTCCTCAACGGCGAACTGATCCTCGACGTGGACTTGAACGAGCAGACCCAGGCCGTCAAGCGGCACGATGGTTCGGCGGCCCCGCCCATCAAGGACCGGCCGCGCAGAGGCCACATCGGTTTCCAGGAGCTCAGTCGCGGCGGCAGCCACGTGCAGATTCGCGACGCCTACATCAAAGTCCTCAACGAGTCGGGCTCGTAACAGCCTCTGCTGGCTATTCTCGCGGGATAAGGGTTGAACGAATGCCGGACTCTTGCGTAGAATGAGTCATATGGGTCCTGTGCGACCTACGCAGTCTCGTTCTGAGCACAGAACGCGGTTTATGAATCGAAAACGCCGACAATATGGTAACGGGAAGTCCTTGGGTGTGGTTTTGTTCTGCCTCATCGCGGCGGTCAACGCATCGCAGGGGATTGTTCTGTGTTCCGGCTCCTACGGACACGTTGCCATCGAGCCGGTGGACCACAGCCACTGTGACCATGCGGCGCATCACCATGATTTCGATCCTGAGCCATGCGATGACAAGGAGGCTCAGTATTCCGGAACAGAGGGTTGCGGTCGCTGTGTGGATATCGCACTGCCGATTGGACCTCTCGATGGGCGGTCTTTGTCCGACGGGCTGAAGGCCATCGCCGCTGCAGTGGTCGGTGAATCATCTGCCGCGCGTCAGAATCTCCTCGTCCTTGACGCCGGGTCGGAAGAAGTCCCTCTTCCCGCCTTCCACGATCCGCTGCGCAGCATCGTGCTGCAAGTGTAGACTCCCCCCTCCTTTGTGATTGGGCCGATTCGCGTCTTGCCGAACGGCCGAGTGCAGAATCCCTGCGCCCGTGAACACGGGGCGATCGAGAAGCTTGTGGTGGGAGTCGTTCTCATGTGCCATAGTCTTTACACGTTGCCTGTCCTGACGATTTTCGTTGTGCTGACCGGCTGCCGGGCGACCCGGAATCCGCCTCCTCCGCCCCCAGGCGGTGTTTCCAGACCCGCCTCGGCGACCTCTGAGGCGCCGCCGGTGTCTCCTGAGCCGACAGGCCATATCACCCTGCGCGAGGCGGCTGCGCTGGCTCTGATGCACAGCCCGCGACTCGGAGCCGTTTCAATGGAGCGACGCGCGGCAGAAGCGCGAGGGCTCCAGGCGTCGCTGCGGCCGAATCCCGAACTTGACGTCGAGGTCGAATCGCTGGGCGGACGCGGTGAGCGAAGCGGTTTCGACGCTGCCGAGATCACCATCTCTCTCGGCCAGCTCATCGAGCTGCGCGGCAAACGCGATAAGCGAATACGGGTCGCGTCACTGGAGACGGAACTGGCGGAGTGGGACTTCGAATCGCAGCGTCTCGACACGCTCCGAGACGTTACGCAGGCGTTTGTCGCCGTGCTGGCGGCCCAGGAGCGCCTGGCGCTGGCCGAACAACTGCGTGACCTGTCGGGCCAGGCCCAATCTGCCGTAGCCCAACGGGTCGAGGCGGGCAAGGACTCCGCGGTCGAGAACCTGCGGGCGGACGTGGTCTTCTCCATGAGCCGGATCGAATTCCAGAAAGCGTCGCGTGCACTGACAGCCGCAAGACGCAATCTGGCGGCCGTTTGGGGCGCTCGCACTGCATCGTTCGAGGCGGCGGCAGGGGATTTCTATGCGGTGACACCCGCTCCATCGGCCTTGGACACCGATGAGCTGATCGCCGCCAATCCCGATCTGGCGCGTTGGGTGATCGAGCAACGGCAGCGCCAGGCGGCGTTGGATCTGGAGAGGGCCAGGGCGACTTCGGATATCACCGTCGCCGCTGGCGTGCAGCATTTCCGGGAAAGCGACGACTCGGCATTCATGGTGGGCTTGGCGCTGCCGATTCCCCTGTTCGACCGGAACCAGGGAGGCATCGAAGAGGCCACGGCAAACCTCGCCAAAGCCAGAAAGCAACAGCAGGCGGCTGAGATCGAAATCGCGGCGATGCTGGCCGAAGCAGTGAACGGTCTGGCCGCGGCGTACGATGAGGCGCACATCCTTCGGGCCGACGTGCTGCCCAGGGCCCAACAGGCCTTCGAGGCCGCCCAACAGGGATATCGCGAGGGCAAGTTCGACTATCTCTACGTGCTGGACACGCAGCGCACGTTTTTCGAGACCAAGGTTCAATACATCGACACCGTCGAGGCGTGCCATCGCGCGCGTGCGGACGTGGAGAGGTTGACGGGACGGCCTCTCGATCCAAGCCCGGCAGATGACGAACGCCAGTCGAAAGGGGCAGAACAATGAAATACCGCCTGTTGCCATTGGCCCTGGCCATCCTGGCCATCGGCCTGATCGCAGGGATTGTGCTGGAAGGGAAACTCGACGTGCTCGTCCGTCTTGTGCCGCAAGGTCAGACGTGCGACCATGCACACCATGAGGAGCGCGATGTGCAGGAGCACGAAGACGAGCACATCGTCGAGCTGAGCGACGAGCAGATCGCGGAGCTCGGAATCGAGACGGCCATCGCTGAGGCCGGACCATTGCATCGAACACTGTCTCTGCCGGGCCGCATTGCCGCCGACGCCGATCGGCTTGCCCACATCGTGACGCGGGTTGCCGGCGTGGCCACCGAAGTCCGAAAGACACTCGGCGACAACGTCACCCAAGGCGAGGTCATGGCGGTGGTCGAAAGCCGCGAGTTGGCCGATGGCAAGGCGGCCTATCTGGCCGCGTGGCGCAGGCTGGAACTGGCCCGAACCAGGTCTGACCGTGAGCAGAGCCTCTGGGACAAGCGAATCTCCTCCGAGCAGGAGTTCCTCGATGCCAGGCAGGCGGTGGCCGAAACGCAGATTGAATTGCACGCGGCCGAGCAGAAGCTCCATGCGCTGGGGTTCAGCGACGACTACGTCCGTACGTTGCCGGAGCAGTCGGATCAGTCTCTGACGCGATACGAAATCCTCGCACCCTTTGACGCGACGGTGATCGCCAAGCACATCACGATTGGAGAGGCCCTGAAGGACGACTCGGAACTCTTTGCGATCGCCGATCTGTCCACGGTTTGGGTTCAGCTCGACGTACATCAGCACGACCTGCCCTATGTCGAAGAAGGTCAGGAGGCCATCGTCACGGTGGGACCAGGCGTGCCTCAGGCCACCGGGCGGATCAGCTATGTGGCCCCGATTGCAGCCGAAGACACGCGCACGGTGCAGGCCCGTGTCGTGCTGCCCAACACTGGCGGCCGGTACCGTCCCGGCCTGTTCGCCACGGCCGAGATCCTCACCGAGGCGGCAACGGTCGACGTGCTGGTGCCCAGGTCGGCCGTGCAATCGCTCGAAGGGCGGCCGTGCGTCTTCGTGCCGTCCGCGCACGGTTTCGAGGCTCGGTTCGTATCGGTCGGCCGGTCGAGCCAGGGGGCTGTGGAGATCACGTCCGGCCTGACGGCCGGAGAGCCCTTCGTGATCCAAGGCGCCTTCGAACTGAAAGCGGCCATCGTTACCGCCGGCCTCGGCAGCCATGCCGGTCACGGTCACTGAAAGGAGCCTGCGAATGTCCGCGAGAATCATGGACATCTCATTACGCTATCGATTCCTCGTCGTTGTCGCCATCGCTGGGATCATCGGATTCGGCTCGTACGCCTATACGCAGTTGCCCATTGACGCCTTCCCGGATATCTCGCCCGTGATGGTGCCGGTCTTTGCCGACGCGCACGGCATGGCCCCGGAGGAGATCGAACGCCTGATCGCGTTTCCCATCGAGTCGGCGATGAACGGCCTGCCCGGCGTCACGCAGATCAAGTCCACCTCCGCATTCGGCCTGGTGGCCGTCTACGTCTATTTCGAGGACGACGTGGACATCTACTTCGCGCGGACGATCGTGGCCGAGCGTCTCAATCGGGCCTTGGCCGAGCTGCCGCCGATGCACGAGCCGCCTCAATTGGGACCGATCTCCACCGGCCTCGGTCAGATCTTCATCTATTACCTGACGCTCGACGAGGGGGCCGACACGGAAGGCAAGGCTTCCGACATCTACCTGCGCGAGGTCAACGATTGGGTGGTCAAGCGGCAGCTCCAGACGGTGCCCGGCGTTACGGACATCCTCTCGATCGGTGGAAACGTTCTGCAGTATCAGATTCAGGTCAATCCGCACGCCTTGAACCGGCACCACGTATCCCTGAGCGATCTCGTGCGCGCCGTGAAGGCCAACAACGCCAATGCGGGCGGCCAGTTCATGGTCCTGGGCCAGGAAGAGCACCTCGTACGCGGCATCGGCCTGCTGCGCGATCTTGAAGACATCGGCAGCGTTCCCATCGCCGTCCGCAACGGCGTCCCGATCCGGGTCGCCGACGTCGCCGACGTCCGCTATGGTCCAGAAGTCCGTCGAGGCGTGGTCTCCCGAAACGGAACTGCCGAGGTCGTCTCCGGCATGGTTCTCCAGCTCTACGGCGAGAACACCTCCAAGGTCATCGAGCGGCTGTACGCGAAGATCATTGACGTCCAGGCGTCCCTGCCTGCCGGCGTGCGTCTCGTGCCGTATTACGAACAGGCCGAACTCGTCCGCCAGGCGACCGGGACCGTCAAAGAGGCCCTGCTGTTGGGCGCCGTGATGGTGGTCGTGACGCTCTTTGTCTTCCTGGGCAATGTACGCAGCGCGCTGATCGTGTCATTGTCGCTTCCGCTGTGTGCATTGATCAGCGTAATCCTCATGCGTTTGACGGGCATCTCGGCCAACCTGATGTCGCTCGGCGGGATCGCGATCGGCATCGGCATGTTGGCCGACGGCGCGATCGTCATGGTCGAAAACATCTTTCGGCACCTCAATCTGGACGTGAAGGACACGGCTCGGGAGAAGGCACAGATCGTGTTCGACGCGGCGAGCCAGGTCAGCCGACCGATCGTCTTCTCCATCCTGATCATCGTGACGGTCTTCCTGCCGATCTTCGCGTTGCAGGACGTGGAAGGCAAAATGTTCGCGCCGATGGCTGCGACGCTGTGCTTTGCGCTGGCCGGGTCGTTGATCGTGGCCGTGGCCGTGGCGCCGGCGCTGTGCACGTATTTCCTGAAAGAACGCCGGCATCGGGAATTCGCCCTGGTCAACTGGCTCACGCTGCTATACCACCGGCCGCTTCGCTGGGCGATCCGGCACAGGGCGGTGGTGCTTGCGGCCGTGCTCGTCGCGTTCTTCGCCAGCCTTCTGGCAGTACCGCATCTGGGGACCGAATTCATCCCGACACTCGAAGAGGGCTCGATCCTGATCGGTGTGACCATGGCGCCGTCCATCTCGCTTGCGAAGGCCACCGAGACGGTCCAGCTCCTGGAGCGCAAGATCGTGCGATTCGAGGAAGTCGAGGAGGTCGTTTCTCGCGTCGGACGGCCTGAGAGCGGAAGCCACCCGCACCCGGTTAATTACGCCGAGGTGCACATCGCGCTGCGACCGGCGAATCGCTGGACGCAATTCGCGAACAAGAAGGAACTGGTTGCCGCCCTGAACGAGACGCTGTCGGCCTATCCCGGGGTGCAACTGAATTTCACCCAGCCCATTCAGAACGCCTTCGACGAGTTGCTCTCGGGCATCAAGGCCCAGGTGGCGATCAAGCTGTTCGGCGAGGACCTCGACGTCCTCCGCGACAAGGCCGGCGAGATCGCCGAGGCCATCGCGGGCGTCCCGGGCCTGGTCGACCTGGCCGCCGAGCAGAATTTCGGCCAGCCCCAGGTGCAGGTTATCGCCGACCGGGCGGCGTGTTCCCGCTACGGCATCGACGTCAGCGACATTCTCGAACTGGTGGAACTGGCCATCGGCGGTGAAGTCATCGACACGATCTACCTCCAGAGCCGTCGGTTCGGCATCCACGTACGCTACCAGGAGCCGTACCGCGCCGATCCGGAGGCCATCGAGGGCCTTCTCGTGCCCGCGCAGAACGGGATGCTCATACCGCTCAAGCAGGTCGCCAGAGTCGATCAGGTCACGGGACCCATCCAGATCCATCGGGAGCACAACCAGCGGCGATGGGTCGTCCAAGCCAACATTCGAGGCCGTGACACCGGTAGCGTCATCGCCGACGTCCAAGAGGCGATCGCCCGGAAAGTGACGCTGCCGCCGGGCTACCACATCGAATATGGCGGGCAATTCGAGAACCAGCAGCGGGCCATGACCCGCCTGTCGATCATTGTGCCGATCGTCATCGCGGCGGTCGTGCTCATGCTCTTTCTGGCGTTCGGGTCTCTGCGCCACGCGATGCTGATCGTATCGGGCATCCCACTGGCCCTGATCGGTGGCGTCTTCGGCCTGCTGGGGATGGGCGAGTACCTGTCCGTTCCCGCCGCCGTCGGGTTCATCGCGCTGTTCGGCATCGCCGTGCAAAATGGGGTCGTGCTCGTCACGCGGATCAACCAGATGCGCGACGAGGGCATGACGGTCGATGAGGCGGTCATCGCCGGCAGTCTGCAGCGGCTCCGCCCGGTCCTGATGACCGCGACCACGACCGTGCTGGGTCTGCTGCCGCTGTTGCTGTCGCACGGGATCGGTTCGGAGGTCCAGCGGCCGCTGGCGACCGTTGTGGTCTTCGGCCTGACCTCGGCCACCTTCCTGACCCTGTTCGTGATCCCCGCGCTCTATTCGTGGTTCAGCCGGGGAACAGTCGAATACTGACGGTTCGGCCTTGCGGCCGCCGATGATTCGAGCGAAGATATGGCCACGTTCGTGAGATCGACGCTTGGTTGGATCGAAAGGCCCTGTAATGAAGAGCGTTGCTGTGGTCCTGGTGCTGCTTTGGGCCGGTGGATCAGCCGCCGGGATTGATGCGGAACGTATCGCCGACGACGTTCGCGCCGCACAGGTTCGTGACCTGCGGTTTGGGATGTTCATCTGCTGGTCGTTCAGCACCTTCTCCGGCCGCGAATGGACGCCCACGCAGGACAAGGATGCCTCGTACTTCCGCGCCGCCGGCTGCGACACCGACCAGTGGGCGCAGGTTGCCCGCGAGGCCGGCATGCGCTACATCCTCTTTCTTGCGAAGCATCATGACGGCTTCTGTCTGTGGGACACCGCCACGACCGACAAGAAGGTGACGAACAGTCCGCTCGGGATGGATGTGCTGGCGGCGCTGCGACGATCGTGCGACAAATACGGCGTCAAGCTGGCGCTGTATTTCTCAGAGGGGGACTGGAACTGGCCCGGCGCTGTCGATGGCCAGGGCGGGCAGGGGGGAGGCCACGATCCCCAGACCAAGAAGGCGCAACTGAAGGAGCTATGCACCCGGTACGGGCCGGTCGAGTTCTTCTGGATGGACCACGCCGTCGGCGACGGCGGGCTCAGCCATGTTGAGACCGTCGAGTGGGTTCATCGCTTCCAGCCGAACTGCTTCGTCGGCTTCAACCACGGCCAGCCCGCTGGACGGCTGTGCCTGCGCGAGCGAGGCCGGCCGGGTCCGTTGGGCGATGCCGGTGCTTCGGAGTACAACAAGCAGGCCGAGCAGGACTACAGGGGCTACCTCGTCGCCGAATTCACCTATCCGATTCTGCCGGCCCACAAGGGCGGCGCCGACTGGTTCTATTCCCTGCCAGAGCACGACGGCCTCTGCCACTCGGCGGACAGAATCTATCGGGACTACCTCGGCGCTGTCGAGCACGGCAACATCTTCTCGCTCAACATCGGCCCCGACTACACCGGAAGGCTCCGCGACATCGACGTTCGCACGCTCCACCAGGTCGGTGCGATGATTGATCGGGCATCCAACCGACCCTGACAAGGGGTGGTTCGTGCGTGCGATGTGCAGCGGCGCGGGTCGGCGGGATTTCAGCCGATGAGGCTGACCAGGAATTCCACCGTACTGCGGTTTCGTTCGACCACGACGTGAATCCCCGGTATGGGCATCCGCGAAATGGTGTGTTTCCTTACGATTTGCCAGAGCTTCTGTCGAGGCCGCCCGGCGTTCAGGGCTTGGCCGTCCACGTGTGTGACCCGGTCGCCTTTTCGCAAGCCCACCACGTCCCGCGTCAGCTCAAGCCCCTTGACATGGCCGTCCTCGGTATAGGGGGCGAGCCCCGTCTCGGCCAGTTGTTGGACGTCGATCGCGCGAATCGGCAGTCGCCTGCACGAAGGAGGTACGGACCTGGCCCTCGGACGGCCAAGGCCGGCGGGGTCGGGCAGCTTCAAGGGCGACGAATCCGGTCGCGTCGCACCTAACGCGATCTCAGTCCGCAGGGGGCCCTGCGGGGTCTCGAAGATGATGTCCTGGTCGCGGATGCTCCGCAGGACCAGCGTCCCGATATGATCGCCGACCCGGCACAGTCGGTGTCTGTCACCGTCTTCGATAATTGCGATGGATGACAGGGGATTGCGCATCCTTACAATGCCGATAAGTTTGATCTCGGGGGTGTCCGCGGGAGCGAGCGACTCACGGACGACGGCCTCTGCATCGGGGGCTGGCGGTCGCGCGAACATATTCTTCTCCGCTATGGCTTGGAATCTCTCGAAGCCGGCATCGTTGCGATGGGTCGCCGTGCTCTTCGTGGCAAGCAGCAGAACAAATGCCGCGACGAGAAATACGATACCAGGAGAAAATAGACTTGTGAGTCCGGAAATTCGCATGCCCCCCCGGCGCGACAAGCTCTGTTCAGCGATCTGGCCCTGATCCATGCGCACCCTCCCCGTCCTTAGAACTGCCGACAGCCCGAATCCATTCGGCACACGTCGCTCCATCGGATGGAAACTGTAGCAGCGATATCGCTTTTTGTCAAGCCTTTTCCGGGAAAAACCGCATGGAAACGGCCACGGACGGTTCCATCAACGCGGTCGGTGGCGCGAATTTGCTCAGTTTGCGGCGAGTGCGGCCTCGAGTGCCTGGTCGATGTCGTGGACGAAGACGAACCGGATCCCCTTTTTGGCTTCGCGCGGGATCTCGGGGAGGTCCTTCTTGTTTCGCAGTGGCAGAAGGACGGTCTTGATGCCCGCCTGTTTGGCCGCCAGGACCTTCTCCTTGAGGCCGCCAATGGGCATGACGAGACCGCGCAAGGTGATCTCGCCGGTCATCGCGACGTCGGGGCGCGTGGGCTTGCGGAGCAGGAGGCTGACCAGCGAGGTGAACATGGCGACGCCGGCGCTGGGGCCGTCCTTGGGGATGGCCCCAGCGGGCACATGGATATGGTAGTCTGCTTTGGCAAACTGCGTCTCGTCGATGCCGAGCCGCTTGGCATTGGCCTTGACCAGGGAGAAGGCGGCCTGGGCGCTTTCCTTCATCACTTCACCGATGTGGCCGGTCAGTTGCAGTTGGCCTTTGCCGGGCATGGCCGCCGACTCGATGAACAGCAACTCGCCTCCGACGGGGGTGTAGGCCAACGCCGTGGCGACGCCGGGGATTCCGGTCCGCAGAGCGAGTTCCGACTCGTGCTGCGCCGGGCCGAGAACGGCGGCCAGGTCTTTCGCTGCGAC
Organism: Phycisphaerales bacterium Planc_01; assembly: GCA_001603075.1. Taxonomy (GTDB): domain Bacteria; phylum Planctomycetota; class Phycisphaerae; order Sedimentisphaerales; family Anaerobacaceae; genus Anaerobaca. The sequence continues at coordinate 152,998 of LVBB01000006.1, read as the reverse complement.
GGTTGCGCGTCGCTTGGCGCCCTTGGCGATCTCGGTCGCGACGGAACGACAGATGGCGGCGATGTGCCGCTCCAGATTCCGCACGCCTGCCTCGCGGGTGTAGCGGTTGATTGTTGCACAGACAGCGTCGTCCCGGATGGTCAACTGGGCCTTCTTCAGGCCATGCTCCTTGAGTTGCCTGGGGATGAGGTATCGTTTGGCGATGCGAAGCTTCTCGGTCTCGGTGTAGCCGGGCAGTTCGATGACTTCCATGCGATCGAACAGGGCCGGTGGGATCGGCTCGGTGTAGTTGGCGGTTCCGATGAACATCACCGCCGAGAGGTCGAACGGCTGGTCGAGATAATGGTCGTTGAAACTGCTGTTTTGTTCGGGGTCGAGCACTTCGAGCAGTGCGCTGGCGGGGTCGCCTCGGAAGTCGGCGCCGATCTTGTCCAGTTCGTCGAGCATGAAGACAGGGTTGCGGCTGTGGCACTTGCGCAATTCCTGCGTGATGCGGCCGGGCAGCGCGCCGATGTACGTCCGGCGGTGGCCTCGAATGTCGGCCTCATCGCGGATGCCGCCAAGCGAAATGCGGACGAACTTGCGGCCCATCGAGCGGGCGATGGACCTGCCCAGTGAGGTCTTTCCGACGCCGGGCGGGCCGATGAAGCAGAGGATGGGGCTCTTGCCCGCCGGGTTGAGTTTTCGCACCGCAAGGAATTCGAGGATGCGCTTCTTGACCTTGGTCAGATCGTAATGGTCGCGGTTGAGGATGCGCTCGGCCTGGCCGATGTCGATGCGGTCCTCCGTCTGGACGGCCCAGGGCAGTTCACAGACCCAGTCGAGGTAGGTGCGGATGACGCTGTACTCGGGCGAGGCGGCCGGGATCTTGCTGAGCCGGTCCAACTCGCGAAGCGCCTCGGTCTCCACCGCCTTGGGCATCTTCGCCTTGGCGATGTTCTGTCGCACCTCCTTGAGTTCCTCGGTGCGCATGTCCTGCTGACCCAGCTCGGACTGGATGGCCTTGAGCTGCTCCTGGAGAAAATACTCGCGCTGGCTCTTGTCGATCGAGTCGCGGACGCGGCCCTGGATCTTGTGGCTCAGTTCGAGCACCTCCAGCTGATGGGCGAGGATCACCGATATCTCTTCAAGTCGCTTGGCCGGGTCCAGTTCCGCCAGGAGTTGCTGCTTCTTCTCCAGGTCCATACTGAGATTGGCCGCGAGGAAGTCGGCCAGCGAGGAGGGGTCCTCGATGTTCTCCAGCAGCACGGAGGCCTCTTCCGGCACGTTCGGGCTCAGCGCCACAACGCGATTGGCGGTTTGCCGGACGCTGACCATCAGCGCCTGGAGCTGTTTGGTCATCTTCGTCTTGACGTTAAGCACTTTGATTCGCGCCTTGAGGTACGGTTCGGTGGCGATCCGCTCGACGACTTTGAAGCGGGAGATGCCGTGGACGAAGATGTTGACCGAGCCCTGGGGCATTTTGATGATCTTCAGGACCGAAGCGGTCGTTCCGACGGAATAGAGGTCGCCGAAGCCCGGCGCGTCCTTGTTCGGATTGCGCTGCGTCAGGAGGCCGATGAGCGACTCATTCGGTCGCGTGTCCGCCAGCAGGGCTTTGCTCCGCTCGCGCCCCACCGTCAGCGGGGTGACTGTGCCGGGGTAGGCCACGGTGTTGCGAATCGGGAGGATGCCGATCGCATCGGGAATCCGGGGTCCGAGGTCCGCTTCCGGACCGTTCGCTTCGTCCGTATCCATATAACTGTCGACCGGCGTCGCCCCCTTCGCCATCGCGTCGCTCAGCCAGTCACTATCATCCACAATGAAGAGATTGTTCAAATAGCTTGCCATGCATCCGTCCAATTGAGTTCGTCTTTCCTCCTGCATCATACGCGACGGATGCCGGTTTTCCCAACGGCAAAAACGGCAAAATCGCCGGGGAGAGCCGGAGCCCCCGACCGTACCGGGGCGGTTTGCCCGATCCACCCGAACGGGGGTCCGCGTCGTCAGGGGACGGGTACCCCGAAAGGCAAGCAGGGCGGGGGAATCGTGCTCGCCGGCCGCAGCACAGCCATCCGCTTCGTCTGCCCTTTGCGCAGCGTGATGTTATTTGATGGCGGCGTGGTATTCCTGGAGGCTCTTGACGTCGGGCTCCTTCTGTCGGACGGCGGCGATGCCCTTGGCGGCGGCCAAGGCGGCGGCGATGGTGGTGATATACGGGACCCGGTATCGGATCGCGGCCTTGCGGATGTAGGAGTCGTCGGTCTTGCTGGCCTTGCCCTTGGGCGTGTTGATCACAAGCTGGATCTTGCCGTTCATCACCTCGTCGGCGATGTGCGGTCGCTGTTCGTACATTTTGAATGCCTGTTCGGCCTCGATGCCGTTCTTGGCGAGGAACTCCTGCGTTCCACCGGTCGCCTTGATCTGAAAACCGAGTTCGGCGAACTGGCGGGCGACGGCGACGACGGCCTTCTTGTCCTTGTCGGCCACGGTGATCAGGACGGTGCCGTTGGTGGGCAGGCGTCCTTGTGCGGCGTCCTCGGCCTTGTAGAAGGCCAGGCCGAAGGAATCGGCCATGCCGAGGACCTCGCCCGTCGATCGCATCTCGGGCCCGAGCACGGGATCCACTTCGGGATAGAAGTAGAACGGGAAGACCGATTCCTTGACGCCGTAGTGGGGGACCTTACTCTGCCTGAGGTTGAGGTCGGCGAGTTTCTTGCCGAGCATGATCTGGGTGGCGATCCTCGCCATGGACAAGCCGCAGACCTTGCTCACCAGCGGCACGGTCCGGCTGGCGCGCGGGTTCGCTTCGAGGATGTACACCTTGTCGTTGCAGATCGCGTACTGAATGTTCATCAGGCCGACCACCTTCAATTCGACGGCGATCCGCCGGGTGTATTCACAGATCGTGTCGATGTGCTTCTGCGGAATGGTCGTCGGCGGGATCACGCACGCCGAGTCGCCCGAGTGGATGCCCGCTTCCTCGATGTGCTCCATGACCGCCGGCACGAAGGCATCGGTCCCGTCGGCGATGGCATCGGCCTCGGCCTCGATCGCGTTTTCGAGGAACTTGTCGATGAGGATGGGCCGCTCGGGCGAGACATCGACCGCCGCCCGCATGTAGCGCTCGAGCATCTCTTCGTCGTGCACGATCTCCATGGCGCGGCCGCCCAGGACGAACGAGGGACGCACCATGAGAGGGTAGCCGATACGGGCCGCAATCTCCAGGGCCTGCTCCTGCGTGCTGGCCATGCCGCTTTCGGGCTGCGGGATCCCAAGCTTCTCCATCTTCTGACGGAATCGGTCGCGGTCTTCGGCCAGATCGATGGCATCGGGCGTCGTGCCGATGATTTTGGCGCCGGCGGCTTCGAGCTCGGCGGCGATGTTCAATGGGGTCTGGCCACCAAACTGGCAGATGATCCCCTCGGGTTTCTCCTTCTCGTAGATGCTCAAGACGTCTTCGACCGTCAGGGGCTCGAAGTAGAGCTTATTCGACGTGTCGTAGTCGGTCGAGACGGTCTCCGGGTTGCAGTTGACCATGATTGATTCGATGCCCTCGTCGCGGAGGGCAAACGCGGCGTGGACGCAACAGTAGTCGAACTCGATGCCCTGGCCAATCCGGTTGGGTCCGCCGCCGAGAACCATGATCTTGCGGTTCGGCGAGACCTTGGTCGCATCCGGCGCGTTATAGGTCGAGTAGTAATACGCCGCGTCCTCGACCCCGCTGACAGGCACGGGGTGCCAGCCCTCGACGACGCCCAGCGTCCTGCGCCGGTCGCGGATCTTCGCTTCCTCGAGCCCCAGAAGCTTCGCAAGGTAGCGGTCGGCGAAGCCGTCCTTCTTGGCCCGAACCAGGAGATCGTCGGGAAGGGTCCTGCCCCTGTATTGCAGAATCGTCTCTTCCAGTTCGACCAATTGCCTCATCTGTTCGATGAACCAGGTTTTGACATAGGTCGTCTCGTGCAGGGTCTGCACATCGGCGCCCTTGCGCAGGGCCTCGTACATGATGAATTGTCGCTCGCTCGATGGCTCGGTCAGCAGACGCATCAACTCTTCGAGGCTCTTGTGGTGGTAGTCTTTGGCGAACCCCAGGCCGTAACGACCGTCCTCGCGGGAGCGAATCGATTTCTGGAAGGCCTCTTTGTAGGTCTTGCCGATGCTCATGACCTCACCGACGGCCCGCATCTGCGTGCCGAGTCTGTCCTGGAGGCCCTCGAATTTCTCAAACGTCCATCGAGGGAACTTCACGACGACGTAGTCGCCCGAGGGCGTGTATTTCTCAAGGGACCCATCGCGCCAGTAGGGGATCTCATCGAGGGTCAGGCCGCCGGCCAGCAGCGAGGAGACCATGGCGATGGGGAAACCCGTTGCCTTCGATGCCAGGGCCGACGAGCGGCTGGTCCGGGGGTTGATCTCGATGACGACGATCCGTCCGGTTTTGGGGTCGTGGGCGAACTGAACGTTGGTGCCGCCGATGACCTCGATGGCCTCGACGATGTCGTAGGAGTGCTTCTGGAGACGCTGCTGCACGTCGGCGCTGATGGTGAGCATCGGCGCGGTGCAGAAGCTGTCGCCCGTATGAACGCCCATGGCGTCGACGTTCTCGATGAAGCACACGGTGATCATCTGGTTCTTGCTGTCGCGCACAACCTCAAGCTCCAGCTCCTCCCAGCCCAGAACGGATTCCTCGATGAGGATCTGTCCGACGAAACTGGCGCTGAGGCCGCGCTCGGCGATGGCGCGGAACTCCTCCATGTTGTAGGCGAAGCCGCCGCCGGTTCCGCCCATGGTGTAGGCCGGGCGGATCACGCAGGGCAGTCCGACCTTCTCGACGGCCGTCTCGGCTTGCGTCATGCTATTGGCAATGAGGCTTCGCGGCATGTCGATCCCGAGTTTGGTCATCGTTTCCTTGAACGCCTGACGGTCCTCGCCTCGCTTGATGGCGTCGACCTGGACACCGATGATCTTGACCCCGTACCTGTCGAGCACGCCGGCCCGCGCCAGCTCGGAGCTGAGATTGAGTCCGGATTGACCGCCCAGGTTCGGCAGAAGGGCGTCGGGACGCTCCTTGGCCACAATCTTGGTCACGGTTTCCAGTGTGAGCGGTTCGATGTACGTGGCGTCGGCCATGCCAGGATCCGTCATGATGGTGGCCGGGTTGGAGTTGACCAGCACGATCTCATAGCCCAAGGCCCGAAGGGCCTTGCAGGCTTGGGTGCCGGAATAGTCAAACTCGCAGGCCTGCCCGATGACGATGGGACCTGACCCGATGATCATGATCTTCCTGATGTCGGCGCGCTTTGGCATTCGGTCTTCTCCTGTATGGGACAAGTCTCACGCAGAGACTGCTGGGTGTCGAACAGGTCGGCGGGATTAGAGCAGATCGCAGACGGATTGTCAAACGCCAAAGACGGGGAGTTCAGGGGGTGCGGCTGGCCGGGGCGTCGTCGCGGGCATCACCGATTCTGGTGTTCGAGGAGATTCCGGTGGTGTGGGTCGGAAGAGATGTGGAGAGACCGGATGCCTTCGGGTCTGGTGCAGCAGTCGAACGGGTGCCGGACAGGCAGAAACCCCAATGCCGGAGACAGCATGCGCCCTCTTGTGGGTGGGGATCGCACTGTCTCCGGCTCTGGTTGCGGCAGGCCCCTGCTCAGCCTGCCGCAAGAGGGTGTATTGTCGTGGACTCTATGCCCTTTCGGGCCCCGGCTCGCTGGGCTCGTTCGGATCGTCGTCCGATAGCCGCAGCCCCCGCAATCCTCCGGCCATCTCGGGTCCGGGCTCGGACGGCTCGTTGGGATCCTCGTCCAGCCACGTACGCGGCGCCGGCAGGAAGCTGCACTCGGGTCCGGGCCCCTCGTTCGGGTCGTTCGGATCGTCGAATGCCAGCCAGACCGCGTCGGCCTTGGCCGAGGGCACGAGCTTGACGTACTGATGCGTGAGCACCGAGGCCAGCAACAGCAGCAGCAGGGTCAGGGTTCTGACAGAGACTCTTTGCATGTTCCGTTCCTTTCTTTGGAGGTTTGGAACGCACCGTCAGCTACTTCTTATCGCAGCGGGTCAGACACTTTCGGAATACGTATTCTGATCGGGTTTGATGATGATCGGGCTGGTGATCCCACTGGGCAGCATCATGTCCTCTTCGGGCGTGATGCTGATGACGCCGATGTCGCCCAGTTCCGTCGTCTCCGAGCCACCGTCGTCGAGGGTCGCTCCGATGTTCGTCACGAAGCCGGATGTCCACTGGCTCGTGTCCGCCATGGAGATGATCGTTCCGTAGATCTGCGCGTTGCCGCGGATATCGACGATTCCCCCGACGATGGCACCCGTCAGAACGTTGTTGTCGCTCTGTTCCGGGTTGGTGTTGCCCAGGTCCACATTGAAGTGGGGGGCCAGGATGGTGGCTTCCTGGATCGACGACTGATTGTTGAATGTCGCGGTCCCGGTGAAATACAGAGCGTTGTTCTGCCACAGGAGGCTCTTGGGTGTGTTGGTGACGATCACGCCGTTGAAGGTGCAGTCTTCGAAACGGACGTTGTTGTAATAGGTGCTGGCGTTCTTGTTGCAGTCCACGTAGAGCACCTCCTGGAAGGTGCAGTTGCGAAAGAGCGCGTTTTGGTTGGACGGCAGCAGGACGTTGGTGAACGTCTGGTTCTGGTACACGCGGCGCGTCAGCTTGCGACTGGAACTGCTGCTGGCCTGGGCATAGTTGCCGGGGGCGTGAGGGAAGTACTCGGTCGTCGTGGTGCTGGTGGCAAGCGAGGTCAGTCCGTCTCGGTAGTCGTCCGTGTTGTAATCGGAGATGCTCAGGCCGGCCATACTCGTGGAGTGTTTGGTCGGGTCGTAGTACTGCACGTTCTGGTGGTACCCCTGGAGCTGATCGGCCGTGCTGTAGATGCGGTTCTCGAAGTCCACCGGGATGCGGTTCCCGTTCTCGTCAAAGACCGGATTGCCGTTGGTATCGGTCAGACAGAGATCCTCGTCAATCGTGCCGACGGTGGCGGTCAGCGGATTGCCGTCGATGTCGTAAACCGTCTGGCCGAAGGTGAACAGGGGATTGCCATTGCCGTCGAGGGTCTCCAGATCGTAGTGATAGGAGCCGAGACTGTCCTTCTGGATCACAGTGTTGACTGTGCCGAGGATCGTGGTGTCGCTGGTGGTATTGAACGGAGAAACATATTTGTTGTTCCAGGTGCTGAAGAGATCGCCGTGGATGGTGGTGTCGCCGGTCAGCCACATGCGACCCCGGCCGGCGATCGCATAGGTGAGGATCTCGCGATCCTTCGTGATGCCCATTGTGATACCGACCGTTCGAGTGGCCCCGTTATGAGACCCTGTTGACTGAAGCATGATGGCGTGCGGGTCGCCGGCATACCGGTAGAACCGGACGGTGAACGTGGCGTCCGAACCGTCGAGCGCCATGCCCTGTATCGTCAGTTCATTGGCGTCGTACGCCACCGTCTTGCCATCCAGGCCTTGGGTGGCAACATACGCGCACAGGTCGCTCCACACCTTCTCGGCCTCGGTGTCGCTGACGCGATTGTCCTTGGTCTGGTCCAGACTGACGGTCTTGACAAGGTACCTGCCACATTCCAGACCGGACTGGGCCGCGTAGAGCGAGGTGTTCACCCGGTGCTGGTTGGAGGCCACCTGGACATTGGCCCCCGAGAGTGTGGCGAAGGATACCGCCAATGCGGAGAAGACCAGGACGAAGAGCATCGACAGGATCAGTGCGGTTCCTTTGGCCCTGTGTTTGGATTTGCATGCAGCGGACATATGTTATTTTCCTCCCCCGGAAAACGCCTTACTGAGATGACTTTGCCGCACTTCTACGATCCATATTAACTATAGAAAACAAAGCAACGCGCGGCAAACACAGGGCAACTTGTCAGGGAAGGATTCCGATGCGGGGGTCTGTTCGAGGCGATCATGGGCAGAGACGGGCCCCTCGGCATCCGTTGTTGGCCGTGGCGGATGAATCGTCTCGTGAATCCGTCTGGATGTGCCCCGCCGGCACGCCCGGGGCAGGGGCCGTTTCTGTCTACAGGTACTCCTGGTAACTGTCTGGCATGAACTCGAGTGTTGTCTGAGGGGTAAAACCGGCTGGAATCTTGTCGCGCCCGGAGCGGTTGAACACGAGATCCGTATTGCCCGCCAGATTCATGCGGTCGTCGGAGTAGTTGATGATCGAACCGTTGATCGTCCCGCCGGCATGGCCGTAGAACTGGACCCCGCTGGCGGCGATGACTCCATTGATCATGCTGGCATTGCCTCCGAAAGATACGCTGAATCCCGGCGCCACTATGAAGGTCCCGGTCTGCTCCGTGAGCGTTCCGAACTCTTCCGAAGACAACGTAGAAGTATCATTGCTGATGACCGTCCCGCCGAAATCGAGGTGGTTCAGTTCCGAGGGGGCCTCCAATTGCCCCTCGGCCACGATGATACCGTTGATTGTGGCGTTGCCCACGAAACGGACGGTGTTCGGCTGACGGATGTACATGATGCCGTTGATCGTCGTATTGCCCGTGAACTGCGGATTGGTGTCCGCCGGGATCTCGACGTTCGTCAGCGTGGTGTTCGAGGTGGGGTCGCCGGACTGGAATGTGGTCGTCACAAACCCAAGGAATTCGGAAGGATTGGGAACGGGGAACGCGCAGGTGTCGGCGCCGATCGTGATGAACGCGATGGCGTCCGAGCCCTTGGCCCCAAAGACGGAACTGCTGTTGGCGATGTCAACATTGGCTGTTTCGTTGGCGATGGTTACCTTGCCCGCGATAGAGGACTTACCGATCATTTCGAGGGCCAGATTGCTGTTGAAGCTCTCGATATAGATGTCGGCCGAGAACGCCTCGTTGAAGGTATCGATGTCCACGTTGCCCTGGGTCACAAGAGGGCCCCGTGTGGCGATGCCGTAGTCGAAGATCGGGTTGCCGGTCTCCTTGAAGAGGCACGTGAAGCCGACCCGTTTGGCGGCTCGGCCGCTGCTGCCGGTCACGGTGACGTCGATGGCGTCGTAGTCCGGCGTGCCGTCTGCGTGGCTTCCATAGGTGACCGTGGCGTCGAAGCTCTGGTCGGTCGTCGAGCTGAGGACGACGGAGTCCAGCGTCACCGCATTGCCACTGTAGGATACGTTGAGGTTCGACGCGTCGGCGAACTGCTCCTCCAACTGGTGGAAGAGGGCTTCCAGCCGGCCGGCCGGGGCGCCCGCGGCGATGCTGACGTCCTTGAGATAGTATCGAAGGACCTCGATGCCGGAGTGTGCGCTGGCAAGCGCCCAGCCTCCTTGACGCTGGTTGTGTGCGACCTGGACGTTGGCGCCCGAAATCGTCGCCATGGCGACGGCCAGGGCCGAAAGCACCGCGACGAACAGAAGTGACAGAACCAGCGCAGAACCGCGCCGGCACGCGCAGTTGATCCTTGACCGTGTCATATGCTACCCCCTTTGCGCTCTTGTTGGGTGCAAGAGCGTGCCGTAGCACCTTTACGAAGCCATAGAAAAGCATAAATAATGAAGGAGCAAAGGCCAAACAACGTGGTGGCAGGAATGGACAGAAAACACCTGACGAAGGCATAGCGAAAGGCCTGCAGAATGGCTTCGTCGTCTGCTATGTGCACTGACGCTCAGCGAAATAGCTGCTGCGCGCGAAAGGGGAAGACTGGACCCACGAGAACCCAACCTGCCGGGCCTGATCGGCCCACCATTGGAACTTCTCCGGCCGGATGTAGTCGATCACATCGAGAGAATCCCCGGAGGGTCTGAGGTATTGCCCGATCGTAATGCGCTGGCATCCGACGGCCCGCAGGTCGCGCAGAACCTGCATCACTTCGTCGTCGGTCTCGCCCAGACCGAGCATGATCGACGACTTGATGGGGATGCCGGAATAACGTCGGCCGGCCATCTCCAGCAGACCCAGGGAGAGGCGGTAATTGCCGCCGGAGCGGGCCTTCGGATAGAGCGAGGGCACCGTCTCGACGTTGTGGGCGAAGACAAACGGCAGGGCGTCGGCCAGAATGTCGAGCGCCTCAGACTGGTTGTCGCAGAAGTCCGGCGTGAGGATCTCAAATCGCACCGAAGGTCGCTGTTTTCGGACCTCCGCGATGCAGTCGCGGAAGTGTCCGGCCCCTCCATCGGGCAGATCGTCCCTGTTGACGCTGGTCATCACGAGATATTTCAGGCCCATCTCCTGGACCATCCGCGCCAGCCTCGCCGGTTCGGTGGGGTCGGGCGGCTCCGGCTTGCCCGTGCCCACCGAACAGAACTTGCAGTTGCGCGTGCAGACATTGCCCAGGATCAGGACGGTCGCCGTGCCCCGGCCCCAGCATTCGCCCTTGTTCGGGCAATTCGCGTGGCTGCAAATCGTCTCGATGTGCAGCGATTCGAGCGTCTGCTCGGTGTGCTGAAAGCTGTGGCTGGCCGGCCAGGGCCTTCGCAGCCAGGGGGGCAGACGCTTGGCGTTGGCGGTCATCGTCGTGGCTCCCCCAGGTGTTCCCGCAGCAGTGGCACCAGTTGCATCTTGAGCGAACCGACGTCGCAGGGCCGGCCTGTTTCCTTCTCGACCGAGGTCATCTCGACGCCGTCGAGGCCGCAGGGGACCATCGCGTCGAAGATGGTCAGGTCGTTGCAGATGTTGATGGCCATGCCGTGATACGTCACGAACCGACTGATGCGCACGCCGATCGAAGCGATCTTCCTGCCGCCGGTCCAGAGTCCTGGAAAACCTTTCTTCCTCTCGGCCGCCACGCCCGCCCGTGCGAGCAGGTCGATGCCGATTGCTTCGAGCGTTCGGACGTATTCGGACGCGCCCAGTCCGAGGTGTTGCAGGTGCAGGATCGGATAGAACACCAGTTGGCCCGGATTGTGGGCGGTGGCGCCGCCGCCGCGACGAATCTCGACGACGTCGATTCCCCGCCGCGTCAGCTCGTCGGGCTCGACCAGCAGCTTATTGGCGCTCCTGCGCGCTCCCAGGGTAATCACAGGCGGATGCTCGACGATCAACACCGTGTCGCCCACCTGCCCGGCCTGACGCTGCTGGTTCAACCGCTGCTGGAGCGACAGAACCTCGCGGTAGTCGGCCACTCCGAGGTCGCGGACATCCAGCACCTCAGCAGCTTTCTGATCGATCGCAACGTCACGCGTCACCCTCGGACTCTCCCTATGAAATCAAAAGGCAAAGCGCAAAATGCAAAGAAAAGGAAGTCATCTGCTGAAAGCGGATTCCGAAATTTTGATCCTTGCTCTTTGCTCTTTTATTCATCATTCCGTGCTATTCCAGGAGCAACTCGCCCAAGGCCTCGTGGACGGCGTCTTCGAGCGTCTCGGAGATCGTTGGGTGCGGGAACGTGATCTGGCGGATCGGTTCGCACGTGCCGATCAGCGTCCGGGCGAACGCCACGAACTCGGTCGCCAGCGGTCCGACCATCGTGACGCCCACGATCTCGTTGATCGCGTTGTTGCGAATGGCGTGGATCTGGCCGTTCGTGTCGTTCTCGGCGACGCTGCGGCCGTTGGCCTTGTAGAAGCCTTTGCCGACGGAGATGTCCAGTCCTTCAGCCTGGCACTTTGCCTCGGTCTTGCCCACTGATGCGACCTCGGGGAATGTGAAGATCACACGCGGGATCAGGTCGTAGTCGAGCATCTCCTCGCTGCTGCCGGTGGCGTTGGCCGCAGCGACCTCCGCCTCAGCGGTCGCGCCGTGCGCCAGGTAGGTGGTCCCGACGGCGTCGCCGACCGCGTAGACGCCCGGCACGTTCGTCTCCATCCGCTGGTTGACCTTGATGGCCGGTCCGTTCATTGCGAGCCCCAGAGCCGCGACGATGGCCTTGTCCACAGCGGCGCGCCGCCCGACGGCCACCAGTACGCGCTCGGCCTCGATGGCCTGGCCGCCGTCGAGGTTGACCTTGGCCGATGACGCGCCCTTGTCCACGCTCACGACCTTTCGCTCGGTCAGCGCCTCGATGCCGAGGCTCTTGAACTCGCGTTCGACCAGCCGGCTCGCCCACGAATCGAGCATCGGCAGCAGGCTCTCGAGCGCCTCGACGATCGTGACCTTCGTTCCCATCGCCGCGTACACGCAGCCCAACTCGCAGCCGATCACGCCGCCACCGACGATGACCATCGACTTAGGGATTTCCGGCAGCGACAGCGCCTCCGTGCTGCTGATGACGACTTTGCCGTCGAATGGAATGCTCGGGATCTGGATCGAGTCGGAGCCGGTCGCCAGGATCAGCTTGCCCGCTTCGAGGTCGGTCTTCTGCCCGTTGGCTTCCACCGTGACCTTCGTCGGCGAGTGAACGACGGCGGTCCCTTCGAGGTAGGCGATCTTGCCGGACTTCATCCCACCCTGCATACCCTTGCGCAGGCTTACGATGATGCTCTCGCGACGCTGCTGGATCTTGGGCCAGTTGGGCGTGGCCGATGGGATGTCGATGCCCATCTCCGAGGCGCTGCGGGCCCGCATCAGCAGGTGGGCCGACGCCAGCAGGGTCTTGGACGGGATGCAGCCCCAGTTCAGGCAGGTGCCTCCGATGAACTCCTTCTCGACGAGGGCCACCGACGCCCCTCGCTGGGCGCAGCGTCTGGCGGCCCTGGCGCCGCCGGGACCGGCCCCGATCACCACAACGTCAAACCTATCGGCCATGCTCGACTACCTCACTGTACGGGTTGGCATTTCGTCGTCAATTGCTCCTCGCACGCCGGTACCCCCGGCGCGAGGCCCAAGTATAGCACAACGCCCCCGTGTCGCAAGGCAGAACGCTCGGCGCATCGCATAGCACATGTGTGTAGATTCCAAGGCACTGGCATTCCCGAGCCATAGAAGTGGCTGTGTGGCAGCCTCAAGCCCNNCCCCAAGGCTGCGCCTTGAGGCTGCCACACACATGCGAGGATGTTTCACATACACGGTGCGCCTACGGGGCCTTCCTGGGAGCCAGGAGCTGGAACTCCCAGATGGTCGGGCCATCGGCGGCTTCGAGGATGTTCAGCCGGACGCGCTGGGTGGTAACGGGCTCGAAATCGGCGGCGAACTTCTCGCCGATTCGCCGGCCCTCGAAGAAGGTCGTCCACGTTCCGCCGTCTGCGTATTGCAGCTCGAAGCGCCGGACGCGGCTATAGGCCTCGCTGATCGCCACTCGCGAGATTGTCTCGCGCACGCCCAGGTCCACCTCCAGCCACGCCTGCTTGACGCCCGAGTCGGTGGCCCAACGCGTCCCCGGATCGTCGTCGAAGGCCTTGTCCGGGCCGTAGGCATCACTGTTCTGAAAGACGTTGGAGGCCGAGGCCTTCTTGCCTGCGGCCAGAGAAGCCGACGGCAGGGCGACCGGCTCGATGTCGGCCGCCGGGCCGTCAAGCGTCAGCGCCACGATCGTGTCGATCGGATCGCGGTCGCCCTCGGGCACAACAATCGAGATGGCCTCGGCGGTCTGGCGGACGGTGACTGAGCCGCCGGTCAGGATCGATGAACGGACGATCCGCTTCGGCAGCGGGGGCAGAGCGATGGCCCCATCCGGCCAGTCGAGGATGTGAACGTAGATGGTGTTGCCCTGATAGGTGCTGGCCAGGGAGGCGGTGGTCTTGAAGGGACCGCCGCGCGTGGTGTAGATGGTCTGACCATACTTGTCGAGCCACCGGCCCATCTCCATCAGTCGGTCCACCTGTCGCGGTTCGATCCGCCCGTCGGGCATCGGCCCGACGTTGAACAGCAGGTTGCCGTCGCCTCCGACGACGCGCACGAGCGTCTGGATGCACTCCTTCTCGGATTTCATCACGTCGTCCGGCTTCCAGGCCCACTGCTGGCAGATGGTCATGCAGGTTTCCCACGGGCGGTCGTTCTGGAAATTGCCGATGCGCTGCTCCGGCGTGTCGTAGTCGCCCGCGTTCAGGTGCGCCTGCGCGGTGACGCCGGCCATGCCCTGGCGGCCCTTGCTCACGCGGTTGTTGATCACGAGCGTCGGTTGGAGACCCTTCAGATAGGCATACAACTCATTGCCGTATTCGAGCGTCCAGGGCTCTTCCCACTCGCCGTCGAACCACATGATGCCCAGCGGGCCGTAGTTCTCGATGATCTCGCGGGTCTGGTTCCTGAGGTACTCGTAATAGCGGGGCATGTCGGGGTTCGGCTTCTTCGTGCGGCCGCCGGGACTGCCCAGCGGATAGTCCGGATGATACCAGTCGCAGATCGAGTGGTACGTGCAGAACTGGATGCCGTGCTTGGCGCAGGCGTCGGCCAGCTCACGCATCACGTCCCGCTTGAATGGCGTGTTGCCGATATGGTAGTCGGTATACTTCGACGGCCACAGACAGAACCCGTCGTGGTGCTTCGACGTCAGGACGAGGTATTTCATCCCCGCTCGTTTGGCCACCGTCACCCACGCCTCGGCGTCGAACTGCGTGGGATTGAACCGCTTGTAGAGTTGGTCGTACTCCTCGCTCGGCACCTCGCGCCCGCGCGACCAGCCGATCTCGGTCCCGACGAGACTGACCGGGCCCCAATGCACAAAAAGCCCGAACTTCATGTCCCGCCACGCCTGCATCGGGTCGCCGGCGGCAGGGCACGACTGGGCCCACGCGCCTGCGATGCATAGAACAATCCCCACGACTCGCACTGCCTGTTTGTGTCCGCATCTTCTCATAGATCGGCTCCTTTCGATGGATTCCTGTCGCGTGCGCCCAGTATACCCGCCCGACACCCACCGGGAAACGGTCAACCCCAACACAAGAGGTCCTATTGGTCCTACGGGTCCTATGAAACCCAGAAGGGCCCCAGAAGACCTTGCAGGTTTCGCACCTGACGCCGAGGGCGGAAATGCGATAATGATAATAGATGTCGAACAGCGACGACCGCCGATCACCAGCAACAGCACGATGCGGCGTGAAAGCTCCTTGTCGAGCCGGGGAGTGCGGAAGCCATGAATGCGAGAAAGCGAATCGACAGCAAGCGGGCATTCACACTGATCGAACTGCTGGTGGTCATTTCCATCATCGCGCTGCTGATCGCCCTGGCGATGCCCGCCCTGTCGCGGGCGCGGAAGCAGGCGCAGGCGGTGGTTTGCCAAGCCAACCTACGCCAGTGGGGTACGTTCATGGCGGCGTCGGTCAATGACAACGGTGGGAGTTTCTGGTCCCCGGACTGGAAGAGCCCAGAGAGGATCTATCCCCCGACCTTCACCCGTAGCATGTGGGGGCTGTGGGAACTGGCCGGACGGGAGGAGGGCGAGAGCATCATCTGTTGTCCCATGGCTCGGAAGTTCGTCTATTCCGAGGAGGGAACCCGCGGCGGGACGTTCCTGGCCTGGAGCGGCGGGTCTCATGGATATGTCGAGTGGACGCCCTACGGCTGCGGGGTATCCTATGGCAGCTACGGCCTCAGTGGCGTTGTGGGATCGTATTTTGCGCCAGACTCAGACGACTCTGACTCTCGTCCGGTGCGAATCTGGCAAACGAACAACATCCGAGGTCGGGACCGCGTGCCGTTGTTGCTCGACAGCGCTTCGATGTGGTGCACGTCGTACTGGGACCGCTTCGGGCCTTCCCCGCCGGAATGCGACGCGATCCCGACGATCTCTGTCAGGGCATCGATGGCATCGCTATTCGGCTCAGGAAATCTTGAGTGCATCAATCGTCACGACGGCGCGGTGAACGCCCTGTTCATGGACTTCTCGGTCCGACGGGTGGGCCTCAAGGAACTCTGGACGCTCAAGTGGCATCGCCACTTCGACACCGCCGGACCCTGGACTCGTGCCGGCGGCGTCCAGCCCGAAGACTGGCCCGAATGGATGCGCAGGTTCAAGGACTATTGACGCGTATCTCGTATCTCCCCTCGGCTTTGCTCGGGGCAGGCTGTGCTCGTATCTCGCAGGAGCAGAAACGAGGGTTGACTGCCTGATGAACCGCTCGACGATGAATCATGCTCGACCACGACTTTGTCATTCCGAGCGCCGTCGAGGGATCTGGTCGCGAAGAGGAAGCGCGCCCGGTCTCTGGCCAGATCCCTCGACTCCGCGTTGCTCCGCTCGGGATGACAGAGAAGGGCGGTGCGCCGCTCGCGATGACAACCAGAAGTGTGCCCGGGCAATAGTCAATAATCAATTATCAATCATCAATGCCTCGCGGCCTTGCCGCGAGGCTGTCACTTGAGGATCGTGGTGTGGGCGGCGTCGAACATGCGGACGCCGCCTCGGTCGAGCTGGAGGATCAGGCCTTTGACGGGGTCGATCCCGATGCAGTGGCCGGTGGAGGTGCGGCCGTTGCAGGTGAGGGTGACGCGCTGGGCCAGTTGCGTGCTCAGGCCCTTCCAGGTCTCGATGACGCGCTCGGGGGTCTTGCCGGCGGTCAGGAGCCAATGGTCCAGTGAGGCGAGGGTTCGCCGGGCCAGCGTGATGCGATCGCAACGGACGCCGGCGACGAGGTCCAGACTGGTGGCGATGTCACGCAATTCCGGCGGGAACGAATCGACGGTCTGATGGCAGTTGATTCCCATCCCGATTACGGTCGTATCTCGTATCTCCCCTCGGCTTCGCTCGGGGCAGGCTTGGCTCGTCGCTCGTAAAGGACTGCTCAAGCTCTCAGGCAATCGCACGACGCGCTTCGATTCGACGAGGATGCCGCAGACTTTGCGGCCGGCCAGCAGGATGTCGTTGGGCCACTTGATTCGGGCGTGGTGGCCGCCGACGTCGCCCAGGGCCTCGGCCACCGCCACGGCGCAGGTCAGCGACAGCATCTCGCCGGCCAGCGTGCCGTCGATCAGAAGCACGGAGAACAGCAGGCTCTCGCCGTACGGGCTTTGCCATTGGGCGCCGGTGCGGCCCCGGCCGGACGTCTGCTCCTCGGCGAAGACCACGAGCCCGTCGTTTTCGGGGTTGCGGGCATACTCGGCGGCGACGTCATTCGTGCTGGCCGTCCGGTCGTAGACGAGGACCTTTCGTCCGATCCGTTGGGTCCTGAGCCTCTCGCCGATTCTGTCCGGGTCGAGCCGGTCGTCGCGTGACATGGGGATCGCTTATCTGTCCAGGCCGATATCGACGGCCGTGGCCGAATGGGTGATCGCCCCGATGGCGATGCGGTCCACGCCGCACTGCGCGATCGCCGAGACGTTGTCCAGCGTGATGTTGCCGGACGCCTCCAGCAGCGGCTTGTTGCCCTTGCCGCACATCTCGTCGCGCATTCGGACCGCGTGCTTGAGCTGCCACTGGCCCATGTTGTCCAACAGGACGATGTCGATGCCAGGGATCTTCAGGACGTGATTCAACTGATGGTCCACGTGGTCCACTTCGACGGCGATGAACTCGAGTCCCTTCAAGTTCTTCGCATCTTCTACTGCCCGTCGCAGCCTCATTGGGAAGTTCTTGCCCAGTTCGGCCACGTGATTGTCCTTGATGAGAATGCCGTCGTAGAGCCCGAGGCGATGGTTGTAGCCTCCACCACAGCGTACGGCGTACTTCTCCAGAATGCGCCAGCCCGGAAGCGTCTTGCGCGTGTCATAAATCTTGGCCTTGGTGCCCCGGATGGCGCGGACGTACTTGCTTGTGGTCGTGGCGATCCCGCTGAGACGCTGGAGGAAGTTCAGCACCACCCGTTCGGCGCTGAGCATGGCCCGCAAAGGCCCTTCGATGGTGGCCAGTTTGCTGCCCACATGGGCGGACTGACCATCCTTGACGTGGGCGGTCAGCTTCAGTCGCGGATCGTACTGGTGAAGGATCTCTTCGAGTACAGGGATGCCGCAAACGACGATCTCCTCGCGTGAGACGATGGTCGCCTGTGCGGTCGAGTCTTCGGGGAAAAGCAGTTCGGTCGTCACGTCGCCCCGGCCGAGGTCTTCTTCGATAGCCATCTGGATCAGAGGACGTACCTGCGCGATATTGAGTTTCTTCATTTCTTCCCTGCCTTGCGGGGCCGCACCGCACCGCCCTGGCGGCGGACCCCATATGTCTATGCCTTCCCGCGCCGCTTGTGCTTCTTCGTCGCCAGAAAGGTGCTCTTCTTCTTGTGCGAATCGGCGAGCACCAACTCCGGCAGCTCTTTCAACTCGCGCAACTGGTCCCGCAGCACCGCCGCCCGCTCGAAATCGAGGGCCTCAGCGGCCTCCAGCATCTCCCGCTCGATCTGACCGGCCAGTTCGACCTTGTCGTACTCAGAATCCCCAAGCCGGATCGCCTCCTGGGCGACATGACGGGCCTTGATCTGCTCGGTCAGGCTATTGCGGATCTCCTTCTTGATCGTTTCCGGCGTGATATTGTGCTCCTGGTTGTACGCCAATTGGATTGTACGACGCCGCTCGGTTTCGTCAATGGCTTTTCGCATCGATTCCGTGATCGTATCGGCATAGAGGAGGACAGTGGCGTTGACATTTCGCGCCGTTCGCCCGATGGTCTGGATCAGAGACGTCTGGCTCCGCAGGAAGCCTTCCTTGTCGGCGTCGAGGATGGCCACGCAGGAGACCTCGGGCAGGTCGAGGCCCTCTCGCAGCAGGTTGACGCCCACGAGTACGTCGAATTCCCCATGACGCAGGTCCCGCAGGATGTCGATCCGTTCGAGCGTGTCGATCTCACTGTGGAGATAGCGACAGCGGTACCCGCGTTTGGCGATGTAGCTGGACAGGTTCTCGGCCATCCGTTTGGTCAGCGTGGTCGCCAGGACGCGTTCGTGGGCCTCGACACGCCGGGCGATCTCTTCGAGCAGATGCTCGACCTGATTGCCCGCCGGATGGACGAAGATCTCCGGATCGAGCAGGCCCGTGGGGCGGATGATCTGCTCGACGACCTCATGGTTGCACAACTCCAGTTCGAACGGGGCCGGCGTGGCCGAGACGAAGACGACCTGGGACCAGATCTGCCGGAACTCCTCGAACCGCAGCGGGCGGTTGTCCATCGCGCTGGGAAGACGGAAACCATGCTCGACGAGCACTGCCTTGCGGTTGTGGTCGCCGGCCCACATCGCACGCAACTGCGGGATCGTGACGTGCGATTCATCGATGAACAGCAGGAAGTCTTCGGGAAAGTAGTCGATGAGCGTGTAGGGCCGCGCCCCGGCTGGCAGCCCCGCCAGGTGCCGGGCATAGTTTTCGATGCCGCTGCAATAACCGACCTCCTGGATCATCTCGATGTCGTACATGGTCCGGGCCTGGAGCCGTTGGGCCTCCAGGAGCTTGGCCTGGCCGCGCAGTTCACCCAGCCGCTGCTCGAGTTCGGCCCGGATGCCCTCGACCGCCTCGGCGATCTTGTCGGCCGGCATGATGTAGTGCTGGGCGGGATAGACGAAGACCTGGCTCTCGACGGCCAGGGTCTCGGCCGAGACAGGGTTGATATAGCTGATCCGCTCGATCTCATCGCCGAAGAACTCGATGCGGATCGCAAAGGACTCATAGGATGGATGCAACTCGACCACGTCGCCTCGAACGCGGAACGTCCCCCGCTGGAAGTCGATATCGTTTCGCGCGTACTGAATGTCGGCCAGCTTGCCGAGCAAGGTGTTTCGGTCGCAGGTGTCCCCGGTGCGGATCGCAACCATGCTGGCCTTGTAGGCTTCGGGCGAACCAAGTCCAAAGATGCAGGAAACCGAGGCGACGACGATGCAGTCACGCCGTGTCGAGAGGCTGGTGGTCGCCGAAAGCCTGAGCCGATCGAGATCGGCGTTGCGGGAGGCATCCTTTTCGATGTAGATGTCCCGCTGCGGGATATAGGCCTCCGGCTGGTAGTAGTCGTAGTAGCTGACGAAGTACTCGACCGCGTTCTCCGGGAACAGCTCGCGGAATTCCTCATAGAGCTGGGCGGCCAGCGTCTTGTTGTGGGAGATGACCAGGACGGGCCGGTCGAACTGTGCGATGACGTTGGCCATCGTGAAGGTCTTGCCGCTTCCGGTGACGCCCATGAGGGTCTGGAACTTCTGCCCGGCGCGCAGCGCCGCGGTGAGCCGTTCGATGGCCTGCGGCTGGTCCCCCGAGGGCTGGAAGCGTTCGTTCAGCTTGAAGATGCCCATACGGTTCTACCGTCGACGCGGCCCACCCGATCGAGGGACCATCGTCCACACGCCGAAGCCACTACTTCGACGCGGGTACGGAATGGGTAATCCCCACGATCATGGCCTGGCCATATCGATCCCACAAGGCGTCCTCGCTGAGGTTGGAAGCGGCAGAAGGCAGTTCCACCGTGATGGTCGCGATACCAAGTTCTTCCCCGGTGTAAGAGCCCAACGAGCCCGGCATGGCTCCAAGCTTCTTGATCGGCAGACGGCAGGCCGCGGCGACGGCGGCCGCCAAGGCCTTGCCCGGTCCGTCGTAATCGATGCAATTGAGCGGCTGGTGCAACGTGAGAATCCGGTTTGGGCTGAATTCCTGTATCGCGGCGTGGAGCGCACGGCTCTCCGGTTCGGAGAGCGGCTGATGCCCGTTCGCAGCGGTGTTGACGCGATTGCTCGCTTCGAAATTGCGGTTCAGATCGACGCCGCGAATGTTCTCTCGTGTCCCGGCGGCCAACCCATCGGGATTGGCGACGGGAATGATGACGATGGTGCGTCCGGCCAGAAGATCCTGGTTGGCCATCAGGTGGTCGGCAAATCTCTTGGCCAGAGGGGTGCCTGCCGGCTCGTTGCCGTGAATCGTCGCAATGACAAGCGTGGTGTCGATCCCGTCCCCGAGGATCTGAGCGGTGATGGCGCGGCCCTGGACGGAGCGGCCAAGCAGACGGTACCGCGGCACCGACTGCGGCGCAGGCATGGCCACCGGCCGATCCTCGCCAATGACGCGCGGTCTTGGCTCAGGTTCGTAGCACCCCGGCAGCGCCACCAAGGCGAGAATCAACGTGCAGACCCATCCGATCGACCGTCCTTTGTCCATATCGCCTATTCCTTTACGTCATCCCAAACTGTCGAACGGCCGGAATATAACGGATGGCCATTCCTTTTGCAACGGAGAAAACGCAAACAGGCACCCGGCAGACGTGCACACGAGGGATTTTTCCCCGACGAAGGCTTTCCAGGTCGGCTGCCATCGCCGACAATGGGGACCGAACTCCAAGCTCGAGCCGGACCCGGCTGGGTGCCGGGACACGGTACGGCGGGCAAACGGCCATTGGGAAAGGGCGGATCGGTTGAAACCTTCTGTAGTGCTGGCATCGGCGACGACGCCCGATGGCAGGAAAATGGTCCTTTCCAGTCATGACGGGGACTTCTTCATCACAGTTGACGGCCGGCAACTGATGACCAGCCGCGAGCACGAATCGGAACTCGAACTGGCCCGATTGGGCTGCCAGAGGATCAGGCAGAAGCCTCGGCCCACCGTCCTGATCGGTGGACTGGGGCTGGGGTACACACTCCGCCAGACACTCGACATCCTGCCGGCCGAGGCTCGGATTGTCGTGGCCGAACTGATGCCGCAGGTTGTTCAGTGGAATCGCGATTTCCTCGGTAGTCTGACAAACCATCCCCTGGACGACAACAGGGTCGCCGTCGAATCGTGCGATGTGGCGGACGTGATCCGCCGGTCCCGAGAGGCCTTCGACGCCATCCTGCTCGACGTGGACAACGGCCCAGGTGCGATGACCTATGCCGGCAACGAGGGGCTGTATGGACCGGCGGGCATCGCGGCGGCGATGCAGGCCCTCCGCAAGGGCGGCTGCCTGGCGATCTGGTCGGTCGACGCCGATGCGCGATTTGAACGTTGCGTTCGTCGTGAAGGGCTAAAGGTCCGTCGTTTCCGCGTTCGCGCCTACAGAGGCGCCAAGACCCACTCGCGATGTATCTGGGCGATCGCGCGGGAGGTCCGGGCGCTGCCCCCTGACGAGGCCACTGGCAGATAGTTGGCTACAACTGTTTTCCTATGGGACACATAGGAATTCCGTGTGACGCAATCCGCTTCGGCTTGCATAGAACAACCAACTCGTTGGCTCGTAGGCTGTCAGAGGGGCAGGGCGGTCATACCAGTTCCATAAGGGAGGCAGCAATGAGAGTGGTTGTCGGCTACGATCATCGGGGACGCGGGCGCGCAGACTGTGTCAGGGCCGCCATCGAACAGCAGGGACATGAATGTATCGAGCTTGGTCCTGAGGAGGACCGCACCGCCGATTTTCCGGACTTTGCCCATGCCGCCGCAACGAAGGTGGCCGAGAACGACGTGGACACGGCCATCCTTTTGGGCGCGACGGGCATGGAAATGGACATGTCGGCCAACAAGCTCAAGGGAATACGTGCAGCGCGCTGCAACGACGAGTTGGATGCGCGCACCGCCAGATTTCGGTTCGATGCAAACGTCCTGTGTCTCCCGGCCGAATTGCTCAATGAGACGATCATGCGACGAATCGTCAAAGTCTGGTTGGAGACGGACTTCGAGCAACGTGAACGGTCGCAACGACGGATCCGCAAGATTGAGGCAATGGAAGAGGGCGCCAATCCCAGTTCGGTGACACGCGGGCGCGACTGATCGCCGTGTTCCTTCCGTTCGTTGTACCCGGCCGCCTCACCCAAACCGGGCATAGCCACGTCCGAATACATTCCCACGTCCCTGTCGCTATGTGTCCTTCGACGCCGCCATTTGGATTTGGTCCATTCCGTGGTCATACTATAGATAGCTGGGGTCGTCCCTGCACCGCATGAACGGCCACAGCCTCCCGACGCGCTATGTGATGAACCAGATCACAGCGGCGGGCGCCTTTGGACACATGGGAGGAGAAGGATGGTGGGTGAACGCACGCAGGGCCCTTTGATCGGCCTCTGGGGACTTGTTCTGGTATTTCTGGTGATTCCGGCGGTGCGCAGTCCCGCCGACCTGGACCGCAGTGGATTCCGTCACGTTGTGACCGGCGGCTTGGCTTCTGACGTCTGTCTCGCTGACGGGGATGGGCTACCGCTGTCCTTCGATGCGATCCTGGACCGCTGTGATGGGACGACTCGATCTTTCGGAATCGATTCGAATGCCGGCGCCAGATCGGTCCGCCGGCCCGACGCCGCGCGTCCCATCCCGGCTGTTCCGTCGAGGGATTGGTCTCGCTTCGGCTTGGCCGGTCCCGGTTGTGACTGGGGAATTGGCTTCACTTCGTCGCGAGAGATCGGCTCGCTCGTCGTGGAATTCAGCGGAGATGACGCTTGCAGTGTTGTGGAGGATGCTGGTCCCTGTCTTCCGGAGCACGTCCTCTGCTCGACGCATGCGAGTGCATTCATCGAAGATGAATCTGTGGCGGGCGCTCGCCCTTTGCCCAATGCCGTGGCCCTCGGCTGTTCGGGACTCACTCTGGTCGCCTATTGGCGCAAGCGAAGACAAGGCGGCCTTGCTGGGCTATAAAGGGCCGCGCCCGGCGTAGCAGGGGCTTGAAGACCGCAACCTCGTTCTGCGCATATCACTGAATCAGCCAGACCGTGTTTTGACTTCGGTTCGCTGTATCGGTACCATGAATTCGGACAGCAGATTGCCCCAGGTCCGGCGGACCGGACGCCCGATGGCAATCGGCCCGTTCCAGGGGTATGAGCCGAGGACCTTTGCCCGGCTCGGAAACGCGAAGGCCACGTATGCTTGCGCGGTTAGAACATCTCTCGTTGGCGTATAGTCTGCTCCTGTCAGCCGCCGTCGTCCTGTGCGCCGGAGATGCGTCCGTTCTGGGCCAGAGCGGCTATGTCGGCACCGTGGCGGAAGTCCACTTCGGTTTCGTCGAGCCGCCGGTGGTCGCGCAGCAGGATATCACCATCACGGCGTCGATCTCCGCACAGCGAACGGAGGGGAAACCACTGGAATGCAGCGGCATGGTCTGGGCCGATGGGCGTCTCGTGCTGATCAGCGATCGGCACGGGCTGACGCTTTTTACCTGTCCGATCGACCTTGAGTCGATGACGATCGGCATGCCCACGCCTCATGTGGTGATCGGCAACGAACAGGAGTTGCTCGACGACGCCGAGTGTCTCACGGTGCGGACGGGCCGTCGTGGCGAGCCGATCGTCTATGTGCTCTGCTCGTTAAGCAACGACCCGGATGAGTTGCCTTTGCCGAAACGACGCCACATGTTGCGGATGGCTGTGCGCGATCTTGATCCGGCCCGAGTCGCCAGGCCGGTTGTTCTCAACGCCGGGAAGATCCGCGATCTCATCAACGATTGCTTCGAGTCTGTCGGGATCGAGCCGTATCGTACATTCCATGCGGATTTCTCGGGCAGCGAGAAGAACACGTATCGCTGGGGCAATGTCGAGGGTATGTGTTTTGCGCCCGATGGGCGCCGTCTGCTGTTGGGGATGCGGAATCCGCTGTTGGGTACTCAGGCGTTGATGGCGGTTGTCGAGGGCGTGGACGAGGCATTCGACACCCGCGATGCGAGTCGATTTCGTCTGACGGACCTCTTTGCGCTCGACCTGGGCGACCGGGGCATCAGCGATCTCGCCTGGGATCCGCTGACGCGAGGCTACCTGATCGCCGCCGGCAAGAGCGCCGGCCCCAAGTTGAGCAAGGATCAGCCGTTCCCGCCCAATACGCTCGACAGCGCCTTGTTCTGGTGGAGCGGGCACAAACGGGATCGTCCCATCGTGTTCGCGCGCTTCCCGGACATGAAGGTGGAGGCCGTGTGCCGGCTGGGCCAGACGCGGTACGTCGCGGTCGGATCGGACGAAGGAGACGTCAGCGAAGGGCGGCCGCAACAGCAACAGAGTGTAATCACGGTTCTATATTTTGCCGGCATCGACGTCGATCTTCGGAATGGGACCGATGGCAGGTAGAGACAAGCCAAGTGCGATGGATGACGCCCAGTTCGAGGCGAGCCTCGTGGGCGGCGATACGGAGATCGTTGTGCCTCGGGCGACGCCCGCCAAGCCGGCCGGATTGACCAGGCAGCCGCCCTGGGCAGGCAAGGTGCTGGGCCACTTCAAGCTGCTTCGATTGATCGGCGAAGGCAAAATGGGGCGCGTCATCCAGGCCCGCGACATCAACCTGCAACGCATTGTCGCCCTGAAGGTGCTCTGCAAACGCCTTCCCGGAATCGATGCCACCAGACGCGTCGATCAGTTCTTCCGTGAGGCCCGCGCCGCCGCCCAGATCGACCATCCGAATGTCGTGCACATTTACGAAATCAACCAGCATGACGGCTGGTGGTATATTGCGATGGAGATGCTGGAGGGCGGCAATCTCGGACAGGCGATCAAGGCCGCCGGGCCCCTGTCGGTGGGCAAAGCGTGCGCCGTCGTTGCCGACGCCGCGGCGGCGTTGGCCGTGGCCCATGAGATGGGGATCATCCACCGTGACATCAAGCCGGCCAATCTGATGCTCACGCGCCAGGGGCGGTGCAAGGTCACCGATTTCGGCCTGGTCCACATGGACGACCCCAACGATCCATTCCATTTCACGCACAACGCCGTGGGTTCGCCGCTGTTCATGGCTCCCGAGATGATCCTTCGCCGCGAGCAGACGCCGGCGGTCGACGTGTACAGTCTGGGCACCACGCTGTTTTGTGCCTTGACCGGCCATGCGCCGTATACGGGCAAGAATCTCGAAGAGGTCCTCAAGCAGCACATCAAAGCGCCGGTCCCCGACCTGCGAGCATCCCTGCCGAGCTGCTCACAGAGCCTGGTGACGCTGGTGACGCGTACGCTGGCGAAGTCTCCCGGCGAGCGACCCTCGGCGGCGGAGATGACCTCCGCGCTGCGGGCGGAGGCGATCGCAGGGGCCGTCGTGGATTCCGGATCGCTCAGTTCGGGCACCTCCAGTCTGTTGCGGGAGCTGATGGGATCGGGTGTGGCCGACTCCACGATCGGCACGCAGATCATTGCGGCGGCGGAGCGCTGGTCGCGGGCCAAATGGGCCATACGAAGACGCCGTGCCCTGATCGGCGCCGCCATCGTCGGATTGGTGGCGCTCGTGGTCCTGCTCGGCCTGTACGGTCCCTTCGGCAGGTCGAGCCGTCCTGCCCCGGAACCGGCAAACTTGGACAAGTACTTTCCCGATGCCCCCGAGACTCTGGGGGTGCTGCCGTCTGGGGCAATTCCAGAGCCGCTACGCCTGGATCGAAACGACCCGCCGGCATTCAGTTGGGTCGGACGGATCGACCCGGGCGATGCCCGATTCGTCGCCAGCCGAAGAGGACGGCGCTTCTATTCGATCGATGCACCGGAGGCGATCCTGATCCGAGAAGAGGATTTCATCGGCTATCCGACCGCCCAGGCGGCCGTCGCCGACGGCAAGGTCTCCGCGGCGCGGTGACCGCCGTCTCACTTGGCGGGTTTGACGATCGCCCGGTTCTCGATGAAGTCGGCGTGGGCCTTGCCGGCGTTGGCGCTGTCGGGATAGATGCCGCTGCGCCAGGTCTTGGAGACGATGTCGGTGTCCCCGTCTCCGTCGACGTCGCCGATCCATGCCTCGTGTCCGCCGAGGTTGATGTCGAGAATCACGTGCTCGGTCCAGACACCTTTGGTGTTCTCCCAGATGAACCAGCGGGGCGGAGGCATCGGGCCCTGGTCCCGACAGTCCTCCTGCTCGATGGCCAGGATGTCCAGCCGGCCGTCCAAGTTGAAATCCGCCACGCGCAGGCTGTGCAGAGAGCCCCGTCGGCCCGGCGCGGTCTGCGGCAGCAGGACCTTGCGCCAGGACGTGCCTTTGCCGTCTTCGTTATAGAGGACGGCAACCACGCAGTCGGGCACGTCGCACTCGGCGATGACGATGTCGTTGTGCCCGTCGTCGTCCATGTCACGGATGACGCTTCGGGTTGCAAGGATGGCAGGGCCGCCCCAGGTCGGCACGGTCCAGCGCCCGAAGGGCAGCGGATGGAACGCCCAGGACGCGCCAGCGCCCTTGTTTTCGGCCCACCGGTTGCCCAGGACGATGTCATTGTCGCCGTCGCCATCGAGATCGCCGATCCCTTCGGGGCCGAAGCTTCCATGGGGGCAGTTCTCGGCGGGGATGATCTGCCTTTCCGTCCAGAGTCCGTGAATGGACGCAGGCTCGGGCTGCTCGTACCAGTAGCAGCCGTGGTCTTCGGACAGGGTGATGATGTCGAGCCGGCCGTCTCCGTTGATATCCGCCACCGCCACATCGTGGAAACCGGTGTCGACGTTCCGGTAGCGATGGGCGGTGAACCGCTTGTTCTTCGGATCGCCCGAGTTCCTGTACCAGTGGTTGCCCGAGATGATGTCCGGCCGTCCATCGCCGTCAACATCCATGATCGCCGCCGCCTGCTGCGTCTCGCTCATGGATCCAACCAGGTGCTCGACCCAGTCGTCGGGCCCGCGGTATTCGTACCAGTAGAAGTTGTCCTTGACGCGGTGGGGCTTGCGGGCAGAGGCAATCGCGAAGTCCAGATCGCCGTCGCCGTCGAGATCGGCCGGGATCACCGAGTGGAACCAATCGTCGGTGGGCATCTCTGCGCGAATGAAGTGGTGTTTGAAGTCGAACATCGGTCGTCCGGATGAACCGGCGCTCAGCCAGTGGTCCCAGCCGGAGAAATGCCCGTCTGCTGAGACGGCGACGACGGTTGCTCGCACTTGCATCGGGAAATACTTGTGCCGATTCGCCCAGACCTCGGGATTGGGGTTCCACGTGCTGATGTAGCCGAGAGGCTCGCTGGACCAGACGACGATGCCGCAGTGCAGAAAGTCGCCGAAGCGCGAAAAGTCGACGGGATGGTTCGGATCGAGTTCCCACCACGTATTCGGAGAGGCATGGTGCGTGACGACACCGGGCCCGTGCATCTCGCGGTGGGGACTCATGGTCTCCCGCTTGCCGCCGTCCTGCCAGATGCCGAATTGCAGCTTGCTGGCGGCATTCGTCGGCTGGCGGAGAATCTCGAAGCGGGTGTACACCTGTCCGTTTTCGTAGTCGTCGGGGCTTGTCCAATCCGCCGGCGTACCTGCCGGCGGCATGAACCACTTGAACCCGTTCAGCCCCTCGTCAAACGTGAACACCTCGTCGAAGATCAGAACCTCGCCTCCGCACGCGACCCCGGCAGGGAGGGCACTGATCAGCACAACGAGAGGACAGATCACCACCATGCGATGAGCCATCAGGAGTCCTTCATCGGTCATGCGCCGCAGGCGGATGCCTGTAGGCTCCAATCTCAGTTCTGGTTGTCGATCCTCAGATTGTCGATGTAGAAGACGGTCTTGGTTGTCGCGTTGCTGACGAAACCCAGCCAGGTCAACTGCTCGAAGCTTCGGTTGCCGTTGGCGAGCTTTTCGAATCGTCTCGGTTCCTGACCCGGCAGGGTGACGACGAGATCCCATGTGCCGCTGCTGCCGGCGCCGAGGGCGGCGGCGATGTCGAAATGGACCCACTGGCCGACGGGGATGTCCAACAGAACGTTGCCGCCGACGCGAAGCTTGGCGTCTTCGATCCGCAGGCTCGGTCCGACGCTGTAGAGGGTCGAACGCCAATCGCGCCACTCGTGCTGGATCAATGCGCCCGCCTCGATCCGCAGGTCGAACGAACAACGCGTGGTCCCCTTGCTGTGGTTGGGCGAATAGACCAGGTGGGGGTTGTATGCATACCGCAGCCCTTCGGCGTCGGTGAACTTGAGGCTGCGCTGTCCCGACGCAGCGGTCTCGTCAGTCACGACGATGGAGTCACCCTTGCCCTCGATATGGACCTGATCGGCCCGGGGCGGCTGTCCGATCTCGGTCTGCTCGAACGTATCGTGGACCAGGACCGGCGGCGGATCGGGCGGGATCTCCAGCGGTGCGTATGTCACCTCATTGGCCTTCTTGATCCACTCGGGGTCGCCATAGACGCCGGCGCGCGTATAGTCAAAAGGCTTGAAGCCGACCTTCAGGGCGGGCGAATCCGGTTTCAGGCGGAAGTCGAGATTGTCAGCATCGACGAACAGCGGATCGGCGATGATCGAGTTCTGGTCGTGGCCGTGCTCCTGGCGCCATTTCTCCAGCGGGACGCCGACGAAGTTGACGGATTGTCCGGCGGCGTTCCAGTAGCAGTTGTTGTCCATCGCGATCTTGACCTGCGTCCACGGTCCGGCCAGCAGCGGTCCGGTCTTCCAGTAGACGATGTTGTTCTCGAATGTGAACGACTGGTGCTCCTCGACCCGCGTGGCCTGCACCTGGTGGAGCATGCTGTTGACCAGGATGTTGTTGCGGATCACGTTCTCCTTGCCGTAGTGCTGGTGGAAGCTGCCGGTCTTGGTGTTGTAGACGAGATTGTTCTCCATGAGGATGCCGGTGCTGCCTTCGTCGGTATAGAGTCCCCAGCCGCCGTAGGAGTAGGCGTAAATGTCGTGGAAGACGTTGTCGCTGACCGAAGTGCCCTCGGACGGCCCGAGGGTGTAGACGCCGCCCATATCACTGAGCACCCACCAGCCGATGTGGTGGACACGATTGAATCGCAGCGTGTTTCGCTTGGCCAGGCTGTCGGAATAACCCCATCGCCAGCCGACGGACAGACCTGTGTAGTAGAAGTCGGCGATCTCGTTGTGGGTGACGGTGTTGTCGCCGCTCTGGCCGATCCAGACGCCCACGGCCGAGGTGTAGACCCGGCCTCCCGAGCGGATGATGTTGTTGTCGGCGGTGATGTGGCTGGTCCGGAGGTTCTCCTCACTCCGGATCCGGCCCTCGCCGATGCGCAGGCCTCCGGCGCCGAGATCATGGATGTAGGAGCGCTCCAGTCGGCAGTCTCGACAGCCCCGGCGAAACCAGACGCCGTACGTCGCGACGTGGCCGACCTCACAATCCTGGATGACCACATTCCGCGCGCCGTCGGCCATGACAGCCGCCCCGGTGGCATAGGCTGCCTGGAAAGGGGCATAGCCGCTCTGCGGAAGCAACTCCTGGCTATGATGGAAGGTGAGCCCCTTGAGCACGATGTATTCGACAAACGCATCTGATTCGGGCTGGCCTTCAAAGACGACGAGCCTGGGGATCTCGGGAGCGATCACCTCGGCCGTGGCCATGTCCTGGCCGGGCAGAGGTTTGTAGTAGAGCCTTCCGTCGCGGGCGAGGAACCATTCGCCGGGCTCATCGAGTGCGGTCTTGAAGTTCTCCAGGTGGAACCGCGTGTTGGCCGGCCAGCCGGAGTAGCTCTTCAACTGCTCGCCCGTGGTAACGATGAGATCGTCTTCGATGTCGATGGCGGTGAGAAAACGTCGCGTGATGCACCACTTGTGATAGGCGACCAGTGTGACATCACGGATCTCAGCCATGCTCAATCCTGCCAGGGGTTCCAATGCCTCGGCATGGACCTGGGTGGCGCGAAGGAACTGGTCCTCTTCATCTTCGACGGGCGCTTCCGACGTCTCGCCCATATAATGGTACCACTTGTTCGGCGTTCGGGCTCGCACGGCACGGCGTCCGTTGACGAACAATTGCTCGAAGTACCACTTTCCGTTCGCCACGTCGAGAATGCGCACCGACCACAGACCATCCTTGTCGGGCTGGAACCCCGTGATGATCCGCCCCCCGCTGAAGACCGGCGTCGCCCCCGGGGCCGCCTCGTAGCTGATCGGGCAGTCCGCCGTGCCGCTGTCGGCCGCCGTCAGGACAAACGGCTCACTCAAGGGGTAGCGACCGTCGGCGACGATGACGCGGACGGGCTCCTTGAGGCCCTCGGCCTCTTTCTGCTGGCGGATCATGTCGCGGGCCTGCGCCAGCGTTTTGATCGGCCCATCGGGCGAGACGTGAATCGTCGTGGCTGAGGCTGGTGCCGCCGCCAACAAGGTTGCCATCGTCCAGGCAGTCAACACCACTGCAAAACACCGAATGCTCATGTCTGTTTCCTTCTCAGTCGCTGCTCGTCCTACGGGCACGGGAGCCGGACCGCGACAGCCCCGGCTCCTGCCGTATTCTCTTACCGTAGTATCAGGTCGTCAGGTTCTCGAACTCGATGCCCACCTTCTTGCAGGCGTAGGCCAGTTCGCGCAGGTAGTCGCCATAGCCGGTCATCCAGTGGAAGCCGGGCATCCGTTCGGCCAGTTTCAGGCTGTCGCAGGTGAAACGCACGTCGATCTGCGAGCGGCAGATCGGCAGGAACGGCGCGTCCACAATTTCGGCTCGCAGGCCCACCCAGCGCTTCGATGCGAAATCCGGGGCGATGTTCGTGGTCATCTGGCCCTTGCGGAACTCCACCTTGGGCGCGGCGCCGTAGTCCGACTCGAAGTGGGTCATGATGCGGGCCGGTTCGAGGTCCTTGCCATTCATCTTGCGCGGCGCGGTGCAGTGGGCCAGCGTGATGATGCCGTCGTGCGGATACGTCGGGTCGTTCAGGAACACGGGCATCCCCGAGATGTTGCCCAGCAGCACGCCGGAGGGGATCACGACGAAGTCCGACTCGCAGAACGCCAGATACCGCGAGTCGTTCAGCAGGCTCAGCGTCAGACAGGCGGTCGTGTTGGACATGGGCATGATCGTGCCCATGCAACTGTTGATCGTCAGCGCCTGGCAGTCCGCTTTCTTCATGATGCCCCGGAACACCTGCTCGAGCAGGAAGGCGTTTTCGACGTACTCGGGCTTCGTTTCGAGCTTGACGCCTCGGCCCTTCATGTAGTCCTTGGCGCGCGCCCTGGCACGATCGACCGCCGCGCTGTCGGCAAAGGCCTCTTTGATGAGCTTGCCGAGGTCTTCGTAGGAAACGGTCTGGATGTCGAACTTCCAGACCTGTCGCACGAGGTTCGGGACCACGTCGGCGGGTTGCGCCCAGGCGCCGGGACCGCCGATGGCGATGATCCGCGTACCCAGGGTGTTCTTCACGCCGCACAGGGCCCGAAGCCGCCAGAGGATCTCGTCCTGGCTGTCGATCACCACGTCGTTGTCGTCGACGCCCGTCACAGCCAGCGTGTCCGTATGCTGGCGGAGATATCGCGGGCTGATGATTTCGTACCACAGATAGACTGGGCCGGACTTGTGGCGACAGAAGATGATCATGTTCTTGCCGCGCTTATTCAACTCATCGAAGATGCCCATCCACCCGCCCGCGGCATAGACCTGGTAGGTGTCTGCCTGGTCCAGGTCGGAGATCTTCTTCAGTTCGTCCGCATTTCGCGCGCCGGCCGGCGCGAGGAACTCGACGGGGAAATCGGCCTTCTTTTCGAGGACGGCCAGTTCGGTCTTGATGGCGCGCAGTTCCTTCTCGGCATCTTCCTGGGTCTCGATTCCTCCCCAATTTCTCCAGCTCGTCTGCGGCCTTCGCTGCGGCGTGTCGTACATCAGGATCGGCTTGACCACCAGCGGCCTGCGGACGGGGCCGGCCGGACCTTCCGCCTCGGCCATCGCCACGGACGACCAGGTCAGGCCCGTCAGCGCGGCGCCGAAGACGGTGGCTCCACCGACTCCCTGGAGAAACGTTCGACGGCTGATTCCGTCATGGCCGTGCTCGTGCCCGCATGGACAGCAGGTCATCCGTATCGCGTCTCTTGCTGTATCTTCGCTCGCCATCGGTGAATCCCTTTCATAGAGTTCCGCAAACCGGCCAATACATCGCATTGCACAAGCACCGGGCCCCCCGGTGATCGACGGTGAAACAACACATGCCAATCCTGCCGTTCGACGTCATGTCGGCAATATACCGTAACGAGCGACAGACAACAAGGCCCGAGATTGGATGCGGGAGCTGATTCTATGCGGCCTGACGCCTCGGGGATTCGCCATGCGACCGCGGCGAATCTCCGGGAAGGTTGACGGTGACAGAGGCCGGCCATAGAATAGCGCCTTCTGATGGGATCCCGGTCCGCCGAAGGCGGGCTTGGGACGAGCCATGGTCGTATCCCCGAAACGGTTGACAGAAACACGAAAGGAACCATGATTCGCATTAATGAGAACTTCCTGAAGCTCCGCGCCGGATACCTGTTTCCCGAGATCGGGCGGCGCGTCCGCGCATTCAAACAGCAGAACCCCGGCGCCAGGGTCATCAGCATGGGGATCGGCGACGTGACCCAGCCCCTGGCACCGGCGGTCATCGAGGCCATGCACCGGGCGGTCGACGAGATGGGTCGGCCCGAGACCTTCAAGGGCTATGACGATAGTGGGGTCGGCTATGAATTCCTCCGAAAGGCTGTCGTCGAGAATGACTACAATGCCCGTGGCGTCGATATGGATATCGATGAGGTGTTCGTCAGCGATGGCGCCAAGCCGGACACGGGCAACATGCAGGAAGTCTTTGGTGCCGACAACGTGGTGGCCGTCGCCGACCCGGTCTATCCGGTTTATGTGGATACGAACGTCATGGCGGGCCGGACGGGGCAGGCCAATGACATCGGCCAATACGAGGGTGTTGTCTACATGCCCGCCACCGCCGAGAACGGGTTCGTTCCCGAACCGCCGAAGCAGGCAGCGGATATGATCTATCTATGCTTTCCCAACAACCCGACGGGCTCGGTTGCGACGAAGGAGCAACTGGCGGCCTGGGTGGCCTACGCCCGCAAGAACGAGGCGGTGATCCTGTTCGACGCCGCCTATGAGGCCTTCATTGCCGACCCCGATATCCCCCACTCGATCTATGAAATCGAGGGGGCGAAGGATGTCGCAATTGAGTTTCGCAGCTTCTCCAAGACGGCCGGCTTCACCGGTGTCCGCTGCGCCTACAGCATCGTGCCTAAGGGGTTGAAGGCCCGCACGAAGGACGGCCGAGCGGTCGAGGTCAATCCGATCTGGAAGCGCCGACACTGCACCAAGTTCAACGGCGTCTCTTATGTTACCCAGGCGGGTGCGGCTGCCGTCTACACGCCGCAGGGCAAGACGCAGATTGCCCAGACAATCGGCGTGTACATGGCCAACGCCAAGGTGATTCGAGAGAGGCTGACGGAGTTGGGCTACCAGGTTTACGGCGGCGTCAACGCCCCGTACATCTGGCTCAAGACGCCCAAGGGGCTTGGCTCGTGGGCGTTCTTCGACCGGCTGTTGAACGAGGCCCACGTCGTCGGCACGCCCGGTGTCGGATTTGGACCAGCCGGAGAGGGGTATTTCCGCCTGACGGCGTTCGGCACGCTGGCGAACGTCCGGGAGGCGTTGGATCGCGTGGCCTCGCTGTGACGATGGTGTGAATCCTGGGCCGGCGGTCCGAGAGTTACGGAGGATTGAAATGGATTTGGCGAGAAGGTTCGTGGTCGTCTTTATCGCTGCGTCGTTGTTGGCGCAAGTCCCTGTTCTTGCGGCGAAGACTGCGTCGGAGCCTGAGGCGGCGGCCAGTCTGCCGAGGCAATGGCTCGACGATTGGCGACAGCCGTCCGTCCGGCTTCGTCCGCTTCAGATCGTGCATGGCGTGCCGCCGGAGCAGGCCACGGTCGAAGCCATGATGGGCCTGAAGGAACTCGGTCTCGGCGGCATCGTCTGCAACGTGGCATTCGGCGAGTATCTGCGGTCTGAGCGGAACTGGCAGGTCCTGGTGCGGGCGGTCGAAGCGTGTGGTCAGGCGGGACTTCGCGTCTGGATATATGACGAAGACGGGTATCCCAGTGGTGCGGCCGGCGGGCTTGTCCTCGATGAGAATCCGGGTTGCGAGGCGCTGGCCCTGGCCTACGATCCGTGTCAGGCCGATCCGTTCCTCCTTCGTCCGGCCTACGAGCACACACACGCCTCAAACAACTACTACGCGGCGCGTCGGTACCCGAATCTGATCGATCCGGTGGCGGTCGAGGCTTTCATCCGCACGACGCACGACGCCTACGGCGAGCGTCTGAAGCCTTTCTTCGGCACGACGATCGAAGCGATGTTCACCGACGAGCCTTCGCTGATGGCCGTGAACATCGGCCCCTTGCCGGACGAGGTGCGTGCGAAGGTACGCGTCGTCGATCCGCTCGACCCGAACGTTCAGCCGCTGCCGTCGGTACCATGGGTGGCCGATCTGCCTGAGTTGTACCGACGCTGCTACGGACAGGACTTGTTGGCGGCGCGCAAGAGCCTTTTTGAAGGGGACAGCGAGCGCGACCGGCAAATCCGTCAGCAGTATTGGGCGCTGGTGGCCGACTTGCTGGCCGAACGTTACTACGGCCGCATCCAACGGTGGGCCCACGCGCATCGCTTCGCGTCCTCGGGCCATATTCTCTGGGAGGAGACGCTCGAACATCATCCGGCCCTCGAGGGCAACACGCTCAAGGTCTTGGGGCGGATGGACATCCCGGGGCTGGACATGCTCACATCGAACCCCGAGGCGGTGATCCATACTGGCTGGATGACCGCGGTGCTTCCGGCTTCGGCGGCGTTACTCAACGGCGGTCGTCGGGTCATGACGGAGGTGAGCGACTTCTCCGAGACCATGGCAGGCAAAGGTCCCGCCTCGGTGGCCGAGATGTGCGCGACCGCCGCCTGGCAGGCGGCCTTCGGCGTCACGGAATTCACCCTGTACTACAACCGCCAGCAGCGCAGCCCGACGGAATACCGTGCCTACGGCGATTTCGTCGGTCGGCTCAACGCACTGCTCCGCGATGCCCAGCCGGCGCCGCGCGTGCTGCTGTACTATCCGATCGCGGACATGTGGGCCGAATACAAACCGGTGGCCGAGAAGCTGACGAAACAGACCCAGTCGGCCAGAATGCGCGGCATCATCGACTCTTTTATGAACCTGGGCCGGCGCATGACGCGAGGGCAGATCTCCTTCGCGCTAGCCGATCATGAAGTGCTGGCCGGCGCCCGCGTCAAAGGCAAGCGGATCTGCGCAGGCGATCGATGCTTTGACGCGATCCTCTTGCCTGCCGATGTGGAGCTTCCATCGCCGGCCAGGGCGAATGTCAGGCGATTTGAAGCCGCCGGGGGTCGGGTTCTCCGCGATGTCCGGGGCGAGACAGCCAGTTTGGATTTTTTGGCCGGCCTCTATGGCAGCGGTCTGCCAAGCAACCCGCAGGAACGCATCGTGGTGGGGCGGTTCAGGCGGGCCGGTCGGGACCTCATACTGGTTGTCAACGTGGCCGCTTCGGCGTGCGACTGCGAAATGTCCGCACCGCAGGCGACGAAATGGATTGTCGCCGACCCGGCCGCGGGTACAATGGAGCCTGTTCCAACGGATCGGGCAGGGTGGATCTCGCTGTCGCTGCCACCACGCGCGACACGAGTTCTCGTCGGTCCGGCTGATGATTGAAACGATGCCGCGTCGTCCCGGCCTTCGATCGGGCGCAGGGCAGGACGTCGGAGAAAGGAATGCCAAGGGAAGGTCTTCCTTCGTGCGAGGTGGAACGAATGGCTGAACGGATTACAGCGTACATCGGACTGGGCAGCAACCTGGGGGACCGGCGGCACACCATCCGAGAGGCCCTGGCGAGCCTGGATCGGCACCCGGAGATCGAGGTTTCACGCGTTAGTGACATCAAAGAGACGCCGCCCCTCGGGCAGGCATCCGAGCCGTACTACCTTAACGGCGTTGCGGAGATCCACACGACACTGACGCCGGAGGAGCTGTTGAGTGTTCTGATGAGCACTGAAGACATCCTCGGGCGGACCCGCCGCGGCCGGTGGGGGCCTCGAACGATCGATCTCGACCTGCTGCTCTTTGGGCGGAAGATCGTCCGTCAGCCCCATCTGATCGTGCCTCACCCCCAGATGCACCTTCGATCCTTCGTCCTCGACGGGCTCTGTCAATTGGACGGCGACCTCATTCATCCGCTGTTCCACGAACCGGTGCGTGAGCTGGCCCGCCGTCTGGGCGGGGGCAACTTCGTTCTCGATCCGGCCGGCCCGCAACTCGTGAGCATCGCCGGACCGATCGGTGTGGGCAAAACCACGCTCGTCAAACGACTTGCGGCCGTCCTCGACGGACAGGTCGTCCTGGAGCCCTACGATACGAATCCGTTTCTGGCGAAGGTCTATGCCGGTCAGAAGGACCTGGCTCTGGACAGCCAGTTGTATTTCCTGCTCCATCGTGCCGATCAGCTCTGCCCGGAGGCGTTGTCGCAGGAGTGCGTCTCCTTGACCGACTATGTCTTTCAGAAGGAACTGATCTACGCACGGCGGCTGCTGAACGCCGAACAACTGCGGCTGTACGAGCGAGTGTACGAGGTCTTCGCCCGGATCGTTAAACCCCCGGCGCTGGTGATCTATCTTGAGGATTCCCCGCAGCGATGCCTCGAACGCATCCATCAGCGAAACCGGCCCTACGAACAGCAGATCGCACTGGAGTTCCTTGAGGCCCTGCATCAGGATTACGAGCAGCTCTTCGCAGACTGGCGAGTCTGTCCGCTGATCCGACTACCCGTCTCCAAGGTCGGGATCAATAACGAGGCCGCGATCGAGCATGTCGCGCTGCAGATCAAGGCCTATATCGCCGAACGGGAGCCTGTGACGGTCGCCTGAGACCGTTCTGAGGGGGCTGCGAAGATGCGAGTGACGGGAAGAAACGACGAAATCAGGCAGTGGACGGCGCAGGCCCGTGCGGAGGGCAAGCGAATTGGCCTGGTGCCCACGATGGGGGCCCTGCACGTCGGGCACGTTGCATTGATCGAAGCGGCACGCCGGCGATGCGAATTCGTGGTGGTGAGCCTGTTCGTCAATCCGACACAGTTCGGGCCGGGGGAGGATTTCAACAACTATCCGAGGCCTTTCGAGCAGGATATCGCGATCTGCCGGCAACATGGGGCAGCCGTGGTCTTCGCGCCGAGCCCGTCGGAAATGTACCCGCGAGAGAGCCTCACCTGGGTGAGCGTGTCAGGGATCACCGAGCACCTGTGCGGCAGGTCGCGGCCCAACCACTTCCGGGGTGTGACGACGGTCTGCACGAAGCTGTTCAACATCGTCGGACCTGACGTCGCCTTTTTCGGGCAGAAGGACGCCCAGCAGGCCACGGTGATCCGGCGGATGGTGGCCGACCTGAACATGCCACTGGAGATTGTGGTCTGTCCGACGGTGCGCCAGGGCGACGGCCTGGCGGTGAGCAGCCGCAACCAGTACCTTAGTGAACAGCAGCGTGAGGATGCGACGGTCATTTACCGCGCCTTGCAGGAAGGCCGGCAGATGATCGAAAGCGGAGCGACCGATGCCGGCCTGGTTCGCGCTCGAATCGAGGCGGTGATGGGGCGGGTACCTGCCATGCAGACCGAATACATCAGCCTCGTCGATCCCGAGACGCTCGAAGACGTAGAATGCATCACCGGCGCCGTGCTGATCGCCATCGCGGCCCGTCTCGGCCCCGCCCGGCTCATCGACAACATCATGGTGGACAGCCGTGCTTCGTAGAGTATAATACTGGTTTTGCCCACATGGTCTGTCAGATACGGAAAAGAAACGCTGATGTTACTGAAGGTTCTCAAGAGCAAACTGCACCGGGCCAGGATTACTGAGACGAGGCTGCATTATCCCGGCAGCATCGAGATCGACTCGGCCCTCATGGAGGCAGCGGGCATTCTGCCCTACGAATCGGTTCTGGTAGCCAACCTCAACAACGGCAGCCGGCTGGAGACCTACGCCGTGCCGGGCGAGACCGGGTCGGGGGATGTTGTGATCCTCGGGGCCGCCGCGCAATTGGCCAAGGCGGGCGACATCGTCATCATCATGGCGTTCGGCCTCTGCACGGCCGAGGAAGCCGCCGCGATCAAACCCAAGGTCGTGGTGCTCGACGAGAAGAACAACATCGTCAAGCCGTAGCGAAAAGGATGTCGGAGCCCATGACGAAAACCGAACCGTACCTGGTGGTTCCTGACGGGGGTGCGGCGCCACATGAGACGAGGCGCTGCTGAATGCACCCTGAATTGCTTAGAATCCCTTTCGTCGATCTGACCGTCAAGAGTTACGGTCTGATGATGGTTGTCGGATTCCTTGCGGCAGTCACGCTGATCCGCCTGCTGAGTCGCAGTTTCACGCGAGACCCGCAACACATCACCAATGCCGCGCTCTATTCCCTCGTAGCCGGCATTGTCGGCGCCCGTGTCTTCTTCGTGATCCACTACTTCGACAGCTTTCGTGACGAACCGCTTTCGGTCTTCGCGATCTGGAAGGGGGGGCTCGAACTGCTCGGCGGCGTCCTGCTGGCGATCGCCGTGATCTTCTTGTATATCCGCTACCATAAGCTGCCGCTGCGGCACTATCTCGATGTGCTGGCTGTTGGACTGATGCTGGCGCTGGTCTTCGGACGGATCGGCTGCTTTCTGAACGGCTGCTGCTACGGCAAGCCCACCGAGCTTCCGTGGGGCGTCCGCTTCCCCTATGGTTCCTTTGCCTTTCGCAGTCAGGTCCAGGCGGACCCGGAAAGGGGCCGAATGGAGCCCCATCTGCACCTGCCGCCGGATTACTTCGGCTACTTCGACGAAGACGGCAATTATCAGCCGGGCCTGAAGCCCTGGAAGTCTCTCACGCCCCAGCAGCGAGAGCAGGTGACCCGTGGAGCCTATCGCTGCCTGTCCGTGCATCCCACGCAGTTGTACACCTCCGCGTCGGCCGCCATGCTCTGCCTGATTCTCTATGGGTTCTGGAGGCGGTCGCGAAGCGCCGAGCGAGTTGGAGCGCACGCCTTCGCGACCAAGCCGGGCTCGGTTTTCAGCCTCATGTTCATCTTCTATGGGGTGATGCGCTTTCTGATGGAGCTGGCACGCGATGACAACCCCTTCGAAATCGACCATTTGACGATCGCCCAGCTCCTTGGGATTGGCTTGGTAATTCTGGGGGCGGTGTTACTGGCCTTCTTCGCTCTGGCTCGACCGGAGGAGTTGCCGTCGACGGACTCCAGGGCCGATAAACACAGCCCGTAGGCGTTCGCGTTCCACACAATCGCCGCGGCGAACCGCGTTCAGGATGCTGACGGGGCCGCGCGGCGATTCCCCCAGGTCTTTTTTCGTCTGGACAGCTCGTGCGAATGACGATACTATGATGAGCAGGGGTGATGGGTATCGGTGCACATGAACAGGCCAGAAAAAGTCTTATGGGACTGTACGACAGGGATTACACGCAAGCGGGTGAGCGGCAGCAGTACTATGGGTCGCCCCAGATGCGATTCAATCTGCCGCGGCTGATGCCGGTGGTCAAGTGGCTGCTCATCGCCAATATCTCCATCTTCGTGCTGGGAGTGCTGGCGAAGCCCTTCGGCGACCTCCTGGAGCGGTGGTTCGCCGTCGACGGCGGCTCCTGGCTGACCACGTTGCAGCCTTGGCGTCTTGTCACCTACCAGTTTCTTCACAGCCGGTCCGGTGCTCTGCACATCTTCTTCAACATGCTGGCGCTGTTCTTCCTGGGACCGCCTCTGGAACGTCACTGGGGCAGCCGCCGATTCCTGCCGTTTTATCTGATCTGTGGTGCGTGCGGCGGGCTCTTCTATTTGCTGCTGACCACGATTCGGTTTCTGTCGCCGGTCCCGATGATCGGTGCTTCCGGTTCCGTTCTGGGGCTCCTTGCGGCCTGTGCGATCCTGTTTCCCCACATCGTTCTGTTCGTTTTCTTCTTCCCGGTGCCTATTCGTATCGCGGCGGTGGTTTTCGCCTTCATGTACTTCCTGCTGATCGTAACGCGCAGTAACAACGCCGGTGGGGAGGCCGCTCACCTGGCGGGCATGGCGGCTGGGGCCGCCTACGTGCTGCTCCTACCCCGGCTTGGGCAGTTCCGCCTCAAGAGAAGAGCCGGGTCATGGGAGAAGAGCGTCGAGCAGCAACGCCTGCTGCAGGTCGAGGTCGATCGCATCCTCGCCAAGGTCCACCGCGAGGGATTGCACAGTCTGACCGGCAAGGAGAAGAAGACCCTCAAGAAGGCTACGCAGATGGAGTTGCGCCGTCAGACGATGTAAGAGCGGACCGCCGCGGGGTCCGATCTCGTCCGCTGAGGATTTCGTTGCGATCGCGACAGGTCAATCCCACTGGAAGCCGCGCCGATTCATGCCCTCCGTCAACGCCTCGATTCGTTTCCTGACGTTGTCCCGCTTCAACTCGGCATCCTGCCACTTGACGATCTCGCTCCTGCTCTCATCGATCTGCCGCTGCAGTTCCTCGAGTTTCTTCTGGAGTTGCTCGTAAGCGATCTCCTTGCGTCGAACGATCAGGTCGTAGCGTCGGGCGACGATATCCTGCAATTCGGCGCCGAGGGCCTGCCTTCGGGCGTCGGAGCGCTCCCGCCGTATCTGCCGGAGAATCTCGTCTCGCCTCTTCCGGAGGTCGTAGTCCTCCTTCAGCACGTTGCCAAGCTCGGGATTGACGCTGTGGGCCTCGAAGATTCGCCCATATCGTTCGAGCAGGTGCTCGAAATTTCTGACGTAGAGTTGTGGATCCTTCTCCCTGACCTTGGCCAGTTCGGCCTCGTCCTGGGGGTAATTGGTCTTGAGCCACTCGATGAAATCATCGTGTCTTCTTTGCCTCCGGGCCTCGAATCGCTCCCGACTGATTTCGTCGATCTCCTTGCGGCCGTGCCAGCCCAGTTCGGTCTTGAACTGCTCTGGGTCCTTCTTGCGAAGCTCGGCAAGTTCCTTGGCCTTGGCCGGATCGCGCTGCGCGATGCCCTTCATAATGCGGTCGACGATCTCGTCGGAGAGCCATCGGTACCACCAGGGGTACGTCGGCGAACCGGAGTCTTCATCCCAGATGTCTTGCGCCTGCTCTGGCGGACCGGGCTGGGCGTTCGAGGTTGCCCCCGGCCAGACGCTGCCGGCCAGAAGAAACACGCCCACAAGAAGCGCTGTCGCGTATCTCTGCATGGCGACTATTCCTTCCAAAACTGTCTTTCGATGCGAATCAGCTCCATCTCGACCTCGTCGAGCGCACCCGTGGCCACCTCGCCGTCGTCGGCGTCGAGGGCCAGCATCTGCGTCTCGACCCGCCTCAGCTCCGATCGGAAATACGCCAGTTTCATGTCGTCCGACACGATGTCGTCGCTATCCCACAAGGCGGCGGGGATCAGGGAGGCGTAGTGAATGTCGGATGGCTCCTGCGCCGGCCGCCCAAAGAAGCCGATCAGGGCCACGACGATGACGGCGGCGGCCGCTCCACCATAACGGTAGAGCGGGTGCGAACCTCTGCGCGGGGCGGCGAGTCGGACAGCAATGCGTTGCTTGATGTCCTCCAGCAGTTCCGGAGCGACCTGCGGCGACGGACTGACGTCGAACAGGCGGTCGCCGGCGCGAATCTCCCGCTCGGCCGACTCGGCCTCCGACGGGCCGAAGAACCGCCCCAGCAGCTCTGTCAGTTCTTCCCGATTTCGATCGTCTTCCATATCTTCAACCCTCCATGAGTTCACGGAGTTTCCCGAGCCCTCGGTGCAGCTTCGACAAAGCCGTTCCGATCGGCTCGGATCGTATCGCCGCGATCTCCTTGAAGCTCATCTCTGAGTAATAGCGCAATACGATCAAATCCCGAGTATCGCTGTCCAGCCGATTCAACTGGATCTGGAGCCTGTCGAGCTTGTCCCCAGTGAGGTCCGACTGGGCCGTCTCGGTGGGACGCTGCTCCAGGTCGGCCCGTCGCCCTTCGGCCAGCTTCTTCTGTCGTTTTCGGCTCCGCAGGTGGTCGTGGAAGATGTTCGAAGCGATCCGGAACAGCCAACTCTCAAACGACCCACCCTTATAGGACCCGATCTTCTCGACCAGTTTCACGAACAGCTCGCTGAGCAGTTCATCGCTGAGGTCTCGGTCGCCGGTGAGCCGGTAGAAATACCCGTAACAGCGCCCGCCGTAGAGATCGACCACCTGAGCGAAACACTCAGGATCCCCCGACCTACAGCCGTCTATGATTAGGGTTAGCTCGGCGCCTGCACCCATCCGTTGTGTTCACAGCCTATGAAAAGACGCGATTGTCAAAGGGTTTATTCCAGGAATCCCCCGCAAAAACGCGGTCAGTCCACCCCCATCGACGAGCCGACGCCGGCGCGGCCATAGGAGACCCATGCTCAGACGGGCCAGGCGTCGTCATGAGGCTCTTCGGGGTCATGCTCCTGCTCGTCCGGATCGACCCGCCAGCTCTCCGATTCCTCCATCTCGCTGATCTCGCGCTGGACGTACTTGAAGATTTTGTCCTGGAGCGGGGCGAGCCTGCCATACGACTGAAGCATGCTCTGGTAGCTCGCCAGCAGCATGTCCAGGCGGATCAATTGCCACTTCGCAATGCACTCGGGCTCCTTGACGTTGGAGAAGGGGTCACACTTGAAGACCCTCTGGCCGTTTGGCCCGATCTCGCAGAGTTCGCATTGATCGCATTGAATCATCTCTACACCTCGTTTCCGAGCCATGCGGGGCGAAGAACCGACCTGAGCCGCACGAATCCCCCGTATCGAGTGCCACAACGTCGGGGCCGTCTGATTGCGACATTTGGCCGTTTTTCTCTCTTTACACCGGGCCCTTTCTGCTGTACCATCTGATTATACGGGCTTCAGTACGGTTGTAATGGAGATTCTGAGTTTTCTTCGAGGAATGCATGGCCAAACCACGACGCAGAAGGAAGATCGGGAGCAAGAAGAGACGTACGCGCTGGAAAATCAGGCATAAGATCAGCTAAGAGTCTTCTCATTTCGCAATTTCTCACCCTGTAGGGAGTTTTCGCGCCGGGCAGGGGATGGTGCGCTGTCGGTGTGGCCGTATCGATGAAGCACTTCCGTGTAGTTTTCGAGCCGGACGGCAAGGAAATATCGATTCACCAGGGGGCTACCCTCCTCGAAGCCGCCGGCCTCGCAGGGATCGTTCTGAACACCTCCTGCGGGGGCCGGGGAACGTGTGGCAAGTGCACCGTCCGGCTGGGGCCGGATGATCGGGAAGTGTTGGCCTGCCAGCATACGATCCACAACGATCTGGTTGTAACGGTGCCCGCCCAATCGCGCTTCTACGCCCACAAGATCCTCGAACACGGCCTTGACTGCACGGCGGGGCTCACCCGGACGGTTGTCGAGCGATACCGCACGGTGGCGGGCCCGACGGCCATCTACGGTGTAGCTGTAGATATCGGTACGACCACGGTCGTGGCCAAACTGGTCGATTTGGCGGACGGGCGGTCGGTGGCGACGCGGGCGATGCTCAACCCTCAGACGCAATTCGGGGATGATGTTGTCAGCCGGATCAGCTACGCCGAGTCGGAGGCCGGCCTCGCCCGGCTGCATGCGGTTATCATCCATGGAATCAACGAGCTGATTCAGGGATTGTGTGACGTTGCCCGAATCGATGCCAATGCCATCTACGAGGCCTCCATCGTCGGCAACACGACCATGAATCACATCTTCCTGGGATTCCCGGTCCGTCAATTGGGGCAGGCCCCATATCTGGCCCACTCGGTCGATGCCCACGATATCTCGCCCGGACAGGTCGGATTGCGCATGAATCCGAGCGGGAATATCCACGCCGCGGAGAATATCGCAGGTTTTCTCGGCTCGGATACCACCGCAGTCGCACTTGCTGTCGATATGGATTGCGCCTCGCAGATTACCCTTGTTGTGGATATCGGCACCAACGGCGAGTTGGTCCTCGGGACCGGCGAGCGGCTCTATGCGGCCAGTTGCGCGGCCGGACCCGCTCTGGAAGGGGCGAGGATCCGACACGGCAGCAGGGCGGCCGAGGGGGCGATTGAGGCCGTCGTCATCGACAATGACGACATCACGCTGGATGTCATCGGCAATGCCTCGCCGCGTTCGATTTGCGGCAGCGGACTGATTGACGCGGTGTCAGTCCTTCTTGAATTGGGTGTCGTTGACGCCAGTGGACGATTCGCCGACGCCGGATCGGTCCGATCCCGTTGCCCGGCTCCCTTGGCGTCGAGACGCATCGACTTCGAAGGCCAGCCTGCCTTCCG
Source organism: Phycisphaerales bacterium Planc_01 (assembly GCA_001603075.1). Taxonomy (GTDB): domain Bacteria; phylum Planctomycetota; class Phycisphaerae; order Sedimentisphaerales; family Anaerobacaceae; genus Anaerobaca. The sequence continues at coordinate 108,475 of LVBB01000006.1, read as the reverse complement.
CCTGTCCGACACGGGGCAGTCGGCCGGACCGGCTGTGGTCCTGACCCAGAAGGATATTCGGGAGTTCCAACTGGCCAAGGGGGCGATTCAAGCAGGTATTAAGCTCCTGCTGGCCAAGAAGGGCATTGATGCCGGCGACCTGGAACGAGTGCTCCTGGCAGGCGCATTTGGGAACTACATCCGTCCGGCCAGCGCCGTCCGCGTCGGGCTGTTGCCGAACGTTCCACTGGAACGTATCCATTTCGTCGGCAACGCCGCAGCGACGGGGGCCCAGATGCTCCTGCTCAGCGACAAGTGCCGGGCGACCGCGGCGAGCCTGACCCGCAGGATCCAATACGTGGAGATCGCCCACGAAAAGTCGTTTGGCGAGGTCTTTGCCGAATCAATGCTCTTGAGCCCATAGGCAGGCCGCTCTATACGGCCGGCGTGCAGGCCAGCAGATAGGCGAGATATCCGCCATAGGTGGCCAGCAGCAGCGTTCCACTGAGGCGTCCGATGATCCGCCTTCCGAGGATGGCTGCAAGGGCGAAGGCGGCGCTGACGCCGATCATGATCCAGAAATCGACGCCGCCAGCAAACCGCTGGCCGACGATGAAGGGCCGCACCAGGGCGGCCGCCCCGCTGACCAGCAGGGTGTTGAAGATGTTCGAGCCGACGAGATTGCCCACCGAGATGTCGTGGTGGCCTTTGAGAGCGGCCAGCACACACGTCACCAACTCCGGAAGCGATGTGCCGACGGCCATGATCGTCGAGCCGATCACGGCATCGCTGAGGCCGATCCGTGTGCCAATCGTCACCGCTCCGGCGATAGCCAGCCGCGCCCCGAGCGACAGCCCGACCAGCCCGACGACAAGAAACGCAACGTTCCTGCCGACAGCGCCGCAGACGCCGACGGCCGGTACGTCCGCCACGACGGCAGGGACAAGCCCTCTTCTCGCCATCCGCACAGTGCAGATGACCAATACTATGAAGACGGCCAGCAGCAGGAGTCCTTCAACCCGCGACAGAGACAGGTTGCGCAGCAACGGCCAAAGCAGAAGGGCAACGGCCAGCATGGTGGGGATCTCGCGGCGAAGTGTCTGCGCCTGGACCCGCAGTGGATTGATCAACGCCACCAGTCCGCCGACCAGTGCAAGATTGGCGATATTGGAGCCGTAGACGTTGCCGATGGCAATGTCGCCTCTGTTGCCCAGCACCGATGCAATGCTGGCGGCTGCTTCAGGTGCCGAGGTGCCCATCGCCACGACAGTCAGGCCGACAACCAGCTGGCTGACGCCCAGACGCTCGGCAATACCCACCGCTCCGTTGACAAGCAGGCCGGCGCCCTTCCACAACAGCAATAACCCGACCGTCAGCAGCAGTATCGCCCAAGCCATGTGTACTCCGCGCTTTGCGACTGCCCGATGCGGGGCACAACGCCCCGGCCGGCGCCCGGATACACCGACTTGGATGTCACAACGTGCGAGGCAGCGTCCGCCGGGGACCGAGGCGACTCAGACCTTTCCCACCACCAGACAGGCATTGTGGCCGCCAAACCCAAACGAATTGCTGATCGCGATATCAACCTTCGTCTCTCGCGCCGTCCAGGGCACGTAGTCCATCTTCGGATCGCACCGCTCGTCCAGATTGTCAAGATTGATCGTCGGCGGGATGACAGAATGGTTGATCGCTTTGATGGCGGCAATCAGTTCGACTGCGGCGGTTGCACCCAACATGTGGCCAAGGCAACTCTTGGTCGAACTGACTGGAACCTTGTAGGCGTGTTCGCCGAACACAGATCGGATCGCAGTGCTTTCGGCGATGTCGTTCAATTCCGTACTGGTTCCGTGGGCGTTGATATAGCCGACGTCGTGCGGGTTGATCTGCGCATCGGCCAGGGCGAGTCTCATCGCCATGGCGGCGCCTTCGCCGTTGGGCAGGGGCGCCGTGATGTGATAGCCGTCATCCGTGGCGGCGTACCCGAGCATCTCGGCGTAGATCGTCGCACCGCGTTTGCGGGCGTGCTCAAAGTCCTCCAGAACCAGGATGCCGGCGCCTTCGGTCAAGACGAAGCCGTCACGGTCCCGGTCGAACGGCCGGGACGCGATGGGAGGATTGTCGTTTCGCAGACTCAGGGAGCGGGCCGCACAGAACGAGCCGAGCCCGATCGGGGTCAGAGCGGCCTCGGAACCGCCCGTAATCACCACATCGCTACGATTGCTGGCAATGTTCCAGAACGCCTCTCCGATGGTGTGGTTGCCCGAAGCGCACGCGCTGGACACGGCGAAACACGGGCCGCGGGCACCGAATTGAATCGCGATATTGCCGCTGGCGGCATTGGACATCAGACGGGGCACGCAGAACGGAGAAACCTTGCTCGGCCCTTTTTCGATCAGGCGAACGTGCTGTTCCTCGATCTCCTTGATCCCGCCGATGCCCGTTCCGACGATCACACCGACGCGGTAGGGGTCTTCCTTGGAGAGATCCAGCCCGCTGTCTTTGACGGCGCTGATGGCCCCGGCGATGGCGAACTGCGTAAATCGATCCATGCGCTTCGATTCGCGCTTGTCGATATACTCGGTTACGTCAAAATGCTTGATCTCACCGCCAAAATGGACGGGAAACTGGCTTGTGTCGAAGGATTCAATCGTGGAAACGCCACTCTTGCCCTCGCACAGCGCAGCGAAAAGCTCATCGACGGACTCCGACAGCGCAGTGACGCACCCCAAGCCCGTTATGACAACTCGACGTCTGTTCATAGCAGGCTTATGTGCTTTCTTTCTTCTTGGTTTGCGCGATGCTGACGATGTAATCGATGGCGGCCCCGACGGTCTGGATCTTCTCGGCCTCTTCGTCCGGAATGCTCATGTCGAACTCGTCTTCGAACTCCATGACCAGTTCTACCGTGTCCAGTGAGTCGGCATTCAAGTCGTTGATGAAGGACGTCTCCTTGGTGATCTCCGACTTGTCGACGCCCATCTGTTCGCTAATGATGTCGATCACCTTATTCTCGATCGCCTGCACATCTACCTCATCGATACTCACGTGTTGATCCTCCCTAATACACTCGGTCTTCATCAATGACGCCATCGGTTGCGGTTGCCGCAATCACTACGTACCACCCCCGTCTGGGCTGAATTTCGGCGGTATCTTACCGAGCAGCCAAGACTTGCACAAACAATTTCTGACTTTTTTTTACATCGCCATGCCGCCGTCGACACAGAGGACCTGGCCGGTGATGTACCCGGCGTCGTCGCTGGTCAGAAAGGCCACGGCCTTGGCAATGTCCTCCATCGAGCCCAGCCGGCGCATGGGAATTACCTGCTTGGCGGCTTCGAGAACGGCTTCGGGCAGTTTGCGCGCCATCTCCGTATCGATGAAGCCGGGCGCGACACAGTTGGCGGTCACATTCTTCTTGGCCAGCTCGCGTGCGGTCGTCTTGGCCAGGCCGATCAGACCGGCCTTGCTCGTCGAGTAATTGGCCTGGCCGGCGTTTCCGATGACTCCGGAGACCGAACTGATGTTGACGATCCGCCCGAACTTGTTGCGCAGCATCGACTTGGCGGCCGTCCTGGTCGCCACGAAAGCCGCACGCAAGTTGACGTCGAGCACCTTGTCGAACTCCTCGTCGGTCATCCGGATCAACAGATTGTCGCGGGTGATGCCCGCGTTGTTGACGAGGATGCCGATACCGCCATGCTCCGAGGCCAGTGACTCAAGAACCTCGGTGAACTTCGGCGTGTCGGTGATGTCCACGCAGCGCGTGATGACCTCGAAGCCGGCCTTCTTGACGGCCTCCTTCAGGTCGGCGAGCTGCTCTTCGATCACATCGAGGCCCGCCACGAGCCGTCCCTGCTGGAGCAGTTCGAATACGATAGCGCGGCCGATTCCTCGAGCTGCTCCTGTTACCACGGCAAGCCGTTTTTCAGCCATTTCCGTAATCTCCGATTGGTGTGAAGCCTGTCACAATATGGCGCCGTCGGCCGGTCGGTCTCAGGCGGCAATAAACAAATATCACTACATGTCGTTGATCAGTGCCTGGATCGAGTCAGCGGTGCTGAGATTGACAACCTTTGTCTTTCGATCGATCCGTTTCATCAGGCCGGTTAGCACACGGTTGGGCCCGATCTCATAGAACTGATCGACCCCTTCGGCCAACAGCCGCTGCATACACCTGGCCCAGAGGATAGGACTGGTCAGTTGCTTGGCCAGGCCCTCGACGATGGATGCGGCGCTGTCGTAATAGTCCGCGTTGATATTCGCCGGTGTCTTGACTTCGCCCGGCTCTGCGATCCGGCAGGCGGACAGGGCCCGACGCAACGCATCGGCGGCGTCGGCCATCATCGCGGTGTGAAACGCCCCGGCCACCTCCAGACGGATTGCCTTGAGGGCGCCGTGCCTGGGCGCCAGTTCGACCACCCGTTCGCAGGCGCCGATCGTGCCGCTGACGACAATCTGGCCGGGACAGTTGAAATTCACCGGTTCGAGCAGATCGCCTTGCGCCGCCTCGTCGCAGAGCAAACGCACTTTGTCTTCCTCCAGGCCCATGATGCTGACCATGGCCCCGTGCGTAGCGTCGGCAGCCGCCTGCATGGCCTGCCCACGTTTGTAGACGAGTTGGAGGCCGTCCTCAAAACTGACCCGTCCGGCCGCGTACAGGGCGGTATACTCGCCCATGCTCAGACCCGCCGTGATCCGGGGGACGATTCCCGATGTGGCCGGCTCGGTCCGGAGCACTTCCAGCAGGGCCGCCGACGTCGTGAAGATCGCCGGCTGCGACATGGTCGTCGTGTTCAACGTCTCGGCGGGACCTTCAAAACACACCGTGCGAAGGTCGAAGCCAAGGATGCGGTTGGCTTTCTCGAACATGTCGGCCGCCACCGGATAGGCGGACGCGACGTCGGCGCCCATGCCGACAACCTGGGCACCTTGGCCGGGAAACAGAAAAGCGGTCGTCATCGTTCGTATCCTTGAACCAGACTGGTTTTCGATGTTGCGTTCGTCCTGCCGCAGCAATCAGAACTCAATGACGTTGGCGCCCCAGGTCACGCCGGCGCCGAAGGCCACGAAGATGAAAATGTCCCCCTTCTGAATCCGCCCCGTCCGGATGCATTCATCGAAGGCGATCGGCACCGAGGCGGCCGAGGTGTTGCCGTACTGGGAGATGTTGACGAAGACCTTCTCGTCGGGCAGATTCAGCCGTTTAGCCGCTGACTCGATGATCCGTGCATTCATCTGGTGGGAGACGACCATCTTGACATCGTCTATCGTCAGCTCGCAGTGATTCAGACCGTCGGTGACCGAATCGACGATGCGCCGAACCGCCTGCTGGTAGACCTCGCGTCCCTTGATTTGCATGAAGACCTTCTCGGGATCCGCCAGCGGCTTGGGCGCGGGGTGACGAGAGCCGTGGGCCTGGCAGTTGAGTGATTCCCAGTACTCCCCATCAGCGCCGAGGGTGCTGTACATGATGCCGCGACCGCGGTCGGTCTTTCGTTCGAGCACGACCGCCCCGGCACCGTCGCCGAAAAGGATGCAACTGGACCGATCCTGCCAGTTGGTGATCTTGGTCAAGGTCTCGGCTCCGATGACCAGCGCTTTGTTGATCCGTCCGTTTTCCATGAACTGCTGGACGATATGCAGGGCATAGACGAAACCGCTGCAGGCGGCGGCCAGGTCGAACACCCACGCGTTCTTGGCGCCGAGAGCTTCCTGGACAAAGCAAGCGGTAGAAGGGAAGGGCATTTCCGGCGTAATCGTCGCGACGATGATCAGATCGAGTTGCTTCGCGTCGACCCCGGCGTACTCCAGCGCTCGTTTGCCCGCCTCGGTGGCCAAATAGGCCGTCGTTTCTTTGTCGGTCGTAATGTGCCTGACCTTGATTCCGGTCCGCGTGGTGATCCACTCATCGGAGGTATCGACCATGTGTGCCAGATCGTCGTTGGTCAGCAGTTTGGCAGGGGTAAACGAGCCGCACCCGGTGATGACCGCGCGGCTCGCGGAAGGGCAATTCTCTGTATCCTTAGGCATCAGATGTCCTTACGGCAGCTTCCGAGAGGCACTCCGTGATCTTGTCGTTGATCCGCTGCGTGTGGCACTTTTTCGCGGCGAAGACGGCGTTACGGATCGTCCGGCTCTTGCTCGATCCGTGGCAAATCAAGGCCGTGCCGTTGATGCCCAGCAGGGGGGCGCCGCCGTATTCGTTGTAGTCGTGCTTCTGATAGACCCGCATGATAATGGGTTTGAATTTCAGGGCCAGACGTGCCTTCTCCTGCATCAACTCTTGCTTGATGGCCCGGAAAAGCCCGTCGACAGCCCCTTCGGTCAGTTTCAAGATCACATTGCCGACGAATCCCTCGCAGACCACGACGTCGCAGACGCCCCGAAAGATGTCGCGGCCCTCGATGTTCCCGATGAAGTCCATGCGAGGATCGGAGCGAAGCAGCTCGCGTGTCCGTTTGACCACCTCGTTGCCCTTGGCATCTTCCTGTCCGATGCTCATCAGACCCACGCGCGGCTTGCCGATTCCGAGGATCGACTTGGCGTAGATGCTCGACATCAGCCCATACTGGTACAGGTTGATCGGCTTGCAGGCGATATTGGCGCCGACGTCGCAGATTGTAACGGGGCCGGCGCTCATCGGAAAGACCACGGCGATCCCGGGCCGGTTTACCCCGGGCAGCGTCCGCATGCGCATCTGGAACGCGGCCACACAGGCCCCGGTGTTCCCGGCGGAGATGACCGCGTCGGCCTGTTCGTGCTTGGCCAGCTTGGCCAGGACGGCGATCGAGCTCTTCGGCTTGCTGCGCAGGCTCTCGACCGGCGGCTCGTCCATGCCGATCGCGTCGGGCGCGTCGACCACCGTCACCGGCCCCTTCCTGAACCCCAATCCAGCCAACTTTGTCTGGATCAACTCCTGCGGCCCCACCAGAAGCAGTTCGTCATCCTTGTCGAGTTGATTGGCCGCCTCTACGGCGCCGGCGACGATTTCGTCCGGCGCGTAGTCACCTCCCATGGCGTCTATCGCGATTCGCATCCTTACGCGGTTTCCTCTTTCCCGAGCTTCAAGGTCACATTCGGATTCACGTACCCACAGTTTTCGCAAGCCGCATGAGGCAGCTTGGCTTGGCCGCACTTGGTGCACCGAGAATAGTTCACTGGCGTGAGGCTATGGTGAGCTCGCCGGGTGCGTGTCCTGCTCTTGCTGGTTTTCTTGACTGGCAACATTGCTGGTTACTCCCGTTCCCCCTGCGAAAGCCCCGCAGGGACACTGGTTGGCACAAATGCAAAAATGTTCTAAATAACCTGCTTTGGAGGGCTTGTCAAGGCAATTCATCGACTTGACTGGCGAAATCGCTCGCCGGACAGACCCGTCGGTCGCTGGTTCCGAGGATCGACGGGCCCCGACGCCTCCGGCGGGGTCAGTCGATCGTCCCGGCGACCCCGGGAATGCCGAAGACCGGAGAACTTTCCCGCTTGACCCGGACGGGCAGCGTCTTCTCGGGGACCAGGGCATAGCCCTTCGTCTGCATGCAATCGGCGACGAACTTGCTCTCGTAGCGGCCCAACCCACCGGTGCGATCGGTGTCGGAATAGCGCGAAGCCTCCGCGTAGCAGGACGCCAGATCTCTGCGGCACTGTGTGAAGGTCTTGCCCTCCTGGTACCAGAACTTGGCACAACCTCCGGTCAAACATATCGATAGCAGCAGCGTTCCGGCGAGGACTAACCTCATTTCTTGGCTCCTACAGGTTCTGCAGTTCATTCGCGGCCGGTCTTTCAGCCGTCTTTCGGCCCGCCACGGCATCTGAGGCGGGCCGAAATCACCACCCCAGATCAAAAGGTGAAGATTCTCGCCGTTCGCGAACCGCTTGTCAACGGGGTACTGCAAATGCTTCGGCTGCGGCCGTCCCGAGGCGGGCCGAGTCTTCGGTTCTCACAATGCCCGATTTTGTCGTTGAAATCGCTGATTCCTTCGGTTATAAAAATGGGTTTGTGAATTGGCCCGGCGCGGTCGGACCTGTGAACGGGTGGACGATTGTGGGTCGTCGCGACGAATGTCGTCGAAAGGGAGCTTCTCGGCTATGAGGCGCTACTCAGGACAGAAGGCGCTCTATGAGGCAATGAGTCGGTCGCGCTCGAAGTCTGAGCCGAAGGCCAGGTCGGAGCGGCCGAGTCTTCTCGAACGGCTGCGGCCTCAGTTGGAGAAGCTTCGTCGACCGAAGGCGGCCAAGCCGGTGATGCCCGTCGAGGCAAAGGCGCCCGTCGTCGAGAGGCCGGCTCCGCCGCCCCTGAAGCCGATGGGGCTTGCCGAGCCACCTGCCGCTCCCGGACCGGCCCGCACGTGGCTCAAGCCGAAGGCCGTTCAGTTCAATGCCGGACGGATTGAGGTGTCGTTGCCGTACCAGATCGGCATTGCAGTCGGTCTGTTCGTCGTTCTGATTCTGCTGGCCGTGTTCCGGCTCGGCCAGATCGACCAGAGGTCGCGCTACGCAGAGGTGGGTCGAACCTCGCATGCGGGCGTGGACAGTCCGGCGGGGGGGCCGGCGAGCACAGATGCGACGCCGTCCGACAGCCCGGCCGGGCCGGAGAATGCCGGTGTGGGCGCCGGCGCTGCCGCTGCCGGCGACAACTGGATCGTGATTGCCCGGTCGGAACTCAGGAAGGACCTGGATCCTGTGATGCGCCACTTCAACGAGCACGGGATCGAAACCGGCATCACGACGTTTGACAAGCTCCGCCGGCATTTTGCCGAGTTCGGGCTCGACGGAAGCGCCTTGCCGCGCGGCGACGGGTATCTGCTGGTGACGAGGCAGACGTACGACAACCCGGACCGGCCTGGCACCGATGGTTACGCCGCCAAGCAGAAGATCATCGAGATCGGGGCGCTCTACAAGGGCAAAGCCCCTCAAGGGTATGAGTCGTTTGCACCTCGCTATTTCAGTGATGCTTACGGTATGAAGATCAGATAACAGGAGAAAGTTCGCATGTCAGTAGATCCTTCACTCAAGGTGAGAAACGCATTGGCCCGGCACCGCAACGTGTTGTCGCGGGCCGAACGCGTCAAAGTTCTTAAGGAAGAAGAGCGATGGGCCGAAGGCGACACCTTGCTTGGGCTGCCCAAGGTCGCCCATCGCAAGAGTGGGGCCGGCAAGAAGGCCAAGGCCGCCGAGGCCCAGGAGAAGGCCGCGGCCAAGGCCTGATCGGGCCGCTCTTGACATCTTGCGCCTGCCGCCGTCGCTAAACCCGGGGGATAGGACGCAAGATGCATTTCTGAATTCAAGAAGGGCATGCCGAGCGCGGGTTCGGCATGTTCTCTTTCTTGCGCGCCGTTTCGGGACCACCCGGTGCTGAAGCCGGGACCGCTGGAAATGACCGCCGGGGACGTCATGGAAAGAAAGCCCGATTCAAAGCATACGAGCCGGTCTGTCCGTCCACGGCGATTTCCGCTGTGGTTTCGTCTTTCAGTGGCGTTGGTCGGCCCGCTGCTATTCCTTCTGCTGCTCGAATTGGCGCTGCGGCTGGTCGGCTACGGTCAGCCGAGCGGTTTTTTCTTTCCCTGGTCGGTCGCCGGACAGACGGTCCATCTGACAAACGCGCGGTACTGCGAGCATTTTGTGGCCAAGGAGTTGTCCAGGGCCCCGGAAGCGGAGGTCCTGGCGGAGAAGGACGCATCCACCGTTCGCATCTTCGTGCTGGGCGGCTCGGCCGCCTACGGCGACCCCGATGTTGCGTTCGGGTTCTGCCGGCAGTTGGAGATCCTGCTCAACGCCCACGCGAGCCATCGATCTTTCGAGGTCATCAACGCGGCGGTGACGGCCATGAACTCGCACGTGGCGCGGCGGATCGCCCGGGACTGCGCCTCGCACGAGCCGGACGTCTTCATCGTGTACATGGGCAACAACGAGATTGTCGGCCCCTACGGCCCGCCCACGCTGCCCGAGGGGCTTTACGCAAGCCGGGCCTTCATCGACCTGTGCATCGCGGCCAAGAAGGATACCCGGCTCGGGCAGTGGATCGACAGGACCGGTCAGGCGATACGAGCACGGCGCGGGCCCGCGAAGAAGTGGATGGGGATGGAGGCCTTCCTGGACAGCCACATCGCCTGCGACGATCCGAAGCTTCGATCGTGCTATGGCCATTTCCGCGAGAATCTCCGCGAGATCATCCGCACGGCACAGTCCTGCCGCGCCAGGACGATCCTCTGCACGGTGCCGACCAACATCCGATCGTGCGCCCCGTTCGGCTCGCGGCGTGCAGACGGGTTAGCCAACGATCGGCTCGGCGAGTGGGACCATCACTTCCAGGAGGGCCGGCAGCAGGAGGCAGCGGGCAACTTCGAGGGCGCGCTCGGCGCCTACGAAAAGGCCTCGGCGATCGATGAAGGACACGCCGATCTGGCGTTCTGCCGGGCGACGTGCCTTTATGCCCTGGGCAGGGTGGTGGAGGCCGGACCGTTGTTCGCGCGGGCCCGCGATCTTGACACACTGAGGTTTCGTGCCGACAGCGCGATGGAGAAGGTTATTCGAGAGGTGGCCACAACGAACGCGAGCCGCGGCGTGAGCCTCTGCGATCTGACGGCAGTGCTTGAAGAACACAGTCGAAACCGCCTGCTCGGTGACGATGTGTTGCTGGACCATGTGCACCTGAATTTTCGGGGCAATTTCCTGGCGGCGCTGGCCGTTATGCGGACGATTCGTGAGGCACTCCCGGAGGTCGGGCTGAGCGAGCCGGAGCGGACGCCGGCCGAGCTGTTGACCCTGTGTCGGGACCGCCTGCTCTTTACGAACCGAGAGATGTACGATCTTGCGATGGTGATGTATCGTCGCAAGACGCTTGCTCCGTTTGCCGGGCAGATCACCCACGAGGCAGAGCTGCAACGCCTGCGTGAGGGCCTGTTTGCCCTGCGAAGGATGGTTCGAGACGGCGCTGTTGCCGAAGAGGTCTTTCTCCACGCCGTCGAGCAGGCCCCATTGGACTCCTATCTGAACGCCCGCTACGGGCAGTTCCTGCTCGATCGCGGGCGGATCGGTGAAGCGATCCGCCGATATGAGCAGGTGCTTCAGAGCCGGCCCCATGATATGACCGTTCGTCTGGCTTTGGCGAGGGCCTATGCTCAGGGCGGAATGAAAGACCAGGCGATCGATGCACTCATGTCGCGTGAGAGTCCCTATCGCTACGACCGCAAAGAGGCTCTTCTCATGCTGGGGACGCATTACGCCCAGAACGGACGCATCGCGGAGGCGGCGACTGTCTATGAGGAACTCCACAAGATGGCGCCCCGGAACGTCGACGTCCTGGTCAATCTGGCGGCGGCCGCTTCGCATCGGCAGGACTATGTGGCGATGAAGCGGCACTTGGACAAAGTCCTTCAGATCGACCCGGCGTCGATACAGGGACGGATCAACATGGGCAACTACTACGCCAAGCAGAACCAGCCGGCCGAAGCCCAAAGGTGGTTTGCCGAGGCGGTCGAGGCCGATCCACAGAACTACCTGACCCACATCGGGCTCGGCATTCAGTCGATCCGCCTCGATCAGCTCGACAAGGGCATCGAGCATGTGAGCAAGGCGGTCATGTTGAAGCCGGATTTCGTCGAAGGATATCAGATTTTGGCGGCGGCATACGCTCAGTCGGGTGATGCCGAACGGGCGAGGAAACATGCCGCCTTGCGCGATCTGTTCGCTTCGGGTCCGGAGCCGCCGTCGCGCGGGATCCAATAGACCATGAATATTCTGGGCATATCGGCGTTCTATCACGACAGTGCGGCGGCCCTGGTGAGCGACGGCGTGATCGTCGCGGCCGCGCAGGAGGAGCGTTTCACGCGGATCAAGCACGATCCCGGCTTCCCGTCGCATGCGGTGGCGTTCTGCTTGGAGGCCGGCAAGCTTACGGCCGAAAGCCTCGATTATGTCGTCTTCTATGAGAAGCCCCTCGTTCACTTCGAGCGTCTGCTGGAGACCTATATCGCCTATGCCCCTCGTGGCTTCCGCCAGTTCCTGATGAGCATTCCGCTGTGGCTCAAACAGAAGTTGCACCTGCCCCGCGAGCTGGATCGGGCGTTGGGCGGCAGGTACAAGGGCCGATACGTCTTCACCGAGCACCATGAATCCCACGCGGCCAGCGCGTTCTTCCCCAGCCCTTTCGAAGAAGCGGCCATCCTGACTCTCGACGGGGTCGGGGAGTGGGCCACCGCCAGCGCCGGCGTCGGGCGGGGCAACCGCATCGAATTGCAGAAGGTCATCCGCTTCCCGCACTCGCTGGGTTTGTTGTACTCGGCCTTCACCTACTACACCGGCTTTCGCGTCAATTCGGGCGAATACAAACTGATGGGCTTGGCCCCGTATGGCGAGCCGAGGTTCCGCGATCTCATTCTCCAGGAACTGCTGGACCTCAAGGAAGATGGTTCGTTTCGTCTGAACGTGCGGTATTTTCCTTATGGGTACAAGACCGTGATGGTGGACCGTCGCTTCGAGCGTCTCTTCGGCGCGCCGGTCCGCAAGCCCGAGGGCCCCATCACCGAGCATACGATGGACGTGGCCGCCTCGATCCAATCGGTGACGGAGGAGATCATGCTGCGCATGGCCCGGAACGTTCACCAGGAAACAGGGATGAAGAACCTCGTGCTGGCAGGGGGTGTGGCGCTGAACTGCGTGGGCAATGGGCGGATTTTGCGCGAGGGACCGTTCGAGAACATCTGGGTGCAGCCGGCGGCCGGGGACGCGGGCGGAGCACTCGGCGCGGCCCTGTTCGTGTGGCACCAGTTGCTCGATCACGAGCGCAAGGTCGGCGCGCGGGACACGCAAGGCGGGTCGCTGCTCGGTCCGGTGTTCGACGACGAGGCGATCTGCGAATTCCTCCGGAGCGTCGGTGCCCCGCATCACACCTTCGAACGGGAAACGGAACTGTACGATTGTGTGGCGGACTTGGTGGCGTCTGAGAACGTGGTGGGCTGGTTCCAGGGTCGGATGGAGTTCGGGCCGCGTGCGCTGGGCAGCCGGAGCATTATCGGGGATGCCCGCAGCGAGAAGATGCAGTCGCTGATGAATCTCAAGATCAAGTTCAGAGAATCGTTCCGGCCCTTTGCACCGTGTGTGCTGGTCGAGGATGCGCCGGAATACTTCGGCCTCGAACCGGGGCAGGAGAGCCCGTACATGCTGATCGTCGCGCCGGTGCGGCCGGAAAAGCGGCTTGACGGCGACGCCACGCGGGCGACAGGGCTCGACCGCCTGAGGGGTAAACGCAGCGTCATTCCGGCGGTGACCCACGTGGACTACTCGGCGCGGGTTCAGACGGTGGACCGGGACCGCCACGGGCCCTTGTACGAGCTGATGAGCCGCTTCAAGGCCAGGACGGGCTGCCCGGTGATCATCAACACCAGCTTCAACATCCGTGGCGAGCCGATCGTTTGCACGCCGGAGCATGCCTATCGGTGCTTCATGGCCACCGACATGGACGTGCTCGTCTTGGGCAAACGGGTCCTGTACAAGCGCGAGCAGCCCCAGGTGCCGCGGCATGACGTGGAACGCTATAAGTCGCAGTTCAAGCTGGATTGACGAAGCAGCAGATCGCGAGAGTGAATGATGTCATTGGTCAGCGTCAACTGGAACCCAAGCCGTAAAGACCTCAACGGCTTTCGGATCATCGCCGTCGTCGCAACGACGTTGATCGCGGTGCTGTTGTATACGCTTAAGGGCGTGGACGTCCGGTGGTGCGCCGGCATCATGGCGTTTGGAGGACTCATCTGGCTGAGCGGACTTGTCTCGCTGAAGCTCACACGCTATATTTACGTCACGCTGATGGCGATAACGCTGCCGATCGGCCTCGTTGTCAGCATGGTCCTGATGGCGGCCGTGTATTTCGGCCTTATCACACCGTTGGGGCTGATCTTTCGCCTGATCGGACGCGACGCGTTGTGTCGCAAGTTCGATCCCGAGGCCCCGACGTATTGGCTGCCGCACCGCCAGACGAAGAAGGTGGAACGCTATTTCCAACAGTTCTGATCCATGAGGTGCCCCTGGTATGGCGGAAAAGGACTCGACCAAGTTTGCACGGCTCGCCCAAGAGAAGCGTCCGTCTCTCGTCACGGAATTCTGGCACTTCCTCAGGCACAACAAGAAATGGTGGTTGCTGCCCATCGTGCTGGTGCTGCTGCTTCTGGGGCTGATCGTCCTGCTGGCCGGGACCAGCGCGGCGCCGTTCATCTACACGATCTTCTGATCGGCGATGTCCGTCGTGCGGGGGGAATAGCGGCCTCCAGGCAGAAAGGTCATTTCGAGAGGTTGACGCCGATGTACTGTGTGCGGGCGTCGGCGATCAGGTTGAGCATCTGATCGGCCTGTTTGCGGATCGCCGGATCGGAGCTGATGACGCGCGAACTCCACTTGGCGTACTCGCGATTCAACTGATGGCGGACCTCATCCTTGTTCATCTCCGTGGTAACGCCAAGGATCATCTCCGCATCCTCGCTCTGGTGCATGCTTACCGGAAGCGTCTTCTCGACCATCGTGCGTAACCGGCCGCGGTCGATCCGGAGCCATTGTGCCAGGTCTTTGAGAAGCCGGATGTCGGTGGGGGTGACCTGCCCCTTTGCTCCGGCTACCCTCAAGGACAGGTCCATGATGTCGAGCCGACCGACCACTGGGGCGATCTCCACGATCTCGTTGCAGATTTCCTCCAGGTTCAGGCGTCCGCCTCGCAGGAAGAACGCGGCGGTCTTGCGGAGGGCCTGTTCCAGTTCCAGACGCGCTCCCTCGGAAGCATCGCCCGACCCGAAGTTGGTCCGGACCCAGCCATGAATCACGTTGATCTCGGGCTCCTGGAGGGCATTGTTGGCCGCTCCCACGCTGAAGGCCAGTCCCACGGCGAGTGTCTTGGCCCGCTGGATGTTGTCGTCGATATCGAGGTAGCCGATCTCGATGTTCTCGAAGGCGCCGATGCACGTGCCGGTGGCCAGTTGCTCGCCGGTCGAGCGCGAGACGATGGCGATGTCGAATCGCAGTTCGCGATGCCCCTGTCGCGGCAGGACGAACCACTCCGGCGAGATTTGCGCGACCGCCATCCAGTCCTCCAGGACCGTGTGCTGGTGGCAGAGTCGGCCGATTTGCGTCTGGTAGGTGAACTGAGCGCTCCGATGGATCGGTCCCTGCTTGGGCCGGACCAGTGCGGGCAGAGCCGGACCTTTGCGGTCCGTGATGTCGCTCAAGGTGGCCTTGAGATCGACGTCATGTCCGTCGTCAGGCGCCTCGATGACGCCGCAGATGTCCACAATCAGGACCGTCTGCCACGTGTCGCCCTTCGGTTCTCTGCCGATTCGGGCACGACAGTTCAACCCGCTCAAATCGACGCTCCGGTCGGGTTTCTCCGATGTGTCGGCTTGATGATTCCGGGTGCTTTCGGCGACGTCCTGACCGTCGCTTTCGCCTGTCGCCGGCAGGTCTTCCTCCTTGTCTCTTTGCGGCGCACCTCCGGATTCGTGGTGATGGTGGACACGTTGGACGGTCTGTCTGAGCCGGTCCGGCAGACGCCTCACGATGCCGGTCGTCCATCGCGTGATTTCTGTGCTCCAGTTACGAACACGCGCCAGCAGGATGCGGGCGAATGCGAGCCCCGAGGACAACCGGACTGGGACGCTCTCGGTCGGTTGCGAACTTCGGCGTCGCATTCCGATGAAGACCCCGGCCGCCACCCCAACGACCATAGCCGCAACTGGAATCAAAATTCTGAACATGGGACCTAATTCCGCATCCTACTGGACCTTGAGTGTTTGCAGCTCTTTGGCACCTTCCGCCGCCTCGCTCTGCGACCCCGTTTCGTCCTGGTCCAGCGCGACATCCACTTCGAGGACGCGGCCTGAGTCGACGTCTTCGAACTTGCAGTGCATTCGCTGGTTGAGATCGTAGCTGTACGTCACCTTGATGGGACGCTCGGCCGGCCGGTTGGGTGGCAGCTCGAAGCGATGCGTGGCGATCGTGTTGACGTAGGCCGGATCGGAATCCTCGCCCTGGGTGACCGTCACTTCGACCTTCTCCTGGCCCTGGGAGACCGTATAGAAGGTCTGCGTGGCCTCGCACGGCAGGGGTGTGTTCTTCTTGAGGATGATCCGGTTCTGAATCACGCGACGGCCGGTTTCCTTGTCGATCGGCGCGCAGATCGTTCCGTAGCTCTGGTTACACACGTCCGTCAGGCAGATGTCCTGCAAACCGGTGCGGATACCGGCGTCGACGGCATCGGGATTCTGGCGCACGGCGGTCAGACCGGCGTGCAGTGCCGCCCCGAGTGCGACGCACTCATCGACGTTCACGGCGTTCTCCGGCGCGAACCCGAACGTCTCTTCCAGGTGCGCCCGCACCATGGGAACGCGGGTGCTGCCGCCGACCAGCAAGACGGTGTCCACGTCGGACGGTTTGATGCCGGCCTCTTCCAGTGCGACCTCCACCATCATGTCGGTGCGGGCCACCAGAGGAGCGATCGCCTCTTCGAACATCTCTCGGGTGACTTCCACCCGCATGCTTCCGGCGGCGCCGTAGAGAATCTTCTTCGCCACGGGACGGCGCGACAGCGTCTTCTTGATGTCTTCGGCCTCGTCCTCGTACTTGGCCCGATCTTCCTCGGAGACGATCAGATCGGTGCCGAACTTGTCCCGATAGAGTTTCTGCAGGATCTCGAGGACCTTGTTGTCGAAGTCGATGCCGCCGAGCGCATGGTCGCCCTGCGAACAGACGATGTCCATTTGAAGGCCGTTGACGTTCATCAGCGTCACGTCGAACGTGCCACCGCCGAGGTCGTATACAAGCACCTTGCCGGTCACCTGGCGGGTCGTGGCGTAGTACAGCGCCGCCGCCACGGGCTCGTTGACGATGGCGATCACGTTGAGGCCGACGGCGGTTCCGGCGTCCATCGTCGCCTTACGCCGGACCTCGTCGAAGTGGGCCGGGACGGAGATCACGGCGTCACGAATCTCGCCGTGTGCAGCTTCCGAATCCTGCTTGAGCTTCTTGAGGATCAAAGCCGACAACTCCACCGGGGTCCAGTCCGTTCCGTCGATATTCACCTTGTACTCGGCGTCGCCCATATGACGCTTGATCCACCGTACCGAACGCGCCGGGTTCAGGTGCCTCGAATTGAGGGCCTCGATCCCCACGCGGATGAGTTCGGGGTTCTCTTCATCAAAGAAGATGGCCGATGGGGTCAGTCGCTCTCCGTCCGCGTTCGGAACGATCTCCGGTTTGCCGATCGCGTTGAGGATCGCCAGTTCCGAAAATGTCGTTCCCAGATCAATGCCGACGATGTTAGCCATGGTTTTCTCCTGCGTACAACTTTGTCCCACAGAGTGCCTTGCGCCGTCCGAAGGCGGGCGCCGAGGCAACTCAGCCGAATAACTTAACCTGCGCCGTCCTGACGACCTTGAAACTATCCTCATCCGTAACGTATCGATAACCGGGCCGTACCACTCTGGCGATCGTACCGGCCTGGCCCGGATTCTGTGCTGCTTCCTTTTCCTTTACGGCCTCGGCGAACTTCTCCTGTCCGCGATAGTCGCCGCCGACCTCCGGACGGAACTGCTCGATCCCGCTGGATTCCAGGGCGAACAGCAGTTCATCCCGGACCTCTTCGAGCTGCAGAACGCCGTCGTCGTCTTCGTCGAGCCTGTCGATTCGGTTTTCGAGATTGTCAATGCACCGGATCACCCGCAGACAGAACGTGCGGATGATGCTCCAGTCGTAACCGTCCTGGAGCTTCTCCACCCGATCCTGTTGGCAGGCCGCGTACTCCCGAATCGCAGAGACTTGCTGCGCCAGTTCCTTGAGCGTGTTGCTCAGCGGCGCCGACTGGTCGCGCGTCGCCTGCTGCACGCTCTGGGCCATTTGCTTGAACTCCGCGATCTGTCGCTGGAGGTCCTCGGCCTGTTCGGTCAGGGGGCTCTCGGCCACCGCAGCCGGCGGGCCGGCCGAAAGAATCTCGGTCGAGCCGAGAACGGTCACTCTGGGTCTCGGTGTGAACCGTTGTCTTTGGGGCACGACCTGCGCGGGATACTCGTCGTCGGCCGGTGACGACCATTCCATCTGGGGCGACCACTCCTGTTCCCCGGACGGTTCATCCGACATCAGCACGGCGACGGCGTCGTCCTGCGGCCTGGGTTCGATGGCGAGCGTCGGACGCCCTGGGGGCAGGTCTCGATGCCGTCTGGGCACCAGAAAACGCTCCCCATCGCGGGCGTTTCGATCGGGCTCGCACCACGGCGGAGTCAGGACTGGCTCCGCCTCGTCAGTCTCCGCGTCGGACGATTCCAGGACACTCTCCAGCGCGCCTTCGTCGCCCTCGTCGCCTTCGACGGTATCGTCATGAAGGATGGTGGTTAACTCCGTCGGTTCGCAGTCGATGCTGGCGAGCCGGTCGGCACGACGTTTCGTGAGCGCCTTGAACGCGCGGGCCATCAGCCAGAGTACCCAGATCAGAAGGCAGATGGCGAACAGCGCGCCGCCGATCGACAGACACACCACCGAGATCGTCTGGGTGATCTGCTCCTGCTCGCGACGCTGTCGATACAGCGTGACCTCGTCTTCCCATCTCGGTCCGTAAAGGTAATCGGCGATGTCCCCCGGATTCATCTCGCCGGCGGCCAGCCTGGGCAGGTCGGCGCGAAGACGTGCCTTCTGCTCGGCCGCCAGTTCCTCCGGCGTCTTGTTCTTGCGGTCCTCATCCAGTTCGAGGACCAGTCGATTCTGCTGTTCCGGGGTCAGACGGTACCAATGGCCGTATTTCTGGAGATGATCCGACGACTGCAGCGTGTCTCTGGCGGCGGGGGGGGCGGCCGTTCGCTCCGCTTCAGCCTGCTTCCGCAGCCACGCCAGCGAAAGGCCTCCAATCATCAACAGGGCCAGTCCGAGTATCGCACACTTCTTGAGCATGGTTCACATCAACTCACAAACAGTTCAAGGCGGATTCACCATCCCCTTCGTCGGCTGCCATCGCCCGTCGATTGACCAAAAAACCCCCGGATTGTGCAGGGCCTGTGTGGCCAATAGGACCGGCGCTCTGTCGGCGTCCTGTCGCGGCTCGCCGGCCAAGACACCTTCCAGGGCCGGCAGCGGTGATGGAAACGCCCCGGCAACCGCCACGTAAAATATAGAAAAACAACCGCAAGCGGCCAAGGAGACCACTGGCGCGACACACCTGGGATATGTGGTGCAAAGCAGACGTGGTCCGATAAGCGGACAGCCGAGCACGCCAGCGTCGGGCTCGGGGGTGGCGAACCCGACGACGGGGTTCAGACGTCGAAAAGTTCTCGAGCCAGATCGTCGCCGACGTGATTGGCGTAGTACTGCCGCATGGCCCTGTCGCCGCCGGTGCTGAGTTTGTCCAATGAGTTGAATACACCGACGCGGGTCAACAGGACAATGGCGATGCAGGCCGCTACGTTGACGGCACTCGAGCGGTACTGACCGAATCGTTCGACAAACGAGGGCTCCAGGCGCAATCGCTCGAGTTTTCGGGCCTTCGGCGCGTCTCGAAGGTCGTGTTCGAGCATCTTGATGGTGTGGCTGTTGGCTCGATTGAGCAGGTCGAGGCTTTGTGGCTGGGACCGGATAAGGGAAAGGGCCATCTCCACGTTCCGCAGGGCGGCCAGGCGCCTCTGGCATCGCGGGCAGGTGGCCACGTGGCGACGGACCCAACCTGCCTCCGGGCCCAATCGACGACTCAAGGCCGCGGCAAACCACTGGCGGGTGTGCCGGCACCTGCTGACCGACGGTGTCAAAATGGGAAAAAGCCGTTCTCGAATGTTCGGCGGCTTCATGGTTGCACCTCTCTATTCATCCAGGCGGCCAGCAGTTGAACGGCCTTACACCGATACACGCGGGCGGTGCCTGTAGATATCTGCAGGGTACGCGCGACTTCTTCGTAGGGCAACTCGCCCAGATCGCGCAGGGCGATAACGCTTCGCAGAGGGTCCGGCAATTCGGCGATCAGGCTTCGGAGCCTCTCGGTCAGTCGCTGGGCATCGAAATCCGGCTCGGTCGATTCCGCACGCTGGGCCCGAATCTCCATCTCCGACAAGGTCCGATTCTCCACCACTCGGCGTCGCAACATGGTGATGGCGGCATTGCTGGCCGTGCGGAACAGGTAGGCCTTGATGTGCCTGGGTTGACGCCGGTCGTCGCGATGGGCCAACTGCAGAAACGTCGTCTGGTAGGCGTCGCAGACGTCCTGCTCGTTGCCGAGGATTCGCCAGAGCATGGTCACCAGCTCCGAGCCGTATCGCTCCATCGCGGTGAGGATCCACCGCTGGCTCACGTCCACGGCCTCACTGAGACCGGGGGCCCAAAGCAGGTCGCAACGAACGGTTCTGTCGAACATAAAGACCAATGCTCCCGACTGCGCGGCTTTCTATGAGTAGACGCGCGCTCCGAGCCCATGTTAACGAAAAACCGTCCAAAGTGCAAAAAATGCCTTTCCGATTAACACCGGTCGCGCCGGTGCGTCCTAAGGGCGGAAGAACAGGGTCCGCTGGGGACTTCTGGACAAACCAAGGCAAAGATATGAGCGGGTCCGATGGACGCCAAAGCACACGATCGTCGGCAGCACAACGGACTGGACGTGGTCGCCCTGGTGGACGACCTGCTCGCTCAGGCGATCCAGGCCGAGGCCAGCGACGTCCATTTCGAGCCGACGGCCGACTCGCTCGTCGTGAAATTCCGTCTGGACGGCGTGCTCAACCCGGTCGAAGGCCTCCCGGCGACGCTGACCGACAACGTGGTCGCCCGGCTCAAGGTGCTCGGGGGACTGCTGACCTACCGCAACGACATCCCCCAGGAAGGGCGTCTGGAGATCTCCGGCGCGGCGGCCGAGAAGGTCTCGGACGTGCGTCTGGCGATCTTCCCGACGATCCACGGTCAGCGGGCGGTCGTTCGCCTGTTCTACCGGCGGCAGGACCTTCTGACGCTGGAGCAGCTTGGCTTTTCGCCGCAGATCGAGAGGGCCCTGAAGGCCGTCGCGGCGCAGAACCAGGGCGTGCTGCTGCTGACCGGCCCGGCCGGGAGCGGCAAGAGCACCACCCTGGCCGCGATCCTCCGCCATATCATTCGTACCCTGCCGGGCAAGAGCATCGTCTCCCTGGAAGACCCGGTCGAGATTCGCATCGATGGGGTCACGCAGGTGCCGATCACGCCGCACGGGCAGATGACATTTCCCACGGCGCTGCGGTCCTTGCTCCGCCAGGACCCCCAGGTGCTCATGATCGGCGAGATTCGCGACGCCGAGACGGCCCGAATCGCCATCGAGGCCGGCCTGACCGGACACATGCTGATGAGTACGATGCACAGCGGCACGCCCGCCGGGGCGCTGCTGAGGCTCCTGGAGATGGGCATCGAGCCATACCAGGTTACCTCGAGCATCGCCGCTGTCGTCAACCAGAGACTTCTCCGCAGGCTCTGCGAGCAGTGCAAGAGGCAGGCGGGGGGCGGGTATGAGCCCGTCGGCTGCGACGCGTGTCTCGGAACGGGCTTCAAAGGCCGTGTCCTGATTGCCGAGATGGTCCAACTGGACAGCGACCTGCGCAGGGCCATTCTGGCCAAGGCCGACCTCGAAGAGCTGGACACCCTGCTGCAAGCCAAGGGCCATGCGACGATCCTGGACGACGGTCGGCGATTGGTCGAAACCGGCGTTACGACGCAAACAGAACTGAACCGGGCATGCGGCCTCAGCGATGGGGCGGCTCCGTAGCATTCGGATAGGAACAGGGGGTATCAAGGCTCTTCAGACTGGACGATTGGGAACCACAGCATGGCGACGTTCAAGTACAATGCACTGACTGCCGGCGGCAGGCTGATGACCGGAACGATCGAGGCGCCCTCTTCGCAGGAGGCCGACAGTGCCCTTCGTGAGATGGGCCTGACCGTCAATTCGGTCGAGAAGGGCCGGACCGAGCCGCCCAAGACGGCCATTGGCCGCAACGAGTTTCTGCTGTTCAACCAGCAGTTGGCCTCGATCACCAAGGCGGGCATCCCGCTGGAGAGAGGGCTGCGCGAGCTGGCTCAGGACATCACCTCCGCATCG
The DNA here is from genome assembly GCA_001603075.1 of Phycisphaerales bacterium Planc_01. Lineage (GTDB taxonomy): Bacteria > Planctomycetota > Phycisphaerae > Sedimentisphaerales > Anaerobacaceae > Anaerobaca. The sequence goes on along the minus strand of LVBB01000006.1, from coordinate 86,442 downwards.
ATGCGCAAGCTGGTCGAAGAGATCGCCGCCGACCTGGAAGGGGGAATGGGCATCGAGGAGGCGTTCCAAAAGCGGCAGGGGGCCTTTCCTCCGCTCTATGGCCGGATACTGAAGGCCGGCGTCGAGACGGGCCGACTGACCGAGATGCTCACCAGCCTGAACCGGCACCTCGAACTGGCCTCGCACACCCGCCGGATCATCTTCGAGGCCGTCAGCTATCCGGCCGTCGTCTTCGTCCTCGCGGCGATCATCATGACGCTGGTGTTCACGTACATCGTTCCGCAGTTCCAAGGTGTTCTCCAGGAGATGATCGGAGGCAAGCTCAACCCGGTGACCACGGGCGTTCTCAATCTGGCCAAAAACGTGGTGCCGTTCTGGACCGGTGTCGCCGTGTTCGTCACTGCCATCGTCGGCCTGTTCATTGCGTTGTCTGCCTCTCCCGCGGGCAGGCGAATCAAGGAGGGATTCTTGCTGCACGTGCCGGTGATCGGTCGGCTCTGGCACAACAGCGTGCTGAGCCGGATGGCCGAGGCGATGGCGCTTCTGGTCGGGGCCGGCTGCGACATGCCCGAGTGCCTGCGTCTGGGCGCCGTCGCGGCCGGAAGCGAGCGGCTGCTGCTCGACAGCGAGCGGCTGGCCGCGCAGATCGAGAAAGGCGTCAATCTCATGGAGGCCGGTCACGACGCCGGAATGCTGCCCCGGCTGTTTCTCTACTCCGTCCAGCTCGGCGCCCAGCGCAATGAACTGCCCGACAATCTGCACAGCCTGGCCGCCATGTACGCCGACCAGGCCCGCGCCGGCCAATCACGGCTGCAAGTCGTCCTGCTGCCGATGATGCTCATTGTGGTCGGCGGCTTTCTCGGTGTCACCATTCTCGCCATGTTCCTGCCCATGATCCAGGTCGTTACCAGTCTGTCAGCGGCCGGCTGAGGAAACGAAAATGCTCGAACTTCCTGCCATCATCGCCGTTCTCTTGGTTGTGTACGCCATCCTGGGATACAAACGGCCGGTTCTCGCCCTGGCGACCGTGCCTCTGGGTGTTCTGGGAATGGTCTACTTCGCCGTCGAGACCAATGAGGCGTGGGTTGCTCTCTGCGCCGCCGTGCTTGTCCTCGTGACGCTGGTCGCGATCGCGCTCGGTGGTCGGCACGCTGAGCCACAGCGATGGGTCCACCGACTTGCCTTCCTGGTCCTCGCGGCGATCGGTGGCACGCTGTTCGTGATCGGATTGTTTGGGGCGTTTGCGGCCTTTGGAGCCGGTTTTGTGCTCCCTCTGTTCGTGTTGCTGGGGATCGTGGGGATCGTAGCCTGCCTGATCGGCTACAGCGCCGGCAGTCGCAAAGCCACCGCGGCGTACGTCTTCTCGACCCTTGGCAGCAGCATGCGGCAGAACCTGCCGCTACCGATGGCGCTGGATTGCGCCGCAAGCGGACGGACTGACGGCAGCGCCCATGTGCTCAAGCAGATCAAGAAGTGGCTCGTCCAGGGCCACTCACTGGTCGAGTCCATTCGCCGAGGCTATCGTCGCTGCCCCAGTCGGGCCCTGGCAATCCTCTCGGCAGCCGAACCCAAAGGCCAACTGCCGGCTGCGATCGAGGCCGTCGAAAACGATCTGAGATCGCAAGCGGCCCGCCGGATGAGACTGCAGCCCGTCCATGCTGCCTACCCTGTGGTGATCCTGTCTATCACGTTCATCATGGTGTTGGGCCTGATGACCTTTGTCATTCCACAGCTCACATCGGTGTTGGAGGAGGTGGCAGAGGGGCGTTTGCCCGCCTCGACGCGTGTGCTGATCGCGATCATGCGGGAACTGGTCTACAAACACGACGGGGTGATCGCCTGGGGCTTGTTCCTTCTGATCTTCTTCGTGATCCCGCCGATCTGGATCTGGGCCCGGACGCGTCCGCGCCGTCCGGATAAGCCGCACCGCCTCTCGCGAATCGGCGACTGGATCAAGTGGCACCTGCCCGTGCTGCACTGGTTCGAGAACAACAACGCTACGCTGCAGGCGGTCGAACTGCTGCGCGTGGCGATGCGGACGGATTGCCCGATCAATGAAGCGATTCGCAGCACGCTGGGGCTGGATGTCAACCAGGCCTTCCGCCGTCGCTTGGCCTGCTGGCTTCGACGCGTCGAGCAGGGCGACGACGTCGCCGCTGCGGCGCGCGGTTGCGGCCTGGCCTCGGCCCTGGCCTGGGCCTTCGACCGCAATGCAGGGGCGAATCACACCCCGGCGGTGTTGGAGACGCTCGAATCGTTCTATCGCTCAAATTACAGCTACCGGGTGAACCTGACGCGATTCATCCTGTGGCCCTTCGGCATCATCCTGCTCGGAGCGACGGTTGGGTTTGTCGTCTATGCCACCTTTTCTCCGACAGTGGCCGTTCTCAATTTCATGGCAGGCAATATCTATCCGTGACCCGCAACTTGGAGTGCAATCGTGTCGAAAAGGATCAGACAAACACGCGGCTTCATGCTCGCCGAGTTGATCGTGGCCATGTCGCTGTTCGCGCTGCTGTTGGCCGGGCTGACGGTATCGGTGGGTGGCTTCGGCGCCTTCAACCGCCATCAGTGGGCCCGTCAGCAGTGCATCGCGGCGGCCATGGCCCAGCTCGACAGCGTGGCCGCCACCGGTGCCCCGATCGACACCGACAAGTGCAAGCGGCTCTGGCCGCGAGTGACTGTTTCGCTGGAGAGAACGCCGGGAGAGGGTCAGTGGGCCGGACTCGAACGGATCGACGTCAAGGCCGGCGCGCAGGCCGGCCCCAGGCAAGTGGTCGTCAAGCTGTCGCGGTATGTCGCGCCGGCAGTGCAACACGTTGAAGAGGAGGGCTCGTGATGAGAAGAAGGGCCTTCACACTGGTCGAGATGCTCGTGGTGATCACCGTCCTGCCGTTCGCGGCCATTGCCTTCAGCGGTCTGTTTGCCACGTCCATCCGCGATGTGCCTCGCATGGCGCGTATGGTGCAGGAGAACACCAGCGTCCTGGATCTGGTCCGCCACATATGCGACGACGTGGACGCGGCTGTCGGTCTGCCCGACACGTCTGGCGAGGTCCGAAGCGATGACCACACGCTCCTGATCGCTTTGCCCGAGGGCGTGATCTGCTATCGAATGGAGGAGGCCGGCGTGACGCGGACGCGGCTCGACCAGGCCGAGCCGCGAACCGAAGGGGCCTGGCGATTTCGCGATGCGGTGATCGCCTGGCGGCGCTGGCAACAGGGCGAAGAAGCACATGCTGTCGAGGTGCGCACATTTCTGCAGGAACGCATTGCCGGCAAGACCAGAGAGAAGTTGGCCAATTCGCATGTCTACTTCATCGGCGGCCTGGCCAAGGGGGAGGAAACCCCATGAGCAAGACAAGACAACCCGGCTTCATCCTGGTATACGTCATCATGCTGCTTGCGATCACCGCGGTTGTGATGCTCGTGCTGACCGAAGGGTCCAATACAATGCTCTTTCAGGCGGATGCCGCCTACCTGCAGGCGCTGGACCGCAATCTGGCCGCCAGCGGCTTGGCTTGGGCTCGCCATCAGGCCGCCAAGGGCGAGCCNNGAACAGATTGCCGGATCGAAACCTCCGTTGCCAAGGGCCGGCAATCCATAAGCAAGGCTCGCAAGTACACCCTTCCAGCCCGTTAAGCATCCCGTCGCTGCCGTTCGGACGGAATCAGTGGTGAAGAAAGTTTTCCCGTCTGCCGGCAATTTTCTTGCAGCCGCCCGACCCTACCGGTAAATTACATGTTTTGCCGCGGCTGACACGCACGTGTCGGCTGCGTTGGTTTCCGGCCGACGCCGAAACGAACCCTCGGGCGATTAGCTCAGTTGGTAGAGCAGCTGACTCTTAATCAGCGGGTCACAGGTTCGAGTCCTGTATCGCCCAATCACGCAATTCCCAGCGAGACATGATCTTACAGAGCACTCCGTCTGTCGCATCGGGTCGGTCGTTGGCTTGGCCCACGGCCCTATCGATCCGCCGCAGTATGGGGAATTGGCATTCCTGCAATCTTGCTGCAAGGCCAGACTGACGGGTGGGAGGCTGATGGGGGAAACAGGCGGCGCCCGGATTCGAACCGGGGAATAACGGTTTTGCAAACCGTCGCCTTAGGCCACTTGGCTACGCCGCCCTGAAAGACAGGGGCGATGTATACCCGATCCGATGTGCCAATGCAACAAGAATTTTGGCCTGCCGCATCCGGAGGCCGCCCGGCGAGGTCTGTTATCAGACCCAGCGTGGAAAGGCCGAGGCCGGGCTAAGGTGTGACAGCCGATATGCCGATAGAGTCCTGACAGTATCTACTTGGGAATCCGATGGCATGAAGACAAACGATCCGATCATCGCCGCACTGGAGAAGGACAGCATCGTCGATCAAGCGGTCCTCGAAAAGCTCATCCAGAGTCAGCAGCAGACAGGCCAGAGCATTCTGTCGATGCTCAGAGGGCAGAATCTTCTGACGGAAGAGCAGATCGTTCAAACGGTCGCCCGCGCCAACGACATCGAATATGTCGAGCTGACAGCCGACGCAATCGAGCCAACGATCGCGCACCTGATCAGCCGCGACTTGGCAACCCAGCACAACGCCGTCCCGATTCGATGCCAGGACCGGACGCTGTTCGTAGCGATGGGGGCCCCGTGGGACCTGGCGGCGAGGGACGAGATCGAGGTGAAGACCGGCTATAGCGTGGTGCCGGTGGCCGCCAGTCCGGCGGCCATACGCCAGGCCATCGGGCGTCTCTTCGACGAAGTGGACATCACTCGGCAGGTGGTGGCCTCGATGCGGTTGAAGGAAGACGCCGGCGTGGCATCGAAGACGTCCGAGAGCCAGGTTCGGACGCTGCGAGAGGGCGATGATCCGATCAGCAAACTGGTATCCTCTATTGTCAGAGGCGCGATCTCATCACGGGCCAGCGACGTACACATCGAGCCTCAGCCCCCCGATCTTCGCGTTCGCTGCCGGATCGACGGAACGCTGCGAGACACGATTCGCGTACCGGCGTCGGTGCAGCGGGAAGTCGTCTCCCATATCAAGATCATGGCGGACATGGATATCTCCGAGCGGCGTATCCCACAGGACGGTCACGCGACGATCGAACACGAGGGCGCCGAATACGATCTGCGGGTCTCGTCGCTGCCGGCTGTCGGCGGTGAAAAGGTGGTGCTGCGGATTCTGGACAAACGCGTCGAGCGATGGTCGTTCGACAAGGTTGTCACGTCGTCCCAGGACAACGAGACCTTCCGCCGAATTCTCGGCAATCCGTATGGTATGGTGCTGCTGACCGGTCCGACGGGCAGCGGCAAGACGACCACGCTGTATTCCGTGCTGCAGTTGATCAACACCCCGGACAGGAACATCGTCACGGTCGAGGATCCGGTCGAGTACCGTCTCGACGGGATCACCCAGGTACAGGTCAAGCCGGTTGCCGGAATGACCTTCCCCTCCGCCTTGCGAAGCATTTTGAGACAGGACCCGGACATCATTCTGATCGGCGAGATTCGGGACCGTGAGACAGCGGAGATCGCCATCGGCGCGGCGCTGACGGGCCACATGGTTCTGAGCACGCTGCACACGAACGACGCCGCCGGGGCGGTGTCGCGCTTGGTCAACCTGGGCATTCCATCCTTTTTGGCCGGGTCGGCTCTGCTCGGCAGCGCGGCCCAGCGACTGGTTCGAACCTGCTGTGCGAGGTGCAAGACGCCCTATCGCGCGTCGGACAGCGAGATGCGCATTCTCTACGGCGATTCGAAGCCGGACGCCGCGGTGCAACTGTGGCGAGGGACGGGGTGCAGCCACTGCTATCAGAGCGGCTATCTCGGACGCAAGAGCATCTACGAAATCCTCCCGGTCTCCAGGGCCGTTCAGAGAATGATCATCGACAGAGCCGACGACGACACCATCCGGGAGCGCGCAATCGCCGAGGGAATGCGAACCCTGCGCGCCGCGGCAGTCAGCGAGGTCCTGGCCGGCCAGACGACTGTTGACGAGGTCATGCGCGTGGTCGATATGGAGCGGGGCTGATGCCGACCTTTCAATACACCGCCAAGGACCGATCCGGAAGGGAACTCAGCGGCGTCTACGAAGAGATCGCCGGCGTCGGTGCGCTGCGCAGCGAGTTGGCGCGCCTCGGTTATGCACTCGTGCGTGCCCGCCGGGTAAGAGAACATACGGCGGGGCGGTCCCGCGTCAAGGCCGAAGATATTGTGGCCTTCGCCTACAAGTTCTCCGGGATGTACTCGGCCGGCCTGTCGGTTACCTCCTGCCTGGAGACATTGGCGGAACAGACCGAACGACCGGCGCTGGGCCGCATGCTCTCGGACGTCAAGACGCGAGTGGAGGCGGGAGCCAGCCTGACGAAGGCATTCGAGCCGTATCGTGATGTCTTCTCCGAGTTCTTCGTCGGCATGCTTGAAGCGGGAGAGACAGCCGGCAAGCTGGCGGAAGCCCTGGAGATGAGCGCAATCTACCTGGAGAAAAGGGAGCAATTGCGCACCAAGGTCCGCTCGGCCTTCATCTACCCCATCGCGGTGGGGGTGGTGTGTCTGGCCGTTCTCTTCGGTCTGCTGCTATTCGTCGTTCCCGTGTTCACCAAACTCTATGCCAATCTGCGCGTGCCTCTGCCCGGCCCGACACTGGCCCTGGTCACGCTGAGCAAGATGCTGACGATCTGGGGCTGGGTGGTCATTCCGGCGGCAATCGGCGCGGGATGGATGATAGGGCGCGTGGTCCGCCGCAGCGGGTTGAAACGCGGCTGGGACCGATGCAAACTGCGGTTGCCGATGTTCGGAAGGCTCAACCGTATGATCCTGGTCTCGCGTTTTATGCGGCCGTTCGCCATGCTGACCGCGGTCGGGGTCTCGGTGATCGACGCCTTTCGCATCGCCGGCGACATCGCCCGCAACGCGGAGATGACGCTGGTGGCGCAGGATCTGCAACGCGTGACACAGGCCGGCAGCCCTGTGGGGAAGGCGTTGGCGGCGCACAAGATCTTCCCGGCCGAGATCGTCCAGATGGCGACGTCGGGCGAACAGGTCGGCCGGTTGGCCGACATGCTGGTCAAAGGCGTCGATCTGCTGGACCGCGACATTGAACGAATTCTCGCCAGTCTCATCGTCAAGCTCGAACCCGCGCTGACGTTGATTATGGGACTGGTTATCGGTCTGGTTCTGATGGGCGTGTATCTGCCGATGTTCGATTATATGACGCACCTGCGCTGATTTGGGGGATACAGGGGCGTTTTCCCCGGGGGATGATCCGGTGCCGTTCAAGTCGGCCCGTGTTTCTTCCGATACAGAGGTGCTGGTGAAGCAGGAACCTGGTCCTTTCATAGTAGGAGAACAACATGAGGCGTGAGAAGGGTTTCACTCTGGTTGAGTTGCTGGTCGTGGTGCTGATCCTCGGCGCGCTGGCGGCGATTGCCATTCCGAGAATCAGTCAGAGTGCAGAGACTGCCAAGATCAACGCGTGCAAAACGAACGTGAATCTGATCAACTCGCAGATCGAGTTGTACCGGGCCAACACCGGCGGTTGGCCGAAGAGTCTCGATGACCTGGTCAAGGAGTCCTCGGACTACTTCCCGGACGGCCTGCCGGAATGCCCGTTTGGCAAGGACTTTCCGTACAAACTGGACGACACGACGAATCGCGTCACGGGACACAGCCACGGCGACCCCGACAAGTGACTGGGCCGTCGGACCTATTGAAGCCGTCCGGAGCAAAGTGCATCCGGCGCAGATGGATCGTCGGCCATGGGCGGCTGTTGGTGCGATGCTCGGACGCCGTCGAGCATATCGTATGAGAGTTCCCAAAGCCTTTACGCTTGCCGAACTGATTGTCACGGTCGTGATGCTCGGCGCCCTGACATTCGTGGCAGTGCCACGGCTGTCGTTCGGATCAAGAGCGGGGCGGCAGGCGGAGCTCACCGCCCGGAAGATCGCAACGGACCTGCGTCGGACGCGCAGTCTGGCCATCCTCCACGCCGCCGTCAATGCCGAGGGATTTGCCCTCCGGATCAAGGCGACAAACAAGGGCACGGAATACGAGATTGTCGATCTTCGCACGCAGGCGGTTGTGGACGTACATGCCGTCGGAGTGGATGTCTCCATTGGGGGAAGAACGAGCTTCGCGTTCACTCCACTCGGCGCCCTGAAGGAGCAGAACGATCCGGTGCTGACGGTGTCCGGGGCGGGTCAAACGTTCACGATACGTGTCACTCCAGGCACCGGCGCCGTTCGCTGTACCGAGGACACGAAGACCTGACGGACCGGCTGAAGGAAGACCGATGGCGTCGATTGTCCGAACGAAATCTGTGAGGCGAGCAGGCCGGGGCGTGACCCTGACGGAAGTGGTGGTGGCTTCAACTCTCCTGGCGGTGGCCGTCATTCCCCTTCTGCGCGCCCTGACCGTGGCGCAAGCGACGGGCGCGATCGTCGAACGCAAGACCCAGTCGCTGATCCTGGCGCAAGGAACGCTCGAGGAGATCCGCGCAAGGGCCCTGCATCACTATGAGAGTTCATTCCACAAGGATTCGGAGGCGCTCGTCGGGGCCTATCTGTGCAATGTGACGGACGACCAGAATCCGAACGTGCGACAGGTGACCGTGGCCGTGGGCTATGACGTGAATGCGAACGGCCGTCTGTCCGCCGACGAGGTGGAGGTGACCCTGGCGACCTACGTTGCCAGGCGATAGTCACATTGGCCGGCGTGTCGCCTGTCCTCGGTTTATGAGACCGCTTTCATTGTCCGACTTCCGGCCGGCGATTCCTCGCCGCATGGGCCGATAAGAGGCAGTCTCATCGATTTCCCAGGCCGCTTTCCGCCGCAGAATTCGGTGGGATATAAACCACATGCCCGAGCCATATCTCACTAACGGGGCGACCGCTTCCTGCCGAATACATCGAAGAAAAGCAGTTCGAGTGTATATGGTGTGAGCCATGCAGCAAGAACGCAGCAATCTTAGACGCCCCAAGGCCGTGACGGTACTCGAGATGGTCCTCGCGATGTCCATCATGGCCATCGTTCTGACCGCCGTGCTGCCGCTCTTTGCAGGGATTCGCAGGAACTGGGATACAAGGCAGGCGAACACGGAAATCGTCCAGAATGCCAGGGTTCTGGCAGATCACCTCCATCGCACGCTGGCCGCCGCGACCCAGATCACGGATGTCAGCCCGTCGTCACAAGACAAGGGGTTCATGGAGTTGGTGGCCAATGACGGAACCGTCTGCCGTTATACCGTGGGTGATGACGGCTATGTTCAGTTCGGGCCATTGGGCCAGCCGGGCGATCTGGCCGGGCCCGTCGGCGTGTTCCGGTTCACCTGCTATGACGGCAACGATTTCACGACGCCGACGGTTGACGCCTCGTCGATCCGGTTCGTTGCCGTGGAAACCACGTTCGCCAACGCCGCGCCCCTGGGTGCCGACAAGACATTCACCACACGCGTCTACATTCGTGCGGGGACAGTCGATTCGCAGCCGGCCGAGACCTTCGCGCCGGGCGTGGCGGTACGCGACTCCATCACCTGGGGTGGGGTTGATGTTGTCATCGACAGCTATCGATCATCGGAAGGTGCTTATGATCCGGTTCGGCCGGGCGCCAAGGCGGTGATCTCAACCAATGCCACGGGAAGCGGTAAGATCAGACTCTCGGGCAACGCCATCCTTCGCGGCGACGCCTATGTTGGTCCGGGGGGCAATGTGGAAACCGGCTTGGTCGTGACTGGGACATCCACAATAACGGGCAGATGTGGAGTCCTGGTTGCACCTGTGGATATCCCAGACGTGTCCGCGCCGAGTGACGCGAAGTTCCAGGGCAAAGACGAAGGGGTGCTTGAACTGAGCGGCCAGCAACAACAAACCCTCGATTCAGACCACCATTTCAAGAGCATTCAGTTATCGGGCGATTCCGTCCTTGTCGTCGAGGGGCAGGTTACAGTCGTGGTCAAACAAGACTTCGAGATCGCCGACAGAGCCGAACTGCAGGTCACACCGGGTTCTGTCGCGGTCCTTTACGTCAACCGCCGGGTTTGTGTCGAGGGCAACGCCGTACTCAACCGTCTGGGCCACTCGCCATCGAGATTGCATATCGGCATGACGGGAAGCAACAATGACTTTGAGATGGGCGGGACCGCTGTAGTCCATGCGATCCTCCAGAACCCCCAGGGACTGGTCGCCATTGGGGACCAGTCGGAGTTCTTTGGGAAGATCAAGGCCAAGAGTCTCGAAGGCGGCGGGCGGATCCATGTCGACGTGGACTGTGACTTTGCGGTGGGGAGCCTGTAGGCGTCGGATGAGACTCTCTATGAACGATACTCGTCACAACCGGGGTGTGGTGCTGTTGATGGTGGTCTTCATCGTCGCATTGGTGTCTGCCATCGTCATTGGAATGCTCCAATTGAATACGGAAGACATCCAGATCATGCGGAATCACATCCATGCAGCCGAGGTGCTGGCGATCGCGGAAGCCGGGCTGGAAGACGCGCTGTCGCATTTGCGGTCGGATGCCGACTGGAATGCCGGGTTCGCCGACAAGCCATTCGCCGGCGGCACCTATTCCGTGACGGTCGAGCCGTCGAGCGTGACCTCTGTGGGAATATCTCCTGCCGGCTTCGTTGCGCGAGTGCAGGCGGACGTGACGATTGGGACCGATGGTCCGCCACACGAGGTGGCGATCGACAGGATCAGGGTGAACCCATGACATTGAAGGCAAAGACATCGACGGGAATCGAGATCAGTGCCTCCGGCCTCTGCATGGTGTCGGTCCGGATGGCCGGTGCGCATATCGAGGTGGTGGACGCCACACAGGCGGCGATCGCTCCGGAGACAATCCAGGACGGCCGGGTTGTCGATCCGGTCCAACTGGTTCAGACCCTCAAGGCCGTCCGAAGGCGTCACAAGGTGCCGTGCCGGCAAGCGACTGTGTCGCTGTCGACGGAATGCACCGTGGCCCGCATGGTGCTGTTGTCGGAAGATGACCCCCAGAAAGTCAGCCGGTTCGTTCGGGATGAGATCCGGCAGTACGCGGCGCTGTCGGGCAGAGAGACCGCGTCCGACTTCCATGTTATGACGCCGGCCAAGCCGGGAGTGCCCGGCAAGGCCCTGCTTGTGGGCGCCGACCGCACGATGGTGGACGCTGTCAGCGATGCTTGTCGGCAGGTCGGGCTTTCGATCGGCGCGATCGAGCCGGCTGTCACGGCATGGGTACGTCTTCTCAACGCCCTTCAGAACTCGGATGGGCCCGAGACCAAGCGGTTGTTCGCGATCTGCACAGGTGATGCGCTGAGCCTGTGCATTCTCAATCGAGGGGTGCTCGACTTTGTCAGGACCAGGAGCATTGGATCGCCGAATGCATCCGAAGCGTTCCTGCGGAACGAGATCCACGCAGCGATTCAGTTCTATGACGCCGATGCGGTGGGCGGACCCCGCCCCTGGCACATCGTCATTCTGGATGAAAGCGACGCTGGTATCGGAGGGAATCCGGCGGAGTCTGTGAGGGCTGCGCTGCCGGGAGATATCGTGGATATCTGGACAAGGCAGACGCTTCCTATCGGAGTGCTCGCCGGCCCATCGGCCCAGGACGGGATGTCCGCAGCGGCGCTTGGTTCGGCGATTCGCCCGCTCCCGACGGACGCACGCGACGGCGAGCTGAATCTGCTGGCCCCCGAGGCGGCCCAGGTGGGATCCGCCGGAAAGACAGTGCTCGTAGCGGCCAATGCCCTGGCGGCGCTCATGCTCGTGGTCATTCTTGTCATCGGCGGCTTCCAGTGGCTGGCTCGACAAACGGCGCGCCGTATTGCCGCCGTCGAACAGACGGAAGTGACGCGACACGAACCGGGTCTGGTCGCAGCCATCAGCCAGCTCGAAGCCATGGAACAAAAAGGTCAATGGCTCGCCGGCAAAGTGGATGCGCTCGATTCGATTCTCGGGTCACGGCAGGATGTGGACTGGGTGGGGCTTCTGGGCGACATCAAGACCGCAACGCCCGAGACGGTACGCATCACCGACCTCTCCGTGGATGCCCGATCCGACATGATCGTGGAAGGCGTCTCCTGTTCCTACGAAGCGGTCCATGTGTTCGTGCGGATGCTCAACCGGTCGCCGTATGTGAAGCGCGCCTCATTGCTGGAGACGTATCGCGCCACATCGCGCGAAGGGTTCGTGCAGTATGCCGTCAAGTGTTCTCTGGGTTCGACGGAGATACCATAAGAAGATGGAAGCTCGAAGGACGCATCGATGGTGGCAAAAACGCCAATGGGCCATGACCGGCGCGTTGTCCGCTGTTTTCGTCTGCGCGGCATACAGTTGGCTGGTGACGCCGCATGTGGCATCGCTGCGGGCGTCCCAACAATACGAACGCGCTGCCGAGATGCGCGCCGAAAAGAGCCGGCTGGCCAACCAGAGGCTGCGTGCCGAGCAGTCGCGGCTTCAGGAGTTGATGGCACAGTACGCACGGCTTGCGGACCAGGCCTTCCATCCCAATGAAGCGGAAGAGTTCTTTCGGGATCTGGCGATGTTCTGCGAGCGAAACGGTTGCGTTATGGTTTCGCTCGGCCACATTCAGGACAACGTCAGGAAGCCCGTCGGCCAGACCGGCGAGGCGAACGGGTCTCTCTTTGTCCGTCGCAGCGCCGCTCTGAAGGTGCATGGGACATACGGCGGTATGGTCAGACTGCTCGAGACGCTGGGGGCCCGTCGGCAGAAGATCTGGATCGACGCGCTGCGCATACGCGCCTCCGATCAGGAATCCGGCCGGGTCGCCTGCGAAATGGTCGTTACGATCTACGTGAATTGTGATAAGGAGAGCCCTGACGATGAACAGGCTCAGTGCCGGCCGTAGGGCGGCGATTATTCTGGTCCTTGCATTCGGCTCGCCGGGAACCGCCGTCCGAGCAAGCGTGTCGAGCGATGCCACCGCGTTGGTGGGTCGAGAAGATCCCTTTGCCGAGCTGGCGGCGGCGACCTCTGCGGTGATCGCTGTGCCGGTCGAGTCTGAGGTGGACAGGCCCGATCTCGTGCTGGAGACGATCGTTTTGAAGTTCCTCGATGCCACCAGTCTCAAGACCGTTCTGGACAAGATGGTCACGCCGTTCGGTATGGTGGCGGTCAATCAGAAGAACAATTCCGTGGTCGTCTGTGATGCGGCTGAGAACATGGCCAAAATCCTGGCCGAGATCCGCAAGGCGGACCGAATCCCCCAGCAGGTCATGGTCGAGGTGGTGATCCTGGACGTGCAGCTCAAAGACGACACGGAGATCGGGGTCAACTGGGACCTGTTGTCGGACAACCGGTATGACGTTGTCTATCGGCAAAATCTCAGCGGCAGCCGGCTTCGCTCCACAGCGGAGAACGCCACGACGATCGGCGATGCGACCGCGTTCAACACGGTCGGGATCGGCGGAGACATCAGCGTCATCAGCGGGACCGTCCGGCATGTTCTTCACGCTCTCCAGCAGACGAGGGATGTGGACATTCTGGCCAGCCCCAACACGCTGGTGGTCAGCGGCCAGTCGGCCACGATCCAGGCCGTCGAGGAGATCCCCTACAAGGAATTGATCGACTCGGCCACGGGTGGACAGGAGGCGTTGAGCACGACGCAGTTCAAGGAAGTGGGCGTCACCCTCCAGGTCACCGCCACCGTGACCGACGGCAACAACATCTTCGTCGTGGTCACGGCCGAACAGAACGTCCGGACCGGGGTGAGCGAGCAGGGCGTGCCCGTCGTAGATACGCGGCGCGCCAACACGTCTTTGTTGCTCGAAGACGGACAGATCGTGGTCATGGGCGGGTTGCGACGCCAGGAGAAGACCCTGGAGGTCAGCCAGATCCCGCTTCTGGGGGATCTGCCGGTGATCGGTCATCTTTTCAGAAGTCGCCGGACAGTGACGAATCGGTCGGAACTGGTCGTGCTTCTCTCGCCCCACATCGACCGGGGCAAGCCGGTACCGGGGCCCGTTGCGGCGCGCTACGAAGCGATTCGCGGGGCTTCCTTGCTGTCGCGTGGGCAGGAGCCGCTCGATGCATCGACGTCGTCACAGGACCCGGAACGGCAACATCCTTGACTGGCCAACCCGCCGGCCGATGGCATCGTGAAACGAAAGGAACGCTAAGGAGGAATCAACATGCTGGGATTGTTCAAAGCAAAGAAGAAGACCGCGCCGATCAAGGTTCTGATCGTGGACGATGAGCCGGACCTGGTCAGCACGGTGGAATATCGCCTAAAGTTCGCCGCCTGCCATACGGTGACGGCCTCGAACGGCCAGGAAGGGCTGGAGCGGGCCGCCGCCGAGAAACCCGATCTTATTCTCCTCGATACGAACATGCCTGTGATGGACGGCCACGAAATGCTCGGACGGCTCCGGGCCGATCCGGCCCTTCAGAGGATTCCGGTCATCATGCTGACGGCACGATGTGAATCGCGAGACGTCGCGGCGGCGTCGGCGTACGGCGTCTCGGACTACGTGACCAAACCGTTCGATTTCGCCGAACTCATGGCCAAAATCCAGTCGATCTTGAAGGACCGCCGGTCACAGTGACCCGCCGGCGGAACGGTCGCATGGTCGCGGCGTCCCATCGCCTCGGGCCATACGCAGGGTCGCACCCGAATGCCGGTGCTTGCCGGCGCCTGTGAAGGAGAATGCCCTTGACGACGAATAAGGCATTGCGGGTTCTCATCGTTGAAGATGACATCGTCGATCGCAAGTTGCTCGACCGACTTCTGGCGAAGTCGTCTCTCGATCTTGCGGAAGTTGTCCATGCCGACTGCCTGTCAGCGGCCCTGGAGTGTCTGCGCCGGTCCTGCTTCGATGTGGTTCTGCTGGATCTTGGGCTCCCGGACAGCCGGGGGACGGAATCGGTGGTCAACATCCAGAGGCAGGCTCCGCACGTGCCTGTCATCGTGCTCAGCGGATTGGACGATGAAGCCACCGCGACGTCGGCCGTACAGAAGGGCGTACAGGACTACCTGATCAAGGGGCAGGTTGACAGTACGCTGTTGATGCGGTCGATCCGTTATGCCCTGGAACGCAAGAAGGCCGAACGCCAGTTGCAGGCGGCCGAACATCGGTATCGAACCATCTTCGACAACTCCGCCGTCGCCATCATGCTGGTGGATGAGGAGGAACGCCTGGTCTCGTGGAACCAGTTCACCGAACAGCTTCTCGGAATGACTGAGGACCAATTGCTCGGCCGCTCGGTCAAGAGCCTGTATCCCGAATCGGAATGGCAGCGGATCCGGACCATGAGCGTTCGGCAGAAAGGGATGCAGCACCATCTGGAGACCCAGATGTATCGGGGGAGAGGCGACCTTATCGATGTGGATATCTCGCTGAGCGTCCTGAGAGACACGGATGGGGCGATCACGGGATCGATCGGGGTGGTCCGGGACATCACGGAACGCCGGCGGATGGAGCATGCGCTTCGCCGCTCCGAAGAGCGGTTTCGTCAGGTGGTGGAAAACGCCAACGAATGGATATGGGAAGTCGATGCGGACGGCCTGTATACCTATGCCAGCCCGATCATTGAGAGGGTTCTCGGATACAAACCCGAAGAGATTCTCGGCAAGAAGCACTTCTACGATTTCTTTCATCCCGACGACGCCGCGCAGTTGAAGACTCGGGCATTTGAGATCTTCAGCAGAAACGACGTGTTCACAGAGTTTCAGACGCGTAACCTGCACAAGAACGGGCAGGTGGTGTTTCTGCTGCGCAGCGGCGTGCCCATTCTCGACGAGAACGGGGCCCTTGTCGGATATCGCGGAGCCGACGCGGATGTAACCGAGCGGACGCGCATCCACGAGATCCTGGAGCGGAAGCAGAAGAACCTGGCGGCGATTTTCGACGCGGCGCCGGTGGGCATGCTCCTGGTGGACGAGAGCATGAAGGTTGTGCGGGCCAACGACGCGATCCGCCATCTCTCGGGAAAGAACTACCGTGAGATCATTGGAAGAGAACCGTGCCAATCTCTGAGCTGTACGCGGTGCGCCGACGGTCGCGATTGTTGTGCCGCTGCCGACGGAGATGAAGAGTGCTCGCTGCGTACGATGGTTCAAATGACGTTCGAGTCCGGCCGGCCCATCCGGGGCCTGGAGATTCGTCCGTCGTTGGACGACCACGGCGAGACACGGCTGCCCTGGCTGCTGGTCAGCGTCGAGCCCGTCAGTATCGACTCGGGCAGGCATGTGGTTGTGGCGATCGACGACATCACAGACCGCAAACGGGCGGAAGAAGAGTTCAAGGAGGCGGTGGAGATAAAGTCGCAGTTCATCTCCACCGTGTCTCATGAATTGCGGACCCCGATGACGTCCATCAAAGAGGCGGTGACGATCGTTCTCAGTGGCGAGGCGGGGCGAATCAAGAAGGATCAGGCCCACTTCCTCGACATTGCGAAGCGTAACATCGAACGATTGAGCCGGCTGATCGACGATGTTCTGGATTTCCAGAGGCTCGATGCCGGGAAGATGACCTTCCACATGCAGGAAGGGGCCATCGACAAGACGATCGAGGACGCGTACAATACGATGCAGCCGTTTGCCGCCAAGCGAGGCATACATCTGGCAGCCGAGATCGAGCCGGGGCTTCCGCCGGTCGCATTCGACAGCGACCGAATCGTCCAGGTCGTCACCAATCTGGTCAGCAATGCGATCAAGTTCACCCCGGAGGGTGGCGACATCCGAGTCCGTGTGCACCGTCAGGATGAGCACATTCTGATCCAGGTGAGCGATACGGGCCTTGGCATTCCGCGTGAGGCGTTGTCAAGGGTATTCGAGCGATTCTATCGCGTGCGTCGGCCCGGCAAAGAGATCCAGGGGACGGGCCTGGGGTTGGCCATCGTCAGCCGGATCGTCACCGGTCACGGGGGACGCATCGATGTGGAGAGCGAGCCGAACGAAGGCACGACGTTTACGGTCTCCCTGCCCATCAGACAACCCAGCGCGCCAGAGTTGCCGCCCCGGCAGGCCGATGAGCATCTGGAAGCCACACTGCAGCAGAGGTGACGGGACGCCCAGCCGCGAGGGATCGTCTTCCGAACCAGGCAGACGCCGCCGGGCAGCGAGACGGCCCGGGGCGCCTGGCGCACCTGGGAACAAACCACTTCCACTCTCCAACTTTTGCTTGCTTTGCCCAGGGCAACGGCATACCATAAGAATGTCTGAGGCTCTTGTTCTCTGGTCTGGGGGGCTCTTGCATCGCGCGCTTCGCGTGTGATGGAAGAGATGGGCGTAGCAGTGCACTGGAGAGAAAAATGCCGGATGTGGGCAAAACGCAAAGCGAGCTTCTGACTGAGATCGCGCAGTTGCGTCGGCGTCTGGCCGCAATGGATGCCACCGGTTCTTCTGACGGTCGTGACCACTCGGCAAAGACATGCCACCAGTCCGATGGCACGGCGACGACGCGATCATCATATGCCGAGAGGCTTCTCGATGCGCTGCCGGACGCGGTTTCCGTGACGGACCTGGACGGTCAGATCTGCTATGTCAACCAGGCGTTTCTCCGAAATACCGGTCTGGCTGCCGAGGAGGTCATTGGCAAGAGCTTTCCTGAGACGGGGGTGGTGGAGACCGAGCAGTTCTATACGGTCCACAGGCAGGTGATGCCGCAACTGTTGGCCGAAGGAGCGGTACGGGAGGTGCAGACCCTGGGACTGAATCCAGACGGCTCTCGGATTGCCGTGCTGGTCGATCTGGTCCTGCTGCGAGACGCCGCGGGTGAGCCTTCGCATGTTGGGGCTGTGGTACGACAGGTCACCGGCCTGACGGAAGCCGAATACGCCCTGATCCAGAGCGAACGCCGATATCGAGAGATCGTCGAAACGGTGGCGGACCTCATCATCACCTTCGATTTGGACGGCAGGCTGCTTTCGGTGAATAGTGCCGCCAGAACGATGCTCGGACTCGATCCCGACGATGTGATCGGAAGGCACATCGCCGATCTCGTCGTAGCGGAACATCGAGAAGCTGTCGCGTCCCAATTCGGGCATGTCATGGGGGGGCATAGCGTCCAGTCGGAAATGGTCCTGGCGGATTACGAAGGCCGACCGATTCACGTCGAGTATCGTGCAAGCCCCGTCATGGACAACGGGCGCATCGTGGGAGGACGTGCCATTGCCTGGGATATCACGAATCGCAAGCACCTCGAACGCGAACTGAAGGCCAGCGAAGAACGGTATCGCACGTTTGTCGAGAGCGCCGGGGAGACGATCGCGACGGTGGATGGAGGTGGCACGTTCCTTTACATGAACAGCACGGCCGCCAGGCAACTCGGTGGTCAGCCGGCCGATTTTGTCGGCAAGACGATGTGGGAGGTGTTTCCGCCCGAGGTCGCGGAGTTTCAGATGGCGGACATCCGGAACGTGATCCGAACCGGCGAAGGGCACAGCACGGTGAGTCTATCCTGTGTTGGGGGTGAAATGCGATGGTATAACACGACAATCCAGCCCTTGCACGATGACGGAGGCAACGTCACGGGCGCTCTCATCATCGCCAGAGACATCCACGACCTCAAAAAGGCTCAGGACGAGCTTGATGCGTACCGCGAGCGGATGATGCGGGCCGAACAACTGGCGTCTCTGGGAACGCTCAGTGCGACCCTGGCGCACGAGCTGACGCAGCCGTTGACGGTGATCCGGCTGTCCATTCAGAACGCCCTGAATGATCTCGATGGCATGCGGTGCCCGCCGAGGGTGGTCGAGGACCTGAAGGATGGTCTCGGCGAGGTGGCCTGCGTCACCGCGATCGCCGAACGATTTCGCGATTTCGCTCGTCGATCGTCGGAGAAGACCGTCGGGAGAATTTCCATCGCTGATGCCGCCGGCAAGGTAATGAGCCTGTTGCGCCAGAGCGCGCGGGAGTCGAACATCGTCCTGGAGACGAAGGGACTCGACACACTGCCGCCGCTGTGTCTGCCGGAAAAAGGCATGGAGCAGTTGATCTTCGCGATGGCGCAGAACGCCATCCAGGCGGCGGACGGACGCAAGAGACATCAGTTCACGATGGTAGGACACCGCAACGGAGACTGGATCGAGTTGCAGTTCTGCGATGACTGCATTGGGATCGCACCGGAGCATCTCGGGCAGGTGTTCGAACCATTTTTCACGACGAAACCCGTGGGCCAGGGGACAGGGCTGGGGCTGTGCATCGCGCAGCAGATTGTCTCTCGGGCGCGTGGCAGAATATGTGTGGACAGCGATCGTGGCCGGGGCACCACCTTTCGCGTGTCCTTGCCGATCAAGGAGTCGTAGAGCCGCCATAGGGAGGACCCGCCGATGGAGAACAGAGCGCTGGATCGTGTCTTCTTCGTGGATGACGAGCCGCAGGTGCGCACGGCCGTTCGTAAGACGCTGGAACGCGCCGGTGTGAACGTTACGTGTTTCGGTTGCGCCGATGACTGCCTGGCATGTCTGGACTCGGCGCCGTGCGATCTGCTCATCACCGATGTGAAGATGGCGGGGAAGGACGGGATCGAACTGTTGAAGGCGGCCAAAGAGAGGGTGCCTTGGCTTCGCGTGCTGGTGGTCACCGGTTTCGGCGACGTGCCCATGGCGGTGACGGCCCTGAAACTGGGGGCGTCCGACTTCATCGAAAAACCCCTCGACCGGGAGGTGTTTCTTCAGGCCGTCCGGACACTGCTGGCCCAGAACCATCCTGCGATTTCGCAGGCCAGTCCTGCCCTGACCAAGACCGAGATGCGAATCCTCCAACTGATCCTGGAGGGCAAAAACAACCGTGAGATCTCTTCGGCCCTGCATCGTTCGGCCCGGACGATCGAGGTGCATCGCAGCCACGTCATGCGCAAGCTGGGGGCCAACAACATCGTCGAACTGCTGCGTCGAGCGGCGATGATGGGGCTGTTCGACATGAACGCTCCGGCCGGATTGCCCGACGTCGACATCGACGATTGACGGATGGATCCAGGGCCGCATAGGGGCCACCGGCCTGGCAGACAGTCTGCGACATCCGTGCGGGGGCTGTCCGCCTGGCTGTATCCGGCCGAATCGCCAAGTCGCCGCACAATGAGGATGGTCCGGGTATATTCGCCGAGGGGTGTAACCACTCTGTGCTCGCCTCGCACTGTCCGGTTGAAGGCCCTTTGGGGACCGGCAGACCGAACGGAACCGGCATTGAAAGCGGTGTGTGGGTATGGACAGGTGCCATTGCGGGTACGACGGCGTATGGCGACAGGGGGACCGGGCGCTCTGGGCGTGCGGTGTCTGTGGTGCTGTGGGTCTGGAATTGCCTTGCCGGGCAGCCGCAGGTTCCCATATTCTTTCACATATGAACGATGCGATCCGGTCCATTCTGGGCTTGGCGACACGATCGGTGGTCTTTTCGGGCGTGGTGTCGCGTTCTGCGGCTGATCCGCTCGAAGCGGAAGTGCCGGGCGTCGAACCGGACACGGCGGACGACGAAGACATCCGCCTGACACGGCAGGGGGACCCGGACGCATATCGACGCCTCATCGAACGGCATCAGGCCCATGTCGCGAAGATCCTCTGGCGTTTCAGCCGGGATCGGAGCGTGCATGAGGAACTGGTGCAGGATGTCTTTGTCGAGGCCTATCTGAGCCTGAACACGTTTCGCGGCAACGCGCCGTTGAGCCATTGGCTGGCTCGCATCGCCACACGGGTTGGCTATCGTTTCTGGAAGGAAAAGGCCCGACAGAAGGGGGCGGAGGCGTTCAGCCTGGCCGAGTGGGACCAGATTGCCGACGACCGCGAGGCGGTTGAACGCCTGGATGCCGATCAGGCGGCGAGCCTGCTGCATCATACGCTCGAACTGTTGCCGCCGCGAGATCGCCTGGTCCTGATGCTGCGGTATATCGAAGGGTGCGATGTGGCCGAGACGGCGCGTCGGACGGGCTGGACCAAGACCATGGTCAAGGTTCAGGCCCTGCGGGCTCGAGACAAGTTGAAAAAGCTGGTGGAACGCAGTGGTATGGAGTTGATCTGATGAACTGGGACGAGAAGTTCACGCTATTGGCCGCTCGTGCGCGAGCCGAGGAGATCCCGCATGTCAACGTGGCCCCGGACGTTCTGACGCTGCTGACCAGCGGTCGGTCTGAGCCTCTGACGGTGGCGGAGAATCTCTGGATGTGGCTGGCGGCGGGGGCCTCGGCCGTGGCCGTTCCGGCGGCGGTCGTCGCTGTTTCAGCCTACAATGCCAGTATGGGGCCGCTGCGGGAAATCGTGAACAGTATTTCTTGGGCGATGTGATGGAACAGCTCGATCCGAGTGTGAATCCGACAGCGGCTCTGCGTCGCATGCATCGCTGTCGCATGGCGATATCGGGTCTCGTGATCCTGGTGGCCGGCATGACCCTCGGCATAGCGGGGACCCTGCTCGTGGTCAAGCCGAACGAGCCCCGGCCGCCGGACATCGATAACGCCGTCGTCATGATGCTGATGCGGTTTCGCGGGGAGTTGAACCTGAGCGATGAACAGGTGGAACAGATCGAGACCCTCTTGCGGGACCATTTCCAGCAATTGGAGGCATTGCGGGCGGAGGCGCGCCCCAAGATCGAGCGGGTGCTCCAGGATATGAAGACTCAGATCAGTGCGGTGCTGACCGAGCAGCAGCGAGCGGATTGGCAACGACTGACCGACCGGCTCGATATGGAGTTCCGCCGCGGGATGCGACGAGGTCCAGGTGGGCCCGGACGACCCGGAGACGGCCCGCGCGGCGACTGGCCGCGAAGACCTGATCGATTTGAGCCCGACGGAGGAGGCCGACCGTGGGGACCGCGACCGGAAGGGACCGATCCCAATGACGGCAGGCGAATGCGAAGACCAAGGCCCGAGGCCGAGGGGCAGTCCCCCCCCCCATCGACGGGCGAACGGACCCCGGAGCCTGACCGTTCATCTCACAGCAAAGCCAAATGACAAGCCTGCCGGCCGCAAGGCCCGGGACAGCGTCTGATTGATGTCCTCGCGCGGACAGACCCATTTCGCCGGAAAAGACCACCTTTCCACCTTGTCGGAGAAGTCCCCTCCGGGTATAATGGCAACTGGAGTTTCACGTGCGAGCGGAAAAGGAGGATTGGATGTGTCGTTCCGACGATTGGCAGTCCAGCAGCCGGCGGGGCCGCTGTTCTGTGTGTCTGGTACGCATCTTGGAAGAGGAGACAGGACATGAGCACGCCAAAGAAAGCGATTGCGGTCACCATGCTGATTTTCTTCTTGGGGCAGGCGGGATATGCCAACTGGGCTGACACGTTTGACGAAGGCCAGTTTGGCCTGGGGACGTGGCAGTTCCTTTCCTATCCCCAAGTGGCCGGTACGTATACCCAAACCCTTCTGCCCGGCGACGATGGTAACAGCTATCTCGTCCTGGGTGAGACGAGTTCCGTGTCCAAAGGAGGAGCGGCGTTCGGCGCCGGGTTTGGCTCGACCGAGGTTTTCGCCGACGTCTGCATGGGGGCTGTGGTGAACGTGGTCGGCGACGCATCGCACAACCACCACGGCCTCGGAGTTCGGATGTCGTACTTTATGAGTGACGGCACCGCCACCCCGGCCCCGGGACTGGTGGCCAGCGGGTATGTGATGCACATCAATTGGGAGAACGGGCCGGCCAACCTCGTCATCGACATCGAGAAGGTCGTGAATCTCCAGAATATCATGCGAACGGATTTCGACGTCGTCGTTCCCCATCTCGGCAACGCGCGGAGCTACTACGCCGAGCTCGAAGCCATCGGCGCCGGGCCGGTATACGTCACGGGCAGGCTCTACGAATACAAGGGCGGACCGCTGGTGGCCAAAACGGACACCCTGGTCGACACGAACGGCAACGACCCATGGGAAGATGCGAACAAGCGGGATGAGGTGTTCAAGACGGGTGTCAGCGGCATCTTTGCCCAGAACGAGCGCGCCGAACCGGCGGGGTTCTACACGACGTTTGATGACGTTTCTTCCGTCTCCGATGGTCCCGCGGCCGTGGCGATCGCTCCGGTCGACGGCGCCGGCGACGTCTCTGTGCTCGGGGAACTCCAGTGGGTGGAAGCGGCCTTTGCCACAGGGCGCCAGTTGTGGTTTGGCGCCGCCGGCCAGATGCAGGCCGTCGATCCTGCGCCGGAGGGCACGACCTACGATCCCGGCAGACTCCAGCCCGGCCAAACCTACGAATGGCGTGTGGACCAGATCGGCCTCAGCGGGGTTGTGACGGGCCATACCTGGCAGTTCACCACGAGCGATTCCGTTCCGGTTGACGATTTCGAACTCTACGCCGGCGGCGACGCCCTCGCGGCGACATGGACGCACAACATCGGCGAGGACTTCAGCTACATCTTTTTGGAGACCGCGACGGTAGATCAGGGTGCCAAAGCGATGCGGTTCGAGTATCAGAATCAATACGAGCCGTTCTTCACGGAGGCCACGCGGGCATTCGAACAGCCGCAGGACTGGACTCTCGTCAACGCGACGACGCTTTCGATCAGCTTCCGTGGCAGACGCGACAATCTGGAGCAGTCGATGTACGTGAGGATTGCGGATGCCGCCGGTAACGAGGCGACGGTCATGCATCCGTACGCCTACGCCGTCCAGTCGGAGCCGTGGCGCAGATGGGAGATTTCTCTGTCCGACTTGACCGGCGCCGGTGTCGATCTGACGGCCGTCTCAGCCTTGACGATCGGTGTCGGGGATGGAATGGACTCGGGCCAGCCGGATGACGACCGTGATACACTGTACATCGACCGCATCCGACTGTGGCCTGCGGCGCCAACGGCAACGACACGCGCCCGGTAGGAGCCGACAGAGCGTCCGCCTCGGAACTCTCGGTCAATTGGCATAGACGACTAATCCGCATCGGGCGGTTGCCAGGCGGCTTCGCCCGGCCGGGCGCCCGGTACGGAGTCGGCCATCGTGAGCGCACGGAAGTCCTCGAACCGGTGGAAGGTCAGGTAGTTGGCATCGTGCTGGTTGTGTGCGGCGTCTGCGCCTTGGCCGTAGGCGGTCCGCGAGGCGGCGATGATGTCGGCCCCCTCGAAAAGCCAATCGACATACTGGAACCCGTGTCTCTCGATGTCGGGATGGTACAGCAGGATGCAGCGGATGGTCCAGTGCCGCAGGTCCTTGCTGGACATCAGGGCCAGTGCGTTGCGGACGCGTCCCGGATTGGGATCCCTGTGTTGGGGCAGGACCGGATTGGACAGCGTCCAGTAGAGCTTCGATGCCGGATCGAAGCGGATCGTGAACTTCTTGGCGCCGCCGGGGAAGTCGATGAATCCGGACTCGGGGCCGAACACGGCCGTCTTGCCGTCGGCGCTGATCTGAATGACCGCTGCCTTTCCGCCGTCGGGCTTGGTTTCGACGCGCAGAATGTTGACGATCCGCCCGTCGGGCGTCGCGACGGCATTGCCTTCGAGCCAGCCGCCGAACGTGTTGTCGAGCCATGTAGGGTCCCGGCCGATACGATTGCTGACGGTCCAGTTCTCGGCGTCGAGCAAATCGGCGTCTGCTGGGACGGACATCATAAACGCGTTGAAGTGCCGGCCCCAGCCGCCCTGTCCCATCGCATCCTCCATTGCGCGCCAGAGCCTGCCGTTGTGCAGCAGCACGGGCACCGGGGCGCAGTGGTACTTGCCGCCGTCGATCAGCAGGCCCGACCGCTTGTCTTTGGACTCGGTCCAGGTCCGGCCCGCATCCGTCGAGCGGCGGATCACCACGTCGCCGTGGTTCTTGCTGGTACCCAGAAGGTACAGGGCCCCCTCGTGGGTGAACACACTGGCCCAGTACATGTCCTGTACGACGGCCCGGCGCGACCAGGAGGCCCCACAGTCGGAAGAGCCAAAGACCTCGGTGATCGCCCGGCCGTGCTCGGTTGAACGGGGGCCGAACTGGTCGTGCTTGGCGACGTAGTCCCCGTTGGGCAGAACGGCGATGCCGGGCGAGCCGATGTAGATCTGCGATGACGCGGGAATGTGGTTGATGACGACGCCCGGAACGTCCTTCGCCCGAACGGTGGCAACGACCAGCAAAAGCGAACCGACAAGGACGAGTGCGATATTCCTTCGGTGCATCATGCGAGCCTCCTTTGTAGTGGGTGGTTTCGATAGGCTCCATGATATGAATGTTGGCTGTGCGAGGCAAGACGGGATGCCACTACGATTGCGCAGATCCGCATCGCCTGCTCGTCTGCAGGATTTGGATGATCTTCTTGTTCGCAGCCGGGAAGGCGTATCGACGCAGATCGCCCGGTCGGACCCATTTGACCGCGTCACAGCCGAAGCACTGTGGCGTTCCCGATGCATACGTGCATCGGAAGGCGTGCAGCCGGACGCGAAAGTGAGAATAGGCGTGGTCAATCGTTGCGACCGGTCCACCCACACGGATGCGGATGCCGATTTCCTCAAGTACCTCGCGATGCAGCGCCTCTTCGAGTGATTCGCCCGATCGCTTTTTGCCGCCGGGGAATTCCCAGAGGCCGCCCAGTAGTCCTTCGCTCCGGCGTTTATCGATCAGAATTCGGCCATTCCGCTCGATTACGCCCACGACTACCGTATGGCAGGGGATTGGCTTCGTCCGTGGGCGGACGGGCAGCCGGGCCTGTTCGCCGTGGAGCCTGGCCAGGCAGACTTTGCGGAGTGGACAGATGTCGCAAAGCGGATTTCTCGGCAGGCAGACCTCAGACCCCAGTTCCATCAGGGCCTGGTTGAAGTCGCCGGGCCGAGCGGAAGGCAGCAGCTCTTCGGCAAGCGACCATAGCTTCTTCTGCACCGCCGCCTCTTTGGGATTCCTGCGAACGCGAAAGACCCGGCACAGCACCCGCGTGACGTTGCCGTCGACGAGAGGTTCCCTCCGGCCGAAGGCAATGCTGGAAATGGCTCCGGCCGTGTAAGCCCCGATCCCCGGCAGCGACAGCAACTCCGCTCGCGTTTCAGGGATCTGGCCGCCGAATCGAGTGATGATCTCTCGGGCGGCCCTGTGCAGGTTCCGGGCCCGCGAGTAATAGCCGAGTCCCTCCCAGAGCTTCAGAACCGAGTCGAGGGGGGCCTTCGCCAGCGTGTGGACTGTGGGAAAACGTCGGACGAATCGCTCGTAGTACGGCACGGCTGCCGGAACGCGGGTCTGCTGGAGCATGATCTCCGAGACCCAGATCGCATAGGGATCGCGGGTCCTTCGCCAGGGCAGGTCACGGGCTTCTCTTTCGAACCATCGAAGTAAGGGCCGTCGGATCGCCGACGGCGATAGCTTGCTCTGGACAGATCCTTTGGCCATCGCCGAACTCAATCAACAGGCATCGGGGCAGATCGTCTGCTTCTTGCGGTAGACCATGCCCTCGAAAACGGCGATGATCTCACCGCCGTCGTCGGTCACTTCGATCGAATAGGTCGCGAGTTTCGGGTTCAGCGAGACTTCCCTCGCGTTGGCAAAAAGGTTCCCTGCCAGACCGGCCTTGACATACCAGATGCTGGCGTTGATGGCGACGGCGACCGTCCCATGCGAGTTGGAGGCCGCGGCAAAGGCCAGGTCGGCCAGTGTGAAGATGGCGCCTCCGTGGACCACGCTGACACCGTTGAGATGATATCCCTCGATCTTCATCCGGGCTCTGGCTCGTCCCTCTCCGACTTCGAGCAGCTCGATCCCATTGTGCTCGGCAAACCTGTCGTTCTTGAAGAACTCCTTGATCGCGCGCATGGCATACCTCCAGACTGGAACGCGGCCACAGGGCAACATGCCCCCGTACGCCGGGATACTATCCGATGAGGCTCCGTTCATCAATGCTGCTCCGGCCCGCCAATGCATCGTGAAATTGGCTGTTCTGCGCCTGTTCTTGCGGCTAAGATGCTCCGGTCCGGCGCGGCGGTCCGCGCCGCAGAGGTATATCGTGATGCCTTGGGAGGATGCCAAGCCGTGTCCCAGAAGATTATAGACTTCCATACTCATGCCTTTCCCGACGCCCTGGCGACTCGCGCGATGAAGGCCCTTCTGCAAGAGGCACCCGGAATTCAGGCCTATCTCGACGGTACCCTCGGATCGCTGCTTGGGTCGATGGACCGGGCAGGGATCGACCGCAGTGTGGTCTGCTGCATCGCGACGAAGATCGAGCAGTTCGACCCGATCTTTGGCTGGTGCCGGCAAATCCGTTCCGATCGTGTGATTCCCTTCCCGTCGGTCCATCCGGCCGACCCGAAGAGGATCGAGCGGATCGACCGGATCGCGGACGAAGGGTTTCTCGGGGTCAAGCTACATCCATTCTACCAGGATTTCTATGCCGCCGAGGACTCGATGGCCGAGTACTACCAGCGGGTGAGCGAGCGGGGCCTCCTGCTCGTGGTGCACACAGGATTCGACATCGCGTTTCCTCGCCAGCGACGGGCCGATCCCAGGACGATGCGGGAGATTGGCGAGCGGTTTCCAGAGCTGAAGCTGGTCGTGACGCATCTCGGAGCTTGGCAGCAGTGGGATGAGGTGCGGCAGTATCTTCTGGGCCGGCCGGTCTATATGGAGATCTCTATGGCCATGGAGGACCTCGGGCCGGCCATATCGCGCCAAATGCTCATGGCCCACCCGGCCGAGTATCTGCTGTTCGGGACGGATAGCCCCTGGACGGATCAGGCAACCACCCTGGCGCAACTGAGGGCCCTGGATCTGGCCGAGCCCAGGCTGTCGCGCATGCTCTATCGCAATGCCCACGAGCTGCTGGCGGGGGCCTGATCCATTTGTCAAGTAGGCTTGATATGCCGTCTTTCGGATAGACCACTGCCGACGGCAAGAAAGCCACTGTCTGGAACTCTCGGCGTATTGGCCGGCGGGGCCGATGGACGGCCATGTATAGCAGATTTTATCACATTGTCCGGAAAAGGGCTTTGTTTTTCTGCTGTTTCCGGGTATCCTTATCCGATTAGAGTACTATATGTGCTGGTTTCGGGCTGGTCGGCCGGACGCAGGCATCGGCCGACGCCTATCGAAGAGGTGGCAGGAGTCTCAGGCATGTTCGGGATCGAGGACAAATACGTTTCCATCGTGTATCTGCTCTGCATCGCCAGTTCCGTACTTTGTGTCGTGTATGGCCTGGCAAACTGGAATCGCGGAGAAGACAAACCCCGAGCAGAGGACGTCCAATGGGCCCAGCAGGAAAAGCGGGTGGAGGACGGACTGTGACCCGGCGCCGGGCCACCTGAGCCTGATTCGTGTGGGGCAGGACGGTTATGGCAAGGGGAGAAAACGGGTGGCATCGAACAGTGATTTCCGCCGGGCCGAAGCGCGGTGTCTGGCCCATCACCCTCTTTCCACACATCCCTGCGCTGCCTCGGCGGGTCGCGTTGCTGCGCATGGGTCTCCTTTGCTTTCCACCCCCGGTTGGGGTGTGGAAGGCGGCGCTTGCAGCGTCGTACCCTGAAGAACGAAGCGGCTCGGCCGCCTTGTTGGATTGATAGACACGAGATATCGAACATAGACCTTTGTAGGCTCTCGTTTGGAGGACTGCAAGATGTTGGCACAGGCCGTAGGACTGGCCGAGATTCTGGTCGTTCTGCTCTATCTGCTTCTGGTCGTGTTCCTGGGGTGGCTCGGATACACGCGGACCAAGACGGCGGCGGACTATCTCGTGGCGGGACGCAAGACGCATCCGTTCGTCATGGCCATGAGCTATGGAGCCACATTCATCTCGACCAGTGCAATCGTCGGCTTCGGCGGCGTCGCCGGGTTGTTCGGCATGAGCGTGTTGTGGCTGACCTTCTGCAACATCTTCGTTGGGATCTTCATTGCCTTCGTCTTTCTGGCGCCCGCCGCGCGTCGCATGGGGCATCGGCTCGATGCACATACATTTCCCGAACTGCTGGCGCGCCGGTTTGACAGCAGGTTCATCCAGGTCTTCGCGGGGCTGGTCATCTTCCTGTTCATCCCTCTGTACGCGGCCGCCGTTCTGATCGGAGGCTGCGAGTTCATCTCGACCCAGTTCGGCATCGACTACAACGCGGCACTGCTCGTGTTCAGCGTCATCATTGCGGCCTACGTCGTCATGGGCGGCCTCAAGGGCGTCATGTACAGCGACGCACTGCAAGGATCGATCATGTTCGTCGGCATGCTGACCCTGCTGTTGTTCACCTATAGCCGGCTCGGCGGTCTGACCAAGGCGCATGACGCCCTGACCGATCTGGCGCCGCTGGTGCCGGGCTCGCTGCAGGCCATCGGACACCAGGGTTGGACGGCCATGCCCAAATTCGGTTTCGGCGACACCCAGTACAATCTCTGGTGGATCGTGATCTCCACGATTACACTGGGTGTGGGAATCGGCGTCCTGGCGCAGCCCCAACTGGTGGTTCGCTTCATGACGGTCAAGAGCACGCGGGAGTTGAACCGGGCCGTGGCGGTCGGGGGTGTGTTCATCCTGATCATGACCGGTGTGGCCTTTACGGTGGGCAGTCTCTCCAATGCGTATTTCGCTCAGTTCGGCCCGCTGCTCAAGGGACGGGTGGTCAAGGTGCTGGACCAGGAAGAGGGTCTGGCGGTCCTCCAGATCATGGCGCCGAACGAGGCGGGTGTCTGGGCCGATGTCGAAGGCAAGGTCGCGCCGGTGAAATTGAGCGGCGAGCCCGTCGAGGGTGCCGGGCAGGCGGAGGTTGTGTCCGGTCGCAGCATCTCGATCGTCAATGCCGGGGGCAATCCGGACCAGATCATCCCCGCATACATCACCGGCGCCATGCCGAAGTGGTTTGGCCTGCTGTTCTTGCTGACTCTTCTTGCGGCGGCGATGAGCACGCTGTCGAGCCAGTTCCATGCCGTCGGTACGAGCATCGGTCGCGATGTCTACGAGCAGCTCACCGGCCGGCACGGCCGGAGCATCGGTATCAACCGCGCCGGGATCATCCTGGGCATCCTGATTGCCATGCTCTGGAGCTACTACGCCCGTGGCGGCTATATCATCGCCCGCGCCACGGCGATCTTCTTCGGCCTGTGTGCCTCGGCGTTCCTTCCGGCGTTTGTTGGAGGGCTGTTCTGGAAACGGATGACCAGGCCGGCCGCCATCGCCTCGATGGTGACGGGCTTTGTCGTGACGGCCTTCTGGCTGCTCTTCGTCAAGGCGGCCGAAGCGGGGGACATCGGTCTGGTTCAGAAACTCACAGACGGGCAGCGCAGTATTCTGGCGAACCATCCGAACTGGCCGGTCGTCGACCCCATTGTCGTGGCGCTGCCGATTTCCTTTCTGGTCGCATTGATTGTGACCTTGATGACCAAGCCGCTGGCAAAGGACCGCCTTGATCGGTGCTTCGGTCGATAGCCTCGATGGAACACAGCATGACAGTAGAATTGCGTTGGCACATGGGGATGGTTGAAGGGAGATTCAGATGAGGCAAAGAACAGTCGTGTTGACAACTGTGGCGGGAATCCTGGTCGCGGCCGCGGCCGCCCGTACGGGGGCGGCCGAAGGCGCCGCACCCCCCCCTGAACCCGCATCGAGCGCGTGGAGCCAGTTCTGGGACACGTTCCACCACCCCACACCCTGGCTTCAGATGGGACTGGATCACCGCTTCCGGACGATCTATGCCGAGAACATCGACACGCTCAACAAAGGCAGCGACCACAATCGATTCAACTTCCAGCGCTATCGGACACGCTGGACGACGAAATGGCTTCTTGGGGAGGATGTGAGCTTCAACACGCGTTTGACCTGGGAGTTCCGCACGTGGGACGATCCGCCGCGAAAGCCGCAGGACGTGGATTTCGATGAGGCCCTGTTCGACAACTTCTACGTGAACGTAAAGAATCTGTTTGGTCTGCCGCTTTCCGCGACGATCGGGCGACAGGACATGCTGATGGCCTTCGGCGTCGGGTGGCTGGTGATGGACGGCACGCCGCTGGACGGCTCGCGAACGTTCTTTCTCGATGCGGCTCGCTTCACCTTTGACTGGGCCGAGCAGAACACCAAACTGGATTTGGCCTATATCGACCACGGCGTCGAATCGGACCGGTGGCTCAAGCCCATCAGTGACGAGAATCGGGCCTTGACGGCGGCGGACGAGCGGGGTCTGATCCTCTATCTGACGAACAAATCGGTGGCGAAGACCCAGCTCGAAGGCTTCTTCATGTACAAGAACGACAACCCGGTGAACACGACGTCGGTCGAGGAATTGCCGCCGCACTGGACGCGGAAGGCGGAGATCTTCACATTCGGCGGCGCGATCGCGGGAACCCCGACCGAGCACTGGAAGTACCGGATCGAAGGCGCCATCCAGACGGGCGAGAAGTCGGATATCACGCCCAACTTCTCCACCGGGGAGATGCAGGACCTTCAGGCCTACGGGGCGCTGGCCAACCTGGAGTACTCGTTCAAGGATTCGCTGGACAACAGTCTCCACATCGGCGGCGAGTACGCCTCCGGCGACGACCCGGACACCCGACGGAACGAGCAGTTCGACCTGCTCTGGGCCAAATGGCCGCGTTGGAGCGAGCTGTACATCTACACCTACACGGAAGAGACGATGATCGCCGATTGCACAAACCTGATCCGCCTCAACGTGGGCCATAAGTTCCAGCCGCACAAGAACTGGCGGATTTCCACCGACTACCATGCCCTCTGGGCCGACGAAACCGGCGCGCCGTGGAGAGGCCGTCTGACACTGGACGACGACAGCAAGTTCCGTGGCCATCTGTTTACCTGCTGGGCCAACTACACATTCGGCAAGCAACTGAAGGGACACTTGCTCGGCGAGTATCTCATCCCCGGCAACTACTATGAGAAGGTCAACAACGACGAGGCCCTGTGGCTTCGGTTCAACCTGGAGTACACGTTCTAACGGGGAGTTGTCGTCACCATATTTGAAAAAGGGGGGCCCTGCATCTCATGGGCCCCTTTTTCATTGAATCAAGGGCATAGATCGCTATAATCAAGCCCATATGGCAAAGAAGAAGACACTACAGAAGGCGTTGCTTTCGGGCAATGAAGCGTTGGCCCATGGGGCCTACGAGGCCGGCCTGGGGGTCGCCTGTGCGTATCCCGGGACCCCCTCAACCGAGATTCTGGAGACGCTCGCCGGGTTCAAAGAGATCGATGTCCAGTGGTCGGTCAATGAGAAGGTGGCCTACGAGGTGGCGCTCGGCGCCGCTGTGGCCGGTGTTCGCAGCCTGTTTGCGTGCAAGCACGTGGGGCTCAACGTGGCAATGGACCCGCTGATGACGTCCTCATACACGGGGGTCAACGCGGGGTTCGTCATCGTGGTGGCCGACGATCCGGGCATGCACTCCTCGCAGAACGAGCAGGACACGCGCTGGGTGGCGATCTACTCGAAGATGCCGCTGCTGGAGCCGTCAAGTCCGGCCGAAGCCAGGGAGTACATTCAGGAGGCGTTCCGCATCAGCGAGCGTTTCGACACCCCCGTGATGGTGCGCATGACCACGCGCGTCTCCCACACAAAGGAGGATGTCGCTCTGGGCGAGCGCCAGGTCCCACCGAGGCCGGCATTCGAGCGGAACGCCGCCAAGTATGTGATGGTGCCGGGGCACGCTTACCAGCGGCATATCTTCGTAGAGAAGCGGCTTGACAAGCTCAAGGCCCTGGCCGAGCGAACGAAATTCAACCGGATCGAACCGGGCGACGGCAAGATCGGGTTCATCACATCGAGCGTCACATACCAGTACCTCAAGGACGTCTATCCCGACGCCTCTTACCTCAAGCTCGGCATGAGCTATCCGTTCTGCGACGACAAGATCACGGCGTTCGCCAAGACGGTCAGGAAGCTCTTCGTCGTGGAGGAACTGGACCCCTTCCTGGAGGAACACATCAAGACCCTGGGCGTCAAATGTACCGCCAAAGATCCGTCGTTCCGGGTCGGGGAGCTGACGCCCGAATCGATGCCGGAGATTGTGGCCGGCCGGGCCAAGCGGGAGAAGAAGGTCGTGAAGCGTCCTCCGCGTCTCTGCGCGGGCTGTCCGCACTGGGCCTCGTTCGCCGCCCTGAAGAAGATAGACGCGTTCGTCGCCGGGGACATCGGCTGCTACACGCTGGCCTCTCTGCCGCCGACCGCGGCCTTGCATTCCTGCCTTTGCATGGGGGCCGGCGTCACGTGGCACGAGGGCTGGCGCAAGGGGGCGCCGAACAAGAAGATCGTGGGCGTCGTGGGTGACTCGACTTTCGTGCATTCCGGGGTGACCGGGCTGATCAACGCCGCCTACAACAAGGCCAAAGGCGTGATCCTCATTCTGGACAACTCGACAACCGCCATGACGGGCGGCCAGCAGCATCCGGGGACGGGACTGACGATTCGCAACGAACCGACGAAGCAGTTGATTCTGGAGGATCTCTGCCGTGCCTGCGGGGCCGACAACGTCGACGTGGTCGATCCGATGGACGTCAAGGCGTTTGCCGCGATTCTGGAAAAGCGAATCAACGAGGATGCGCTGTCTGTGATCGTCTCGCGGCATCCATGCCGGTTGCTCAAACGACAGGTTTAGCGGGGTCCCATGAAAGATACGGTATACAGCATCACGTTCGGTGGAATCGGCGGCCAGGGCGTTCTGAAGGCCTCGGAAATCTGCGGGTGGGCGGCACTATACGCCGGGTACCATATCAAGAAATCGGAAGTTCACGGGATGGCCCAGCGGGGCGGCTCGGTCGAATCGCATCTGCGCTTCGGCAAGCGAGTCTATTCGCCGCTGATCGTGGCCGGAGGTGCCGATTTTCTGGTCTGCTTCCATCACGACGAGCAGCCGCGACTGAAAGCCTTCCTCAAGAAGGGCGGCACCGACATGACGGACTTTCTCGACAAGGTCCAGGAATTGATCGACGACCCGCGGTCTCTCAATACGGCCCTGGTGGGCGTTCTTTCACCGAAGTTGCCTATCAGCGAAACCTGCTGGATGAAGGCGATCGAGACCGTCTTCAAGCCGGCCATTGTGGCGGAGAACAAAAAGGTGTTCCTTACGGGAAGGGAGATCGGCCGACCATGATCTGGAAAGAAGATATCGAGTGCATGGATTCGACGGGGCTCAAGGCCCTGCAATCCGACTACCTCAAGAAGCTCATCCCGTATATCTATCACAACTGTCCCGTCTACAGACAGAAACTTGACGCCGCGGGCGTCAACCCCGACAGAATCAAGTCCATCGACGACATCAAGAGACTGCCCTTCACGACCAAGGAGGACATGCGCGATCACTATCCGTACGGGCTGTTCTCGGCCCCACAGGATCGGATCAATGAGATCCACGTCTCCAGCGGCACGACGGGGAATCCCACCTTGGTCGGCTATACGAAGGACGACCTGAAGTTGTGGGGCGACGTCATGGCCCGTGTCCTGTGCTGCGCCGGGGCCGAGCCGGGCGATACGATCCAGATCGCCTATGGCTACGGACTCTTCACCGGCGGGCTTGGCTTCCACTACGGGGCGTTGGAGATGGGGCTGCGCATCATCCCGACGTCGGCGGGCCAGACGGCGCGGCAGCTCAAGATCATGCAGGACTTCCAGCCCCGAATCCTCGGCTGCACGCCCAGTTATGCCCTTTACATGGCCGAGGAGGCCAAGGAGATGGGCATCGATCCGACTCAGGGCCACTGGAAGATCGGTGTCTTCGGCGCCGAGCCCTGGAGCGAGTCGATGCGGCGGGAGATCGAAGCGGCCTGGAACATGCTGGCCACGGACGTGTACGGTTTGTCCGAAATCATCGGTCCCGGCGTCGCCCAGGAGTGTCGGCACAAGGACGGGCTGCACGTCTTCAGCGACGTGTTCTTTCCGGAGATCATCGACCCGCAGACCGACGAAGAGGCTCCCGAAGGCCAGGACGGCGAGCTGGTGATTACCACGCTGACCAAGCAGGGGATTCCTCTGATCCGCTATCGCACGCGCGACATCGTGAGCGCTCGCTATGAGAAGTGCCGTTGCGGCCGGACCAGTCCGAGAATCAGCAAGATCAAGGGCCGTACGGACGATATGATCGTCGTACGTGGCATCAACGTCTTTCCGTCGCAGATCGAGCACGTCCTCGTCGGAATCGAGGGGACGCAGCCCCAGTATCAGATCGTCGTGGACCGAAAGGCCCACCATCTCGACGAGGTGGAGGTCCTGGTGGAAGTCGAACAGCGCTTCTTCTCGGATGAGATTCGGCATCTCAACGACCTGCGCGAGCGAATCCGCAAGGAGATCCAGAACGTCCTGTCGGTCGGTGTCAAGGTGACGCTCGTCGAGCCGAAGACGATCGAACGAAGCGTGGGCAAGGCGAAGAGAATCGTGGACAAGCGAACGTTGTAAGGGTGCATCCATGAAGATCACGCAGATATCGGTATTCCTTGAAAACCGTAAAGGCAGGCTCTACGACGTCTGTTCGCTTCTCGGCGCCAACCACGTGAACATTCGGGCGTTGACGATCGCGGAGACGGAAAGCTTCGGTGTCCTGCGCATCGTTGTGGACAAGTGCGACGCGGCAGTCAAACTGCTGCGAGATAACGGCTTTGTAGCCAACTTCACCGACGTCGTGGCCGTTGAAGTGCCCGACACCCCGGGCGGGCTGGCGACGGTGCTGAAGATTTTTGCGGACAACGACGTCAACGTCGAATACATGTACGGGTTTGTAGAGAAACACAGCGACAAGGCCCTTCTGGTCTTCCGCTTCGAGGACACCGACACCGCTCAACAGGTCCTCGCCCGGCACAGCATCTCCATCGTGACGCGACAGGAGATCGAGGGGCTGTAATCGCCGCGTCACCCTCATCGCCACGTCGTCGGTGCCGCGGCCTGCGGGATGGACGGCCTCTTTTCGAGAGTGAGTCAGCAGATGGACGTACCGTTTTGGAACAAACAGGTTGAGACACTGGATCGCGCCTCTCTCCAGGCGATCCAGTTGGAACGTTTTCGCGAGATGGTTGCCTGGGCGCTCAAGACCCCGTTCTACGGCAAGAAGCTGGCGTCCGTCGGGATCGCGAGTCCCGATGACGTCAAGAGCCTTCGCGACCTCGGACGCATTCCGTTTACGGTCAAGGACGATCTGCGCCGCGGTTTCCCCAGAGGCTTGCTGGCCGTGGAGATGAGCGAGGTCGTCCGCATCCACTCCTCCTCGGGGACGACCGGCATCCCGACCGTGATCTACTTCGCCCGTGACGATCTGGATCGCTGGACCGACCTGCTGGCGCGGAGCATCACCGCGACGGGGGCCTCGGCGCGGGACATCTTCCAGAACATGATGACCTACGGCCTCTTCACCGGCGGTCTGGGGCTGCACTATGGGGCCGAGCGCGTGGGGATGACCGTGATTCCCATCGGCGGCGGCAACACGAAGCGTCAGATCCAGACGATGAAGGACTTCCAGACCACCGTTCTGCACGTGACGCCGAGCTACCTGCTCCACATCCATTCCCAGTTTGAAAGCGAAGGCGTTCGGCCGGGCGATCTGGCCCTGACGCGAGCGTTCATCGGCGCCGAGCCGCACTCGGAAAACACCCGACGAAAGATCGAAGACCTGCTGGGCATCCAGGCCTTCAACTCGTACGGGCTCAGCGAGCTGAACGGTCCGGGCGTGGCCTTCGAATGTGTCCATCGCAAAGATATGCATGTCTGGGAGGACGCCTATCTTATCGAGATCATCGACCCGAAGACGGGGCAGAATGTGGAAGACGGCCAGGAAGGCGAGGTCGTGCTGACCAACCTGATCCGTCGGGCCATGCCGATCCTGCGATATCGCACGCGAGATCTGGCCTTTCTGCATCCCGAGCCGTGCGAGTGCGGCCGGACGCACCGGCGGCTTTCGCGAATCCTCGGACGCACCGACGATATGCTCATCATCAACGGAGTCAACGTCTTCCCGTCCCAGATCGAAGAGAAGATCATGAAGGTCCCCGAGGTGGCGACCAACTACCTGATTCACGTCGACAAGAAAGGCGCCCTCGACCGCCTGACGGTGAAGGTGGAGATCTATCCCAAGCTGTTTCTTGGAGAGGCCGCCAGGCTGGAGGCCTTGCGGACGCGCATTCGCGAGGAGCTGCGTTCGTCCATCGTGATCAGTCCGAACGTGGAACTGCACGAGCCGGGTTCGCTGCCCGTCTCGGAGGGCAAAGCCAAACGCGTCATCGACGAGCGACCGAAAGACTGAGGGATCGACCATGGCCAAGCAACTGACGATCTTCGTGGAGAACCGAGCCGGGAGGCTCAAGACGATCACGGACAATCTCCGCAAGAGCAATATCGATATCCGTGCCTTCACCATTCAGGATCGTGGCGACTACGGTTTGCTCAAGCTGATCGTGGACAAGCCCAATGACGCGTATCTGGCGCTGGCGAACCTCGGCTGCGCGTGTGCGTTGAAGGACATTCTGGCGATCTCCGTGCCGGACCAGCCGGGCAATTTCCATCGGCTCACGTCCGCTCTGGCCGAGCACAACGTCAACGTCATCGACGCCTACGGGTTCGTCCTTCAGCCGCACAATACGGGCGTCTGCTGCATGGAAGTCGATCAGCCTCAGTTGATGAAGGCCCAGGAGATCGTCGCCGAGGCCGGCTTCACAGTCCTCCAGGACGAGGAACTCTACAGTCTCTGAGCCGGCGTAGTTCCGAGGTATGGACGGCCTGATCGGCGGTGTACGATCCGACGCGCGTCCGCTCCAGTTCTTCCACGTATCCGCCGGTCCCGAGCGCCTCGCCCAGATCGCGTGCAATCGCCCTGACGTAGACGCCCGGCCCCGTCACCATTCGGACCTCGACGAAAGGCCACGCGTAAACCACCACTTCGATCGCTTTGACTTCGACCTCCCGCACCGCCAGTTGGAGCGAGTTGTCCTTGCGGGCCAGGCGGTAGGCCGGCCGCCCTTGCAGCTTTAGCGCAGAGAAGGCCGGCGGGCGTTGTGAGATCACTCCGACGAATCGATCCAATGCTCTGCGGACGTCTTCTTCCGAGGGAATAGCCGTGACGGGCACCTCTTCCTTCTTGCCTTCGCCGTCGTCCGTCGTGCTGCGGAATCCCAGGCGGATGCGCGTGACGTACTCCTTTTCCTTCTCGGCAAGCTGTCCGAGCTGGCGAGTGGCGGGACGTCCGACACCGACGATCAGGATGCCTTTGGCCAGCGGATCGAGCGTTCCGGCGTGGCCGACGCGCTTCTGGCCGGTGGCCCGGCGCACGGCGTCCACGACGTCGTGCGACGTCATGCCCCGCTCCTTATAGACAGCAAAGATCCCTTCGGTCGGAATATGTGTCGGCATGGCATGGGATTGTAGCGGGACTGGCCAGAGGGGTCAAGCTCGACGTGCCGACCGCTCCTTTTCAGGACGCGGTACTTCTGGTAGAATGGCGCCACTGGCATCTTGATGATTGGAACATAATGGATGATTCCGACACAACTCTGGCGGGCAGGACGGCCCTGATTACCGGTGCGGCCCGGCGGCTCGGCAGGGCGATCGCGCTGGCCCTGGCGCAGCAGGGCGTCCACGTCGTCGTCCACCACAATCGTTCTGCAGACGAGGCGGTCTCGACGTGCGACGCGATTCGTCGCCTTGGGGTCTCCGCCTGGCACGTTCAGGCCGACCTGGCGGATATCGGGCAGGCCGAGACGCTCTTCGAGCGGGCCGTCGACGAAGCCGGACCGATCGACATCCTCGTCAACAGCGCCTCAACGTTCGAGAAAGAGACGATCTGGGAGACCTCGGCCGAGTCGCTTGAAGCCAATCTGCGCCTTCACGCCACGGCGCCCCTGATCCTGGCGCGGGCCTTGGCCGGACAGAATCGGGGCGGCGCGATCGTCAACATGCTGGACACCCGCGTGACGGTCTACGACCGCCAGCACGCCGCCTATCACATCAGCAAGCGCGTGCTGCTGACGCTCACCCGGATGCTGGCGCTCGAACTGGCCCCGGCGGTGGCCGTCAACGCTGTGGCCCCCGGACTGATCCTGCCTCCGGCCGGGCAGGACGAGAGCTACCTGAAGAAGCTGGCCCACTGCAATCCGCTGAACCGGTACGGTGACCCCGAACAGGTGGCCGATGCGGTCCTCTTCTTACTGCGCAGCCGGTTCATCACGGGCCAGGTGATCTACGTCGACGGCGGATATCACATGAAGGGACACATGTATGACTGATCAGACCGATCCGCCCCTCGATCAGATTGCGATCAGCGATCTGCGGTTTCGCTGCGTCGTGGGCGTGCAGGAGGACGAGCGACAGGAAAAGCAGGACGTCGTCGCGCAGATCGTCCTGTTCGCCGACCTTCGCCGCGCCGGGCGCAGCGACGCCATTGCGGACACAGTGGACTACAAGGCCTTGAAGAAGCAGATCCTTGCGACGGCCGAGCAGTCCAGGTTCCGCCTGATCGAGGCCCTGGCGCAGAGCATCGCGGACATCTGCCTGAGCCACGACCGGGTCGAACGCGCTGCCGTCACCATTGAGAAGCCCGGCGCGTTACGATTCGCCCGGACGGTCAGCGTGCGCATCGTCCGGGACAGGCCAGACCGCGATGCGTGATACCGCCGAGCCATCCATTGCCTTCATCGGCGTCGGCTCGAACGTTGAGCCGGAGCGGAATATCGTGTCCGCCCTGGAACGCCTGCGTGACATGACGCATGTGACGGGCTCTTCGGCCTTTTACCGAACCGAGCCTATAGGGCGGCCGGACCAACCTTGGTTCATCAACGGCGTCTGGCGGATCGATACCACGCTGAACCCGACACAGATCCGGAGCGAGTTGCTCAGACCGATCGAAGAGGCGCTCGGCCGTCGGCGATGTGACGACAAGTTCGCACTTCGCACGATCGATCTCGACTTGTTGCTTTACGACGATCTCGTCACAGACGGGCTGCCGCACGCGGACCTGACGCGTCCCTTCGTGTGCGTTCCCTTACGCGAATTGCTCGATGATGCCCGCGACATCGAGCCGGGTTTGCGCGCCAGGATACTGGCGCTTCTTCCGCCGAAGCGCGAGGCATCACAGCCGGGAGAGCTGTTGTACGCGTTCACGAGTCAACTGGGACAGATGCTGACGTCATAGCAGGGCGTCGGCAACATCCTTTTCGGAGTGAATCGATGAAAGACAAAGTGTTGGCAAGACGAGTCACGTTGGTTCTGCTCGTTGCGGCGTTTCAGACGGCAGTCGTCGGGGCGGCGGAAATCCCTCATCTGGTTCGCCAGGGCACGGCGACGCAACTCATCGTCGGCGGCGCGCCCTTCGTGATGCTGGCCGGAGAGTTGCACAACTCCAGCGCGTCAAGCATGGCGTACATGGAGCCGATGTGGGAGAAGCTGGTTGCTCTGAAGCTCAACACGGTGCTGGCGACCGTGACGTGGGAACTGGTCGAGCCGGCCGAAGGGCAGTTCGACTTCTCGCTTGTCGATGGCCTGCTCCAAGGCGCTCGCGAGCACGATCTCAAGCTGGTCCTGCTGTGGTTCGGCAGTTGGAAGAACGGCGTCTCGAGCTACATCCCGACGTGGGTGAAAAAGGACCTCGAACGCTTTCCTCGCGCCCAGGGTGAGAGCGGCAACAACAAGCTGGTGCTCTCTCCGATGCACGAGGCGTCGCAGAACGCCGACGCCCGCGCCTTTGCGGCCGTGATGCGCCACCTGCGTCGCGTCGATTCGCACGAGCGGACGGTCATCATGGTCCAGGTGGAGAACGAGGTCGGACTGATGCCGGAATCGCGCGACCACAGCGCCGCCGCGGAGGCGGCCTTCCGTTCGCCGGTGCCTCGCGAACTGATAGAGTATCTCAAGGCAAACAAGAACGCATTGCTTTCCGAAGTCGATGAACTGTGGGCCTCGACGGGCTACCGGGAGTCGGGCACGTGGACGCAGGTCTTCGGCGACAGCGTCTGGACCGACGAGGTGTTCATGGCATGGCACATGGCGCGCTACATCGGCAGGATCGCCGAAGCGGGCAAGGCCGAATACCCGCTGCCCATGTACGCCAATGCGTGGCTGGTGCAGAACGAGCGGGAGAAGCCGGGCGACTACCCCAGCGGCGGCCCGGTGTCGCGCGTGATGGACATCTGGCGTGCGGCCGCTCCCGCGATCGACTTCCTCGCTCCGGACATCTATCTTCACGATTTCAAGGCGGTCTGCGCCAGTTACGTGCGGTCGGGCAATCCCCTGATGATCCCCGAGGCCCGGCAGGGGCCCGAGGCGGCCCGGAACGTCTTCTGGGCGATCGCCGAGCACGATGCGATGTGCTTCGCGCCGTTCGGCATCGAGGACATCGACGAAGACCATCCGCTGATCGCAAGCTACGAACTGCTGCACCAACTGATGCCGTTGATCGTGCGGCACCAGGGAACCGGCCGGATGGTGGGGGTGCTACAACAGAAGCCCGAGGAGGAAGGAACGACGATCAGAGTGGGCGATTATAATGCAAACGTCCGCTACAACCGACAGGCGAAGGGCCAGACCGATATGTCCTACGGGCTGATTCTGAGCGTCGGTCCGGATGAGTACCTCGTTGCGGGAAACTGGTTCCAGGTGAACTTCTCGCCGGCGACGCCCGGCCCGCGTCACGCCGGCATTCTCCAGGTCTGGGAAGGCCTCTACGAGGATGGTCGATGGGTCCCCGGACGCTGCCTCAACGGCGACGAAACCGCCGCTCATTGGGTGGCCAAGCTGCCGCCGAACGACCGAGACGTGTTCGCGGGCACCGATCGCCCGCGCATCCTTCGCGTGACGCTGTACCGTCACGATTGAGCGAGGCCCACCTTGCCTGCTCCCTGGTGGAAATCACGGCTCCGCGTGCAGTCGGCTGCCGTGCAGAAAGTTCTGCTCTCTTTCCAGATTTCTCTTGCATCTCCGCAGGGGGGGCACACAATACGATATGGATGAGGCCTGAGCGAGTATCGTCAGGAAACCCTTGGCGAGCAGGTCTGAAATCAGCGGTGGCGGATTGCCTTTAGGCAGCCGCGAACAGGAGAGCTCCTTCGGCGAGAAAGGAGCCAAAAGCGATGGGTTGCAGGACGAGACAATTGCAGCGCAGATACCCGATGCCCGTCGGGGCCCGCACACATTCTATTTCCATATCGAAGGAGAAGACCATGAAGTGCAAGCGAACCTGGATCGTGCCCGTGGTGTGGCTGGCTGTCCTGGCGTGTATGGTCGTGTGTTTTGGCGCGGGCGCTGC
This sequence comes from Phycisphaerales bacterium Planc_01, assembly GCA_001603075.1. GTDB lineage: Bacteria > Planctomycetota > Phycisphaerae > Sedimentisphaerales > Anaerobacaceae > Anaerobaca. The sequence goes on along the minus strand of LVBB01000006.1, from coordinate 44,459 downwards.
AAGCGGGCCCGGCCAGGCCCCCGATCAGGGGGTCCCGCCGCTGTCGCAGCGTCCGCTCGACGCGAGAGCTCTGGGGGAGGCAGCCATCAACCGTCTGACCCTTAAGATCGACTTTCACGAAGTGGATGCGGGGATGCAAGGCAGGGAACGAGTGGATTTCGTGCTGACGCCCGCGCTGCTGGTACAGGAGGCGATCTCGGACGGAGTGCTTCTGACCTATCCTGTGGAGTAGAGACCATGAGAACGACACACACCCGACGCCGGCTGTGGATCGTCGTCTGCCTGGCGGCCCTCTCGGTGGCCGGCGCCATCGGCAGGCGGCGACCGATTCAGCCTTCCGGCCAAAAGACCGGCCTGGTCCGATTCGACGTGGTCAGCGAGATGAATCTCGACTGGATGGGATTGGACAACGTCGTGGTGTTCGCGCGATACTGGGTCTGCGAGGACTATTACGTCGTCTCGGTGATCTGGAACGAGTACCCCCGACTTGGCTGGGACATGCGGACCCAGCTCATCCTGAGCGATGAGGCCGGCTTTCGCATGGACCAGCGGTGGTACCCCAACTGGTTTCCTACGAATACGACCTATCCCAAGCCGGTCGGCGAACGACCGCCGTACCGCTGCAGCGCCCCCGTCCATGGCGATGACTACATGCGGTTTGCCGAGGTAGAGGCACTGGCCCGGCGCGTGTATGCCGCCGATCTTGGCTCGGCAGGTGATGGCCTGGTCGACGCGGACGTGCCGGCGGGGCCTTCGGGTGTCGCGCGGACGCTGGCGCGTCTGAAGGCCCGGATCGCCGACGATCGGATCGAGTCGATGGAGCTGTTCGACAATTCGCAGCGCCTGCTGGCCTCGATGACGTACGAGTACGAACGCAGCGATGGGCCGGCTCGTCTGGCCAGGCTGATCGCCGAATTGCCCGTTCGGCCCGAGAAGCTCGCCATGGAAGGCCACGTGACGGTTACGTCCAAGGACACGAAAGCGACCTACGCCAACCCCGACGTCAACTATGTCTCGCACAAAGGGGCAAGGACATGCACGGTCACCTACCAGGACGTGACCCTGGGCGAGACGGTCCGGCGGCTTCCGGTGCAGGTGGCGGTGCACCGCACGGAGGACCGCTGGCCCATGCGGTCGGCGAGGCTGATGAACTTCCAGCGTGTGGAGCTGGACAAGGACGGCGTGTGGGAGGCGGCCAGGGCGTTTGGCGGCCTTGACGACGCCTATTCGACGTGGGGCAAGCTCGAAGAGAAGTATCTTTACCATGTGCCGGATCTGGGGCCGCTGGAGGTCGATCCCAACGACTTCGCCCTCGTCCGGACCTTGATCGCAAAGTATCCCGTCTGGGAGACGCCGGCGCCGCCGGACAGACCTACCCGAACCGGCGGACCGCTTCCTCTGGACCCGGCAGAGGCGGCCAGAGAGATCGACAGGCGCAACCAAATCCGCAGGCAGGAGGCGGCCCGATCGCAGGAGCAACTCCGCAAATGGAAGGAGAAGGTGGATCGGATGCCCAGGCCCCCCAAGAGGGACATCGAGCCGGCCGACGCCAGGCGGATCCGCCAGCTCAACGCCCACTATGAGAACATCCTGGACACAAGAACCGAGGAACAGAAGACCGGACGGGACAGAAGGCCCGCCGGCATCTCCGCCAAGCCGGGCAGCAAGCGCGCCGAAATCATGGAACTGGGCCGTAAGTTGAGACTCATTCTCGGCTACCACCGCGCGCCGGTGCTACCGGAGGACCGTCCGCCGCAACTCAGTGACGCCGATCGCGTGCCGATCGCCGAATTGAAGCGGCACTATGAGAAGCTCGTCGGCGAGTCCGACCGAGGGCTCGGCGGCCGGTTCAAGGCCCTCCACGCCCTGACCAGTCTGACTCTGATCATTGGGGACTATGACGCGCTCGAGCAGTGCGCCCATCGCTACTGGCGGATGCTGGACGAAGCCGGCCTGCATCGAATGGTTCTGATGGGCGGGTATCGTTACATCGACCGTCTCATCGAGGCGGGCCAGTGCGAGAAGGCCAGCGCTCTTCTGAAGCATTGGGTGGAAAGGTCCGCCGCTGCCAACGACGCCGACGCGGTGTATCGCTTCTGCGGTTCCATCCAGGGCTCGCCGTGGGCGAAGGTCCAACTGCTGGAGCGGTTCCTCACCAAGCCGGGGCTCTCCCCTCTGGAGCAATATGAGGGACTGGCCCTGCGGGCCATCAGCCTGGACAATCTGGACAAGGCGCTGGCCGATCGCGAGGCCCTCGGGGACGAGTCGATGGCGGCGCAGATTCGCTGGGTCCTGACGAACACGACACGGACCCGGGTGGCCGCGATGGTCGAGCCGGTGGTCCGTCGGGCGCTGGCGGCGTGGGAGGCCCTCGGCCCGGCTCGAATGGACGAGGCCAGACCCTATTCATCCGCCAGTATGACGGTCGAACACAACAATGGCGGCCGGTGGGGCGATTGCTACAGCTTTGTGGGACGAGGGATGTCCCGACGTGCCGTGATGGGGTGTACGGGTGCGGCGGTGTTGGGTGTGCTGTCGGGTTCGGCGTTCGGCCACGAGCGGCGGGAGCCGCCGCCGGAGGTCCGCGAGATGGCAGAGCGATCGCGGGCCCTTTCCGAGCGGATGCGCTATGCCCGCGACCCGGAAGAGATGCGTAAGATCATGGAAGAGCAAACAGCCCTGGACCGCACCAGGGCCATCGAGAATCTGAAAGGGCAACTCGGTGTCTCGGAGGCCGAGTGGACTGTCGTGCGGCCGCGGCTCGAAGCGGTCTACGAACGGGTCCGCGCCCAGCCGGTGCGAGGCAATGTCGAGCCGACCACACCGGTCGAGCAGCGGAGGAAGGAGCTGCGCGAGCTGTTGCGCGATGAGGCGGCCAAGCCCGAGCAGATCAGGACCAGGCTGTTGGCTCTGCGCGCCGAGAAGGAGAAGGCCCGCCAGGAGCTGGCCAAGGTTCGCCGGGAGCTGCAACAGGTCCTGACCTTGCGCCAGGAAACCGTGCTGGTTCTGGCCGGGCTGCTGGAGTGACCGTTGCGTCTTGCGGTCCTCTGTGGTTCCGGGTCAGGCCGAGCAGGACTGGAGCAGGTTCTCCTGGGCGTAGCGCACGGCGTTGCGGAATATCTTGATGCCGTCGGGGTCGAGGTCTTCGCCGAGCCGGGTCCAGTGGGGGTGCTGGGTCCGGCGGACGAACCGCTCGGGGTGCGGCATCAGGCCCATGACGCGGCCGGTGCTGTCGGTCAGGCCGGCGATGGATTCGACCGAGCCGTTGGGGTTGATCGGATAGGGGCCTTCCTCGCCGTCGGGGCCGACGTACTTGTAGGCGATGTACCCCTCAGATTTCAGGCGTTCGAGGGTTTCGGCGTCGGCGGTGACGACCTTGCCCTCGCCGTGGGCGACGGGCAGATAGATCTGCCGCTGGGGCTCGATGAAGACGCAGCGGTCCGTTTGGGGCAGCAGGTGCACCCAGCGATCCTCGAACTTGCCGCTGTCGTTGTACGTGATCGTGACATGTTCCTGCTTGAACGCTCCGTTGCCCGGCAGGACGCCCATCTTGACGAGGACCTGGAAACCGTTGCAGATGCCCAGCACGAGCTTGCCGTCGTCGATGAATCGACGGATCGGCTCGGCCAGATGGTGCACGATCTGGTTGGCAAGAATCCGGCCGGCTGCAACGTCGTCGCCATAGCTGAAACCGCCGGGAAAGACCACGATGTGGTATCGACCCAAGAGACTCTTGTCTTCAATGAGCCGGTTGACGTGAACGCGGTGCGCCTTGGCCCCGGCCAACTCCAGCGCGTGCTGCGTTTCCATGTCGCAATTGACTCCGGCTGCCCGCAACACCAATGCTCGAACCTCTGCCATGTCCTGTCCTTGCGCTTGTGCGAATTCCGTTACCAGTCCAGTGTCCTTTGCCACGCCTGCTTGAGGATGTCGATCTCGACGTCGATGGCGTTGTCGCCGTCCTGCGAGCGAACCACGAGTTTCGAGCCGGCCGTGACCTTGCCGATCTGCCCAAACGGCAGATTCAGCATGAGCTTGGCGAAGGCGTCGTAGTGCCGGGGATCGACCTCGACCACGTAGCGGCTGTTCGACTCGCTGAACAACTGCGCATCGAGTCGGGTGCAGTCCTTCGAAGCGGGCAGGCCGCGCAGGTCCGCTTCGATGCCCAGCCCGCCGGCAAAGGCCATTTCCGCCAGCGCCACGGCTAATCCGCCTTCGGAACAGTCGTGACAGCTTGCGACGAGCCCGTCGGCGATGGCCTGCGCCACCTTGCGGGCGATGCGCGGGGCGAGTTCGAGGTCCAGTTTCGGCACGTTGGCGCCGAGCTGGCCCCGTAGCTTGTGGTAGTGCGACCCGCCCAGCTCGTTGCCGGTCCGTCCGACGACGAACAGCAGGTTGCCCGGCCTCTTGGCGTCCATCGTGACGCATCGTTCGACGTCGTCGACGATCGACATGGCGCTGATCAGCAGCGTCGGCGGGATGCGGATGGTCGTGCCATCCTCGCAGGCGAACTCGTTGTTGAGCGAGTCCTTTCCGGAGATGAACGGGGCGCCGTAGGCCATCGCGCCGTCGTAGCAGGCCTGCGCCGCCCGGACGAGGGTGCCGAACGTCCGCGGATGTGTGCAGTTGCCCCAGCAGAAGTTGTCGAGCAGGGCGATGCGGTCCACTCGACCGCCGACACAGATGAGGTTTCGAACGGCCTCGTCGATCCCCGCCAGGGCCATCCAGTACGGGTCGATGTCGCCGTAGAGCGGGTTCATGCCGCAACTGATCGCCAGGCCGCGAGAGCTGGTCGGCTTCGGCTGGATCACCGCCGCGTCGCCGGGGCCGTCGTTCGCGATGCCCACGAGCGGCTTGACGACCGAGCCGCCTTGCACCTCGTGGTCGTACTGGCGGATGACCCACTCCTTGCTGGCGACGTTGTACGAGGACAGGACGCCCAGCAGCTCGTCGTTGTAGTTGTCCTTCTCGGCCTCGGCCGGCTCGCTCAGGGTCGGCGCAGCCCAGACCGCCTTGCGGCTGTACTTCGGCACGCCGTCGTGGAGGAAGTCCATGTCCAACTCGGCCACCTGCTGGCCATTGTAGCGCAAACGCAGCTTGCGGTCGTTCGTGAAGCGGCCGATGACGGTCGCATCGACGTTCTCGCTCTCGAAGATCTTCAGGATGGCCTCACGGTTCTCCGGCTTGACGGCGATGACCATCCGCTCCTGCGCCTCGCTGATCCAGATCTCGGTATAGCTGAGGCCCGTGTACTTGAGCGGGACGGTATCAAGATCGACTTCGGCGCCGAGTTCGGCGCCCATCTCGCCGACGGCGCTGCTCAGTCCGCCGGCACCGCAGTCGGTGATTGCTTCATAGAGGCCGGCTTCGTTGGCCTGTAGGAGGACGTCGAGCATTTTCTTCTCGGTGATGGCGTTGCCGATCTGCACGGCGTGCGAGAAGACCGTCTCGTGCTCGTGCGTCATTTCGCCGCTGGAGAAGGTGGCCCCGTGAATGCCGTCGCGTCCGGTCCGCCCGCCGACCACGACGATCAGGTTGCCGCTCTGCGGGTGCTTGAACGCCTTGTCCTTGTCCATCAGGCCGATGTTGCCGCAGAAGACCAATGGGTTGCCCAGATAACGGTCGTCGAAGTAGATCGCGCCGTTGACGGTGGGAATGCCCATGCGGTTGCCGTAATCGCGCACGCCCGCAACGACGCCCTTCATGATCCGTCGCGGGTGCAGGACGCCTTTGGGGACCTCGCCGAGAGGCATGTCGGGCTCGCCGAAGCAGAAGATGTCCGTGTTGGCGATCGGGCGGGCCCCCATGCCCGTGCCCATCGGGTCGCGGATAACGCCGCCGATGCCCGTGGCGGCCCCGCCGTAGGGATCGAGTGCGGACGGATGATTATGCGTCTCGACCTTAAAGCAGACCGCCGATTCCTCGTCAAAGTCCACCACGCCCGCGTTGTCGGCGAAGACCGAGATGCACCAGTCCTTGTCGAGGTCCTGCGTGGCCTTGAAGACGGTCTCTTTGAGCAGGTTGTCGAAGTGGATGGTCTGGCCGTCCATCGTCAATTCGACGGCGCTGCGCAGCGTCTTGTGAACGCAGTGTTCGCTCCAGGTCTGGGCCAGGCTCTCCAGCTCGATGTCGGTTGGCTCTCTCTCCAAGCGGCGAAAGTAGGCCTGAATGGCCTTCATCTCGGTGAGGTTCAGGAACAGGTCCCGTCCCTTGCTGAGGGCCTCCAATCCGGCGTCATCCAGGTCGCGGATGGGCCAGTACGTGATGTTCAGCTCATAAGGGCTCAGGTGTGGGCTGGGCGGTTCGGCTTCATCGCCGACGACCACGTCCTCGATGCAGTCATTGGCCAGGACCCGCTTGGCGATCGTCTCGATCTGGGCGGGACGGACCTCGCCGAGCAGGACGTACTTGCGGGCCGTTCGGACGTGCGCTCCGGGAACGCCCATGTCGGAGATGGCCGTCATCACCGACTCGGCCACCGGGTCGGTGACGCCACTCTTGAGATGAACTTCGATCAGCGTGGCGCGGGCCAAGCCGGCCGGAGCGCTGCTGCGCCCGACGTAATACTCTTCGCAGACCGGATCGCTGAGCAACTCTCTGGCCACGCGGTCGGCGAAAGCCGAATCGAAATCCGCCTCAATGAGAAACACCTTGGCCGACTGCACCGCCTCGATCGAGGCGATGCCGAGCTCGCGAATGTCCTCCAGCACTCCGTTGCCATGCACATCCGAAAAGCCGGCCCGATTGAACACCTCGAAACGCCATTGCTTCACAGTAGTTCCTTCTTCCTGATTTTGTATTTGACCAGGGCGGCCCGCTTCTTGCGGGCCCCATCGAGGAAGGCCTCGATGGCCTGCCTGTCCTCGGCCTTCAGCGCCTGCTTGATGGCTGCAAGCTCGGTGACGACGCGGTCGATTCCCTCGACGAGGTTGTCGGTGTTGGCCAGGAGGACATCGGTCCAGACGTTGGCGGGGCCGGAGGCGATTCTCGTGCTATCGAGAAAACCCTTGCCAGCGGACTTCATGTCGACTGGGTCGCTGGCGTTGACCAATCCGGCCGCGATCACGTGGGGCAGGTGGCTGACGTTGGCCAGAACACGATCGTGCTCGGTTGGAGTCATCGTCTCGATGAAACAACCGAGGGCCGACCAGAATCGCTTCAACGCTCTGACGGGCTGACAATTCGTCGCTTCCGTTACAGTCAGGATGCAGCGGGCGTCGACGAACAGATCGTCCCGGGCGAACTCCACCCCTCTCTGTTCCGAACCGGCGATCGGATGCGAACCGATGTAGATAGCCCCTTTGGTCAGTTGTTCGGAAGCCCAGCGATGCGGAAGCACCTTGGTCGATCCGACGTCGGTGACAATGCAGTTGGATCGAACCAGGCCATTGATCTCGGCGAAATACCGTTCGAAGGTGAAGATGGGCGTCGCCAGAATGACCAGGTCGGCATTGGAGACGGCGGCTGGAAGATCGTCGGCGATTTCGCCGGCTATGGCCAAGGCACGGGCCCTGGCCCGTGTAGCAGGCCGATGGCTGTAGCCGACAACCGAGACACCCGGCAGACGCTGACGAACCGCCGAGGATATCGAACCGCCCAGGAGACCAAGGCCTATGACGCAAATACATTGTAAGTCTTTCACGGAAAAGACCTTATGTTTGAAGGATGGAACCCGGCTGACGTCCAAGGGTATAGCGAACCTGCGGGCCTGTCAATTTTTTTCTTTGCTTTGCCCCTGCAAAATGTTAGCATCGCCTCCTTGAAACCGAGCTAACGGATCTGGCAAATGATTTGAAGTCCCCGCCTGAGGCGTGGGGCGTTTTTTTTATGAACCCACCGGTGTGTGACAGGCGTATGGGGCGGTGGTGACAGGACTAGCCGAACGACGGTATGGCACGCGAAAACAATAGACCGAACAATGGAGGCTACCTCGATTTCGAGCAGAAGGTGGCCGATCTGGAACGACAGGCCGATGAGCTGCGCAAGCTCGGCGCCAGGAAGGGAATCGATTACTCCGTCGAGATCCGGCGCATCGAGAAGGACCGCATTCTCGAGTTGAAGCGCACTTACTCCAGTCTCAGCGCCTGGCAAACGGTCCAGGTTGCCCGGCACCCACAGCGGCCGATCTTGAGCGACTATCTCAACCTGATGGTCAAGGACTTCTGCGAGCTGCACGGGGACAGGCTTTTCGGCGACGACCGCGCGATCATCACCGGCATCGGGCAGATCGCCCGCAATAAGGTCTTGATCGTCGGACAGGACAAGGGCAAGAGCACCAAAGAGAAGATCGTGTGCAATTTCGGTTGCCCAAACCCGGAAGGCTACCGCAAGGCATTGGCCAAGATGCGGTTCGCGGAGAAATATGGCCTGCCGATCGTGACCCTGATCGACACGCCGGGGGCTTATCCCGGGGTAGGCGCTGAGGAACGCGGCCAAGCCCAGGCAATCGCGCTGAATCTGAGTGAGATGTCGCGCCTGAGGGTCCCCATCATTTCGATTTGCATCGGTGAAGGAGGGTCGGGTGGAGCATTGGGCATCGCCGTTGGAGATCGGCTCGCGATGCTCGAGTTCTCCTACTACTCTGTCATCTCTCCGGAAGGGTGTGCCGCCATTCTGTGGCGCGACGGGTCCCGGGCGCCGGAGGCCGCCGAGGCTCTCAAACTGACGAGCAAAGACTTATACCGGCTCGGCCTGGTTGACGCCATCATTCCGGAGCCGGTCGGTGGGGCCCATCGCAACGTGCACGACACCGTCTACAACGTCGAGACATACGTGGCCAAGACGCTCGCCCAATTGCATCGCATGCCCATCGATGCGTTGGTGGAAAGCCGCTACCGAAAGTGGCGTTCGCTGGGCAGCCGAGCCACCGCCGAGAGCCCTCGAATCACGGATCGCGGCTCACGAATTCTCGCAACAGCCCGACCCACTGGCGCCAAACGCGATTCATCGACCGCCAGGGTATAGGCCGGCAACGGCATCGGCCCTCCTCCGAGTCTTCCCCATTTCTTGCTCTCCAAGGGGCTGCGGGGCGGTCCCACCGACCAGACGGCTGCCCTGCTGAGCGAGGAGAAACCACACCGTGTCCTCTGAATTGTCCGTGCCGACAAGAAAACGCTTGACCGGGGGGCGCCAGTGGGATATCCTCGCGCTGTTGACGGATCGCAGCAAAACGCAGGACCTGAGGGTGGATCCGGGCGATTGAGTCTGGCCCGTGGTGGCGGAAAGACTTGGTCTGCATACGCCTCGGTTCAAGCCGAGTGCAGGAGGAGCGAAATGATGAAAAGTAAACGTGTGGTTGTCTGGGTCGGTACGCTGATCGGTCTTCTGGTTCTGTGCGGCTGCAACGGCACGACCACGGAGAACTCGGAACTGAAGGGACAGCTCGACGAACTCAAGGCCAATCTCAAGGAGACGACGGCCCAGAGAGATGCCCTTCGGCAGGATATCGAGAAGCTCGAAAGTTCGCTCGATGAGGCGGAATCCAATCTGGCGGGTACGTCGGAGGCCCGGGACAGACTGCAGCGCCAAGTGAAGGAGTTGATCGTCTCTCGCGACCAGCTCAACACGAAGGTGGATGAGTTGGCCGCGGCCCGAATCGCTTTGCAGAAGAAGATCGACGACCTGGGTGAGGACAAAGGCCAGCTTCAGCAGAGAGTTGGCGACTTGATGAAGTCGCGTGATGAGCTTCAGGTGATGGTCGAGAACCTCGTGGACACACGGGGGCTTCTCGAAAGGCAAGTGGCCTCCCTGAGCAAGGCACGTGATGCGGCGGTGACGGATGCCAAGGCAGCGCAGGTAAAGATCGAGCAGTTGGGCAACAAGTTGAAGGTACAGGCGCAGCAGATGACGGAGCTGCAGAGCCAGATCGTGGCGATTCGTTCCGTTCTCGAGCAATTGCAGCAGAAGCTCGAGTGAGCTTGATCCCTCAGATACATCGGGCGGCCTGATGCGGGGCCGGCTGCGACATCGGTGGTGCGTGTGGGGTTCCCGGCATGCTCCGGTGCGGGTAGCCGACGGACCTGTCGCACGGACATGGTTTCACAGGCGTTTGGCCTGTGACGAAGGCCGGGAGACCCGGGAATGCATGTGGAAGACAGCGGCCGGGAGGTCGCGCCGACGGCGAGAATGCAGGTCGTGGGATCGTTATACCGGATCGCGCGAGCCGCGCATGGGTGGTCCCGCGTGGAGCTGTCGGTGCACAAAGTCCTGACCGTCGTCTTCGCGTCCTCGTTCAACGTCCTGCTGCGGTGTGTATGCGGCAGCAATCGGCTGACGGTCACGGGGGAACACATCTTCCACGAGCACGTTGAGCAGGGGGGCAACATCTTCGCCTTCTGGCACAGTCGTCTGTTCTATCTGGTCTACTTCTATGTCCGGCACGCGCGACAGCGTAAGGTCGCCATGCTCGTCAGCCTCAGTCGCGATGGGGATTACGGGGCTGCTCTCGTCCGCAAACTGCAGCAGGACGCCGTCAGAGGATCGACCAGCCGAGGAGGTCAGAGGGCCGTCCGCCGATTGGCGGAGAAGATCGCCGAGGGGCGCAACATTGCCATCACGCCGGACGGGCCGAGAGGTCCGGCTTTCCATGTAAACGAAGGGATTGTGAAACTGGCTCAGATTACCGGGGCGCGGATCATTCCGGTAAGCTACGATGCCACGAGCAAGCGCCTGCTCAGGAGCTGGGATCGATTCGTCATCGTCAAACCATTCGGCCGCGTCCACGTGGCCTTCGGAGAGCCCATTGAGGTTCCCAAGGGCATCACGCCAGCCGAACGCACGCAATACCGCGAGAAATTGGAGCGGACGCTCCACGAATTGGACGGGATCTGTGCCATGCAGTTGTCCCGCGGTGCGGCCCGGACGAAGGCACAAATCTCAGCGACCGCCTCTCCGGAGGCACAGCCTGTCGTACCCCCTCATCGCGCAGGGTGAATCTCTCTGTGCACCAGATCGTCGGTTCCGCTGGCGCGGCGGTCAGGTGTTGTTGAGCTCCCTGGGGTCGCGTCCTTCCTCAATTGCGATGATCTTCCCGACCCGTCGTTGGTGCCGTCCGCCGCTGAATTCGGTGCTGAGCCAGGCCTCGACGATCTTCCGCAGGAGAACCTCTCCGATCTGGTCACCGGAGAGGCATAGAACGTTTGTGTCGTTATGATCGCGGGAGATCTGGGCGCTGAGCTCATCATGGCACAGCGCCGCCCGAATTCCCTTGACCTTGTTGGCCGCGATGCTCATACCCAGACCGGTAGCACAGATCAGAATCGCGCGGTCGGCCTGGCCCTCCGAGACGGCCTTCGAGACGATATAGGCCAGATCCGGATAGTCCACGGGATGTGTACCGTCGGTCCCGAAATCGATGCACTCATGCCCCATCTGGGTGACGATGGCTTTTGTCTGCTGCTTGGCGTCAAAGCCACGATGGTCGCTTCCGACTGCTACCTTCATATGTCGAGTTCACCTATTCGCGCCGTTATGGCCGCTTCAATGATGTCAGCACACCTGTCAAAGCACTCCTGCGGTTGCCCGACCGGGTCGGGGATCTCGACGTCGTTCGCCAACAGGGAACACTTTGTACCGCCGTCGGAAGAAAGCGAGCGAACCTCCTCGCAGTGGGCCCACGTCATACCGAAAACGACATCGCTTGCCTCGACCAAGGAACGGGTCAAATGCCGGCTCGTGTGGTTCGTTATGTCAACTCCCTTCAGGCGACAGGCCGAAACAGCCCCCTTGCTCGCCGGAACACCAACCATATTCATAATGCCCGCTGAGATCACCTTGTAACCGTTCCGCTCCAGTTCGTCAACGCCGCATCCCAGTTTTTTCGCCAGTTGCGTCTTGAAGAGCCCTTCGGCCATGGCACTACGGCAGGTGTTTCCCGTGCAGACAAACAAGAACGTCATATTCGCCATCGACCGTAGATCCATCTCGGAGTAGACACCCTCGCGCAGCACCTCCACGCCATGACGGCCGACTCTGGCCACCGTGCTGCTCCGTCTGTATCGGCACGGACCGCCGTCGAGAATGACGTCCACCTGGTCGCCCAACTGGTCGAGAACCTCGTCGGCTTCCGTGGCCGGGTCGTGACCGCCCAGGTTGGCGCTGGGCGCAACTACCGGGTGGCGCGTCAGTTGCAGCAGCATCGCCGCCGCCGGATGCTGTGGACAGCGGATACCGATGGAGCCGTCCTTGTACAGGATATCGAATGCATCAGCGCCGACTTGACCCTTCTGCCGGCTCAGTTCGACCGGGTGAAGTCCAAAAACGAGGGTCAGGGGCCCTGGCCACGCGCGGCCGATCAGGTTCTCCACACGGCGGTCGGTCTTGGGGACGTACACGCGATAGGCGTCATTGCGGCCGATGTGCAGCGTGTAGTGCTTGTCGGCGTCTCTGCCCTTGAGGCTGTCCAGACGCGCGACAGCGTCCAGCGTCGCCCGGCAGGCGATGCCATAGACAGTCTCTGTCGGAAAGGCAACCAAGCCCCCGGCGTCCACCACTTCGGCCGCTGCGGCGAGGTGTTCCATATCGGCTTCAGAACCATCAATTCGAATCAGTTTTGCTGTCATAGGCCGCGACAATACACAAAGAGACAGGATTTCGCAAGGGGCCTTCCGGAGGACGACAACAGAGCCGCGACCCGACCGCGGGGTTTGCGGTCCGACGGCATCGCTCACCTCGGCTGTGCCACCAGATAGACAATGCGGTGATCGGATCCGGCGGGAACACCCAGCCTCAAGCCTGTCGAACCAGCATCTGCCTCGGAGCGGGCCAGTTCTTTTCCGGTGGCCGGATCGATCCACTGGATCGCCCACGTGCCGGACGGCAGGTTCACGTCGAGGCTGTCGCGATCGTCGCCGCCGATCAACTGAATGGCATAGTGGACGCCCGACTCGCCCAGAACGTTGACGCCGGCGCCGGCTGGAAGCCTGGCCACGAGGCCCGGCTCAGGATGCATCCGCCAAAACGGCACCTGGGCGATGAATCGTCCCAAGCGGGCAATCGCTTCATGTTGGAACCGGCTGACCGACTCCGGGTGATCGCCCGCCAAGCGGTGGAATCTCGCGGCTGCGGCGCCACCGACAAAACGGCCCCACAGTACTATGTCCCCGCCGTCGGGGCCGCGTGTGTAGTCCTTGGAGACAATCAGCGGCCGACGTGTCCCCACTTCGGCCATCGCCCGGCGATACTCCAGGATGCGCCGCCCGCCTCCAATCGCCTGCTCGCGGGGATTGCCAAACTCGTGGCCGGAGACGCCTTGTGAGATGTCCACGTAGTCGTACCGGCTGTCCGTGCAGAGCGTCAGCGGGCTGAAACTGGGTTCGCATTCGCCGCCCCCGTCCTTGCGATTGGTCGAGGGCATCTCACCGATCATCGTGCCTGTGGGGACCCGCTGCCGAACGTATTCAGCCCAGAATCGGCTCCACTCCAGATGGGCCCGGCTTTCGTTGGCGATGCTGATAAGAACGTTGGGGTAATCCGAAGCAATGGCAAGCAGATGGTCCACATAGCGTCTCTGAAGGTCGAGGACGGGTTGAATGCTGCGGCGGGAAGGAATGGTGCTGTAGAAGGGGGCGTCACAGACGCTTGTGGTGGCCGGCAGCATGCCCTCATCATAGTTGACGTTGTTGCGAGGGTTGAACGGATGGGCGTTCCATGCGGCACCTACTCCGGGATCGTAGGCCCCACCCGGTCCTCGCGTGATCGACCAGTCGTCCCAAATCTCCAGCGAGACCACGATGCGGTGATCGAATGCCGCCGACAGAAAGGCCCGCAGGCGTTCCTCCCACGCCGGCTCGAACCGCTCCAGATCATACCGGCCGTCGGCATGCCTCGACCACGGCTGCAACACCTCCTTCACAGCGCCATCGTGCATGTGATTCATTGGATCGTAGGGAAGGCACCGGACGAATCCGCAGACGTGGGGGCTACCGATCTCGGCGACCACAGCGGCGAGGCGATCCAACTGTTGCCGGAAGTCCATGGTCCCCGGCCGGCTGATGGGCGTCCAACTATGATAGCCGGTCGCACCCAGCGGAAACACGGGCGTATCACCCCACGCCAGATAGTGCGGGTTCTCCGACCAAGGGCGAACGCGGCCCTTGCCATGCACCTCATCGGCATCGGGCGCCGATTGGAGCATGACCGCCCAGTGGCCTCGGCCGGGTGCCTTCAATTCCACCTTTCCGCCGGCGGCAACCGCTTGTGACGGTCGCCAAACACTCCGGGCGATGTCCAGCCAACGCATTTGCAGCGATCCCCGGGCGGCCGAAATGTCCAGCATCACTTCGCCCCCGTCCGGGAAGTAGACGGCATACTGGCGGCCCAACTCAGCAAGACAGTAGGCCTCGTTCGCTGAGCGGTCGACGAGAAGATCGTTTCGCGGTTCGCAGGTGAAGACCTGCATCGCATCGGTCAGCATGCGCAGACTCTTGATGTGCACGCGGGCGGCCTCGCTGAGCCCCAGGCCGGTGGCAGGACGGTGGAACCGGCTGGAAGCCGACCCACCGATGATGTTCCGCCAGAACTTCTCCTGCGCATTGCGTGTCGTGCCCGCCCAGGCCGATCCGCCGTCGGCGCCGTATATCTTCGTGTTGTTGATGGGACGCGGTCGAAAACCCAGATGCCGGTACACAAACTGCAGGTTCTGCCAGTTCTCCTCCGGGTCGAGGGTGCCGCTGTTTTGTGAGGCCTCGAAAAAGCTGTAGACGTCCGGATGGTCCAGAGACGCGCGGTGCTGTTCGGCTTTCAGGTCCAGTGCCCAGTACATCTCGGCTACTTCGATCTCGCGGTCGGCGGCCGAAGCCTGCTGGCGGAGATAGTCCGCCCAGTACCATCCCCACTGCGGCGGGTACTGCGGGTGGATCTCATTGCTGACGCAGTAGAGCACGTGGTCGCAACGGAGGCTGTAGGAGAGGACCTTGTCCACAAAGCGCCGCTGATAGGACAGGAGGATGCGGTCATCATTCAACGCAGGGACCGTCAGGAAGAAGTCGTGGGGCTTTCCGTGAGACGTGCCGTCTCGGTATGTCGGCCGGGCATAAGCAGCCGCCAGAGCCGTCTCGTCGTATGTGTAGTTGACGTTGTTGGCGGGGTTCCACGGATTGCCAATCCATATTTCGGCGTGCATGTCCCACTTGTCCCAGAGCTCGATCTGCACGATGATGTCGCGCTCGGCGGTCCATGCAAGCATATTCTCGAATCGCTGCCAGTACTCATCGTTCCAGCGGTCGAGATCGAACCGTCCATCGGCGCGCTGCGCGAACGGATGAACCTCGAACCCATGGTCCGACCGGTCGCTCATCGTATTGCGGATGTAGTTCGCGCCCACCGAGGCCATCTCGTCGAGATGCTGCTTCAGGTCGGGGATCTGGAACAGGTTGTCGTCTTTGCTGCCGCCGAGCAGCAGCACGGGCCGACCCCGGTATTGCCAATAGCGCGGATTGCCTTCGTAGGGCCGAATGCGTCCATCGCTCGCTGAGGCAAGGTTGGGCTCGGAAACGATGACCGCCACGAACAATGCAATGCAAGTTCTGCAAAGCGAGGACAAAGCTCTCTGTCGCATGATGCCTGCCTCCATGACAGAAAAAGGCTGCGTGCCGGGCTCCGACCGTCTCAGACGGCCCGTGCCCACCTCCGAATCGTCCCACGAACCCTATCCGATCTTTGGTCGAGATGCGAGACCTATTCGCCGGTCGACGTGTGCGATGGGAAAGGCTCAATGGTGACACGGATCGGAAGACCGGGGATCGGGACACAGACTCGACGATATGGCGAAGGGCCGTGTCGCACATCCGCAGAGGCCGAAATCCGCGAACCAGTCAGCGACCCAGACCCGCCAGGGTGGCGTTGCGGACGAGGTCGACAATGTGGCGGGCACCCAGCTTCCTCATGATATCGCCCCGATGGACTTCCACGGTCCGTCTGGATCGGTGAAGAGCCATGGCGATCTGTCCGTTGGTTCTGCCCTGCAGGATCAGATGAAGCACATTCTGCTCCACCTCGGTCAGGGGCTTCAGCGGCAGGTGGGTGGCCGTGCAGTGCAGGGCCTGTTCCACCGCCGAGAGCAGGCGGGCCGCCAGAGGCGGCTTCTCGATGCAATCGATGGCGCCGGCCTTCATCGCCCGGACGGCTGTCTCGATTTGCCCGGGTTCCACAAGCACGATGACGGGCAGCCAAGGCGCGACGCCTTTCGCCTTGGTCAGCAGATCGATCCCCTCAGTTGCCGGCTCAGAAACATTGGCAACGAGCAGGCGACACCCACCACCGCGTATCGACGCAAGACACTCCTCGCAGACAGAGAAGCACGCTACTGGAGCGCCCGCACGGTCAAGCGCCCCCCGTACGGCGTCTGTGCTCGTGACATCGCCGTCGGCGTAAAAGATAGGACGGCATCCGCTGCCCCCAGGACCCGCCCTCGTGTACGCTCGCTCCTTCAGATCGATCATCCGGTCCGTCCCACTTTTTTGTGCGTCCCGACACGCATCATCTTCGGCGATCTTTTGTGCATCTGCCGGCCCGTCCCACACCTGCGACACCGGCATCCTGCTACGATAGCGCGTTTTCCGACGATGGCCATAGGGAAAATGCTCGAAACGCCATGAGGGCATTCGCCTACACACCTGTCGGTTCTTCCCCGGCCAACCGTTCGGCAAATCGGCGTCAGGCGTACCATTCAATTCGGGCATACCCCCCGGCTGACAGACACGCGGGGGTTTTGATTGACGCTCAAGGGGGGGGTACGCTATCGTGGCGTTCTCCGGGTTCAGGGCGTATCGGCACTCTTGTGGTCATAGGTCGGCCGGCCGATGCCAAGAAGAGGTCCGGATCACAGACGGGAGGCATAGCCGTGCAGAATGGTGGCGCGCCTCGATATGCAGAGTGAATGAGTCCGGCATGCTCCGGACATACCTTGTTGGAGCCACTACGATGACAGAAAAGCAGCGGAGCTGGGAGAAGCGGCTGGCCGCCGGCCCCGACGAGCTGACGGTCAACTACGTCGAGTCGCTGTCGTATGACACGCGGCTCTACAAGTACGACATCGTCGGCTCCATCGCACACGCCACGATGCTGGCCGAGCGGAAACTCATCACACATGCCGAATTGAAGGCAATCAAGACCGGCCTGATTGAAATCAGCGAACAGATCGAAGCCGGGCGGTTCTCTTTCAACAAGGCCCATGAAGACGTCCACATGGCCATCGAGGCAGCCCTCATCGAGAAGATCGGCGAGCCGGGCAAGAAGCTCCACACCGCCCGCAGCCGCAACGATCAGGTGGCCACCGACGTCCGCCTGTGGCTGCGCGACGAGATCGAGGGCCAGCAGGCCGCCATCGTCCAGCTCCAGAAGGCCTTCGTCCAACTGGCCGGTAAGCACGACGACGACCTGATGCCCGCCTACACCCACCTGCAACGGGCCCAGCCCATCGTCATCGGCGCCTACCTGCTGAGCTTCGTCGAGCAGCTCGACCGCGACTTCATCCGCCTGACCAACTGCCGCAATCTGCTGAACGTCTCGCCGTTGGGCAGCGGGGCGGTCGCCGGCTCGACGCTGGCCATCGACCGGCTCAGTACGGCCTGCCAGTTGGCCTTTGCCGGCATCGCCCACAGCAGCATCGACGCGATCAGCGACCGCGATTTCTGCGCCGAGTTCGTCTTCGATTGCGCCCTGATCGGCGCGCATCTGTCGAGGTTCGCCGAGGACTGGGTTCTTTTCTCCTCGAACGAGTTCGACTTCATTCGCATCGACGACGCCTTCTGCACGTCGTCGAGCATGATGCCGCAGAAGCGCAACCCCGACGTGCTCGAACTGATGCGGGGCAAAACCGGCTCGCTGTACGGCGCCCTGATCGGGATGCTGACGATCCTCAAGGGCCAGCCGTCCGGCTACAACCGTGACTTGCAGGAGGACAAAATCCACCTGTTCGCCGCCGCCGATACCGTTCGTGCCTCGCTGGAGATGGCCCGCGCAGTGGTCGCCCACACGCAGTTCAAGACGGTTAAGATCGCCGCCGGCCTGGACGCCGGCTTCCTGGATGCCACGGCGCTGGCCGAGTACCTGGTGGGCAAGGGCGTGCCCTTCCGGGCGGCCCACGGCGTCGTCGGGGCGCTCGTGTCGCTGTGCGAGAAGGAAGGACGTTCGCTGTCGGAGGTGCCGCTGGAGACGTTCAAAGAGCACGCGCCGCAGATCGACGCCGACGTGTACGACTATCTTGGCGCTCGCCACGTGGTGCAGCGTTACGCGTCGGCCGGCGCCGCCGGGCCCGAACAGGTCAAGGAACGCATCGCCTATTGGAAGAAGCATCTCGCCGAGCGATGAGACCGCACGAAGACGACATCACCGCGTGGTTCCGTCAGCAGAGCCGCATCGATCCATCGCTGTTTCCCATCGGCATCGGGGACGACATGGCCGAGGTGCGACTGGGTGATGCGGCGTCGGTCCTGATCACTACCGACATGCTGCTCGACGGCTCGCACTTCGACTTGACGACGGCGACGCTCGAACAGGTCGGCTACAAGGCCATGGCCGCCAGTCTGAGCGATTGTGCCGCGATGGCCACGGTGCCGCTGGCGGCGGTGGTGGCGGTGGCGCTGCCGCCCGGTTTCGGGCAGGCCCGGCTCAAGCAGCTCCACGCCGGGATCGCTGTCGCGGCCGAGAAGTACGATTGCCCGCTCATCGGGGGGGACATCACGTCGTGGAGGCAGAGCCACCCCTTTGCCGTCAACGTCACGATGCTGAGCCGGCGGGCGGCGAACGCACCGGTGAGACGAAACGGCGCGAAGCCCGGCGACGCCGTCTGTGTGACCGGCTCGCTCGGCGGCTCGCTGCTGCGAAAGCACCTGGCGTTTGAGCCGCGCGTCCGCGAGGCGCTCAAGCTCGCGCAGTCGGTGACTCTCAACGCCATGATGGACATCAGCGACGGCCTGAGCACCGACCTCAATCGCATCTGCGAACAGAGCGGCGTCGGCGCGATCCTCGACGCGGCGAGCATTCCCATCTCCGACGATGCCCGGACGCTGGCCGATCCGCTGGCGGCGGCGCTGCACGACGGCGAGGACTTTGAATTGCTCTTCACACTGGCAGCCGAGCCGTGGACGCGCCTGTCGCAGACGTGGGACGACGCGACGCCGATCGCGCGGATCGGCCGGATCGTCGAAGGCGGCGGAATGCAGATCCGAATGCCTGACGGACGGACGGCCGAGTTGACTCCCGGCGGATACGACCATTTGAACGAGCCAGAGTGAACCCTCAGAATGGAGAGACCGACATGATGCGGACACGAAGGACACCGCGAGTCGTTGTCGTCATACTGACTGTCCTGATGTCCTGCCTGGTCGGCAGGGGGGCCGTGCGTCTGGACCGAGGATTGGTGGCGGTGCCGCGCGAGGATGGCTCGGTCTTTCTCAGTTGGCGGCTGCTGGCCCGCGACACGGACGAGACGCGCTTCACGCTCGTGCGCCGGGAGGGCTCGGGGGCCGACGTTGTGCTGACCGCGTCGCCGTACCGATTGGCGAACTTCGTCGACAAAGGCGTCTGGGGCTCGGATGGGGCCGTACGCCGGTACGAGCTGCGCGTCCATCCGGCGGGCGATGCAGCCGTCACGGAAACGACGCACGCCACGGTCAAGCAGGACTCGCGCCCCTATCTCCGCATCCCGCTGGCGGGCGATTACGATTTTCAGAAGGTGGGCGTCGGCGACCTGACCGGTGACGGCGCGCTCGAATTCCTCATCAAGCAACCGAACTTCAACACCGACCCGTATCAGCAGCCGGGCTACTGGAAGCCCAGCACCACCACGTACAAGATCGAAGCCTATCGCCTCGACGGCACGATGCTGTGGCGCCATGACATGGGCTGGTCGATCGAGGCGGGCATCTGGTACTCGCCCTGGGTCGTCTACGACGTGGACGGCGACGGCAAGGCCGAGGTCTACTGCAAAGCGGGCGAGGGCGATCCGCGCGACGAGAAGGGCCTCGTGCAGACGGGCCCCGAGTGGCTGGTCAAGCTCGACGGCGAGACCGGCCGCATCGTGGCGAAGACCGACTGGCTCAGCCGGGATGGATACCCGAACTACAACTATTACTGCCGCAATTTCCTTGCCGTCGCCTATCTCGACGGCAAGACGCCTTCCATCATCATGCAGCGGGGCACGTACAACCTGATCAAGACGCAGGCGCTGGACAAGGACTTCAAGACCCTCTGGTACTGGGACTCAACCCAGGAAGAGCGCCGGTACGCGGGCCAGGGCTCGCACGGCTTGATCACGGCCGACGTGACCGGCGACGGACGCGATGAGCTGGTCATCGGCGCGGCCGTGCTCGATGGGCGGGGCAAGGGGCTCTGGTCGCTCGAGATGGGCCATCCGGATATCTGCCACGTCGGCGACATCGATCCGTCCAATCCGGGCCTGGAGATCTACTACGGCTTCGAATCGCGACAGAAGGCCGACGGGATGTGCGTGGTCGATGCCCGGACGGGCCGCAAGCTGTGGGGACACAAAGAGCCGACGTTTCACCTGCACGGCCAGGGCATGGCCGCCGACGTGCTCGCCGAGCACCCCGGCATGGAGGTGCTGGCGGGTGAACGCGACCATCCAAAGCGATGGCTCTACAGTGCCAGCGGCGAGTTGATCGAGGCCGACGGGGAGCTGCCGCTCTCGCCCCGGCCGCTGTGGTGGGACGACGACCCGCAGAAAGAGGTGATCTTCGGGCGTGACATCCGCAAATGGAACGGCCCGACGCTGGGAACGGTCGAGGGCCGCGTGATCGCCGTGATGGACTGCCTCGGCGACCATCGTGAAGAGATCGTCACGAGCCTGCCGGGCGAGATCCGCATCTACACCACGACGGTCCCCTCGCAGCAGAGGCGCCTCTGCCTGCTCGAAGACCGTCAGTATCGCCTGGGCGTTGTCGCGCAGACGATGGGATACTACTACCCCGCGCAGCTTGGCAAGCTCGCCAGTTCGAAGTGAACCGAGGAACCCCGCATTCCGAAATCCGAAGCACGAAATCCGAGACAAATCCGAATGTCCAAAACTACCAATCCAAAACGAACCTGTGACCCGCCCCATCGTTTCAGGCCTTCGTATTTCGGATTTCGCATTTGTCTCGGATTTCGAGTTTCGTGCTTCGGGTTTCCGCCCCGACACAAGACGCGGTGCCTATGACGCCAATCACCATCACATCCAACTCGGCGGAACAGACGATGGCGTTGGGCCGGGCCCTGGGCGGGCGGCTGCGGGGCGGCGAGATCTTCGCGATCGTCGGGCCGCTCGGCAGCGGCAAGACCCATCTGATCAAGGGCATTGCCGAAGGCGCCGGCGCGCCGGACCCCCGGCAGGTCAACAGCCCGACGTTCGTGCTCGTCAACGAGTATGCCGGGCGACTCGATCTGTACCATATCGACGCCTACCGCCTCGATTCGGTCGCCGAGTTCGAGATGCTCGGGTTCGACGATTTGTGTTACCCGGAATCGGTTGTATTGATTGAATGGGCTGACCGGATCGAAGCGGCGATCGCTGCTACAGGCCCGATCCGCGTCACTCTGTCACACGCCGGACCGCACAGCCGCACCATCCACATCACCGATGCCCCGGAGTATCTCCACGTCCGCTAACGCCACGCCGTGACGCCGTAGGGCGAGCGTCCCCGCTCGCCAGGGGAGTCGTGCGAGAGCTTGCCCCTTCAACGGTGTTCAGGGCGGGCTCTGAGCTTGTCGAAGGGACGCACGACCTACGGCATGCCGGAGAGACTGGGCGCATCCTGTGCGGTCTGCGAAGTCGCACGGGAGAAGGCGAGTGGGGACGCTCGCCCCACGCTTTTTTTTGCGTCGTCGTTTTGCACGTGGGGGGGGTGTTTTCTATGGTTTGGATGGACTGAGAGGGGCCGCAGATAACGCCGCCCGACTTGTTTTGGGCGGCACAGTTAAAGGCTCCGAAATCCATCGTGATAACGAAACGCGTGTTGGATGTAATTGTCGCGAATATCGGGTTCATCGGAACGGCTTTTGAAAGGGTCTGCGGCTCAGAACGAAATCGGCACCTCAAGTGGCCTGGCGATTCGGTCGATACAGGCCATCGAGCAAACAGGAAACAACCTTGCATCAATCCATCGAATACAACGTTTTATTCTTTCGCACAACGAGGAGGACAAAAAGATGAAGGCAAAAAGAGGCTTTACGTTGGTGGAAATCCTGATCGTCGTGGTCATTCTCGGCATCCTGGCCGCGATCGTCGTCCCGCAGTTCACCCAGGCCAGCACTGAGGCCAAGACGAACAGTCTGTGCAGCAATCTCCAGTCGATGCGCTCGCAGATCGAGCTGTTCAAGGTTCAGCACAACGACAGAGCGCCTGGTTCGGCCCTATTGGATGGGTCCACCGGCACCGTCAATACTGATTTCCTCGCGCAGATGACTGAGACCACTGACATCGATGGGAATCCCAGTGGCAGCAAGGCCCGAGATGCGGCCAATGGCTTCATCTACGGCCCCTATCTGGAAAGAATTCCCCAGAATCCGTTCAACAATCTTGACACTCTTGGTGCTGCGGGCACTACAGACGGCAGCGTCGGTTGGGGTTACGACACGGCAACCGGAGAAATCCATGCCGCCGATGGCGGGACCACTGCCGGCGGAACAGCGCACGTGGACCTGTAAGAAGATCGGCGCATCTTGTTCGGGTCAGGTTGATCGATAGATTGCCTGGCTGAACATGAGGACTCGAACAACAAGGCTGACCGGGCGAAGGCCGTTGCCGACAACCGGTCAGCCTTTCTTGTAACACCGCAAACGATGTGTGATGTATCGGCGTCGTTGGTATGGAATCGGGAGGCAGGGGATGAGAAGAAGCAGGGGCTTTACACTGATGGAGATGGCCATCGCCGTAATCGTGCTGGCGATCGTGGCGGCGGTGGTGGTGCCCCGGTTCAGCGGCGCCGGGATCGCCGAGAATCGGATGGACGATCTGTGCAACCAGCTCCAGTTGCTGCGTTCGCAAATCGAGCTGTACAAGGTCCAGCATCACGGTCTGCCGCCGATGTCGAACGCCGAAGGCGCAATCGAGTTCGATCCGGGCTTCGAGCAGATGCTCTGCTGCACCGACGCCGATGGAACCGTCAAGTCGGGCAGACCGAGAACCAAGCGGGACGACGTGCACATCTACGGTCCCTATCTCGACCGCGTTCCGCGCAACCCCTTTAACGGCAGTGAGACCATCGTCCGGGCCCGAAGCCGGGACGAGATCCCCATAGAAGGGGGCGCCGGCTGGGCCTATGTGCCCGAGACCGGCGAAATCTACGCCAACCACAGCGCCCACCATGCGGGGTTGTGAGGCACGGAGATATAGAAAACTCTCCGATGGGTCTCGTGCCCGTCGGTTCACATGAGACACGGCGGTGTGCCGTGCGAATAGAAAGGGAGAACCATGTGTAGAACAAGAGGCTTCACGTTGGTCGAGATCTTGATCGTCGTGGTGTTGCTTGGCGTCCTGGCGGCCATCGTGATTCCGGCAGTTGCCAACAGCGGCACGGCGGCTCGGGCCGGATCGATGGTCACCAACCTGAACATGCTTCGGCGGTTCGTGATGGTGTACACCAGCCAGCACCTTGAGGTAGCACCCGGTTATACGGCCGGTCCTGGCTCAGCGCTCGATGCCGATGTCTTCGCCAATCAGGCGCTGCTGTCGAGCAATGACCTGGGCGAGACGGCCGCACGGGGAACCCCCGGCTATGGTCATGGACCGTATCTGTCGAAGATGCCGACGAACCCGTTTAACGGGTTAGCCACGATCCAGATGCTGGCTGATGGACAAGACTTCCCGGCAGCGGCCGATAACAGTCACGGCTGGATCTACCGAGCCCAGACGGGCGAAATCCGTCCGGGCAACAGCGGGACCGACGACGCGGGAATCGCGTACTATGACTACTGACCGAACCAGACGAACCACAGCGGTCCGGCCGGGCTTCACGCTGGCCGAAGCGACGCTGGCGATGGTGCTGTTGGGGATAGCCGCCGCCGGCGTCCTGCTGCCATTTTCGGGCGGCGCCGCCGCACAAGCCGAGGGCGCGCACCGCACTCTGGGCGCGGTGCTGGCCAACGACCTGATCGAGTGGATTGCAGGCACGCCATTCGATGAGATCGTTGGGAGATACGACGGCTGGGAAGAAACCGAGGGGCAGATCCAGGTCGGCGGCGCCACGCCGGGTGATTCACGGTACGCCCATTTCAGCCGTGAAGCGACGTGTGCGTGGGACCCGGCCCAGGACTTCTTCATTCTGGCCACGGTGACCGTCCGGTATCAGGGGCGGCCCGTCGCCACCATCCAACGTTTGATCGGCAAATGACCATCCGGCAATGACGTAAAGCGAACGGCGCGTTGAACGACATGAAACCAGAGACGGCAATCCGACATCGAAGGCGGGCCTTCACGCTGGCCGAGCTGCTCGTGACGCTGGTCGTCACCGGGATCGTTCTGTCGGCGGTGGCCACGCTGGCCTTTGCGCTGAGAAGCGGCGTGCAGACCGGCAGCGACACGGCCGAGGCACAGGCCCAGCTTCGCCTGGCGACGCTGCACATCACCGAATCGGTCCGCCTGGCACGCATGGTCTGCGCCGCGCCCGGCAACGACCTGGTCCTGTGGGTACATACCCAGCGCGACAACGGCGACCACCGGATCAACGTGAACGAACTGGTGTACATCGAGCGGGGCGACGATCGGGACGTCGTCGGCCTCTGCTGGTTCGACGCCGCCGAGGGCAGCAACGCCGAGGTCTCGCTGGCCGACCTGGCCCTGGCCCAGACCAAGGCGAACCTTCTGTCCAGCCACAATCACACGCAGGTGACGCTGGTCGAGCCGTGCCGGAACGTCCAATTCGGTCTCTGGGACGGGGAGGGCAACCCGCCGGATGCCGTCTGGAAGACGCGTCGCCTGGCGATTGCGTTCGAGCGGATCGAGAACGGCGCGGCCGGGCAGTATCAGATCGGCGCGACGCTGCTGGCCTCGGCCGAGCACCTGGTCAACGACGCCGGCGACGGCCTCGTGAGCGAGGACGACGATGTGTAGGCGAAGGCGGACAATGCGGTCTTCTCCCAGGGGCGTGGCCCTGCTGCTGGTGTTGGGCATGATCATGGCGATCACGATCCTGGCGCTGGGCTTTATCGCGCGCTGCGACACGGAGCTGGCGGTCGGCCAGAATATGGCGGTCCGCATGCAGATGGACCAGTTGGCCGCCTCCGGCCTGGAGCACGCCCGCGGGCTGCTTCTGAATCCCCAGGAGGTCCCTTCGGTCTACTGGACGGGCGAAGTGCGTCAGCAACTCGACGAGGACAGCGGGGATTTCTACGATGTCGCAATCGTTCGCGACGACTCCAATCCGAACGATTTCTGCACGTATGAGACCACCGCCACGGCCTATCGTGAGCGGACCGGCCGGCGGACCGCTGAGAGCCGCCTGGCAGCCACGCTCCGCCTCGACCCGGCCATCGCCCTCTGGACCGACGAGGCGGTAGTCGTTCGCGAGCGTTGGGCCGTCCACGGCGATGTGCGTTCGGCCGGGAGTGTGACAAACCACGGCACAATCGGTGGCGATGTCTTCGCGACGGGCCTTGTGGGCGACATCACAGGCGCTTCCAGGCTCACAGGTGATTTGACGCTGCTCTGGCCGCCGCTGACAGCGAGCTACAGCCATCCGGACTACGTGGTCGCGAACATCGGTCCTGGGTCCGTCTCGGGCAACTACGCTCTGGAACGCATCTGGCGATCCAGCAGCGATGTGACCGTCGAGGGGCCTTCGGTCATCTACGGCATGCTCCTGGTTGATGGCGACCTGGTCATTCGGGGCGATGGTGTGCGGCTCACGGCCGCCAAGAACCTGCCGGCTGCCTATGTCACGGGCAACCTGATCCTTGACCGTGCGACGGACCTCCAAATCGTGGGGCTCGTCGTCGTGGACGGCCATGTTCTCATCGGACATGACACGGACGTTCGCATCGTCGGGGGGCTGTTTGCCCAAGGCGAGATCGCCGAGGCCACAGTTGATTCCTCCGCCCATGCCAGCGGCGCCATCCTTCGGAATATCGCGACGTGGCCCGGCGGCGGGGCCTTGGCCCTCGATGGGGTGAACCAGTACGTCCAGACGCCGGACGACGACACACGCCTGCAACTAACCGGTGACTACACCTTGTCGGTTTGGATCAAGCCGGCTGCCATTCAGAAGCCATGGGCGGGGATTCTCTGCAAAGCCAACATCGCCGGGGATCGCAACCACTGGGTCCTGCAGTTTAACAGCATGGCAACGGAGTTGATTGTCGGTCACGACACGGCCCGGTGGTCCACAGACATCCTGCTCGGCGAACTGACCGACGGGCTGTGGCATCACGTTGCCGTGGTTCGCCAGGGAAACACGATGAAGTCCTATCTCGATGGGACCGAACGGGCGACGGGAACCATGGACACGTTGCCGAGGAATGGTGGCGGGCACCTGAACATCGGGGCCGACCGGACCGGTTCATCCACTTACGTCTACAAGGGCCTGCTGGACGACGTCCGTGTGTACAATCGGGCCCTGACCGCCGTGGAGGTCGCCGGCCCACCGACAGATGAGTCATTGATCGGGCACTGGACGTTTGATGCCACCAGCGGTTCACAAGTGCGTGCCATTGCCGATCCGCTTCGGGCGGCGATTGTGATTGGCGATGGAGCGGGGGTGCAGCATTGGAGTCCGGCGGCCGGAGCGTTCTTCCGGAGCGTTCGCCGTTCGCAGCCGTGAGAGGAAACCTGATGAGTTCGTCCCGAAATGCCAGCTTGGTTATCGGCCTCCGAGCACCCCGCACCAAAAAAACGAATCGTGTACGGGCCTGTGGAATGGGGCGGTCTTTCAAGGGTCGTTCTGTGGACGGTGCCACGTCGGGGGCGCAAGCGGTGGACGACGGGGTGTTTTTCGGGACGTTGGGTGTGGGATGTGCCGGGTATGACGGTCGTGCGTCCTATGGCGTCGCAGGCGAAGCCGACGGCGTCGGCGTGATACGGCTTGTTTGTGCCGACGCAGCCGATTGCCGCACCTGGGCGGGAACCGGAGGTTAAGCCGGGTCCCCAACCGACCGAAGAGACAACGGAGGCAGGGTGAACTATGAGTAGGAATATGAAGACACAATCTGTTGGACAGACGATGCGGTTCGGCGGTGGATTCACGCTGATCGAACTGCTGATCGTGATCGTGATCATCGGGATTGCGGCGACGATCGCGGTGCCGCTGATCTCCTCGGCGGCCAGTATGCAGATCCGCGCCGCCGGAGGCATCGTGGCAGCCGACCTCGAATATGCCAAGAGCATGGCCATTACCACGGGCCGGCCGCACTCGGTCGTGTTCGAGCCGGGGAACGAACGTTATTCGATCAAGGACCAGCTGAGCGACACCGTGGTTAAACACCCGATTACCCAGAAAGACAATGGGTATATCGTCGATTTCGCAACCGACGGCAGGCTGGATCGTGTGAATATCGATACTGCCATTTTCGGTGGGGACAATACCGTGACGTTCAACTCGCTCGGCAGCCCGGACAACGGAGGCAGCGTGGTGTTGCAGGCCGGGGGCATCAGCCGAACGGTAACGGTCGAGGCGGTGACGGGGTTCATCTCCGTCTCGGATTGAGTGATGTGATATGCAGATCGGCCATTGGATGACAAGACGACAGAGGGTCCTGCCCATCGGGCTGGACATCGGACACCATTCGATCAAGATGGTCCAGTTGGCTGTCTGTGACGACGGAGTGCGCGTGATTGCGGCCGAAAGAGCGGCCGTGAATCTGAGCGACCCTCGTGACGAGGATACCTGGCGGAGCGAGGTGGCTCCGGCCATTCGGCGTTTGATGGCGGCCGGCGCGTTCAAAGGACGCGATGTCGTATCGACTCTGCCGGCAAGCAGACTACGGATCACGTCGTTGCGTGTGGCGGAGACGGAGGTTGCCGAGGTTGAGAAGACGCTGCGCAAGGAGGCGGCCCACCGATTCGCTCTGGACCCCCGGACCGATGCCATCCACTACGTGTCGGCCGGCAGCGTCCGACAGGGCGACGAGGTCAAGAATGAATACATTCTGTTCGCCAGCGATGATGAGACGATTCGCACTCATGTGGGACGGCTGGAGGGACTCGGCCTGCGACCGGTCGGGATCGATGCGGCACCATGCGCCTTGTTCCGGAGTTTCGAGAGAGTGATGCGGCGTCAGGAGGACAGGGAACGGACCATCATGTTCCTCGACCTCGGTCATCGCTACACTACCGTCGTGCTCGGACGCACGGGTGAGATTTGTTTCGTCAAGCAGATGGCGTTTGGGGCGGCCCGTTTCGCGGAAGATATCGCGGCGAAACTGTCCATCCCCGTGGCGGATGCGCAGGCGTTACGCCGTACAATGCCGTCGCCCGATGCCGTCGATCCGACGACGCGTCGGCTCGTCGCCGATGCACTGCACGCGACCGCCGAGCAGTTGGCCGCCGAGATCGCCCTGTGCCTGCGGTATTACACCGTGACGTTTCGCGGCAAGCGGGTCGAGCGGGCCATCGTCGCCGGCGGCGGCGTCGCGGAGCAGACCTTCCTCAACGTGATGCGACACCATCTGGCAATCGAGGCCGATGTCGCCGAGCCGTTTCGTGGTTTCGACCTGGGACAGATCGGGACGCGAATCGAAGATCTCGGTGCCACGGCGGACTTCGCTCTGGCCGTGGGGCTCACCCTCAAGGGATGGGGCACCTCGACCGCCGAGTTGGTGAAGACCGACATCGGATTGGAGTCGATCCTGGAAGGGGTGTCATCGTGAAAGAGATCGATTTTCTTCCCGAATGGCACAGAGAAGGGCGACGTCGCCGGATCTGCATGAGACGACAGTACGCCGTGCTGATTGCGTTCTTCCTCGCCATGGTAACGTACAACACGATTGCCGCGCGCCGGGTCGCGCGCGTCAACGCGGAGTTGACGCGACTCGAAGACCGACGATATTGGGCCGAAGGCATCCTGCGCGAATACGATGCGGTCAGCAAACAACTCGGCGTGCATCAGGCTGACGCGGTCGCCTTGCAGCGGGTCGATGCGCGGATTGATGTGGCGGCCGTGCTGGCGGAGATCAGTCACGTCATTGGCGACCAGGTGGTCCTCAGCCGGGTGGAGTTCCTCTCGGAGCTGCTTCCGACCGGCCCGAAGGACACGGATCGCGGCGGTTCGGCCGTGCGAATCGCCGGCGCCTCGCGTCCTTCGACGAAATCGGTTTCCCTCGGCAACGTCCGATTTCGCGTGGCCCTGGTGGGAGTTGCCACCAACCCCGCCGAAGTCGGGGCTCTCGTTTGCCGTCTCGACGATTCGCCGTACTTTCAGCAGGTCCATCCGCTGTTCCGCGAAAATACGATTCAGGTCGCCGCAACAGCGGAATCACCGTCCGAGAAGGACAGCCAGCGAAGAGGAACGCGGGCGGTCAGCGTGACGGAGTTTGAAATCGTGTGCTATCTGGCCAACTATGAGGAGCGTCCCAAGCGATGAGCGAAAGCCGGTCCAGATCGTTGCTGCGAAGACAGCAGTTGTGGGTCCTCGCCGTCGGTGGGCTCTTCCTCGCCGATTTCGTATTGTATGGGTATCTGCCGTCGCGTGAGCGACTTCAGTCCGTAACCGAGGTGAAGAGCCGACAGATGCAGATGATTCGTACTGCCGAATCGCAGAGCGAGGTGCTCGGGGCCCTGAAGGCGCGCCTGGAGGAGATCGACTACCGGGTCGGAAACGCCCAGAGTCAAATTCCGGACGAAAGCGCGCTGGGGCTGTTCCTGAGGCAGATCGCCCGCATCATGACCGAACACGATCTGTCCGATCAAGACGTCGTCTTCGGTCGAGAAAGCGTATCGAACGATCTGGTCTGCGTCCCGGTGCATATGAAGTGCTCGGGGAACCTGACCGGCATCTTCGGCTTCTTTACGGACCTTCAGAATCTCGACCGGCTTGTGCGGATCGAGAGAACCACACTGGCCAACGACCGAGAGTTCGCCGGCACTGTGGTGATGGAGACGGACGCCGTCATCTTCTATCGCCCCCAGAGGACGCAGGAAACGAAGAAGTCGACGAACGCCAGGTTGTGGGATCTCGTGAACGATGATGCATAATGCGACACACATCGTTGGCTCAGCCACTCGGCTGGCAGGCTATCTGATCCGAGATGGCAAGAAGACAGGCGTGGCGGTTGCCTTGGTCGCCATCATGGCCGTGATGTGGCTGCGGGTTCTGGTCGGACAGAGGCCCAAAGGGGCTGACGCCAGGCCGGCCTCGCCGCAGAAGGTCGAGCAGGCGGCTGACGAAGGACCGTCGGTGCGGTTCGTGGAGTTGCCGATCCGGCCGGGACGAAACGACCGCATCCACCGCGATTTTTTCACCGCGAACGACTGGAGCCGGTTCTCCAGTGGATCGAGATCACAAGGCACGACGCCGCAAGCAGACGTGAAGGCAGGACAAACCCATCGAACTGAAGAAGTGATCGCCAGACTGGCCAAGACACTTGAACTGGAGGCCGTGCTGTGGAGCGACCATCCGCAGGCGTTTGTCAACGACCGGCTGATTCGTGTCGGGGATACGCTCGCGCTGCGCGACGGTGCGGACTTCTATCCCTTCGAAGTAGTGCAGATACAGAAAGACGCCGTGCTTGTGAGGTGCGGAGACAGACAGTACACGCTCAAGCTGTCGCCGCCCACTGACGTAAGAAAGTAACCGATGCGCTTTAGAACGATAATGAAATGAGTACAACGAAGCAGGATGTGGAAGAACAGGAGTAACGCTATGCATAATGACAGGACATTTGCGAAACCGTGTTGGGGTCGATGGCTGCTCGCCGTGGCCCTGCTGACCTGGTGTGCTGCGGCGGCCGGCGCCGAAGGCGACGTTGCCGCTCCGGACAGCGCTGCAGACACCATCGCCATGGAACCCGATCAGGCCTGGGTCGAGGGCAACCTGATCAAGTTCATCGCGTTCCGAAAAGACAGCGACGTTCGTGACGGATTGCGGCTTCTCGCCAAGCGCTGCGAGAAGAACATCGTTCCCTCGCCCGGCGTGACCGGGCCGCTGAATTGCCCGGAACTGCGGGACGTGACCTTCGAGCAGGCGCTGGCCGCCATGCTGGGCGACAAATTCGTCGCCGTGCCGGAAGGGAATCTGATCCACATTCGGACCAAGGAAGAGGACAAGAAGATCCGACAGGATCCGGACCGGATGGTCTTCAGAGTCATCACGCTGTATTACACGACGGCCCAGGAGGCTGAGAAGCTGGTCCGACCGGTGCTCAGCGCCGCGGCCCAGATCACGACGACCACTGCGGCCGAAAACAGCATCTCCTCCGCCGGCGGTTCCGGCGGCGGGGGCTCTCTCTCTGGTGGCGGGGGCGGCGACAAGATGGCCCTGAACGACATGATTGTGGTCTTTGACTATCCGGAGAACATCGAGAAGGCCGAGCACGTCATTCGCCAGATCGACGTGCGACCCAAGCAGGTGCTGGTCGAGGCGACCATTCTGGCCGTGCGGCTGACCGAAACAATGCAGTTGGGCGTCGACTGGAATCTGCTCAGCGGTGTGGCCATCAGCGACTTCCCCGCGAACCTCGTCGGCGGACAAGGAACACCCTGGGAGACCTTCGGCTTTGCCAACACGCCCGGTACCAAGGGCATGACGGTGGGATTCTCGTCCGACAACGTCCAGGCGATCATCACGGCTCTGGAGGATGTGACGGACACCACGCTGCTGGCCAATCCGAAGATTCTGGCCGTCAACAAACAGGAAGGCTCGGTGCTGATCGGTAAGAAGATCGGCTACGTCAACCAGAGCACGCAGACGCAGACCTCCACCACCGAATCGGTGGACTTCCTGGAAACCGGTACGCGTCTGGTCTTCCGTCCGTACATCGGCAACGATGGCTACATCCGGATGGACATCTATCCAAAGGACAGTGACGGGACGTTGAAGCAGAACAACATCCCGGATGAAACAACCACGGAACTGCGAACGAATGTGATCGTCAAGGACAAGGAGACGGTCGTCATCGGCGGCCTGTTCCGCGACGGTGTCACCACAGTGCGGTCGCAGGTCCCGCTGCTCGGCAATCTGCCGCTTCTGGGTGCAGCGTTCCGGGGCACCAAAGATACGGCGCAGCGGGAAGAGGTGATCATCATGCTGACGCCGCATATCATCCACGAGCCTTCGCAGACCGGTGGAGCCGATCGGGCCGATGATGTCCGCCTGAAGATGGACGGCGCCAAACGCGGCATGCAGGCGATCGATCGCGCCCGGCTGGCCGAAGACGCCTACGCCAGGGCGGCCAAGTACTACCTGGAAGGTGACATCGACAGCGCCGCCTACAACGTCAAGATGGCGCTGATGATGCGTCCGACCTATCTCGAAGCCCTTCGGCTTCGCGAGCGGATGGTCGTCGAAACCGATCCGGCCGAGCTCGAGCGGATCGACAGCATCGTCCAACAGGCGATCG
Source organism: Phycisphaerales bacterium Planc_01 (assembly GCA_001603075.1). Lineage (GTDB taxonomy): Bacteria > Planctomycetota > Phycisphaerae > Sedimentisphaerales > Anaerobacaceae > Anaerobaca. The sequence continues at coordinate 11,975 of LVBB01000006.1, read as the reverse complement.
ACCAGCAAGAGGCCACAAACTGGAAGAGACGCTGACGCGTGCTTCCATGATCGAATGCAAGACCCGGAATCGCCGGGTTCGGAGGAGTTGCTGTGAGACGTCAACGACGCTTGGTCTGGGCCGCCGCAGGCATGGTGATGGCCTCGCTATGCTTGGCGGCCCTGACCGGGCTGTACGATTCTGGCATCGGAGTAGGGTGGCGCAACGGGTTCGTTGCGTGGCGTCTTGCCGCATGCTGCCTTGGGGCTGTGGGCGTGATCGTCCTTGGTCTGGCCTACCATCGGCTGGCCCGGACGGTTGCGTCCATCGCCCGGCAGCTTTCATGCGATTTGGCCCTGCCGACCGATCTGCGCGCGGTCGAGCGGGCCGCCGAGAGCATCCAGGACCGCCTGCAGGAGGGTCGGAGGGTCATCGGCGAGCTGGAGGTCGAACTGAAGGACCTGCGTCTTCGGTCTCAGCTCTCCGACCGGCAGAAGCAACACACCGAAGCGATCATCTACAGCCTGCGTGATGCGGTGGTGGTTGTGGATGAGTCGGACCGGCTCTTGATGGCCAACACGGCGGCGGCGCAGCTTCTCGATTTCGATCCGGAAGTGGCCCGCTATCAGCCGTTGGGCCGGAGCCTGGGTCCGCAATGCAAGGACTTCGTCCAGTTGATCCAGCGCAGCCGGCAAAGTGCCACGGAGGCCACGCGTCGTGAGATGGTGTTCGTCAAACCGGATGGTCCGCATACGTTTGACACGATCGTCTCGTGCGTGCAGGAACAGGACAAGGTCTCCGGCGTGGTCGCGGTGCTGCACGACATCACACGCGAAAAGGAAGTCGCGCAGATGAAGAACGACTTCGTCAGCCACGTCTCGCATGAGCTGAAAACGCCGTTGGCATCCATCACGGCCTATTCCGAGATGCTCGCGGACGGCGAGGCCGACGACGAACAGACACGCAAGGAGTTCTATCAGGTGATTCAGAGTCAGGCACAACGCCTGAACCGCCTGATCGAAGACATACTGAACATCTCCCGGATCGAATCGGGATTGATCAAAGTCCGCAAAGAACCGGTCAGTCTGACGATTCTGATCGAACAGCAGATGCAGATGATCAAGGGGTTCGCTGAGGAAAAGGGCATCACGGTTAGCGGGCGCAACCCCATCGTGTACGATCAGGTCCTGGCGGATAAGGACATGATCAGTCAGGTCATCGTCAATCTGCTGAGCAATGCGGTCAAGTACACGCCGTCCGGCGGGAGCGTACGGATCGAGACGGACGTGAACGAGGTCGATGCATTGGCACGTGTCACAGTGACCGACACCGGTGTGGGAATCCCGGCCGACGAGATCGACCATGTATTCGACAAGTTCTATCGGGTGGGCGCCAACAACAAGCAAGCCAAAGGGACCGGTTTGGGTCTGAACCTGGTCCGGCAAATTGTCGAGAAAGTGCACAACGGTCGTGTCTTCGTGACCAGTGAGGTCGGAGTCGGAAGCACGTTTGGATTCGAGTTGCCTCTGGCCACCGCTGAAATGGCGGGCGCCACTCGCTGACGAGCGACGGTGTGCCTCTCGTGGGAGAGGGTATTCGTAAACCCCGTATTGGAGTGGATGAACATGACAGGCAAAAAGGTGCTGATCGCGGACGACGAGATTCACATCATTCACGTCGTCGCCATAAAACTGCGCAACAACGGATACGACGTCGTCGCCGCCAACAATGGAGCCGAGGCTTACGAACTGGCATGCCGCGAGAAGCCCGACATCGTCGTGACGGACTATCAAATGCCTTTCGTCACCGGGATCGAACTGATCGAGAAGCTGCGGAAGAACGACGAGACAAAACACATTCCAGCGGTTCTGCTGACGGCACGCAGTTTTGCGATCACGCAGGAAATACAGGAGTCGTTGGGGATCGAAGAGTGTCTCAGCAAGCCATTCAGTCCCAAAGAGCTGCTCAAGACGATCGAGGACATCCTGTATCAGCGCGCCGTCGCCATTCGAGTGTGATCGCGAACGGCCACGAACGCCGGATACCTGCAATCTGCTGACCGTGAGGAGGGCCATGCCGAATACCATGACACACGGACTGACGTGTCTGCAACGACGCGACCTGGACCGATTCGGATCGCGGATCGGACGCTTTGGCGTGAACTTCACCGTGGTGGACACGGAGGGTCAGATTGTGCTCCGCCACAACGCCGGGCGGTTCGACAGCGACCCGCAGGCCGTCGTCGATGCCGGATGCGCCGTCTGCCGGGCTGTTTGTGAGCGCGCGGAGACCCGCGACACAGACCGTGTATGGCGGTTCTGTGACGGCCACGTGCTTCTGGCCGCTCCGTTGTGTCTGCCGTGCAACGATCCCGGCTGCGTCCGTCTTGCGGGTGTGATGGTTGTCGACCTCGGTGAAGAGACGCCGCCGGCCGGAAGGGATGCCCTGGATGCGACCTGCCTGAGCGAACTGATCCGACTGGAAGCTCAGAATGTCCACGACGCCGTGCAGAACGACGAGCAAATGGAAAAAATGGGCGTGGAGTTGGCCCAGGTGTATGAGGAACTCGTCCTGCTGCACAAGATCAACACGAATATGAAAGTCACCGAATCGGACGGCACCTTCCTGCAGTTGGCCTGCGACAGCCTGACCGATATCGTTCCGGTCGAAGGGATCGCCATCGTTCTGGAGCGAACGGTCGAGGGCGAGAGGCGATTCATGGTGGCCGCCGGTTCGGGACTCATCGACCTGCCGCCTCGTATGACGGCCCTGCTGCACAGCCGGCTGACCGAAGAGATCCATCGCGGTCAGGAGGCCCTGCTGGACAGCGAGGTGGATTCGGCATTTCGCTACGACTGGCCGGCGAGCATCAGGAACATCATCGCGGTGCCTCTGTGCGCCAAGGGCCCGCAGAAGGCACGTCCCACCGGTCGCAGTCACAATGCGGTCACGATCATGGGCTACATGGTCGCCGTCAATCGGATCGAAAAACCCGACTTCGACAGCACGGATATGAAGCTCTTCGCCTCCGTTGCCAGCGGCTGCGCCGTGTTCATCGAAAACGGACGCCTCTTCAACGACCTCAAGGAACTCTTCGTCGGATCCCTCCGCGCTCTGACCAACAGCATCGACGCCAAGGATCAGTATACCCGGGGCCATTCCGAGAGGGTGGCGATCATCTCGCAGTGGCTGGCCGAACGGGTCGGGGAGAGAGAGCCGCTCGATCACGAGCAGATCCATCGGATCTACCTTGCCGGACTCCTGCACGACATCGGCAAGATCGGCGTCGATGAGAACGTTCTCCGCAAGAACGGCCGGCTCACATCCGAAGAGCGAGAACGCATTCAGCGCCATCCGTCCATCGGGGCGGGGATCCTGCGTGGCATCAAACAGATGTGCGACATCGTTCCGGGCGTGCTGCACCACCACGAGCGCGTCGACGGAAGAGGTTACCCGGAAGGCCTGGTCGGCGATGAGATCCCCCTGACTGCGAAGATCGTCGGATTGGCCGACAGTTTTGATGCGATGACTTCAAGAAGAGTCTATCGCGATGCCATGACCGTGGACCAGGCTCTGGATGAGATCCGCAAGGGGCTCGGGACGCAGTTCGACGCCAGGGTCGGCACCATCTTCCTGGAAAGCGACATCTACCATCTGTGGGACCTGATCCAGGGGAACAGTTCATCCATATATAGCGGGGGCCATTTTGCGGACTATGGCACCGCCGCCGTGGGGACCTTGCTGCGATGAAGATCCATACGCAGAACTACAACGATGTCACTGTGATCGAACTCCAGGGCGAAATCGACGGCGATATCGCGGATGTTCTGAAGGACACCGTCGTCGAGACGGTATCCCTCGGCCGCAAGCGGATTGTCATCGACATGAGCAACGCCAGCGCCATCGACAGTCAGGGGCTGGAATTGCTGGTGTGGGGGCGGGAGTACTGCCGCCGCAGCCGCACACAGCTCAAGCTGGCGGGGCTCGACGAAACGATCGAGAAGATCCTCGAGATCACAGGCCTGCAAACGGAATTTGACCGTCATACGGAACTTGCCGAGGCCGTCCGGAGCTTCGCCTGAGCAGGTTTGCCGGGGTGCGAATAGAGGTATGGTATGAGCCAGATTCTGCTTGAGAACAAGATGCAGCTCGGTCAGCTCCTGCTGGCGCGAGGTGTGGTCACTCAGGAGCAGATCGACCATGCTCTGGCCGAACAGCAGGACAAAGGCCATCGCAAGCTGCTCGGCGAGCTCTTCGTCGAGATGGGCTACTGTACGGAGAACCAGATCGCCGCGGCCCTGGCCGAGGCCTACGGTGTTCCCTATGCCCAGGTCAGTCCGAAGCTCTGCGACCCCAAGGCGGTGGAGCTGCTCCCTCGCGAGTTCCTCGAAGCCCACATCGTTCTGCCTCTGTTCAAGGTGCATGATGTCCTGACCGTGGCAGTCAATGAGCCCACGAATGTCTTCCTCATCGACGAGATCGAGCGGATCAGCGGGTGCCGGGTCCGAGTCGTCTGCTCCACGAGCAAGGATATCAAGGCCACGCTTCAGTCCTATCTGCCGGCGGCCAACGTCTTCGTGATCGACGACATCATCGATGACGAAGGACTCGAAGAGTTCACCCTGATCGAGAGCATCACACAGGATATCGGCAACCTCGAAGAGGTGGCCGGCCAATCGCCGGTGGTCAAACTGGTCAATTACCTGCTGTACAACGCCGTACGGGAGAATGCCAGCGATATCCACATTGAGTGTGGCGAGAAGCGGCTGCGCGTCCGCTACCGCGTCGACGGCAAGCTCTACGAGAAGATGCGTCCACCGCACCAGATGCATGCGGCGGTGGTTTCGCGAATCAAGATCATGGCCGAACTGGACATCGCGCAGCGCCGTCTTCCTCAGGACGGCGGCATTCACGTCCTGGTTGAGGGGCGGCCGATCGACCTGCGCGTCTCGGTCATGCCGGGCAACTTCGGAGAGAAGGTTGTCATTCGCGTCATCGACCCGCAGAAGATCCTGTACAATCTGGAGTCGCTCGGTTTCACCTACGACAACCTCCAGCGGTTTCGCGAGGTCATCCAGGTGCCCAACGGCATCGTTCTCGTCACCGGTCCGACCGGGTCGGGCAAGAACACCACACTCTATGCGGCGCTGTCGGAGCTGAACAGTGAAGAGGTGAACATCTGCACCGTGGAAGACCCCGTCGAGTGCAACATCTCGGGCATCAATCAGTTCCAGGTCAATACGGGGGTTGGGTTCGAGTTCTCAACCGCTTTGCGGAGCCTGTTGAGACAGGACCCCGACATTATCATGGTCGGCGAGATTCGCGATCAGGCCACGGCCAACATCGCGGTTCAAGCGGCCCTGACCGGGCACCTGGTGCTCTCGACCCTCCACACGAATGATGCGCCGGGTGCGGTAACGCGGCTGCTCGATCTGGGCGTGGCCCCCTATTTGGTCAGCGCATCGCTCAAGGGGGTACTGGCCCAGCGTCTGGTCCGCAAGATCTGTCCAAACTGCAAGACAGAATACGACCCTCCCGCCAGTCTGAAGAAGGCCGTGCAGACCGAAGGGGGCCAGGGATGCAAGTTCTATCGGGGTCTTGGGTGCAAGAAGTGCCGCAATACCGGGCACGCGGGCCGAATCGCCATTCACGAGCTGCTCGTTCCCGACGATGAGATCATGGAGATGATCAACGAGCGGGTCAGCGCCAAGAAACTGCGGTGCGCCGCCCTGGCCAAAGGAATGACTCCGCTGCACGTCGATGGCATTGAGAAGGTCAAGGCGGGGATCGTGTCGATCGAAGAGGTGTTGCGAATCGCCGCGTTGGATGCACCAGCGACGGTTGAATCCTGATGTGAATGTTGTAGCGAAGCAGACGTATGGCAACGTTGACGGCAGAGATGCGACAGGGCGCTGCGAATCCCGGGGCCCTGTCCGATACGCCAGGCGACCCCAAGCGGGGCCCTGATGAGATCGTTCGCCATGCGCCCAATGCGCGGGGACTGGAGAGAATCCGGATCAAGAGCGCCGATTTGATCCTGTTCACCACCCAATTGGCGGTCATGCTCGACAGTAGCGTCATTCTCAGCGACGCGCTCGATGCCATCGGCGAACAGGCGGGAGATCCCCGATTCAAAGCCGTCATTCTCGATCTCTCCGAACGGGTCAAAGGCGGGGAGATGTTCTCGAAGGCCCTGGCGTTCTATCCGGGCATCTTCAACAGGATGTTCATCAGCATGGTAAAGGCCTCGGAGGCCTCGGGCAAGATGGTCGAGATGCTTACGGTGCTGACCGGCTATCTCACCTTCGAGGCCGATACGCGCAAGCGCGTCCTCGGGGCCCTGACATATCCTCTGATTATGGTCCTGATGGCCATTGCCGCCACCGGAACGCTGATGTTCTTCGTCCTGCCTCGCTTCATGCGCATCTATGAGACGCGCGGAGCGGCCTTGCCGAAACTGACCCAGGTCCTCGTGCATTTCAGTCGTATCCTCGGCAACGTGGAAATCATGGCCATGCTCGTAACGACGGTGATCCTCTTGGGATTCGGCCTGTACCTGTGGTCTCATACGATCTCCGGGCGGCGCATCCTCGACGGGGTGAAGATTCGCACCCCCGTGATCGGTACCATGTTCGTGGACATGGTCGTGACACGGAGCATGCGCATCATGGCCACCATGGTCAACACGGGCGTACGCCTGCTCGATGCGATCCATGTAATCCAGGGCTGCGTGGACAACTACGATTTCGAGCAGCTCTGGGCGGAAGTGGACGATAGGATCCAGGACGGCTACCAGCTCTCGGAGGCAATCCTCATATCCGAGCGGTCGAAGCTGATCTCGCCAAGTATCATCCAGATGCTCCGGGCCGGCGAGAAGGCCGGACAGCTCGGCGCGGTCTGCGACAAAGTGTCGGTCTTCTACGAGAAGAAGCTCGCGGCATCGATCCAGAGCGTTATGACGGTGATCGAGCCATTGATGATCACGATCCTCGGCATTGTGATCGGGACCATTGCCATCGCACTTCTGCTGCCCGTCTTCAGAGTCTCCAGCGTCATCGCCCATTAACGCTGTTGGCCGGGCAATCGAACCGAAACAAGCACCTCCCTGCACGTGCAATGGTTGCCCAGGTGACAGAGCGCCAATTGCGGTACGGCGAAACGAATGGGGAACGTCATCGGCTCCGTCACAGTCCCATACCCGATCGTGATGTGCGGGAAGAATGCCTCGAAGGCGGCCTTCTTCCGATAGTCGCGAATCCAAGCCAGCGTGCTCTGCGCCGGCTCTTCGTCGCCACAGACCATCTCGGGGGTGACGTCTCGGCTCACGTAGGGCTCCATCGCCTCCATGATCCGTTCGTGCAGCGTCTGAAGGGCCTCGGTCTTGGCCACGGCAAACAGCGAGTTCGGCTCGCCTGCGGCGTTCAATACGGTCACGATCCCTGTAAGCGTCAGTTCATCGAAGAGACAGTCGTTCACAGCGATGCTCAGCGTCTTGCCGATGGAATTGATCTGGCCGGGCTCAATGCAGCCCATCGCCAGGGAGATATGCGGCAGTCGCGTGCTCTCATCCAGTACGATGCCCTTGCCCCCTCTCACCAAGCGTCGGTTGGCTTCGATGACAAGGCGGGCAACCCTCGCATCCGGCAGCAGGGCGACATCGATCGCGATTCGATTCATGGCTTTCTCCCACGCACCTGGGCAACAACCTCATCGAATTCCTGCAAGATGGCCTCATTCGTTTGGGGGCTGAACCGGTTCACCAGGACGATGGCCATGGCATTGGCCAGGAATCCCGGAACGATCTCGTACAGATGTCGGCCGAGGCCCATCTGCTTCCAGACGACCAGTACAACGGTCCCCGCGACCATGCCCGCCAGTGCCGCCTGCCAGCCCGTCCGCTTCGAAAAGAGAGCGAACAGCACCAACGGTCCGAAGGCCGCTCCAAAACCGCCCCAGGCGTATGCGACGATGTCAAGAATGGTATCACTTGGACGCAAGGCCAATAGCAGGGCGATCACGCTGATGAGGACGACGCAGACTCGACCGATGCAGACAACTTCACGCTCTCCGGCGTTCCGTTCAATCGTCCTCTGGTAGAAATCTTCGGTCAGCGCCGAGGACGAGACGAGCAATTGAGAGTCGATCGTGGACATGATTGCCGCCAGGATCGCTGCCAGCATGACGCCGCCGATCCAGGGATGTGTGACCTCGGCGATCATGTAGATGAAGACCTTCTCCGCGTCCCCCCCCGGCACCGTTCGGAACAGCCCAATGCCGATCAGGCCGATCGCGACCGCCCCGGCCAACGAGAGGAATACCCAGGCGATCGCAATCGCCATCGACCGCGAGAGCTTGGCAAGAGATCCGGCGCTCATGAATCGAACGAGGATGTGGGGTTGCCCAAAGTAACCCAGGCCCCATGCCATCGCAGACGGAACGACAAGCAGGGCAGCCACCCCATCGACAGGTCCAACACTCCGTGCAATATCCTTGAGCATCATGCCGTCTCGCACACCGGCGGCACCTCCGGCTCGTCCGTAGGCCAACAAGGGTACGACCACCAGTGCCACGACCATCAGGGAACCCTGGAACAGGTCCGTCCAACAAACAGCCAAAAAGCCCCCCAGGAACGTGTAGGCGATGATGATCGCGCCGCCGATGACGACGGCCGCCTCGTAGGAGACGCCGAAGGTGGACTCGAAGAGCTTGCCGGCCGCCACCAGACCGCTCGATGCGTAGATCGTGAAGAAGATCAGGATGACGATGGCCGAGACAATCCGCAGCAGGCCGGTCGGGTCGCCGAAGCGCGCCTCGAAGAAACAGGGCAGTGTGATGGAGTGGGTCCTCTGTGTGTAAATGCGCAGCCGGCGCGAGACCAGCAGCCAGTTCAACGTCGTGCCGATGAACAAGCCGACGGCGATCCAGGCATTCGTCAGGCCTCCAACGTAGATTGCACCCGGCAAACCCATCAGGAGCCAGCCGCTCATGTCGCTGGCCTGGGCCGACAACGCCGTGACCCACGCCCCCATCCGGCGCCCGCCGAGCAGGTACTCCTCGATGCTCTCGTTGCGCCTGTAGAAGTAGAACCCAATCCCCAGCAGCAGGAGAAAGTACAAGACAAACGTCACCACCGTCGCCGTCGTCATCAGTCAACCTGGCAATGGTGCTGCCTCTTTCCTGTCATGCTGAGCCAAGCGCAGCGCAGTCGAAGCATCTGGCCATCGACGGGCGGTGTATCTGATTCGCGGCCAGCCCCCTCGACAAGCTCGGGGTGACAAAAGGCAGGTAAGTCGAACTGTAATGCTCTCATCTGTCGTATCGGTTCTTATGGCAATGGTCAATCCTCAATGACCTCTTCGTCCTGCGGCCGCCAGGCGGGATCGACGATGCAGAGGAAGACGAGTTCGTGGTCGCCGGTGTTCTCGATGGACTGCACCGCGCCGGGCGGGATGTACACGGTACTGCCCGGCGCGACGGGCTCGTATTCACCGTCGATACACATCGTGGCGAACCCTTCGATGACGTAGTAGACCTCGGCTGTGGTCAGCCGGTGCGGCCTGGTCGCCTGGCCGAAGGGCACGGTGGCGTGGGCCAGGCTGTAGCGAATCTGCACGTCGTCCTTGTCCGGGTGCAGCAGCTCGCGCAGGAGCGAGCCATCACCCGCGATGAATTCTCTGCAATCATCCACCAACTTGATGAGCATTACGATCCTCCCAATAGAATCGATCCTTCGGTGAAGAACGTCCCTGCGACGCACCCGGTCATCAGGCAGGCCAGCGTCGCGGCGGTCAGGGCCCGCACTGCGATCGGCCCGATATCCTTCGACCGCTGCGGCGCCAGCGCGCAGAAGCTGCCGACGAAGATGGCCATCGACGCGATGTGGGCGAACCCGCACAGGGCGTACGTCGCGATGACCGCCGAGCGCGGGTGCTGCAAGAGGCCCTCCTTCATCGCGGTCGCCAGGTCGTTGTAGGCGGCCACTTCGGTGACGATCAGCCGTTCTCCGACGATCCGCGAGATCTCGCCGGCGTCGGCGATCGGCACGCCCAGAACCAACGTCACAGGGTAGAACAGGATGCCGAACAGGGCCTTGAGCGACCACGGTCCTTCCCAGCCGAAGAGCGGATTGATCCAGTCGCCGAGGCCACCGAGGACCAGATCGACCAGGGCCACGAGGCCGAGGACCGCGATCAGCAGAGCGGCGATCCCGACGATCATCCGCACGCCGGCGTTGGCGCCGTTGATGACGGCCTCGAACAGGCCGCTGTCCTTCTCATAGTACGGCTCGACGCGTACGCCCAGCGTTTCCGGCTGTTCGCCTTCCGGCAGCAGGATCTTCGACATGAGCAAAGCCGCCGGCGCCGAAAGCAGCGACGCCGAAACCAGATGCCCGGCGATCATCGGGAATTGTTCGCGCAGGCTGAAGACGTACAGCGCCAGCACGTTCGATGCGACTGTGGCCATGCCCGCCGTCAGGACGGTGCAGGTCTCCGACCGCGTCATACGAGGCAGGTGGGGCTTGACGGTCAGCATGGACTCGACGCCCACGAAGATATTGCTGGCCGCGACCAGCGACTCGGCACCGGAGATCCGCATCAGGCGGGTGAAGACGCGGGCGAATGCCTTGATCAGCAGAGGCATCACCCGCAGGTAGTACAGGATGGCGATCAGGGCCGAGAAAAAGATGATCGTCGGAAAGCCCTGGAACGCCAGGATGAAACCGAGCGATTCAGCTCCGTCGTCGGTGGTCTGGCCCGGCCCCAGGGCGAGGCGTCCGAAGACGAACCGCGCGCCGGCGCCGGCCGAATCGATCACGCGGACGACGACGTCGTTGACGACCAGGAATACTCTGGCTCCGGCCGGCACCATGAAGATGAACGCGGCGACGGCCAACTGCAGCGCGACGCCCCAGGCGATCAGCCGCCAGTTCATGTTACGTCGCTCGGCCGAGAGGACCCATGCGACGCCGATCAGGACGAAAATCCCCAGGAAGCTGATGAGATTGTAGGCATCCATGACCTCGGATTGTACAGAGGATGGGCCGATGTTGGAATGCTGGAGTGACCGGAGAGGGAAATTATGAAGCGATCTCGCTGACGTCCTTGAGGATATGGTGCGGGCGATAGGCGTAGCCGTCGAGGTCGGACTCCTTCGTGATACCGCTGAGCACCAGAACGGTGTCGATGCCCGATTCGATGCCGGCGACGATGTCGGTGTCCATCCGGTCGCCGATGATGACCGTCTCGTCGCGATGGCACTGGAGAAGGGTCTGGGCGTGGCGCATAATGAGCGGATTGGGTTTGCCGATGAAGTAGGCCTGTCTCCCGGTGACCAGTTCGATTGGCGCCGTCAAGGCGCGGCACGCCGGAGCGATCCCCTTCTCCGTGGGCCCGGAAATGTCCGGGTTGGTCCCGATGAGCTTCGCGCCACCCAGGACGAGCTGGATGGCGGTCTCGATCTTCTCATAGCTGTAGCTTCGCGTTTCGCCCACAACCACGTAGTCGGGATGGCTCTCATCCACTGAAAGACCGGCTTCGTACAGAGCCTGGTAAAGTCCCGAATCGCCGATGGCGAACACCCGTCCGCCCGGGCATTGTGAGGCGATGAAATGCGCCGTGGCCATGCCCGAAGTGATGAAGTGGTCTTCCCCCACTTCGATGCCCATGTGCAGCAGCTTCTGGTGCAACTCGCGAGGCGAGCGGGCGGAGCTGTTGGTCAGGAAGAGGAACCGTTTCCCTTCGGCCTGGAGCCAATCTACAAACGCCTTCGAACCCTCCAACAAACGGGAACCGTGATAGATTACCCCGTCCATATCGCAGACGAACCCGCGTTTGCTTCTCAGTTCTTCCATGGGTTCTCCATCAGCCATAAGAAGTACCCCCCGCCAAGCCCATCCACAAGACTATCGAATTTGTCCGGCAGCGTCAATCATGAGCCATCGCCGTAACCGTCCCCAGGATTGTGGGAGAAAATGAGGGATGAGAGATTCCCCGGAG
>LVBB01000005.1 GCA_001603075.1 Phycisphaerales bacterium Planc_01 | reverse complement strand
GTGCGGGGGTGCGGGGTGCGGGGTGGTGTCTGGGGGAACGCCGAATGAACGCCAGGGATAAGGCAGCCAGCGATATCTCAGAGGTCCCGGCCGTCCGCCACGGCAGACCGAAGGGCCTGGCCCGCCTGCGGACCTACGCCACGGGCAAGGAGATCCTCGTGCTCGGACCCAGCTCGGCCGGCAAGAGCAAGTTCGCCGAGTACCTCCAGCTCGGCCGCCTCCACCCGGAGGGCCAGCGGGAGATGACCTACGGCCTGACGAAATCCCCGACGTTCACACTGACGCTCGGCGTCGACGGACGCGTGGCCCTGAACGTCCGACGCACGGTGGACACCCCGGGCCAGACCGGGCCCGTCCAGCACGCCGGACTCGTCGGCGAGCGAAAGCCGCACGCCGTCGTCGTCATGCTCGATTCGAGCAAGCCCATCGCCGCCACCGTCAAGTGGCTCGAGCTGTTCTGCAACCGGCTCGACACCGTCCTGCGGAAGGGCCACCACATCCGAAGCAAGCTGCGCGAGATCGTCGTCGTACTCAACAAGCGCGACAAGATCGATCCCGCCGAACGGGACGAGCTGGCCGCCCGCGTGCGCCAGGTGCTCGACCGCCACCTCGCCGTGGTCCTCGGGCCCGACCGGGCGGCGGCGATCCCTGTTCTCGAGTGCATCTGCATCGAGGGCCCCCACGGCCCGACCCTGATCGACGCCGTCCTGGCCTGCCTGGCCGAGCGGCTGACGCAGTAACGGCGCGCCGCCGGCCGCGTGGGGGCAGAGACAGGATGCGACAGAACCTCGCGTAGACAACCGAGCCGCCGGGCGGAGCCGGTGCCCTTCTGTGGGGGATGCCGAGGCGGCCGATGGCGCGGCGAGGGCCGCCTCAGGTGGAAACCGCGGCCCGCAGCAGCCGCTCGCGCCGGCAGAATCGGATCAGACCGAACAGCCCGCACGCCAGAACGATGCCCGCCAGGTCGGCGGCCCAGTCGAGCGGGCAGGCGGTCCGATTGACCGCCGGCTGGGTCAGCTCGTCGAGCGCCCCGACCGCCGCCCCGGCCAGTACCACGATCGCCATCGCCTTGAAGCCCGGCGGCCGGCGCAGCGACAGAAGCCACAGAAAGCCGACCACACCATAGGCCACCGTGTGCTCGAGCTTGTCGAGCATGCCGACGTCGAGCGACTTGGGCATCATCTGCTGGGGGATATGCGTCGTCGCCAGCATCGCCAGCGTCACGGCCACCGCCAGCGCCAGCCGGCGGAATCGGAACACCGTCCCGGTCCGGTCCATCGTCCTCCTTCGTCCGTCAGGCAGATCATCCATGGCCGCTACTCTACCCGAAACCCGGGCCGAATGCACGCACTTTCGCCGCCCCGCTCGCCAGGCGGATCGTGCCGTGGATCGGCCCCGACGGCCGAAACAAAAAAAAAGAGGGCCAGGTCATGGCCCTCTTCGCGACCGGCCTTGCCGAGGATAGGGCGAAAGGCGGTGGAACTTCGCGTAAGCACCGCCCCGCCCGGCAAGGCCATTTGCTCGGGAAGCGTGACTCGTCGCGCGTCAAGCGTCAAGCGTCGCTGGTCGCGCGGGCAGCGGGAAGCGTAAATGGGTAGAAGGGTAGATGCGTAGATGCGGTCCCTTCTTCGCACGACGCGCGACGCACAACGCAAGACGAACTCGGCCGCAGGCCGCAGGCTGGAGGCCGTAGGCCGTCTCTCGGCCTTATCGAATGGGCAACTCGCGCACCCGCACGCTGCTGTCCGTAATGGTCACCACGCTGCCATCGCGAAGGGCGCCCTCGACTTGGGGCAGAACGAGGCGGAGCCGCCGCGTAACCGTGTCGGGGTCGGTGTCCAGAAGCCGCAGCGTCACAAGGCTCGGCCCCGCATGGCCGCTCAGCGCCAGCAGAGCGGAGAAATCCATGTCCTGGGTGATCACCACCTGCCGTTGGCGTTCGGCCAGATTCAGGATATCCACATCCGAAGCATCCACGGCCAACACACTCGAAACCCTGACGACATCCAGACCGTCCGCCCGCAAAGCAGCGACCGTCAGAGGTGAGAGGTTCATGTCCGCGAGAAATCGCAGTGGGGCCGTCTTCATGGGCTAAGCCGACACAGCGGGGATCTGGTCCGAGACGACCCAAGCCGCATACCGCATCGCCTGGCGAACATCCTCGGCATCGAGCTCCGGATACGCCCGGAGCACCTCCTCTACCGACTTGCCCCCTCCCAGCATCTTCAAAACGACCGTGACAGTGATGCGCATCCCCCGCAACGTCGGCTGTCCCAGGCAGACGTTCGGGTCGATCGTTATCCGATCCAGCTTCTCCATGGCCGTGTCCTGCACAAACATGATAGCATCAATCGTCCATCAGCCCGTATTCTACCACTCCTGCTCCCAGCGGTCAACCACGGAACGCGTGAAGCGGGACTCGTCGCGCGGGCAGCGGGAAGCGTAAATGGGTGGAAGGGTAGATGCGTAGATGCGGTCCTTTTTCGCACGACGCGCGACGCACAACGCAAGACGAACTCGGCCGCAGGCCGCAACGCGTCGCGCGGGCAGCGGGAAGCGTGATGCGTCCAACTGGCAACTGACAACTCGGCCGCAGGCCGCAACTGACAACTCGCCCATCGGCCGCGACTCGCACGACGCGAGACGCACGACGCGCGACGAAACCGGCCACCGGCCGGGCATGCTACAGGGGCGGATCGAACAGGAGCTCGGCCTTCGGGTTGTTCTGTTCGATCAGCGGCAGATGCTCGCCGTACGCCGCGGCATCGAGGTAGTTGTTCTGGAGGTTCAGCGAGAGGAGTTTCGTCAGATTCGTCAAGCCGGAGATGTCGCTGATGAAGTTGTGCTGGAGGTAGAGCTTCTCCAGGCTGGTCAGGTTCGACAGTGCGGCGATATCGACGATGTAGTTGACATCGAGCCACAGCTCCTTCAGGGCCGTCAGTTCCGAGAGCGCCCAGACATCGCCCACCAGATTGCCGCCCAGGTTCAACTGCGTCAGCTTCGATAGCCCCGCCAACGCGGAGATGTCGGCGATCAGGTTGCTTTGCAGAAGCAAAGTGGTCAGGTTCGTCAATTCACCAACCGCTTCGATGTCGAGAATCTCATTGCCCTGCAGTTGCAGCGAGGTCAGCTCCGTGAGCCCCGCCACGGCGGAGATATCGCCGATGCGGTTGCCGTACAATTCCAGCGAAACCAGCTTCGTCAGTCCGGCGACGGGAGAGATGTCCACAATCCGGTTGGTGTGCAGACTCAGCGAGGTCAGCTCCACCAGACCGGCAACGGCGGAGATATCGCCGATGCGGTTGCCGTACAGCTCCAGTGAAGCGAGCTTCGTCAGTCCGGCGACGGCGGAGATGTCTACGATCTGGTTGTTGTACAGGGTCAGCGAAGTCAGATTCGTCAGTCCGGCGACTGGCGAGATATCCACAATCTGATTGCTGTATGCCGAGAGCGTCGTCAGCTTCGTGAGCCCCGCTACGGCAGAGAGATCGCTGATCTGATTGCCATACAAGGTCAGCGAAGTCAGATTAGGCAGGCCGGCGACTGGCGAAATGTCTGCAATCTGATTGGCACCAAAATTCAGCACGGTCAGCTTCGTCAGGCCGGATACGGCAGAGAGATCACTGATCTGATTGCGGCCCAAGTTCAGGGACGTGAGGTTCGCCATGTTGGAGATCGGTGAGATGTCGGCAATCTGATTGGTGTATGCCGAGAAGACGCTCAACTTCGGCAACGCCACCAGCGGCGCGAGATCGCTGATTTGATTGTTGTATATGGTCAAAGAGGTCAAGTTCGGCAATCCAGAGACCCCAGAGAGATCACTGATCCGGTTGCTGCCCACGTTGAGCGAAGTCAGTGTTGTCAGCTCCGCTACAGGCCAGATATCGGCAATCTGGTTGCCGTACAGCGAGAGGCTGGTCAGATTGGTCAACGCCGAGACCGAGGAGATGTCAGCAATCTGGTTGTTGCCCAGGTTCAGGGTTGTCAGGCTTGTCAGGCCGGAGACAGGGGAGATATCGGTAATCTGATTGTTCCCCAGGTTCAGGGTTGCCAGGCTCATCAGTCCGGAGACTGGGGAGATATCCACAATCTGATTGCCATAGGCCGAGAGGACAGCCAGCTTGGTCAAGCCTTCGAGAGGCGCGAGATCAACGATCTGATTGCCGTAGAGGTAGAGCGATGTCAGGTTCGCCAGGCCGGAAAGCGGCGAGATATCCGCGATCCGGTTGTTGTACAGGCGCAACTCCGTGAGACTCGTCATCGCCGCCAAGGGCGAGAGGTCATCGATCTGATTGTCGTTGAGACGCAGCGCCCGCAGGTTCACCATCTCGGCGAGGGCGGCAATATCAGCGATCCGGTTCTGGCCCAGGTACAGGGTTTGGAGGAACGTCAGACCCGACAGGGCCGAGAGATCGGCGATCTTATTGTCCGAGAGGTCCAGGGTCCGCAGGAATTTCGCCGCCTCCAGACCGGTCAGATCGGAGATGTTGCGTTTGACCGCCGTCAGTGCGTTCAGACGCAGCATATCGGTAGGCACGGGGTCAGCGATCCCCAATTGCTCTTCCACACAGGCCTTCAGATGCGGATCGGCAAAGTGGACCGGCTCGGCCCCCAGAGCCACAGACGAGATGGCTGACGCCACAAGTACTGCAACAACTACGATTCTTCGTTGTCCGGACATGAGATGTCCTCCTCCAGATTCAATGAATATTCGCTCAGTCGCGATCCCGAGCGCGTGATTGCATTCAAGAACGCCCGCGTTCGACCTGGCGCGCCCGCGTTTGCCCGTGAGAGCACGGAAGATCGCGGAGGTTCGTGTCAATCGGGCTGGATATGGGCACGATGTCTGCCGCTGCTCTCTTGCACGCACTGACGCAGGATTCCCGCCAGGAACACGAAGCTGTTGACATTCCGTCGCCACATCCGCCGAGGCTCCATGGCGAGACGGTACGCCCATTCGATCCCCGCCTTCCGCATCCACTGAGGCGCCCACTTGACCCGGCCGGAGTGGAAATCAAACGCCGCCCCCACCCCGATCAACGCCGTTGCGTTGACCCGTCCCAGGTGCGCGGCCATCCATTTCTCCTGCTTTGGCGAGCCAAGACCCACCCAGACGATATCCGGCCTGGTCTCATTGATCCTCTGGACAATCTCGGCATCCTCATCCGGTGACAATTCGCGAAACGGTGGACAATATGTCCCTGCAATCGCCACACCGGGGAACTGCCTGGACAATCTGTCTGCGAGTGTATCCGCCACGCCCGGCGCACCGCCGTAGAAGAAGTGCCGCAGTCCGCACTCCCGGCCCCGGTCGCAGAGGCAGAGCATAAGTGTCGGTCCACTGACGCGGCCCTGATGCGGATAGCGCAGCAGGCGGGCCGCAAGAGTGATTCCAACCCCATCCGGCAAGGTCAGTGCAGCGCCGTCTGTTGCCTCCCTCAGCGCCGGATCACGCCGACACATCAGAACGCTGTATGGCGGGGTCAATGTGACATAGTGCCGCTCCTGCTCCCGACGCCACCTGTCGACCCTGGCAAGCACCGCTTCATACGACAACAGACTGAAATCCACACCGAGAACATTGTGCTTCCTCATCCTACTGTCCTCCAATCCGCAGAACGAACGATCCGACTTCAGCAGCACAGAAAGCCGCAGGTCAGTCGGAATGCCCTCCGCTATTGAACTCCCGCAGCCACTGTACGGTCTGGCGGACACCCTCTGCCATAGAGATCGGAGGATCGCCCAGAAGGTCAAATGTCTTCCTCATGGGGGTAACGTAATCCTCCGTCATGCTCTGCAATCTGCGGGAGTTGATCAGAAACGGTTTGCCTTTAATCGCAGAGAGTATATCCCCGCAAAGAGCTATGACCTTCATCAGGGAATAGGGAACAGTCCGCACACGTTTACCACGAAGTTGCAGGGAGAATTCATTGACCCATGCCAGAAGATCGATGGGCATATCCCCGACGTAGAACGTCTGCTTATTGACCGGTTCGGCGGGCGCATCGAGAATCCCGAAGATCTGGTGGACAACATTGCCAACATATCCATATGACTTCACACACTTCCTGCCTCCAGGATGGACGTATAGCCCTCGTTGCATCGTCCTCAAGAATTGCTCGCGATAGCGCAAGTGCCACGGTCCCCAGATGTTTGTCGGCCGAATGATGGTCCACGTGCATGGGAGATCAGCCGACCTTGTAAGCTGCTCAGTGACTACTTTGCTGTGCCCGTATACCGTATGAGGATCATATTCATAATCATTCTTGGGGACGACTCCGGGACGGTATACAAACTGCGTCGAGGTGATGAGCAGGCGCGAGACCGATGGGGTGGCTCGTACTGCCTCCAACAGAGATTCTGTTCCGAGTGTATTGACCTGATAGTCTCGCTCTACGGTTGTGTTCTCGTCGCAGTCCGTTCTGGCTGCGAGATGAACAACCCAATCAGGCTGGAATTCTGCAAAGGCCCTCTTAAGAGCATCGGACTCGAGAATGTCCATCCTACACCATGTGCTGTTATGCGCCTTGCGGAGCGGCGGCTGGATATCGATATTGAGCAGCGGAAGTGCGCGCCTGATTGCACATTCCACAAGATTTGTGCCAATGAAGCCCGAACCACCAGTAACCAGCAATCGGTTTGGTCGAAGGGATCTCATTTCTGCGCTATCCTGAGAGCGAGTTGGTAAGCGTGCATGAGTGACTCAAAGTACGCCTTGGTACTGTACTTCTCTGCAACCATGTCGCGTGCCTCGGCGCCAAGGTGCCTGCATAACTCATGTGTGTTCCAAAGGGCCGTAATTCGTTGCGCAAGCTGTTCGTCATCACCGGCATCAAACAGCACACCTGTTCTTCCCTCCAACACAGCCTCGGGTATCCCTCCGATGCGTGCCCCAACGACCGGAATACCATGACTCATCGCCTCAAGTGCGGCCGTTGGAAAGGTCTCAAAGCAAACACTCGGGAGAACAGTGAATCGGGCACCACGGAGAAATTCCGGCACTTTCATGCGATCGAGCCACCCAACGAATCTCACATTCGCCGGGACCTTGCCAACGTCACCGTTCAACCCCTTTGGATCACCAGCTACACGAAACGGAATATGCGGCACTCTCGCCGCTGCATCAAGCAGGACGCGAATGCCCTTCTCCGCACTGAGCCGGCCAAGATACGCAACATATGAGCCATCCCTTGGATCGGCAGTCTTTTCAGGGAACGAGACGGGGTGCGGAACCACGAAGGTGCGGTCCGGAGGAAACCCTTCCTGCAGCAGGCGCTGCCGGAGGAATTGCGACCAGACAATTGTCACGTGGGCATATCGTTGGTAGACCCTCAATCGTCGATGTATTGTATTTCGAACAGCATAAGCGACGCTTTCGGCCAGATTGCCCCTGCAATTCCTCAGAATGCACCAGTAGTCTCTTGTCCCCGCACATTGCTCACATATGGCACCTCGATAGAGACTCAGACCCGTTGCGCACATCGGCCGCTGATCATGAGGATGCCACACCGTTGCCACTCCATTTCGGCTGAATTCGCGCAATACAGATGGCGACAGCAACGGGTAGAGATTATGAGCGTGGACCACATCCGGTCGCCTCTGAGTGATCAACTCTCGCGCCCGCCGTGCCGAAGCGATAGAGTAGATGCCGGAGAAGAATGCCATCGCTTTGAGACGTACCCGGGCCTTACAGTGACACAGATCGCGCACCCAGAATTCGACAGCGTGCCCCTCATTCTGGAGTATTGTGATGGTGTCATCGATGGATAGATCTTCGCCGCCCCAATCGTTTCTCCTGTTGAAGACCTGCAGTACACGCATAGGCGCCAACTCTATACCTTGGATACCTGCCAGATACCCCTCGCCCATGGGACGAGGACTTATGGGCATAGTCGGACACACGACTACCTACCGAACTGATAGAAGTATCTATCGCGGCGAGGCACTACTCTACGGTGCCGGCCGATCATGTGACGATTCCAAGAGCTTGATGACGGACCTTGTGCAGACGTACGATGCGCAAGGGCGTACACCATCCCCATAACTGAGAACAAGATAATGCCGTAGAACGCTACATACACTAGCACGTTTCCGGTTATGCTCAGCAATGGTATGAGAAGCAGGCCAGAGATGACAAAGGTGATAGCCTGATCTACGAATGGAGATCCTACATGCGTACGGAGTTTGAGGAGATCATATACGGAATAGGCGAGAGCCCCCCAGAAGAAGATCACACCCAGGATTCCATAGTCGAAGTAGATTCTTATATACTCATTGTGAGGATGGTGCCACTTCTCAAGCCCTTGGATATTATACATCCCAAAAATGGCAGATGCGTTGCCGCCGTTGCCTAACCATGGCCGGCGGTGTGCCTGTTCCATGTAAAGGCTCCAAGCGTGTGTTCGGCCTGAGGTGAGCAGAGCTTCCTCACCCCTTATTATCCCCAGCACTGAAACGTCTTGAGACCTCGTAAGCTTGGCACGCACGGCAGGGAATTGAAACGCATATATACCGACTACGCAACATACGAAAAGACCTACAATCCGATAGCGCATTCCCACTCGTCTTGGGTATAAAAGTATGGTGATGATGGTACATGCGAGGGCAGTGCGCATACCAGTGACCGTGCACAATATGACGCATGCTATCCAGGGCAGCAAAGCCCACCGTTGTCCCTCATAGAGGAGAACCGCATAGTAGGCAGCGATGAGGCACAACGTCATCACAAAAGCAGGCTGCTGCTCATCAATAAAGGGGATAGAGTATAGCATGTTACCCACAATAGCAACGCCCAGCAGTACAATCACTATCGAGAATGATCGGATGACAAACTTAACATCCGCTTCACAAGAGCATAGCATGGATGCGGCCAGAGCATACAATGGGCACAGACCAAGCATGATTGTTCGTTGGATGGCCATCCGCTCTATGGGACATCGAACAACGAGCCAAGCTAGCCACGGCAGCCAGATCAACACAGGGTAAGTGTGTGGCCCGATGCGTACAAAGACGACAACGATCACAACACACACAGCCTGAAATACCCAAGCATATCCCCTCAGGCTATACCCTGCTATTTCGATACCTCCGAATGCAGAAAGAAGTACGCAGAACAAAATCGAACACAAATAGGCGAGTCTCGCGAATCGAGTCGCAGGGAACCGCCCTCGCCAGAATTGCCGCGAGGAGCGTTGGGCATGAATCGATGTGCGGGCGATAGTCATCGTATGTGTCTGTTCCCATCCATATGCGGAGCCACCGTAGCACACTCAGTTATCTGCTTCGGGCTCTTCTGACGCTTCCCCACACGTCCAGACCACTCGCATTTCTTCAAGATCATTCGAGGTGCGTAGACGTTCTCGTGCCTACACCTCCAGGAGACACAAAGGCCCAGCAAGCCTTTTCTTATGTTCGGCACTTGGAATTGATACATAGTATCGGATGATTATTTCACCCATATTTCTCACAGCCCCAAACACGACAAACCACCAAGCTAGAAAGACCATCGCCGCGTCACTCTGTGCGTGAGAAAGCAGAATGGCGGCAACAGTCGCCATTCTGATGATGTATTCGTCAACGCACTTGGGAAGCAGGCTCATGCCCAAAGAAACAACCCTACCCCTCACATGTTGGCGGGTACATATGACCGACATTCTACTCTCGACTGTTCTGACATCATGTGGCCGATACTCCGTGAGGACACGAAAATACTCACCCTTGAGGCCTAATCGGATCTGGGCCATGGCATAGGCCAGAAATCCTAGAATCAAGTACTTCTCTTGCCGGTGCACAGCGTACAGATGGAATCCACATATTGCGGAGGCGGGAGCATTGCAGAGAACATGGTTGACCAGATCAAGGTAAAGCCCTTTGAGAGATGACTTCTGCGTCCATCTCGCCACTTCGCCATCGACACAATCAAGAACCTCCCCGAGAAACAGCAGGAGTCCTCCAATGATGTTCAACCACAAGAGATGGGGTATGCTCAGCGCAACACCAGCCAGGCCAGCAATAATCATCATGAATGTTACTTGATTGGCGCTGATGTTGAGTTTCACACACACCCACGTCAGGTAGATGGAGAACCATCTCGTGACAAGCCGATTGAACCAATGCCCAGTCCACACCATCTTGCCTTTGGCATTTGGCCGCCGCTGCTGGCACACTGCTCGCATTTCCGCTATCGCTGGCATGTAGAGTGCTTGCCCTCAACTTGATGTGTTTTCTTGATCTGCTGGCTATCTCAGTGCTGCGCGCACTACAGCCTCTCGGCGCCTTTCTGTTCTTCGTAGAAACGCTCCAGGGACTGCCTCAGAGCGGTAGAACTCCTTCCTTCTGTGTATGGCAGGTATATTACCCGCCTTCCGTTTCCGACCATGTACGCATGTCCTTTGACCTTCTTATCCCACCAGTCATCTCCTACCACCAGGATGTCAACATCCAGCTTCTGGAGTTGGTCCTCCTTCTCGATATCT
This sequence comes from Phycisphaerales bacterium Planc_01, assembly GCA_001603075.1. GTDB lineage: Bacteria > Planctomycetota > Phycisphaerae > Sedimentisphaerales > Anaerobacaceae > Anaerobaca. Next base: position 20,084 of record LVBB01000005.1, on the reverse strand, counting down.
CGTTGCGGAACCACCATATCCACATAGCGGCAGGCGGCCACTACCGCATATCTGTCTTCATAGCTCAACAGTGGATGGTGTCCTTTGTACTTGCGCACAAGTTCATCTGTACTTACGCCTACAATGAGAATGTCTCCCAGTGCCTTGGCACCTTTGAGGATATTCAGGTGTCCAACATGAAACATATCCCATGTTCCGGCTGCATACACGATGATTTTTCCGTCTCTCGCCATAATCTGTTCTCACATGTTACAGTTGGGCTACTATTCTGATAAACCGGATTCTCTCAATCTCGGATAAGCTCCATATCCAACTGCTTGCCATCGTCATAGCCGCAGCACATGCCACAACAGCAATCAACTGCGGCCAAGATGCGGGCGGAGCCACATACTTCCACACCAGTATCAGGACAACAGCTGGACAGGCACCGCGCAAGGCCGGGTACCATGACTGTCTGATATTGTCCATGAATGTTATATGTCGTTTGTACCGGAAATAAACGGGCAATAAGCACCCAGAGATCAGCACCATTGGAACAGAAAACGACCACGCCACCGATAACAAGCCCAGATGAAACACCTTGAGACATACAACAGCACAGGTGACAAATAGCACTGCATTGACGATCATCATGATGCCAAACACCCGATGCTCTCCCAAGCCAACCAGCACAACATAATTGCTGTGCTGAGCCAGACGCAGACCATTCGCCACCACAAGAATGGCCAATATCTGGGCCATTCTGTTGATGATTGTGATATCTCCGATAGCGTCTCCGACCCAGACCATGAGGAATTCCCTACCCATCACAATGAAGAAACAGCCTGCCGGTATCAACATCAGCAGACTGTACTTCTGCGACAAGGCGGCCATCTCATTTAGTCGCGAGTTGTCGTCTCTGGCGCCGAGATCGCTGGCCGCCGGTTTGATCGCTTGAGAGAATGTCTGGATAATCTGTGACAGCAAGAGCACCCCGGCAAGTGCGACCGCGAAATATCCCACCTCCGCGGTGCCAAGGAATATACCAATGACAATACTACTGGCCTTGGCCAAAACCAGGACCCCCACAGCATAGAGCATGGAATTCACGCCATACGTGACCATGCTGAGCAGAAGCCTCAAGTCCAATCGTGTCATGGAAATGCTCATCTGCGGAAACACTCTGCGTACAAAGACGAGTTGTATCAGGCGAGCCCCAATCTCGCTGCCTGCAAAGAGGAGCCCCACGGTGAGCAGACCGTAGCCGCGCGTCAAAAACACGATCAGCAAGACAGTCCTCAATAACAGCGTGGAGAGCAATGCGAAATTGATGATATCGTAGCGCTGAAAGCCGCTCAGCACGGCACTAGCCATCTGCAGCGGCATTACGGCAGAAAAGCACAGCCCGACAATGAGCACAAGATACCTGGCGGATGGGACTAGTTCTGATTCGATTGTGAACCATGTGTCAATGTAGCGGTAGGCAATCACAGATACGCAAACAAGCACGAGTGCAAGACAGCAATAAAAGAAGAACGAAGTGCTGATGACTTTATTGATGCCAGCGTGATCCTCGTTTGCCAAACATATGGGGACAAACCGGTTCACAGCACTGTTGAGTCCCATATTCAGAAGTATTCGAAATTGAAACACAGACGCTACGAGTACCCAGATGCCGTACTGCTTGTCACCGAGGTGTGCGAGAAGGAATCGCACTAAGAAGAAGGCAACCAACGCAGTCAACACACTGTTGCCCACGTTGAGAACCGTATTGGTCATCAATCCTCTGGATGTCGTGATGTGCTTACCAGCCATGAGTATGCCCGCTCGATATTGCCACAACCTATCGGTTGGCCACCCGCACGACCAGGGCGGAGAGGTTCTCAAGGTTCCTTCGCTGCGAGAGCAGGAGGCCCTTGAATCTGGCGGCCAGTCCGCGAGCAGGCGGCGTTTCTACCGATAATACAGTGTCGTTGGACAAGGGAGGAAGACCGATGGAATTGATTATTGATGATTGATTAGTGATTAGTTTTCAGTGTGAAGCCTCCGGCCTAAGGCCTACAGCCTCCGGCCGAGGTGTCAGTTGGCAGTTCCCAGTTTTCAGTTTCAAGTTGGACGCTTGACGCTGCCCGCTTCCCGCGCGACGCGTTCAGGCCGGAGGCTCGAGGCCGGAGGCCAGAGAACCCTTCTACGCTTCTACGGGCACAGCCTGTTCCGAGCGGAGTCGAGGAAAGTCCCGGGACACGGGGCACGGGACACGCTTGACGCTTCACGAGATCCCGCCCGCCGGGCCGCGAGTGCGTTGCGGCCCGGGGGCGGTTGGTTACTGGTTACTGGTTGCTCATCCCTGACACCTGATCCCTGACCCCCGTCAGAGTACCACGACGACGGTATTGGACGGCTCTCCTTCGCCGGATTTGTTGGCGGCGATGACGCGGTATTCGAACTCCTTTCCGCGTTCCTGATCGGTCAGTTGGATCCGGGTCGTCAAGGCGGTGGCGACGTCGAGCCAGGGCCCGGCGGGCCGTTCACGCCGCGTGACGCGATAGGCGCTGGGCTTGCCGCCGGTGACGGGGGCCTTCCATTCCAGATCGACGGTCTGCTCGCCCTGGTAGGTGGCCGCCAGCTCGCGGGCCTGGCCGGCCGGGGGCAGGGGCGTGGGCGTCCTTCGGGGCCCCCAGCCGATCAGACCCAACTGCTCGCTGCCGGCCCCGACGGTGGTCTCGGCGTAGCGGATGTTCTTCTTCATGAGTCGCGCCAGGTGGCTCAGGAGGCTGTCCTTGCTGTTGGTCGCCTGTTGGGCGGCGGCCCGCGCATCGAGAACGCCGGACCGCGCGCCGGCGTACGCATCGCGGATGCTGACCATGTTCGCGACGGTCACGGGCGGCTCGGGGTAGATGTCGGTGTGTTCGGTCAGGCCGGCGATCATCTCATCGGCCAGCGTGGCCACATCGGATTCGCTGCTTGGAAACTGAGCCATAATGATGCTCCTTTCCTTCAAGCCGTCGGCAAACGGCCGGCGGCGGAAGGAGGTTGAGAAGAAAAAGAAGAAAGTTCCAGATCACGGATCGCGGTTGGCAGTTGGCGGTTCAAGTTTGAAGTTTCAAGTTTTCAGTTTGAAGCCGGTTTCGTCTTGCGTTGCGCGTCGCGCATCGTGCGAGCGAAAAGGCACGCTTCACGGGTCACGGGGCACGGGGCACGGGTCACGGGCGACGAATCACGTTTTCGGCACTGAAAATGCAGTTTCGGGCGTTTGATCCGTGGCATTTGAAGCTTGATCCGTCGTATTCGAAGCTTGATCTGTCGCATTTGAAGCTTCGAATGTGGCATTTGAAGCTTGATCCGTCACAGATCAAGCTTGATCCACGGCATTTGAAGCTTGGTTTGCCGCATCCGAAGCTTGGTCTGCGTCATTTGAAGCTTGATCCGTCGCATTTGAAGCCTGGTCCAGGCCATTTGAAGCCGGGTTCGGCTCGTTCCAGGCCCGCCGGACGGCGGCCGGAAGGCCGAGTTCGTCGTGCGTTGTGCGTCGTGCGTCGTGCGAAGCAAGGAACGCATCTACGCATCTACCCTTCTACGCTTCTACGAGCGCAGCCTGTTCCGAGCGGAGTCGAGGAAAGTCACGAGACACGCGTCTCGGCGGTTCGGGCGGCCGGGGGCGGCTCGGTCTCGTCGAGCAGGCGGCTGAAGAGGGTCGCCTTTCGGCCGGCGGCTTCGAGCGAGCCGTCGGCGCAGATGGCGATCTCGAACTCGCGCTGCGGGCCGCCGGCGCCCGTCGGCAGCGGCACGCGCATCATCACCAGCCGCGAGAGGTCCGGCGGCGTTTGGGGCGCCCGCCAGATCTCCTCCTCGATCCGGCCGTCGGCCCAGGTCGTCCTGAGACTGATCCAGGCGAAGTCCATGCGGTCGGCCGCCTCGCAGACCGCCTGCCACCACTGGCCCGGATCGCGGACCTGGCGGAAGCGCAGTTGCAGGTGCTCGAACGTCCGCTGCTGTCGCCGCTGCTGCTGGGCGTCGCAGTACTTGCCCTGCAGCCCGGCGACGGTCCGCTGGAGATAGACCACCCCCGCCATGCGGAACAGCAGCACGATCAGCAGGAGCAGGCAGGCGAAGATGACCAGGGACTTGGCGTTCTGATTGACCATCATCAGCAGGCCCAGCCCGGAGGCGATCAGGGTCGCCAGGTAGATGGCGATCACCGCGTGACGCTGGTGCAGCCCCAGTTCGAGCAGGCGGTGATGGATGTGGCTGCGGTCCGGGGCGAACATCGAGCGGCGTTCGAGGAAGCGTCGCAACATGGAGAACAGGGTGTCGAAGATCGGGATGCCCAGGGCCAGGGCCGGCAGCGCCAGGCCAACCAGCGCGGCGGACTTCGTCATGCACATCACGCTGGCCGAGGCGATGGTGAAGCCCAGGAACAGGCTGCCGCAGTCGCCCATGAAGACTCTCGCCGGGTTGAAGTTGAAGAACAGGAATCCGCACAGACTGCCCAACAGCGCGAGCATGAAGACGGCCATGACGACCTGGCCGCTGTGGACGGCGAAGATCGCGATCACGCCGCAGGCGATCGCCGAGACGCCGGCGGCCAGCCCATCCAGGCCGTCGCTGAGGTTGACCGCGTTGGTGACGCCGACGATCCACAGAGCCGTCAACAGGCAGCCCCAGCCGCCCAGGTGCAGGGTCCATTGGCCGGTCAGCTCGATGTGCGAGATCCGCACGCCGGCGATGCACAGGGCCACGACGGTCAGCAGTTCGGCCAGGAACTTGATGCGGGCGGGCAGGCCCCTGAGGTCGTCGATGAGTCCGACGACGAAGATCAGGGTCGCCGAGGCCAGCAGCGTCGCCAGTTGCAGCCCGGAGGCCCGGAAGGTCTGGCCGATGTTGTTGTCGAGGACGACGACCGAGCCGATCATCACCGTCGCCGAAACGAAGATGGCGACACCGCCGATGCGAGGCGTGGGACGCGTGTGCACGGTTCGCACGCCGGGCCGGTCGACGGCCCCGACCCGCCGGGCCAGCCAGATGACGGCCGGTGTGGCCAGCAGGGCCAGGACAAGGGAACCGAAATACACGGCGATGTAGGTGGTCATGGGAAGAGGTCAGGGATCAGTTGTCAGTTCACAGTTGGCAGGTGCCGGTTGTGCAAATCCGAAATCCGAATGTCGAAACCCGAAACAAGCACAAGAGCCCAAAACCTCAAATTCGAATCCCGGCGCGCCGGGATGGCCGGGAGTTTGGGACATTCGAGTTTCGGTTACTGGAATTTGCTTCGAGTTTCGATGTTCGTGCTTCGAGCTTCCGCGCGGAAGATCTCGTCCGGGCGGACTCCGTCCTCGTCGGTGACAGTCACCGCGTGGGCCAGATCAGTGTCGTCTGTATCCTTCCTGGATTCATGGTCGTCCCTGTACGATTGCTGCGTGATTCTCTTGCCTTCTCCGGCCGTCAAGGCACCATCGGACGGTCGGACAACTGCTCGATCAATCTCGTGGCCGATGTATGGTCGGGCCGAAGCCGCAGACAGATCCTCGCCTGGTGCACGGCCTCATCCACGCGATCGGCCTGCGCCAGCAGTTGGGCCAGCGCGTAGTGCCAGGAGACCTGGTCATAGTCCAGCCGCACGGCCCTCTGGTAATGCCCGATGGCTGCCTCCAGATCGCCCCTCTGGCGATAGAGATTGGCCAATGAGGCATGGGCGGAGGCGGGGGCGTCCGGCTCAGCGCATCGTTGGCGAAGCTGCTCGAAGACCCGGGTCTGAGCCTGGTCGGCAAGCTGCCGGTGGTCGTCGGAACCGGCCTGCGAATCGCCCGCCACGGCCGACGGCTGCGATGAGCTGCCCAGCGAAGCGAGCAGGGTCCCGACGTAGGCCAGTCGGCTCGCATTGTCGCCGGCCAGTAGCAGCGCCAGGTCGCCACGGTTCAGATCGCTGGTGCACAGGTGCACCGCCGGCCGGAAGTAGCTGCCGTCAAGCTGCACAGCGCGAGCGAGCTTCTCAAAGGCCTCGCCCGCCCTGCCGGCCTCGGCGTCGATGCGAGCGGCGGCGAAGCAGGCGGTGGCGTCGCTCGGGGCCAGTCGATAGCCCGTTCCGATCCGCGCGGCTCCGTTGGGATCGCCGAGCAGAAAATGCTCGATCTCGCCGATGAAACCGTAGAGGGGGCCAAACGTCGGACACAGCGGGCGCGCCTGGTGGGCCTGGTCCACGATCTGCCTGAGCCAGGGAATGACTTCGGGCGGCAACTGCCGGGTGTTCGGATCCGAATAGGGCGTCAGCGACAGCCATTTGTAGACGCCGAGCCAATGCTGGTAGTGGATGTTGCCCGGTTGGGCCTCGGCGGCGGCTGTGGCGTGCGTGAACAGGTACTCGTACGCCTCCTGCGGCGCCCACCATTCGGTCGCCTCGAGGTGCTTTTCGGCGGCGAGGGCCTTGTTCCAGTGGGCCTGGGCCACCCGAGCGCTGTCGGCCCCCAGAAACGCCCATACCGTAACGCCGACGGCCACGAGCAAGGCCGCCGGCCGCCAGAAGTAGGCTGTGCCCCGCACACCGGAACGATATCTTTCGGACGCGGTATGCATGGCACAGCCTGCCTGACTCAGTGCGATCAGCAGGCCGCAACAGACGGCGGTGAGCATGGCGTTGGCGGGCAGGTGCTGACCGAAGTCGCTGAGGCTGTGGATCAGGATCGCCAGCAGCCCGAAGCCCAGTCCGTACGCCGCCGAGCAGATGGGAACGGAGGCCACACGGATGGATCGCGAATAACCGATCCAGACGCCGGTCCCGAGCATCGCCAGGGCCAGAAATCCGATCAGTCCGGTCTCCTCAGCCGCCTGGGCATATTCGTTCTCCGCATGCATCGCCAGGGACGCTATGGTCGAGCGGTCGAACATCGGGTAGACCACCTCGTGCGTGCCCAGGCCGACCCCGAAGGCCGGAAACTTCGTCCAGGCCAGGGCGATGTCCTTGACGATCTGCCAGCGGCCGCCTTCGGCCTCGTTGAACTCCCGCAGCGTGGCGAGACGGTCGTATACCTGATCGAACCCGATCCACAGAACACAGATGAAGGCGCCCACCGCCAGGAGAACCAGGATCCAGCCGCGACCCTTGACCGACTGACGCCAACCGAGCATCATTGTGGTGAAGCTGGCGGCGATGAGCATGCTGATCATTCCACCCCGCGTCAATGAGAGGAACACCGTGGCCGCGGCCAGCGCCATCATGGCCAGCAGGACCTTCACGATCTTCCCGGCCGGCGAGCCAAGGTAGTCAGCCACCTTGGCCGGCGTAACGAAGCGACCGGTGAAGGCCTCGTGCAGGAAAACGAAAAGCAATCCCAGGGCGGCCCCGATCGAGAGGTTCATGAACTGGCCGAAGTGACTGTGGTTGATGAAGGGACCGCTATTGGCGACCCGGCCGTATGTCGGGACCACCCAGTAGATCCTGCCGTTGCCCGCCAGGACCTGAGCGAGAGCCAACAGGGCAATCCCGCCGCCGATGGCGGTGAGGGCCACCAGAAGCCGCTTGATCCGCGTCGGGTCGCGATAGACATTGACCACAACGAAGAAGACAACCGCCACGGCGAGCACCAGGCGCAGGTCGCGCTGTGTCGCATGAGGATAGAAGCTCAGGGTCATCGAGGAGAGGACTTCCGGGGCGTTCGGCAGATCGCCCAGAAGTTCTCGCTTCAGCGAGGCCGTGTTCGGCGAGATGACGTCCACCAAGGCCGGAGGCAAAGGAATCAACTGAAGGACCGCCACGAGAGCGAATACGGCGACGGGGATATAGGTCCAGGACCAGACCAAGGCGATGTCCCTGCAGAGCGACAGCTTGAGCAGAAAGACCAGGACGATCGCGGCGGCCAGCGTAACGACGACCTGTTCGCTCCAGGCGTGGACGACTCCGAGGGCCAGAGGGCCAAAGGCCAGCAGCGCGATGAGCAGGGCTTCGCCGATACGGTCGAGCCATTCGGCCATCGGCAGGTCCGTCAAGGGCATCGGCGATCGGCGGTCGGTCATCTTCTGCGGCCTCCAGCACCTGGGTGCCCCTGATCGACGCCTGACATATCGGAGAATCTTCTGTTATCCGACATCCACATCGGCTGTTTCCTCAGGCTCCTCTGCGATCGCGGCTCGCAACCGGCCTGCCGGCAAGGAGGACGCGTGGCGTTTACGGGTCTTGTGTCCGTTGCCCCGGTCGTCACCGTAGCCGTAGTAGTAATAGCCGTACCCGCCGTAGTAGCCATACCGACCGCCTCCGTGCGGCACATCGTTGACGACGACCCCAAGCACTCTGGCATTGACGCCGGCCAGGGCCTCACGGGCCTGTATGCTGATGCGGCGCGTCGATTTCTGCGCCCGCAGCACCAGCAGGGTCACATCGCACAGGGCGGCCAGGATCAGCGCATCGGTCACGGCAACGACCGGTGGCGAGTCCACGATCACACGATCGTACTCGCCGCTGAGCCGCTCGATGATGCGTTTGAAGCTCTCACTGTTGATCAATTCCGCAGGGTTCGGTACATCCGGCCCCGTGGTCAGGATGTCGAGATTCGCCGTGCCCGCGCTTTCGACAGCCGCCTCCAGTGGGATCACGCCGGCCAGGACCGAACTGAGCCCTTTGGCCTTGCGGTTGAGATGGAAGACCTTATCCTGCATCGGCCGACGGAAATCGGCATCGACCACCAGCACTCTCTGGCCCGCCTGCGCCATGGCAATCCCGAGGTTTGCGACAAGGGTGCTCTTGCCCTCGCCGGGCGCCGGTGAGGTGACCAGAATGGTCTTGGCCTCTTCCTTGGGCACACCGAAGAAGACCGCCGTGCGGACGGTCCGAAAGGCCTCCGCCTGATGCGAGTCCGGACTGATGAGGACCTTCTGGCCATTCGCCGAACGCGATTGCCTGGCTCGGCCCATCGAGGGGATCGCCCCCAGGACCGGCAGTCCGAGCAAGGCGCTGATCTCCTGCGTCGAGCGCAGCCGCTGGTCCTTCCACTCTCGAATCAGGCCCAGACCCACGCCCGCAAAAAGACCCAGAGCCAGGGCCAAGCCCATCGTTCGGGCCTTCTGGGGCGAAGAGGGCTCTTCCGGCAAGGCCGCCGTTTCAAGAATCCCGATATTCAACGCCCCCACCTCCGTGGTGACATCGAGTCTTTGGATGCTGTCGTTGAGCAGATCGCACAGTTCCTTGGTCTGGTCGTAGTCCGACTGCAGAATGGTGAATTGGGCCAGTTGGCTGTTCAGGGCAACGGCCTGCTGTCGTTGCTCTTCATAATACCTCTGCAATTCGGTTTCCCTCTCCTGCGCCGCTCGGTACTGCTGCTCTGCAACGGCCAACTGGCTCTGGACGAACTCCTCGTCCAGTCTGGCAAGCTGCTCCTGCACCCGCTCGATCTCCGAGTCGAACGCCATGACCACGGGATGATCGGGCAGCAGCTTCCGCAGCGCATCGGCCCGGCTGCGTTCCAGACGCTCCAACTCGGCACGACGCAACGACACCTCGTTGGAGGTCGAACCATACACACCTCGTGTCCTCTGCGCCTCGACGAACTGACGCAGACTCGCCGGGTCCTGGGCCATCATCTTCGTTGCCTCGTAGAAGGACCTCGACTCGGCGGTCGCAAGCTGTGCCTCGGTCAGCACCGTGGAAAGTCGCTCGAGCCGGCGCACGATGAGGTTGTTGTCCTGGTTCGTCCCAAGGGCCAGACCCTCGTTCTGCTCCTTGTACTCCATCATGACCTGGAGTTTCGCGAGGAGTTCCTGATTGCGCCGCGACTTCTCCTCTTTGAGAATTCTGACGACCTCACCGAGGGTGCTGCGTTTTCGCTGCTCGTGGGCTGTGATGTAGGAATCCACAACCGTGTTGACGATATGGACGGTCTCATCGGGATAGGGGGAGGTGAAGGAGACGTTGATGATCTCGTCTTTCTTTCCGACGACGACTTCCAGTCTCTTGCGAAGACCCGCGACGGGGTTGCTGACATCCGCCAGGGTCCGAAGATTGGCCATGTCCGGCTTCTTCAGGGCGGCGGAGAGAATATCGGCGGACTTGAGCCGTTCGGCCTGGGTGTACAGGTAGTTGTCCCATCGGGTGATCGCCCCGCTGTTGCCTCGCTCGAAGACCTGGGGGCCGGTCTGCTCGACGTAGATTCGCGCCGTGCTCGTATACAGCGGTATGGCGCGTTGAAGATAGAAGAACCCGGCCCCCAGCGCCACGATGCCGGCCAGCAGCACCGTCCAACGGCGGCGCCACAGGATCTCAAACAGGCTTTCGGAAAAGCCCTCGACCGCTTCGACGATGGGTGTCGTCTCGGCCGGATCGGGCACATTGCCTTCCATTCTGCCGTTCATTGTTCCCTCATCCCCTCCGCCTGACGGATCAACAGACTAATCCCACAGGTCCCTGCCGTAAATGTAGAGGCCGGTGTTGATCCGAACCATGTTGTGGATCACCACATTGGCACGTGTCCGCGGCGTGTGCTCGATGGCCACGACGTCGCCCGGCTTGATCCGCGTGGTCAGGGCTTCCGTGAACTCCTCGTCTTCCACCAGTTTGAACGCCACGCGCGCGATGGAACCGCTCTCTGCGAGACGATAGATTGTGACATACCGGGGCCTCGCGACAGGATCCAGACCTCCGGCAAAGGCGATCGCCTGCGTGACGTTGTACTCCACATTCGGCGGATAGGGGAAGTTGCCCGGACGATTGACCAGGCCCAGCACGGAGAACAACGGCTCCTGAATCCGCTCAACGACAACCGTATCGCCCTCCTGCAAACCGACATCCCGAAAGGGGATGTTCAGACCCCGGACCGGCAGAGTCAGTGTCCTGACCGCATCTTCGCCGGCGGCGAGGACCGTCGGAGTGACCATCGTGTCCGACGCATCCACGGCCTCCATCGGCTCGGCCATGCCTTGCGCAAGAGAGGCCAGAAACCGACCGTCTCCTATCGCCTCCCATCCGGGAGCCGGCGTTGCCTGCACCACCTGACCGGCGCGCGAGCGCAGTTCCAGGAACTCCGCAAGGTAGGACAATCGCGCCTGAAGGTCGTCCATGGCGGTCGGCGTCAAACGTGTGGCCAGCGCCTCCAGGACGAGCCGTCTCTGCGATACGCTGCCGAGATCGAGCCAGTTGCGCCAGAACATCTCGCCCCTTTCCTCCAGGGCGAGCCAGCCGGTCGCCGGCAGCGGCCCTTCCCGCTGGAACACGGCCCGCACGGTCGTGCCGGCTGCGAGGACTGGCATGGCATGGGCTGTCGTCTCCTGCGGATACGCTGCCAGATGCACCCCTTGTGCGGCCGCCGTCGCCCCAACCGACGCTTGCGGCGCATGAGAGATTCGTTCGACCGATGGTTCTGCATCCGCCGGATTCAGTCGCGAGATTGTGATCACGGCGGCGCCGTCTTCGATGATGCCCCCGGCTTCCATGAGCAGCGCCACAAGGGACATCTGGTCGCCCCGCAGCATGTATACACCCGGCTTCGCCACAGCACCGACGATAGAGGTCTGATATGTCTTGTATTCCATGACGCGGACAAACACGGACGGCCGCAAGAGGACAAACGATCGGTACGCGTTGACGACGTTCTCTTCAATCTCGGCGAGCGTCTGTCCCGCCACCTGCATTTCACCTACGGCGGGCAGAGCGATCGCGCCCCGCTTGCTGACCCGACAGATATAGGGACGGTCATCTCGAATCTGTGTTTGGGCGGCTTGGGCTTCTGTGGTGGTGACGGCCTGCAGCAGGGCCGGCATGGTGAATTCAAGAACATCATCCGGCACGACCCGGTACGATCCGGTGTGGAGCTTGGCCCTCCGAAGAAGATCCATGTCCACGGTCGGCTGCGGAGGACCGGCTCGTTCAAAAGCAGCCAATTCCTCCCACGTGGCTGTCCGAATCTTGTCGGCGCAGCCCATGCCGAAGAGGACCAGAAACAAGAGCCAGAAATGCAGGGCACAAGACCCATGCCTTGCCTCTCGCTTCCCTGACGAAAGACTCCTCCCTACGAAGTTCACCTCGCACTCTCCTGCTCATCACCCGAATGCGGGCCCGCTATCCCCGAGCAGGCGAGCATTCGCAACTACATCACAACCATTGCATTCCTCCTTGAAGAACAGGAACATTCACCACTCAATGAACGTTCTCACTCCGGTCAGCCCGCTTGAACCCACGGCGGCAGATCGCTCAGTGAGATCTCCGACGGCGGCATGAACGGGCTGCGGGGTTTCGGCCTTGCCGGAACATTGACAATCGGGCCTTGCCCGTAGCGATCGATGCCCCTCAACCCATGCACAACCTCCGCCAGCATCGGGTCCGGACTGGCTGTTGTACGCAGAACCCATATCGGCCTCGATGCAGCGGGGTCCAGGGCCGTCTTGTTCAGACCGACCTTGCCGGCAGGAGCCGCGACCGCCGTGGCGGCAAACAACGCCACGATGACAGCAACACCGGCCAGCAGGACCCACCTCCTGCAAAGGGTCTTTGCAACAACCTTTTCAGACTTCATAGCTTCTCCTCATCCTGCCACTGCCTGTGCCTTGGCTTCCATCCTGTGCCGCTCAACATCGGCTCGGCGCTGACCTTCGCCTGATACGACCCGTGTTCAAACATGTCGCCCGTAAGGGATCAACGATCCTACGGCTGCTTCACTTGGACTTGCTGCGCGACCCAAAGTGCCCACAGACTCTCGCCCGTCACCTCGTTGTTTTCCCCGTCGCCGAGGAAATTCTCCCAGCCGCCTGCAGGCAGCCTGACCCCTTCCAGATACGCCGCCGCGTTCTCGATCGTCGCAAGATACGCCTGCCGGTCGACCTCATTCAACGCCAGTATGGCAAACGCGGTTTCCTGGACGGTCTCGTTCGCAGCGTCTTCCTCCATACTCAGGCTGTTCCAGGTGAAACCACCTGTGGAGAGCTGATAGCCGGCCAGAACGGCCGCCAGGTCTGCAAGGCTGTCAGCGGCCGCATACTCGCCCTCATCGGGATCGATATCCTCACCGACCGCAGCAAGCCCGAACACGGCCCCGGCCAATCCCAGCACGCCATAAATATCGCCACCGTCGAGTTCATTGACCTCGGCCTTTGCGGCCGCGATCCACGCCGACGTATCGGCTCCCATCAGATGGGCGGCATAGAGCCCGACGCCGCAGTCCAAGGCCGCAAGGTTCGCCGCTCCCTGTCTGTCTCGCAGCCACCGCATGATGGCGATGTACTGCGATGTATCCACCAACAAAGTCCCGTCACCCAGGAAGTCGTACGTCCCCGCCGCCAGCGGCTCATAGAACCTCTCATTGACGTAGTCGCTGTGCGTGGTTACTGCAAAGACCACGTCGAGAGCCGCCGCAAAGTACCCGTCGCTCGGTGTGATCAACCGGGACGGCTTGCCGAGAAGGTTGGCTGCCGCATTGCCCAGTGCCTCCAGGTGGTTCGGGTCGCCCGTCCACAAGTAGGCATAGAGCAATCCCATTCCCGTTGGGGCCAGTATGTTCGGGGCATTGCTTGACAGAGGATCTCGGTCGGACAGTGGCCAATCCCAGCCACCATCGTCGTTCTGCATCGCAACGAGGCGATCTGCGCCCTGCTGAAAGACCTCTGCAGGGGCAAGACTGCCCAAGCAGAAGACCCCAACGAGTGCGCACAATACAATGTGCTTTCTCATTGCCTTCTCCCCTTCTCACTAAGACACCGGGCTCTTGCACATGAAACCCGACCCACATGGCACAGCACACGACGATCCGGGCGCGCACCAAAGATCCTGTGCCCGCGGCCCGCGCGACCTACCACTGTAAAGAACTGACAATACCGTCCCCCGTACGGATCCTCCTCTCGATGCGGCCTCCTGTCCAGCGCCGGTATCTCTTGCACAACCGGCTCTGCCCCCCCGATCCAAGCAGTCACCCTACCAGTTGACCGGCGACATGTCAAGAAGAAAACATACAGGACTCAGGATATCGCCTAATACAAACACCTATTCTATCCGTCATCCCCCGGCATATCTATTGTGGAAACTACGTATTTTCTCCATGCCCCCTGAATTGCAGCCTGATTCCGCCTTCCCGTGGGGCAGGCGCGGCAGATCCCCCACATGGACGAGCCCATGTTCCCAGAGCTGCCGTGCAAAATGTCGCATCGCCTGCGAATCGAACGCTCGGGAATCGGCAGGAATCGCCAACCCCACTCTCAGGACAGAGAACTTCCAACGCCCTTTACGACAGTGCTTTATGCCCGTCATAGACGTACCGGCCTGCGTTCCACGGACACGGCTGGATCACTCGGACGGCCGTCGGTTCGCCTGTCCGGGCGGACTCCGTCCTGGTCGGCTGCGCCGATGGGGGTTCTGTCGATTCGCTGTTGCCATCGGCCGGTGCGAGGCCGATGGATGCTATTGTCCGGCGGCCATCGGCTCGACGGGACGGACGGACAGCTCTTCGAGCAGTCGCCGGGCAGCCGCGTGGTTGACGCGGAGGCGCAGACAGATTCGCGCCTCGTGGATCGCCTCATCCACGCGACCGGCCCGGGCCAGAAGACAGGCCAACTCGTAATGCCAGCCGACCTGGTTGTAGTTCTTTCTCAGGGCCAGCCGATATCGTTCGACGGCCGCATCGAGATCGCCGCGTTCGGCGTCGGCGCGGGCCAGCGAGACGTGCGTGGCGGCCGGGGCATCGGACCGGACCGAGCGTTCGGCGAGCAGTGCAAGGGCCCGCTGCCGGGCCTGGGCGGCCAGTTCGGGATGGCGGTCCGAGGCGGCCAGGCGGTCGGCCACGTGTGAGAGCCGCCCGACGCTGTCGCCGGCGAGCGTCACGGCCAGGTCCGGCCGGGCCAGGGTGTCGATGCACAGCGCCACCGCCTGGCTGAAGTATCCGCCGTTGAGCCGGACGGCCCGCGCGAGTTTCTCGAACGCCTCCTCGGCCTGGCCGGACTGGGCGTCGATCCGGGCGGCGGCCAGACAGACGGCGGCGTTGCAGGGCGCCAGTCGATAGCCCAGGCGGATGTGCGCGGGCCCATCGGGATCGGCCAGGGCGAACGCCTCGATCTCGCCGGCCAGGCAGACGAGCACGCCGAATGACGGGCACAGCAGCCGGCAGGCGTGCAGGTCCTCAACGATCCGGCGGGCCCACGGAAAGGCATCGGGATGGAGGGCGTCGCTATTGGGATCGATGCACGGGGCCAGGGACTGCCACTGGTAGACGCCGAGCCGATGGCGGTAGTGGATGTTGTCCGGCTCGGCGGCGGTGGCGGCGAGGGCGTGGGCGAAGAGGTATTCGGCCAGCTCGCCGTCGGCCCGCCAGCCGGCGGTCTCCATCTGCCGGGCGGCCAGCCGGGCCCTGGCCCAGTGGGCCTCGGCGGCGCGGGCGGCGTTGGCTCCGACGACGGCCCAGCCGAAGGCCCCTGCCGCGATCGCCAGCAACGCCAGATGGGCCACCGCCGGGACCAGGCGGCGGCGAGGGCCCCCGCCCGCCAAGGTCTGCGGCGCAAGCCCCGTCAGAGCGACGAGCAAGGCGCAGCAGACGGCCGAGAGCATGGCGTTGGCGGGCAGGTGCTGGCCGAAGTCGCTGAGGCTGTGGACCAGGATTGCCGCCAGGCCGAAACCCAGGCCGTAGGCCGCCGAGCGAATGGGTGCGGAGCCGGCCCGGACGCTGCGGGCGTAGGCGACCCAGACAAGAACGCCGAACAGCGCCAGCGTCAGCACGCCGACGGCGCCCGTTTCGAGGAGGGCGTGGACGTATTCATTCTCGGCGTGCGTGGCCAGACCGGCCGACGAGCCGCGATCGAACATAGGGTAGATCACCTCGAACGTGCCCAGGCCGGCGCCGAAGGCGGGAAAGCGTTTCCACGCCTCGACGCTCTGGGCGACCATCTCCCAGCGGCCGTGGTACTCGGTCAGGTCGTCGAGCGTGGCCACGCGGTCGTAGATGCGGTCGAAGCCGAGCCACAACAGGCTGACGAACGCGGCCAGGGCGATCAGCACGAGGATCCAGCCGCGTCCGCGAAGGCTGCGACGCGAGCACAGGGCCACGGTCGTGAAGGCGGCGGCCGCCAGCATGCTGACCATGCCACCACGCGTCAGCGCCAGGAACACGGCGGCGGCCCCGACGACGATCGTCCCGGCCAGGAGCTTGACGTAGAGACCCTCGCGCGAGCGGAGGTATTCGAGCGCCTCGGCGGCGGTGACCTTGCGGTGCGAGAAGGCCTCGCAGACCAGGACCAGCAGCAGCGCCAGGGCCGCGCCGATCGAGAGGTTCATGAACTGGCCGAAGTGGCTGTGATTGATGAACGTCCCGGACCGCGCGGCGTCGTAGGAAGGCACGAACCAGTAGATTTTGCCGTTGCCGGCGATGTGCTGGGCCAGGGCCAGCAGGCCGACAGCCCCGCCGATGACGGCGACAGCGGCGAGCAGCCGCTTGATCGACGACGGATCGCGATAGAGATTGACCACGACGAAGAAGACGGCTGCGACCGCCAGGACCAGACGCAGGTCGCGTTTCGTCGCACGCGGATAGAACGTCAGCGGCGTTCGCGAGGGCGTCTGCTCGACGTCGGGCAGGCCGTCGAGCATTTCGGCCTTGAGGAGTGCCGTCTCCGGCGAGATCGCGGCGACGACGCCGGCCGGCAGCGGCATCAACTGAAAGACCCCAATGACGAGGAACGCGACGAGGGGGACATAGGTCCACGTGCGACAAAGCGGCTGCGGCGCGATGAAGACCTGCCGGATCAGGAACAACGCGAGAACGGTCCCGGCCAAGGCGATGACGACCAGCTCGCTCCAGGCGGCGACCACGCCGAAGGCCACAGGCCCGAAGGCCAGCAGCGCAATCAGCAGGACCTCGATCACCCGATCGAATCGCCCTGCCTGCGAATGCCGGCAGCGAATCTCGTCGCACTGCTGTGTCTGACTTCCGGTCAGCAGCCGGTCGTAGGGGTCCATCCCTCAGCGGTCCTTTCTATCAGCGCGCCCGTCAGTCCGACGGCGCATCGGTTTCTGTCACATCCGGCATCAGGCCGGCGCGGAGTCGCTGCAACTGGTCGCCCGCCGGGCGCCGGTCGCGGCCGTCGATCTCGACGATCGGCGTCGGCGTCCTGGCGTGGCCGTTGCCACCGCCGCGGCGGTAGCTGTAATCGGAGTATCCGTATCCGCCACAGTAGCCGTAGCGGTCGCTCTTACGCGGCACATCGTTGACGACCACGCCGAGGATACGGCCGCCGACCCCGGCGAGACTGTCGCAGGCCTGCATGCTGACGCGACGCATCGACTTGTGGGCCCGAAGCACCAGCACCGTCACATCGCACAGGGCCGCGACGATCTGGGCGTCGGCGACGGCGATTACCGGCGGCGAATCGATCAGCACGCGGTCGTAGCGGTCGGCGAGGGTCTTGACGATCTGGGCAAAGCGGTCGCTGTTGAGCATCTCGGCGGGGTTGGGCACGTCCGGGCCGCACGTCAGTACGAAAAGGTTGGCCATCGGCAGCTCTTCGATGGCCTCGTCCAGGTCCATCTGGCCGACGAGGACGCAACTGAGGCCCCTGGCCTGACGATTGAGGCCGAAGACCTTGTGCTGCATCGGCCGGCGGAAGTCGGTATCGACGATGAGCGTTCGCTGCCCGGCCTGGGCCATCGCGATCCCCAGGTTGCTGACCGCCGTCGTCTTGCCCTCGCCGGGCGCCGGCGAGGTGACCAGAATCGTTCTGGCCTCGTCCTTGGGCGCTCCGAAGAACAGGGCCGTGCGAACGGTCCGGAAGGCCTCGGCCTCGCGGGACTCGGGACTGATGCGGATCTTCTGGCCGCGAATGGCCGGCGTTTGCTTCGGGGCCGTCATCGTGGGGATGGCCCCCAGGACCGGCAGACCGAGCAGAGCACCGATCTCCTGCGTTGAACGCAGGCGCTGGTCCTTCCACTCTCGAATCAAGCCCAGACCCACACCTGCGAAAAGCCCCAGGCACAGGGCCAGGCCCATCGTGCGGGCCTTCTGCGGCTCGGACGGTTCAGTGGCCGGCACGGCGGTCTCGACGATCTGCACCGTCAGGGCCCCCACATCCGGATCCACGTTGAGTTTGCGGATTTTGTCGTCGAGGATCTCGCAGAACCGCAGCGTCTGCTCGTAGTCCGACCGCAACAGGGTGTACTGAGACAGTTGGCGGTTCAGGGCGATGGCCGCCTGACGCTGCTGCTCGAGGCCGTCGGTCAGCTCCTTCTCCCGCCCCACGGCGGCCAGATACAATTCCTCGGCCACGGCCAACTGCCGCGAGGTGAACTGTTCATCCATCTCGGCGATCTGCATCCGCACGCGCTCGATCTCGGCGTCGAGCGCCGCGATCGGCGGGGCATCCGCTTTGAGACGCTGGAGGCAGTCGGCCCGCTCGCGTTCGAGACGTCGCAGCTCCGCCCGCAGCGCGGCCGCCTCGTTCGTCGCGGCGATGTACACGCCCCTGGCGCGCTGGGTGTCGATGAACTGACGCAGACCGACGGGATCGTCGGCCATCTTCCGGACGGTCTCGTGGAACGCCTTGCACTCGATCGTCGCCAACTGGGCATCGTCCAGCGCCTGCTGGAACCGGTCCAGACGGCGCATGATGACGTTGCTCTCCTGGCTGGCCCCGTAGGCCAGACCCTCGTTGGCCTGGCTGAAGTCCACCATCCTCTGGAGCTTGTCCTTCAGTTCCGCGTCGCGCTGGGTCTTCTCTTCGCGGAGGATCTTGACGATCTCGGCCGAGGTGTTACGACGACGTTCGTTGTGCTGGGTGATGTAGGCGTCCACCACGGAATTGACCAGGTGGGCCGCTTCTTCGGGATAGGGACAGGTGAAGGACACGTCGATGATCTCGTCCTTCTTGCCCACGACGACGTTCAGCTCGCGCCGCAGTCGCGTCACGGGATTGTCGACGCCGGCAAAGGTCTGCAGATTGCCCATGCCCGGCAGGGCCAGGGCGGCCGAGAGCGTGCCGCTTTGCTTGAGCAGCTCGGCCTGGGTGTAGAGATAGTTGCTCCAGCGGGTCACGACGCCGGAGGCGTCCTTTTCCCACACCTCCGGTCCGGCCTGCTCGACGTACAGCCGCGACGTGCTGGTGTACAGGGGCGTGGCGCGCTGCAGATAGATCAGCCCGGCCGCCATCGCCACGATCACGGCGACCAGGACCGTCCAGCGACGACGCCACAAAATCTCGAACAGACTTTCGGAAAAACCCTCGACCGTCTCGACGAAGGGCGTCGCCTCCGCCGGATCGGATAGGTTGCCTTCGATTCTACCGTTCATGGTTCCCTCGTTGCCCAGCCGGCCTGCGCGGCGGGCTAATCCCATAGATCCCGACCCTGAATGTAGATTCCCGTATTGATCCGCACCAGGTTGTGGATCGCCGCATTCAGCCGCGTCCTCGGCGTGTGTTCGATGGCCACGACGTCGCCGGGACGGATCGCCGTGACCAGAGCGTCGGTGAATTCGCCCTTCTCGATCAACTGGAACGGGACCCGGGCGACGGAGCCGTCCTCCTTCAGGCGGTAGATCGTGGCATAGCGGGGCTCGGCCACCGAATCGAATCCGCCGGCGTAGGCGATCGCCTGGGTCAGGTTGTAGTCGGCGTTCGGCGGATAGGGGAAGTTGCCCGGCTTGCTGACCAACCCCAGAACGCTGAACAGAGGCATCTGGGTCGGCTCGACGATCACCGTGTCGCCCTCGGCCAGGGCCACGTCCTTGAAGGGAATGTTCGTGTTGACCACCGGCAGCAGGATCGGCTCGCCGCCGGCGTTGGGGTCTTCTTGCCCGTCGTCCGACCCGACGATGCGGACCAGCGCTGCGCCGGCCTCAGCGATCCCACCGGCCTCGGTCAGCAGGCAGCTCAGCGTCATCTGGTCGGACTGGAGCGTGTAGACCCCGGCCCGTTCCACCGCCCCGGTAATGTACACCCTGGAGGTCTTGAACTCACTGACGCGGACGAACACCGACGGCCGCAGAACGACGTAGCTCTCATACGCCTCGGTGACCTTCTCCTCGACCTGCGACAGCGACAGTCCCGCCACCTCCATCGGCCCGATCGCCGGCAGAACGATCTCACCGCTGTCTCGTACGCGGCACAGATAGGGGTAGTCCCAATCCTGTTCGGCCCGGGGTTTGCAGGGTGGGGCGGTGAGG
>LVBB01000004.1 GCA_001603075.1 Phycisphaerales bacterium Planc_01 | reverse complement strand
CACCCCCCCAACCCCCCTCTCCCTTACTCGCCGATACGACCGGCGAGACGGGAGGAGGGGGGAGAACGGCATTATGGCGAGCGATAGAGGCTTTGCTGCGGCGGGATGTGGCATCAATGCGTTCATGCATAATGTGAGTTCCAAGCCCGCAAGGTGCACCACCCGCCCCACATCCCGGGCCACACCGTCTCAGGCCCACCGCCGGGGGCAGAAAGCAAAGAGGCGGCAACAGGTCGCCGCCCTGTAGGGCGCGGGCCTGTACCGCGCCGGCCGTCTCGCAGGCACCCTCTTGGCCCGGGGCACAGACTGCCGACAGCCACCGTGCCCGCGGGCTTCCAACTCAGATTATGCAGGTTCTGGGCGGGCGCCGACTCACGTCACCTCACCCCCCCAACCCATATGCGCTAGGTTTCGTTCTCCGGTGGGGTGAGTGTTGGCCACCGGAGGGTTGGGCGTCTGGCCGGGTTGGGTGCGGTTGGCCCTCTGGCGGGGAGGGCGCCCGTTTGCTCGGTACCTGCCCGACGCCGTGTTGCCATACAGTTGTCTATGGCAGGGGCTACTGTGGCGTAGTGGCGTCTGTGGTCAGTGGTGTTTGGGCGCAGGCTTCGGCGGGCCGGCAGCACGGCGCGGCCCGTCGGCGTGCGGACAGGTACTGGTGCGCTGATCCGAGCTACGTTCGCACACGGTCTTTGGGTGTGCTATGGGCAGAGCGCATTGCCTACGTTCCGATCGGTGGCCCGGTGGCAGTGCAGGTTCGGAACAGCGGGCAGTCGCGCGGGTTCTGTGGCCTACGTCTGCGCGGCCCGTCGCGCAGGTACTGGGCCAGGTCGGCCATCCCCTTGACTATCCTGTCCAGTGATAGGACGCCGCGGACACTGACGGCAACAATGTCAGCCACCAACTCCAGCAGGCACCACGGCGATATCGGCAGGGTGGAGGGATCCTCGTCCTGAGGGAAAAAAAGACAACCCTCTATGCTCGATCTCCTCGATGACCAGTGCGGCCAGTATCTTGCCAAGCAGGTAGGCCTTTGCCGTCTGGACGTTCTTGGCCCGGAGGTGGTCGAGCTTCAGGATGCTCTTCAGGCGCTTGAAGGCCAGCTCGATCTGCCAACGCATCCGGTACAGCGCCATCACCTCTTGGGCAGAGATGGTTTCCTTGTCCAGAGTGGTCAAGATGAAAGTGAAGTGAGCCGCACGCAGGGTCTTGGGGCTCACACGATGGTGCTTCTTGCTGGCTGCCTTGGAAGCTTTCTTCTCCGCTTCCTGTGCAGCCTCGTCGGGGATAGGCGCTATGACCAGGCGGGCGTGGTACACGCGCCGGGAATAGTGGAACTGGACGTCGAAGTCGCCTATTTCCTTGGGCTTGAGCCCCTCAGCACATGCCACAGGGTCCAGCGGATTGCCCTTGAGGTCCTGCAGGGGGAAGTTCTGCCAGTTCAGGCGCACCACGACATCCGCGTCCTTGTCCATAACGGTGGCTACGCCCCTGCGGTGGGAATACCCGCGGTCCACAAGGAACACCGCGCCCGGCTCTGCCTCGTGGCGCACCAGGGTCTCACCGCCCTCGGGACCGGTAAGCTCGACGCTGGTAATGCGTGATGACTCCAGGTCCACGCCCATGTGCAGGCGCCAGTCGGTGCCCGTGCTTCCCGGCACGCTGATAGTGCTGGCATCCACCACCCGCACGTGGAGGCCGGGAGTGCCTTGGCTCAGGCCCCGCTCCTGAAGAAAGCGCATGACAAGGTAGCCCAGCCAGTCTGCCGATTGGCGCAACCTTTGCAGGACGCTCTCGCCCGTCAGGCGGCCGACACCCAGCTCCTGTAACCGCAGTCCCACCTGGTCGATGGGCAGGTCACACAGACAGTACAACAAGTTCAAACGAAGCAGGTCAGAAGCCGTTCTTATCTCCCTTCTCCGAACTATTGCGCCGTGATCGAATACGCTACGCTCGAAGTCGCTCGGCATCATGTCCACTACGCGCTGCCAGTTGTCTGCGATGATAGTGGAGGTTTCCATGCCGATAGCATACTGACCCATCGCCGCCCTGTCACTAGCCAATCCTAGCGCCTATG
>LVBB01000003.1 GCA_001603075.1 Phycisphaerales bacterium Planc_01 | reverse complement strand
CTGGATGCAGCGGTCGATCTTGTCCATCGTCTCGGTGGCGACGATCTCCGATCCTCTGCGTACGGCCTCCTGGAGCGTCCGCTGGCTGTAGACGGCAGCGAACTGCCCGATGCCCGCCACGAGCAGCGAGAGGACAAGCGAACCGATCGCGAGTTTCTGGAAGACGCTCATGGTTGCCTCAACCTCCGGATGTGTCGCTTTCGCATGCGAGAACGCACGGATCCTCGATGCTTTGCGATCCAGTGATTGCCGTAGTCCTCTTAGGCAGTGTGAAGAAGAAAGTACTTCCTTTGCCGACCTCCGAAACGACCCAGACCCTGCCGCCATAGTACTCGACGATCTTCCTGACCAGGGTCAGTCCGACCCCGGTGCTCTCGAACTCGTCGCGCGGCGCCAGCGTCTGGAAGATTTTGAAGATCCTCTCAAAATACCGTTCTTCGATCCCCGGCCCGTTGTCGCTGACGCTGAAGGTCCACGTGTCGCTGTCTTCGGCGCTTGCCACCACGACTTCGCCGACCGGCTTGTCCATGTACTTGACCGCGTTGGTCAGCAGGTTCTGAAAGACCTGGGTGATTCTGGTCTTTTCGCACTCGATCACGGGCAGCGGGCCATCCACACGGACGGTGATGTGCGCCGGCGGCGCGATCGCGTCGATGATGCCGGGCAAGAGGGCGTCAAGGTCGACGGCCACCACGTCCTCCTTGATGCGTCCGACGCGGGAGTACTGAAGGATCCCCTCAATCAGGTCATGCATCCGGCGGACTCGGCCCTCCAGCAGATGCAGGTTCTCCTGTGCCTCCTCGTCGAGCTTCTCGCTCCAGTCGGCGCGCAGCCACTCGCTGAGCATCTTGATGCCCCGCAAGGGGGCCTTGAGATCGTGCGAAACGACGTAGGCGAAGTGCGACAATTCCTCATTGACGGTCGCCACCTGGTGCAGGAGCCGTGCCTGTTCCTGATCCGCATTGTAGTTCTCGGTGACGTCTCGGAAACTCCAGACGCGTCCGGTGATCTGCTCGCCGAGATGCTGAGGTTTCGAATAATACTGCACCACTCTCCCGTCTTTGAAGTGGAGCATGCCGTTGCCTTCCTGGTCGGGCTGGCTGTACAGCCCTCGGACTCGGGCCAGGAAGGCGTCCGGGTCCGTCAGCAGCGGCGTGGCCGCCGCCAGGGCCTGGTCGTCATCGCGCGTATCGAGCACCTCGTCGGTCAGTCGCCAGAGGTTCTGGAATTGCCGATTGAAGTTCTTGACCTTGCCTCGGCCGTCCACGACGAGAATGCCGTCCGCGGTCGACTCCAGCGTTGCCTCCAGCAGGGAGAGCGATTCCTTCAGTTGCGCCTCCGCCTTCTTCTGCTCGGTGATCTCGACGAAGCTCTCGATCAGACAGGAACGCCCTCGGACCGTTCCTTCCGTGACGGTCTTGATGACGGGCACCGCACTTCCGTCGGCCCGGAGGAGAATCCGTTCCGATTTGTCGATCGTCTGCTCCAAGTCGGTAATGGGGCATCGCCCGCACTCGGCAACGCAGATGAATCGGTGGCACATCTTCCCGATGATGTCCGACTTCGGCAGTCCGATCTGCCTGGCGGCCGATTCGTTGACGTCGAGGATGGTATGGGTGTTCGAATCGATGATGAAGACGCCCGCGACGATCGAGTCCAGAACGCGCTGGATCTGTCGTTCGCTGCGACGGAGCGACTCTTCCGCCTTCTTGCGCTCGGTGATGTCCTGGAGCGTCTCAATAGCGCCGACACAATGGCCCCGGCCATCCCGGATGACGGCCGCCGTCAGACGAAGCCAGAGTCCCGTCGGGCCCTTGTCGGGGAAGAAACCGGTCGCCTCATAGGCTTCTTCGATGAGATTGGATCTGCTGAACCCCTGTTGGTACCATTGGGAGATCGTTTCGATCGCCCCATCGACAAGCAGGTCAGCCATACAAGGGCGTTCGGCGCCGTAGAAGGCGCGCCAGTGTTCTGCGGTTCCGACGATCTCCTCGGCGGTGATTTCCGTAAGTTGTTCGATCGCCCGATTCCAGTGGATTACCCTGTGGTTCGCATCGATGATGAACATGGGAATCGGCGAGCCCTGGATGATGCTCGACAGCCTTTGTTCGCTGGCGCGCAGCGACATCTCGGACCGACGGTGCTGCTGCACGTCGACGCGTATGAGAACGGCGATCCCGGCAAGAAACACCGCGCACAGACCAAAGGCAACCAGCATATGACGCCACACTCTTTCGCCGGCGGCGGCATAGGATCCACCGATCGGTATCGCCGCCAGATCGAGCGAGACTTCGCCTACGCCCCGGCCGAAGCCCGCGGTGCTGCCGTAGCGTTCCAACAATGTGACCGGGGCGTCCTCCGGCCGGCCGTGGCATTGCAGACACGATGGTTCGAACCGCCGGGCCGCGGCATGGACGGAGTACCACTGTCCGTGTTCAAAGAGCTGCATCGTGCCCGACCATGTCTCGGTCTCCGGATGCTGCTCGAAATACCTGACAAGCGTCTCCTCCTCCGGGGTAGCCCGGTTGGCGGGATTGCGCGGGTGGATGGAAGAAAACCGCAGAAGAGTGTCGGGAAAGGCTTCCCGGGCATTTTCGAAGACGCCTCGGGCGATGAACGACGTGGACATGGTCTCGGGCATGAAGTCATCCGGTGCGAGATGTTTTTCCATCTCCGGACGAATGTGCTCGGCCACATAGTTTCTCAGCGCGGTGCCGAATTCGACCGCCAGCCGGGCCTGCTGATCGGCAGAATGTCGGATCTCCGCGTGCGTCCAATGCCAGCCTTGCACCAGCACCACCGCCAGAAATGCGACCGCCAGCACACCCATCCCGAGCAGAAGACCCGTGCTCAGATGTCGGTGCGCATCGGGGACCATGTGGCACTGATCGGAGCCGTTCGTCGCCAGGCCATGGCCGCCGTGAGTTGTGTGATACAGTCGCCCGCCGATCGTGACGGCGCCGATGGCGAACGCCAGGCCCACGATCAGTACGGCGAGCATCGCTCTGTGCCGGCCCTTGTTTACCGTGGTGTGCCAGTCGTCGGCCAGGATGTCCATACCGACAGCCATCAGCACTTCGCCTGTATTGGGATCGCAGATGGGGGCCAGCGCGCAGACGAACGTACCGTACTCGTCGGTTGTCGGTCCCATCGTCACCGGTCGGCCCGTGGCGAACACGGCGAAGTCCTCGGCAGATGGTTCTTCATACACCGTGCCGGGAGGACTGGCCATGGGATCGTCCTCACGATAGTTTTCCGGCCCGAAGACCAGAGTTCCATCACGCTGCGCCAGGCTGTAGATGCCCCGTTGCGGCAGGAACTGGCCGAAGGTCGTCATCTGGCGGCGGAGATACTCGAAGGCAGGCGTGCCCGCATCGGAGGCGGTGAAAGACAGTTGCCTGACCAATTCGAGATCGATGGTTCCAGCGATGCCGACGGCCTGCCTGAGCAGACACTGCCGCATCCTGGCGTCGGTCCTTCCCGCCCACCATCGGCCTGTCCCCCAGGCCACGGCCAGCAGCACGACCGCCAGCAGACACATTCCCTTGCTCTTGCCGTTCACCATGTTCTGCCCCTTTTTGCGTCCACTCGTTCTCCGATGCAGCCGTTCAGTCATTCGCTCCTATAGCCTGGGTCGAAGCGGGTATGACGGCGGCATTCTGTTTCGGCAGGGTGAAGAAGAACGTGCTTCCCTCGCCGACGGTCGATTCGACCCACACCTCGCCTCCGTGGAGTTCGATGATCTTCTTGACGACGGCCAGCCCGATCCCGGTGCTCTCCAGCTCGTCGCGGCGGGCCAGGGTCTGGAACATCTCGAAGATCTTTGCGAAGTACTTCTCGTCGATTCCCGGCCCGTTGTCCGCGACGTAGAACCTCCACGACTGCTCCTGCTCGGAGCAGCCGATTCGGATCTGTCCCTGCGGCTTGTCCATGTACTTGATCGCATTGCCGATCAGGTTCTGGAAGACCTGGACCAGCCGAACCCGTTCGAAGACCACGGTGGGCAGAGCGTCCTCGATCGTAATCTGAATTGTCTCCGGCGGGGCCACCTGGGCGATGGCCTCCGGAACCAACGTGCTCAGATCCACCCGTTCGAGACACTTGGAGGTCCTTCCGATTTCCGAGTAGTGCAGAATGCTGTCGATCAACTCGCTCATCCGCGAGACCCGGCCCTTGAGCAGGTCCAGGTGGGCCTGGCCCTGCTCGTCAAGCTTGTCGGCATAGTCGCTCGTGATCCAGTCCGTCAGCGTGCCGATCCCGCGCAGGGGCGCTTTCAAGTCATGGGCGGTGACGTAGGCGAAATCCTGAAGCTCCTTGTTGGATCGCCGCAACTCACGGACCGTCTCGGCCAGGTGTTCGTTGACCCGGGCCAGGGCCCGTTCCGCCTTGTGCCGCTCGTTGGCCTCCATCTGAAGCGCAATCATGTCCGCCAGCGACGCCGCAAAGTCCTGCTCCTCGAGGGACCACTCCTTGGGCGGCCCGACGTGCTCGTGACGGAGCACACCATATATCTTCCCGTGGAGTCGAATCGGCACGTCCATCAAAGACGTGATGCCGAGCGGCTCCAGATGGCTGTCGGTCAGCTCCCGCGTGCGCGGATCCTGGCGGGCGTTGTTGGCGGCTACGATGCGGCTGCTCTCGACGGCCTGAAAGTAGTTCGGCCAGTTGCTCGTCGCGATCCGGTCGCCGCTCTCGTGGGCATTGCAGTCTCTGCGGAAGAGGTCGTTGCAGATCATGTGCGTCCCATCGTCGTCAAAGAACCAGACCGAGACGCGATCGATGCCGAGTGTGGCAGCCGCTTCCTCCGTGGTCGTGCGGATCATGGACGCCAGATCGTCGTTGTTGTGCTTGCTCAATTTGACAAGCGTGCGCTGATGGTGGACGATCCGTTCGGCGCGCTGTTTGAGCACCTGTTCGGCCCTTTTGCGAAAGGCGATTTCCCGTGTGTGCTTCTCGTTGGTCGCCGTCAGCTCGGCCGTGCGCTCGGCCACCCGCGCCTCCAGTTGCTCGTTGGCCTGGACCAGCGCCGAATCGCGCTGCTCGATCTGTGCGAGCATCTCGTTGAAGGCCTCGATCAGCAGGCCCACCTCATCGTTGCCGTGGGGCTCGGCGCGGATGGTATATTGCTTCTTCTCCGACACGAAATTGGCCAGGCAGGCCAGCGAAAGAATCGGCGAGGAAACCACCTCTTGAAGCCGGGACGAGACGAGATAGGCCCCCAGGGACGCCATCATGACGACGGCGATCATGACGACGATGCCGTGCTCGAGCTGCGCATACACCGAATCGAGGCTGCTCGAAATGCAGATCGTGCCGATGTGTTCGTCATCGAGCCGAATGGGTTTGGCGAAGATCAGCAGTCCGTTCCTGAAGCTGTGACCGTCAGGCAACTCCTCGTATGGCGGGATGGTGACTGTGCCGTCGCGGCGATACATGGCAAAGGGCCGCCCCTTGTCCGTGTAGAGGCAGGCCGCCTGCACGGACGGGATCGATTTCATCGAGCAGACGATTTCGTTGGCGTCTGCCGCATCGTCGAAAGCCAGCGCCGCCTTGCAGTTGTCGGCCAGGATGTCGGCGTGGGTGGACAAATCGCGGACCATCGCGCGCCGGAGGCTGACCCATTCCCACGCCGTGAAGACGACTCCGGCCAGCAGGAGGGCCCCGACGCTCGTCATCATGGTGACGGCAATGAGCTTGTGCTTGAGCGAGAGGCTTCGCATCCACGATCGCGCGACGCCTTTCCCCGCGCCTTTCTCAGGTGTCGCTTCCATTTCCCTCATCGTCTGGTCCTTGAAAGGCATCGGTCTTGACGATGCGTTTGGCAAGTCGAAGCAGTTGCGATCGGATCTGAAGCCGGGCGCGACGAGCGGCGGCCGTGTTGATCTCAAAGCGGACCTTCTTGTCCTCGATCAAAAAGTTGACGATTCCGCCGGCCTCCAGAAACCCGGGGGTATCGGCTACGGTCAGCAGGCTCTGCCCGCGGAGGGGGCCGAGGACCGCAGTGAGATGCTCCTGTTCCGACCGACAGATGAACACCACATGACAGCCCCGGATCTGCTCGAATTGAGGATGTCGGGCCGGCAGGCGGCCCTCGGCGTCTGCGAACTCGCCGAGGCCCTGGAACCGTCGGATCGCCACACGGCAATTCCGGACTTCTTTGTCCTTGAGAGGCTCGAACGCATCGCCAAACGGGTCCTTGCCGAGAATGCCGATGAGAATGGGCGGATTGGCGTCGTCGGCCTTCGCGTTGTCGTCGGGCGGGTCAAACCGTGCGCCGTCCAGAAAGAGGACGAAGTTGTAGAGAAATGCCGCTTTGAGACGATACTCCTGCGTCGCCGTCGCATCGGCGCAGACCGCGACCGGCGCGCTCCAGGCTGTCAGGCACGCGATGAAGAACAGGATGGAACCTGTGACTCTCATCACGTTTTCATCCATCATCTCGTCGGAGTAGGTCGTCCACTTTCGATTCCTTTGCGTCAGAAGCGGTACGTCAGCTTGATCCGGAACATCCGCCCATCCTGCTCGATCGTGTCCTGCGTGTGCTCTCCAAACGCCGGATAGCCGTACTTGACGTCGAAGAGATTGTACAATCCCGCCGCGATCTCCAGTCGTTTCGACGGGCTCCTGTAGGTCAGCGCCAGATTGGTCAGAATGAAGTCGTCGGCGTAGTTGTCGGCGAGCGTCCTGGACCTGCCGTTGTATTGCACCTCCAGGCCCGCGAACAGAGTGTCTTTCAGTAGCGGGGCGATCAGGTTGAGCTTCGCCAGGTGCCTGGGTGAATTGGCCAGGGTCCGGTCGGTGGCGCTGTTCTCTGCGTCGACATAGGAGTAGCTTGTCCGCATACGAAGACCGTTCGCCCACCGTCCGTTCAGGGTCAGTTCCATCCCCCGTGCCTTGACCTCTTCGAGATTCGTGAAGACGAGCAGATCGTCGTCCGGATCGACATGCTGGCCGATCAGGTCGTCCATCACATAGTAGAAGCCGCTCAGGCTCGCGCTCAGATTCGCTGTGAAAGCACGTTCCAGCACGATCTCATAGGTATCGATCGTCTCCGGGTCGAGACTCAGCGGAGCCTTCTGCGAATAGCCTCCGTCGTGATAATAGAGCTCGTAGGCATTGGGGGCACGAAAGGCCCGGCCGTACAGCAACTTGAGCGTCGTCCTGTCGCAGAGGTCGTAGAGCACCGCCAGGCGAGGATTCGTGCTGCCGCCGAACGTGTCGTATCGGTCGTAGCGCACGCCTGCGACGAGCGTCACGTTGTCGAGCACGCGGTACTCATCCTGGACATAGAGGCCCCAGTTCTTGCTGTGGCGGGAGTCATCGAAATAGACCTCCTCGTCCCAGTTGGCCTGGTCCTGCCGGATGTTGTAGCGAAACTCACCGCCGGTGGTCAGGATGTGTCTCTCGAAGGGCCGGGCCGTGACCTGGAGTTCGCTGTCCCACCAGCGACCTCGATACAGGTCCTTGTTCACGACAAGATAGGGGGTCTCGTCTTCGGAGTAATCGTAGACGTATCTTCCGTCGTAGTCGTAATGGCCATAGGTCGTCCGGGCTCTGAGCGCCAGCGTCTCCGACATCTCCCGCTCGTAGCTCAGGCCGATCAGTGTGGTGTCGTCGTATGTCCGTGTCCTGCCGTCGCCGAAGACGGCGTCCCACGGCGCGGTGGGAATCCCTTTCTCGGCGGCGGTGTGTGCGGCGATCAGGCCGAGACTGCCCCACGAGGCCCTGACAAACAGGTTGTGCAGATTGGCATCGTCGTTTCTTGCGAGTCCGTCGGCCGTGGCGGGATCGTCGAATTCCTTGAAATACAACTCCTGTCCCTCGCTGTCGCCTCTGGTGGCGGAGACGAGGAGGTCCAGTCCGTTGTCGAAGCGATTGCCATAGCTGATTCGGCTCTTCCATGTGTCGAAGCCGGCGACCTCTCCGGACAGTTCCAGTCCGTTGAGGGTCTTGCCATTCTTGGTGATGACGTTGATCACGGCCAGCAGGGCGTTGCTGCCATACAGGGAGGAACCCGGGCCCCGAATGATCTCGACCCGATCGATCAGGTCCACGTCGAGCACGAACTGAGCTCCGAACAGGGGGGAGTCGCCGATATTGTCATTGGTCCGGTGGCCGTCGACCAGCAGCAGAATGCGCGTGTCGTAGTCGCCCGGCCGACGGAAGCCGCGGACCCCGAGGTATTCGTAATTGCGGTCGTTGTTGATGTAGAAGCCCGGGACGCTGCGAAGGACCTCGCCCAGCGTGCGATAGCCGTACTTGCGGATCTCGTCGGCCGTGACGATGGTGACCGAAGACGGAGCGTCGGAGACCTTCTGCTCATACTTCGAGGCGCTGACTACCGTATCGATCTCGACGGCCATCAGGTCTTCCAGAGACATTTCAAAGAGGTCTTCCGGTTCCGGCTGGGCCGACCGCACCGAACTCGGCCCGGCGGCAATCATCGCTACGACGGCAATGGACAGCCACGAACAAAAAGCATACCTGGTTCGCGTCATCGTGGTGTGTCTCCCGTTCGCGGTCCGGACGCACCGGCACCACGGCCGTTCATTCGGTCACGTGCAACCGTCCTATGGCTTACCGTTGATGTCAACGCCACTGCCCCAAGTGCATGTTTCGGTCGACGAGTTCCTGGTTCTGCGTGCATTTGCGCATCTGTCTCTATCGGCCCTTTGCAGGCCCCGATAGAGCGGCTCTTCGGGAATCGCATCGAAGGCGCAAGCCGGGTTTCCGTTGTCGCGCCTGCCTGTTTTCGCCAAGGGAGGGGGCCATTCCTTCGCCACGAGAGCCCGGTCCCACACCTCGCCCACCAGAAGCAGAAAGGGGCGATAATGTCGGGCTTTGCGGGGATGAGGATGAGGGTATCCGAATCCCACCGGGTGAACGAACCTCCGTGCTTTCTCCGAGAGGTGGTCTGTCACTCAACGCTCGGTCCTGTTGAGTCAGGCGAGGCAATCACAGAAGAGCCATGCGAACTCGAGCCTCCCCGAACCGGTGCGATCCCCAGGCGAGAGGCCCTTGCGTGATATCGGACGTTTGTGCCCCTCGTAGCAAGTCGGTGGGTCTGATGCCTTCTGCAGGGGATGTGATGCCCAAGGGCCCGGCAGGTCGAGCGGGCCACGTTTTGACCTTGACAGTTTGCCTATCCTTGGCATACTATCGTGATTACCGTCGGAAGGGTGCCTTGAGATATGCTTCACTGAGGTACCGTGGCGGCATGTGCGTCGCGCAATCGAGAATTGGGGGAGAGGGGTGTACTGAGTCTGATCTATGTCGCGAGGAATCGCCATTCTGGGATCGACCGGGTCGATCGGTCGAAATGCGCTGCGCGTCATCGACGCGCTCGGCCCGGGGTACAAGGTTGTCGGTCTCAGCGCGCACAGCAGCATCGAGCTTCTGGCCGAGCAGGTCCGATGCTGCAAGCCGGCGTGCGTGGCGGTCTCGAACGGCGAATACGCCGGGCGATTCCGTGCCCTGATGGATGGGTGGGATGCCGAGCTCCTGGTCGGCCCCGATGGTCTGGTCGAACTGGCCCGATCAGACGGCGTTGATACGGTGTTGACGGCGGTGGTCGGTGCCGCCGGTCTGCCTTCGGTTCTGGCTGCCGCCAGGACCGGCAAGAGGCTGGCGATTGCCAATAAGGAGCCGCTGGTCGTCGCCGGGGAACTGCTGACGCGCATCGCCAGGGAGAACGGCAGCATGCTTCTTCCGGTGGACAGCGAGCATTCGGCGGTGTTCCAGGCCATGCAGTCGGGCACCACGTCGGAGATCCGCAGGATCATTCTGACCGGGTCCGGCGGGCCGTTTCGAGGCGCCTCGCGGGAGGACCTCGAACGGGTCACGCGCGAACAGGCTCTGTCGCATCCGACCTGGCAGATGGGCCCGAAGATCACGATCGACTCGGCTACGATGATGAACAAGGCCCTCGAGGTGATCGAAGCGAGATGGCTGTTCGATGTGCCGGTCGAGAAGATCGAAGTCCTGATCCACCCCGAATCGATCGTGCATTCGCTGGTGGAATTCGTCGATGGTTCGGTGGTGGCCCAGCTCGGCGAGCCGGACATGTGTCTGCCGATTCAATATGCACTGACGTATCCGAAGCGCGTCGCAGGAATCGCCAAGCCGCTTCGGCTGGAAGAGATCGGAAAGCTGCATTTCGAGCGGCCCGCGCCGGAGACCTTCCGAGCCCTGAAACTCGCCTACGAGGTGGCCCGGACCGGCGGGACCGCGCCGGCGGTCTTCAATGCCGCCAACGAGGCGGCGGTCGAGGCGTTTCTCGCCGGGCACATCCGATTCGTTCAGATCGTGGAGTTGATCGAGCACTGCCTGGACAGCCATGAGGTCGGCCGGGCGAACACGCTTGAAGAATTGCTCGAAGCCGATGCCTGGGCCAGGGCGCAGGTTCGGACTCGACTGGGACTGGAAACACACAGCGCGCCGTGCCGGGCACCGCAGCGTTGAACCTGATTGGGTCTTGGTGAACCACGGCCGCTGCGGCGTTCACCTTATGTCGGAGTTGCTTGATGTCGAAGAAGGGAAGCTCGTCGAACAGAGTGCGGAGTGGCTTTTTCTGGCTGGCGGTCCTGGCCGTGGTGGTCTACCTGGTGGTACGCCACATGGGGGTGTTCAGCAACCTCGCCCTCGTGATGGTAGGCTTTGGCTCGGTTGTTCTGGTGCATGAGTTCGGGCACTTCATCGTCGCCAAGCTTGCGGGGATCAAGGTTGAGGCCTTTTCAATCTTCATGCCGCCGACGCTGCTGGGCCTCCAGAGGACGCCTTCGGGCCTGAAGCTGCGGGTCCTTCCGGGCTTCTTCTCCGACGAGGCAGATGAACTGCCGCGTGCGGAGGGGCAAGACGAGCCGCAGGACCAGGCGGCCGAAGCCGGAACGGAGTACCGCGTCGGTCTGATTCCGTTCGGCGGCTACGTCAAGCTGCTGGGCCAGGAGGACATCGGCCCGGTCAAGCAGATCCGCGATCCTCGGTCATTTTCGAACAAGTCGATCGGCGCACGCATCGCCGTCGTCGCCGCGGGGGTGACGTTCAATCTCATCAGCGCCGCGATCATCCTGATGGTCGTGTTCCTGATCGGGATCAACTTCCCTCCTCCGGTTGTCGGCGGGGTGGTTCCCGGGTCATCCGCGGACAAGGCCGGCTTGCAGGCCGGCGACGAGTTTCTTGAAATCGACGGTCGAAGCGAGGGCCTTGAGTTCAGCAGTCTGGTCCTGGCGGCGGCGTTGTCGGGCCGCGACGAGGCGATTCCGGCTGTCGTTCGACGCAGGGATGGATCGATCGAGCGCATGGAATTGGCGGCCTCGGAACGGCCGAACGAGCATCAGGTGCGGGAATTCGGCATCCTCCAACCGCTGAGCCTGACCATCGCCGAACTGGAGGACCCGGAGCCCCTGCAACGCCGCACGGGCCTGCTGCCCGCCGACCGCGTCGTGGCGGTGGACGGCAGGGCGGTGGAGCACCACTGGGCGTATGAAGAGGCCGTGCGAGAGACGTTCGCGCCTCGATTGGCGATTACGGTCGAGCGGCCGAACGCCGAAGGGGGCTTCGAACGGATCGGGATCGAGCTGCCGCTTGCCTGGCTTCCCGGCAAGGGCGCCGTCGCGTCGCAGGAGAATCTGAGCCATGTCTTTTCCATGGTCCCCCGTCTTCGCGTGCTCGAGGGTCCGCCGACGACCTCGGCCGGCGAGGAGTCGCTGCTGGCGGGTGATATCATCGTCTCTGTCGGAGAGATCGAGAACCCGACCTACGTGGAACTGCGTGAGGTTACGGCCGCTCACGAGGGCAGGCCGCTGTCCATCGACGTCCTTCGCATTGATGTGGATGGCGTGGAACGAACGGTCAACCTGACGGTTACACCCAGGAAGGAGCCCGGAAGCGAGCGGGTGGTGATCGGTTTTCTGCCCGGATTGGATGCCGAGCACGCCGTGGTCGCCAAGACCATCTCCGTGGCGGGGGCCGTCTCCGGCCTGGAGATCCCGCGAGGGGCGAGGATTACCTCGGTAGACGGCAAACCGGTGTCCAGTTTCTACGATATTGTCACGGAAGCCCGGCGATGGGACGGCCAGTCCGTAAGGCTTGAGTACGCCTTGGACGGCCGGGCCGAGGGCAGGGTCACGTTGATCGATCCGATGGCAAAAGCCGCCGTGGCGATCGAAACCACGACGGAGGTGCAACTGCCCTTCAAACCGCTTGAACGCCTCTACAAGGCCGATAGTCCCATCGAGGCGATCAAGATGGGATATCGTCGAACGGTGATGTTTGTCGCCATGACCTATGTCACGCTCAAACAGTTGGTCGCCGGACTGCTCAGTCCCAAGCTGCTGATGGGCCCGGTCGGCATCATGGTCTCCAGCTACCAGATCGTGGCGCGCGAGCCGCTGGTCTACTACGCCTACTTCCTCGGCCTGATCGGGGCCAGCATTGCCGTGCTGAACCTCATGCCTATGCCGCCGTTCGACGGCGGGCTGATCGTCCTGATGCTGGTGGAGAAGATCAAGGGATCGCCCCTGAGCGAGAAGGCCCAGGGGGTCCTCGCCTATGCGGGCTGGGTCGTTGTGGGCACGCTGCTGATCTACGTGACATTCAACGATGTTCTGCGCACCGTGAGCGGTTTTTTCAGTTAGAAGGCATGACCTGCCGATAAAGCTGGACAGAGCAGGTGTGATTGACGCAACCGGAAAAGGGATTTGAAGGTTCTGCCATGCCAGTGAACGAGCACATCAGTACGGGCCTCCGGCGCAACGACAGGCAACTCTACGAAGTCATCGAGTCGATCTTCCCGGCCGCACCGAGCAGTGTGGCCTACCACCGAGGACTGCCCGAGGCTCTGGCGCAGGCCGACGGGGAGGTGTATCGGCTGATCACTGCCGAGCACGACCGGCTGCAGAACACCCTGCAACTGATCGCCGCCGAGAACCAGTGTTCCCGCGCAGTTCTGGCGGCGCTGGGGTCCGTCGTGCAGAACAAGACGACGGAAGGCTTTGTCGGCTCGCGGTTTCACGGGGGCTGTGAGGTCGTGGACGGGCTCGAGACGCTGGCTGTGACCCGCGCCAAGGAGGTGTTCGGCGCCCAGTATGCCAACGTGCAGCCGCACTCCGGCACCGGCGCCAACCAGATTGTCCTGACCGCCATCCTCGAAACCGGCGACCGGATTCTCAGCCTGGCCATGGACCAGGGTGGGCACGTCTCGCACGGGGCCAACGTCGCATTTGCCGGCAAGTTCTTCGAGATCGAGCAATACTGCGTGGACCCCAACTCGTTTCTGTTGGATTACGACGCCATTCGGCAGCAGGCGCTGCGGTTCCGACCCAGGCTCCTTATTTGCGGCGCCAGCGCCTATTCGCGGGTCATCGACTTTGCGGCGTACCGGCGGATCGCCGACGAGGTCGGCGCCTACCTCATGGCCGATATCTCGCACATTTCAGGTCTGATTGCGGCCGGCGTGCATCCGTCGCCGGTCGATCACGCGCATTTCACCACGACCAGCACCTACAAGCCGGGCGGACCCCGCGGCGGCCTGATCCTGATGGGCAGGGATTTTGAAATCCCGATCCAGGCCGGCGGAAGGTCCATGCCGCTCTGGGAGCGGATCGAGAAGACGACCTTCCCCGGGTTCCAGGGAACGCCGTACCTGAACAACATCGCCGCCAAGGCGGTGTTCTTCAAGGAGATGCTCTCGGCCGAGTACCAGGCCCGCCAGTTCAAGATCGTGGAGAATGCCCAGGTCCTCGCCCGGGCCTTCGACCGGCTCGGCTACGACATCCTCACCGGCGGGACGGACAATCATATGTTCTGCATCAACGTCGGGCACTTCCGCGAGGGTCTCACCGGTGCGATCGCCCAGCACTGCCTCGAAAAGTGCGGCATCATCGTGAACATGAACCGCCTGCCCTACGACTCGCACAGCCCGCGCGTCACCAGCGGCATGCGCCTGGGCACCCCTATCGTCACGAAGAACGGCATGGGCCACGCCCAAATGGAAGCGATCGCGGGCCTGATCGACGCGGTCCTGACCCAGGTCCTGCCCACGGGGGGCCGCGAGTACCGTCTCGACGACCGCCTCCGCCTCGAAACCAAACGCCAGGTCGAAGACCTCTGCGCCCGCTTCCCCATGCAGTGAGCGGCGACCTTCCCAGGCCTACATCGCACGAACTGCCCCACGTCTGAGCAGTCCCGGCTCAACCGGCGGGTCCACATCGGCGCATGAAAGAAGGCCATAAGTTGGCAGCTTATGGCCTGTTGGCTTGTAACCGATTGTTGTCGTACTGTGATGGTGTGTTTGATCGGCTCATTCGCCGGGAGGCGGGGGTCGGATATGGCCGGCCACAGTCCAGTCTCTGTGGGGAGGGTTGGGTGTTCTGGTTGTAGGTTGGCTAATGCATTGGCTGATTTCTACTGTTGGATCCGCCGATTGCGGACAGATGCACAGCCCGAGGAACAACCACAGTACTTCAGCGACGAACATCCGTGTCTTCATCTGTCAGTCCTCAAGGTTCCGTACGCCGTATCGACCCGTTATGCGATTTTTCCTTAACCGATTTCCGGGGGCGAATACCCTGTTCGGACACCGGTGAACCGGGGCATTATCGGGCCATCCGAGCTTGCCAGTGCGAAAGAGCGGATTTTTTCGGGAGTCGCCTTGAAGAGCCGCTCGCCTCGGTCTTCGAGCCTGCGTTATCAGCACTGATAGGGGCACATCCGGCCCGGCGAAAGAAAATTCTCTGTGGGTGGTTTTTTGCCGGACAGTTCGGTCCGGTGTGGGCGGAATTGGTGAGTGCGGGATTACCTGTCGCGATCCAGCAGGGCAAGGGCGAGGCTGCGCAGCACGTCGGCACGCGGACCAAACGGTTCGAGGGCCGCCACGGCCTCACCGGCCAGCTTTCGTTCCAGCTCCCTGGACCGGTCGATTCCGAGCAGAGCCGGGTACGTGCACTTGGCGGCTTTGAGATCCTTGCCGGCCGTCTTGCCCAACTGCTCGCTGGAGGCGCTGACGTCGAGGATGTCGTCGGCGATCTGGAAGCCCAGACCGATCTTCAGGCCATAGCGTGCCAAGGCATCGAGTTGACCGGCGTCGGCACGGCCGCAAAGGCCACCCATCACCGCGGCGCAGCGGAACATTTTGGCGGTCTTATGGATGTGGATGTATTCGAGCGATTCGATACTGCCGGCGGTATTCTCCGCTTTCAGGTCGGCGACCTGTCCGGCGATCATCCCCGCCGCACCGGCGGCCTGCGCCAACTCGCGGACCAGGGCCACGGCGGTGCCCGCATCGTCGATCCGCTCGGCAAGCAGCTCGAACGCCAGCGTCAGCAATGCGTCGCCGGTGAGGATCGCGGTGGCTTCGTCGAACGCCTTGTGGCAGGTCGGACGACCCCGACGCAGATCGTCGTCGTCCATCGCGGGCAGATCGTCGTGGACCAGCGAATAGGTATGGACCATCTCGATCGCAGCCGCAGCGATCCAGGCGTTCGAGTTCTCCTGTCCGGACACCAGTTCGCAGCACCAGAGGACCAGCATCGAGCGGATACGCTTGCCGGGGGCCGACAACGTGTAGACCATCGCCCGGCGCAGGTCGTCCGGGATTCCCGGCTGCTCGGCGACAAGGCGTTCGAGGAGTTCGTTGATTGCGGGGACCTTGTTGTTCATCAAGGTGCGTAAATCGGAGTGGTTTGTCTTGCTTGCTGGCATACGGCACGAACGAGTTGGCCGAGGGATCGGGTTTTGCGTACGGATCGACAAGCAGGTATTATACCGGGCATCGGGGGATTGTGCAGGAAATTATGAACGGCAAAATGATCATGATTCTGGGCGTCACCGCCTCGGGCAAGGGGCGACTGGCGTTTGAACTGGCCCGGCAAATCGATGCAGAGATCGTCAGCGTCGACTCGATGAAGGTCTACCGACGCATGGACATAGGGACAGCCAAGCCCTCTCCGGAAGCCCGACAGCAGGTCCGCTACCACATGATCGACATCGTCGAGCCGAGCGAGTCGTTCAGCGCCGGGCTCTTCCTGGAGCGAGCCTCGGCGGTGATCGATGAGATCCGGGGGCGCGGCAAGTCGGTGGTCGCCGTCGGCGGGACCGCCCTCTACAGCAAAGCCCTGCTCTACGGGCTCTTCGAAGGACCCGCCAGCGACGAGCGGATTCGCGACGAACTGCGGGCCAGGGTCGAGTCGGAGGGGCCGGCGGCGCTGCACGGAGAGCTTCTGCGGATCGATCCGGCGGCGGCCGATCGCATCAGCCCCAACGATGCCAAACGCATCGTTCGGGCCCTGGAGGTGCATCGGCTGACCGGCAAGCCTATCTCGAGCCTGCAAAGGCAGTTCGACGCCCAAACGACGATCGGGAACTGGACGCTGATCGGGCTGCGCCGAGAGAAATCGGTCGAGAGCGGGCGGATCAACGCGCGCGTCAGGAAGATGGTCCAGAGGGGCCTGGTCGAGGAGGTTCGGTCGCTGCTGGCCGAGGACAAACCCTTGAGTCCGCAGGCCCGATGCGCTATCGGCTACGCCGAGATGATCGAGCATATCGAGGGCCGGGTGGCTCTCGATGAGGCCGTCGAGCAGATCAAGAAGGACACGCGACGGCTCGCCAAAGGGCAGCGGACGTGGTTTCGCCGGTTTTCCGGTGTCGCCTGGATCGACGTCGGGGCGGACGAATCGGCCGAGAGCGTGCTCGATCGAGCGATGCAGCGGATCGACTAACGGGCGTGCAACTCGCGTTCGGCCCGGAGCATGGCGGCGGCTTCCCCCAGCACGAGCTGCTTGATCAGGCTCAGCGGGACCATCGTCATCTCCATGCGGAAGATCTTCTCTTCGACGCCGGAGGCCACCGCTCGGGCGATCCGGCGCGGCACGCCGAATCGGTCGGTCAGGTCCTTTACGATCCGTGCCTTGTCCCAAGCGGTCCGTTCCGGGGCCCCGTCCGTCAGAAGGAGCTGTCGGGCGTCGGCAAACTCCTGCATGTGCACCGCAAGGACTTCCGTTCGCGATCGCCTGAGCCGTCGCTCCAGGGCATGTCGGGCCAGCACCAACGCCGCCTCCTCATGTCCTGTCGTCGCCAGGATCGCCTTGATCATGGCAAAGATCTCACCGGAGCTGACCGTGGCGCGACCGTGCTTGTTGTACAGGTAGAACGTGACGACCTCCGTCAGGTCTTCAGCCATGACGATGTCACCCTGTCCGGAGGCTGTCAGGGCATTGTTGATGGTCCCGAGGACCTTGGTGTGCAGATAGGCCTCCGTGCCGCCGTCGGTTTTGGTCACCTTCAACTGCCTGTTCATCTGTCAGTGGTTGCCTCCATGCAAGCCTTCACCGTCAGTCGGAACGAAACCTCTCGCCCGGCATCGCACGGGCTGCGCGCCGGGACGCTGTCGCGTCTATTGATCGAAGAGCTTCAACTGTTCGGCCGTATCCGTATCCTGGATGGCCCGCGTCACTTCGTCGAGCAACTCGCCGGCGTCGCGGAAATCGCGATAGACGCTGGCGAAACGGATGTACGCCACCTTGTCGATCGAGCGCAGGTGCTTCATCACGCATTCACCGATGAAGGCGCTGGTCGCCTCCTTGTCGAATCGCCGGAAGATGTCCTCTTCGGTCTTGTCGGCGACCTGCTGAATCTGCTCGGCCGAAACGGGTCGCTTGTAGCAGGCCTTCTGCACGCCGACGATGATCTTGTCACGGTCGTAGGGAACGCGAGACTTGTCCTTTTTCACGACGTGCAGTTTGAAGCTCTCGCTGGTTTTTTCATAGGTGGTGAAGCGCCTCTTGCAGGCCAGGCACTGGCGCCGCCGGCGGATGACGCGGCCCGAGTCGCTGGAGCGAGAATCGACAACCTTATCACTGTCTTCCTTGCAGAAAGGACACCGCACGACCTGACAACCTCCTGCTATGACAGCTCCGAGAACCCCTTGCCTCACCGAGACGCCTTAGATTTGCGGCATCGCAGATGGCCCCACATTTAGTTACGCGTAGTATTGTAGCCTCAACATGTGGGGCGTCAACAGAAATGTGCGGAATGGACGCGGGACTTTCTTGCCGGTTTCCCGGCCGGAATGAAAAAGGCCTCTGCGTCAGGGACGCAGAGGCCCACTCGGAAAGAAACTCACATTGCCCCCCCAATAGACTGTCGTACGTGACGCAGCGAGAATTCCGAGTTCAGTACACAGGTCGAGCCTGGGGTCCTTGTCTTTCCTGGTATCGCCGGTGTTGTCTGGCTGCCGCTTCGAATCCGCTCGGCGGCGCTGCCGTCCGGCTAACCAAAGTGTAATGCAAGAACCGGCGGATGCCAAATTTCCCCGCCGTTTCTTCGCGATCCCCGCCGGTCTGTGCGATCGACTGCGGGCTTTTTCCCCATAGGGATCGCCGGACACCGCCGACTACGCTTCCGCGACGACTGCTTTGGCCCGGAGCCCATCGAGGTAGTCGCCCAGGGCCTGTTCCCGGAGTTGTTCGAGGACTTCCTCAGCCACCTGCTTCCTGACGTCCTTCAATTCGGGAATGCTGGGCGGACGCCGGTCATAGGCCTTGGCGATATGGAATCCGAAACGCGTGCGAAACACGTCGCTGACCTGGCCCGGGCTCAGATGGAAGATGACGTCCTCGAACTCCTCGACCATCTGCCCTCGCATCACGTAACCAAGGTCGCCGCCGCTGTCGGCACAATCGGTGTATTTGTCCACGATCGTCTCGAACGCCGCGCCGCTGTGGATCTGATCGAGGGCTTCCTGCATCGCCCGCAGGGCGGTGGCCTCATCGGTCTGCCAGTTGACGTACTTGACGATATGGGCGACGCGAATCTGCTCGTCCGAACGGAACTTGTCCTTGTTGTCCTCGTAATACTCGCGAATCTGTTCCTCGGACGGTTTGGGCGCCTTGGCGTAGATCTCGCCGATCTTCCGCTCGGTTCTCATCTGAAGCTCGATCGTCTGACGCACCTTCTCGTCGCTGTCGACGTCGAGCGCCTTGTGGAGCGCTTCGGAGTCGTCGTATTGCTCCTTCAGTTGTTTGAAGGCCTCTTCGACGTCCTCCGGCGGGATCTCGGCGCCGTCGTTCTTGGCCTCCTGGCGAAGCAGCACGCGCTCGATGACGTTGTCTCTGGACCATTCCTGCAACTGGGCCTCGCGTTCGGCAGGGTCCTTCTCGGCAAAAACCTCCTCGTACCGCGGCCGCAGACGCTCGATCTCCTGCTGAATCTCTTTGTCCTCAATTCTCTCGCCGTTGACGACAAGGGCCATGTGATGCTCCTGACAGTGTGAACGTGAACTCAACCTCTGGCTTTGGCGAACCAGTCGGGGTCCTGGGCCAGTTTCTCGCGGGCTTCCAGGGTCATCATTTCAAACGCCGGATGCGCGCTGTCCCAGGCCCGCTCGGAGAACGGCGTTCTTCGCATCTTTTCGATCTCGACGGACGCCTCCTTGAAGTAACTGCCGTAGATGTGCAGCGAGTCGCTGATATCGACGTAGCGTCCGACGCGCACCGGCTCGCCTCGCTTGGCCGCGATGCCATCGGCAATGATCTGCTGGAGGTTCGTCAGCGCATAGGCGTTCATGAACCACGCCTTGTACAGATCGCGACTGCGCCAGTGCGTGTTCATGTTCAGCGTCCATTGCCCCTCGTCGTCGGCCAGCAGGCGGCACCAGATTCGCTGGAGGCAGGGCGGGTCGTCCGTCTGCGGGTCGGCCGTGGGCATCCAGGTGATCGCCTGCGCCCTGCGGCTGTGTCCGGCCCGGGCCAGAGAGTCGATGATGTACTGAATCTGATCGACCGCGATGAAGGGCTTGGCGGTGTTCGCATCGCGCAGGTCCGCGACGGGACAATAAGAGAACAGCCTCTCGTGGTACGTGTAGGTCCACTTGCCGGCGGCCGGATCGATCCAGTGGTCGTGAATGCCGCCCACGACTTCCTGGCGATAGGCCTCCAGCTCCTCCGGTCCGCCGGGGAAGTTCTTGTGAATCCGCGGCTCGTTGAACGGATCGGTCACCGCGATCATCACCGTGGCATCCTTGCTGGGCGGATCGTCGGGCTTGTCGTACTGCGTCTTGATCTCGTAGCCCCGGTCCCACACGGCCAGGACCGCTTTCTCCCATGCCTCGGGCAGACAATCGGCGGTGATCGAAATGACGGGAACGTTCGCAACCGACGCGGCGGTGGGCATCTTCGGATTCCTCCTTGTTGGCCAGTGGACTATTTGTAGAAACTGCTGACGTCCGTTTCCTGGTCCGTGACGTTGTACATCTTCTTGTATCGATCGGGAATGTCGGCCAGCATCCGCTTGGCCTGGAAGGCGTACTCGCTCGTGGGCCACCGCTGGATGATCTGGCGGCAATAATCGACCATCAGCTTCGGCGTCATCATCGGCAGCCTGGACCGCTTGCGCTCCTCGAGCGCCATCGAATGGAGCTTCTGCGCCTGGATCTCCTCCTCGATCGACAGCTTCTCGAAGGTCGGCTGTGCGTCCTGTGCCGCCGGCGTCTGCTCAGCCGACGCCGATTCCTGGGGTTCGGTCGTCTGAGCGGTGGGCGGGGTCGTTTCCTCGGCCGACTGGCCGTCCACACCGAACTCTCGGTCGTCGCGCTCGAACGAATCGTAAACCGTCTTGGGTGGGGCTGCCGGCTCGGACGAGGCCGACGGCCCTGGCTTGTCCGACATGAATCGGCTGCCGACGATCAGAACCGCAACGAGTACGACCGCCACGGCCGCTATCTTCAACCAGATCGTGTTCATGCTGTGCGCTCCTTCCAAAGCGATGCAGGAAACGTTGCACTCGCTTTTGCGCCCATCCTATCTCAAGTCCGCGCCCGCTGCAAACCCGAATTCGGCCCGCACCAATGGCGTTTGTCGGAGGGCTGTCAAAGGACAGCGGCTTGAGGCGGGTCGCTTTGGCGGGCACCGTCAGCGGCGCAACCCCTCCAGTTGCGAAAGCCATTGGCCGAAGTGACTGCACCTCTGTCGAAGGGCAAGTAGTCCGATCTTCTCTGCGGTCAGCGGGCCGGCGGAGGCTTTCATCCCCTCATACTCCGGAATCTCATGGATGATCCGTTTCGAGGGTGCCGTGGTTGGGCCGTCATCAATCAGTTCGGGGGAATCAAAAGCTGCCACCATTTCCGTGAGGCTTCGGATGGCTCGATCGCGGTCGGTA
Source organism: Phycisphaerales bacterium Planc_01 (assembly GCA_001603075.1). Lineage (GTDB taxonomy): Bacteria > Planctomycetota > Phycisphaerae > Sedimentisphaerales > Anaerobacaceae > Anaerobaca. The sequence goes on along the minus strand of LVBB01000003.1, from coordinate 3,826 downwards.
TACACGCAATCCAGCTTTGCCGGATCGGCGAGCAGCAGGGTTTCGAATTCGTGAAGCTGGATGTGAGGCACGAAGCGGGGATGATCCAGATCTCCGATCATGGCTCTCTCGAGTTCGGCCACTCGTGTGTACGGGCACTTGACTGTGCCCGCCTTTTCATAGCCGGGAAAGTCGCGGGGCAACGCATACAGATCAAACATGGTGGTGAAGGCGGCGTCGCGATTCTGATCTTCTTTCATCCACAGCATGAGGTCTTTTCTCGCCCTCGCATAGCTGGCAAGGCCGCCGCGATGAAGGATGCCGCGTTTCCGCCCCGTCATGACGCACCGGACATCGCCCCACACGGAGTACGATGCGAGGTGAGGTATGATTGTCCGATTGACGAACGTTTCTTCCGTCTGCCCCTCGACGACGAAGTGAAGGCGGATGCTCATGACGGCCGGCCTCCGATGACATTCTTCTCCCAGAGTTCAGAGAGCGAGTAGTCCTCGAGCCATTCCTGCAGCTTGCCCGTGTCAAGTCGCCGCAATTCCGACTCACGGTCTTTGCGTTCGACGACAACAACCTCCTCGGGTTTGAAGCAGTCCACAAGCGGCATGGATTGAGTCGCAACGATCACCTGCGTGTTCGTCGCCGCGCTGCGAATCAGACCGCCAACCACATTGATGGCATAGGGATGCAGCCCCAGTTCCGGTTCGTCGAGAATCAACACATCCGGCAGGTCTCGCTCCGGCTGAAGGAGAAGCGTGACGATGGCCATCGCGCGCAACATGCCATCTGCCGCCTGCGAGGCATCGAACACGCGATCACAGCCTTTCTCGCGCCAACCGAGAAGCAGCTTCCCGTAGCTCGGCTGAAACTCAAAGTCTGCGAAGAACGGCAGAATGAGGCGCAATGTCTCCACGATTCGCTGGTATGACTTGGGATCACCATTGTGCAGCCGATAGAGAAAGGGGGCGATGTTTGCGCCATCCTCTTTCAGCCACCGGCTGTCTTCAACATCCCACTTGCCGCGCATCCGCGCCGTCGCCGAAGTGTTGTGAAACTGATAGACAATCATTCTCCGTAACAGCACGAGAATGGTCTTTGCCGTTGGGTCGCCTGATGCCGCGTCCATTAAGCGGGATTCGCGATGTCCGGCATCCAGTGGCCGCCAATTGGCACGCCCAGGAAAACTCGTGCGAGACAAACGGTATTGCTCGTCCGTAAAGATGAGCGTGTCGCCTGCGGCATAGACCAGACGGAACATGTACTCGTTCTCTCCCGCGTCTGTCGTGATTGTCAGGTGAGCCTCAATCTCCCGTGTAACCTCCGGCCCATCGTGCAGCAGTGCGCTTGCGCCGCCCAACTCGGCGACATGGATCTGAAGGCCGCCGGGAGAGGCCAACGCCCACGAGAGCATTCGGAAGAACGAGATGAGATTCGACTTGCCCGCCCCGTTCGGACCGATCAGCACGGTCAGTGCGCCGGGTTCAAAATCCTCCAGATCACGTATCGTCTTGAAACCCCTGAGGGTCAGTTTCTGAAGGCGGTTTCTCATTGGTGGCTCCTCAAAGACTCCTCACTTCTGCATGAGGGCGACACGGTGTGTCGCGTGCTGGTTGCATGAGAATAAACGATGGGGCTACCAAGGACAATTGCTTTTCAGGGTAGACAGCCGTCGTATGGCAGCATTTCGTAGATGGCTTCGCCCTCAGGCAGAGCGGCAGGTACATCTCCGTTGCTGGCAGATGCGTGGAACAATCGTTTGACACCGCCCGGCCATCGGCGTTAGCATGGAATGGAACTCATGGAGGGGCGGGAGTGATTTCCGAGGAATGAACGGGGTATGTTTACCGGGTTGATTGAATCCGTTTGCCAGGTCAGAGCGTTGTCGGTCGGTCGGGCCTCCGAAGGAGGCACGCTGGCGGTCGATCTCGGCGCGCTCGCCCACAGTACCCGTTTGGGCGACAGCATTGCCATCAACGGCGCGTGTCTGACGGTGACGCGACTGGAAGGGGCGGTCGCGACGTTCGCGCTGAGCGGCGAAACGCTGGCGAAATCGACGCTGGCAATGCTGAAACCGTCGTCGAAGGTCAACGTCGAGCGAGCGATGCCGGCGACCGGCCGCTTCGGCGGCCATATGGTCCAGGGCCACGTCGATGGGATCGGCACGGTCCGGGCGGTCAAGACGCTGGGCGAGTTTGCCGATATCGAGTTCGGCGCCTCGGCCGAACTGCTCGATCAGATGGTTCCGAAGGGCTCGGTGGCCATCGACGGCGTGAGTCTGACGATTGCCGAGGTGGGCAACGCCGGCTTTCGCGTGGCGGCGATTCCTGAAACGCTGGGCAGAACGACGCTCGGGTCGGCCCGTATAGGGGACAAGGTCAACGTCGAAATCGACGTCATTGTGAAGGTCGTCCGACGGCAATTGGAGAATATCCTGCCCAAAGACTCGCCCCTGACGGTTGAGAGTTTGAGGCAGATGGGCTTCTGAAAGTAGGGCGAAAAGCGCGGATATCAGTGCTGTCCGCACGGTTTTCGGTGTCATGAGAAACAAAGCCAATCACAATTCGATCTCCGACCAAATGGTCATTGGCGTGACCATGGGCGATGCCGCGGGCATCGGGCCCGAGGTGGTGGTCAAGGCCCTGGCCGATCCGGAGGTCCGCCGGGCCGCCAAGTTCATCGTCTTCGGCATGAACGAACAGCTCTGCTATGCCGCCGACCGCGCCGAGATCGAGCCGTTCTGGGGCCGGCACCAGCACGAGAAGATCGGCCGCGACTACCCGTTCAAGGTGGTCGTCGCCGACTACGACGAGTACAGCGTGCCGCCCTGGCTCAAGGCGCCCAGCCAGGTCGCGGGCGAAGCGTCGCTTCGGTTCTGTCTTGATGCGATCGAGGCCGAGAAGATGGGCGTCATCGACGGGATCGTCACGGCGCCGATCAGCAAAGAGAGCTGGAAGATGGCCGATTCGGCCTGGCCCGGCCACACGGAGATGTTCGCCCAGAAGTACAAGGCGGTCCGCAAGGCCATGATGTTCGTCAGCGGACCGCTGAAGGTCGCGCTGGCGACGATCCACGAGGCGTTGTTCGAGGTGCGGCATAAGTTCAAGATCGGCTGCGTGTTCGAGCCGATCGACCTGCTCAACGACGCCCTGAAGGAGTACTTTTCCATCGAGAACCCGCGCATCGGCGTCGCGGCGCTCAATCCCCATGCCGGCGAGAACGGCCAGTTCGGCGACGAGGAGCAGCGCATCATCGCGCCGGCGATCCTGCTGGCTCAGGAGCAGGGGATCAATTGCTCCGGTCCCATCCCCGCCGATGCTCTGTTCCCTCGCGCCGTTCGGGGCGATTTCGACGCGGTGGTGGCGATGTACCACGATCAGGCGATGATCCCGATCAAGCTGCTCGACCGCGACCATGCGGTCAACGTCACGATCGGGATTCCGGCGGTGCGAACCTCTCCGGCCCACGGGACGGCGTTCGACATCGCCGGACGCAACCAGGCGAACGCTTCGAGCATGAAGTCGGCCATCCTGACGGCGATTCGCATGGCGCGGGTCCGGCGGGCCCCTCTCGCGGGGGCGGCTGCGAACGGACGGCCCTCCGGGCCTCCGACATAGCGTCCGACAGGGCCTGTTCCCCCATGCAGACCAAACGCCAGATCCATCAACTGCTCACCGCGGCGGGCGTCGTTCCCAATCGCAGGTTCGGTCAGCATTTCCTCGTGGATCTGAACCTCCTGAGGCTGGTCGTCGATGCAGCGCAGATGGGTCCGCAGGATGTCGTCCTCGAAGTGGGCTGCGGGACCGGCTCGATGACGGCGGCTCTGGCCGAGCGGGCC
>LVBB01000002.1 GCA_001603075.1 Phycisphaerales bacterium Planc_01 | reverse complement strand
CGTCCGGGTCCTCTGCCTCCACCGCTCTGCGTCGGTGCGGCGGGGGCTGGACCCGCCTGTCCCGTGTCCACCGCGGTCTGGAAAAACATCTTGTCGCCCCAGATGATGGGGGTGGAGGTTCCCTCCCCAGGCAGATCGATCTTCCACTTGACGTTCTCCGATTCACTCCACGTGACGGGGGGATTGCCCTTCAACGCGACGCCATCCATATTCGGCCCGCGCCACGTCGGCCAGTATTCAACGCCCGTCGCAGCGACGGCATTGGCACAAATGACGCTGAGGAAACAAGATAGAACGACGATGGCTGTGGCGATCTGCTTCATCCTGCGCTCCTTTTCGGCTCATATCCCGTTGACAGAGTCCCCACGCTGACGGATTGCGCCGAGACATGGGGTGGATAGAGTCTCTACCCAGATGCACCGATATACCGCCCAACCGGCGGGAAGGTTCGGTACCAAGGACGAACTTCATTGCGCGATTATTGCCCTCAATATCCGCAACCTGCTCATGGATCGGGTTCCAGATCGCAGTGGACAGATCTGTCATCCGCTGAACCCCTGAAATCATCGGACGGCCGGTGGCAATCGACTCGGATATCCCTTATAGTGCATTCGTGCAGGCCCCGACCCTGGCCAATACGCCCCGGCGCGCCGGGATGAACCATGGCTCACGCATGCCCGCAAGGGGATGCACGTCGAAGGGACGGGATAACCAAGAACGAACGCAGAGAACCAGAAGGAGAATCAACCGATGAAGAAGACGTCCTCCTTGAGTCGTCGGGATTTCATGTTCCAGGGAGCGGCAGCCCTCAGTGCGGCCGTGGCGTTCCCCAGCGTGGTGCCCTCGACGGTCTTCGGCGCCGCAGCGCCGAGCAACCGCATTACGATGGGCATGATCGGCATGGGCCTGATGATGGGCGGACACCTGCAAGGGATGCTCGGACGCAGCGATGTGCAGGTGCTCGCCGTCTGCGACGTGGACCAGCGCAGACGAGACGGCGCCAAGAACCAGGTCGAGCGGGCCTATGCCAGCCAGGCGGGCGACGGCACGTACAAAGGCTGCGAGGCCTACCTTGAATACGAGAAGCTCTGTGCCCGCCCGGACATCGACGCGGTCTTCGTGGTGACGCCGGACCACTGGCACGCGATGTGCTCCCTGGCGGCCATCAAGTCGGGCAAAGACGTCTACTGCCAGAAGCCCATGACGCTGACGATCCGCGAAGGGCGGCTGATGAGCGATGCCTGCAAGCAGTACGGCACGATTTTCCAGGTCGGTTCGCAGCAGCGCTCGGAGTGGGCTTTCCGCAAGGCCTCCGAGATCGTTCGCAACGGGTGGATCGGCAAGGTGCACACCATCTATACGAGTCTTGGCTCGTTCGCCCCGCCAACAACGCTGGCGGCCCAGCCGATCCCCGAAGGCTTCGACTACGACCGATGGCTCGGCCCGACGCCCTGGTTCCCGTACAACGCAGAGCGGGTCAAGGGCGATTACGGGGGCGGATGGCGGCGATTCTGGGAATACGGCTCCCGCAAGAACGGTGACTGGGGCGCCCACCACTTCGACATCATTCAGTGGGCGTTGGGCATGGACGATTCCGGCCCGGTCAAGTTCGTCCCGAAGGGCTGGCCCGGCCACAAATATCAGACGCACTACTACGCCGACGGCACGAAGGTCCTGCGTGACCATCCCGTCTGGGGCGGCCACATGATTCAGTTCATTGGCACCGAGGGCGAAGTGATGGTCAGCCGCGGCGGGCGCCTCGACACCAGGCCGGTCGAACTGGCCCAGGCCCCGCTGTTGCCCGGCGAGATTCATCTGTACGATTCAAACAACCACGACAGCAACTGGATCGACTGCATCCGAACGCGCAAGCAACCGATCTGCCCCGCTGAAATCGGCCACCGCACCGCGACGATCTGCCATCTCAGCGGCATCGCCGAACGTCTGGGACGGCCGATCCACTGGGACCCCGTCGAGGAGAAGATTCTGGACGATCCGGCCGCCGAGCGATGGTACGACCGTCCCCGACGCGCGCCCTACGTACTGTAACGGGACTGCCGTGGTGTCTTGATGAAGATAGAAGCGTCGATCGAAAGGAAATTGACGATGAGGAACAAGCTCTTACACGTTGCGCGCTATGGAATCGTTCTCGTGGCCCTTCTCGGGATGGCTGTGAGTGTACAAGCCCAGGATGGGGCCGACCTGGTCAGGCAATTGAGCGGCAAGGCCGAGGCCCCCGCGCGAGACGCCGCCCAGTTGGCCCAGGCCTATCAGAAGGCCATCGACTACCTGATGCCGCTGATGTCGGCCGACGACGTGCCCAGCCGCTACAACCATCAGATCATGCTTCAGGACATGGGTTCCCACGCCGCACGGCCCGGCGCCGAAGTGGAGCGAGAAACACTGGCCAAGGCCATGATCGAGACCCTCGATCGCGCCGACATGCCCGATGCTGTCCGCCACTGGTTCGTGTTGCAGCTCGAACGGATCGGCAAGGGCGAATCGGTTCCGGCCCTTGTCAAGCGGATGTCGGCCGACGATGCGCACCTGCGCGACTACGCCCGGCGCGCCCTGGAGAAGAACCCCGACCCGAGCGCGACCGAGGCGCTTCTTAAGGAGCTGGCTTCGGCCAAGGACGCGGCCTGGAAGATCGGCCTGATCGATGCGCTGGGCCAGCGTCGCGCAGAGGAGGCCATCGATCCGATCGCCGCAACGCTGGGCGATCCGGACCCGGGCGTTGCTTCCGCAGCCGCGACGGCCCTGTCGAACATCGGTGGAGCCGAGAGCGCCAAGGCGTTGTTCGGCGTGCTCAACAAGCCGTTGGGCCCGGTCTCGATCAAGGCAGCAGAGGCCCTGATCGACATCGCCCGCGAAAGGACCGCCCACAACGACGTGGTCAATGCGGGCAAGCTCTACATCGCCGTCTACAACTGGGCGACCAAACTGACTCGCGATCCCGACAGTCCCAATCCGTTCAGCATCCGTGCGGCGGCCATCACCGGTCTGATGGCTTGTGATCCGGACAAAGCGAGCCCGGAGATCGTCAACATCATTCGCGACGGCGATCCGCGCGTCGCCCGCATTGCCGTGCAGGTGGCGCGGCAGGCGCCGACGAAGGACGCCATGCGGGCCCTCAGTCGCGTGTTGCCTGAATTGCCTCCTCACCACCAGGTGCAAGTCCTCGGCCTGATTGCCGACCGTGGCGACCTGTCGTCCGTCGGCTCGGTCAAACGGGTTCTCCACAGCGACTTCGAGGCGGTGCGTCTGGCGGCCATTGAGGCGCTGACGGAAATCGGATGCGATGCGTCGGCCGAGGCCCTGCTGCAGATCGCCATCGATGATTCGGGTTCCGCGCAGCGGGCCGCCCGCGACGGTCTTGCGCTCATGGCGGGCCCTCGCGTCGAAGAGGTTCTCCGCGACGGCGCCGCGGTCGGCGATGCCAGGAGCCGCAGCGTAGCCATCGGCCTTCTCGGCAAACGCCGCGTGCCCGGCGCGACGGAGACGTTGCTTGGTTATGCGACCGATGGGAACGAAGAGGTTCGCTCGGCCGCCTTCAGGGCTCTGGTCGATGTGGCGGATGCCGTGGACGTCGAGACGCTGGCCGACCTCGTCGCCGGGACGGATGGACAGCGCGCTCGCAGCAGCGCCGCTGCGGCTCTGCGGGCCGTCCTGACGAAGGCTCCCGACAAAGCGGCGGCTTCGAAGGCCGTTATTGAACGAGTCAAGACTGCTGATGGCGACGCGAGGATCACTCTGTTGACGTGCCTCGATGCGGCCGGTGGTCCGGCGGCCCTGGACACGGTCACCCAGGCGGCGCAGTCATCCGACGAAGCCCTGCGAGAGGCGGGCATCCGCACGCTGGGCAACTGGCCCGGTTTCGAAGCGGTCGACGTTCTGTTGACGATCGCTTCGAGATCGGAAACGTCCTTGACGCACTATGTCCTCGCCGTGCGCGGCGCGCTGCGTTTGATCGTAACCAGCGATTCGGCCCCACTCGATACGCGTGTGGCCCACTGTTCCCGCGCCTTTGACGTCACCCGTCGGGATGACGAGAAGAGGCAGGTCATCGCGGCCATGGGGGCGCTGCCGAGCACGAAGCTCGCCGAGCGTCTGCTGGCTCTGGCCAAGGACGGCAGTTTCCAGACCGAGGCCGCTCTGGCCGCTGTCGAGTTGGCGGGCAACATGCTTCGCAGCGATCGAGAGGCCGCCCGTGATCTGGCCCAGAAGATTCGCGATCTGAACGTCTCGGATGATGTGAACAGCCGCGCCGAGGCAGTCATGAGAGGCCGACCGATGCGAGGCCGAGGACGGTAGCGTGAATCTCGGATTGCGGACTGGCGCATCGAGGGGAACCCGCAATCCGCAATGTGGATTGAAGGAGGTGCCGGAAGTGAAGATGCGTCTATCTCTTGTCGCGGCGGTTGTCCTGTCGATCGCGAGTACGGCTGTGGCGGCGGATTCGGACATCCGTCTCAATTCGCTCGGCTTTTTGCCTGGATTGACGAAGAAGGCGACGATCGCGGCGCCGTGCTCGGATTTTGCCGTGAAGACGGTCTCCGACGGCACGGCGGTGTATTCGGGCAAGGCCGCCGGACCCAAACATCAGGCTGACGTCGATCAGGATGTGTGGATCGCGGACTTCTCGGCGTTTCAGGGCAGGGGCAGGTTTTATCTCGATGTTCCCGGCGTGGGACGCTCGATCGATTTCGAGATCGGCGAAAACGTCTACGATTTCGCCTACGTCACGGCGATGCGCGGCTTCTATCTCTGGCGGTGCGGCTGTGCCGTCGAAGGCACCCACAACGGCATTCGCTACGCCCATGCTGCCTGTCACCTCGACGATGGCTATGAGGACTACCTGGGACAGAAGGGCGTCAAGAGAGACGCAACCGGCGGCTGGCACGACGCAGGCGACTACGGCAAGTACACCGTCAACGCCGGGATCACCGTCGGCTGCCTGTTCATGGCGTGGGACCACTTCCAGGATCGGCTCAAGGACGTCTCACTCGGCCTTCCCGACACCGCGCCGGGCTATCCCGACTTTCTCAAGGAACTCAAGTGGGAGACCGACTGGCTCCTGAAGATGCCCTATCCCGACGGCTCGGGCAGGGTCTCGCACAAGCTGACGCGGGTGAATTTCTCAGGCATGATTATGCCGGAGAAGGACGCAGAGAAACGCTATTTCACGGAGTGGAGCTCGGCGGCGACGGCCGACTTCGTCGCGATGATGGCGATGGCGGCCCGCTATTTCAAGCCGTACGACGCCGCCTACGCGCGGAAGTGCCTCGACGCCGCCAAGACCAGCTATGCCTTCCTCAAGGCCAATCCCGAAGACAGGCGATTCCAGCAGGGCGACTTCCGAACGGGCGGGTATCAGACCGACGATCCCGACGATCGGCTCTGGGCGGCCGCCGAGATGTGGCAGACCACCGGCGATGCCGAGTATCTCAAGGACTTCGAGGAACGGGCCGCCGCACCTGTGGTTCGCAGACGCGGACCCGCCTCGGCCGGCAAGATCGACGAGGACTGGGACTGGGGCAACGTGCGGAACCTCGGCATGTTCACCTACGTGCTCTCCGAGCGAGACGGCAGAGACGCCGAGCTTGTGGCTGCCATTAGAAGCGATGCGCTCGCGACGGCCGACCGTCTGGTGGCCCAGGCGAACGAGGATGTGTATGGGCGGGCGCTGCGTCGCTACTACTGGGGCTGCAACGGCGCCGTCGCTCGACAGGTTCTGAATCTTCAGGTCGCCCACAGGCTCTCTCCCAAGCCGGAGTACCTGAACGCCGCCTCGGATGCCGTCGCGCATCTGTTCGGCCGCAACGTCTATAACAGGTCCTACGTCACTGGGCTGGGAATCGCTCCGGCTATGAACCCGCACGACCGCCGCTGTGCGGCTGACGGGATCGAAGACCCCTGGCCGGGCTATGTCGTCGGGGGCGGACACTCCGCCACCGGCTGGCACGACGAGCAGGAGGACTATCGTACCAACGAGATCGCGATCAACTGGCAGGCAGGCCTCGTCTACGCGCTGGCCGGTTTCGTTGGCGGCCAGGAAACAGCATGGGCTGAAGCCCATCCTACAGGTACTACAGGCTCGCGGGCCGATCTTGTGCTGCGCTACGACAAGCCGGCCACCGACTGGATGACCGAGGCCCTGCCCATCGGCAATGGCTCGCTCGGTGCGATGCTGTTCGGAGGGGTTGAGACCGTTCGCATCCAGTTCAATGAGGACAGCCTCTGGACCGGCGACGAGAAGGACACCGGCGCGTACCAGAACTTCGGCGAGCTGACGCTCGAACTGACCGGCGACGACGTGGCCCCGCTCGATTACCGCCGGGAGCTGGATCTGGCCACGGCGACGCACCGCGTGCGCTATCGCAGAGGCGATGTGGTCTATGAGCGCGAAGCATTCTGCAGCCGGCCCGACGGCGCGGTGGTCCTGCGATTTGCTGCGAGTCGACCCGGCCGATACAGCGGAACACTTTGCCTGACCGATGCCCACCGCGCCGCGGTGCAGGCCCGTGGCAATACATTGATGGCTGCCGGGCAATTGGACAACGGTCTGGCCTACGAATCACAGGTGCGCCTGCTCTGCGATGGAGCCGAAGTGCGTGCAGCCGATGGAAAGCTCGCGTTCTCCAAAGCCGACAGCCTGACGATCCTGCTGGTTGCCGGCACCAACTACGTGAACCGTTCGGATCGAGGCTGGCGCGGGCCGCATCCCCACGAGCGGCTCGTCCGCACGATCGAACG
>LVBB01000001.1 GCA_001603075.1 Phycisphaerales bacterium Planc_01 | reverse complement strand
TCGCCGCAGGACTGGACGGTCGGCGGCGCCGACAGTCTGAGGCTGTATTTCCGGGGAAGCGCCGCGAACGCGGCCCAGACGCTATATGTGGCACTCGAGGACAACGCCGGCCGCGTCGCGACGGTCAGCCATGCGGACCCGGAGTCCGTCTGGGCGGTCGAGTGGCAGTTGTGGCCGATCCCATTGAGTCAGTTTGCCGGTGTCGACCTGAGCCGGGTCCGAACGATGTATATCGGGCTCGGCCATCGGACCGCTCCGACCGCCGGAGGCTCAGGCCTGATCTACATTGACGACATCGGCTTCGGCGTCTCGCCAACGCAGTGATGTCCGGAGTCGTTGTCCGCAGCAAAGCAGACCGTGGGCCCGTGCCCCTATAGCGCGGGCCCACCTGGATTCCTCACACGCCTCACCGGTTTCGATCCTGGCCGGAATCCGGTGATCGGACGGGGCCTGTGGAGTCAGGCCGTAGACCTGCATATCGAGGTCAGAATGCTCCCGGCCTACCGGATCATCATGCGGTGACATCTACGCGCGTGCCAATGGCCTGTGCGCAAAGACAAAGGGCTGTGGAACATGTCCACAGCCCTGCAAAAAAACGCAGATCGTGAGCCTCGGCTTACGATGCCATCTTCCGCCTTCGCAACCACTCGGCAAACCCCAGCCCCAGACTGCCCAGCACCACCGCTCCGGGCACCGGAACGGGTACGGTGTTGTTGACGAAAGCATCGCTCTTGCCGTCTGGATCGATCGATATCACGTGCAACCCAATTCGAAGGTCGCCCAACAAAATCGACTCGATGACATCGTCGAAGCTTGACCCGGAAACGATGTTGAAGACCAGTCCGACCGACTCGCCTGGATCAACGCCCCACTGCGGGGCAGGGCTGTCTGCACCGTACCCGAGATCCACCACAAATGTGGGGTTTACGTTTTGTCCACCTGGCAGCACTGGCGGGTTGGCACCCACCTTGAAGTCGACCTCGGGATATAGAACGGGATCATACTGATAGTCGCGAATCTGCACCAAGCTCGCCAGGATCGGCACGTCGTCGTCAAAGTAGATCTGGGCGATCGTTGCCCCCGTTGGAGTCCCACCTATGCCGGAGTCATGCCCGAACGTGAACAATACTTGGTCGCTCCCCACAGGGGTCACATCAACGGACAACTGTGCGGCAATGTCTTCCTGTGCATTGCTTGGCTCAATGCGCGTGAACCCAAACATGTCTGCCCGACTTGCGCTTGATAGAATGCCCACGAGAAACAAGGCCAGGCATAGATGACCCGCGCCGCATCTTGTAGTACTTTTCGTTGCCATTCTTCGACCTCCTCCCGCGGCCGCGTATGGTGCTGCCTTCCGCCGGTGTGGCCGCGTGGACACCATTCCCAATCAGTCCGAAGGCAAACCAAGGATTCATATACACTTTGCCACCATGTCCTATATTACCCATTTTCTTGTCGCCTGGCCACAGATTCTTCGCTCTGTCGTTCCCCCTCGGGGGGAGATTCGCCGGACCGGCTCAGGATGGAATCACGTAAAGCTCTGTAAATGCTGTATTTAGTCGCAGGTCCGCGTTCCTGCGAATTCTGTGAAGAATGTGCTGCTGGATACAGATCTCCCCCAGTTATTTCTGACGCGAACCTAATCTCGTGGCAAACAAATGCGCAAGATTTGAGTTGACATCCGGTCGCATGGTGCGTCATCCGATCGTGCGTTCCGACCTGGCTGCAGGGGGGCGATGCATATGGAGGGAGCTGACTTTGGAGTTCGCGCCGCTTCACCTGGTTCAGGGGACGGGCGCCAGGCTGGCGGTCCAGGCGCAGCCCCGGCGGAAGAGGGCGGCGGCCCCGGGGTTCTCGACGGCGACCACGTCATGGCCGAGGACGCAGTGGAAGACGCGACCGGTGCCGTAGTTGAGAACGAAGGCTATCGGGTAGTCCAGGCCGTCTACTTTCGAGCGGGCGGTCGCCAACACGTGGATGGGTGTTTCGCCCGCCAGGCAGGTGTAGAGTTCGTCGGTCGTTTCGAATGGGGCCATGCCCTTGGTGATGGGATGCTCGGTGTCGGTGATGGCGACGGTGAACGCCCCGTGCGGGTCGTGGCCCCTCAGATTCGGGTCCCAGACGCGGCCGGCGATGTTGACGAACTCGTCCCATTCCTGAAACGCGCCGCAGCCGAAATGGACGATCATCAGGCCCTTGCCGGATCGAACAAACTGCTGCAGGCCGGTTCGGGCCTCGGGTCCGGGGTCGGGGCTCTCCCAATCCATGAAGTGCAGGACCGCCGCATCGTACCGGCTAAGCTGGGGCGAGGCCAGAAAGCCGGGGTCCTCGACGACCGCCACGTCCAGTCGGGCGTCTGAACGCAGCGCGTCGGCCAGCGCGGGGGCGGTCTGCTGCCAATGGTGGCCGGGGTAGTCGATCCCCGTGACGATGACGATTCGCTTGATGCTATCGTTGGGGCGGTCGCTGCTGGTTTGCGATCTGTCCCGGGTGCTCTTGCAGCCTGTCAGAAGCAGGCACAGGATCGTAAGTCGGATGAGGGTCTTCATGGTCTATCTCCGTTCGTCCGTGAAAGGCCCTCGGCGAAACCGCGCGCTACGGCTGCCGGTCAAGAAGAGGCCCGGATACGCCGATAGCCTATCACGGGGCCGGTCGTTCGGCAACTGCAGACCGGGCCGCGAGTGATGTTTTCGGACTTATCGGGCTTGACCGGACGGGGTCAAATAGGCTAAGATAGGCAGTGCGGATACGGATGCGGATACCGTTGCGGGCCTGATTGCGGCCTGCAACGGATCGCGCCATCCCCTGTCAGAGCAATGTTGGATGTGGAAGAGAGCAAACGTGACCATATCGCAGCGATTCCCGATTCCGGCGGCTGTGCTCTGGTTGCTCTGTATCCACATGGCCTGGGGCCAAGCGAGTTCGACCGTGGTCATCAACGAGCTCCACACGGACCCCGCGGTGAAGACCGAACCGGTCGAGTTCGTCGAACTGCACAACTACGGCGACGAAGCGGTGGACCTGTCCAACTGGTGTTTTGTCAGCGGGATCTTCTACGTTTTCCCGGAGGGCGCGACGCTGGGACCGCGCGATTACCTCGTCGTGGTTCAGGACCGGCTGCACGTTCTGGCCAAATGGAATCCCCGGCGTTCGGCCTACTTTGAGGACAGGGTCTTCGGGCCGTTTGCAGGCAAGCTCGCCAATGAAGGTGAGCGGGTCGTTCTTTGTGACGCCGAGGGGACGATCGTGGACGAGGTGGATTACCAGTTGGGCTTTCCCTGGCCCACGGTGGGGGACCCTCTGGCGGGCGATCAGTCCGAGACCGGCGCGTCGATGCAACTGATCGACCCGATGCTCGACAACGATCTGGCGGGCAGTTGGCGGTCGGCGTCGCCGACGCCTGTGGCGGCGAACAAGGGCGTTTTGACCGACAACGCCCCGCCCCACATTCGCCAAGTCCGGCACGCACCGAAACAGCCGGGTTCCGGCGAAGTGGTGACAATCACCGCCAAGATCACCGATCCCGACGGCATGGGGCCGGTGACGCTGCAGTACCAGCTCGTCGATCCCGGCCGGTACATTCGCTATCAGTACTCCAACGGCAACAACCAGCGTTTCGTCGACGGAGAATACAACACTAACTGGGTGGACGTCCCGATGGTGGACGATGGGACCGCCGGGGACGAGCGGGGCGGGGATGGTGTTTACACGGCCCGGATGCCGGGCGACCTGCAGACGCACCGCCGTCTGGTGCGCTATCGCATCACCGCCCGAGACCAAAGGGGCGCCTTTCTCAAGGTGCCTTACGACGACGATCCCCAGCCCAACTTCGCCTACTTCTGCTACGACGAGGCGCCTGCCTGGAGCGGCGCGATCCGACCCGGCAGCTCCAATGCCTCTCAGGCCCGGGTGGTCACCTACCCGGTGGAAGTGATGCAGTCGCTGCCGGTCTATCACCTGATTGCGAAACACGAGGACATCGAGGACTGCCAGTTCAATGCCATCCCGGACGCGCGCTGCAACGAGGAGGCCGGCTGGTATCAGTGGACCGGCGCCCTTGTCTACGATGGCGTCGTCTACGATCACATCTGGTACCGCCCGCGCGGCGGCTGGGCCACCTACGCCTTCGGGAAGAACCGCTGGAAATTCGACTTCAATCGCGGGCACTATTTCCAGGGTCGTGACGACGAGGGCCGGCCCTACAAGACAAAATGGGACAAACTGAATTTCTCGGCGTGCTTTCAGTTCGACAACACCCACAACCGGGGCGAACACGGGATGTACGAAGCGGTGACCACCCGGTTGATGCAGTTGGCGGGCGTGCCCTCGTGTGACATGAACTGGCTGCATTTTCGGGTCATCGACGATGCCGCCGAGTCGGGCCCGAGCCAGTACGACGGCGATTTCTGGGGATTGTATCTGGCGATCGAGCAGCCCGACGGCCGGTTCCTCGACGCCCGCGACCTGCCCGACGGCAACCTGTACAAGATGTACTTCGCCTGCACCGGCAGCACGGGCAACAAGAACAACCAGGGCCCGACCCAGGTCACGGACCACAGCGACGTCGTCGCCTTCTGCAATGCCTATCGCGGCTATCCGTCCAACCGCCAATGGTGGGCCCAGAACACGAATCTCGACGTGTACTACAGCTACCGCACGATCTGCGACGCGGTGCACCACTACGATCTGACGGACCGATGGAACTGCCTGTACTACGCGCACCCCCACACCGGGCAGTGGTGGATGATCCCCTGGGACTTCGATCATTCCTGGGACACCGACATCTACACGGACGACGATGAGTACTGGAAACAGGTGCTCGCGCGAAGGTTCTTCCAGGGGCACAGCCTCGGGGCCCCAAGCATCTACCACGAGTTTCCCGACTGCATCATCGCCTTTCAAAACCGCGTGCGCGAGCTGACGGACCTGTTGCTCAACGCCGATCAGTGCGGCCAGATCATCGACGAATGTGCGGCGGTGATCTCCGATCCGGCGGGGGGGCCATCGTTCGTGCAGGCCGACCGGGCCATGTGGGACTATCATCCGCGCACCGCCAGCCGGGGTACGTTCTACGAGAGCTCGCCCACCGGGGACTTCGCCGGCATGGTCCAGCGGATGAGAGAATTCATCAGCCCCGGCGGCTGGGGCGCTGAGAACCTTGCGCGCATCGACGACGATACGGGCATCCCCGAGACGCCGGTGGTGGCCTCGATCGGCCCGGCCGGTCTTCCCGCCGATGCCCTGGCGTTCCGCGTGTCGGATTTCGACGATCCGCAGGGCCGCGGCACGTTCGGCGCGATGAAGTGGCGTCTGGCGGAGGTCTCGCCCGATGCGCGGGTGATCCATACGGACTCGCGCGTGGTGCTGGTCCCCGAGGAGGCCCAATGGAGGTACCACAAAGGCCGGCAGGAGCCTTCGTGGCCGCGGAGTCTGTGGCGTCAACTCGCGTTCGATGACTCCGCCTGGTCGGTGGGCCGCACGCCGCTGGGCTACGGCGAGGACTTCATCGCCACCGAGCTGACGGACATGCGCGGCGGATACACCACGATCTACCTGCGCAAGACCTTCGACGCGATCGACCTGGCTGCTCTCGATCGCCTGACTCTCGACGTCAAGTACGATGACGGGGTCAACGTCTGGATCAACGGGCAATTGGCGTATCGGGACAACGTCTCGTCGGCCGAACTGCCGTACAACGGCACCGCCGACAGCGCGATCGAGAACGCCAGTTTCGTCAGCTCCGATCTGGGCGATGCCGGTACGTGGCTGGTCGAAGGGACCAACGTGATTGCCGTGCAGGTGCTGAACCAGTCCATCAGCGGCAGTTCCGATTGTTTCATCGACGTCCGGCTGGCGGCGCGGCCACGGCAGGAGCCCTCGGACGAGGCGCCGGCCACCGCCGGCGGCGGCCGGGGCAAGTATGAGATCAACGCAGTCTGGGAAAGCGACGAGCTGACCGGGTTCAGCGACAGCATGAGCGTTCCCCCTTCGGTCGTCACGCCGGGGCGGACCTACCGCGTGCGCTGCCGCATGAAAGACACCACGGGACGCTGGAGCCACTGGTCGGCGCCGGTCCAGTTCGTGGCCGGTGAACGGATCGCGCCCAGCATCGCGGCGGACCTGAGGATCACCGAGCTGATGTACAATCCCCCGCAACTGACGGGCGATACGTTTTCAGACAACAACGAGTATGAGTTCATCGAACTGAAGAACATTGGTCGCTACGTGCTCGATCTGAGCGGCGTATCCCTGACCGCGGGGGTGACGTTCGGTTTCGCGGACGGCCGCGTCACGGCCCTCGACCCTGGTCAGTTCGTCCTGGTGGTCCGGAACCAGGCCGCGTTTCTCGCCCGCTATGGGGCGGACCTGGCGCCGCTCATTGCCGGCGAATACGGCGGCAAGCTGGCCAATGAGGGCGAGACCGTCAGGCTCGTCGATTTTTCAGCCGGGACCCTGATGGAATTTCGGTATAATGATAGAGCTGGCTGGCCGATAGAAGCCGATGGCGCGGGCCATTCGCTGGTGACCGTTGCGGAGGTGGGCTCGCCGAACGACCAGGACTACTGGCGGGCGAGCACGTACGTCGGCGGTTCCCCCGGAGCCGATGACCCCGATGGTGAAGCGGCCCCTGCCTTCTGAGGAGATGGGTTCCCGGAGTGAACGAGCTGACCACCAACGCGTGGTCGACAACAAGGGCAATCACGTGATTTGCAGGCGGACGAGGATATGATGGGCACCTGGACATCGAGATTGGGCACGGCGGTTTTGACCCTGACGTTACTGGCTTCAGCCCGCACCAACGGGGCCGTTGTCATCAACGAACTGCACACGAACCCTGACGTGAAGACCGAGCTTGTGGAATTTGTGGAGTTGTACAACCCCGGGCCGTCGGACGTCGATCTCTCGGGCTGGTCGCTCAGCGAAGGGGTGTTCTACACGTTCGAGCCTGGGACCGTACTGCGGGCCGATGGATACATCGTGGTGGCGCAGGACCTCGACCATCTGTTCTCCAAGTGGAGCACGCTGCGGCTGAACCTGCCGGGCCATGCGGTCGTCGGGCCCTTCGCAGGCAAGCTCAGCAACGATGGGGAGCGGGTCGTCCTGTCCGATGCGAGCGGGCGGGTCGTCGACGAAGTGACGTATAAGCTGGGGTTCCCCTGGCCGACGGTCGGCGATACGGTGGGACTGCGGGGCAGGGGCCGTTCGCTGCAACTGGTCAATCCGAGCTTCGACAACGATCTCGGCGGCAGTTGGAGTTCGGCCTATCCGACGCCGGCTTTTCCGAACACCGATGTCCTGGCCGAGCAGGTGCCGCCATACATCCGGCAGGTCAGACATACGCCGCAACAGCCGACATCGGGCCGGCCTGTGACGATCACGGCCAAGATCACCGATGCCGACGGGCTCGCCACGGTCCAGTTGCTCTATCAGGTGGTCGATCCGGGACGCTACATCAGCATGAATGACACGCGATACCGCGACGAATGGACGTTTGTCGACATGCGCGACGATGGGTGGGAGGGGGATGTGACGGCCGGCGACGATGTCTACACGGTCCAACTGCCCGCCGAGATGCAGACGCACCGCCGGCTGGTCCGCTACAAGATCGTTGCCATCGCTCCGACCGGCCTGCTGCGGACGGCGCCGTATGACGACGACCCGCAACCGAATTTCGGCTATTTCGTCTACGACGGGGTTCCCGCCTGGAGCGGGGCCATCCGTCCCGGCAGCGGTGGCTCAACGGGTCAGGTCCTTACCTACACGCCCGCCGTCCTGACGAGTCTGCCCGTCTACCATTTAATCGCCGATCGTCAGGATGTGCTCGATGCCATGTATCTGCCCGGCGCCAGGAAGGGCCAGTATGGTGGCAGCGACTATCCCTGGCCGGGGACGCTCGTCTACGACGGCGTCGTGTACGACCACATCCGCTTCCGCGCCCGCGGGGGGGTGTGGCGGTATTCCATGGGCAAGAACATGTGGAAGTTCGATTTCAACAGAGGGCATGATTTCCAGGCTCATGACGACTACGGGCGGCCCTACGACACGAAGTGGACCAAGCTGAATTTCTCGGCGTGCATTCAGCAGGGCGACTACCAGCACCGAGGCGAGCACGGCATGTTCGAGGCGGCGGCCTTCCGGCTGTTCAACATGATGGGCGTCGAGGCGCCGAAGACGAACTGGGTGCATTTCCGCGTGATTGACGACGCCGATGAGTTCGGCGCCACGCAGTACGACGGCGATCTCTGGGGCCTGTACATGACCATCGAGCAGATGGACGGCCGCTTCCTCGACGAACACGGTCTGCCCGACGGCAACCTCTACAAGATGGAGAGCGGCACAGGCGAGCTGAACAACCAGGGGCCCCGAGCCGCGACGAACAAATCCGATCTCAACCAGTTCATGAGCGGTTACCGCAGCCGACCGCTCGAAACCTGGTGGCGACAGAATGTCGATGTCGCTCGCTACTTCAGCTATCGTTGCGTCGTCGAAGGCGTTCACCACGGCGACATCGCCTACGGCAAGAACTGGTTCTACTACCTCAATCCTGAGACGAGCCTGTGGTCCATGCTGCCCTGGGACGTGGACCTGACGTGGGCCAACAACATGTATGGCAGCGGCGAGGACGAGTTCAAGCAGTACGGCCGGATCTTCGCGATCTCCAACCTCACCATCGAGTTCCAGAATCGCCTGCGCGAGTTCTTCGACCTGCTCTACAACGCCGATCAGGCCTACCAACTGCTCGATGAGATGGCCGACATCATCGACCCGCCCACCGGCGGGCCGACCTTCGTCGACGCCGACCGGGCCATGTGGGACTACAACCCGATCATGGCCAGCGGCAACGTCAACCCGAGCAAAGCGGGCCAGGGCCGCTTCTATCAGCGGGCGAACACCAAGGACTTCCGGGGCATGGTCCAGATCATGAAGGACTACATTGTCTCGAACAGCCGGGGATTCAACACCTACGTCCCTGACGACGCGATCCCGCAGACCCCGGTCATCACGGCCACCGGTCCGGCCGACTTCCCCGCCAACACGCTGACGTTCCGCACGAGCAGCTTCGCCGACCCGCAGGGCGCCGGCACGTTCGCCGCGATGAAGTGGCGTATCGGAGAAGTGACGCCGGGATCTCAGGTGATCCAATCGGGTGATTCGTCCAAGTTCATCCTCGTGCCCGACAGCGCGCGCTGGAGATATCTCAAGGGAACGGCGGAGCCGTCGGCCACGCCCGGCGCGTGGCGCGACCCCGATTTTGATGACTCGACGTGGCTCGTCGGCGATACACCCATCGGGTTCGGAGAGGCCTTCCTCCAGACGAGTCTTCTCGACATGCGGGGCAACTACACGACCGTCTACCTTCGCAAGACGTTCGACGTGGCCAACGTTGCCGCCTTCGATCGACTTACGCTCGATCTGTTCTACGACGACGGGCTCAACATCTGGATCAACGGTCGTCTGGTCTTTCAGGACAACGTCGCCTCGGACGAAGTGTCTCACGATGCCGTCGCCCTCTCGGCCATCGAGATGATGGACTTCGTTTCGTACGATGTGGGTCTGCCGAGCGATTACCTCGTCGAGGGGACCAACGTGATCGCCGTCCAGGTGCTCAACGCCTCGCTCAGCGGCAGTTCCGACTGCTTCGTCGATCTGAAGCTTGCCGCCGAGAGGACGCAGGCGCCCGACGACGAGACGCCGCTGCCGGTCCCGGTCGTTCGCCGCGAGCCGGGCCGCTACGAGATCGATACGGTCTGGGAGACGCCCGAACTGACGGCGTTCGACCCGGACGTTCGCATTCCCGCCTCGGTGATCAAGCCGGGACGGACCTATCGCGTTCGCTGTCGCATGAAGGACGACACCGGGCGATGGAGCCATTGGTCCAGCCCGGTCCAGTTCGTCGCCGGCCAGCCGGTGGCCGCCGGCATCCTGGCGGACCTGCGCATCACCGAACTGATGTACAATCCCGCTGCAGGGGTCGATGAGTCGATCGACAGCAACGAGTTCGAGTTCGTTGAACTGAAGAACATCGGCGACGAGACGCTCGATCTGTCCGGCGTCTCCCTGACCGAGGGCGTGCGGTTCGATTTCGCTTCTGGCGCGGTCACGACCCTGGAGCCCGGCCGGTTCGTGCTGGTCGTCCGAAACAAGCAGGCCTTTCTGTCACGCTATGGGGCGGGTCTGGCGAGTCTCATCGCCGGTCAGTATGAGGGCCGCCTGGCCAACGGAGGCGAGACCGTCAGGCTGGAGGACTTCTGGAACGGCGTCATCGCCGAGTTCACCTACAGCAACGGCGCCGGCTGGCCCATCGAGGCCGCCGGGGCGGGCCACTCGCTCGTGCCGTTGGCCTCGGCGATTCTCGATCAGCCGTTCGGCTCCCTGGACTACGGCGGCAACTGGCGGGCCAGTGCCTATATTGGCGGTTCGCCCGGCGTCGACGACCCCGAGCCCGTCGCGAGTGTCGTGATCAACGAGTTCCTGGCCGGCCGTGGTGCCGGCGACTGGATCGAGCTGCACAATGCGACCGATGCAACGGTCTCTCTGGCCGACTTCTACCTGAGCGACGACCTGGACAATCCGGCCAAATGGAGGCTTCCGGCGCCGACTATCGGGCCGGGAGAGTTTCTCAGTTTCGATGGCGCCGGCGACGGTCTGAGTTTCGGCCTCAGCCAGTTCGGCGAACAGGTTCTCCTTTCGTATCTGCCCGCCACATCTCGCGGCCGGGTCGTCGATGCCATGCAGTTCCAGGCGCAGGAAGAAGGGGTCTCGAAGGGCCGCTATCCGGATGGCGGCCCGTGGTGGTTCCGCATGGCGCCTTCGCGGGACGTTGCGAACGCCGTGCCGATCGCCGACGTCGTGATCGACGAGATCATGTACCACCCGCTCGACGGCTATGCCGAGTACATCGAGCTTTTCAATCCCACGGATGCGGCGATCGAGCTGTCGAACGATGCCGGGCCGTGGCGCCTGAGCGGAGGGGTCGAGTACACCTTCGATCCCGGCCTGGTTCTGGAGCCGGGGGCCCGGCTGGTCGTCATCGGGTTCGATCCGCTGACGGAGGTCGAGCGCTTTGGCACGTTTCTGTTCGTCTACACGGGCCAGCCCTTGCTGCCCGGCACCGAGATCGTCGGGCCCTGGCAGGGCAATCTCGCCAACTCGGGCGAGCGTCTGGTTCTGGAGCGGCCGCTCGCGACCGACGACCCGAGCGAGCCGGCGTGGGCAATGGTCGACGAGGTGATCTACAGCGACACCGCTCCCTGGCCGACCGCCGCCGACGGCGCCGGCGACGCCCTCCAGCGCACCAGCAGCAGCCCCGACCGCTGCGGCAACGACCCCGCCAACTGGCGCCCCGCACCCCCTTCGCCCGGCTTTGCCCCCTGACCCGCCCACGCAGCGGACCGTAGCCCGAGCGGCGCGGCCTCTGGTCACTCGTTCCTACCGCCCGATGGATTGAGGAGCTTAGCGGCCCACTGTCGGGCGCGGTCGATCTGGTCAGCTTCGAGCAGATCGGTTCCGCCGGCCGCCGGCGCGCCGTGCATGGCGACGAAGAACGTCTCCGGCTCGGCGATGGGTGTGCCTCCCAGCCGACAGAGCCGCCGCAACAGCTTGGGCGAGGCCCGCAGACGCCGGAACGGCCACTTGCGAACAGTCGTGTCGAACGCCGCCACGGACTTGCCCGCCAGGATGCCCCGAGGCTGCTTCGCGAGCGCGGAGCGGACCGCTGCCGGTATGCTAAACGCGTGCGTGGGACTGCCCACCACGACCAGGTCGACTCCCTCCCAGTCGCCGGCGATCAGTTGCTCGATCCCGACCACACGCACCTCGCCCGCCCGACCCATCGCCTCCGCCATCGCCTCCGCCACCCGCCGCGTGTTGCCGAACTTCGAGTAGCACACAATCAGCGTCTTCATGGTTGCACCTTCCATGTCTCTTCTCGATCCGAGTTTCTCAACTGCATAACATGCCGCTTCTTCTCTTGCGGCACGATCAACGTGACCGCGATGTGAGCATCGACGCATCATGATATTTGAGCATGAGCCGGGCAATTCGGGGATGCCGGAGACTCTCTCGTGCTTCCACGAAATATCCAATGGCATAGTACGCCGTTAGAGCGCCGGCCAAACCCAGGGCCAGACCTGCAGCCAACGCGGTCCATGGTGTCGTTTCTGGGATACCGAGGATGTCGAATCTCGCGAACCGCAGCCACATCCAACAGAGCACGATCTGCGTCCCTGCCAGAGGGAGGAAGACAACGGCCCATTTCCTCTGACGTCTCACGAAGCTGCGTGCCAGAGCAACACACTCCTGATCCGTCCGGGCCTTCAACGCAAAATCTCGCCGAGACATCCAGCGGACCATCTTCGATCGCAGCGAATTTGTCGCTGAGCCAAGCCACTCGTCTTCGGCAATCTCTGTGGAGATCTGGGCTTGGTGACCTTCCTCCCCACGACCATCGTGATATTGGATCATGAGCCGCTCCAGTCTTGGCCCGTGAAAGGCCCGCCGTGCCCAAGCCAGACAGAAGGCGCCGAGAGCCAACGCCCATCCGGCCTTGTATGCGAGCAAGAAGGAAATGCCTGAGCCCGGATCAGTGTCGGACCCGATCGCACGTACGCCCCAAGCCATCACCAGGATAGGCCACACGATGCCTGTGATAGACAGCAGCAGAAACATGGCCATATGCCGCATCCATGAGCCGGTAGGGGCCACCAGCCATGCGCGCACGGCCTCAACGTATTCTTCGTCCGTCCGAGATTCTGCCAGAAGTCTCATGTTGTCGAACGCTCCGCAGTTCGGCCCTTGCTTCGCCCAGCATCCTAACTGTAGCGTGACGGGACAGGTGAGTCAAGACGTTCTCCGAGGCTCTCTGCCGGTAATCAAAGCCGGTAGGATGGGCTTCAGCCCATGCGGCAGCCCAAGAGCTTGCCCTGAGCGAAATCGAATGGGGCGAAGCCCGCACGGAGAAATCTGGGCGAGGATAAGGCTCTTGTCCCATTCGCAGCCAGATTCCTCCACGGCGCTGCGCTCCGGTCGGAATGACAAAGTCGATTGCAGAGCCCCCGTGAGGATCTACCTACAAAGGTGAAGTGCACCCGTCTCCCCCCGGCGCCTCTTTCGCCGAAGAACGAGATCAACAATGAGCCTGTCCCTGTGCAACCCACGGTGGACGATGGCGGTTCCCTGCGCCAGCGACGGGAGAGACACAGCACGGCAACGGTGAGGATAAGAAAAAGGCCCCGCGAATGGTGCGGGGCCTTTTTGTGCTTGTGCCTGGTGGGGCTTAGCTGGGGGTGACGTTGGTCGCGCAGGGGCCTTTCTTGCCCTGTCCGACTTCGAAGTTCACCGCCTGGCCCTCATTGAGGGAGGCATAGCCCTGCGTCTTGATCTCTGAGTGGTGGACGAACAGATCGTCGCCGCCACCGGTCGGGCTGATGAACCCAAATCCCTTGCTCTCGTTGAACCACTTTACTGTTCCTGTTGCCACGTGTTCATCTCCTGAGGCCGATCCGGCCTGCCAACATATTTTCCCTCTGCTTCTGAATCGGGGGTAAACTTCGAGGGAGGAAAGCGTACACCTTCATAGAACCTTATTGGTATCGACCCATCCGGGATATGTCAACAAAATAAATCGCCAAAATATAAAATAGTTTCGGCGACCAGACCGGTCGCCTCCCGGCTCGGGTCTTCGCCCTCGCGATTTCGCCCCGTTGTGCCGAATCCCCGCCGGAAGATCGGGTATCGCGAATATTTCGGAGGCCAGAAAAAGGAAAATCGCTTATTTCTGCGATGCGAAGTGATACAATGCAGATTGGTTCCTTGTTGTGGACCTGGAGTGAACGCCCGATGAAGGCCTGCGAAGCACGATCGTTCGGCGTGGATGCATCGTCGGTCTCGAGACGAAGTCATCAAATGGTTCGGCTCGACGCGGCGCGGGTGGATCTCTCCGATTGGAATGCCCTATCGTGGGGCGGCATTTCTGACGAGAGCCAACGATGGCTCCCGGACAGGACCGTGTCGCTGTGCAGGATGACCAACATGACGAACGATGAATACCGCAAGTTGCGAGGCACAAACAAACCGTTCAGCGCTTCAGAGGAGCAGGTCAAGGTGACCTGGAACGAGTCCATTCGGAAGGAGAAGTACCAGTACAGAAAGCCGAATGCCTCGTCCGGGACCACACCGGCGGTGAAATGAGTGGGCTGGGCGTGTCGGGGGCGACACGGTAGCCGATTCCACGCCGTGCGCCGGCCCTGTCGCCGATTGTTATCGGCGTGGCGGGCCGGACCATCGCGGCGTTCGATCCTGGTGATGGTTGCTTCCACATGCCACCATCGGCCAGCGCTATGCGGTGCGGAAGATGGAGCGGTCGAGGGGGCCGTAGGGGGTGAAGGAGGTCTTGCTCGTGAGCCAGAGTCCCAGCGCCAGCGTGATGGCGGTTCCGGAGAAGATGGAGATCATGATGGCGATCTGGTACTTGATCGCAATGGCGGGGCTGGCGCCGCCGAGGATGACGCCGGTCATCATGCCGGGCAGCGAGACCAGGCCGATGGTGGTCATGGATGCCACTGTCGGCGCCAGGGCCGCCCGGCAGGCCTTCTGTGCGTAGGGCCGCGTCGCCTCGTGGAGCAGGGCCCCCTGGGCGAGACTCTGGAGGAAGGCCTTCTCGCCCGTTCGGATGCTCTCGTAGAAGGTGCGGACGCCCACGATGTCGGCGCGCAGGCAATTTCCGAGGATCATGCCGCCGATGGGGATGGCGTACTGGGCGTCGAGCAGGTTGTCCCGCTGGAGGATCAGTCCGACGAACAGCATCAGGGGAACCGCCGTGCCCGCCAGCAGCGCGCCAGAGAGCGGCAGGGCGATCCGACGGAGCTTCAGCGAGCACGACCGCACGATCGATACATCTGCGACCGTTACCATCACCAGCAGCCACGCGGCGTTGAGCCACAGATTGTTGAGCCGGAAGACCACCTGGAGATACAGGCCCACGAAGATGAGCTGCAACGTCATGCGCACGACCGATACGACCGTCTCGCCGATCATCGGGATGCGATACCACAGCATGATCGCCAGCGGGAAGATCAGCAGCAGGTAGGCCGCCGCCAGGTGTCCGGCGCCGATTTCCACCACCTGATTCATGTGGTCCCTCCCTGCATCTCGATGACCGAGTCGGCGAAGGGGAACGACTCGGCATCATGGGCGACGAACAGCATGGTTGCCTCCGTGCGCGAGCGCAGATGATCGATGACCTTCCGCTTGCTCGCCGGGTCCAGCGCCGACGTCACTTCGTCGAGCAGGAAGATGTCGCGGTCGAGCAGCAGGGCCGATACCAACGCGACCCTCTGCTTCTCACCGCCCGACAGATCGCCGATCTCCTTGTCGAGCAGGCTTCGGGCCAGTGCGAAGGCATCGAACAGCTCGGGGGCGCGGGCGAGGTTGCCGCGCAGGGCGGTGTTGGCATGGTAGTGAAACGGTCGTTCGAGAATGTCCCGGACGATGCCGGCCCCAAGGTCGGGCTCCTGGGCGACATAGGCGATATGACGTCTCAGTCTCCAGACCGTATCGGCCGTCAAGGTCTGGCCGGCGATGTGGACCGCACCGGCCTGCGGGACCACGAACCCGAGCAGACAGCGCAGCACAGTGGACTTGCCGCAACCCGACGGGCCTGTCAGCAAGGCCTTCCGGCCCGCCTCCAGCGATAGCGAGAAGTCCTCCAATACCGCCTGCCCGGCGAGCTGGACGGTCAGGCCGCTGACTTCAAGTGCATCGGGTCGGTCCATCGGTTCGGGGTTACTGTTCGGCGCGCGCCAAGGCCTTTTCCAGGGCGTCGAAGCCTGCATTCCACTCATCGAGCCGGGTGACGTTCTTCTTTCCGGCGATCTCCATGAAACGATCGTAGGCGCTTCGGATCGACTCCGGCATGGGCCACTCGGCGTTGGCGGCCTTTGCCGCCTCGCGCATTTCGGTCCATCGCATCATGAAGGTGTACATGACCGGCAACTGGGCCACCTGGACGCGGAACCGCAGGTCCGGGTCGTCCTTGACCTGCTCCTCGGCGGCCAGCAGGTAGATCCTCGCCTTCGTCAGCGTCTCGAAGTTCAGGTACTTGGCCGTGTGCTTTTCAAAGCAGCCGAGCCAGTCGCCGCTTTCCTCAACCGCGTCGTGCATGGTGGCCAGGTACTTGTTGATATAGGGTGCGGCGGGCCCGTAGTAGCCTTCGACGAACTCGTTGACGAGCTGATCGCCATTGCGGCCGGGATCCCACAGCAGCTTGGCCAGGACCCACGCCCGCAGCTCGGCCATCTCGGCCCCGCTGGTGGTGTAGGCGCCCTGCTCGAAGATGCCCTTGACGCTGTGATCGACGAAGAACTTCACGTTGGGCCCGAGCACGCGCAGGTTGGGATGCGGCATGATGTGGTGGCGGAAGTTCGTCGTGTAATCCCAGATGTAGAGCCGGTTGCAGATCTGCGACCAGCCGACGATGTCGTCGCGGAAGGGCTTGTTCCGCTCGTCGGCCAGCGGTTTGCTGAACGAGCATTCGATGCTGCACAGCCGAACGATGACGTTGGGACGCGGCTTGACGTGCTTGGGGGGCTTGCGGGTGTACTGATAGGCCAGTGTGCTGATCGCCACATGGGGGAATTCCTCTTCGATGTCGGCGGCCACCGCGTTGACGAAGCGCAGCATCAGGCCGGCGGGGCTTTCCTCCTCCTCTTCGACGGCCTTGCACTCGGCGCACTGACAGTTGCCGTACCAGTCGTTCTGCGAGACCGAGGCGATGGTTGCCGCCGGATTGTTTCGCAGCCGCTCCCGCAGGTTCTTGACGAGTTCCTTGCGCATCTCCTCGTTGGTCAGGCAGAGCTGAGCGCGTTCGTGCTTGCGCTGGCCGTCGATCTCGCTGAACCATTCGGGATGGTCGGCGAAGTACTTCTGTGGCGGGATCAAGGGGAAGAACGTATGCACGAAGCCTTCGTAGATGTGCTTGCCGCCATGCTCGGCCCGGAGGCGATGGCCCTGTCCGTTGCACTTGTTCCGTGCGGCCCAGTCGCCGTCGAAGGCGTCGAACCAGTAGGGTTCGCGGTATTCGAGGACCGGGACGTAGCGGACGTCGATGTCGTTCAGGACGACGGTGGGCTTCGATGGGATGGTGCTCTCGCTGGACGACCACCACCGGCAGCCGAGATGGTCTTCGAGAAAGGTGTATACGGCGTAGAGCGTCCCTCGCGGCCGGCCGCCGGCCAGGATCAGACCGTTCGGGACCGTCCGGATGACGATCCCTTCCTCGCCCAGTCCGTCGGTCGAGAAGTCGCTCTGCGCGATCTTGGCGGCTTGCGGCCCGACGTAGATATTGGCCAGGGTCTGGTTCGGCTCGGCGGCGACGGCAAACGGGCCGCCGGCGATCTGCGTCAGAAAGGTCGCCAATTCGGTTGCGGCGTGTCTCTCTGCCGGCTGCGCGTCGGCAGCCACCACAATGGCCGCCTTGATCTGGCCGTTCTCCGACAGCGTCACGGCCGCCGGGCTCCAGGTTGCCAGCAGGCCGACGACAACGCACAGCCAGGCAATCGATGTCTTCGTAATCATCTCTCAAACCCTCCAGAAAGCGTCCATTCGCGCCGCAGCGATTCATGTCGCATAGCTGTGCTGGCCCGGGAACAGACGGGACAGGTTGACCCACAGCAGCGTGATTATGATAACAGCCATTCCCGCAATTGCCCACAGGCTATTGAGGCGAGGGTGTTTTTTCCCGAACATGTACCGCCAGTGGAAATACCCCGCGTAGACCAGCCAAGAGGCGAGCGACCAGAGCTCTTTCGGGTCCCAGCCCCAGTAGTCGCCCCAGGCCCGTTTGCCCCAGATGCTGCCCAGGATCAGGCCCAGCGTCAGCAGCGGAAAGCCCAAAGCAATCAGCTCGTAGGTCGCCTGCTCGAAGGGCAGGATCTTACCTGAGATGGGCTGGCTGGCGGTTGCGAGCTGGATGGCCGCCCGTGCGGCGGCCATGGCCATGAAGATGTAGCCGAGCATGTAGACCGCCACGTGGGGGACGAACAGCCAGCTTTGCAGGGCCGGGGGCAGATGCTGCTGTTCGGCGTGGAACACGAAACCCGCCGGGAACAGCACGATCGCCGCGATCAGCATGTCCGCCCACTGGCCGCCGATCCGCAGACCCCTGCGGGCCAGGAGCGAGATCGGATAGCAGACCAGGCCCAGGCAGAGGAACACCTCGAAGAGGTTCTGCAGCGGGACGTGGCGGCCGTCGATCCAGCGGTAGACGTACGATGCCAGACTGATGCAGAAGCCGAGGGTGAAGAACCACTGCCCGGTCGTCCTGCGGCGCGCAATGGTGGAGACGAATGCCGCGAGAAAGGCGGCGATGGTCAGGTAGATCAGAAGGCCCTGGAGGGTGTATTTGATCGCCATGTGCGTTCCTGCTATCGGTTCTCGTCACGTTCATTCGAGCGGCGGTTGCGCAAGGCCGAGCGGAGTGGGCGGCCCCAGAAGTGCCAGACGATGCCCACCATCAGCATGGCGTAGCCGCTGTAGACGATCCTCAGTCCGGAGTCCGCGACCACCATCAGGATCGTGTAGTCGCCGAACTGGTTCTGCCCGTACGAATGCTGGTAGAAGTGATACCCGCCGTAATACAGGGGATGATTGACTTCGATGTCTTTGCTCGCGACGACTTCGTTGTCTCGGACGACCTCGAGCTCACTGATGTAGTCGCGGACACTCTGCGAATAGGTCAGGGCCAGCGGGTCGCTGGGGTTGTTATGTCCGGCTCGCTGGAGGAAGACGTATCGCCTTGCGGTCGAGCCGTCCGGCCGCTCGATCGCCACTTCCAGGGCCGGGTTCGATCCGCCCGGCGCATCGAGGGCGATCCGCTCATCGCCGGAGATATCCATGCGGAAGTTGCGGAAGACGCGCTGAATTGTCACCCGTCCGAGGTCTCTGCCGAGCGTTTGGCTCCGGCCGGCCTCGGCGGGCAGTTTCCATCGCCTGCCGTCGCGGCTATAGATGTACAGGTCGCCCGGTTCGTAATACTCGATGCGGAACTTCCGCAGCCGGATGGAGAAGGGCAATTCCTTCGTCACATTGCTGTCGGCGATCGCCACGCGGTTCTCGGCTGTCCCTTCGAGGATGGGCATCCGACCCTTGGCGATCCTCTCGGTCCCGAGGAACCGCTCCTGGAGGTCCCGTCCCGGTTGCGAGCCCCACATCCCGCCGATCACAACCAGGATGCAGCCCAGGTGCATCAGCAGCAGCGACGGGACCCACAGCAGCCGGCCGAAGGCGACGATCCCTGCGCCCAGCAGAACGGCGAACGCCCCCCAGAAGACCGCCACCGGAACCGAATTGAAAAAGGTCTGCGCCCGGTCGGCCCCCAGAAAGGCACCGTAGACCGACAGGACCGCCAACGCCGCAATCGCCATAAGACAGGCCCAAAGCACGGCCCGTTTCAATCGAATCATGCGCACTCCTTAGATCATGGTAAGTATTATCAGGCCAAGCAGATAGGTTCGCAAGTGTATTTGTCGGCGAGCCACGCTGCCGGGATTCGGCACCGACCGAGGTGAAGCCCTGTATCGCAGGAATGCGCGATGCGTTGACTTGGGCGGGGCGATTTGTTAGGATACGATTATAGGATGCTTGCCTTTTGCCGGTCGGTGGAGGGGTACTTCTTCCTGGGGACCTCCGGCGGTTGCAGGCGGGTCCCGTGGCGGGCGGAGAGGTCCGCATCTATTGGAGGGGCCGGAACGGAGCGAATGGACTGGGCGGTGTCGGCTCGGCCGCCAGGGACGTTCGCGGGCAGTGAAGAGTGCACATGCAAAGGCGGAAGGCGATATGATCGACTACCTCAGACCCCTCACGCTTGCGGTCATTCTGACATGGGCCGGCGTGATGCAGGCCCGATCCCCAATGGTCATCAACGAGCTGCTGGCTTCCAACAGCCAGGGAGCGAGGGACCCACAGGGCCAGACCGACGACTGGATCGAGCTGCACAACACGGCGGATACAGCCATCGATATCGGTGGCATGTATCTGACGGACGATCCCGCCAATCCTACGCGATGGCGGATTCCCGCCGGAACGACTGTCGCCGCCGGGGGGTACGTCTTGATCTGGGCCGACGGCGATACCGGCGACGACGGACTCCATGCGAACTTCAAGCTCAGTGCCGACGGCGAGGCGGTCGCGCTGTTCGACACCGACGGCGTCACGCAGATCGACCATGTTTCCTTT
Organism: Phycisphaerales bacterium Planc_01; assembly: GCA_001603075.1. GTDB lineage: Bacteria > Planctomycetota > Phycisphaerae > Sedimentisphaerales > Anaerobacaceae > Anaerobaca. The sequence continues at coordinate 1,839 of LVBB01000001.1, read as the reverse complement.
GGTCCGCAAAGGACAGATGTGTCGTTCGGCCGCTATCCCGACGGTACCGGGGAGTTCCGTTTCCTGGGTTACCCCACGCCGGGACGCCAGAATGTGGTGGTCTATGAGGGGTTTCTCTCTGCGCCCAAGGTTTCCCACGAGCGGGGATTCTACAACGGACCGTTCGAAGTGACCATTACCTGTGACACCCCCGATGCAGTCATCTATTACACGCGCGATGGCAGCGAGCCCTTTTCACGCGAGCGGAACCTCCCGAGCGGCACCGTCTACAAGGAGCCGATTCTCATCTACCGGACGACATGTCTTCGTGTGATGGCGTTCAAGCCGGGATGGCAGCCCTCCGAGATCGTCACATACAGTTATATCTTCCTCGATGATGTTCTGATCCAGCCACGGCATCCCGGCGGATTTCCCACGACGTGGGGATCGACCGTCGTTGACTATGCCATGGACCCGCGCGTTGTCGACGATCCGGCCTACGCGCCGACGATCAAAGAGGATCTCAAGAGCGTTCCTTCGGTGAGCGTCGTGCTGGACAACGAGGATTTCTTCGGGGCCCAGCGAGGCATTTATGCGAACCTGGCGGGCCGTGGAGTCAACTGGGAGCGCGCCGCCTCGATCGAGTGGATCGATCCCGCCGAGGGCGAGGATTTCCAGGTCAACGTCGGATTGCGGGTCCACGGCAGCGTGTACGGCCGCAGCACGAGCGTCGCGAAGCACTCGCTGCGGATGCTGTTCAAGAACGAGTATGGTCCGTCGAAACTGAGGTATCCGCTCTTTGCCGATACCGACGTCGAGACTTTCGAGTCGCTGATCCTTCGGGCCATCTGGAATTATTCGTGGTTCGGCGACAGCACCGCCTGCAGCGGTCTGGGGACCGACCACGCCGACTATCTGCGCGACCAGTTCTGCCGGGACACCGTCCGCGACATGGGCGGATTGGCCCCGCACAGCCGAGGGGTTCACGGCTATATCAACGGTCTCTACTGGGGCATGTTCATCTTCGTCGAGCGACCGGACGATGGCTTCTGTGCCGAGCACCTCGGCGGTGAGAAGCACGACTACGACGTGCTGTATGCCGACGGCAGCATGGAGGTCAAGACGGGCGACCTGGAAGCGTGGAATGCCCTCTTCCGCCTGGTCGCGGGCAACGTGAGCACCACGGCTGCTTATCAGGAGATCCAACAGTACGTCGATATCCCGGCGATGATCGACTACATGCTGATGATCTATTATGTGGGCAGCCGGGATGCCCCCGTATTGTTGTGCAACAACCAGGTTCCACGCAACTTCTATGCGGTTCGTCGGCGTCAGCCGGCCAGTCCGTTTCTCTTTGTGCCTTGGGACGTCGAATGGAGCCTGGAATCGCCCAACGAGAATCGTGTCCGTATCGTCGGTCAGTCCAATCCGCACTATCTGGTCGACCGGCTGATGGCCAACGAGGACTTCCGCGTCCAGTTGGCCGACCAGATCTACAAGCGGTTCTTCCACGACGGTGCGCTCACGCCGGGTGCGTCGATCGAACGTTACATGGCCCGCGCCGACGAAATCTACGGCGCCATCGTCGGCGAGTCGGCGCGGTGGGGCGACAGCAGAAGATCGCGGCCCTACACGCGTGATGTGGAGTGGATTGCCGAGCGGGATCGCCTGGTCCAGAACTACTTCCCCGTTCGCACGGACATCGTGATGAACCAGCTCAGGCAGGCGGGCTTCTATCCGTCGATCTCGCCGCCACAACTCCATATCGACGGCCGATTTCAGCACGGCGGGCCGGTCCGCACCGGTGCGGCACTGACTCTGACGGCGTCTGGTGGTGAGATCTGGTACACGACGGACGGG